>JAEXFI010000012.1 GCA_023400235.1 Bacillota bacterium
GGTAATGCTGCCTGCGGTAGTATTAACCTTTACGGCACCTTCCCAGCCAGCCGTGGTCAGGCTTGAAACGGGGATGCTCAGGGTATAGGCCTTGACACCCGGGATTGCCGGTACAGTAATAACTGAGGTTCTGCCGCTTGCTGCCAGGTCCTTCCTTGCTGAAGTATCCAAAACCGCAGTTCCGGTTTTTTCATTAACGGTTAAGGGCAGTTTTGCATTTACCGTTCCGCTGCCTGAGGCATCCGGCAGAACAATATCTGCTGTATAGTTATTTACCGGGGTTGCAGGAGTTCCGCTTCCACCCTGATTGTTACCGCCACTTCCTCCGCTGTAATTCCACACTGCCGTTACCGCAACATTTCCAGCCGGCATGGTGAATGTGGTAACAGGGCTGTTTGGGTTGGCAAAGGTTACACCCTCCCCGGAGCTCCAGCCTCCAAAGGTATAATTGCTGCGGCTGCCCGCATCTATAGTAACTGTGGAACCTTCCGAATAGCTGCCCGCACCTGTTCCGGAGGCATAGCTGCCGTTTACAGTCAGGGTATAGCTTGCTACAGGGTTCAGTTCAAATATCGCTTTTACTGAAACTGCCTCAGCAGGCATGGTAAAAGTGTTTCCTGTAATAGTAAGGCCTGCGGGATAAATTACCTGCCATTCCCTCAGGCGATAGCCTTCATCTGGAGTGGCTGTCAAAGTGACCTCGGTACCTATTGCCGCCGATGTAACAGCTGCATATGCCGTACCATTTTCACCACTTTCAACTGAAATACTGCGGTTTACAGGTGTTGGGTCAGAGCTGTCGATAATGTTCACTGCAAAAACTGCAGGATTTCCTCTGTCAAAGTTGATTGTAAACTCCGCCAGACCGCCGTTTGCAAGTCCAAGAGCTGACAGATAGTCACCCTTTATAGTCAGGGCGCTTTCTGTTACAGCATAGTCCTCAGGAGTATTCAGCGTGTTTCCTCCATATACCACCCCAGTTACTGCGGCAGCATCATTCCAGGTTATGGCTGTGCTTACGTCCGCCCCGGTACCCAAATCATAGTTTGCGCTTGCAGGAAGAATTCCTGCACTATTTACCGGCTGCTGCGGATTCACTGTAATAGTAAAATCTCTTGTAAAATTAATACTGTCACCGGCTCCATCCAGAACTGTAGCCGTTACCACAACTGTTCCTGCTCCTGTTGCAGTCAGGGTGCTGCCTGAGATTACCGCTCCGGTGTCCCCTGCATTCTTCACGCTCCAGGAGATATCAGGATTTGTGGCATTATAGGGAAGAACATTTCCCCGCAGCATAAGTTCTGTTCCAGCCGTAGCTGTATCAGGCACACCGGTAATTTGTGTCACCGGCACCAGCATTTCATTTGCATAGGATACCTCTATTTTCCAAAGCTGATTGGCTTTGCCTACATAAGAATACAGATGCACCTTTTTGCCGTTGCTTTTTGACTCCTCGCTTACATCCATTACCATTCCATTGCTTTTATTAACAATCTTATAATAGCCGCCGACTTTTTCCAGACGCCATTGCTGACTGTCTATGGCACTCGGAGTAGTTTGGCAGATATCCATATCGGGAGAACCCTCAACAATATCCAGTGCAAGTCCGCTATGTGCCGACTTTATCTTAAAGTATCCCGTCCCAAGGTCGATGAGTTCCCATCTCTGATTATTTCCGCCAACATATGTCCATTGGTCAACCAATGCCCCCGGCTGGTTTGAATAGCCGGATACATCCAGGGCTTTTCCGCTGTGCTTTGCCTTGATTGTGTATACAGTGCCCGATACTATTCCTCTGTTTTTCAGATCTGTGCCTGCAACACTGTATTTATCAACTGTTAGGCTGTCTATATTGAAGCAGCCTGAATCCTCGGCATCCCTCCTGTATTCAACAACATTATATCCAGCCTTCAGATTAACCGTTTCTGTTGCCTCACCCCAGGAATCCCAATTTGCCGTTGGCGGCAAGGATACCTGCTTTATTTTTGTTCCGTTGACATACAGGCTCATGGTTATGTTTGAAGGCTGTGCCCCGGAATATCTCAAGGTGGCAGTGTAGGCTGCCGTGTTCGGCACGTTTACATTGAACTTGATTCCTTCGTACTGGCTTTCAGATACATATGCAGACTCGAACCCTCCTGCAAAACCTGTGCCTTCATACCACAGGTGGTCATCCGAACGGTGGGCTCCTCCCACCATGGTTGCCTCCTCGGCCTGATACTTCCAGGGAATACGCCTGTCAAGATGAATACTGTCAATATTTATATCTCCGGTATCACCTGAATCCCGCTTGAATGAAACAGTATTTATTCCCTTATTCAGGTTCAAGGTTTCCAGGTGTTCCTTCCAGGTGTCCCAACTGCCGGTCTTTGGCAGGGCTATCTGTTTTACAAATTCACCGTTTAAATAAAGGCTCATGGTTCTGCCCTCATCAAAGCCAAGAGCATACCTCAGCTTCACATCATAGGCTGCCGCATTCTCGGCATTTACCTCAAAGTCCACAGAGCCTGCTTGCCAGAGTCCGCTTACAAAGCCTGTACCGGTATATCCTGTATGGTCTCCTGCCATCTGGGCATTCCCCGTCAGGATTGCATTTTCAGCTTCATAATGTCTTGTGGTTGCTTCGGTTACAGTTATAAAATCAAGATTTACATTACCGCCGTCGCCATTATCATATTTATATGTAATGGTATTGCTGCCCTTTTTAAGTTCGATGTTATCGTAGCGTTCCGACCAGGTGTCCCAGCTTCCGAAGCTGAAAAGATCAATCCTCTTCACCTTAACCCCATTTACATACAGGCTCAGGGTCTTGTCGATATTATCAAACCCGTTGCAGTAGGTCAGATTTACAGAGTAACTGCCTGCATAAGGAGCATTTACAGTAAACTCAGCAGCTGCACCCTCTGCATACAGACTCCCAACAAAGCCGCTTCCGCTGTAACCAGTGTGATTGTTCTCAGCGATGGCTCCCCCTGCCAAAGCAGCATTTTCTGCTTCATACATCACGCTTCTTTTAGTAATCATGGCATCCAGCACCAGATTATTTGCCGCTTCTGCTGACAGCCTTATTTTGTTGAGTCCGGCATTCAGTTGTACGTTATGCACCCTCAGCAGGTCATAGTTTGTAGCATTGCTGCCGTTTGGAGCAAAGGTAAGCTGTCTGCCGCCATCCTGGTTAACCTCCAGCTTCATGGGGATATTGCCGCCTGTGGTGTTGTTGTACCTGAAATTCAGGGAATAGCTGCCTGAGGTATTGGCATCAACAATAAACTCCACATAGCCGTCACTGCTGCTATTGTATTTCATAACTCCGCTGCCGGAGGATTTTGAGCTGTCACTGAGAATTGTTTTTGTCACTCCGTAGAATGCTGCATCCTCAGCCTCGTAGGTCTCGCTCTTTTCCTCCCCAGAGGGCCTGTCAAGCACAGTGCCTGGATTTGATGGTATTCCAAGATTTATGGAATCATCATCATTCCAATTGATGCGCTGAGCTCTTACCCATCTGTTTGAGCCGGTTTGTCCTCCAACCGGTCCCCCATGATAAATGAGCCAATCCTCAGAACCGTCTTCTGATTTTACAAACAGAGGTGAACCGGGGCCAAAGGTGCTGTTTTCCGGCGATTTTTTCAATGCCGGCTCATTTATTTTCGTCCAGTTGCTTTCTTCCAGCAGGTTGCTGCCGGCATCTGCCGTGGAAACTCCTACACAATAGTTGTCATTCATGAAGCTGCTGGCAGAGTATCCGAAATATACCTTTCCATTTCTTTCAACAACCGCTGCACCTTCGTTTATATTGTCACCGTGCTTCTCCCATTCATTAACCGGACGGGCCAAAGTACCTTCCGGCCCAGTTAAGGTATAAGGATTCTCCATTTCCACAATTGAGGGGCATTCATCAAATTTAGTCTTTGATGGATCCTCCGGGTCAGTGAAATAAAAGTATTTAGTATATGTAAAATATGTTTTTCCGCCCATTGTCACAACGCCGCAGGCCAAACCATAACCCTCGGTATTCAGGAGTCCTTCCTTCTCTGTCACCTGACCGTCCGCATCTGCATTTGAGGATTTTCCTTTTAGCTCCCAGGTTCCTTCAAAAGGATCCGGAGATGTATTTTCCAGTACGTAGGAACTTGGATGTCCATAGCCGAAATCATTTTCCGGCCCGGAGGTAAAGTAAATGTACCACTTTCCATCCAGTCTGTAGATATACGGCCCCCATACATACCCAAAATTGCCGGGCTTATCCCACACCAATCTGCTTTTTGCTGTGCCCACTCCCAAAACTGTATCTGCCTTCTTCAAATAGATATCATTGTCAACAGCAAAACATGAATAGTAAAACCCATCTGCTGCTCTTGCAATTGTGGGATCTGCACCGCGCATAAGAGGATTTTGGAAATCGGATGTTACATCTGCATAGGAAATGCTTGTCAGCAATAATGAGAGTATTATGGCTAACGATAGTGAAATTAAACTCTTTTTCCTCATAGTAATCTCCTTTTTTAATTATTTCTTATTTTTACTATGTCTTGAAAAGCGTTGGTTCTGCTCCTCAAAACATGTAATATTCTTTAACCTCTGTATTTCTTTGAAAGCTGATGAATACGACTGTTATAATGCTTTAATTCCAATGATGCGCGCCTTGGCTGTCTCTTGGTCAGACTATTAGTTAACATAATTATATACTTTATGTTTACATATTAAAATCGGAATGTTATGACTTTTCTTGTGATTTTTTTACTTCTGTCCGGCTGCTGCTTCTATAAGCTGCTCAAGCCTCAAAATTGCCGATGTGTCTCTGGTTACCCCTAAGGCTATCCACGAAACATCACTTCCATAAGGCTCCAGATACACCAGCTCTCCGTCAATAGCCTTTTGTTTTAGTGAGTTGGGCCTGGTTCTGCAGGGTTCCAGTGCATACATAGGTTCCTTGACAGCCCTCTTTGCAATCAAGGATCTGGGGAAATTATCCAGAGGCCTTATGACGAAGGCGGCAGCGTCCGTCTGAGAATTAACAAGCATTTCCGCTGTAATTTTTCCGCTATCTTTTATTAACTCCCCATATAAGTCAAGGCCTGTGCATTCCTCCAGCCCCTTTACAGGCTCAGGTACATACTGATAGCACCGTATGGGATCAAGTTTTTCATTGAAGTCGTATATCTCTAAAGGATTTTTCTCTATAGGTGCCGAATCCCTCAGCAGCATTTTATCCCGGGCAACCGGAAGTACATACCTCCCGCCCTCTGAGACGAATTCTCCTGAGAGTTGAATATGATAGCCGTCATCCAGCGGCTGACGAACCCCTGTGAGATTTGCGGTAGTGTCCTTTCTGACTATCAGCGGGGAGTTGTAAGCGGTCACGTACCTGATGCTCTTCTCATAAACAGGTTTTGCACCGTAGCCCCTTATGGGAACCGTGCCTTCAACACAAAGCCTTTCTTCTCCCAGCAAAATTCTGACGGAATCGGGGGCTGCTTCCGAATAAGAGCCTGTTCCGTGGACAGTCCTCACCTCATCCGGAGTGCCGAAAATTTCAGGACCTATGGCAGCCAATGCCCCATAGAAGCCCTTTTCCCAGCCCCCCTCCTCATACAGGTCTACATTGTCAGGATGAAGGAGGTATTCCTCACTCCTGTCCCATGAGATTTTTTCCTTTCCCAGGCGGATTTCACCTATGTCCATTCCTCTCTCGGGAATAATTGTGAAAGTCAGCAATCCGTTGGAAATATTTAAGATATTCAGGCTGCTGCCGTAACGGTCAGTAAACAGCTTTTTTTCAATAAAGCCTCCCGTCCGGAGTTCCATGGGGACACCTGATTTTAAATCTCTTAAGCACAACAGAATATCTTTACTCATAGCTATCTTCGCTCCTTATCAGCAACTGAAAGGTTCAGGCTCAACCGGCTTTTGCACTGTCTTTCTGCACAACATGACTCAACAGCACCACAGGCTCAATTTCAGGGAAGCCGCTCACTACTATCTCAGCCTTTTTCAGGATTTCTCTTTCACCGATGCCTACAACCCGCATGCCCGCTCTTTTTGCACCTTCTACCCCTGCCTGTGCATCCTCGAATACAATACATTGGGAGGCGGGTATGCCAAGTCTTTCCGCCGCCTGCAAAAACACCTCCGGATCGGGTTTTGCCTTTGATACACTGTTCCCGTCTACGATAGCATCAAAAAGCTTGGTTATATTGAGCTTTTCAAGTATGATGGGGGCATTTTTGCTGGCAGAAGCCAGAGCTATCCTTACACCCCGTAGTCTCAGATACTCCAGAAAATCCTTTGCTCCCGGCAAAAGCTCTGCGGGAGTCATCTCATAGAGATA
This sequence comes from Bacillota bacterium, assembly GCA_023400235.1. Lineage (GTDB taxonomy): Bacteria > Bacillota > Clostridia > Acetivibrionales > DSM-1351 > Ruminiclostridium. The sequence continues at coordinate 6,329 of JAEXFI010000012.1, forward strand.
TTCCTTATACCATTCATTCTTCTTTGTGGCCAGTTCTTCTTTCCTTTCGGGTGACAGTCCGGTAATGCCCCCCACCTCCAGGAGCACCTCCAGAGATTCCATGCGGCTTACGCCCTTTTGCCGCTCATTGTCCCTTTGGGTAAATGAAAAACCCAGTTCTTCTGCCAACCGTTTCCATGCCAGAAAATGAAATCTGGCTGTATCAACAATTACTCCATCCAAATCGAATATAGCTGCTTTAAATGGTGTCATATATACCTCCCACCAATGTGTATAGTTATTTTTACTGCAGTATAGAAGCTTCCCATAAAGTGCTGCAAATGAGCAAAGGTGTCCCGGACGGCACCTTTGCTCAGTTCACACTATGGATAAAGCCGGAAAATTTCCTGCTTATCTTTGGTAATTGCTATACCGTACTGCTTGCCATGCCACTCTATAGTGAATTCCAGCTTTACCCAGTTCTCGGGAAGGTGGGGCTCCAATACTATTTCCCCGGACCACATTGCACTTTTCAAACCGGCAAAGCCGTATACAATAAACTGCCACAAGCCTCCGCAGTTTGCAATATGCATGCCTTCGGCCGCCCCTTTTTTTACAAGGGACATGTCTATAGCCATAACCTTTTTAAAAAACCTTTCCGCTTCCTCCATCCTTCCCATCCGGGCTGCCAGGAGTCCGTGCACCGACGCGGAAAGTGAGGAGTCATGAGTTGTTATGGGCTCATAATAGTCATAGGCATTAATCAACTGCTCCCGTGTAAAGTCTTCTGGATACAGCATTATCATTTCAAGCACATCCGCTTGCTTTAATGCCTTTGACCTGTAGTTCCTCTCCTGTGATATAAAGTTTCCAAAGGGCTTAGTCCTGTCTGTCCAGATGTCATCAAAGTCCAGGTCGGCATAGCTTTCAAAATCCTCGGACTGGGGAATGACCTTTGAATTTTGGTCATACGGCAGCACCAGCTTTTCTCCCACAGCCTTGAATATTCCTATTTCATTTGCCTTCAGGTCCAAACGTTTTTCTATCTCAATGAATTTCCTTATATCCTCCTGCCTGATTTTCAGAAGAAACTCAACTGTTTTATCCAGGCTGAACTTAACCATGCGATTTGTAAAGGAATTGTTCCTTGTCATAGGGAGATATTCGTCAGGCCCCATAACACCCAGCAGTTCATAGCTGCCGTCTTCATTTCTGTCCACCCTCTCAGTCCAGTACCTTGCAGTCTCGACCATGATATCAATGCCGAAATCACTTATAAAATCAGCATCTCCGGTTGCCTTTACATAATGGCATATTGCATATACGATATCTGCAGTAATATGTATTTCGTGGTCGGCATACTGCCAGCAAGGACACTGCTCTTCACCAGTCAGGGAGGATTCCCATGCGTATCTGGCTCCCTTGTAGCCGTATTCCCTTGCGTTCTTCCTGGCACCCTCCAGGGTATTGTATCTGTACATCAGAAGATTTTTTGCCCCTTGTGGATTAGTATGGATGAAAAATGGCAGCATATTGATTTCGGTATCCCAGAAGTAGTGTCCGAAGTATGCCTCTCCTGCATATCCCTTAGCACATATGGCCACCCTTGAGTCCTCCTCGCAGTTTGACCTGATAAGGTGGTAGACGGAGGTGCGAACGGCAAGCTGTGCATAATCATCCCCGGTTATTCTTATATCACTGCTGGCCCATTTTTTGCTCCAGGCCTCCCAATGTCTCTCATATATATTTCCCCAGCCCTCCCGGAAGAAGAGCTCCAGCTGCTGCTGACCTCTTTGCTGGAGGGACCCTTCCTCAATGTCCCTGTCGGTGACAACAGCAGTTACTTTTGTGATTACCAGGCTGTCTCCGGCCTTTAAGGCCTTACGCCCTTGAAAGAATATTCTTTTGTCCTTTGTGAGCCTGCTCCAGCTCATTTCCTCAGAGGCGGTGATACCGCACTGCATGAGGACGCGGTTTCCTCCGTCGGTAATGGTCTCTGTGCAAATGCTGCCTGAATCATTGTCCCAGGTGAGTACCTCCTTGAAATGGTTGTAGCCGTTGGTCCTCACCTTCGGATTTATTCCGCAGCTTATGTCCAGAAGGCCCTCCCCCGAAAGCACCTCAACCTGGAGCTGCTGAAGGCACAGGTGCTTATCCGCCATACTGATAAAGCGTTTATATTGGAGTCTGAGCTCAAGCCCTATTTCCGCTTCCCATATGAAGCTTCTGTACAGACTGCCGTCCCTCAGATCCAGCCACCTTTTATATTCCTTGATGCTGCTGTGCTCCATATCCATTGCTTCATCTGCAATACTTAGCTTCATATCCAGAAAATATGGCAGATTGATTATTTCCTCTTTTAGCAAGGGGTGCTTCCCTGCAATACCCGGAATGAAGGTTCCCCATTTGGTAATGGGATGCCTTGGCTGTTCCAGGGTAACATTTGCGGGCATGCGCATGTATTCTTCATCCTGTGCGGTTCCCCGGAGACCTTCTTCAAAGCTCCCTCTCACGTTCATATATCCGTTGCCCTGAGTGAAAATCCCTTCAAAGTGCTTGTTTGAATCCAAGGCGAAAGCCTTTTCTGCAATACACCATAACTCATCGAACTGGTGTGTCTGATTTTTTGTATACATCAAATCCATCCTTTTTTCCCCCATATTAAACTTTCTAACCCTTGACTGCTCCGGCCGCCAGACCTGATACCACCTGCTTTTGCATCAGTATGTACACGATTATGCTTGGAATAATGACAATGACAGTGGCGGCAAACATTACTCCGTAATCACTGGCAAACTGGCTTTTAAAATAGTAAAGTGCCAGTGGCAGCGTTCTGCTGGCATTGCCCGTGGTCAGGGTAATTGCAAATTGAAATTCATTCCAGCACAGCAGGAACTGGAGTACTGCCGCTGTTCCAAAGCCGGGCTTTGATATTGGCAGGATGATTGATATAAAGGTTCTGATGAAGCCGGCTCCATCCAGATAAGCCGATTCTTCCATCTCTTTCGGAATTGTTTGAAAATAGCTTGAAATTATATATAGAGAAGCAGGAAGTCCGAATCCTGCATACACAATAATCAATCCGATAAGTTTGTCATACAGTCCCAAGGTGTTCACAGTCAGGTATAAAGGCTGCAGCATCGCCGCGCCTGGTATCAGAAGAGATAGTGAAAAAATGCCTATCAAAAGCTTTTTTCCCTTAAAATCAAATCTTGCAGTAACATAGGCCGACATTCCGAGAACCACCAGATTCAACACCGTGCCGATTATGCCTACAATCACACTGTTCAAATAAAACTGGGCCAGAGGTGCAATTTTAAAGGCCATAGCATAGTTGGAAAACCCAAAGCTTTTTGGCCAGCCGATAGAATAGTTGAGAATTTCCGCATTAGACTTGAAGGAGGATAAGAACACCCACAAGAACGGTCCCACAGAGAGAACGATGATTGCTAAAACAAATATGTATTTTAATAATGATAAAACCAGCTTTAATCCTTTCAAACCCCTCACCCCTTTCATACTTCAGAACTTCCTATTTTAAATAATTTTCTGTACAAAAGCACCAGCGCTATTCCGAATATTACAAGGAAGGTACCTATTGTATTTGAGTATCCAAAGTTATTATCCATAAGCGCTGTCCTGTAAATGTACATGGGCAGGTTCAAGGTCAGGTTTCCAGGACCGCCTCCCGTTGTCATTACAAGGATGTCCAGCTTCTGGAGCATGCTTGTACCTGAGAGCAATACACAGGTTCCTATGATATTTCTCAGCAAAGGAAGTGTAACATAGAGGTTTATCTGTATCTCATTTGCACCGTCAATTCTTGCTGCTTCATACAGAGCGTCGGGAATGGCGGCAATTTCAGCCAGTACCAGTATTGTTACAACCGCCGCGTATGGCAGCCAGGTCATGGTCACGGCGAAGAAGGATGTTCTATAATCCATAAACCAGTTTTGTGAAAAATCTTTAAAGCCTAATAATCTGACGATACTGTTTACGGCACCAAACTCGGGGTTCAGTATGCAAAGGAAAAGCATTCCCACTGCCGCTCCTGAAATAATATTGGGTATCATGAATACAGTTCGTGCAAACTTCCAATAAAACTCTTTCATATTCAGAATAATGGCGAATAACACACCGATGACCACATGTACGGTAGACTGAAGAAAAATCCATATAACCGTATTTAATAAACCCTTTCTGAAGTCCATATCCTCAGTAAGCATTTGCACATAATTTTTCAGCCCGATAAAGACAGGCTTTGTTCCTGTAGTCCATTCGGTAAAGGAGCTACCGAAAAGTATAGCAATAGATACCGCATAAACTATGAGAAACAAGATTATTGTCGGTAACAGGAACATAGCTATATAACCCTTATTTTTCGCCATATTGACCTCCATGAGCCGGGCAGCGGCTCAATCCCATTGATGAAAATTATTTCTTCTAAAATACAATTCTCCTCAAACCTGCCGAGGAGAATTGTATTCTAGCCTTAATTAGTGTTGTTGCTGAGTGGTACTATTTATTCTTAGCTGCAGTATCAGTAAGTTTCTTTGCCATCTGTTCTGCTGTTATCTGCTTGAAGGAGAGCTCAGGATACAAATTCTTCCATGCATCAGTAACATTTGGGAATACAATAGTATCAAAATACTGATATTTTACTTTTGCGCTATTTCCTACATCGATAGTTTCTACGAATAGAGGATATTTCTGCTTGAAGGCTTCTGAGGGCTGTACCTTGTCAGACACAGGCAATACGTTTCCAAGCTCGAGAGCTATGGACTGGCCTTCTGCACCTGTCTTGAACTTAATGAATTCAGCAGCAGCATCCTTTGCTTCCTGGGACTGCGAGCCAACCATGTAGCCTACTTCATAGGAGCAGAAAGCACCGCTTCCTGGATATGCCGCTACCCCCACCTTTTTGTCAAAGCCTTCGGGAGATTTGGACTTATCACTGAAATCACCGATCATCCAAGGTCCATTTGGTATTATAGCCGCCTTGCCCTGGCAGAAGTTGTTTGCAGCATTTGCATAAACTGCGCCTAAAGCATCCTTGGTTGTATATTTCTGAAGCATTACCTGAATCTTATTGAGTCCGTCAATCATTTCAGGAGTTTCAAAGTTTGTAGGATGCAGGGTATTCATGAATTTGTTGCCCGCATCACCGTTTGTACCAACAATTGATGAAAGCAAAAGATTGGTGGTCCATGCGTTTTCACCTGTCATGAGTGCTAAAGGCGTGAAGCCTGCAGTTTTTAGCTTTTCACAGTTCTCAAGGAATTGCTCCCAGGTTTCAGCAGGCTTTATGCCCGCCTTTTCAAACATTTCCTTATTGTAGAAGTATCCGATAACCTGCTTCTGATCGCTTATTGACCAAACCTTGCCGTCACGGGTGTTTGCTGCAATAGCTTCATCCCCTAATTCAGACTTCCACTGTGTATCCTTATCAAGGTAATCATTGAAGGCCGTAGCTAGATTTCCCTTTATCAATATTTCGTTTATTCCGTTTTTACCCATGACAACATCAGGAAGATCGCCGGAAGCCGCCAATATTTTCATCTTGTCATTATAAGCAGTATCACTTGGGATTTCTTCCACTGATACTTCTATTTCCTTGCCGAATTTTTCGTTAAACTTTGCTATCTGCTCTTTTTCAAATGCAGCAGATGAATGAGTACCAACTCTGAAGGTTGGATATTTTATCTTAACCGGTGTCTTTGTTTCCACTTTTGTTGTATCAGCCACTTGCGAATTAGCTGACTGCGAATTGTTGGCATCTTTATCAGTGGAGCTGCCACAGCCAATTAAAGAAGCAGTAATAGCCACAGCCATTGTCATAGTAAGACAACTCTTAACGATTGACTTTTTCATTTAAATTCCTCCTAAAATATTTTCACATTGTGCAACAGTAGCGCTACAACTACATTATAGAGGCTTGCAAGAGATAAGTTAATTTGATATTCGTACTTGTTTTTGTAAAATTCCTTATAAAATACCCCTCTGCAGAAGAATTCTTTTTGACTTGATATTAATTTGTAATATCTTTACTATTGTATTAATATTTTTACCTTTATTTTGCAAAAATACATTGGAACGCCCCCCTATGCCGGCTTTCTTCCTGTAATGAAAAGGAGCCCAAGGCTATGACCCTGGACTCCTTTATTCCTTTTACTGTCCGGCTAGCAGGTTATACAGCACCTGTACAGCTTCAGCCCTTGATGTATATGCTTTAGGCTTAAGTTGACCATTTTCTCCTGAAATAATACCTGCTCCAACAAACAGCTTCATTGTATCCTTTGCGTAGCCCGATATCCTGTCACTGTCGCTAAAGCCTTCAAGGTTTCCGGCCGTTGCCTTTGGCAATTCACCAAGCTTGTTCAACATGCTATGGAGAATAACCAGCATATCCTGTCTGCTTACAGGAGCCTCCGGCCTGAATTTGTTATCCCCTGTTCCCGAAACCAGACCCAGCCGCTTTGCAGTGGCCAGATAGCCGGAATAATACTTGCTGCCGGCATCAGCAAAGTTATCGGTTGCTTTTTTATCAGCCTCTATACCGTATGCATTCATTGCCATTATAAGGAAGTCAGCTCTGGTAACCTGCTTTCCAGGTGCGAAGCTGCTGTCTCCCACTCCTGAGATAATGCCTCTGGCGGACATGAACCCAACAGCCTTTTCATACCAGCTATCTGGCTTTACATCCTTGAAATTGACTTCCTTGTACCCCACAGCATACTTTGAGAAATGAGTGGTTACAAAGTCAACCGTACCTGCAGCAGGATTGTATCTGCTTCTGACAGCCTTCAGGTTACCTGCATCATCTATGTGGTATATGATTATGCAGTCATGCTTCTCATTTTGCTTTGGAGTGTAAGGTATGCCTGACCGGGCAGTTCCTCCTCCAAGATCTGATATTTCCTTATTGCCGGCCTGAATCGAGAAATTATAAACCGGCCTTTCACCTACAGCAGCCCTAACTCCCTCAGCCAAAGAGGAAGCTTCTACTTTGTTGATGCTTATGTCTATATTTGAGGTGGAGGCTGCTGCATTTATGGTTGCTATTGCCTTTGTATCAAATATTACACTTCCGATTGCTGTGCTGACCTTGACCTCCGCCCCTGCCGTTGCAGCTATTTCCTTTAAAGCCTCTGAAGGCAGTCCCAGCTTAACGGAATTGATGTCCCTGGAGGATTCAAGCTTGATTTCAACTATGGCCTTTTGGCCGTTATTTCCGGCTTCCCTGGCTTTTTGTGCAAGATTTTGAATAGTAGCCTTTCCTATCTCAGCCACAGCTCCGCCTGATTCACTTCCAGCTTTTATGGAAACGGACAGCACTGTATTATCTCCGGTGTTTGTGGAAGTAACCGGACTAGCTGTGTCTTCCGTCTTGCCCGGAGAAGTATTTCCTCCACCATTGTTTCCCGTATTTCCTCCTGACTGATTCGCAGGAGCTACGGTAATACTCAGTACTTTACTGTCTTCTTGTGCAGGTTCTCCGCTGTCTTCCACCCTGAGGCTTATACTGAAGGTACCTGCCGCCGAAGGAGTACCAGCTATAGCTCCGGAGCTTGTTACGGAAAGACCAGCCGGAAGTCCGGTCCCGCTCCATTCATATGGTGCTGTTCCACCTGCTGCTGTCAGGTTAAGGGAATATGCCTCTCCAACCTTACCGTTTGGCAGTGACGCAGTAGCTATGGATACAGGACTTGTCTGTGAATCCTTCAGAACAATTGTAACTTCCCCGGTATTCATGGGAACACTTACAATACCGTTGGCATCATCTACCGTACCTACAGAAGCCGACGCTATATTGTTTACCATTATGGGAAGCTGAATGCTCCATTGTTCAACAGTAGCCGCATCAACTTTGGCATTCTGGCTGTCGCACTCCAAGGTAACCTTCAGGCTGCTTCCAACCTTCTCAATTTTGTAGCCTGCCCTTCCTCCCTGGAGAACAGGATAGTTTGAAACCTCTGCAACTACCTTGTTGCCGCTGGTGGCATTTGTCACCCATTCATCCGGTATACCACGTCCGATTATGATATCCACATTTTTGTTGTCATTATATACTTTCTCTGCTATAAGTGCATCGTATAACACCTTTGATGCTGTTGCCTGTCCCCACATGTGCTGGCAGGAACCGCCGCCTCCTGAAGCATTATCATGGCTCCAAAGTGCAGATGTAGGCTCCTGTCCCGGAAAATTGGTAGGTCCAACGCCTTCCCACCAGCCAAAAGGTGAGCTCATTGCACTGTTTACGGCAAATTCATAAGCCTTTATTCCTATATCTCTGTACTCTTCACCGCGAAGGGCTGCAATACCGTAACCGGCATTGTAGGCACTGGAGTACCAGCCGTGAGGATAACCTCCGAAATTATAGGGTGAAGCACCCGGCAGGTTTTTACGCCTTTCAATACCATATGCATAGGTCTGGTCTATCATGTCTATATTGGCTCCGGCCTCACTTTGGTCGGCACCATATAAATACCCGTCCCAGGGGAAGGAACCAAACAGAAGCATTGATGCCCAGTTTGCATCCCTTACATCGTTACACCTGTTATTTGTGTTGGGTTCAACTATGGAAGCAGGAATATAGTCCAGATTATAGTCGCTGATTGTCTTTTCAAGTGTTTCCGTGACGACCTTCAATAGGCTGTCATATTCTGTCAATGCCCATTGAGCTTCCGATAAATAGTACTCTTTCTGACTCTGCCCGCTTTCTTTTATAGCCAGCTCATTACAGATATACCTGTAGGCTATAAGCCCCATGAGTGCAGCCTGATCATCAACTGTCCACTGACCGTAGGAATCAATTGCAAGTGTGCTTTTCATAATCCCGTCGTGGTTTGCACCTGTGCGGTCATCATGTATTGAATGTGCCATTTTCTTGAGGACACCCTCATACTTTTCCTTTATAAAGTCAAGATCTCCTGTTTTGCTCAAATACACAGAATATGCCCATGGCAGCTTCCAGTTTGCATCCCAGTATAAGTCAGGGTCAACTTCACCGTTTTCAATGTTTATGCCCCCTGTCATGGGAACACTTTCAAGATAATTCTTTGCTTCCACAAAATCACCGGCAGTAATAAGTGACTGCAAAATTCCTATGGTATCATGTGAAAACAGTCTGTCATAGCCATTTTCTCCAACATGCAAAAATGTATTGTCCTTTATAATAAGAGTGTAGATATACCCTGCCTTATATGCATTTACCAGGCTGTCCTTGTTATTTGCATCCTTGCTGTTGGGGAGCTTTATGTCTATTATACCTGAAAGCCTGTTATCCCAGTATGTCCTCATTGCTGCATAGTTGTTCTCAAATATACTGTTCTCACCCACATCAGCAACTGCCCTGGCAGCTTCAAGAATTTTCTGGTCTGCGGGGAATTCCACCTTGGGCTCTACCTCATGCCGTTCTCCGGTATGACCTTCGTTTTCAAATCTGTCGGCTTTTATGGCATACTCTCTGACCACCGTCTCTCCTGCATTAATTACATATGCAGCCTCCGCCTGGTCATTGAGGGGCAATAATTCCTTAGATACCACAGGGAGCAGTCTCTTTTCACCGGAATCATTTACCACTGTCATTTTCACATATGCAACCTCCACAGGGTTGCCTTCAATGGTATGCTTATTGGCGAATTCCTCTATTTTATATTTTACATTGTCCACTGTGTATTCACTTACATAGCAGGGGAGATAGCCGTCTCTGTTGTACCAGTCGACTGCAGCCCCTTTTTCCTTAAGGCCGGTGACGCCAAATCTTATCATGAGATTTCCCCTGCTGGCCAGCCTGAAGGAGCCGTCAATATATGCAATAGGCGCATTCATGTCACCTTCAAAGCCAAAGGAGCCGGTCAGCCCACCATCTGTTTCTGAGGTGTACCTGCCTGAAACCTGAAGCTTTGAAATGGCATTGAGAACCTCTGCATAGGCCTGGAGCTTTTCCTCCTCGGAAGCGTCCGCAGCCAATTGCTTTGCAGCTTCAACAGCATCTGTCAAAACAGCTACCGACACATCTGTATAGCCTTTAACCACCACATTGTCAATGCTGGCTATAAAGCTGCTGAAGTCTGCAGTGTTTAGATTCAGAACCAGATTGTCCTTTGCTGCCTGCAGTCTGCCTTTTTCAGCATCAATTTCCTCCTGTGAGGCATCGAAGTTATTCAGGCAATTTCTTGCAGCTTCAGTTGCTTGCACTAAAGCCAGCCAGGACTCCAGAGTATAGATTTTGTCATTGCAATTTCCTGTTTCGGCTACAAGAGCCTCAAGAGCACTTCTGTCCACACTCAGTTCTTTTATGACCTTCAGTATACCTGTTCCCAGGTGTGCCTCAGAAACGAAACTGCCTGAAACCGTCTTGCCATAAAATTCATTTTGAGTGTAGTAGTTTTTTGCCATGACGGTCCAGCAGTAAATGCCGTTTTTCAGCGTAGTCTGAGTTACGGCTACCGCATATCTTTTGTTGGCTTGTATTTCATAAGAAAGCTTTGCAGTTGTCAGCCCGCCACTTACAACATCTTTTTTATTGACAGTGGTTTGCGCCAGTACCGGTCCCACGGGAAGTCCACTGCTGTTTGTTTCATACAGCTTAACCACCAGATCACTTCCGTCATCCGACACCTTTGTCAGGCCAAGCTGCACATATTCCATTCTAAATGCCTGGTCTGCCGTAAAGGTCTGGTATCTGTCCTGCTGATCCCCGGTATGCCCCAGGGCATAGCTCAGGCCCTTCTTATTTCCTGTGTAGTCTATCATTACATTTGTGCTTTTTCTTACAAGCTCAGTATGAGCCTGGATAAGTCCTGCTTTTGCATTGTCTACCTCTGCCTGTGTTGCATCAGCTTTTCCAAGAATTGTACGGGCTGTTTCTCTGGCAGCAGCAAAATTTGTCCAGGATTCATCTGTAAAGTAGCTCTTGGTTATTCCTGCAAATTCATCATATTTAGCTTGCAGGGAAGCTTTGTCAACAACCTCTACGTCGCTCACCGCTATACTTGACAGTGAGGAGTTGCCATCCCTGATATTCTTATATTTTTGTACAGCCTTGACCTTCAGTTCTTTGTTTGCCGGGACAACCACCTGATATTTGTATACTCTGGAAGTTCCGTCCGCCTCCATTTTTTTAAGGGCAACAGGGACATCATCCAGATAGAATTCTACATCCATCTTAGCCTGCCAGATTCCCGTGCTGAACACGACTGTTGTGGAGGCTGTCTGCGCTTCCACCGAGAAGCTCCAGCCCACATTTTCCTTGCATGGGCCGGCAGCTCTGTCATCCGGTAAAGGCAGAAAGACACCGAAACCCGTATCATTGGTACCAGTTTCATGGCCGGTCATTCCGTCTGTCCACGAAGAAGCGGTACGATTAGCGTCATTGTTTGTCACCTTACCTTCAGTCACAGTATTTGAAAGGGTAGTGAAGGTAATGACATTCTGAATATTCTTCTTGACGGTTATAATTCCGTTTGAGCCGTCACCTTTCAAATGCAGCCAGTCAACTTTTCCAACTGAGGTCATATCAAAGCTGTATACGCCGTTAATTTGATTGCTGGAAATCATCAGGTCCCCTGTATCAAACTCCAGATTACTCTTCGCCCGTTCCAAAGCTGACTTTGCACTGTCAACGGCAGACTGGACAGCCTCTGGATCTTCAAGACAGGTTTTTGCGACATTTCTGGCATTGTCAAAAACGGCCCAGGTTTCATCCGTATATGAGCCCTGCTCCAAATCCTTAACCTGATTGTACAGATCTTGCAGAGCAGCCTTGTCAACGGATACATCACTGCTCACCGCAACACCTGAGAGTGAAAAATTCCCCCACTGTGATAAAGTTTCTTTTTGAATTGCCTCAACCTTAAGCTCTGTATTTGCAGGTACGATCACCTGGTATTTGTAAACCTGGGAGTTGACATCTGCCCATATGCTTTTAGTGTCAAACAGGGTGCCGTCCATGTAGAATTTCACATCCACCTTTGCCTGCCACATTCCAAGCCCAAATACTACGGTTGTAGTCTGGGGCTGCTCCCCTACCGTAAAGGTGCAGCCTATATCATCTCCGCTCCAAACAGCAGGTCCTCTTTCGCCGGCGGGAAAGAAAACCCCAAAGCCTGTGTCGTCGGTACCGGTTGTATATCCGTCCATACCGTCACTCCAGGTATAAGACAGAAATCTTGAATCCCCGCCCTTATCCATTTTACCCTCGGTGCCGGTAGTTCCTGTTCCAAGCGTACCGAAGGAAATTACACCCGGAGATGTGTTTTTCTTTATTTGTATTATATTTCCCGAGCTGTTTCCCTTTAAGTGCAGCCAGTCAATATCCCCAATTTGTGTCAGATTCAGCTTAAGCTCACCGCTTAACTGAACTTGGTCGATTACAAGGTTTGAAGCCGCATAGGTTACTCCGCCTTGAAATACTGCTGAAAGCAGCAAGCTAACGCATACTATCACCGAAACCATTTTTAAAATAACTCTTTTAAACATTTTTCCCTCCCATGAAAAGCTTTTAAAAGTTTGTTTTAATACTGCTTTTGACTACTCCTTTCTTTTCAGATGACCTACTATTTTGTATAAGTTCCTGAAGATGTGACAGGACGGTTGTAAAATTCCAGCAGCTGTAACCCACTTGTCCCAATTTAATAATTCATTTTTAATTATATTTCTTGACATGAATATAGTTAATGCAATTAAAGTACATGTTCTTGCAATATTTTTGTCTTTATTTCATTTAAACTCAACACGGTGCTATTCTCTTGTACTATCTTGAGAATTCTTTAGTTTTTTTTACCTATTTTTATTCATTGAAGGATTGTGGCGTATTTTGTAGAATAATAGAATAATGCAATGAAATAATTACTTAAGGTTTTACTACATATTATTATGTGTGGATAAAGGAGCTGGCAAATTGCTGAGAAGTACGTTCAAGAGATTACTTAATTCCCTGCATATAAAACACTGGGCACACTATCTCCAAAAAATGCCGATCAGACATAAAATAACCGTGGCCATGGTTATTTTGCTTTTGGTACCCATGTCCCTGGTTGGTTTATATTTCTATTGGAATATAGCCTCGGTGCTCACTAAAAATGCCAATGACAATCTAAGCCAGCTCATTCAGCAAGCAACCGGCAATATTGAAAATTCCTTTAAGATAATAGATACTACCTCTCTCCATTTTCTTTCGAATAAATCCATAAGATCCTGGACTTCGGGAGATACATCCTTTGAGGGAGATTTTTACAGTCTGTTTATAAACAAAAGCCTTATTGAGGAAGACCTTAAATACAGTCTGATGTTTAACAATGCCTGGGATATGAACCTTATCTCTACAGCTTATGTATTTTTAAATGAGGATACCTTTTGCTCAGTGTTCAAGTCCTCCCCAAATATACAGTCCATAAATGATAATAATATCAAGGTTTATAATAAAATCAGCGGCAGCAAGATAAGAGGCAAGGAAATACTGCCTCCGTCATATTGGGATAAAAGCATATACTTTACACGGATTGTCTCAAACATAAATAATCCCAGGCAAAGACTTGTGATGATTTTTGGCACTGCTGAGGAGGAGTTGTACAAAAGCTACTCCCAGCTGCTTTCCTTTGAGGGCTCAATGGTATATGTTACAGATGACCGGGGACTCATTTATTCCAGTTCAAACAGGTTTGACCTGGGAACTGAGGTTGACGCCTCCATCCTTCCGCTGGAAGGAGACACCGGAGTTTCAGAGGTTAAACTTGGAAATACCACCTATATGGTTGCTCACAGAAAGATTAGCGGCACAAGTCTGAATTTTATTGCAGGAATTCCCAAAGATGAGGTTCTGGCAAAGCTGTCGGACAGTATGAGAAATTATATTGCTATCACCGTAATAATAATAATTGCCTCCATTTTTGCCGGAATCCTTATTTCTCTGAGATTTACCAGGTTTATCAGAGACTTGCTGGCGGTAATCAACAATGTTAAAGTTGGTAATTATGAAATAAAGCTGCCTGCCTACAAGGACAGTGAGCTGAAACTCCTCAGCAATACCTTTAACAATATGACTGATGAGATAAAGTATCTTATCAATCAGGTATATGAAAAGCAACTGCTGTTGAAGGAAACAGAATTTAAGTTCCTCCAGTCTCAGATGAATCCCCACTTCCTTTTCAATACACTTATAACTATCGGCTACAAGGCCAGGCTGTCAAAGGATGATACCATATATAAAATGGTCACCTCCCTTACGGAGCTTCTGCAGGCCGGCATCTATACCAATAGCCGGGCAAAGGTTCCCATAAGGCAGGAGCTGGAATTTATCAAGTTCTATCTCTATCTGCAAAAGGTACGATTTGAGGACAAGCTGGAGTACGTTATTAATGTCTCAGATGAGAGCATTTTAGACCTGGTGCTCCCCAAGCTTAGTATTGAACCACTTGTGGAAAATGCCGTTGTTCACGGTTTGGAGGAAAAGATAGGAAAAGGCACCGTTCTTTTAAACATCCGTCAGGAAAATGAATCCATATATTTTGAAGTTCTGGATGACGGTGCAGGCTTCGAGAGCGGTTCTATAAATCTTGACGAAGGTGAGACCATTACCAAGCGAAAAAAAGGGCATAACAGTATCGGCCTTATCAATACACACAAAAGAATCAAGCTGATGTATGGAGAACCCTATGGCATTAATATTGAAAGTCAGGTGGGCAAGGGCTCGAAAATAACCGTGCATATTCCAGTGGATAGGAGTGAAATATCAAATGTATAATGTGATGATAGTTGATGATGAACCGGTAATCAAGCAGGGACTTTTGTTCTTTGTGGATTGGGAAGCCCTTGGTTGCAAAGTGGTTTGTGATGCACAAAATGGAATTGATGCAAAACAGAAACTGGCTTCTCATTCAATTGATATTGTTGTAACTGATATTAAAATGCCTGGAATGGGTGGTTTGGAGCTGTCAGAGTATATACATGAAAATTATCCCGCTGTCAAAATAATAATCCTTACAGCCTTTGCTGATTTTTCCTATGCTCAGACCGCAATAAAATATAATGTAGTGGATTTTGTTATTAAAACCAATCCTACTGAGAAAATCCCAGACGCCATAAACAAAGCAAAGGCCTTGATCAGGCAGGAAAAGGAAATAGAGGAAAAGCTGAAGCTTATGGAGGAAAAGGCAAATATAAGGTTATCTGAAATATGTGAAAAATTTTTCAAGGATGTCTTTAACGGAATCATTGCAGACGATACCCTCATCCATAACAAGTTGAAGGAGCTTGAAATAAGGATTGATAATTATTTTGTGGTTCTGTTTGATATACACAGTGTTTCAAATGAAAGTTCCATTATCAGCCCGGAGGATTACAACAAATTTCTTCAGTCGGTAAGCAATCTGCTTTCCATGGCTTTTAAGAATTACCCTCACTATACTGTGGCGGTGGACAGGACCTTGCTGGTAGCTATAATTTCCTTCAAGAACTACAATGTTCCAGTGTGTACCCAAACACTTCTTATGACCTGTAATGAAATTCTGTCCATGGCTGACAGTTTCATGCGCTTTACTATTAGTATAGGTATCAGTCAGATGCAGCAAAGTGTATCGGCATTGCCGGCAGCCTATCAGGAAGCCAAGGATGCACTGAAGGGGGGCTTCTATAATGACAACCACGTTTCTGTTTTTATGCCCAATACAGTACCTGTACCCTCAACAGCCGGGCAGCCACACTACTTCGCTGAAAAGATAGTGAGCAGCCTTCAGCTGGAAAATCCGTCGGAAGCAATCAAGAGTCTGGAAAGCCTTATAGAGGAATACAAAAGCAACAAGGAACCCATAGAAAATGTAAAGGTGGCCTGTATGCTTATCGCCTCTTACTGCTTCAGGCTGCTTGCCGGCTACAAGCTTTTCGCCCCTGAGCTTGCCGACAGCGAGCCTGAGGTATATAAGCAAATACAGTCCGGAAGAAATATACAGAACCTGTTCATGGTTTTAAAGCATTTAATAGGAAATATTTCTCAAGTGGTGGCAGCAGACGATAAAAAATACAGCTATCTTATAAAGGAGACCCAGAAGTTTATACGTGAAAATTACTGCACTAATATCAGTCTCCAGACAATAGCGGACCATATCCATGTGAACAGCAGCTATCTCAGCCGGTTATATAAAAAGGAAACCGGTGAATCCATAGTTGATGCCATAAATAAATACCGGATCGAACACGCTAAAAAGCTTTTAAAGGATCCGGCCAACAAGGTATTTGAGGTTGCCTGCGCCGTGGGTATTGAGGACCCGGCCTACTTTACCCATGTGTTCACCAAGTACGCGGGAATGAGCCCAAAGGAGTTTAAGCTGAAGCAGGCAAAATAGCCGGCCAGGCCCTCTTGACCTGCTGGCAGTTTTTTCTTATAAAAAATATATGCTCACCCTTATGTGAGCTGTAAATATAAGCTCTACTGCCAGCCGTCCAGAAATTCAGCCAGCTCGTTAATCCAGCCGGTTATGATTTCTGTATTTTCCCTGAGCTTATTTTTATCTTTTTCATAGCTCTGCAGCAGCTTTAGCTGATGCTCCCAGTATTCCTGAAGCTTTGAAAAAAACATGCGGTCCTTGGAATCCAGGTCCTGCCTCTGCTCCAGCTTTTGCCGGGCCTGACTAAATACATCGCCGGCCTGCTCTGCGGACATACCCATCTTCTTTTTAAAATCCCGGAATACCCACTGCCGTTCAAAAATATTCATCTTCTGCCAGCCTGAATACTGCTGGCAGAAAGTTTCCCTTATGCCGGTCAGCAGCTGCTCCCGCCGCCCTGTTACCACGGAAGCGGTCTCTGAGAAGGTTTCTGCAGCGGCGGCCGCTCCCCCCTGACAGTCCTGCATAGCCTGAAAATCAGACAGCACCTGAATGCAGCCAATCTCCTGACCGCTATAGCGTTCTGAAAAAGCGGCGGAAAGTGCAAAGCCCAGCCCGGCTTTTTCAACCTCAAGTATATGCTGACTATTCATGTTGTAAAATTCTTCAGTACTGATACCCATATTCCCTGCAACAATTTCTATGCTCCTCATAGCTGTTTCAGTCTTTACCAACCCAGGCCCTATGGTGTATGCATATACCCCCGAGCCCTCCAGCTCCATCGCCAGTGTGCTGCTCAGCTCTACCTGTGCGGTTTTGAAAACTTCATATGCTCCCATATACGGAGCCGCACCTGACGAGGATACAAAGACAAGCGTTCCGCTCCTCCGCTCTTTCATTAAGGGCACGAACAACTGAGCAAGCATCAGCGGAGCTCTCAAATTCACCGCATAGCTCTTATCCCAAAAAGTGGTCTCCACCTGCTCTACGGCACCCATTGAGGTAATAGTGGCATTGTTCAGAATAACATCTGGGACGCCGTAAGTTTCAAGAATCCAGTCAGCCATGCTGAGTATCTGCTTTTCATCGGACAAATCTATTTCATAAAAGTGTGAAGGCTGGCAGGGATATTCTGAGTTAATGGCCGTTTCTGCCTGTTTCCCTTTTTCATATTGAATTTCAGCTAGTATTATACGGGCACCCGCAGCCGCGAAAATCCTGGCGGCCTCGTAGCCGATTCCTCCTCCGGCACCGGTAAGCAACACAGTTTTCCCCTTCAGCCTGTCAGAAAATAGCGCTTCAATCATAACAATACTTCCTCCTGTTGTTTGAATAATAACTCTTGGAAATGCCTGCTACAATCATATCACTTTTTTTCAACTGCAAGAAGGCTTTTGGCAGTTATCTGTTTTTTTCACTTCGTGCGAAAAAGAAGGTTCCTATAGTAAGGCAGACAACGGTAAGCGCAAGGATAACAGCCAGGTCCAGCGCAGGATTATTAAGAACGACGCTTTCATACTGACTGGTTCCGGCATATACCACAGACCGTGCGAGATCCAGGCAATAGGTCATTGGCAGCATTCTGCTGATAATGTACAATATGCCGTGTGAATTGCCAATGGGAATGATGGCACCGCACAGAAACATTTGCGGCATAGTAATCAAGCTCACGGCAATGTTTGCTGTCTTGCTGCTTTTGATAACTCCTATAATAATCATAGCCATTGACCCTGCTGACAGGCACATGAGGGGTGACAGCAATATTAAGAGCAGCAGCTGGTTTACGCTTAAGGTGATTCCCATAAACAGCCCCACAATTATGGTTCCGAACATGCCGGTAATGGCTCCGAAGGAGGAGCCCAGTATCTTTCCAACTATAATGCTGTACCTTGATACCGGAGAAATCATCATTTCCTGAGTAAAATCAGTAGTACGGTCTTCCACAAGAGAAGAGATGCCCATGGTGGTTGTCATGAACAGCATATTCACAAGCATGCCCACCAGCATAAACTGATTGTAGTTGAAGCCCAGCCCTCCCGACATGTTTTGCGCCAGGCTCCCGCCCAGCATGCCCAGCATGACGATTGGCATCGCCAGATTCATGATGATTGTCATGGGTGACTTGAAAAAAAGCATGATATCCCTTGCCATAATGGTGATAACAGCGTTAACTTCCCGTGCCAGACCAGATTTTTGCCTCACGGCCGGAACAAGCTGACTCATGCCGCTTCACCTCCCAGCTTCAGATATTCTATATATGCATCTTCAAGTGAGGGCTCCTCGATGCTGAGTACGCTAAGACGTGTCTTTATTTTTGCAATTACCTCCTGAGGGGTAATGTCCTGATAAGGCACAATGATGTGATTCTCTGTCCTATGGAAAAGCCCCATATCAGAAAGCTCAGTCACAAGTCCCTTCCTGTCCTCGGAATCCAAAATCAACTGCTGTTTCAGCAGGTTGCCCTTCATTTCTTCAGGGGAACCTGAAATAGCAATCTTTCCGTGATTGATAATGCATACATTATCAACCTTTTCTGCCTCGTCAATATAATGGGTGGTCAAAAATACCGTTGTACCATTTTCCTTGCGCACAGTGTCGATATATTCCCACAGGCTGCGGCGGCTGACTGCATCAAGCCCTTGGGTGGGTTCATCCAGAAACAGTACCGACGGCGTATGAATAAGGCTGCGGATAATTTCCAGCTTGCGCTGCATGCCGCCTGAAAGCTTTTTTATAGGCTTGAACAGAGCATCCTGTATTCCCACGATTTCCGCCAGGTCCAGCACACGCTTCCTGTATTGTACAGGCATGAGCCTGAAGGCGGGATGATAGCTGTACATGCCGTAAAGGCAGGCATGAAACCGTATGTTCTCCTCTGCGGAAAGCTGTGGGTCAAGGCTGGGCCGCTGAAAAATAATACCCACCTTTTCACGCACACGCTTTGCCTCTGCTTCTACGTCAAACCCGGCGATTTTCACCGCACCTGCTGTTTTTGACAAGGTGGTGGTCAGAATTGAGATGGTAGTGGTCTTTCCCGCCCCGTTTGGGCCCAGGAAGGCGAAAAAGTCACCTTCCCGCACACTGAAGTCAATTCCTTTTACTGCCGGCTCCTTTGCTTTATCATATTGCTTTACCAGCTCTCTAACTTCAATCATATTCATCATAAAAACCTCCAAAAAAATAACCTACATTTGTTTACAGCCTTATTTTATGGCTGAAAAGTAAACGGAGGTTAAATGGAAGTTAAACGCAATGTAAACTGAAGGCTTTATTTTGGCAGGGTTACAATAAACCTTGTCCCCTTATTGAGCTCACTCTGAAAAGTAATCTCACCGCCATGAATTTCAGCAATCCTTCTGCTGAGGGACAGGCCCAGCCCATTACCTCCAAGGGAGCGGTCCCGGGCCTTGTCCACCTTGAAAAACCTCTCAAAGATATGAATCTGGTCCTCTTTGGAAATACCTATTCCATTGTCGGTTATATGGCACACAATTTGACTGTCCTTCTGAAATAGCCTGATTTTGACACTGCCGTTTTCAGGCGTGAATTTTACCGCGTTGTGAATCAGGTTGATCCACACCTGACTTAGCAGTTCCTCGTCTGCGTTTATGCTGATTTTTTCAAGGTCTGCATTCAAATCGATGTTTTTCTTTTCCCACTGGGGTTCCAATATTAATATGGCATGCTCCAGCTGTTTATCCAGACGGAAAGCACGAAGCACCAGGGGAACATTCTCAGATTCCAGGGAAGAAAGCTTCAGCAGATTGTCGGAGAGCTTGGATAAACGTTTACTCTCTGTCTCAATTATTTCAATGTAATGAAGCCTCTGTTCAACGCTCAGCGAATCTGATTTCAGCAGGGCCGCAAAGCCGCTGATGGAAGTCAGGGGGGACTGAATTTCATGGGATACGTTTGATATGAAGTCCTGGCGCTGTGCTTCCATGCCTGATAATTCCCGTGCCATTTTATTGACACTTTGCGCCACCTGGGAGAAGGGGTCATTTTCATTAATGGCTATGGATATGTTAAAATCACCCCGTGAGATTTTATTCAGTGCTTCCAAAGTCATATCTAAAAACTGATGCCGGCTCAGGTTGTGCTCCTGTCCATATTTAGTGCGGCTGAAAATCATGAAAAAAAGTCTTGCAGCTATTATGGAAAGCAGGAGCCCAATAATGACGGAAATAAGGTAGGAAAGCAATTCCGCGGGTTTACCCGTCACCTGGAACAATAGTGAAGCCAGTACATATCCCAATGCAATGCAGCCCAGATATAAGAGTGCAAAAAGCACAATGTTAAAGCTCATATGCCATCTATTGGGTTTGCTCATGCTACTACCTCCATTTCGCCGGTACCGCCGGCGACACAAATAGTAATGAAAGGCACGCAGTGGCTTTCGCTGCTTGAAAGTCACTTTGACACACAACATGTATCTTTCAAGCTACTACCTCCAGCCTGTACCCCAGGCCCCGTATGGTAGTGATTTTAAAACCGCATGCCTCCGAGGGAAACCGCTCTCTGAGCCGGTTTACATGTACGTCCAGCGTGCGCTCGTTGCCGTCGAAATCATAGCCCCAGATTTCTTCAATCAGATAATCCCGGGTAAGGGTTTTTCCTGCACTGTTTCCCAGCCTGTACAGAAGTTCGAATTCCTTCATGGGTATATCGTATTTTGCTCCGTCAACCGATACAATATAGCTGGTTTTATTCATCGTTACCCTGCCTATGACTATTTCCTCCACCCTGTCCATATGATACCGCTTTAACAGAGCTCTCACACGGACAATCAGCTCCGCGCCTTCAAAGGGCTTGGTCAGATAATCATCACAACCCAGGTCAAAGCCCTTCAGCTTTTGACTCAGGTCGCTTTTTGCAGTCAGCATTAAAACAGGCAAATCCTTATAATACTTCCGTGCCGTTCTGCAGAATTCAAAGCCATCCATATTGGGCATCATAATGTCAAGGACACATAAATCCACTTTATCCTTTCCCAGCCTTTTAAGCGCCTCACGCCCGTCTGCTGCTTCCATGATGCCATAGCCCTCGTTCCGAAGCAGAGTACACACAAGCTCCCGTATATATTCATCATCATCTACCACTAAAATCTGATTCAAAGGGCACACCGCCAATCTTTTTTAATAACATTGTATAATATAATTGTAAACGGAAGTTAAACTCATTTACAAGGCGGCTGGAGGGATATAATTTTTTCCTATAAGCTTGGATTATGACTTAACCTGCACAGGCACAAGGCTGTTATTTATTGTTCCATTTCCCAGCTGTCCATAATCATTTACACCCCAGGCCCAGGCTGTTCCGTCCTCCTTCAAGGCATAGGCCGAGGTCTCCGAGCAAACTGCTGTCTTTACCCTGCTCAGCCCTTTTACCTGCACAGGTACAGAGCTGTTCTTTATGGTGCCGTCTCCCAACTGTCCATAGGAGTTTACTCCCCAGGCCCACAAGGTTCCATCCTCTTTTACGGCGTAGGCTGTCAGCTGTGTACAGTTTACAGCCTTTACTCCACTCAGTCCTTTTACCTGTACGGGAACAGAGCTGTTATTTATTGTTCCGTTCCCCAGTTGTCCATAGGAATTTACTCCCCAGGCCCACAGCGACCCGTCTTCTTTTGCGGCATAGACTGTGGTCCGTGTGCAGTTTACAGCTTTTACTCCGCTCAGGCCTTTTACCTGTACCGGTACAAAGCTGTTATTTATTGTTCCGTTCCCCAGCTGTCCGTAAGAATTTGCTCCCCAGGCCCACACCGTTCCGTCTTCCTTTAGCCCATAGGCTGTTATCTGCGTGCAGTTTACAGCTTTCACTCCGCTGAGGCCTTTTACCTGTACCGGTACCAGACTGTTTTTTATGGTGCCGTCCCCCAGCTGTCCATAATCATTTGCTCCCCAGGCCCACACTGTTCCGTCCTCCTTCATTGCATAGGCCGAGGTCTCCGAGCAAACTACGGTCTTTACACTACTCAGTGCTTTTACCTGCACAGGCACAAAGCTGTTCTTTATGGTGCCGTCCCCCAACTGTCCATAGGAGTTTACTCCCCAGGCCCACAAGGTTCTGTCCTCTTTTACAGCGTAGGCAGTCAGCTGTGTACAGCTTACTGCCTTTACTCCGCTGAGGCCCTTTACCTGTACCGGCACAAAGCTGTTATTTATTGTTCCATTTCCCAGCTGTCCATAGGAGTTTACTCCCCAGGCCCACACCGTTCCGTCTTCTTTTACGGCATAGGCTGTAGTTTGTGTGCAGTTTACAGCTTTTACTCCGCTCAGTCCTTTCACCTGTACCGGCACAAAGCTGTTATTTATTGTTCCATTCCCCAACTGTCCATAGGAATTCACTCCCCAGGCCCACACTGTTCCATCTTCCTTTAGGGCATAGGCCGTTATTTGTGTGCAAGCTACGTCTTTTATTGCTGTTGCAGCGTTGACAGCAGCAATATTGAAATTTAAAAAGAAAACCAGCAGGATACAAGACAGCAATAGTGTAATGTACTTTTTTGAGTTCATAGAAAAATCTCCTCGCTTTTGTTATTTATAATTACTACCTTGTTTATTATACAATAAAAGCTATATTTGTAATATATTTGAATTTATAAAATGTTTCAGATTGTCATTCGTATTTCTGCAGTCCTTATTATTGCGTATCGTATAAAAATATCACTATAAAAAGAAAAAACGTGAAAGCCTGCGTTCACGTCAAAAAACTCATTACGCTGTTTGATAAATAACATGAATACACCGGCATGCGTGCCAGCTTTGCTGAACCCACAGCATAAAAAAAGTATCATTCAATAGGCTTTTAAGGCCTTTTTTGAATGATACTTTTTAGAAACAATTGTTTAGTTGGTTGGAAGCTTACTTACCAAACCAAGCAGGAACTTTTTCAGAATTGCAAGGTCAACAGCATTTACTTCATTGTCGAGATTTACATCCAATTTTTTAACATAAGCATGGTCAGCAGCCAAAATATATTGCTTTAAGCCTGCAAAATCTAGCGCATCAACACTGCCGTCGTTGTTATAATCCCCATATATAATAACTGGGTCAGGATCATTCTGCGCTTCGAAAGCATATTTCACCATTCCATCTATAATTTCAGGGAACTTAAACTGGCAGTTTCTTCTATCAAAGAAACCAAATAATTCACCAGTACTCGAGAAGTTATTGTTATCCCACAATACGCATAATATACCACGCGCTTTAGCTTGTGCAACATAGTAGGACATATATTCTACTCTTGTCTTCAAATTGTTCTTATCTACTGCTCCACATTCACCGATTATTGCAGGAATACCCTTGCTTGTATACTTATTATAAACATTATCCATAAACCAAGTAACTTCGCTTTGATCTTTTGAATCATTTATATTCCAAGCATTTGTACCTCCATCAGCCACTGCCAATCCAGCAAAATTCCAAGGACAATATGCATGTACAGATACGATTATTTTATTATTATTACCTGAATCGTTTGGCAATCTAAAGTAATCGTTTGTTGCTCCGTCAGGAGATGCAACATATCCTGGACACATTAGATATCTGCTTGCATTGTTTCCGCCTGCTGAACGTACTGTATTAACAAAGTCCTGATTAAGTTGATTGATACAATTAATGGAATCAATAATATCTGAATTTGTCAGATCAGGCCACCACTCATTTGCATGTCCTACAAGACGAGGCTCATTCATTCCTTCAAAAATAAGATGTTGATCGTAGTTTGCAAACTTAGCAGCAATTTGTGCCCAAACTTTAGTAATATAATTCCTGGAACTTGTCATATATTGACTGCTTGGGAAATAACCTTTTACTTTGTCAACATCATGATGTATGTTTAAAATAACATACATTTTATTATCTATACAATAATTTACTACTTCTTGAACACGATTCATCCACGCATCACTGATTTTGTAATTGGAACCACTTACGTGTGGATGCCAAGATACAGGAATACGAACAGTATTGAATCCTTTTTGCTTTATTGCATCTATCATCTGCTTTGTTGTTTTGATACCGCTCCAGGATGTTTCATAATCCAATTCATTAGTAATATTTGTACCGTTATAAGCATCAAATGTATTACCTAGATTCCATCCTAGTCTTAAACCTTTTACAAAATTCATTGCATCATTATTCGGAATGTTCTTTTGCGGAATCTGAAGATTCGGAATAAGTGAAGCATCATACGCATTAGCATTTTGCATTGGCAATAATGCTGTAAAAATCATTAGAAAGCATAATAAAAAAGCTATTGTTTTTTTCATTAAACTTGACCCCCTTAATAATTAGTGATAGTAGCAGAAGCTTTTTGTTCTGATTTGTCTTTTGTAATACTAGTTCACATTGGATTCACAATGCGACTTGTTGCTTGATTTAAGAGGTATGATTCAAGATGCTGTATTTAAATAATGTATGTGCAACCTACGGATTGACATTAATGGCATAGCTGCGTGAATCAGGTATTAAGCTTAAAGACAGGAAGTATAATATGTATATATAAATTTCATCCGGTGCTGTATTTTCTTACCTCATACAAGCTGTTATTCTCCCACCCCTTTCAAAATGCTGGTATTCCAAAGATTACTTCTTAAATTCCTTAATCACCGAGGTGAATAATTCACATTTTTTACAATAATTTACTGCTCATATTATACTTTAATATTATCTACTATTCAATTAGTTTTTATTTTAATAGAGTAGGAATAATTTAAATATCGCTGGTAACCCGAAAAAGCACTTTTTATTATGCAATTCAATATTAACGGAACTTCTGGAAACATTCCTTCAACTATACCGTTTCAAGTAACAGGCCTGCCATCCAAATTAATGAAAATTTATCAACATAGGTGACTATATGGTGCTCAGCTTTTTTAAACATAAAAAACTCCCATGCATAAGCTTTTACAGTCTTATGCATGGGAGTCGAAGCTTCTGCTCAAACGGGAAGCAAACATAAGTTGGCTCCGCTTTGTGCAGCTATTTCTCCAGGGAATATTCCAAAGTCAATTACTATCGGCTGAAAGCCTATAGTTTGGGTTTGAGGCTAAAGCCTCCTGAAGTGCGGGCTCGTAAAAACCAAACCGTTGAAACCTTTAAACAAGATGCTGAAAGCATTTATTCGCCTGCAAGGCGAAGGTTTCAACTGTTATTGACTATATGAACGATACTGCTGTTGTACTGCTTCCCATCCCAGCGGGTATAGGCAAGGTCCTTGCCGGAAGGGCTCCAGCAGGTAGCTGCATTTTCAATATCCACTGCTATTCTGGTAGACTTTCCGGTTAAAACGTCATAGACGTACAAATCGGCAACCGTAGTGCTGTTTCCGTCCTCCTTCATGCTGTAGGCAAGCATCCGCTGGTCAGGAGCCCAGGCAACTCCGCCAAGCTCCACACCCTGGGCAATGGTTTTAACATCGCTTTCGTCACTGCTGCAGAGTGAGAGCACCTGCTTGGAGCCGTTTTGCTGTAAAACCAGCATCTGATTTTCATCAGGAGCGGGATATACACCCATCACATTTGTCAGACCAAGCTTGACCGTTTCCTTTGTTGACAGATTTAAAGCCATGAGGGTACCGTCCTCGGTGGTATTGTAATATAAGGTGTTTTTCAGCTTCTCAACTATAAATACGCTTTTTTGCTCCAGCTCCTTTATAGTTGTAATCTTTCCGTCAATACCGGCAAGATAGGCCCCCCTCATATAGCCTGCTCCCACCACTGCTGCCTTATCCGCCCACTTTGCACTTCCAGCATTCCCCATAGGTTCCCCTGAAATGCCAAACCCTTTCAGGTTCTCAATATTGAGTACATAGTAGGAGGGATCTCCCAGGCTGTTACCGTAATATAAAAGGTTTTTCCCGTCAGGTGACAGTTTCGCCCCACCCAGGTTAAGTTGCTGCTCTGCTTTTAAAAGCTTGTATTCCTTGGTATTAAGATTATACACATACAGACTTCTTGGGTAAGTGCCCGCCAATTCCAGCAGACTCATTTTCCCCAGGGACTCATTTTCCTTTGAAACAATCACAGTTTCCGAATCCAACCAATCAGAGATTTCCAGCTTCTCATAGTTATCAATGCTGACTATGGAGACAGCAGGCTTTCCCGCCTCATTACCCTTGTTGTCAATAATAGTTATGGATCCTCCGGGTTTCTTAATGGTTTCCTTGTCTTTTTCACCTGCTGCACTGCAGCCGGTAATAGTTATTAATAAAGTCAGAGCACATATTACTTTTGTTATTTGTGTCTTCTTCATTTACACCACCTCCTTGACATAAATCTTATCAAGAGTTTGTTTCCGCACAATATACAATTATAGCTATCCGGTAAACAATTGTATCTAAAATGTAAACATTAATTTCACAAGGAGGGAAAGATAATTCGGAAGCTGGTGCCTTCCTCTCCCGTACTCAGCAAACCGACGGCGCCCCCCATCAGTTCTGCATGCCTTCTGGCTATTGACAAGCCCAGTCCCGCTCCTCCGTTCTCCCTGGCCCTGTTTTTGTCCACCGTGTAAAAAGGCTCAAACACCTTATTTATCAGTTCTTCCGGAATACCAATACCTGTATCTGCTATTTCAATATGCACCATATCCGACGATATATAGGATTTAACAAAAATATTTCCCTTTGGCTTATTGTATTTAATTGCGTTATCCAAGAGGTTTATCAGCACTATTGTCAAGCTGTCCCTGTCACCTTCCATATAGGCTTCCTGCAGTTGGGCTGCAAGGCTTATGCCAAATTTGTCCATCCTGCCCTTCAAGCTCTTCAGCACAGCCTCCAGTATCTGTTTTATCTCCAATTTTTCAAACTTCAGTTCGAAGTCATACTTTTCCAGGGCTGACAGCTGCAAAACCTTGTCCACCATCTCATACAAGCGCTCTGTTTCGCTTTTTATACTGGCAATGGAGGTTTGCAGAAGCTTCTCATCGTCAGGATACATTTCCAGCAAATCAATATATGCCTTGATTGAGGTCAGGGGTGTTTTAAATTCATGGGTTACATTTCCGATAAACTGCTTCTGCTGTTTATCGAGCCGGGATAATTTGTCTACCGCAAGCTCCAGTTTACCCTGTTCGGCTTCCAGCCCCTGTATGGTTCTCATTATCTGCCCGCTCATTGCATGAATTCCCTGACTTAATTTACCGATTTCATCCCTGCGTTTTAAGACGGTGGTTTCATAATGTCCTTCTCTTATGCGGTCCACCATCCTGTCCAATTTTATTATACCGGCGGCAAAGGAATTGAAATATAGATTGCTCAGAAGGAAGCTCAGAATAAACAGCCCCGCCCCAATATAGATGAGCAGCTGCCGGATGTGGTCATAAAAGTCCTGATGCTCCGACAGGGAATAATAAAACTGTACTACACCCACCTGTTCATTGCCTATGAGCAGAGGGGACATGTAGTACAGAGATGCTTTCTCTGTCAGATACGCGGTTTTATTGCTCAGCGCATAGGCCAAGGTTTTCTTTATGTTGTCCGACTCCGTATCCGTCACTTTTTTACTGACCAACGCTCCCTGTCTGTCGTATATGACCAGAGGCAATCCGCTGATTAATTCCAGCTGCTCCGCAAGCTTCCTGCCCTTTTCCTCCAGAAAGGTCTGGGGCACCTTGTTTTCTTCTGACAGGAGACTCTGAATAAAATACGTATTGGCAGTCTTTGCCTGTCGCGCTAAATACTGTTCGTATTGCTTTTGCTGATTGCTTTTTATCCCCTGTAACACCAGCAGGCTTAAGAAAAAAACGAACAAAAGCAGCAAAACAGCCAGGAACAGGCTGAATTTAATTTTTATACTAATTTTCACTTCCGCCTCCCAGGGCTTTATAACCTATGCCGTAAACAGTCTGAATCACATCTTCAAAATCCTTACCCAGCTTTTTCCTCACCCGCTGTACATGAATATCCACCGTACGGGTTCCGCCGATATAGTTCATCCCCCATATGATATCCAGAAGCTGCTCTCTTGTATACACCCTCTCCGGATGGGACAATAACAGCGCCAGCAGGTCATATTCCTTTGGCGTCAGCTCCAGAGGCTGCTCCCCGGCAAAAGCTGTCCGCTTGGCGGTATTAAGCAGGATTCCTCCCAGAACAATCTCGGAAGCCTCCTGTTTTCTTTCCTCCTTTGGCATTCTGCGGAGCAGGGATTTTAAACGGGCAAGCAATTCCCGCATATCAAAGGGCTTGGTTATATAGTCATCCGCCCCCAGCTCAAGGCCCAATATCTTATTGACAATATCCTCCTTTGCCGTCACCATGATAACTCCCATCCGCCCTTTATCCTGGAGCTTTTTAAGAATTTCATAGCCGTCCATGCCAGGAAGCATGACATCTAAAATAACTGCATCGGGAAGAAACTCCTCCAGCTTTTGCAGGGCAGTATCTCCGCGGTAAACAGTCTCGGCAGTATAGCCTTCCCTTCTCAGAGCATAAGTAATTGCGTCAGCTATATTTTTTTCATCCTCTATTACCAGGACCTTCTCATTCATTCGGGGCATCTCCTTTCCCGCAGAAAAGAAACCTTATATATTTTTGAACAAAAGCACTGATTCCGCTAGTCTTCTGTAATATACCTCATATCCCCCAGGTGGTACATCTCCATAATGCACTCTTTTATGTCTCCGGCGTTGTATAAGTACCCTGAAAAATTTGATTGATTGTAGCCATATGTCTCATCTATAATCTCAAAATCAATATCCGGAAATCGGCTTGCAAATTCCTCCAGGCTGAATTTCTCACCTGTAAATTTTCCACAGCTGCCCGCAGTATCTAAAAGATATGCATTGCAAAAGTCTAAATCCAGCCCTTGAATACTTATTGCAGCACCTTTTACCGGCAGGCAGTCATTATTTACGGGCTTGTAAAAGCCCCGGCTGAAATACAATACAATATTTTCCCCCTGTATTGTTATTTTATTTACTCTGGCATCATGCAAGCTATATGGCAGATCCACAATATTATTGCGTATGGTTTCCTTCATGGCAGCCTCTCTTTGCATTAAAATACTAAATATTCATCGGAATAAACCATATTACGTGAACTTCCATTTTATGAACCCACAAGCTGCTATTGAGAAAGATTTCCTTGTGCTTCTTCCACGTATCTTTTTATCTTATGGGTAGTGGTTCTTATAAACTCACTTTCCCTTATGGAGAATTCCTTTATATGCTTATATAACGGCATTTTTCTGTTTGCTGTTATTACAATGTCCTTAAGAATCTTCGTTAATTCATCTTTTGTCATGCTTATTTCATTGAATTTTTGTACGATAGCTTCTATATTTGGAAGAATCTGAGCGCAGACAACAGTATCCCCCGAGCTTTCTTCATATTTGCCCCAGACAAAGGAATCCTGGACCAACGGGTTGGAATTTATATAGCTTTCAACCTCTTCAGGGAAAATCTTCTTTCCGTTTTTAGTGACAATGACATTTTTAAGCCTGCCTGTAATATACAAAAAGCCTTTTTTATCAGTGTATCCCAAATCTCCTGTATAAAACCAGCCATTGTTCAAGCTTTTCTGTGTCGCTTTTTCATTTTTGAAATAGCCCAGCATTACATTTTTGCCTTTAACCAGGATTTCTCCCACACCTTTTTTATCAGGGTCCAGAATTTTGATTTCAACACCAGGTATGGGTCTGCCGCAGGATTTATCCATAAAGCTGTTATCTCTGTTCCCGGCCACTAATGGAGAGCATTCCGTCAAGCCATAGCCCTGCAGCACATGGATTCCGATTTTTCTGAAAAATCTTGATACTATTGGATTCACAGAGGCTGCACCAACAATAATAAGCCTCATCTCTCCCCCGAACCCTTCATGTATTTCCTTGAATACTTTCCTGCGCAGGTCTATTCCAAACAATTGCGCTAAAAAATTGGTAAGATATACGGCAAGATAAAACTTGAGTTTACCCGCCCTTCTCTTTTTAAGCTTACTCTGTACCTTTTTATATATATTTTCAAGCAGCAGGGGTACAGTAATCATTATGGTAGGTTTGACATTCTTTAAGTTCTTTACAAGATTCCTTAAGCTATCATTAAAGGAAACGGTGGCCCCGCTGTAAATAAAGGCTAAAAAACCCAGTGTACATTCATATGTGTGATGCAGCGGCAATATGGATAATGAACTGTCCTGGCTGTCGACGTAAACCGTAGAGCATACCGCCATTATATTTGAGCATATGTTTCCATGAGAAAGCATAACCCCTTTTGCTATATCTGTGGTGCCTGAAGTAAAAATCAATATCCTTCCGGCGTGGGGGTCCACTTCTGCAGAGGCAAAGCTTTTGTCGCCTTCTTTCACAAGCTGTTTTCCCGTTTGTAATACCTGCTCAAAGGAAAGAATACCATCTTCGTTGATTTCCGAATCCATATCAATATAATATTTTACAGCGGGAATACTGCCCTGCAGCATTTTCACCTGCTCCCGATGCTTACTTGAAAAAATTATTGCGGCAGCTTCTGATCTTTCTAAAAGATTTTTAATCTCCTCCTGAGGCAGTTCTTTATCCAAAGGCACCACTGTTCCTACGCCATTAACCACTGACAGATATGAAAGACACCATTCATACCGGTTTTCTCCCAAAACAGCAATTGAGCAATCCTTAAGACCGAGTTTCAGCAAGGCAGTACCAAAGGCTTCAACATCTGCACCAAATTTCCCGTAGCTTATTGAGCTGTAATCATCGTTATCGCCTTTAATTAAAAATGCTGCTTTGTCCCTGTATAAGCTGCAGCTTTGTTCCATTAAATCTTTCAAGTCTGTAACCTTATTGATACTGTACAATTTGTCCATATTTACATTCCCCGGCTCTTTAGTTTTTATTTGCTGTATACTGCAATTTACCATAAAAAAATGATGTGACTTCTTATATAATATAAATTTCATCACACCTTTTACATATACAATATTATTTTATCATCAATTGAATATATCTTGTAGACATTTTTTTAGTTTCTAATAAACTGACCATAATTCACATTTATTCGTTTATAAGGACAGCCACCTTTATTTAAAAGTCACGGCTGCCCTCATAATATCTGATATCAAATCCCAGTATTTATTTTGTATTTTAATTGCCTATTTGCCATTAATCTGCTCAAAAGCTGTCCTAACCCTGGCAAAATCAGGGATCGACGGTATAGCACCCTTTTTCTCAGTACTCATACCTGCAGCAATATTTGCCATCAGCACAATTTCAGAAAGTCTTTCCTCTGAAATTGCGTCAAAACTTGCACCATTGTTTAAAAATCCGAATAAAAGGGTTCCCCAAAAAGTATCTCCTGCACCTGTTGTGTCCACAACCTCAGCAGGATACTCAGGGAAGGCACCCATGTACTTCTCCGTAGCGTATACACAGCCTTGAGGTCCCATTGTTATGGCTGCAAAGTGCAGCTCATACTTAAGGAGTTCTTTCAAACAAGCCTCAGGCTCTGTTTTTCCTGTGACCATTTGTGCTTCCTCCAGGGAAAGCTTTGCAACATCAGCATACTTCAGCCCGGATTTCATAGCAGTTATTGCACTGTCCCTATCCTTCCATAGAAGTGCTCTGTAATTGGGATCAAAGGATATTATTCCGCCACATGCCCTGGCATATTCAACAGCTTTTATTGTTGCGGTAAGTGAAGGCTCATGGGTCATTGATAATGTTCCAAAGTGAAATAACCTGCAGTTCTTAATAAGTTCCAAATCAATTTCCTCTTCAGAAAGACACGTATCAGCACCATGATTTCTATAAAAACTAAAGCTTCTGTCCCCCGTGGCATCCAGGGTAACAAATGCCAGGGTTGTATTATGATTGGGGTCTGAAACCAGATTCCGGCAATCTATGGAAAGCTCTAAAAGCTGCTTCCTTAAAAACTCTCCAAAAACATCGTTTCCTACCTTGCCAATAAAAGCGCACCTTGTTCCAAATTTTGACAACACAGCCAGCACATTAGCCGGAGCACCTCCGGGATTCTGTTCAAAGCGCTTGACCGTATCATCGTTGGAACGAATCTGTGTAAAATCTATAAGAAGCTCGCCAAGAGCTACAACGTCAATCATAATCCACCCAGCTTTCTATATTACTGAATTTTTTAGAATATATCTATTAAAATCTTCATGGCCAAATCTTTAGATTCTTCGATATATTCATAAGCCCTAAGATAATCTTTAAATGCAAAATGGCGTGATATAAGTGGTGCGGCTACTATTTGACCATTTGCCATAAACCTTATTGCATCATCAAAATCTTCTTTTTTATACATAAGAGTACCTCGCAGAGTAAGCTCTCTGTCTTGTACAAGCCCCAGGTCCACCCTTGGTACATCACCAAATACTCCCACCACCATTACAGTAGTACCTTTTCTGGCTATGGATACAGCCTGATCCATTGTAGGCTGAATACCGATACATTCAAAAATTGCATCTGGTCCATCCTTGCCAAAATTCTTTAAAACTGCTTCCTTTAAATCTTCCTTTGCTGTATTGACACAAAAAGTCATGCCGCACTCTGCAGCCTTTTGAAGTCTGTAATCGCTTATATCGGTTATCATTACGCTTTCTGCACCCATTGCCTTCGCTGCCTGAGCTGTAAGATTTCCGATAGGACCGGCGCCAAAAACCAATACCTTTTTCCCTTTGACATTTCCTAACCGCCGAACCGCATGAACACCAACAGCAACAGGCTCTATCAGCGCACCGGAGTCAAGATCCAGTTCATCGGGTATGTGTATAAGCTTTGATTGGTCTACCAGGAAGTATTCCTGTGCCATACCCTCTGTTTGAAAGCCCATTACCTTAAGGCTCTCACAAATATGATAATCTCCTTCTCTGCACATAGCGCAATTACCGCAAAATACTTGTGGCTGGACAGTTACTCTGTCCCCCGGAGCAAAATCTACAACTCCGTCACCACATTTTTCTACTACTGCTGTTACTTCATGTCCTTGAATAACAGGATATGGGGTATATGGATGTTTCCCGTGATAAACATGCATGTCTGAGCCACACACACCTATCCTTGCCATTTTTATCAGTACTTTATTATCTTCTGTCCCTGGAACCTCTATATCCTCAAAGATAATTTCACCAGGCCTTGTCATTATTGCACGCAACATATAATCTCCTCCATTAGCTTAGTACCTTTCAATTCCATTAGGGTAGAAAACTGTCTTAAGACCTGGATTACCAGACACTATGCCCTCAAAGAGTTTAGGTGCATCCTCCAATAATAGCTTCCTGTCTACCAGGTCTACTAAATTAATCTTTCCGCTTTTCGCAAGAGCAACTGCTTTTCCAAAGGTTTTTTTAAGTGCAAAGCTTCCGCAAAGCTTCAGTTCACGCTTAAAAACTTCATATGGATTTATTGTTATTGAACTATTGTCAGGGCATACGCCAAAGAAGAGTATTGTCCCGGAGTCCTTTACATATTTTATTTCACCCTCTATGACCTTCGGTACACCTGTACAGTCAATAACAACCTCAAAGGAATTGGCCAAGCCAAGCCTCTCAAATTCTGCCGGCGTGTAGGTATGGTCTGCCCCTAGTTTTTTTGCCAGGGCGAGCTTATCTTCAAAAAGGTCCACGACAGTAACACTTGCAGCTCCGTTTATCCCTGCCAGTTGTACATGCATAAGACCTATCGGTCCTGCACCAAATATTAGTACAGACGAGCCTAATGGTATACCTGCTTTTTCCTGACCATAAACCACACAGGATAAAGGTTCCACCATGGAGGCCTCAGTAAAAGTCAGCCCCGTTACATCAAATACACAACGCTCAGGTACAGTCAAATACTGGGCAAAAGCGCCATGTCTTTTGACACCGACAACATCCATGTCCAGGCAAAAATTCTGACGATTTTCCTTACAAGCCTCACAGGCTTCACAGAATATGTTGGGGTCAGCTGCAACCTGCTGTCCGACCTTGAACCTTGTGACCTTTTTGCCGATACCCGCTACTACACCCGAGAACTCATGACCTGGAATCCTGGGATAGCTCCCAAAATATTCACCCTTGTATATATGCACGTCTGTGCCACAAACACCTGCAGCTTTTACCTCCAGAAGTATCTCATCCTCGGCCGGAACAGGTATTTCTGTATCTTTAACTACACCAATGCGGGGTTTTTCAATAAAAAATGCCTTCATAATAAATCACCTCTACTTTTAATCTTAACCTCAAACTTAACTCCAAGACCAATAAGCCTGTCACCAACCAGCGTGGGCATAAAACCGGGAGCAGTAAAACCATATTTTAAGGCTTGCAGTACTGCTCATTTTTTATTTAAAGGTAATAGCAACTTTCAAATCACCATATTTTCCTGAAGCGTATTCAAAAGCCGTCTCCCATTCTTCTATCTTAAAAGTTTTTGAAACCAGACCATTGGTTTTCAAGTTGCCGTTTTGTATGTTTTCAATTACAAAGGGGTAGCAATACGGGCTTAAGTGGGAGCCAAGTATATCCAGCTCTTTTCTGTCACCAATAATTGACCAATCAACGGTAGTTGGTTCCCCAAATACGCTGAATTCCACAAACCTGCCCAATTTCCTTATCATGCTGAGGCCTTGGACAACACTGGAGGGATGTCCTGTAGCTTCGATATAGATATCACAGCCATAGCCCTCGGTCAGCTTCATGATCTCATCCGTCACCTTAACCTTTGAGGGATTCCAAACTATATCCGCACCAAATTCTTTTGCTTTTTCCAATCGCAAATCAACCATATCAAGCACTATCAGTTTTTTAGGATTTTGCATTCTTGCATATGTGATCATACCAAGACCAAGAGTTCCAGCACCAGAAATAACCACTACATCATCATTGCGGATTTGTGCTCTGTCTACTGCATGTTTGGAACATCCATAAGGTTCAATCAACAGAGCAGCGCTCAGAGGTATTTCTTCCGGCACTTTTGAAATTACAGAGGTTTTAGGGAATCTTACATATTCAGCCATGCCACCGTTGTTGCCTTTTTGGAAACCAAAAATCGCGTGGGGCTGGCACATCCAATATCTGCCCGTCTTGCAGAATCTGCACTCTCCACATGGAACAATCTGATCAGCTATGATTCGTTCACCTATGTGAAAATCCTTTATATTTTCTCCTACTTCAACGATATGACCTAAAAATTCATGGCCCGGAATAAATGGCGGTTCTACCCAGGCTGCCTGATTATCTCCACCCCAATACATAGCTGCACCATGCTGGCACTTCAGGTCACTTGCGCAAACACCGCAGCCTTCTGTTTTGATGATGATATCATCCGGTCCGCATTCGGGTGCAGGATAATTTGATTCAAAACGGTAATCTCCTCTTCCATATGCCACTAAAGCTTTCATTGTTTTTGGCACTTTACTCATAGTGCATCCCCCTTCGCTTCAAGTTTAAAGACAATTAATTTATTTGTTTTATGTTAATAAATTACTTAAACGATGGCACCCTGCTGAAGTAACCTTTTGACCAGAAGGTCAGTGTCCATTGCGCTCATAGAACAAGCCTTCTGCAGATAAATGGCTGCTGCCGTACCTGCCGCCTGCCCCATTGCCATACAGGTTGCCATAACCCGAAGTGAACCGAAGGCAGAGTTATCTGAACATACACAGCGTCCGGCGGTAATCAGATTCTCACTGTTCACAGGCACAAGTATGCCATAGGGTATATTGTATTCCTGTTTTAAACTGATGCAGTCCTGTTCGATGCTATCAGGCTTGTGAATGTCTATCACATGAGTCCCCTTGGCAATAGTGTCCTTGAACGGCTTGGGATTCAGTATATCGTCCGCCTTCATTTCATACATTCCGGTGATACGGTATGTTTCACGTACTCCGGCCTGTGTTCCCGATTTTAAAAGCCAGCAATTTTTAAAAGCAGGAAAATTCTCACGCATGATACTTATCACCTTGAAAAGATTTTCACGCAAAGTGCATTCAGCCTTTGTAAATTGCTCAGGAGAGCTCGCATCAGCACTTTCACGCAGCAAATTTATAGTAACTATACCATCCCGGAAATGTCTGCTTATCCAGGGTCCGCCAAATATCGGCATCTCGCCCTTTTGGTTAAGCTCACTTAACCTTCCCCTTATTTCAGCACTGATTGGCATTTTTTCATCTACAGCATCAGCGAATAAGTCTTTAAGTGCATCAGTATCCACACCGCCAAGCTGGAACCATAGAGAGGCCGGCTGGAGCCTGGTTTCCTTGACAGTTTTAAAGCCCGCTGCACGAACCAGGTCGGCATCACCTGTACAGTCAATGGCAGCTTTACATTCATATGCGACCCTTCCCGCCTTGTTCTGTACGATCACATGACTAACCTTCCCATTACTCATAAGGCAATCTGAAAAATAAGTATGATATAGCAGCGTAACACCGCTTTCAAGAAGTAATTGCTGAGCTGCCAGTTTAAATACCTCATCGTCTACGGGGACATTTCCGCTATCAAGTGAAATGTCAGCTCCATTTAACGCATCGGCCCTCTTCATAAGCTCAAAAGGGATACCGTCAATAATAAGCTTTTTCTTTTTCTTGAATATACTTATAGGCGTTACAAGGGCACTTGATGCCATACCCCCTACGAAGCCATAACGCTCAATCAACAACGTCCTTGCACCGTTCCTGGCTGCAGCAACTGCTGCAATAATACCGGAAGGTCCGCCTCCGCATACAATTACATCGTAGCTGGCTATCACCGGCACTTTATTGTCACTTTCATTAATATACATAGTTACCTCCTCTTTTTACTTTTTCTGGCCTTTGCCATGCACGACCATGCTTTGGTCCCATTTCACTGGTGATAAGTTTTCGATTCAACTAAAAAGCTCCACTCCCCGTTCAAGCAAAACCTTTTGTACATCATGGAAATCTACATCACGCGGTATTATTTCCTTATGAGCTGCAAGTGCAGCAGTTACACCGGCTGCCTCTCCCATGGCCATACAGATTGACATGACTCTATAGGAGGCATGCGCACGGTGTGTGCCTGAAATACATCTGCCGGCAAGCACCAGACCATCCAGGCTCTTTGGAATCATACATCGCAAGGGAATATCATAAGGTATTACCTCCTCCGGCACCCCTTCTGCCTGTGCACTGCCCGCCGGGTTGTGAATATCCACTATAAAGCTGGCCTTGTGAACAACAACATCATCAAATCTGCGACCTGCACGAAGATCTGAGTCTTCCAGCATATATTGGCCTATAAAACGGCGGGTTTCACGAACCCCAAGAGTATTTGCCGTACTTTTCACAAAACAATTCTGATAACCTTCAACATACTTTCTCAGAAAATCAGTTACCTTATCAATTTGCGCACGTAAGTCAAGCTCTGCTTTTTCCAAATCGTCACTTGACAGTGCAGAAATACCGTTTGACTGGGTTGTGTTGATAACGCGTTCACCGGGAACTGCAGTGCGAAAGGAACGTACCGATGCTGCATTAGGCGGCAAATGCCCTTCGCTGCATAGCCTGGTGGTATAATCAAGGAATCTTTCTCCCTTATATGTAACTTGGTCAAGTTCACCTATACAAGTTAATGCATCCTCTTCAACTCCCTGTAAACGGAACATTAGAGTAACAGGCTGTAAAAGGGAATCTCCTTCACGTCCCATTTCAAATTCGGCACCAGCAAAATATGCAGCATCGCCGTCACCAGAGGCGTCAATAAATGCTTTTGCCTGAATCACCTTCATACCTGTCTTTTGGGAAATAACAATACCTGTAAGTCTGTTCCCATCTGTTATGGTGTCCACAACAGGGGTTTGTAAATATATCTTAACGCCTGCTGCATGTGCAAATTCCAGGAGCACGCCCTTTGCTTTTTCAAAGTCGTGGGATTGCTGCGTTACACCTGTTTCGTCACTGTCCGGAACACCCAGAAGTACAATAAGTTCGTCCCGTAAGGTTCCTCTTGAAACGCTTCCCAGAATCGGTGCCACCGCGCCATTTGTCAAATTCCCCCCAAGGGTGCCATAACGCTCAATTATTGCGGTTCTGGCTCCCATCCGCGCTGCCGAAACAGCTGCACAAATACCGGCAGGCCCGGAGCCTATGACAACAACATCATATTGTGCCGCTATCTGTATAGATTTCTGATATGATACTGCTTTAAAATTCATGCCTGTATCCTCCTATAAGTACAATTATTAGTGCAGAGTATGGAATCTGCACTAATAATATATGCTGTTATGGTAACTAGTCACCTAAAAACGCACCTTGCTCTATTAATTTTGCACGAAGCTCGTTTACATCAATTTCAGCGGGCAGCTTACCTTCCTTTAAACCTAATGCCGCTGCAGTTCCAGCCGCCTGACCGAATATAATACAGCAAGGTATCATACGAGTGGCTGAACCAGCAATTGCATCAGCAGAGAGTGAACGTCCTGCAACAAGCAGATTGCTCACACCCTTTGGTACCAAACAAGTGTATGGCACACCAAAGTAAAGTCCTTTTTCCAAGGTATAATATGTTCCTCCCGGGTCGTTCCTATTGTGAGTATCCATATTTGTGGCCAGAACAGCAATGGAGTTTTCAGGCACGCGGCAATTTATAACATCGTCGGCTGTCAGCTTGTAAAGACCGTCAATATGGCGGGTTTCACGAATACCTATCCTGGCAGCCGTACCCATAAACTTTGCATTCTCAAAACCAACAGCGTATTTTTTCATGAAATCAAATACTTTATGCGCCTGCTTCATGCCAATTAATTCAGCCTTGGTTAAGTCCTCGGCATTGGTTCCATCAATATCCAGGATACGGGTTACATTTAAACGGTATTCACCGGACTCAGGACTCTCAAAAAGGCACACCTCTGCACGAGGCACATTTCCCCATTCCTCCTGTTTATCCTTTATCAACCAGCTAAAGGGACCATAGAAAGGACGGATTTCATCCTCATGCTCCTTTATATGCGCCTTCAATCGTTCCGAGTCAACATTGGAAACTCGGAAAAACATAGTCGCCGGCTGCATGTTGCCGTCGTTAATGTTTCCTAGTTCATAATTCACGCCAGACCTGGCAGCCACATCCGCATCACCTGAACAATCGATTATAATTTTTGCGCGAACGACAGACATTCCCGACTTGTTGGCAATCACTACTCCAACGATTCTATCCTCTTCCATTAAGACATCTATAAACCGGGTGTGCAGGAGAAGCTCTGCACCGGCTTCCAGAATCATGTCCGAAGCAACCATTTTTAAAGCTTCATGATCAAAGGGACCTACATGGTCATGGCCAATTTTATAAAAGCCTGCATGGGATGTTTTGGATCTTACTTCACTGGGTTGAATAGCTCCGCCCATTTCTGCCATGCGGTCTACGATTTCTTGAAAAATACCTTTAATGATTTGCTTTTCGCTTTTTGCATCATAGACTGTCATAAAAGGACCTACAAGACCGTTGGTAGCCTGTCCCCCGACACAGCCGGAATCATCAATCACCAGGGTTTTAGCACCATTTCTTGCAGCACATATAGCTGCACCGATACCGGCAGGGCCCGCACCAACAACAAGAATATCTATATCACTGTAAACAGCAAGTTCTTTCTTATAACTTATTTTACTCATGTTGTTCTCCTTATCTTATATTTCGTCGTTTAGTTTAGTAGCAGCCCCAGCGGACTGCTACTAAAAATGCATCTTTACTAAATTTATTTTTTGCCGTAGAACTCGTTATACCAGTTTTGCATTTCTGCTTTTATCTTCTCACCACCACTATTGGCCCAGTCGGACTGGAAGGTCTTGAGGCTGTCAATTTTCTTGGTGCCGCCAATAAGCTGGAGCATAAAGTCGCTGGTAGACTTAAACAAGGACTGGTTGTACTTGGAGAAGTTCTCCAATGAAGGCATGAATCCGAAGGTATTCTCTACAAAAATATCTGGAGTTTCTTTGTTTGCTTTGTTGGTAACTGCATCAAAGGCAGCCCACATAGCATCACTCTTTCTAACTCGCGAAGGCCACTCTTTTGCAAACGCTGCCTCGTCAGTACTGTTAAGGTACCAGTAAGAATTTCCACGTTCTTCTGCAAAGATAGGGTTGATTGGTTTTATGGAACCATCAGTATCATAGGTAAAGTGTGTACCTTCAACACCGATATTAAGGTAAAGCTGATTTTGCTGTTTGATATTAATCCAGTTTATAGTATGTTCAGCTTTCTCAGAGCTCTTAAGTATACAGGTCACCTGATTGATTGCCTCAGTCTTCATATACTTGCAAGTGCCGTCAGAACCTGAAAGTGCACTAATATAGCCTAGGTCTTCATTCTTGAGGCTAAGACCATCCTTACTTGTCATGATTGGAGTGGTAACTGCAACACCTGTACGGTTGGAAGCTGCGATAATTGCTTTTCCTGCAGATAATTTTTCATTTACTGTGGTTGTGTTATTAACCGCCCAATCACGATCTATAAGTCCCTCTTTGGAAAGCTTTTGCATGAATTCAATCATTTTAGGGAAATTTTCATGTTCGGTCATGTAGAAAACTTTACCGTTTTCATCCACCATCCAGTCGTTATAGATACCAAAGGCAGAAGTTATACTCTGCGGGATATCCCAGTTAACTGATCCTTCTGATGCCACACGGAAAGGACCGGTGAAGATAATATACTTGTCTCCATAAAACTTTTTAAGAGCAACAAGTGTGTTATAGAATTCGTCTATCGTTGTTGGAATTTCATTAATGCCAGCTGCTTTCAACAAGTCCATTCGCGCTACCATAAATGTACCTATCTCAGTTGGGTAAGGGTATTTGTAAGGAATACCGTATATCTCACCCTTTGCATCTGAGCAAGCCTTCCAAGTAACTTCATTTACACCCTTAAGAATGTCCTTACCATATTCATTAAGTAAATCTGTAAGAGGCGCCAATGCACCTTGTGAGAGCAGTGTCTGGAACTGGGAAACACTAACCTGAACAACATCATAATCGGCACCGGATGCAACTTCCATAAGGAGCTTTTCATCTGCATTTTCAGCCGGAAGTACATTGTAGTTTACTTTGTAACCAGTTTTCTCTTCATATACTGCTGCCAAGGGATCAGTGTTGGGATCAAAGCTGACATTATAGCCAAGATACTTAAGCTCCGGTTTTACACCATCAAGAGCATTTGCCCCGGATGAGGAGCTTCCAGATGCAGCTGAGCTGTCACCTGGAGTCGAAGTACCGCTCTGTCCACAACCTGCTAAGCTGGAAACAATCAATAGAACAGCAAGAAACAATACAATAATCTTCTTCATATTTTCCATCCTCTTTTTTATTTATTTTTACCGGTTTCCCGATAAATTACAATGTGGAATGAAATAAATGTGCTCAACCCTTGACCGAACCAATGGTAATACCCTGAACCATATACCTCTGTACTAGCGGGTATAAGGCAACAATAGGAATCAGGGAAAGCACGACCACTGCAGCGATAATTCCATCTATGGAAACATTTGCGTAATTACCTGCCACAAGACGCTCAACAATTGTCTGCGTATTGCTTATAGTATTATAGGTAAATAGCTGCAAGGTCTGCATGGCTGTGCTGTTAGTATACATAACAGCATGGAAGTAATTATTCCAGTAATTAACCGCGTATAGCATAGCTACTGTCGCCAGTACAGGAGTTGACATTGGACATACAATGGATACCAATATTCTTATATCAGTGGCACCATCAATTTTTGCCGATTCCTCAATACTTTCCGGCAAGCCCTCAAAATAATTTTTGACTATGAACATATTGAAGTGGACTATAAAAAACGGAAGTATCAGTGCAGCAAAGGTATCCATGATTCCCAGCGTACGAACCACCATATATGCAGGAACTATTCCTCCAAAGAACACCATGCTTATAATGTATAGCATTATAAAGACCTTGCGGCCCTTAAAGGAGGGCTTGGATAATGGATAGGCTGTTGTAATCGTTACCACCATGCTGATGATTGTACCGAAAAAGGTAACAATTATGGTATTTTTGAGAGCATGTAAAAATGTAGTCTCTTTGAGAACATATTTCATTGTTTCAAACTGGACACCAACCGGCCAAAATAATACAGAACCCGACGTTACCGCAGATGCACTGCTGAATGACTTGGATAGTACATGTAAAATAGGAAGTATCGCACACAGTGCAAGTACACTCATGATAATGTAGGAAATAACTATCATAACCTTCTCGCTTGCTTCCAGCGGAATGCCCTTTTCATTTCTCTTTATAAACATAGTTTTCACCTCTGACAAGATTTACTTTCAATTCAATTACCAGATACTCCTGTGAAGCAGCTTCTTGCACACAGAATTCGCACCGACAATCAAGATAAATGCTACCACCGAATTAAACAACCCAAGTGCGGTACCCAGTGCAAAATCCGACTGACCTAAGCCCATACGGTACACATAGGTTTGGATTACATCCGCCACATCGTACACTGTTGCATTGTAGAATACGAGAATCTGTTCAAAGCCTGTATCCAGGATATATCCCACCTTTAGTATCAGCATCAGAACAATGGTTGAAGACATTCCTGTCAAAGTTATATGCCAGATTTGACGCAGTTTGGATGCACCATCAACCCGGGCTGCTTCATAGAGCGAAATGTCGATGCCTGTGATAGCCGCCAGATAAATGACTGTATTCCAGCCCACTTCCTTCCAGCCCTCAGTAAAGACCAACAGTCCACGGAATACGTTAATATCCGAAAAGAAGCTGATTCTTTCAAAACCCAGGGCAGCTAAGCCTGTGTTTACAATTCCATAGGTACCCATCAAGGAATAAAAAATACCGAATGTGACAACCCAGGAAAAGAAATACGGGACATATATTGCAGTCTGTGCCAGCTTGCGGTAAACCTTATTGCGAATTTCGTTCAATAAAATCGCACATATTATAGGAATGGGAAACAGGAACAAAATCTTATATGCGTTAATAATCAAAGTATTTAAAAGGACTTTGATAAACGCTGAGCTTGCGAATAAGCGCTCAAAATGCTGCAAGCCTATCCATTCGCTTTTTGCTATTGCATCCAGCGGATTATTACCTGCAAAAATACTGTAATCCTTAAACGCAATGGTAATACCATACAGAGGTAAAAACTTATAGACTATCAGAAAGAATAGTCCGGGGAGCAGCATTATGTACATGAGATAATGCTCTCTCATATATGCTCCTAATTTAGAACGCACTTGTATTTCATTTTTTGCTTTTGATCTTGAAGCAAACATTTTCATATTATCTCCCATCTACGCGTATAGCGCGTAACAAATATTAATGAAAGACACGTAGTGGCTTTTGCTGCGTGAAATCCACTTTGACTTACCGCATGTATCTTTCACGCTAACCTCGCATCTACGCGCATGGCGCGTACACAAATAGTAATGAAAGGCACGCAGTGGCTTTCGCTGCTTGAAAGTCACTTTGATACACAGCATGTATCTTTCAAGCTAACCTCTCATCTACGCGCCCAGCGCGTACACAAATAGTAATGAAAGGCACGCAGTGGCTTTCGCTGCTTGAAAGTCACTTTGATACACAGCATGTATCTTTCAAGCTAATCCTCCAGGATATTTGTCGTAAAAATGATATCAAATAAATGAAGCTAAATAAAGTATAAACTCCTAAATATTTTAATAATACAAAAGCTATTTTAATTAAACTATTGAACCGCCTCAATATTAAGTATATTATTTACAAATAGAGTAAGTGCTGCAAATAATGCACTGTAACATAAAAAGCAACTGCATGAGATTAATTTATGCAAAAGGAGACAAGGTTGAAAGAAAATTTGAAACATATAAAAATGTGGCACCGATTCCATGCCGTAACTTTCATGGAGTTTTGTGCAAGATGGGAGGCATGGAAATAAGCATGGACAGAAATCTGGAAAAAGCCATTATACATTTCTTTGAAAGAGACAGATTCGCACAATATGTGGGTATAGAACTGACCAGTGTGGAACCGGGTTTTGCCGCTGCCCGCATGGAAATTGCCGAAAAGCATTTGAACGGCTTGAATATTGTACAAGGAGGTGCAATATATACACTTGCGGATTTTGCCTTTGCAGCAGCAACAAATTCCAGCGGCCTTGCAACGGTTGGCATAAATACAAGTATTACATATATTAAAGCCCCTTCCGGCAAGTACCTTACTGCCGAAGCACGGGAAATTTCCTCCGGCAAAAAGATTTGCGGCTGTGATGTCAGCATAATGGACGAAGACGGCTCTATTATTGCAAAGTTTATGGGTACGGGCTATCGGAAAAACCTTGCCATCGACTTTATAGCAGGTAAGGTTTCACCTATTGCCAA
The DNA here is from genome assembly GCA_023400235.1 of Bacillota bacterium. Classification (GTDB taxonomy): domain Bacteria; phylum Bacillota; class Clostridia; order Acetivibrionales; family DSM-1351; genus Ruminiclostridium. The sequence goes on from JAEXFI010000012.1 coordinate 50,907, forward strand.
CAAGCCTGTTTAGAATAAAAAATATATTTATTATCGCTTGAAAGCCGAAGGTCTCAAGCGCAATTGACTTTATGGGCGGTTTGGCTCATTGCCGTATTTCACAAAGCCATGAGCCATCGCTCTCAGGACAGCTGGGGTTCACCCCGGTGTCCTCCCTATCAGCGAACCTGGCTGAAGCCTTGGGTTCAGAAAGTGTGCAGGATTTGTACTAAGTATCCTTTCGACTTTCATTTCATTCTCCGAGGTCTTCATAACCAGAAGCTTTACGCCGTCAACCTCCAGCTCACTAAAGCCTGTATTGATTTTATCGGGGTTATAATAGTCCATATTGCAAAAAATCACTGAAGCATCAAATATAGTATGCAAAATCATTGAAGCATGCCTTCTTTCATTGGGTCCTCCGTTTTACTCCTGTTCAGCTCTATAAGTTCCCTTAACTTTTTTATTGCGTCCGACAAACCCCCAACCTGGTCTATCAAGCCTATCCTGGCAGCCTCCTCCCCAAAGAGCACCGTGCCCACATCATTGGCAAGCTCTCCGGTCTTTAGCATTAGTTCCCTGAATTTGTCCTTGCTTATTTTAGAATGCCCGGATACAAAGTTCACAACCCGCTCCTGCATCTTATCAAAATATTCATAGGTCTGAGGTACGCCAATAACCATTCCGTTAAGCCTTATGGGATGTATTGTCATTGTTGCCGAGCTTGCAATAAAGGAATAATCCGCAGAAACCGCCATTGGGACTCCAATACTGTGACCGCCCCCCAATACTATTGAAACTGTGGGTTTGGACAAGCTTGAAACCATTTCTGAAATGGCAAGCCCGGCTTCAACATCTCCCCCCACGGTGTTAAGTATCAGAATAAGTCCCTCAATTTGTCTGCTCTCCTCAATGGCAACCAATTGAGGAATAACATGCTCATACTTGGTGGTTTTATTATGAGGCGGTAAAAGAATATGTCCCTCTATCTGCCCGATGATTGACATACAGTGTATATTGCTGTCCTCTTTGGGAAGATTTGTGGTACCAAGCTCCTTTATTTCCTGAATATTGGAGTCCTGCTCCTGGGGTTGTTCAACAGGTTGGTTTTCGGATGTGTGGTTTTTATCTAGGTATTGTTTATTCACTCTAGCCTCCGTATACTGTATCACAGCGACATATTATCCTAAGAAGCCGCCAGCGTTTTTATTTTTTATCTTATATTATTATTAAGATAATTTATAAAAAAATACATAAATGATTCAGAGTATAAGGTATTGCTTACAGTGGTTTTATCTTGGGCAATTAAAAGCAACGGAGCATCGCTTTCTGCAAAAAAGCAGTTGTACGACGCTCCATTTTTATAAGCTCTGACCTTTGACCGACATTATTTAAATATAAGTATGGGCTGAATCTGGCAATTCTGCTGAGCATTTAGTATTGTGGGCAGAATCTGGTCAAAATCCGCAACCAGAGATGTACACTTTTTTATTGGATCATCCTGACCAAATGGAACCATATATATGTTTTTCATATTTAGCAGAACGCCTATATTTTTTGCATTTGCTCCAAGTCCGTCATTGGTGGAAACTGCAATCACCACAGGCCTCATATTTCTCAGATGTGCCTTGCAGGCCATTGATACCGAACTATCCGTTATAGCGTTGGCAATCTTTGCTATTGTATTTCCTGTGCAGGGTGCTATGACCAATATATCCAGCATGGCCTTGGGACCAATTGGCTCAGCCTCCACAATTGAGCAGATAGGTGACTTACCGGTAATGGAAGTCAATGTATTTTTCAAATCTTCGGCTTTTCCAAACCGTGTATCATACTTGTCAACACTCTCAGATATTATCGGAATAACGTCTGCACCTTCGTTAACCAATTTTTCTATTTGAGGAATTGTCTTAGCAAAGGTGCAAAATGAGCCTGTGATTGCATACCCGATTCTTACTCCTTTCAACAGCATTGTTATACCCCCAACTCTTCAATAATATTAAATACTGTGTCCTTTATGAATTCTGCAGCTGTAACAGGGGCAACTTTTCCAGGGAGCGACAGCGCCCAGATAGCTTTCAGTCCGATTTCCTTCGCTTTATCAAAATCAACGCCACCCGGTTTTGAAGCAAGGTCAATTATCAAGCATTCAGGATTTAACATTTTCAGAATATCATTATCCAAAACAACAAAGGGAATAGTATTGAATATGACATTCATATCTTTTACAGTCTGCGTCAGTTCAGACAAACTTACCGCTTTATAGCCATAACTCCTAATCCATGCAACATCTGCATATTTGCGGGCTTCAACATAAACATTTGCCCCAATACCCTGAAGCATTTTTGCAAGCGTTTTGCCGATTCTTCCGTACCCAAGCACCAAAGCATTGCTGTTATGTAGGGTTATGGGCATCTCTTCCATGGCTATTTGGATTGCACCTTCCGCCGTAGGTATGGCGTTATCCAAAGAGGAATAGAAAGACCTGACATGTTTACGGGACTGCCATTTATAAAAAAACTCAACTCCTCCCGGTCTTTTACAATGATTTTGGTCAATACCTGCTTGCAGGTCTCAACGCTGAATTCCTCCAATTCTGAAATTCCTGCAATAGTCTTTTCTATTTCTTTCATTTTATCTGATACTTCCTTTTTCTCATGTTCATTTTTCTTTATAGTTTTATGATTGTCTTCAAGAATTTCAATTTGATGATTATATGAATTGTTTATTGTATTGAATTCTTCTCTTTTTATTTGTCCATCTGTAAATAGCTCTATAAGTTTACCTTTCTTTATATTCAGCTTATCAATTTCATTTTGTAAGGAATCCATACCCATATCGTCGGTTGTTTCTTCATCAATAACACTGTAAATAACCTCTTTTATTTCTTGGATAATCTTTTTTCTGTCCCTGATTATAGAGCTTAAAACTGTTAAAAATAATTCTTGTAGTGTTAATTCGTTAAGTGACCGGCAATTACAACCTACTCTTTCATTTTGAGCATTCATTTTTTCTTTTCCATACTTTACTGCGTTGGAACATTGCCAGGCAATCATTTCACTGCCGTCTTTTTTATTCCATACCCTCCGTTTGAATTTTGACTTGCAATAAGCGCATTCAATTTTACCAGACCAGGCATATCTATTTGAATATTTACTTTTGTCAGACGTATATTTTTGCCTGCGTTTTATTTCCTCGTGCACCCTGTAAAAGGTATCTTTATCAATGATTAGTTCGTGGTTATTTTCAATGATTATATATTCTTCACTACCTGTATTTCTTTTTCTTTTATGGCTTAAATAATCTACTGTAATTTCTTTTTTCTGTTTCAGCACTCCTATATATTTCTCGTTTTTAAGAATTTTAAGCAAAGAGGCATTGTTCCAGCTTTTTGAACCGGACGGACTCAATATCCCTCTGTTTTCAAGTTCTTTACACAATACATGGGTTCCCATGCCATGATTTAAATATAGATCAAATATAAGTTTTACTGTTTTACTTTCAGCTTCATTTTTAGTTAATTTTCCATTCGATAAGTTATACCCGAATACACTTACCCCAAATGCTATGCCCTTTTCCATTGAGCGTTTTTGTCCCCACTTTACTCTTTCGGAAGTTTTCCTGCTTTCATCCTGTGCGATTCCTGCCATTATGGTAAGCCGTAATTCACTGTCCGGGTCAAGAGTATTTATATTGTCGTTCATAAAATATACACCGATATTTAACTCCTTAAGTTTTCTCGTATAAAATATGCTGTCAAGTGTATTTCTTGCAAATCTGCTTATTTCTTTGGTTATTATTAAGTCAAACCTTTTGTTTTCAGCATCTTTTATCATTTTCTTAAAACCATTTCTTTTATTAACGCTTGTTCCGGATATTCCTTCATCAGCATATATATCAACAAATTCCCAGTCGAGATTTTTGTCAATATATTGTCTAAAATAGGTCTTTTGATTTTCAAGAGAATTCAATTGGCCATTGTCGTCAGTTGATACCCTGCAATATGCTGCTACTCTTTTCATAATTTTTCATCTCCTTTATCTTTTGGTTTTTCAGTTTCTTTTTTTATTAATATTTCTATGGCTTTTTTCATTTGGGTTTCTGTGATAAATCCTCTTGTATACAATTCCTTAACTATTCCGATTTTAAAATTTAATTCTGTGCTAAATGAATTGTACATATAAATCCACCTATTATTGATCTCATAATTAATCTATTAAGCTATGGATTGTCTATATACTGACTTAATTTTAAAACATTTATATAGTTATATAACAAGAATATACAGATTTCATTTGACTGGATAAAGGCCAATGCCAGCACAGTAGGAGCAGGAAAAACTCCTTGCTTATATTTTAGAAGAAACTTATAATGAGTATAGTCTTTCATAAATGTGCTGAAACTCCATACTCTTACAGTAATTGGAACAAGGTGCAAATAGCGAAAATAATGTTGTGTCTGAGAAACCTGCTATCAGCTGATTATCTTCTTCACAGTACGGACAAACTAATTTCTGCAGATGTTCTGAACGTCAATTACTATCGGCTGAAAGCCGATAGTTTGGGTTTAAGGCTCAAGCCTCCTGAAGTACAAAAATCTCCAAACCCAAACTGCATTGCAAGCCGGCTTAAAAGCAATATTTACTTGGATGGCGAAGGCTTCAACCGCAATTGACTTTGATAACTTAAGTAATATAACCTAAATAACTGAGGGGTGGGTGGAAAGATATGAATATTATTCTACTATCCGGCGGGTCGGGTATGCGGCTTTGGCCGCTGTCAACCAGCGCTCGTTCCAAGCAATTTTTAAGGCTTTTGCAGTATGAAAACGGTGCACCTGAATCAATGGTGCAGAGAGTATATCGTCAGCTTTCGGATGCTAAACTGAAAGCTAACCATATTTTAATGGCAACCACTGCAGCCCATCAAGACGAAATCCTGGGACAGCTCGGAAACCAGGTTGAGATTGTTGCGGAGCCGGAGAGCCGAAATACCTTTCCCGCCATAGTGCTTTCAGCCTCTTATTTGCACTTTGAGAAACAGTGCTCTCCAGATGAGGTGGTTGTAGTCATGCCGGTGGACACATATACAGAGCCGGCCTATTTTGATGTTCTCCGCCAAATTGGAGAAGCCGCCGGCAGCAGCCTGGCAGATCTTGTACTGATGGGAATCAAACCGTGGGAGCCTTCCGAAAAATATGGTTACATGATTCCAAAATTTGAACTGGCAGACGGAGTAAGCAAAATTGATCGATTTGTAGAAAAGCCGGCTGCGGATGTAGCGCAGAACATGATTGAGAACGGAGCTTTGTGGAACGGTGGTGTATTTGCTTTCCGGCTGGGGTACCTGATGGGGATTGCCGATGCTGCAATCCACCCTGTCAGCTTTAAGGACGTTCAACTGCGGTATAATGAGTTGTCTGATAAAAGCTTTGACTATGTTGTAGCGGAAAAGGCAAGCTCCATCGCTATGATCCCTTTTGATGGGCTCTGGAAGGATTTGGGCACATGGAACTCTTTAACGGAGGAACTTCCCTCAAACCGTATTGGAAAGGTGACTCTGAGTGAAGATGTACAAAATACCCATGTCATCAACGAACTGGATATTCCAATTGTAACCGTGGGCACTAACAATCTCATTGTAGTGGCCTGTCCCGATGGAATTCTGATTGCTGACAAGGAGAGAAGTGCAGCTCTTAAGCAATATATCCCCCTTTTCCAGCGCCCCATGTACGAGGAGCGTCGCTGGGGAGAATATCGTGTCATTGACAGTACCAAGCTTTCTGACACCAACAGCCTGACCAAGCATCTGTTGATCAAAGCCGGTGCCGCCACCAGCTATCAGAGACATGCCCTGCGCGATGAAACATGGGTTTTAATGGACGGTGCTGGTGCTCTGGTGCTAAACGGCCAAAGAAAGCAAGTTCGCCGTGGAGATGTGGTGCGGATTGAGAAGGGATGCCTGCACGCGCTCTTGGCTATTACAGATATTCAATTGATAGAAGTGCAGATTGGTTCAGAGCTTTCCGAAGCAGATATAGAGTGCTTTGACTGGAATTGGTAAGTAAGCGTGTAGCGAAAAAGCGCCCATGCTGGGTGTGGTGTACTATCAAAAAACGGAGCCGATGCGCATCGGCTCCGTTTTTGAGCCTGTTAAATTACAGGCTTCTCTTGTGGAAAGACTTATCTGCCACCATCGGTATTATCATTGAAGTCATCCGGACTGTCGTCACTGTCATCTAGCTTCGCCTCCAAGGCTTTGCCCGCATCTATATTGATGTTTTGCATCTTCTTTTTCGCTGTCTCAAACCGGTCGGTGGTTCTGGAAACCTTTATAGTCAAAAAGACGATGATTAAGATAAGAATCAAAATAGCAAAAAGCCCAGCCCGAGAAATACCCGTTGCCCGGACAATTTTGCCAAGTAAACGGTCAATGCTGAACGGAAGCTTTTCCACTGTTTTGCTGATATTGCTGCCGCTGTCTGCAATATTGGTCACTTCCTGATTTGCGTCAATCAGCGCTATTGTACCGCTCAGCTCACCCAAGGTCTTTCGTTCAGAAATAAACTTTTTCAAAATCCCTTCCATGCCGGTTGGGCAGGATATGACGTAAGCCTTTCGATAAAAGTTCCAAGGAGAACGCACCACCTGGATTATAATTTTATTATACAGCCCTTCTTCCGTTAGCAGAGCGTTCTTGGATAGAACGCCCCCCCCTTTTTGTGGCACGACACGCAGAAGGTCGGAGATTTCCTTCGGAATTTGAATATCGTCATTGGTGCCTAGAATTACCACATCTGCAGACTCTTTTGACAGGGAATCCAGATTATTCGTGTATTCCCAGCGGTATGCACCGGAGTTTTGCCCAGCCCTACAAACCAACCCGACGGCGACTTCCATCATTGTCTGAGAAGTATTTGAGGAAGCACAGAGAATCGCGGACGGCCAGATTTCATCCGAGGTGTCGCCGAAGCTCAGCAGTGGCTGAATTACAGGTGGAATTGCAGTATCACCTGGTTGGAAATAAACCACGGAATCTTTATCTACCACGGTCCATGCCACATCATAATAATCCTTTGAACAGTCTATCTTACCCAGATAGTTGTAGCACTCCACCTTGACATCAAACGAGCTTTTATCCAGTGCGGCAGATGGGATTTTCACCTTGATTTTGCCGCCCTGTGCATTGGAGTCAGAAAGTTGCATACTGCCGACCGCTGCACCATCCACATGAACAGTGAGAAGAGAGGTATCTGCCACCAGCGCTTTTGAATGCCGGAAATGTATTTCCAAATAGGAGTCGGGGCCGCTTCTAATGCCTTGCGGCTGCTTTAATGTATAATTAACCTCCTTATGAAACGCTCCTGCCAGACTGGAGGAGTCATAGCCAAAATCAGAAAGTTTATAGTACCCATCTTCATTTTTAACAAACCCAGTGCCATGACTGCGAAGATCGGTGGAGATAATGGAGGTACTGTCAGAAAGCTGTGCAAGATAATCTCTATGTGTAAAGAAAGCAGCCGCTTTGGAAAGTCCCGACGCATCTGCTCCATAGAGAGACAGTTCAGAATACAGACCCTTCCTTACGATGGAAAGATAACCATTTTCTGCATTTAGAGAAGGAAGCCCCGTCATATCTTTAGGTACTTGCGTGCCAAGCCCGATACGAATGCGGTTTTGTTGCGTTGCTGCAGACCGGCCCTGAGATACGCCGAAACTGACGGTACCTTTTGACGGATACGCCGCACCAATGGCAGAAGCGTTCGTCAGCATGGCAGAGCGAATATCTAAATCTTCTCCGGTTGGGAGAAGATATTCTGCTGAAAGTTTATCACCCTGATCTACCTTATCGAACATGTATGGCAGTGCAGTTCCAAGAATCGGGTCACCAATCTGCAGGACATCCAAATTCAGACGAGATGCTGTTTCCAGTCTGACCCAATTGGCAGGGTTATCAATATCGGCGCAATCCCCAAGAATGGTTCGCTGGGCGGTTACGATCCGAAGCTCATTGAGTGTGCCGTCTGTCTTGAGTTCCTTTTCAGGGAGGCTCACAGTCCATACCCCACTCAGCTTCTTTACAATATCCAAAATGCGTGCGGAAGCAATCTGTTGATTGCCCAGAAACAACGTCACTGTGGAGTGGTCATCTATAAGCGTTGCAGAAGCCGTCATGCTCAAGGAAAAACTGCTATTCTTTCCCAACTGGGTTCCCTTTGGTATCCGAAACCAGAACGAAGTGCTGTTGCGCGGCATACTCAAGGATTGCGGCTCGGTAAACAAAGGCACCGAAAATTTCTGTGCGCTGGCAGAGGAGGCCATTGTTTCAGGGACAGCATAGACTGTGTTTACTCCGCAAAACAGAAGGAAAATCCACATCAACACAGACAAAAACCTAAATGTTGTCAAGCAATTTTGTTTCATACTCTATCCTCTTACTTTCTCATATGATTACTTGTCTTGCTTTCTACGTTTCTTTCCTCCATTTGCTCTACAACCTCCGGCCGCTCAACAAAGTGAACCTGATCTGCATGAGGCTGTTCAGCCAGGCCATGGTGAGTCTTTTCCCAATAATGAGGCTTTACAATCAGCTGAATCAACGCTTTGTAGGCTGCAACGCTCATGAGTACCCAGTACAACGGAGTGAGCAAGCCCGACCGTATCAACCCATAGGTAAAGGGCTGATTTTTCTTAATTGCACAGTCACGTATAACGTAATACGTACCGACGATATTCATATAAATAAAAATAAAGTTTCCAACAGCCAGCTGAATGATAGAAATATAATAAATCGGCCCTGGGAAAAACATTTCTACCCACGATGGCTTAAGGATTATCCAAATAACCATCATCGCCCAGAAAATGGGGTTGAGCAAAGGCAGCATTGGAGTTCCAAATATCATGGACAAGTATCCCAGCATACCTCGAAAACCAATCTGGCGGTAAAATTTAACCGGGTCGCGCATATGCACGAAAAAAGTCTGCATATAGCCCTTAATCCAGCGGGAGCGTTGGCGAATCCAGTTGTTAACGTCACTGTTGGCTTCCTCCCAGGTGCGAGAATCCAAAACAGCAGTTTTATACCGGTGCTTGTAGAGTCGGATTCCCAAATCAGCATCTTCGGTTACGTTAAAAGGATCCCAGCCGCCGACCTGTCTTAAAAAGCCCATTTTGAAATGGTTGGAGGTGCCTCCCAGCGGAATGGGAACATTCATCTGCATAATGCCAACCAGCAACAGTTCAAACCACATGCTGTATTCCTGTGTAAACAGTTTGGTGAGCAAATTTTGCCGGCTATTGAAATAATTGAGCTTCGCCTGAATACATACGTATTCCTTCGGCAGTTTTTGAAAAGCCAAATAGGCTTTTTTTAATTGATCCGGCTCAGGTCTGTCTTCCGCATCATAGATGACCACATATTCCCCTTTCGCCTGCAGCAAGCCGTAGTTGCAGGCTTTGGGTTTTGTCCGCGGCTTGGATGCAGGTACAACAATTGGAGTGAAATAACCGGGCAGGCGCATCCGGCGAACCAATTCAATAGTTTCGGAATCATTTTCCTCCAACAAAATCCGAACATCCAGTTTATATTTGGGATAGTCAAGATTTTGGATTCTTTTTAATAGGTGAGGCAAAACTTCTTTTTCCTTATATACCGGAATGAGCAGAGTATATACCGGCAGCTTGGTTTCATCTATAGCGGCCACCTCTTCCGCTGAAAATCGCGACTGTGCATTGTGGCGGGCACCTTTGATTACGATCCAGAATTTCGCGATTGCCATGGCAAGATAAATAACCTGAAAAACAATGACTACTGTGAGCAAGGTAGCAAACCAGTTTGCGGCCAGAGACACTACAAACACAGCAAGAATTGTTAACAGCGTAACCAACTGCGAGGTGCTAAAAGTTTCAATGGCAGAGTTTTCAGGCTGTTCATCATAAAGGGCGAAAACACTTCCAAGAATCTCTTCACGGCGATAAGCCTGCTCCCAAAACTGCAGTCGCTCCGCATTGGTCATCAGAACCTGCTCAACAGGTTTTTGCAAATAAGCTTCAATATCCCAGACAGCAGCTTCATCCAGCTTGGCTTCTACAGCAACAACGGTATACTGCTTTTCTTCCCGAATCACTATGGCGGCATATCGGTTGGCAAGCTCATAGGGTAGAGCTTTAACATCTGACAAGCTGACATTGCTGCCCAATCGGCCAATTTCCTCCTGCGTGGCCAAGATACGGTATAGCTGCTCTTCCGTGACATATTCTAAAAATAGCAGAATCTCTCCTAAACGCCCGCCGCTGCGCTTTTGGGTTTCCAGTGCAGTATCCAGCTGTTCCTGCGTAATGATGCCCAAACGCATCAATTCATCCCCGAGCCGGCCTTTGGACGCAACCCGCTGGGCCAGGGCAGACTCCAACTGCTGCTCGGTCAGGAAGCCGAGGGAAACGCAGATTGTGCCTAATCGCCCGCCATTTTCTTGCTGATAGCGAAGTGCTTCGACCAATTGTTCACGGTCAATAAAACCATAGCCTATTAAAACTTCACCCAATGTTGCTCCGGGGCTGGTGAAGATAAAACGAAAAAGCTGCTCACCCGTGATTATCCCGTGATTGACCAGAGTTTCACCCAGCAGGGTGTTCTCCTGTTGTTGCCACTTAAGTGCTTCAGCCAATTGTTCCTTATTAATAATACCAGCCCGCACCATTCGTTCGCCTAATCCATGCAGATTTTTTTCCACCTTCACACCCCCTTTTATTTCAATACTTTAAAAATCTTATACCCCTGTATGGAAGTCACCTCTTCGCACCATTCAGCCCCATTCCAATAAAGGTCCGGATAAGCGATATTTAAGGCATCCATATTACCATAGCTCCCGATTTGCGGAACAATTACATAATCAATATTATGCCCAACAGGATCTGATACCGCCTTTGAAAAATCTGGTGTAGAGCTGATAACCAGATTATCCACGTTATTAACATTCATGATGGCATAATAGGTGAGATATGAGTCCATCAAAATCCTTTTATCCCTTAAGTTGTTGTTAATATAATCTGCGACCTGCTCAGAATGTACAGGAACCATATATAGAGTATCCTCCCGCATGAGAGAGGAATGTTGAAACGCCCAGACAAAATAAATACCATTCAGAGCAAGCGCCACACAAAGGATAACAGCAGCTAGCCGCCGCACCGCTTTTTTTAACACGGAAAGCTGGTAAGGCATCCATGCTGCAGCGAACATCAAAGGATAGCAAAGATACCTCACATAGCCACCTGATGAACCCCTGGCTATCATAAAGAACTGAAAAACAGAAAGCCCCAGCGTAACTGTCATAATGATAGCGGTATCGTAGCTCAGGAATGCTCCTGATATCAGCCGTACCACAAGCAGCCCGGCAAGGGCAAACAAAAACGGCCAGACCCTGGCCCATACATAGGATATCGCTCCTGTCACACCGCCATAGTCGGTATAATAGTCCGAATAGGCATTCATGGAGTAACCCGAGTTCAAAAAATACAGAGGATTCCCGGTAATGATCCAATTAAATAAAATCCAGACCAATACCGTATAAATAAGCGGAAGAAAGGTAACCCACATGGTTCCTTCCACATAAAAAAACTTTTCTTTCCAATTGTTTTCGGGGCAGTATCTATGTTCTCTCTGGCTGAACAGTATTTGAAGAAACATTGCAAAGCCGAGAGTCAAAGCAAAAGGGATCGCTTCATAGCGGGTGAGGAACATCCCCACACAGCCAACGCCTAAAGCAAGCAAATGACTCGCCCGCCCTGTCCGCATCCAAAGGGAAAGCGCACATATAGCCTGTACCGAAAAAGCAGACGCAATAATCTCTGTCATGCCATTTGCCCCATAAAAAAATACATACGGGTTAAAACAGAACAGCAGAGTAAGTGCAAGTGAGGGAAGGCGCTCCACCTTTAGAAGTTCAAATGTGCGAAGAAGCGTTTTTCCCTGCCACGCAGCAAAAAATGCTGTTACCGCAGCCGCACCGATTCCTTTCGTGACAATAGGCCGCCACAAATGTGCAAGCGCCACAAATGGCAATTGTAATACACTGGGCAATGGATTCCACACGAGACCCATGGAGGTGAAGCGATATGGCTTGCAAAACAGCACATAAAATGCGTTGGCAGTGCGGCTTACAGCATCCCCGAGAAGAACATTTTTAAAGTAGCCTAAATAAACGCCATATGCAAATTCGGTAAGCAAAATCAAAACAAAGACGATTCGATGAATCCGCATTGGGCGGGAGATCACGTGTTTTGGATTGTAATGCAGTATATTCTCTCCCTCCTATCCCAATAATGCATTCTAAATATACATTGTAACATGACTATAAAAATAATGCGACAGTAGAAATGACATTTTGTTAATATGAATTATAATAATATTATACTCTAATTTCTCATCTATATTAGGATTCATATAGTCAATATTTTCATCTCCCTTACGATAACGCCGTAGGTATGGCGTTTAGTACCGCCATTTCCTCCCGCTCCAGCATGTCGACATTGTATACGTTACATACCTGAGCCAGGTGCACTATTTTGTCACTTATTCTTCCAGCGATAAACAACTGATTTTTATTCATGTATTTAAACATGTCATGTATCAAAATTTTCTCGCTGTGAAAGGGTGCATTAATATATTCATTATCGTTTGAGCAGGGTATTGGACCAATCACAACATCTGAGCCGTTAACGGCCTCCTCCAAGGTGTTGCTCTGCCCGATTTTAACATCAAAGCTGGCTTTGTCAAACCCATATATATTAACCGAATTACCCTCTGCAGCAATTAATTCGGCCAATTTAACATTTCTTAAATCTCCTCCGATAATTGTAAATTTCATCTTTTCCACACTAGACCCTCCCGTTCCTCGGACTGGATATAAACTATTTATGACGACTAATATATTTTATGAAATGGACAACTGCCTAGTGCCTGTACCTAAATTCATTATTTTGTCATTGAAAAACCGGCGGGTTGAAATCACCTGCCGGTTTATGATGTTCTATGTTAATCTTATTATGCTGTTGTAATCAAAGAATTATCTCTTTTTTAAGATTTCCCACTGCCGACATACTCAGGTTTTCATATTTAAAAATCATTTCAATGACCTCGCGGATATTGTCCATGGTAATCCTGTCCATTTTTCCAAGCACCTCTTCCGGAGTATTTATGCGTCCAAGCATCAATTCGGCTTTTCCTATGCTGTTCATACGACTGCTGGTGCTCTCAAGTCCGAGTATAAAATTCCCCTTTAGCTGTTCCTTGGATTTATCCAGTTCATCTCTGGAGATACCCTTTTTAATCAGCAGGTCTATTTCCTTTTTTGTAAGATCAATAACAGTTTGCAGACATTCAGGGTTCATACCTGCATAAATCATAAATAATCCCGCTGTCTTATAGGTGGAGGGATAGGAGTAAATGGAGTATACCAGGCCCTTTTCCTCTCTTATTTTCTGAAAGAGTCTGGAGCTCATTCCTCCGCCAAAAATATTGTTTAAAGCCAGCAGGGAATAAATCCTGTCGTCGCCGTGCTCAATCCCAGGAAAACCCATACAGAGATGTACCTGTTCGGTGTCCTTTTCCCTCACAGCCCTGTCAGTGCAGTATTGTGCCGGCACAAATTTATCCTTGTATTCTTTTTTGCTCTGCCAGGCGCCAAAATATTTGCTCACACTCTGGATAAGCTGTTCCTCGTCAAAATTTCCCGCCACTGATATAACCGTATTATATGGCGTGTAATTTTCCTCCATATACTGGTTTATCATTTTCTTGCTAAAGCCGTCTATGCACTCCTGTGTTCCCAGGATAGGATAGCCCAGGGAATTTCCGCTCCATACCGTTTCCGAAAAGATATCATGGACCAGTTCTTCGGGAGTATCCTCATACATCCCTATTTCCTCCACAACAACCTTTTTCTCGACCTTTATATCATTGCCGGCAAAGTTGGAATTAAACAGCATGTCTGACAACACTTCAAGGGAAATATTCAAGTGTGTATCCAGTGTCTTTGTATAATAGCAGGTACACTCCTTCCCTGTAAAAGCATTTATTTGTCCGCCTATGGCATCAATGCATTGTGCGATTTCCTTTGCTGTGCGGTTTGCTGTGCCTTTAAAAAGCATATGCTCGATAAAGTGAGAAATACCATTATTCCTGGTATTCTCATTTCTTGAACCTGTTCCTACCCAGATACCTACAGACACCGACCTAACATAGGAAATTCTTTCATATACAAGCCTCAAGCCATTATCCAATAATATTTTTTTAAACATCAAGCCCTCCATGTTGTTTTAAAGTCCATAAAACCAAATACAAGTCACCCTATAAATCAAGAATAGTAAACTGGGCGTAAACAACAATGTCTACGCCCTGATACAATCCAAAATATTATTTACTGTCCATATTGTACGGCAAATATATTATTTCGCTTCTCCCGAAGTATTTTCTTCATTCATTGCATCTTTTCTTGAAAGGTTTATTCTTCCCTGCTTGTCTATTTCCGTTACCTTTACAAGGATTTCATCTCCTATGCTGACAACATCCTCAACCTTTTCAACTCTCTTCTTGTCAAGCTTAGAAATATGAACAAGTCCTTCTTTTCCAGGCAGAATTTCTACAAAAGCACCAAATGTGGTTATTCTTGCTACCTTACCCATAAAGATTTCACCAGGTTCTATTTCCTTGGCAATACCATGTATTATCTTAAGCGCCTTTTGAGCAGCCTCTGCATCCGGAGTCAGAATATATACCCTGCCATCCTCTTCAATGTCTATCTTTACGCCGGTCTCAGCTATTATCTTGTTTATCATCTTTCCACCGGGTCCTATAACATCGCGTATCTTGTCAGGATCTATATTTGTAGTTATTATCTTTGGAGCATAATACGAAAGCTCTTTTCTGGGAGCAGGAATTGCTTTGAGCATGACATCGTTGATTATCTGAATACGTCCCTTTCTTGTCAGCTCAAAGGCCTGACGGATAATCTCATAGGTCAGGCCGTCCACCTTTATATCCATCTGGATTGCAGTAATACCCTCAGTGGTACCTGCCACTTTGAAGTCCATATCTCCGAAGAAATCTTCAATACCCTGAATGTCCATAAAGGTAATAAAGTTGTCGGGATCTTCCTCATCAATAACCAAACCTGCCGATATACCTGCAACAGGAGCTTTTATGGGCACGCCGGCATCCATCAGTGCCAGGGTGCTTCCGCAAACGCTTCCCTGTGATGTTGAGCCGTTTGACATCAGAACTTCAGATACAAGTCTGAAGGCATAAGGAAATTCATTTTCAGAGGGTATAACCGGAACAAGTGATCTTTCTGCAAGGGCACCATGTCCTATTTCTCTTCTTCCGGGGCCTCTTGAGGTTTTGGCCTCGCCTACACTGTAGCCGGGGAAATTATAGTGATGCATGTATCTTTTTGTCTCTTCGGTGTCAATACCGTCCAGCATTTGCACGTCGCCCATTGCCCCAAGAGTAACTGTTGTAAGCACCTGGGTCTGTCCTCTCTGGAAAAGTCCGGAACCATGAGTCCTTGGCAGTATTCCCACCTCGGCTGAAAGCTGCCTGATTTCATCAAGGCGTCTTCCGTCTACACGCTTGCCTTCCTTGAGGATATATTCACGGACTACTTTCTTTTCAAGCTTGTATATAGCCTCATTGATCTTGGATTGCATATCAGGGAACTGTTCTGCAAGAGCCGCCTGAGTATCCTCGGTGAGCTTGCTGACCTTTTCATCCCTGTCCTGCTTGTCGGTTGCAAGCACCGCCTGTCTCATAGTCTCATAGCCAAAGGCCTTTACAGCTGCAAACAGCTCCTGGGGAACCTCTGCAGATTCATATGAGAATTTTGGCTTGCCTATTTCCGCTACAATGCTGTTTATAAAATCACATATCTTCTTAATCTCGTCGTGTCCCTTTTTAATAGCCTCAAACATGACCTCGTCAGAAACAATATCTGCTCCGGCTTCAATCATGGTAATCTTTTCCTTCGTTCCGGCAAGAGTAACATACATCTTGCTCTTTGCTCTCTGTTCCTCTGTAGGATTAATAATAACCTCGTTATCAATCAAACCCAGAACCACTCCGCCGATAGGGCCGTTAAAGGGTATGTCTGAGATGCTGATTGCAACGGACGCACCTATCATGGCAGCTATCTCAGGTGAATTATCCTGTTCCACCGACATTACGGTGTTAACTACAGCCACATCATTTCTTAAATCCTTTGGAAACAAAGGTCTTATCGGTCTGTCTATTACTCTTGAGGTCAATACTGCTCTTTCAGAAGGCTTTCCTTCTCTTTTTATAAAACCGCCGGGAATTTTTCCTACGGCATACAGACGCTCTTCATAATCAACGCTGAGAGGGAAAAAATCAATTCCGTCTCTGGGCTTAGTTGATGCAGTGGCCGAAGACATAATAACTGTGTCCCCGTATCTTACCAATGCAGAACCGTTTGCCAGCTGCGCAAGTTTGCCGGTTTCAATGGTAAGTGTTCTTCCTGCCAGTTCCATACTGAATGTTTTTGACATGTTAGTCCTCCTAAGTTTTTAATAGTTTTCATATGCTATTTAAAACTACAGACTGTAGCATGTAGATTCTGCGTCAAAGAGCAGGTGCTTTCCGGTACTATTACAATGCTCTGCCGGAAAACAGCTTTTTGGCGTACAATCTACCTTCTACCGTCCATAGCCATATGCAGTTGTTAGGGTATGATAAAATATTAATCACACCTAGTATTATTTCTACTTTTTTACTTCTTATTTAAATAAAGGCCATTTAATTTTTTCCACAAAATATGTAATAAAGCCGTGGCCCCGCAGTACTTAAACTAGAAACAGGCAGGCTTTCGCCTGCCTGTACTATAAAAAATTACTTTCTCAGACCAAGTTTCTCAATAATAGCACGATATCTTTCAATATCATTCTTTTGAAGATAGTTTAACAAACCTCTTCTGGCACCTACCATTTTAAAAAGACCTCTTCTTGAGTGATGATCCTTTTTGTGAGTTCTGAAATGCTCATTGAGGTGGTTGATTCTTTCTGTAAGAATAGCTACCTGTACCTCAGGTGAACCAGTATCGCCTTCGTGCAGCTGATACTTCGTGATAAGATCCTGCTTTGTTTCTTTCATCATGGTTTTGTAACCTCCAAATAATAAAATAATTAAACGCCATAAACCAGGTAATTGGACGGAGAACCCAAAAACGTAGTTAATGGTTGAAAATTTGTACCTCTGGTATTTTAGCACATTTCATAATTATTTACAATAATAATTTTCTCATTCATTACAAGCCAAGTAAAAACCGAAAAAAGCAAAAATATCGTTTGTAAAAATAAATTCTTAATTTTCTTAACTTGCAAACCTCTAATAAAGATAAAAACCTTTCATTTTATCATTATTTAATAATTTTTCCTTTAATTATATAGACAGAAATTATATGGAATAAGTTGGTTTATAATTATATAATTAGATTATTACTTGTATTAACGAAGGAGATGATGCAATGAATAATAACTCTGCTGTTTTAAAAAAGATTGCTGACAATGTGGAAAAAGTAATTGTTGGCAAGAGAAATGCTATAGAACTAACTTTGGTTGCACTGGTATGCAGCGGCCACGTACTTTTAGAAGATGTCCCCGGCGTTGGAAAAACCAGTCTGGTCTCTGCATTGGCAAAGTCAATTTCAGCGTCCTTCAGAAGGGTTCAGTTTACTCCTGACGTACTCCCCTCCGATATCACAGGCTTTTCCATATATAATCAAAAAACCTGCGAATTTGAATTCAGACCAGGAAGTGCAATGTGCCAGATCTTACTGGCCGATGAAATAAACAGAACCTCACCCAAAACCCAATCCAGTCTTCTTGAAATAATGGAAGAAAACCAGGTTACAGTTGACGGCACAACCTACAAGCTTCCCAAACCATTTATGGTACTGGCCACTCAGAATCCCATAGAATATATCGGAACATATCCTTTGCCTGAAGCTCAAATGGACAGATTCTTCCTAAAGATTTCCCTTGGATATCCTCAAGCCGGTGAGGAAGTATACATAATCTCAAGATTTCTTCAGGACAACCCTTTGGAGCTGTTGGAGCCTGTGGCTGAAAGCTCTGATATCATAAACATTCAGAACGAGGTAAAACAGGTCTATATTGATAAGACCTTAAAAAATTACGTGGTGGATATTGTAAATGTAACAAGAAATCATGAGTACATAGCTCTTGGTTCAAGTCCCCGCGGTTCTCTGGCAGTCTGCCGTGCAGCTCAGGCCTGGGCCTACTACAGCGGTAGAGACTATGTGCTGCCCGAGGATATTAAAAAAATGCTGCTGCCCACACTTTCCCACCGAATCATTCTCAAGCAGGAGGCAAAGCTTAAAAAGATGTCGGCACTGGATATTTTAACAGCCATAATTGAAAAGGTGTATATACCTTTGGTAGACAACTATGAGAAAAAATAGAATAACATTTATATTCCTGCTGGTACTTGCAATTATTTTTAAATATAATTTTGGCGGCTTCATACCCTCCTTTTTTCTGAATACCCTTTTGTCACTGCTTATTTTTTCAATAGGCTATACGCTTTATGTTTACATACGGTTCAAGTTTGTGCAGGATATTGACAAACGGGTAATTACAAAGGGTGAATCGGTAAAGCTTGTAATCAAACTCAGCAATGA
This sequence comes from Bacillota bacterium, assembly GCA_023400235.1. Lineage (GTDB taxonomy): Bacteria > Bacillota > Clostridia > Acetivibrionales > DSM-1351 > Ruminiclostridium. Next base: position 69,594 of record JAEXFI010000012.1, read on the forward strand.
AGACTTTATGATATATCCCTATGTCTATGTAGCCTTTTTGGGATCACATATGCTTTTTAACGCTGAAAGCTATTCACAAAGTCTATCAATTACTCCCTTTTCCAAAAAGGAATTTGTTTTTGACATGCAGTGCAGATACCGTGGAGAATACGAGGTAGGCATAAGCCATATACATATTGAGGATTTTCTGGGACTCATAAGATTGAACTATAAGATACCTGAAACCAAAAAAATTATTGTCCACCCTAAAATTGAGCATCTGGCCAAATTTGACGTGTTTACAACAAACAGCTACGAGTCACAGAGCATTTCTCAGGGCATGGTTGAAGATGTCAGCAATATAATGGATATGAGGAATTATCGGTATGGGGACAGTTTCAGAAAAATACACTGGAAATTGTCCGCCAGAAGCAATACCTGGATGATAAAGAACTATGAGTGTAACTCGGATGCAAATGTAAATCTGTTTGTTGATCTGAGGCAAATATACTCCAGCGAAATTTCCATTATTCTGGAAGACAAAATTGTTGAAACAGCAGTTGCTGTACTCAATTACTACCTCCACAGGGGTATATTGGTAAACTATATGTATTTTGACCATAAACTGGAGATTTTAAAGGTCTCAAACCGGCTTGAATTTGAAAATATATACAAAATACTCTCTGCTGTGGTTTTCAGGCAGAAGGCTCCTCTGGCTGATATTGTTTCTCTTCACTATGAAAGCAGCAGCAATTCCAATGACATGATAATTCTCACCAGTCTTCTGGATGTGGATTTGTATAATGTAATATATAAGGCTCAAATGACAAACCATTCCATCTGTCTCATATATGTTTCACCGAAAACACTTATAAAAGACAGCTGGGAGGTTGTGGACGACATTCTTGATATTTTGCCGGAAATCGGGGTAAGGGCATATACCATCAACCCTGATGACGACATTAAATTGGTTCTGGGGGTGTAAACTAATGACGCGGGAAAACAAATATGCCAGACTTGCCAACTTATTACTTGTAATGCTGATGTCGGCAAGTATCAGCCAGACCTTATATACTTCTCTGTTTATGACGCCGGTCTTCAGCCTGACAATATTCCTTTTGGTGATTCCTTTCACGCTTCTGTTTTTTGCCATGTTCAGAAACAAGCTGTCCGGCATGATATCACTGATTGGGACATTGGTCTTGCTGATAGCCGGTGCGTCAACCATTATTTTTTATATTGGCATGGATAATATTATTTTCTGGTGTAACAGGTATTCCATCTGGTTTGTAGATCTGACCAACGGGTTCAGGGATATTTCAGTGCCATTATTCTTTAACGCTACCATAATTACATTGACCTTTCTTATAACCCTTTTTGTTTTTATTTTTACTATTAAGATTTATAATTTTTATATTACAACAATACTGTTCTTCAGCATATTTTTCATTCAGCTGCAGCTAAATGTGGCGGGCAGTATATACGCCTTTGTCCTGTTCATTTTTTCATTTATGCTCTATTATTTCTTCCTTATCCTTCAGAGAAGAAGCAGGGAGAAGACCTATGATGCGGGTAACAGGCTCAAATACCTTTTGTATCTGCTTCCGGTTTGCATTATTGTACTGGTTCTCAATGTATCGCTGTTTCCTCTTAATCAGGCGCGTATATCCCTTCCCTGGCTCGATACAAAGATAGACAAAACCTTTGACAGTATAATTAATAAATTTTCAGGAATGGATGTTTCCTCTTTTGACTACTTTTCCTTTGGCGTAACAGGCTTCGGCAAGTCAGACAGGCTGGGGGGCAACCTGAAACTCAGCAATACCCGAGTTATGGATGTGAAAACTTCACATCCCAACCTGTACCTGAGGGCAACCTCCAAGGTGCAATATGACGGACACCGCTGGTATGATGATGAGGTCAGCTTCACCTCTTTTGGAGCCTCAAAGGAATTCAGTGATAAGTTAAGTTCCGATGCAGAGCTGTTCTATCGCGGTCTTTATACTTCTAATGACCTTTCGGGACACATAGACTTGAAGAAAAATGATTATTTTGAAAACTCAAATGCTGAGATAAAGCTGATAAATATGGAAACCAAATCCCTGTTTCTGCCCTCCAAAACCTACCGCCTGATGTTTCCGGCCACCCAGCAGGTATCCATCGATAACCAGCAGATGCTCTCCACCAAGGAACTGCAGAACAAAGGTTTTTCATATTCCTTTGAATATATAAGTCCCAAGCTTGGAAATAAAAAGCTGATTGACCTGTTAAGAAAAAGTCATAATGGTTCTGATACCGGCATCTCTTACAAAATTGAAACCGGACTGGTCCACCTGAGCTCTGCCGCAATGCTTAATAAGCCGGACAGCGCTGTGGTAATGGTCAAGAGTCTGGACAGCATTGAAGCAAAAGAAATTCCTGCTTCAGCTGTACCGGCCCAGACAGCCTCCATATATGCAAAATACACCCAGCTCCCGGATACGATTACTCCAAGAGTCAAAAAGCTGGCAGAAGATTTGACAAAGGAACTGGACAACAACTATGACAAGTCCAAGGCAATAGAGACCTACCTTTCAAAAAATTACCCCTATACTCTTGTTCCCGGAAACCCGCCGAGAACCAGGGATTTTGTGGATTATTTCCTGTTTGAAGGCAAAAAGGGCTACTGTACTTACTATGCTTCAGCCATGACTGTACTGCTCAGATGCATTGACATCCCTGCCAGATATGTGGAGGGCTATATACTGCCGCCAGAAACTAAAGACGGTGTTTACCAGGTGACAAATCAGCAGGCTCACGCCTGGGTGGAAGTTTATTTCAACGACTACGGCTGGATTCCATTTGAACCCACTTCCCCCTTTGTTGCAAATCTTTATGCGGACAGATCAGTGTCAGCAACAGTAAGCAGTGAAATGCTGGATACCAGCTACCAGGAATACATGGAAATGATGAACAAGTATAGAAACCAGAGTGCAAGCATAGGCTATGAGCCGGACTACTCCACTCCTGAGGATGCGGGAATTAAGAAACCCCTTCTGATTCTGATAATTTCAGCCTCATTAATAGGAGTTGTTATTCTGGTATTACTGGTACTGGCAGCACTTAATTATTTCAGGTTTTACAAGCTGCAAAGAAAAATCAGGAAATCCGAGCCCACAGCAGCCATGCTATTTGCATACAGCTATATATTAAGGGCATTAAAGCAGCTGGGCGTAAATATTATTCCTGGTGAAACACCGTCACAGTTTGGAGACCGGGTAGAAAAACATTTTGACATTAAGGGCTTCTCTTTCAATAAAACCAGCTTTACCATGATTTCAGGCTACTATGTTAAAGCCAGGTACAGCCGTAATCCTATAACCGTCCAGGAAGTAGAACAAACTCTGGAGTTTATTGATATACTGCTGGAATTGATACAGGAGAAATCCGGAAGGTTCAGGCTTGGATTCTCAAGATATATTCTGGGAAGGTTTTAAGACTGACATATTGGTATTTTGCTTTTGTCGCATCTTATATCTATCATAGGGGGAGTTAAAAGCTGCCGCAGGCAGTTTTTAACTCCCTTTCTGCACAAAACCTTGAATTGCGGGCAAGGATATTCTTTTATTCGTTGGCGGCTTTTTTATGGTTCTTTTTTGTATTAAACATATCCTTTATAAAGGATAACTTGGTTTCAGAAACCACAACTGCAATGAATATCATTAAAAAGCCTATTGTCAGCCTGCCCGTAAGCTGCTCTCCGTAGAATACAATTGAAAAAAGCACTCCGAAGACCGATTCGAGGCTAAGTATTATAGCGGCAGCTGAAGGGTGTGTCCATTTTTGCCCCATATTCTGGAACAGCAGCGCTGCCGCAGTGGCAAATATAGCCAGGTAAAGCAGGCCTATCAGATTATCCGTTTCCCAATTGCCTGGAAATTTCTCAAAGGTCAGACCGATGCACCAGGAGAACAGGGCTGCAAAAGCGAACTGCAATATGGTCAATATTATTGGGTCCCTTTCCTTCCCAAGCTTTGCAACTGACACCATATGCCCCGCATAAAGAAAACCTCCCAGAAGGGTAAAAGCATCCCCATATCCAATGGAAAAATCCCCTTTCAAGGCTACCAGCCCTATACCTGAAATACAGATTAAGGCTGCAAAAAAGTTGTAACGGTCAGGCTTTGACCGGTCAACCAGCCAGAATAAAAAGGGTACAATCACGCAATAAACAGCCGTCAGAAAAGCATTTTTCCCAGGTGTGGTTTCTGTAATTCCGATTGTCTGGGTACTGTAGGCAAGGAAAAGCAACAGTCCTATTACTGCGCCCTTCCTCACATAGTCATAATTTATCTGTCTTAACCTCTTAAAAAATATTATTCCCAGAAGGATGCTGGCAATTGTGAATCGGATGCCCAGCAGTATGTATGGCGGGAACACATCAACAGTATCTTTCATGATAAAAAAGGAACTTCCCCATATAAAGGCCGCTATGAATAAAGCCAGTTTGGGAAGCACTTTCCGTGAGTATATTTCTTTAATCTTGAATCAATCCCTTCGAATAATTATGTATTCATAAAAAACATAGCTTTTGTATATTTATACAAAAGTTAATTTTATCATAAAAATCGGGAATTGAAAACTATTTAGGGTGATTATGAAAATGTTGTCTTCGTCGCGTATCTTCAATAATTTCAAATGTACAGAACTTATATGAGTTTGATACGGTATGCACTGTTTTCGTAGATTATTTATATATTATCCTGCAGTATTTAAATGTTCCAGTAGTTGTAGCAATAACGCTCTCTCTTTAGTCTCCGCCTCATCCAAAATATTTATGATATTATTTAAGAATTGATTATCTTTTTTGATACGGTACTTTTGCATGAGGGTTCTTGCAATAAGTAATTTTTTCTCAATTTCGCTGTAATTATTAAAATCTGTACTGCTTTTGTCAATATAACCTTTTTCATATAGGTATTTTATCCTTAAATTCATGCACTTCTTATGTTCCCAAAATAGATGTATGGATCTTATGTCAAAATACATCTTATCTTCCAAAAGCAAATAAAAGTACTGCTTTAAATAATGGTATGTTTCCATTCCATAAGCATAGCCCTCCTTGGGAATTTTGCACATTCTGAACTTTTCTGTTGTATCTGTTGAATATACGTAGTCCTTTAGCATTTCAGTGAAAAGTTTTAAATCAAAAAAGCATTCTACATCCTTATTAACTTTAAATGACCAAATAAAATCAAATATTTCCGGATCAATCCTGGAACCCATAGGACTGCTAAGATGAAATGCTTTTTCAAAATCATCAAAAAGCAATTTAGAATATGAATAAACGCTATTACTGTTAAAACCTGCAACATCAAAAGTCTTATCCTGTGAATCATATCCAAAAATAAACAAATCATGGGGCTGTCCATATTTTTTATATGCACTTCTAAATGGTATATAGTAATCATCTACCCCAACATAAACATAGTACCCCATCTTAATATTCGATATAACATAATCGGTAATACTAATTTTATTTTCTACTACTGTTTGCTTGTTTAAATGCATAGGCTGCGTAAAGAAAGGAATAGCATTATCCCATATGTTAGGTGAAACAAAACCAAGCAGCCATCCTGGTTTCGCAAAACTTGTTGGACAGGAAAGCTGGATAAACTGGCTGTAAAACCAGGGTAAAAACCTTTCTTCACTAAAAACCACAGATAAAGCAGCCGCATAATTATGAAGCCCGATAATTGGAGGTGTAGCAACAGGCAACTTTACAGATGTCATTAATAGTATCAACTCCTTTATGATATAGCTGCACAGACAAAGTGCTTTTTCCATATTAAAATTTTTTAAGTCAATTACTATCGACTGAAAGCCGATAGTTTGGGTTTGAGGCTAAAGCCTCCTGAAGTACAGACTCCTTAAAACCCAAACCGTTGAAACCTTTAAACAAAATGCTTGAAAGCACATATTCGCCTGGAAGGCGAAGGTTTCAACCGTAATTGACTTTATGATAAATAAAACCTGTGCTGATGGAGTTCATCAATTACTCCCTGAAATTTTTTTTACATAGAGAGTGTGCTGCCTCCGATAAAAGTTTATACGAATAACCGGACCATTATTTTGAGCAAAATTTATTCTTCTTACCAAACGCTGTAATTATTTAATTCTCACAGCTTATTTGTTAAATAATACCATAATATAACATTTTTTGCAATATAATTATTTCTTCTTAAATTTTCCAAGTTCGTTGGATTCAATGCAAATATGACAATCAGTAAGAAATATTAATGTTGAGTGCATTCATATATTATCAAGTAAATATATCCATACAGCTACGGTTCTGTACGCCTGCTTGTCCTGACGCAATGAAAAGCACCGCAAAAAAAGCACCAGCCTCCTATAAGGGAATACCACTTCCGGAGTCCGGCGCTTTTTTAACCCAGCTTACATTTCCATCATAAACAGAGATGGGTCAAGCATTCCAAAAATCATGGCAATATGAGCAACTACCAGGAATATACCTACAAAGGTTGCATGAAGCTTCAGTTTTTCAAGTTCATTTCTTTTTTTGCAGATTATACCCATATCCAACAAGGCCATTCCCAGCAGAGGAATTATTCCTAAAAGGTAGAAGCCAACGGCAACAACATCTGCAAAGCCTCTCCATTCCCCATTCATTGTCAGGGGTATAACGGCATTAATAAACAGATAAACAAATACTCCTGTAAAATACAAACCCACAATAATACTGGCAGCCTTGTTGAGCTTTCTCAAGCCCCCCGTCAGATTTCTCGTAAATAGTATCGCAAGCTCCGAGACTGCTATGGTTTCTGCCAGTATTACCGGAATGGCCATAAACAGAATCAGATTCCAGGGCTGATTTGAAGCTAATAACTCCATGTAATGAGTCATCATGTTTTCCATACGTTTCTCCTCACATTTTCAACTAAAAATTTTTTAATTTACTTATGAAGCATACTAAAAAAATGTGGAGATTTTATGGAGAACCTGGCAGTTTCATAAAATTTTCTCATTTCAAAGGCGAAGCCTCTCTTTTCCTTGAATATAGGATCACCCGATACATTCCTTACTATCCTTTGACCCAGCCTGGATAACAGCTCATTGGTAAGTGTTCCTGCACCGGCAGCAACTTCCTCTGCACTTACACTCTCACTGCCGTCCCTTCCAATGACAGTGGCAATATCGCCCTGGACAACCTGTGATATATTGCTGATATCCACCATCATCTGATCCATACATATCCTGCCTATGATAGGTGCCTTCTCTCCCCTTATAAGCACATATCCGTTTCCTGCGGACAGGCTCCGGGGTATACCGTCGCCGTAGCCTATTGCAACAACTGCTATTCTTGTTTTTATTCCTGCGGTATATTCCCGGCCATAGCCTACATAATCGCCTTCCTCAATATCCTTTGTCAGTACCACCCTTGCCTTTATGGAAAGCACTGGTGACAGACAGGGTGAAACCCTTGTAACATGTTTTTTGTCGCTCAGGACTCCGTAAAGTGCTATCCCGATTCTGGCATAATCGCACTTAAGATAAGGATAGTTCAAAACGCCATAGCTGCTTTGCAGATGAATTTTCCCTGGATTGATACCAACCTGCCTCAGCTTGTCCAGCGTTTTATAAAACAGCTCTATCTGACTTAAGGTAAAAGCCACGTCCTTCTGCAAAAGACTGTCGCTGGAGCTCAGGTGAGTAAAAGTGCCGGTGACTGCAAGATTCTTGCTGTTGTATATGCTTGCCAAACTGTCAAAATCCTTTGAATCAACCCCCAACCGGTGCATTCCCGTGTCAATTTTAACATGAACTCTTATTTTGCCTCCATAAGAATTCAGTATTGCAGCATAGTCTGAGTCAATCACCGTCTGTGTCAGGCTGTAGCTGTCAAGTAATGAAAACTCTTCCGGAAAGGTATAGCCCAATATAAGAACTTCTCCGGTAATTCCTTTCCTTCTCAATCTTGCACCCTCATCCACTGTAGCAACCGCAAAGGCATTTACTCCTAGTTTGTTTAGCCCCGCAGCCATTTCCACATCACCATGTCCATAAGCATTTGCCTTGACTACCGCCATTATTCTGCAGCCTTGCGGCAATATGCTTCTGAACTGCTCGACATTATTCCGCAGGCTTTCCATTCTGATTTCAGCCCAGGCCCTGCCCCGTCCAGCATTCTTGCCTCCCTTTCTTCTGTTAATAAAGGGCAGAAGGATAAATGCGCATAATATGGACGCCGCAGCAACTGCAATATAGTGAATCATGCTGTTGTCAACAAGCAATGACGTCAGCTTCAACAGCTTTCCTAAACCTCTGACCATAACTATGCACAGGGGGTGTACAAGGTAAATAATTAACGACATGCTTCTCATGGTCTTTGAAGCTTTTCCTCCAAGCTTCAGCAGCAGGCCGAAAAGAAAAAACATGCAGGGCAAAAGCATTATATACATACTGTCATGTCTCTGCCACCCCAGCTGCCTTAAAAGCAGCCCCTCCGCCACCAATAGAATAGCTGAGACAGCGGAACCCGCAGCATATACTGCAACTGTGCGATTTCTCCCCCAAAAGGCTGCTGCACTTCCCAGAGCAATAAATACAGGTGCCATAAGCAGTCCGTTTCTGGTATAGTCAAAATAAACGAAAAGAAGATTATATAAATTTCTTAAACCTTCAAATTTCAACGCCAGTCCATAATAGCTGTCCCCCAGCAAGGCTGCGGTGTACAGCAGCCCGGTCATAATCAGCACACCCTTCCAATTGAACCTGCTCAGGAGGATGCACACCACCAGTACCCCCAAAAGGCTTGCAGGAAGATACCACAAATGATAGAAAGTTCCCCCGAAGGCAAGCTCTCTTATAAGGCTTGTGGGTTTAAGCATTTCCGCCAGCCTTCCTGAATAAATGTTTAAAGGCAGATATATAAGAATAGACAGAAGGTAAATAGAAGCTGTCTTCTTGAAAAATGTTTTAAGAGCCCTATAATCAACCCTTTTGCCTGGAATATTACCCTTTATGCAACTTGTTTCTGTGCCGGCATTATTATTACGTTCCAGTGCAGGAAACACACCAGGCAGCAGGAAGAAGCCGGTAGCCATAAAGAAGAACGGAACTGCAACTCTTGCCAAAACATGGGTCAGAACAAAGTCTGCCTGGGGACTGAATGATACCAATGGAAAGGTATGAACAGCTATAACCAGAAAAGCGGCTATCAGTCTGAAGCGGTCAATACCGCCATATCCATTTTCCTTCATCTACACCTCCCGGTTAACGCCAGACTGATCAACCTGTCCAATACCTCTTCAAAGCCAAGACCAGTGGCTTCCAGCATCCTGGGATACCGGCTCTTTGCAGTAAAGCCCGGTATAGTATTGATTTCGTTAAATACAATATTTCCGGCGGGAGTCAGAAACATGTCCACCCTGGCAAAGCCCTTGCAGCCCAGTGCCCTATAGAGTTTCAATGCCGTCTCCTTGATTCTTTCTGCAGTCTGGTTGTCAATTCTAGCCGGAAGGTGTATTTTCGAGGATGCCAGGGTATATTTTTCACTGTAGTCAAAGAAGCCCTTCTGAAGCTCTATCTCGTCCACTGCTCCCACTGTCAGCTCACTGTCTCCAAGTACGGCACAGCCTACCTCAAAGCCCTCTACAGCCTCTTCAACCACTATTTTTGAATCATGCCGGAAGGCTTCGGTTATTGCAGCGTACAACTCTTCCGAATAACTGACCTTTGTAATCCCAAAGGAGGAGCCCGCCCTGGCAGGCTTTACAAACATGGGGAATCTCAGTGTTTCAGTCTTTCTTAAAATGTCTTGTACATCAATATATGCTTCTGCAGTTATAGAAGGAGGTACCCTGACACCTGCAATCTGAGCAAGCTTGTGTGCGGTATCCTTATCCATGCAAAGTGCCGAGCTTAACGTACCGCAGCCCACAAAGGGAATTCCAGCAAGCTCAAGCAGCCCCTGCAGAGTTCCATCCTCACCATTCTTTCCATGCAACACAGGAAAGGCCACGTCAATCTGTGTTGTTACAAACCCTTGGCCGCAAAACTCAAGGAGTGCAGTACGGCCTCTGTCAGGAGAAAAGGCCGCCGGTCTGCAGTTCTTATTCAGGTGCCAGGTATCATTTATTATTTCTTCAACACCTCCAAAAAACCTCAACCAGTTTCCTTCTTTGGTGATGCCCACTAAAACAATATCATATAGTTCCTTATTAAGATGTTCTATCACCGCAGCTCCCGATTTCAGGGAAACCTCGTATTCTGATGAACAGCCTCCAAATATAACTGCAACTCTTATCTTATTCATGTTTAATCTCCACCATAAAATAGTTTTGTAATATTTATTGCTTTTAAAAGAAGGCTGTATAAATTTTCTAACGCAAAATAAAAACAGCCTGTCTGACACAACATTATTGTAGTCAATTATAACAGGCTGTTTTTTAAATTTACCTTACCAAAGACTTAAGAATTTATTACAATATTCTTTAAATTTTTATAAGCTGCTTATATTTTGTTTATTGGCAGTCTCACAATAAACTGAGTGTACATTTCGTTGCTCTCTGCCGAGATATCTCCGCCATGGAGCACAACTATTTCTTTTGCTATGGCAAGACCCAGACCGGCACCTCCGGTGTTGCTGGACCGCGATGAGTCCAGCCTGTAGAACTTTTCAAAGATGCTCTCAAGCTTGTCCGGAGGTATCATTTTACCTCTGTTTCTGAACCTGACAATGACATTTTCCCCGGTTGTAGCTGCAGTTATGTTTATTGTACTGTTTTCAAAGCTGTATGCCGCCGCATTCTTCAGAATATTGTTAAATACTCTTCCCAGCTTGTCTGAATCGGCGAAAATCATTATATTTCCGTCGGTTTCCACCACTGCCTCTTTATTTTGAGGAGAAAGGGAGGGATAAAATTCATCTGCCATTTGCTCAAGCATCAACGTAAGATTTACATCTTCCTTTACCAGTGTTATGGTCTGAAGATTAAATCTTGTAATTTCAAAGAATTCATTAATCAGCTGTTCCAGGCGGTATGCCTTATCAAGTGTGATGCCGGTATACCTTATCCTCTGCTCCAGCGGCATGTCAGGTGCTTCGTGCAAAAGGCTCAGATACCCGATAACTGAAGTGAGAGGAGTTTTAATATCATGTGCCAGATATACCACAAGATCATTTTTTCTTCTTTCACTTTCAAGGGCTGCAACCCTTCTTTTTTCAAGTGTACTTTTGACAGTATTCAGCTTTTCCTCCATGAACTCCAATTCACGGGGAAAAACTACAGGCTCCTCTGTTTCATTCAGAAGCTGGTCTATGCCGTCACTGATTTTCTTAAAGTACCGGGTATACCTGGACATGGCTACATATATAAATATAAGCAAAAGTATTACAAAGCCGATTCCAAGAAGCAGTCCCTTGTTGTTTCTGAATACCATTGCATAAATATCCGCAGCTCTCCAGTAGCCTATGTTGAACACTCTTTGAAGCAGCGCAACAAAGCCTTCTGCAAAAGGCTCCTGCAAGGCATCGTCAATCAGGAAATGCAGGATAAACAGTCCCACTACCACAGTAATCAGACCTGTCAGCAATATTTGCAGCAGTATCTTGGTCTTGACCCTCCTGAAATCATTTTTCAATCTTATATCCAACTCCCCATACGGTTTTTATAAACTTAGGATTATTTGCAGGCTCTTTCATTTTTTCGCGCAAATGCCTGATATGCACCATTACGGTATTATTGCTGCCGGTAAAGTACTTCTCTCCCCATACTTCCTGAAACAGCCTTTCAGAGCTGATAACCTGTCCCCTGTTTTCGCAGAGCAGCCAGAGGATGGAGAATTCAATAGGCGTAAGCAGCAAAGGTGTCTCATTCAGAGAACACTGATGGGTGGACCTGTTCATTACCAGTCCTGAAACCTCAATAATATCAATGTTTTGCTGGATTCCTTCATTATATCTGGTAAATCTTCTGAGCTGGGCCTTCACACGCGCCACCATCTCCAGTGGGCTGAAGGGCTTTGTAATGTAGTCGTCAGCTCCCAGTGTCAAGCCATTTATCTTATCCAGCTCTTCTATCTTGGCAGTCAGCATTATAACAGGAAAATTGTATTTCTCCCTTATTTTCTTACACAGGGTAAAACCATCCATTTCAGGCATCATAACGTCCAGCACCGCCAGGTCGTATTTGATGCTCTCGATGCTGTGCAACGCCTCCACGGGGTTATAGAATTTATTCACACAGTAATTCTCATTTGACAGGTAAAGTTCCACCAGGTCGGCAATCTCTCTTTCATCGTCAACCACAAGTATATTAACAGCCATAACGGTTACCACCTTAAAATAACATTTATACAGCGCTCATACTGAAAATTATAGCATATTATTACCCGAACTTATTCAGCACATTTATTAAGATTTCCTTAATTTAACCCTGGCCTAAACTTTCCGGCAGGATTACAGTAAATTTTGTCCCCCTGCCCTGTGTGCTTTCAACCTCAATAGAGCCCCCATGGGCATTTACAATAGCCCTGCTTATAGTGAGACCAATTCCTGAACCCCCGGTCAATCTGTTTCTGGACTTGTCGGCCCTGTAGAATCTTTCAAAAATATATGGCAGATCCTCCTGTGGAATACCGGTACCATTGTCTTCCACAATAATACTTGCATAGCCCTGCTCTTGAGATACCCGCACCGCTACCCTGCCACCTTCTGATGTGAATTTTAATGCATTGGAAAAAAGGTTTACAAGTACCTGGCTGATTTTATCCCTGTCTGCATATACAAAGGCATGGTTTTCAATGAATTCAAGCCTTATGCCCCTACTTAAAAATTGATTTTCAAAATTCTGTATAAGTCTTTTGGCAAGCTCTCCAACATCAAAGTCCGACTTCTCCATAAGCAGCTTTTCATTCTCATATTTGGTCAGCTTCTCCAAATCTCCTACCAGCTTGCCAATACGAACAATTTCCTCATGGCAGCTTCTCAATCTTTCTGCATCTGCAGGCCAAATGCCATCAATCATAGCTTCCATGTGACTTTGCAGGGTTGCCAGAGGGGTCCGCAATTCGTGGGCAACATCGCCAGTCAGTCTTTTTCTCAGAGTCTCCTGCTTCTCCAGTGATTCGGCCAAATTGTTTATGGTAGAAGTCAATTCAATTATTTCGGTGATATTTTCACTTTGAGCTATTCTTTCATTGTAAAAGCCCTTTGAAATTGAGCCCGCAGCAGCGATTATCCTTGATATGGGAGAACTCAGCCGCCTTGACATGATTGTTCCCAGGAGCAGGGCAAATAGCAGTGAAAATATACCCACACCCATAAGCACTCCGTTAAAGGCTTGTATAAACGCCTTGTCATGTTCATTCAGGTAATCAGGCAGGTATGGTCCTATTTCAACCATACCAACTTTATTCAAGCTGCTGTAGAGAGGATATGGTACCGCGCTGTACTGGGATACACCGTTATCAGCTCCGCTTGCATTTGCCGCCATATGCTCTATTATCTTCTGGCACATACCGTTGTTATGTTCCTTTGCATCCCACAGGATATTTCCCTTGGCATCCACAACCTTGATAATTATTCCGTTAACCAGATAGCTTTCTCCAATAGACCCTATGGAGTCCAGATTCCACTTTCCGTTTCCCTTGTATTGGGAGGCCAGTGTGGCGACTATTTCTTTATTCCTGAGCTGCTGGTTTTCATTTACATACTCCTTGAAATGTTTTACAACGAACACATTGGTCAATATGTTGATTAATAAAACGATTATAACCGCGGCTGCCGCATATGATAAGGACAGTTTTGTCCGAAGGCTGTTCATCATTCCCCTTCACCCTTTGCTACCAGATTTTTATAAGACTTCTTTTTTAGCTTCCCTATCCCAAAACGGGTTCCTCCCGGCTGCAGGCTATTGGGCTGTCAGCCTGTAGCCCACTCCATGTACGGTTTGCAGATATTTGGGAGTCCTGGGATTGTCCTCTATCTTCTGCCGCAGGTTTTTAATGTGGGTATCTATGGTTCTGTCAAAGCCTTCGAAGTCTTCTCCAAAGGCTATAGCTATCAATTCCTCCCGTGTAAAAGTCTTATTGGGGTATCTGAGCATGGTCTGGAGAAGTTTATATTCATTTGGCGTAATGTTTATAATCTCATCCTTCTTTCTCACTTCATGCTTCAAATCATCAACCACAATATCCCCCAATACTGAAACCTCCGCGGGAGCGGCAGTCTCAGATCCCGCCCTTCTCAATACTGCCGAGGCTCTGGCCACAAGCTGTCTGGGACTGAAGGGCTTTGTCACATAGTCATCAGCTCCGGTATTAAGACCGTTAAGAATGTCCTCCTCTTCAACTCTTGCAGTGAGCATTATAACAGGCACTCCTGATTGTTTCCTTATGTGCTTGAGGATATCTGTACCTGAAATATCCGGAAGCATCAAATCAAGAATAACCAAATCTGGGCAGTCCTTTTCAAAAAGCCGTAATGCCTCAATACCGCTATAGGCTGAAAATACCCGGTATCCACTATGTTCAAGGTAGGACTTTACAACATCCACTATTTTTCTCTCATCATCCACCACAAGTATTTTTTTTGCTTGACTCATATATTTTACTCCTGCATCCATCGAATTGCTTATTTTTTGCTTGATACCGCTGCTCTGAGGCTGGACTTCATACAAAGATACCCCGCTTCCTATAAAAGCGAGGTGTCCTGTTAAAATACCTGATGAATTTACAACTCCTTGCTGCCAAACTAAAAAATATGCTTACTTAACTACCTCATAGCCCTGATCCTCAATTGCATCAAAAATTGCTTCTCCAGCTACTTTTCCGGTGTCGAATTCCACTGTGACCTTTTTTCCGGCAAGATCCACAGAAACCCTGTCAACTCCAGGCAACGCACCCACAGCTTTTTTCACGCTGTTTTCACAGTGGCTGCAGGACATACCCTCAACAGTTATATCAATTATTTCTTTTGACATTTTCATTTCCTCCTGTTTTATTAATTTAGCTATATTATCTTAAATAATATATTATCATAAAAACCGTTTCAATTTAATTCTGACAGTTCAAAAACCTTTGCACCCGCATACTACTTTTGTGCCCTGAACCTCTTAAGGCTAAGGGAATTGGTAACCACTGAAACAGAGCTGAAAGCCATTGCTCCTCCTGCAATGACGGGACTCAACAAGCCTAGCGCTGCGAAAGGAATGCCTATTATATTATATATAAATGCCCAGAACAGGTTTTGCTTAATCTTGTTCATTGTCTTTCTGGATAATTTGATTGCAGTTGGAATAGTTCTCAAATCCCCATTCATCAAAGTAATATCAGCAGCCTCAATAGCTACATCAGTACCTGTTCCCATTGCCATGCCAATATCCGCAGTTGCCAGCGCCGGAGCGTCATTTATGCCGTCCCCCACCATGGCCACTATTTTTCCCTGCTTTTTCAGCTTCTCTACCTCTTCCGCCTTGTGCTCCGGAAGCACCTCTGCCAGAACATTGCTTATTCCTACCTTTTTGGCTATGGCTTCAGCAGTTCTTTTATTGTCACCGGTTATCATATATACTTCGATGCCCATATTTATCAACTGCTGTATGGCCTCCTGTGAATTTTCCTTCACGGTATCCGCCACAGCCAGCACCGCTTCAGCTCTGCCGTCTATTGCCATGAGCATGGCTGTTTTACCCTCGTCCTCAAGCCCTGCAATAATAGCTTCTACATTGAGTATATCAATTCCTTTTTCTCCAAGGAGTTTTCTGGTTCCCAGAAAAATCTCACTGCCTCCGTAAACCGCTCTTACTCCCCTTCCAGGTATGGCTTCAAACTCTTGGGCATCAGGAACATTTTCAAAGTCTGCCTTGCCTTTTTCGTAAATTGCAGCTCCCAATGGGTGCTCGGAGCTCTTTTCAGCAATGGCAGCCAGCTTAAGAAGCTCAGCCCCCTCCAGCCCATTGATGGATATCACGTCGGTCACCTCAGGTTTGCCCTTTGTTATGGTTCCTGTTTTATCCAGCACTATGCTGTTCAGCTTATATGCTCTTTCCAGGTGCTCACCGCCTTTTATAAGAATACCGTTTTCAGCCCCCTTACCGGTACCCACCATGATTGCCGTGGGAGTAGCCAGTCCAAGGGCGCAGGGGCAGGCTATAACCAGCACCGAAACTGCGCTTACAATAGCTCCTGTAAAATCACCGGCTATGAGATACCATACCAGAAAAGTAACTATGGCTATGATAATCACCACGGGTACAAAAATGCCTGAAACCTTGTCGGCTATTTTCTGGATCGGCGCTTTTGAGCCCTGGGCCTCCTCCACCAGCTTTATTATTTGAGAAAGTGCAGTATCTTTTCCGATTTTGGTGGCCTCAAACTTAAAGGTTCCATATTTATTAATGGTTGCTCCGATTACCATATCTCCGGCCTTCTTTTCAACGGGAAGGCTTTCTCCTGTGAGCATTGATTCATCTATTGAAGAGTTTCCTTCAATAATCCTGCCGTCTACGGGTATTTTTTCTCCCGGCCTGACCACAACTATATAGCCCGTTTCAACCTCTTCAACAGGTATATCTTTTTCAATACCATCCAGAATTACCCTTGCAGTCTTGGCCTGAAGTC
The DNA here is from genome assembly GCA_023400235.1 of Bacillota bacterium. Lineage (GTDB taxonomy): Bacteria > Bacillota > Clostridia > Acetivibrionales > DSM-1351 > Ruminiclostridium. The sequence goes on from JAEXFI010000012.1 coordinate 86,196, forward strand.
CCATGAGCTTTTTTATCGCTTCAGAGGTCTTCCCCTTTGCCACAGCCTCAAAATATTTTCCTAAAAGTATCAGGGTAATAATGACGGCTCCAGCTTCAAAATAAAGCTCCTTCATCATTACGCCGGGTTGAGCCGGTACAAAAAAAGCATTATAAATACTGAAAAAATAAGCTGCTGAAGTACCCATGGCAATAAGCACATCCATATTTGCACTCTTTGCTCTGAGTGCATGAAATGCATTCTTATAAAAACGCATTCCGATTATAAACTGTACTGGAGTTGCTATGACCAGCTGGAAATACTCGTTGTGCAAAAAAGCCACATCAATCTTCAAAAACGACAGCAGCATTGCAAGTATTAAAGGAGAACTCAGAACAGCCGAGGTTATTAATTCCAGTCTTAGCTTTCTGATTTCCTTTTCTCTAAGGGCCTTTTCCCTGTCCCCGGTTAAATCTTCCACTTTTTCAGCCTTATATCCCAGGTTTCCGATTATATTTATGATGTCTGAAACCTTTACCTGGGCAGGGTTATATTCAATAGCCGCCTTTTCCGTTGCAAGATTTACACCCGCTGCCGAAACGCCCTCCAGCTTGCCCAGCCTTCGTTCTATTTTGGCGGAGCATGCAGCACAGCTCATTCCTGTAATCTTAAGCTCCACCTTGTTATTATTTGAAGGCTCACTCTCAAGGATATCATAGCCCAATTTTCTGACAGTGTCATTGAGCTTCTCCAAGGCCACGAGAGAATCGTCATACTCAACAGTGGCTTTTTCAATAGCAAAATTCACAGCCGCCTGCTTGACACCCTCAATTTTATTCAGTCCCTTTTCAATTCTTGCAGCGCAAGCTGCACAAGACATTCCCGTTATACTGATACTATCCTTTCTGTCCATGTAAGCATCCCTTCCACTTTAATAATTTCATTTAAGGCATTGTGTTATCAGACTCCGCAGCAGCCACCTCCTGCTCCCAGAGCTGGTGCAAGGCTGTCAGAATCCTCTTCTGCTTCATCTATGCTAAAATTACTTGTATCCTCTACTACTCTTATATTACTTCTTATCATTCCCATCCAGCAAGTATAAATAAAATACCCTTCTTTTTCAGGTGTAAACTCAATAATATTGTCGCCCACCGAAAGTTTTTTCTGAATATTGTACTCAGGTATGTTTACAGGATTGTTGCAGCCGTTCAGTTCGCCTGCTTCCACAATAATATTCCACCTGACAGGTATTCCCTTCTGTACCGTTATGGGCTGGTATCTCCCGTCTTCCAGCTTCGTGGAAACCACCTGTATACCATTTTCCACTATAGCTGTGTTTGCGGTTTTGGAATATGAGCCTGAAGCACCTGCAACAGAACTCATGAGATTAAAGCCCGACAGGCTCATTCCCCTGTTCAGCATTATAACACCAAGCACAATAACCAGTGCGGCACTTACCTTGAGCAGCTTGCCCGTGAACTTGCTGCTCAGTATGGAGCTAATGGCCCCAAAACCGAACATCAAGGGCATCGTTCCCAGACTGAACAGAAACATTGAGAGAGCTCCGGTTGCGAAACTGCCGGTTCCCAGTGCATAAAGCTGCATTGCCTGCAAGGGGCCGCAGGGCATCAGGCCGCTGAGAAGCCCTACAAAAAGAGGACCTTTCCCGCCTGCGCTGCTGTACACCTTGGCCCCCAACGCTTTTGGAAGCCTGGGATTAAACTTTCTGAGCCAGGGAAATATATTCAGCATGTTCAGTCCCATTATTACCATAAAAATACCAGATAGAACGGCAACTATTCCTTTGGCAGTGCCTGAAAAGCTTACGACTGAGCCAAGGGCTCCCGCCAGCCCGCCCACAAGCGTATATGCTGCAAGCCTGCCAAGGTTGTATAAAAGGCTGGGCTTTAGTCTCGATGCTTTTGAACCAGTATTTCCGGCATTATACCTTACACTAACAGAGAGATTTATTCCGCCGCACATGGCGATACAATGCAGGGATGTAAGAAGCCCTGCAATAAACAGGACACCCAAACCCATGGTCTGGTCAATCTGGGGTATAAAGTTAAAGCCTACGGTATTTTTAATGAGGTTGTACAAGGCAAAAATAATTATTCCCGCTCCAAGGAGCTGTCCCATATTGTTGGTGCCGGTCTTATCGGACTTCTGACTCCCTTCTGCCAGGGGCTGACTCATGGGATTGTTCAATACCCTGTAGTCCAGTTTCTCAATAGCGTCAATAATCTGTTGAAGCCTGACAGTATTAGAGTCATAAGTGATATATACGTTTGCACTGGTGAACATGGCTTTTACTTCTTCAATTCCAGCCAGCTTTCCGAGGGTAAACTCTATTTTGTTTTCACAGCCCGCACAGGTCATCCCGTCGACATGCAGCACCCTTTTTATAATATTTTTTTCCATCTGAAGCCGTCCTCCTGAGATATAGCTTTTACTCTATTATTTTGTCTTCCAGTTATCGGTAAAAAGCTCCTTGTTTGCAGAAATAAACTCTTTTGAAATTGTGATGCTTGTACCGTCGTCAGTTTTATCTTCGGCATATATGGGAATAGGATTACACCCTCCTCTTTGCTGCTCAATCATATCCATGGAAAACTTATTGCCGCAGTTCTGACAAACGAGAATATCTCCTTCCTGCTTGTAGTAGGCTCTTGGGGAGCCATTACATACCTGGCAGGTGTTAAAGGCGGTTCTTATGGTTCCGTCTCCGGCCTTTACAGCAAGAATCTCCATATTTTTTCCGCCTATTTTAACAGGATAGAATTTTACAGTTTCTGTTATATCACTTTTGTTTATAACAATATCTTCACCTGCTGCAGCATTGTCTGCAGTTCCCACCGACTTAAGCCTTGGTACAACAACGGCGGCAGCCAGTATAACAACCGCTGCAATGATTATGATAAATTGCTGTTTTCTTTTATTCTTATTTTTGCTATTGGTGCGAGTATTTTTATTGTTCATTATAGCCTCCGGAAATCAAGTATTTTATGAAAGTATATTAACAAACTAATATGTAGATTTTATGAAGATTAACTGATTAAAATAGGTGAAATAATCATAAATAATGTTAGCATATATTTACAATATCCTGATTCTACAGTAATATGTTTTATGTAACAGTTTTTAACTATAATTTGCTGCCGGACATGACAGTTATGTCTAATGGCAGATGGGAGTTTCTATGAAATCTGTCAAAATCATTTATCTTGCAAGCTTTTTATGTGGAATCATTCTTTTTGTAACAGGGTTTACTCTGCTTTTCAGCATAAGGAATACGCCAGAGGTTGACAGTGCTGTAAAAACTCCCGCCGACAACACTGGTAAATCTCAAAATTTTATAGAAAATTATACAGGAAGCAAAGAGCCCATAAATTTGCTTGTGCTCATTAAGGAAGCCTCGGGACTTCACACCGATACCATAATTATTGCAAACTATTCCCCGGTTACAAGACAGATAAACCTTCTGACCATTCCCAGAGATACTAAAGCCAACAACACCTCCGACATTAAAATCAACAGTTTTTATGAAATAGGCCTCAACAAGACTAAAGACGCCTCCAAGGCTGAAAGCAAGCACAAGGCACTGGAGTATACAGCTCAGACTATAAGCAACCTCACAGATATAAATATTAATTACTACGTTTACCTGGACATAGACACCATAAAAGCTATCGTTGACAAGCTGGGAGGTGTTTATTTCGACGTTCCCGCCAAGCTCAGGTACAGCGACCCCGTACAAAAGCTGAATATCGATCTGGAAAAGGGCTATCAACTGCTGGATGGAGACAAGACGGAGCAGCTGCTGCGTTTCAGAAAGGAGCAGCGGCGTTATTATACCTCAGAAGAACTTAAGGAGCTAAAGCAATATTATAATGGTTCAGATTTAAAAAGAACAGAAATGCAAATCAAGTTTGTCAATGCACTCATTGATCAAAAGGTCAACTTGCTGCAATTGCCAAATCTTATTCCTATTATAGGCTATACTTTCGAGAATGTGATAACCAACACCGAGCTGAACGATGTGCTGTCCCTTGTAAGTGCTTTTACCCAGGGTTCCAGGCCTGAGATGAACACTTTCAAGCTCTATGGGATAGACAAGAGAATAGCAAGTGCTGATTTCTTTATTTACAATCAAACCGTGGAGGACACCCGCAGCAGAAAAATACTCAGGGCCCGGGAGGTTATTGATAATTACTTTACCATTCCAGCCGGCAATTTTACACCCGACCCTGGAAAGAAGTACGATTTCAGTACCGCCAACAGGGATAATCCATCAAATGACCAGTCAGATGCCGCCGGGGATAATAAAGACAAGCCTTAGGAGTTGCTAAAACGGTTATTTAAGTATTGTACTCAAAAAACAGGCCCTGAACCCGGACCGCACTTGTCCCGTTTCATGGCCTGTTTTTTCTATTTCAATACTTGTCTTAACTATTTCAAATTTACTATTTCAATATGAAGGAACTCCATATCTTGTTTACTATATTGATATTCTTAGTTCCATAAACCATATCATTAATAATAAATGACAGTATGTAAATCCTGTTGTTCTTTTGCATTACATACTGCTCAACTTTAGAATTATATCCATCCTTGTCGGTATAATTAATTACAAATTTAAAGCAGCCATATCCCCTGTCAGTTATCTGCTCCATACTTTCTACCTTATATGCATCCTTGTTAAAATAAGTATTCATATATGAGACAAAATCACTAAAGTACGGTACATTATCAACAATAGTGACGCTTGCAGATATATCCTTATCAAAATATATGCCGGTTAAGTTGTCATTTTCTTCTCCGTCAACCCAATTAAAAGGTATTTCCATAGAGTAGCCGGCTGTTTCAACCTTGCGTGTCAAATCTGCAAGAGTTACCTTTTTTGGATCCAAAAGCTTTCCAGTAATCTTTGGATCAAGCTGTTTTATCCTGATGGAATTCAGCATTCCCTCACAAATACTTCTTTGTCTTGTACTGTCGTAAACCTCCTGTGGTATCTGAAGGGTAAATATGTATTTGTAGTTTTTGTCTACAAAGAAAAGCTGGTAGCCATAAATATTTTTTTTAGGATGTTTCAAGGTATAGCAAACTCTATTGCCTTCCATACCACCGATTTTTACTTTCTCCTGACTGGTTACTGAATAAAGTGCAGGATTCAAATCTGCCGCGTCCAGCTCCAGGGTCTTTTTTGTAATGGAATCCAGGTTGTCGCCCTTATCAAGAGAGTAAACCTCTACAGACATAAATTCATCTTCATTTCCAGTAAAAACAACCTTATTATGTATTTTGCTGTCCTTAAACTCCTCCCAGTACGGTATCATATCAACCGACCATTTCAAACGGGTATCCTGGTATTTTCTGTAACCTCCTTTGGTTACGTCGGATAAATCCTCAGTACTGCCGTTTTTGTCAAAGTTAAAAGAAAAGGAATCTATCAGATTCTGATATTTTTCATCATCATAGAAATCTTCATTTTTAGTATAGATTTGGATCTGGTACTCCTTACTATCGTTAAAGAGTACCCTGAGCTGGGTAGTCCAGCTGTCATCCTTGTAAACGAACTCTACAAAATCCGCTCCATTATTGGAGTCTCTTTTATAGTCCATAAGGGTATAGTCCTTGATACTCTCCTTAATACTATTAACAGCATTGTCCAGGTTGGACTCACCCTTTGCATCCAGGAGGTATATGGCTACAACATAGGATTCGTCATTTGCAATAAACACATTTTCAGAACCGTTAAAATCCCTGTAGCTCAGTTTTAGGTCATCCGGCAGCAGCATAGACCATTTGTAATAGCTGTCACCTATTTTAGCTTTTGTAGTTTTCTTGATTAATGAACTGAAATCCTTAATACTGTTTGGATTGGCTATTTCCTTTAAAAATGTGATTTTCCCTCCGGAGGTTGATATATCTGCACCTAATATGTCCCCAAGGGAAGTTATTGTTGCCATAAAGGAATTATTTTTTATATATGGAGCAGCATCCAGGCTTACCTTTTTCCCTGAAATAAGTACTTCCTTTTTCTTGTCGGTAAGTTTTATATCAACCGAATTATAGCTTATAGTTGCTGTTTTTGCTTTCAGGTCAACGGTAAGGGTAGCACCCAAAGCTTCAGCTATTACCTTTACGGGAACAAAGGTCTTTCCTCCCGTGGTTACACTTGCTTCATCCTTGACGGTCTTGCCATTAACCGTGTAAGAATTGGTTCCGGCCTTAAATGAAACCGAAAGCTCGGTGGAGTTCTTGTTTTCAATTGGAGTATCAGAAGCAAAAACACCTGCCTGCAAAAGAACAAAACACAATACAAAACTGCATACAGCCAATAATTTTTTCATTTTATCTCCCATCTACGCGCATAGGCGCGTAACAAATAGTAATTTTAAGACACGTAGCGGCTTTCGCTGTGAAATCAAATCTACTTTGACTTACCACATATATCTTTCACGCCATCCTCAAGCAGTTATAAGGTGATTGATATATTAATTTATATCTAGTTTTTAAGCTCGTCCAATACAATGTCAATGTTCTGAGCCTTGCCGCTCCTGCGTAAGCCGACCTTTGCCTTTCCGCCCGGCAGGAGTCCCTTGACGGCCTCGTTAAGATCAACTGTGGTATTGACAGTCTTGCCATTGATACTGCAGATATAATCATTTTTTTTGAGGCCGTATTTTTCAGCACAGGAGCCGGAACCAACCTTGGTTATCTTAAGTCCCGTCTTGCTTGGAAGCCCGTACAGAGCAACCGAATCATCTTCGTATTCGGCCCCCAGGGATACCCTTCTCACCTTTCCGTATTTGTAGAAATGGTCCAGCACAAACTGTATGGTATCAACTGGAATTGCATAATTAAGTCCCTGTGCGTTAAGAGTTGTAATGGAATTTACCCCTATTACCTCACCGGACATATTTACCAGCGGACCTCCGCTGTTTCCGGGATTTATGGCAACATCGGTCTGTATGAGCTTATACTGGTAAAACCCATCTATACTCCTGTTCAAACCGCTTATAACTCCTACAGAGGCGCTGTTTCTGTTCTGAAAGGACAGAGGAGTTCCAATGGCTATTGCCGCTTTGCCAATGATTATGTCTGAGGCCTTTCCGAATTTTACAGGCAAAAGTCCGATCTTGTCAATTTTTACCACCGACAGGTCGGTGGCCTCGTCAATATACTTAATCCGTCCATCGTAGCCGCTTCCGTCGGACAGTACTACTACTATTCTGGTCATATCCTTTACAACATGAGCATTAGTAAGAATTTCACCACCGGATTTGATAACCATGCCGGTACCCAGGGCAAGGCCTTCCGCACTCCCCTCATCTGCCTTGGTATTTCCAATGATACCGACTACAGAAGAACCCATTGCAGTTACAATTGCGGGAATAAGGTCGTCATTTTTGTTTGATATGCTTATGGAATTGTTGCTTTGTGAAACTTTAATATTCATAAGATTTGAAAGAGCGGCAATATCCACATAGACCCTGTTGTTAATTTTTGTGGCCGCTACCTGGGTGGAATCACCATTCACATATACCTGGATATTTGAAACTCCGGATACCCATATAGTTGAAAGAACTGATAACAAAAAAACTGCAAGGAATACAATAATTTTAGTCTTTTTTATTTTCATTTTTACCTCTGTGAATTGGATTATTTAAAAATATTAACATTTATTCACAGATATTACAATAAAATTTGACAATGTTTTTTATATTTTACCTTTTAAGTAATTTAACCTGTGCGCAGGTTAATTTGTGATAATAGACAGAAAAGCCACTCACTCCCAGACCAGCTAAAATGGCTAAACTTTGAAATTCTCCCGGCACACCTAAAATACTCTAATAAAATTCCTCACTACAATATAAATGATAAAAACCAGTCCTATAATAGCCCAGAAAAATTTACTCCTGGGTATCAGCCTTACTCTTTGATTAAAGGAATAAAACAGTATTTCCACATATGCCAGCAACAACAGCAAAATTCCAAAAACCGGCACAGGATTATACCTCAAGGACCCTGCCAGGTCACCTGAGAGCAAATGCTGCACACTTCTGGTATTTCCGCAGCCTGGACAGTATATGTGCAGATAGGTATAGCTGGGGCAGCCGGGAAAAAGTGTCCCCAGATCAGATAGCTGCTGTCTGAAATAATATAAAAGGGCCAGCGCAATGACAGGCAAAAAGATTAAGCCTATTCTGAACCACCTGCTTTGTATTATCATGAATCCCCCGTAATGTAAAAATTATGCTGACATGTGAATTCAACTTTTAGTTAGTACCTGCCTTTTTCACATCAAGCCATTATGTTTTATTATACTTTATCCAGGGAAAAAAGACTGATGTCATATGTGAGGAATTAGGAGGGTTTTATTCAGGGCATGATTAAGTACACGGTAAGGCCACAGTAAACCGTCCACATAAAAAGTGCAGCAGGCCTTTTATCAAAATATAGGCTGCTGCACTTATAGACTAGTCTATATACCAGCTCTCAGCGGTGCAGGGCTTGAGCAATCTCAACCGCTTCCTCCCTGGTCTTGGCAGGGGCTGCTATGGACAGCTTCCTCCCCGGCTGTATATTGAATATTTAATGAGAATTCTAGTTTTTCAAGCTGTGCAGCGGAGCGGGAATCCTGCCGCCTCTTTTTATAAACTCGCTGCTTCCGAAGTCATTCACCTTCATAACCGGCCCTGAGCCAAGGAGACCGCCAAATTCCACAGTATCACCGATTTTCTTTCCAGGTGCGGGGATTATCCTTACAGCAGTGGTTTTTTGATTTACAACACCAATAGCCGACTCGTCGGCAATTATAGCAGCTATGGTTTCGGCTGAAGTGTCCCCTGGAACGACAATCATGTCAAGTCCCACCGAGCAAACACAGGTCATGGCTTCCAGCTTTTCAAGAGACAGGGCGCCTGACAGCACTGCATCAATCATTCCCGCATCTTCACTGACAGGAATGAATGCGCCGCTCAGGCCTCCAACATAGGAGGACGCCATGACTCCGCCCTTCTTAACCGCATCGTTCAAAAGAGCCAGTGCCGCTGTGGTGCCATGGGTCCCGCATTTTTCCAGTCCCATTTCCTCCAGGATGTGGGCAACACTGTCTCCTATTGCCGGTGTGGGCGCAAGAGACAGGTCAACTATTCCAAAGGGTACGTTGAGCCTGCGGGAGGCTTCCTGAGCCACCAGCTGTCCCATTCTTGTTATTTTGAAGGCAGTCTTTTTTATTGTTTCGGCAACTACTCCAAAGTCCTCTCCCTTAACCTTTTCAAGAGCACACTTTACAACACCCGGACCACTGACACCTACATTTATGACACATTCAGGTTCTCCTATACCATGGAACGCTCCCGCCATAAATGGGTTGTCTTCAACTGCATTGGAAAAGACCACCAGCTTGGCACAGGCCAGGGCGCCGCTGTCAGCAGTAAGAGAGGCACATTCCTTTATGACCCTTCCCATATGGGCAACAGCATCCATATTTATTCCTGCTTTGGTAGACGCAACATTAACCGAGGAGCAAACAAGCTTTGTGGTGCTTAAGGCTTCAGGGATGGAGGAAATAAGTCTTCTGTCTCCGGTTGTGTAACCCTTATGCACCAGTGAAGAAAAACCGCCTATAAAATTAACTCCCACAGTTTGGGCCGCCTTGTCCATTGCTCGTGCAAACTTTGCGTAGTCCGCGCTTTCACAGCTTTCTGCAACAAGAGCAATAGGGGTTACGGATATCCTTTTGTTAATTATGGGAATTCCGTATTCTCTTTCAATATTTTCACCTGTAATAACAAGTTTTTCAGCATACCTGGTTATCTTTTCGTATATTTTACTGCACGCAATATCTATGTCAGGGTGGGAGCAATCCCTCAATGAAATTCCCATGGTTATTGTTCTTATATCCAAATTTTCCTTTTGAATCATTTTAAGTGTCTCAAATATTTCAAATTGACCTAACATAAGCTTTCACCTCATATTCTATGCATGGAGTTAAAAATATCTTCGTGCTGAATCTGGATTTTCAAACCCAATTCAACACCTTTTTTATCAAGCTTTTCGGATAACTCGTGGAAATGTACCTTGCACTTTGAAATATCTACAAGCATTATCATTGTAAATACATCCTGCAAAATGGTCTGTGTTATATCAAGTATATTGACATCACTGTCAGCCAATATATTACTTACTCCTGCAATTATTCCAACCCTGTCTTTTCCAATAACAGTTATAACCGCTCTCATGACTATCTCCATTTCCGGCAGCTTCTGACTAATTTTTAACTGTAAGCCTGTGCGGGAATACCACGAACAAAGCTTACACTGCCTTTTTGATTTTAATTTTCTCTTGAACGCCTTTGCTTACAAGTATAAAAACGCCCATTAAATTGTATTATATATCTTTGTTATATAAATATCAATTGCGAACATATGTTTGATTTTTTATTTTATTGGTGCTATAATTGTATTATTAAGAAAATTCATTTTTTTGAGAGGGTCTTATGGATTTATTGGAAAAACTGGGTATTTTGGCTGATGCAGCCAAGTATGACGTTTCCTGCTCTTCAAGCGGCGGAACAAGAAGCAATAATAAAGGAGTTGGAAACAGCTTTGCTGCGGGCATTTGCCATACGTGGGCCGACGACGGCCGCTGTGTCTCTCTTTTGAAAATACTTCTTTCAAATGAATGTATTTACGATTGCGTATACTGTATCAACAGAGCTTCAAACGATATTCCCAGAGCCAGCTTCACAGCCGACGAGGTAATCGACCTGACCATGAATTTTTATAGAAGAAATTATATAGAAGGACTTTTCCTGAGTTCGGCGGTACTAAAGAATCCAAGCCATACCATGGAGCTTATGCTGGAGATAGTCCGGAGGCTGCGGAATGAACAGGCATTTTTCGGCTACATCCATATAAAGGCCATACCAGGAGCCGATCAGAGGTTAATCCACGAAGCGGGCATGTATGTGGACCGTATGAGTGTAAATATTGAGCTGCCTTCGGATAAGGGCCTGGAGGTGCTGGCTCCTCAAAAACCTGTCAAGGCTCTGCTGAAGCCCATGCAGCAGATAAGTCAGGGCATTGCCGAGCACAAGGAACACTCTGCCATCAAACGGAGCAGCTCAGGTTCAAATTCTGCCGGTCTGTTTGCAGCTTCAGCCCAATCCGCATCAGAGAGCTTTCCCGACAGTCTTCCCGATGCGGACTTTTCACGCAGAGAGCTTTCCTGCAGAAATTCCGGAAAGTACTTTGTACCAGCCGGCCAGAGTACACAGCTTATAGTGGGTGCCACTCCCGACCGGGACTTGAGCATTTTGAAGCTCTCTGAAGCCCTGTACGGTAAATTTTCACTTAAAAGAGTGTATTATTCAGCATATGTGCCCACTCTTTCCGACCCCAGGCTTCCCGCTATAATCAAGCCTCCCCTTCTGCGGGAGCACAGGCTTTATCAGGCCGATTGGCTTTTGAGGTTTTATGGTTTCGAAGCGGATGAGTTATTGAGCAAAACCAACCCGGATTTTGACCCTCAGCTTGACCCCAAGGCCTTTTGGGCCTTACGCAATCTGCACCTGTTTCCCCTGGAGGTCAACAGGGCGGAGTATGAGATGCTGCTCCGGGTGCCGGGCATTGGGGTAAAATCAGCACAGAGGATTGTTGCTGCAAGAAGAGTGGGAAAACTGAACTTTGATCATCTTAAGAAGATGGGTATTGTGCTTAAGAGAGCAGGCCACTTTATAACCTGTCAGGGAAAAACCTATGAGAGCTTCAGCCAAAACGAGCATATTGTCAAGGAGGCACTTACCTCGGCAAAGCTGCTGCCGCAGGGCAAAAAGTCAGTGCCGGGCCAGTTGTCGCTTTTATCTACACTAAACGAAAGCGGCTTGGGAGAAAACATGTCCGACCTGTATCTGTTCAATTCACCGGAAAATACCAAGGAGTGGCTTAGTTACTATACTCAGCCGCAGGATGGGAGGCTGTTATTAAGTGATATACATCTATGACGGGACCTGGGATGGTTTTCTGACTGCTGTCCACCACTTTTATTATGACCGTCAGGAAGTCACCAATATGGAGTCCGCCCTTTCTTATCAGACTAATCTGATAGATGAATACAGAACCATACCTTCCGACAAAACAAAGGCCCAGGCCGTTGAGCAGGCTATACTGAACAAGATTTCACAGGAAAGTCTGGAAAACCTTCAAAAGTGCTTTTTTTCTGAACTGGAAGGCCGGGAGATGTGGATTTTAAACTACATCAGACTGGGTTTCAAGCTGGGGAGCAAGATTGACTGCATGCTTGGTGACCAGACTGTACTGAATGTTTTGATACCTGCCAGAAAAGTGGGGCTGGAGTGCCATAGAATGCTGGGACTGCTCCGTTTTGAACTTCTGGAAAACAATATTTATTATGCCAGGCTTCAGCCTGACCACAATATTATCACCTTCATATCCCCTCATTTTAAAGAAAGATTTGCCGACCAGAATTGGATTATCCATGACACAAGGCGTAAGCTCGCCTCTCTGTATAACACTAGGAAAATGTTAATTTCATATATGGATTTGTCAAATATTCCTGAGCTTCATACAAATGAAATAAAATTTCAAGACCTGTGGAAAAACTATTACAAGCATATAGCCATTAAAAGTCGTTATAATCCCAAGCTTCAAAAGAATTTTTTACCCAAGCGTTACTGGAAGAACCTCACAGAAAAGCAATAGCAGCGTATAAAAAGGAATACCCGGCATGCGCCTGCAGGCCGGGTACGCACTATTTCACTGTTACAATTTAACAGTCTTGTTTCTTCCGTTACCCTTAACCAGCACTACTCCAGCCGGTTTACAAGCTCCTTAAATACATTTCCCCTCTGCTCAAAGTTTTTAAACATATCAAAGCTGGTGCTTGCAGGAGAAAGGATTACACTATCTCCCGGAACTGCCTCGCTATAAGCTCTGGCTACAATCTCCTCATATGTGTCACAGTGAATTATTTTGACCTCACTGTCTATATCTGTCTGGTGTACATAATTATTATACGCCTCTTCAATTCTGAGGGCAGTTGCTCCTATGAGCAGCAGGCACTTCACCTTGTCCGCTATGACCTGTCCAAGGGCTTCATAGGGTATTCCCTTATCCTTGCCTCCTGCGATCAATATAACCTTGTTTTTGAAGGTACTGAGGGCTGCTATGGTTCTTGAGGGACTGCTGTCTATTGAGCTGTTATAAAACTTTATTCCCTTTAGCTCCCTTACCAGCTCAATCCTATGTTCAACCCCTGTAAAAGTAGTGGCCACTCTCTTTATAGTTTCAGGGTTCACGTATTCTATGGTGGCAGCGGCGGCAGCCATATAATTTTCAATATTATGCACGCCCGGAATTACTATGTCATTTGTCTCCACCAGTTCGGTTTCCTGTTCATGGTTTTTAACTGTTATCCTGCCGTCCTTGAGTACAACTCCCTGCTGAAGCTGGGCAGTTCTTGAAAAATAAACAGCTTCTCCCCTGGCCTCCTCCGCAAAAGCCCTGGTCATGTCATTATCGTAATTCAAAACCAGTTTATTGTCTGTTTGCTGAAAAAGAAAAATATTCTTTTTGGCTTCGATATATTCCTGCAGTGACAAATGTACATCCAGGTGGTTGGGAGAAATATTCGTAATAACGCTTACCGCAGGACTTTGCTTTATAGTCATCAGCTGAAAGCTGCTTAACTCCAATATAACCTTGTCCTCAGGCTTTACCTGATCAATTTTGCTCAGCAGCGGAGTGCCTATGTTGCCTCCCAGCCAACAGTTATAGCCTCCGGCTGACAGTATTTTATAAATCAAGGTAGTTGTGGTAGTTTTACCGTCACTGCCGGTTACAGCAAAAACCTGTGCAGGACACAGCTTCAGGAATACTTCCATTTCGGAAGTGAGTTCTGCTCCATGCTGCACAGCCTCTGTCAGTTCAGGCAGGTCAGGTCTCATACCTGGAGTTCTGAAAATGAGGTCAAAACCTTTAAGTCCGGATAAGTAATCACTTCCAAGGCAATATTTCACCGGCAGTTCTTTCAGTTCCCCAAGTGCCTCCGCCAAATTTTCTTCAGTATTTTTGTCAAAGGCGGTAACATCCACCTTAAGATTTACCAAATATTTTATTAAAGGAATATTGCTGATTCCAATACCTAAAACAGCTACCTTCTTATCTTTTATGTCATACTTAAATTGCTCAAGCAGACTATTCATAAATTTCCTCCTTAAAAATTTTAAATTAGCTATTGATTTACTAAAACTTTTATAGTACAATACATTATGCAGTTCGAGTTCACGCGGATATGGCGGAATTGGCAGACGCGCATGATTCAGGTTCATGTGAGAGAAATTTCATGCAGGTTCAACTCCTGTTATCCGCACCAAAAGAGTTTGAAAGTTTATACTTCAAACTCTTTTTATTTTGCTTAAAATTTTAGTGAGAAACAATATCTCACCATATGTTTCATATAAGGTTTATTAAAATGCCCTATTAGTAATTTTAGCCAAAATTAAAGGTATCTGCATCCTTTTGATAAAAAAATGTCTTTAATGACTTAAAATTATACCTGTTTGACATTATCATCTGCTCGGTGCTTCCCACAAATAGAATACCCTGGGGATTCAATGACATGTTGAACTTCTTGTAAACATCATTTTTAGCCTCTTCGGTAAAGTAAATAAGGACATTTCTGCAAACTATCAGATCCATACCTGTGGGATAGGGATCTCTTAAAAGATTGAACTGTTTAAATTCAACACAGTTCTTTACATCATCCTTTACCCTGTAACTTTCACCTGTCATGTAAAAATACTTGTCTCTCATTTCCTTAGGAAGATTTTCCAGGCTTTTGGCGTTGTATATCCCTGACTGTGCTTTATCAAGAGCGCCCATATCTATATCGGTAGCCAGTATCTTTATGGAACTGAGAGGCAGCAGCTTGTTCAGTACCATTACCAGGGTATAGGGTTCATCTCCCGTTGAACAGGCAGAACTCCAGATATTAATCTTCTTGTTCTTTGCAAGGAGGATGGGAAGTATCTCCTTTTCCAGTACAGCCCACTGGTCAGGATTACGATAAAACTCGGATACGTTTATTGTAAGATAGTTAATAAACTCCTTAAACAGGTCCTTATGGTTCTTAAGCGCCTGTATATATTCTTTATATGTATCATAGCTGTTCTTTTTTATCAGTGCATCTATTCTTCTCTTCATCTGCTTTTCTTTGTAGAGAGTCAGATTTATTTTGGTCATTTTAAAGATTTCGTCTTTAAAACCCTCGTAATCCATATTTTATCCTCCTGGTATAAGTATATTATGAATATATTCCGATTGATGTTAATAAAGTTCCTGCAACAACAAAGTCAATTACATGAAAGCAGATAGTTTTATTTGAGGCTAAAGCCTCCTGAAGTATAGACTCCTTAAAACCAAACCGTTAAAACCCTTAAATAAAATGCTTGAAAGCACATATTCACCTGGAAGGCGAAGGTTTCAACCGTAATTGACTTTATGATTATGAATAAGCTCTTACAACTACTCACATGTTGTATAGAGCCTGAAGGCTTAAAAACCGTAAAATTTTCAACATTTAAATAAAGGATGTACCGAGGTACATCCTTTATTTTGAACGCTTGATGATTAGTTATTATCCAAATCTGATAAGCTCTCACCAATTGTATTGGTCATATCCTCTTTATGTTCAGTAGGAAGCTCTTCGCCTGGTTCGGCAGCCGCTTCTTCCTTCTTTGCACCAACAGGATCAATAGGATTGACTTCTTTAATGCTTAAGCTTATTTTCTTTGCTTCAACATCGAGCTCTGTTATTTTGGCTTCAACCATCTGGCCAACCTTTAAGACATCACCCGGCTTGCCTAAACGGACATTTGAAATCTGAGAAATGTGAACCAAACCGTCAACACCCTGCTCAATCTCAACAAATGCTCCGAAAGGTACCAGTCTTACGACCTTTCCGTTAATAACATTGCCAACCTCATACTTTTCGGCTGCCTTATTCCATGGATTGTCATCCTGCTTCTTGTAGCCAAGAGAAATCCTCTTCTTATCCTTGTCAAACTCTATAACCGAAACGGTTATTTCATCTCCAACCTTTACAACTTCTGAAGGATGTTTGATTTTGTTCCAGGAAAGCTCAGACAGGTGTACAAGTCCGTCAACTCCTCCAATATCCACGAAGGCACCAAAATCCATCAAGCTCTTGACAATACCCTTGTAGGTCTTGCCTATTTCGATATTGCTCCAAATCTCGCTTGATGCGCTTTCCTTATTCTTTTCTATCAAAACTCTTGCAGAACCTACAACTTTACGCTTCTGCCTGTTCAATTCAATAATCTGAACCTGTAAAACCTGCTTTACAAATTCGGAAAGTTCTTTTACAAACCTGTCACTTATCTGAGATGCAGGTATAAATACCTTGACTCCGCTTGCGTTACCTATAACTCCGCCATTTACTTTTTCAGTTATCTTGACTGTAACAGGCTTCTTCGTTTCAAATGCACTTTCAATTACATCCCAGCCCTTGACTGCATCAACCTTTTTCTTGCTGAGTACCACGTTGCCTTCGCCGTCATTAACTCTTACAACAAAAACGTCAATTTCCTCTCCAACCTTAAGTGATTTTTCAGGATTAAAGTCAGGATCATCAGAAAACTCCTGCATTGGAATTATTCCGTCTGATTTGAAGCCCAAGTCAACAAATACTTCACTCTGATTATATCCGATAATTCTTCCCTTAGTAATCTGACCCGTAGTCAATGTTACAAGTGAGCTTTCAAATGCATCGGCAAAGCTCATTTCAAAATCCTGTTTATCTAATTCACTCATTTTATGAATAACCTCCTTGATTACCCAGTCAGGTGTTGACGCCCCTGCAGTAATACCAATTTTTTTAAATTTTTTTATATCAACCGGTGGAATTTCACTGGCTGTTTGTATTTTATAAGTCCGTTCACAATTTTTTTTGCAGATTTCATAAAGCTTATTGGTATTTGAACTGTTTTGATCTCCAATTACCAGTACCATATCTACTTCCCTTGAAATCTTATCTGCTTCAGCTTGTCTTTTGTCTGTCGCATTACATATTGTATCAAATTTTATAACATTTTCAAACCTTTTATTTAAACTCTTTATAATTTTTTCCCATTTTTCTCGAATAAATGTAGTTTGGGCAACAACACAGATATTTTTTTCGGTATCCGGAAGACTGTTTACCTCATCATCAGTTTCTATTATATAAGCGGAATTGTCACACCAGCCGTTTATACCGATTATCTCAGGATGATTTTTGTCTCCGGTTATTATTATCTGATAACCCTCACTGAATTTCTCACTGACCAGCTTCTGAATCTTTTTCACGTAGGGACAGGTTGCATTGACTATATCCAGGCCATTGTCCCTCAAACCGCCTATTATATCCGGTCCTACACCGTGGGCTCTGATCACCACCCTTGCCGGTGCTTCAGCTTCCTGTGGCCTGTTTATGGTGATAACACCTTCCTTCTCAAGTTTGGCAACCACCTGCTCATTGTGAATGATTGGACCGAAGGTGTAAATCTGTTTATCGGATTTTGCCGCCAGGTCAAAAACAATCTTCACTGCATTATTCACTCCGAAGCAAAAGCCTGCAGTGTTTGCAATAATCAACTCCATATACAACCTCTAACCTATGAAATATCTTCATATTTTATATTAGCATAATTCTGATAAAAATATATTATCTTTTCAACTACTTCATCTATTTCAAGTGCTGTTGAATCGATTTCAATTGCATCAGGCACCTTTACGAGGGGAGCTAATGCCCTGGTGCTGTCATTTTTATCTCTTTGCACCATTTCCTGGCGAACAGCTTCATAAGTTACCTGCTGTCCCTTGCGGAGCAGTTCGTTGAATCTTCTTCCGGCTCTTTCCTCCACCGAAGCGGTCAAAAATATTTTCAAATCCGCGTTTGGCAGTACATAGGAACCAATATCCCTGCCATCCATTACAACATCTGCCCCTGAGGCAATTTTACGCTGGAGCTCAACCATTTTAAGCCTGACCTCAGGAAAGGCCGCAACATTTGATGCCCCTGAAGATACTTCGGCAGTTCTGATGGCTTCAGACACATCCACACCATCCAGAAAAATTTTCTGAAGATTGTCTTCGTGAGCAACGGCTATATCCAGTTTCTCCATAATATCAGCCAGCGCTTGCTGATTTTTCGTGTCTATACCGGCTTGTAAGGCCTTCAATGCCACAGCACGGTACATGGCACCCGTATCCAGATATATATATCCAAGCTTTGCAGAAACCTTTTTTGCTATGGTACTTTTCCCCGCACCCGCAGGACCGTCAATTGCTATACTTCTCGACATACCTTCTCCTTTGATATCGTTTTTACTTTACCAAATCAGGCCTTAAAACCTTGGCCTCACGCAAATATACATGCTTTAGTTCGTCGTTCTCCTTATCACAGTTCAAATGGGCCAGTATCCTTATGCACCTGCTCAAGCTCCCCGGCACATCCAGCTCGCTTGCACACATCAGCGGCACATCAACAAGTCCGATCTCCCTGGCTGCAACAGCTGGAAAAGCTGCATTCAAGTCGGTTGTCAAAGTAAATATCAAGCTTATTAAATCAGATGGCTTTATCTCGTTTTTGCTTATTATTTCTGCAAGAAGCTCTCTGGTTCCTTCAAGAATTGATTCTCTTGTGTTTTCAGGAACGGTTATAGCTCCTCTTATGGCTCTTACGTACATTATAGGACCTCCAATATATTTTCTTATATCTGTCAAACTACTCTGTGACCCAAGCCTATGGCAACCTCGTTCAAGTTTAACAGACCTATGCCAAAAAACACGGCAACACTGATATGGTCTTTATATCTGGCTATGCCGATTTTACCTCCCACGTTCAAGCCTATTGCCTTGGGCATAATCTGGGATATGGCTTCCCTGGTGGCGCCTGCCACAGCCCCCTGCTCTGCATGACTTTCCGATATCACACCTTCTCTTTTGGAAGACACCACCGCACGTTCAACAATTTTCATTACAGAAGTTATAAATTCACCTCCGTAGTCAACTGCGGCAGATTGTATTCCTATCTGGCCAAACTCAGCCTGAAGCTTCTTTTCCGAGGCTCTGTCATTAGTCAAAGCTATTTTTATAGCAGCACCAGCGATATCCTTACTTCCGAATTCTGTCATAAAACCTCCCTGACCTATATGGCTTAAAGCCTTAATGGCCGCAATATTACATAATATTTATATCAATCCTTTAGCAAGTAGCAAAAATTTACTTAAGCCCGGCATTACTCCATATATTTCTTTCTGTAATAATAAAGAAAAACCCTGTGAGGTTTCTCATTTACGAAAGCTTTCTATTGCCAGAGCAGCGTCTCCTGTCGGCAGAGGAATATATTATACAGCCTAACAGGTCAATTTATGAAATCCCGGAAAAAAACCTATACAATATTATATAGGTTTTTTTTTTATAAAACAATCATAAGTTATTTATTTCGGTGTTCCGGGAGTATTCCGCGTATACCCGGCTAAAATCAGCTGTCAGTCATCCATATGGACTTTAACCAGGGTTCTGATATTGCTGTCTATGTTCACCATTGCATTTTTACATTTGCTGCTGATATTTGTGGTGGCGGATTTTATCTTGACTACATGCCCTACGGCACTGTGACTTCCGTCTATCTCCACAACATCACCATCCTTGACACTGATAGTCATTTGAGTTGCATCAAAGGCTGCCACGTTATCACCATTCACCAATATTCTCAAAGCGGCATCCGGCTCACTGCCGATTATCTCCACCGTCATTTGTCCCTGCTGGTACAGGTATTCATCCCCGTTCAGAGGCAGACCCATGCTCTTGTCTGTCATGTGAAACCTGCTTCTGAGGGAAGGCACCACCAAAACCGTCTGAACCAATATCAGTACTACAAAACATAATATACATGTGCTGAAAAGTATATTTTCAAAAGCCGTATTTTTTTCAGTATTTTCAGTATTGCTGCTTTTTAATTTGAAAACCTTTAATTTCATCTCTATCCCCCGTTTCTGCACACAATAATTAAATAGTCATTCGTTATTGTTAATATGCTCAATTTCGGGGTGAAATAGTCATCATTTCCTAAGATTGAAGAAGGTTTGCAATTCAGCAGCTTGTTCCTGCAAGATAACCTGTTGAAAAGGCTATAGTCAGATTGAAACCTCCTGTATAGGCGTCAACATCTATAATCTCTCCTGCAAAATAAAGCCCTTTAAGCTTCTTGGACTCCATGGTGGATGGATTAATTTCATTTATTTTAACTCCGCCCGCAGTCACAATAGCTTCTTTAATAGGTCTTGCGGATATTATGGTAATTTCCATTTGCTTAAGCAGCCTTACCAGCTTTTTTCTCTCCTCCCTGGTAATCTGATGGACTGGCTTATACTGATCTATCCCTGACAGTTCTATTATTACCGGGATTAGCTTTTGCGGCAGCAAATCATCCAGCGAATTCTTAAACTGCTTCCTGCTGGTCTTGTCGAAATCCCTCTGAACTCGTTCATCGAGCTTTTCCTCAGACAGTGCAGGCTTTAAATCCAGAAATAGCGACACATCTTTAAAATCATATGCCAGAAGATGTCTGCTGGCACTCAATATAACAGGGCCTGAAACACCAAAATGTGTAAACAGCATCTCTCCGAAATCGCTGAACACTTCTTTTCCTTTGCTGTTCTTAAAATTTACTGCTATATTCTTCAGGGATAGGCCCTGCAAGGCCCTGACCCACTCCTCCTTTGCCACAAGCGGCACCAGGGACGGCTTTAGCGGAGTAATAGTGTGTCCAAGCTTTTTTGCAATATGATAACCGTCTCCGGTTGAACCCGTGCCGGGATATGACATGCCTCCGGAGGCAAGTATGACACAATCTCCCTCCAGCACAGCGCCGTCCTCCAATTCAACACCTGCAACGGAACCATCCTTTTCAGCTATGTTTTTAACATGGGCTCCGGTTCTTATCTTCACCTTGTTTGTATCCAGAAATTTCATAAGTGCAGCCAGCACATCCCTGGAGGAGTCGGATACAGGAAATATCCTCCCTCCGCGCTCCACCTTGGTTTCAAGTCCCAGCTCGTTAAAAAAGCTGATGAGGTCCTGATTGGAAAAAGTGTAAAAGGCAGAATACAAAAAATTCCCGTTACCAGGCGTATTCTCAATAAGTCCTTCAATGTCAGCAGAATTGGTTATATTACAGCGACCCTTGCCCGATATAAGCAGCTTTTTCCCCAAACGGTCATTTTTTTCCAGCAATACTACATTATTTCCTCTATGCGCAGCAATGCCTGCAGCCATAATGCCTGCAGGCCCTCCACCAACAACAATTATATCCTTTGTGTTCATATGCTTCCTTCCGTTAACTGGACTTATAATTTTTCTCCATTATAGGCATCATCTTTCTCGTAAACCTGATATTCATCCCATATCTTCTCAAGCTTTTCAAACGTACTGTAAACCTCATTCTTACGTCTCATTCCTATAGCCACTATAAGTGCATTTATAAGACTAAGGGGTGCAACAAGGGAGTCCACAAAGGAAGCCATGTCACTTCTTGCCAGCAGAGACATGTCAGCCGACTTGGCAACCGGTGATTCTGCACTGTCTGTGAGTGCTATGGTTTTTACCCCCTGCTTCTTGGCGAACTGCATTGCCTTTATGGTTCTTTTTGAGTACCTGGGGAAACTGACGCCGATAACCACGTCACCCTCCTGGGCTCTTATTATCTGCTCAAACATCTCACTTACACTGGTTGTATGCACCAATCTGACATTATCAAAAATCAAATTGAAGTAAAAACCAAGAAAACTTGCAAGGGGAGCTGAACTCCTCACACCCAGAATAAATATCCGCTTTGCGCCCAGGATAGTTTCAACTATATTGTTAAAATCCGAATTATCTATCTGCTCAAGTGTTATCTTTATTTTGTCCATATCCGACTGGAGTACACTCTTTAGTATGTTATCCTCATTTATCCTGTTGGAAGACACCTCAATCCTCTGTACTGCGGTAAGCTTGCTTTTTATCAGCTCCTGAAGCACCTTCTGAAGCTTGGGATATCCATCAAATCCAAGCTCTATGGCAAATCTTACAACGGTGGATTCGCTGACGCCAACTATCTCTCCAAGCTTTGCCGCAGTTACATAGGCTGCTTTGTCATAATGGTTTACAATGTAGTTGGCAATAAGCTTTTGCCCTTTGCTGAAATCATCATATTTTTGTTGTATGATATTAATAAGATCATTGTTTTTACGTGTATCGTTCATATATCCTCCAAGCGAATGTTTGTCCATATGCAAATAAATTGCCGCTTTTCCCAGCAATATACTATAATATTACCTTTTTGCAGGATAAAAATCAAGTACTTGCATTTTATCCCGCTTGCCGGTTGTAATCAATGTATGCAGCAGAAAAACACAATTCTGTCTATTTTCCTGACATATATTTTGGGAAACTTACCAATACTAATCTGGCAGTTCAAGCGTTCATCAAGTTATTATATGCTATTTTATGGAACGGGGTAAATATGATTCAGATAGATGATGCCGGAAGCGGCAGCTTTGTTGGAGGAACCTGTATCGGGTTTTACCGCCCGGAAACAAATGAATATTATTTTGACATCATACCTGTTGAATTATACGGTATAGAGAACTTTAAAAGAAAGCTTTATCTTGACTGTGTGGTTGAAATAGCCGAAAAAGCCTTTGCCGCACTGAAGGTAAGCCACTATGAGACCATTGAAATCTGCCGGGGCTACATGTTTGAAAAATTAAAGCTGTGGCTTGCCCAGAAGGGCTTTTGCTGGTATGTGACCCAGATTACCGGCAAAATCCAGGAGGTAGTGGAAAAAAACTTCGAGCTCTACACTATCAAAATGGGGCTTCCAAAAGAATATATCAAATATACCCATTATCCCTTTCATTTTCACAAGCTCCTCAGATGGGTACTTTCCGACTATGACAACAGGATCAGTCTTTGCAAGGTAGGCTGGAAAAGCTGGCAGAAGCTGAAAAACATAACCCTGTCAGTCTCATATGGAAAAATGGAGCACGCAAACTATTATTGCCTGAAATGCACAAAGAGGATAAAAAAAGGCACAAATATTGCAATACTCAGATTTTACAGCAATCAGCATAACTATATATATCTGCACAAGGGCTGTGAGGTACAGCAAGCCGGAGTGCTCTTGAAAACAGAAAACCCGTCTCAACACTTTCATGTTTAAGACAGGTCTCCTGTAAAAATGGATTTATTTGTTGGGATATATTGTAGGAATTGAATATTCAATTACCAGATTATTACAGTTTTGTTCTGAATCTATCCAGCATTCCATAAAGTCCCCATCTGTTTTGATTATTGAGTCTGGATATATTCCCCACAGCATACTGCCTGCCATCTCGTGCCCCCATATCGGCCACAACTGCAGATATGGCAGCAACCACCTCCGGATTTATGCCCTCTGTCTTTGCAGCAGCAGGCTCTACCGACTTATTTCTGTCCTCAATTCTCTGCTTGAAAAACTTCTCAGCAACCTGCGGCAGCATGGCATAGGAAAGAACATCCTCCTCCTGCTCGATAAATTCTCCCGCTGTACTTTTAATCTTCTCAAGCTCAGGCTCAATCAGGTCAGCAGGCCTGCAGGTAATAGGCTCTTCTTCTCTCAGTATCTTTTTTCTGATTTCCGCACTGACAGGAGCAGGTGTTTTGCCGTACTCTCCCTTAACAATGCCTTTTGACTCCTTTGGCACCATCTTGTATCTTTCACCTGTGATTACATTCATTACGGCCTGTGTTCCCACAATCTGACTGGTAGGGGTTACCAATGGAGGATATCCAAAGTCCTCACGTACTCTTGGAACCTCCTTCAATACTTCCTCATATTTGTCCAAAGCATTGGACTGCTTCAACTGTGAAACAAGGTTGGACAGCATTCCTCCGGGAACCTGATATATGAGCGCATTTACATCCACACCCATAACCTTCACGTCCAGAAGGCCGCTTTCAATATATTTCTCCTTGAGGGGTCTGAAATAATCAGCTATTTCACTGAGTTTTTCAAGATCCAGTCCGGTATCGTACGGAGAATCCTTCAAGGTTGCAACCAGTGGCTCAGTGGGAGGCTGCGAGGTTCCCAGCGCCATAGGAGATATGGCGCAATCCACAACATCCACTCCAGCCTCTATGGCCTTGATATATGTCATTGACGCCACACCGCTGGTATAGTGCGTGTGCAGCTGAACAGGAACCTTAACATTCTCCTTTAGAGCCTTTACAAGCTCATATGCCTGATAAGGCACCAGAAGTCCGGCCATATCCTTAATGCAAATGGAGTCCGCTCCCATACCCTCTATACGTTTTGCATCCTGTACAAAAAGCTCCAGGCTGTGAACCGGGCTGACAGTATAGCATATACACCCCTGTGCATGGCCGCCTTCCTTTTTGCAGGCCCTTATTGCTGTTTCTATATTTCTGGGATCGTTCAAGGCATCAAAAATTCTCATTATATCCATGCCGTTAGCTATGGCCTTTTGTATAAAATATTCCACCACATCGTCAGCATAATGCTTGTAGCCCAGAAGGTTCTGTCCTCTCAGCAGCATCTGCAGCGGTGTTTTCTTTGCCACTTCCTTTATTTTTCTGAGTCTGACCCAGGGATCTTCGTTCAAGAATCTCATAGAGGCGTCAAAAGTTGCTCCTCCCCATGCTTCCAGTGAATGATAACCTATATTGTCAAGCTTTTCAACAATAGGAAGCATATCTTCGGTTTTCATTCTGGTAGCTATCAGCGACTGATGTGCATCTCTTAAAACTGTTTCGGTAATTCTTACTCCCATACCTATCTCCTCTTTTCTCAAGCTTATGAAACTCACCGGCAGCTCCGGTGACACAATATGAAAACATCAGGTACAGACCACTGCTTGACTTTGCCCGCACCTCCAAAAGTCCTTAAGCTATAGTCACCATTACCTCACCGGCCGAAACGGACTTGCCCGGCTCCACGTTCAATGCGGCAACCTTTCCGTCAGTAGGAGCTACTATTTCATTTTCCATTTTCATGGCTTCAAGTATCAACAATACCTGGCCCTTCTTTACAGTTTCTCCGGCAGTAACTTTAACCTTAAGAACCGTGCCCGGCATAGGAGCGGCAACATCTCCCGCACTTGCAACAGCTGGCTGCACAGGCTGTGCAGCTTTTGCAGCCTGACCGGCAGACTTTCCCTTGGGCTTCACCGCCAAAGGTGCCACAGGTGCGCTGGGCCCTCCGATTTCCTGAACCTCTACTTCATAAGGATTTCCGTTAACCTTGATTATATATTTACTCATAGCAATACCTCCATAAAACTTGATTAATAATCCATATCAAAAATCTTTTCCATTTGCTGACCGCACTTTTTATAGCGGAATGTTTCCGTGCTTTTTGGATGGCCTGTTTTCCCTCTTTGAGTTTAGCATTTCAAGAGCCATAATTATTTTGGTTCTTGTTTCAGCCGGTTCTATAACATCGTCAATATACCCTCTTGCAGCGGCAACATAAGGATTTGAAAACTTATCCCTGTATTCTGCTATTTTTTCTTTTCTGGTTTCCGAAGGATTTTCAGAAGCAGTGATATCCTTCTTGAAAATAATATTTGCAGCTCCATCAGGCCCCATAACAGCTATTTCAGCCGAAGGCCACGCAAATACCATATCAGCCCCGATGGTTTTGCTGTTCATGGCAATGTATGCACCGCCATAGGCTTTTCTCAAAATAACATTGATTTTAGGAACAGTCGCCTCTGAAAATGCGTAAAGCAGCTTGGCGCCGTGCCTAATAATGCCGTTGTGCTCCTGGGCAACACCTGGAAGGAAGGCCGGAACATCAGTGAGGCTCAGCAAAGGAATGTTGAAGGCATCACAGAAACGTACAAAACGGGCCGCCTTGTCTGCCGCATTCATATCCAGTGACCCTGCCATAACTTTTGGCTGGTTGGCAACTACACCTACGGATTTTCCGTTTAACCTGCCAAAACCGATTATTATATTTTGAGCAAATGCACCGTGAATTTCCATGAAATCACCGTCATCCACTATTTCTTCAATTATTCCATACATGTCGTAGGGCTTGTTTGATTCTTCAGGTATTATTTCGTTCAGGCTTTCAATTATTCTGTTGGCACTGTCCGCAGTACCGTAATAAACCGTATCCGATACATTGTTGTCCGGCAGGAAGCTGAGAAGTCTCTTGATATCGTCTATGCATTCCTCTTCGTTTGCAGACTTGAAGTGTGCAACACCGCTCACTGCAGTGTGAACATCTGCTCCTCCGAGCTTCTCAACGGACACATCCTCACCTGTAACAGATTTTATTACCTGAGGTCCTGTAATAAACATCTGACTTGTATTTTCAACCATAAAAATGAAATCCGTAATGGCAGGTGAATATACTGCTCCGCCTGCACAGGGTCCCATTATTACGGAAATTTGCGGGATCACTCCCGAGGCAAGTGTATTCCTATAGAAGATATCACCATAGCCTGAAAGTGCATCCAGCCCCTCTTCAATTCTTGCTCCGCCCGAATCATTTATAGCAATAAACGGCGCACCCATTTTAAGCGCCATATCCATAACCTTTGTTATCTTCTTTGCATGCATTTCTCCAAGAGAACCACCAATTACAGTAAAATCCTGAGATGCCACAAATACTTTTCTGCCGCTCACTGTACCGTAACCGGTAACAACACCATCACCTGCCAGTTTTTTCTTCTGCATTCCAAAATCGAAGCACCTTGATTCGATAAAGGCATCTATTTCAACAAAGCTTCCCTCATCAAACAGCATGTCGATTCTTTCCCTGGCGGAGAACTTTCCTTCCGTATGCCTTTTTTCAATCTTGTCCTGTCCACCGCCTAAAGCGATAGCTGCTTTCATACTTTTTAAGCCTTCAAGCTTTTCTTTCTGTGACATATAAACCTCCTTCATGATATCCGACACTTTCAAAATGCTAAGCACAACGATTATTCCAGACCTTACGGCCAAAATGTTACCTAAAAATATTATTAGTTATTATTACCTAGTAATAATTATATATTACCAAAAAAAGTGTGTCAATAGAGTTGCTTTTTATTGCCTGCCTCACCCGGAATCTATAATGCAAAAACCTGTTCAGTAAAAAGTATCTTTACAAAATAATTACACTTTCTTACAGGCCTGTTACATTATTTACAAGTCAATTACAGATTTCTTAAAACTTCTACAATTTAACATCTCCGTTCCAGACATTTAGTATAATTATTCCAGTGATAATTTGAAAGGAGTTTTGTTATTTATGAACGGAGCTTTAAAAAAGATTTTTGCATCAGTCCTCACCTTGACCATGGTATTCCAGTTAACAATGGCTTTATCAGCACATGGCAATCAAAAAGCCATTAACGACAAGAATCACAACGGCTTTGATGACAAGTGGGAAACCCGATATAAAATCAAATTTCCCATCATTAACTATGCCGATAATGACAAGGATGGCCTCACCAACTCAATAGAGTACAAATTAAACCTAAACCCCATGAAAAAGGATACAGACAACGACGGAATAAATGATGGTGATGAGGACTTTGACAACGACGGACTCACCAATAAGAACGAGCTGCTTGCAGGCACAGACCCAACCCTCGCAGATACCGACAAGGACGGCATAAAGGATTCTGATGAAGACTTTGACAATGACGGTCTGACAAACAAGCAGGAATTCAGTCTGGGCTACAATGTAAAGAATCCCGATACGGACAGGGACGGTATAAAGGACGGCGACGAGGATTTTGACAAGGACGGAGTCTCCAATTCCCAGGAATTCAAAAACGGCACCGACCCAAAGAAATCCAACAATTCAAATCCACCACCCCCTCCCCCCAACAATCCCGGCAAAGTTAAAGATGGTGACAAGGACCTTGACAATGACGGTTTGACAAATGTCCAGGAATTCAAGCTGGGCTATGACCCCACAAAGGCGGATTCAAACTCAAACGGCGTAAAAGATGGAGATGAAGACCTGGATGGGGACTATCTCAAAAATTCTCTGGAGTATGCCCTGGGCTACGACCCTGCCAAGGCTGACACTGACGGGAACGGCATAAAGGACTGCGATGAGGACCTGGACAAAGACGGAATATCCAATATCGCTGAAATACGGGCTGGAACAGACCCGAAAAATTATCATTCCGGCACTCCTGTCAATGACGGCAAGCTGGATTCTGACAATGACGGGCTGACAAACGCACAGGAAATACTTCTGGGCTATGACCCTCAAAAGGCAGATACAAATTCAAACGGCGTCCTTGATTCAAATGAAGACTACGACGGCGACGGCTTGAAAAATCTGCTTGAGTTCAAAATGTCCTATGACCCCACAAGAATTGATACCGACAACAACGGAGTGACCGACTTCAATGAAGATTATGACAGGGACGGACTTACAAACAGTCAGGAAATCTGGCTTGGCTATGATCCAACCAACGCATATTCAAACAGATAAATATACATTACCTGGTTTTATCAATACACAAAAGAATTTAGGGACTATCCTGCTATACATATGATGCCATGAAGTGAAAAAAGCTCCATGGCGCTTTTTTTTATTTACATTCGTCAATTCATTGCGGCAAAAAAAAGCCTATGATATAATCAAAGCATTCCGCAGCATAATTTAAAAGCAGGTACAATTTCATTTTTAAGGAGAGATTAGAATGGATCAGCAAACAGATGCACCAAATCCGGCACCAGGTATTCCCGCTGAAAATTTTCATCACAATGATCCCGGCTTGGTCAACAACAGCAATAATGTCAATTACAATTATAACCCTAACTATAATCAGAACTTTTTTATGCCTTCAGTACTTGACAGCCTGACGGGCTGGATGAAATTTCTCGGTATCTATACCATTGTAGTAGGTGCCATTACCTGTATAGGAATCCTCACTGCCGCCATTGGAATTCCAATGATTTTTGCAGGCATCGGTCTTACAAACGCCTCAAAGAACCTCAAGGAATACAGACAATTCAACAATCAGTTCACCTTGAATAATTTCTTTACCTATTTAAATAAGTATTTCAAGATATATGGAATCTTTGCCATAATCGCAATTGTTATTTCACTGCTATATGTAGCATTCATGCTGGTTTTTGTCATTATGGCATTATATACTTACAACAGTTATTAATGGAGACTTTCCACTTCAGCGACCGTGAGCCTTCTCCACTTTCCTTCCGGCAGTTCCCCCAGAGCTATGGGTCCAATGGAAATCCGTTTCAGGGATAGTACCTTGTGACCTATAGCTTCACACATTTTTCTTACCTGTCGGTTTTTACCTTCGTGTATGGTTATCAGAACAACTGCATTTTCCCCTTGGGAAGACAGAATATCAAGTTTTGCAGGTGACGTAACGTAGTCTTCTATGGACAGACCTTTTTCAAACTTCTCCCTTTCAGCATCGGTGGGGATACCTGAAACCAATGCCTGGTATACCTTTTCTATTTCATGCTTTGGATGGGTCAGCCGATATGTAAATTCTCCGTCATTTGACAGAAGCAATAGACCGGAAGTGTCGTAATCCAACCGTCCCACTGGATATATCCGGCTATTCACGCCACTTACAAGCTCAATAACCGTAGGCCTGCCAAATTGATCCCTGGCTGTGGATACGTATCCCACAGGCTTGTGCAGAGCTATATACAGCTTCTCCTTTTCTTCACCACCTGAAATGATTTTCCCATCCAGCGAAACTGTGTCAGCCTCTCCCACAGTAACACCCATGCAGGTTACAGTTTCACCGTTAACAGACACTCTACCCTGTCTGATTAACTCCTCCGATGCCCTTCTGGAGGCAATTCCCCTGTGGGCCAAATATTTTTGCAATCTCATGTCCGCCATTGTACCTCTGTCCTGTAAGTCATTTGTAAAGTCAATTACTACGGCTTTTAAGCCGATAGTAATTGACTTTGTATACATTTCAACATGAATTATTTTATAACCAGGAAACCACAGCGTCAAGATAATAAAACCAGTGGTCTGTAAAAAACACTGGCCCATAGCGGGTTATTCCTCTCTGGTAATGAGCAGTATAGTATAAAATTACCAAAGCCTGCTTCTGTCAGTTTAGAACAATTATCCCATTATGAGCCACTGATTTCAGCATTCTTATTTCAGCATTGCAGCCTGAAGTCTTTAAGCATGTTAAAACCAAGCTCAGCCGTCAATACTCGAGTTGTGTTCCTTTTTTCTGTTGCTTTCATCCCTTTTGGACATCTTTTCCTTCAGAACTTCGTTAGCCTTTTCAATCAGGTCTGGAACCATGTCCAGTATTTTTTCTACTGAGGAATTTACATTGACAGGAAGCAGTTTTATGTGGTTTTGACCGCAGACCATAAAAGCTACGGGATTAATTGACACTCCGGCACCGCTTCCGCCGGCAAACGGGAGTTTTCTTACACCCTCCTCGGACGTTCCACCTTCTGCGGAATAATCACCTCCACCTGCTGCAAATCCAAAGCTTACTTTGGATATGGGTATTATTACTGTTCCGTCCGGAGCCTGAACAGCATCTCCCACTATAGTGTTAACATCCACCATTTCCTTAATACTTTGCATGGCTGTAGTCATTAGACCTTCTATTGGATGATCTGACACCAGCATCACCGCCTTTTCTATTTTTTAAGTAAATTTTTATTATTTCTTTGACTATGGATATAATATTTACAATTTTTAGGCTAAATATGCAATCAAAATCCACTTTCCATACTTTTTCCCCGAAGTCCGCTTCAATACTGATTTCTTTTTCCTTGACGGAAAAATGGTTGAAGAGCCATCCTGGTATGAAGCTTGTTAAATTCCACAACAATCCGTGTAAAAGTGCAGTCTGGCAGGCATCTCCAGTTCCGGCCCTGATATTGAGCTTGAATCTCCTTAACAGCAAGCTTCTGTAGAACAGCTTGACCAGAATCCACAGACTCTGTCTGAGCTGATTTATATCCACCTTTCCCCTGACCTTCTTGGGCTTGGTTTTTTTCTTTTTTGTCTTGTTTTCCTTATTTGCAGGATATATGGTTATTTTTTTTGCCGGAATTTTTCCCAGCACATAGATAATGACATAGGCTGAACAAGCCAGCTTATCCATTTTAAAAATAAAGCCTACGGTTAACTTGGCAAAAAATATGAATAAAATGACTGATAAAAAAATTCCTGTAATAATAAAAATAACCAAGAGACATACCACCTCCTGGTTATTTTTGACATATATTTGGAATTTAAATCAACTTTATTAATTTTTAAGGACCCAGTAAGTATTACGGTTCAAATATTTTCTTCAACAAGGTCATCCAGGTTAAGCTCATTCAAATCCTGTATATCCAGCATTGGCAAATCTCTGATGGATTTGAACCCAAAACATCGCAGAAACTCGTCGGTAGTTTCAAAAAGTCTTGGCCTCCCTGGAACATCCAGCTTTCCTGCCTCTTTAACAAGATTTCGCTCCAGCAGTCTGGTTACCGCACTGTCAGAATTAACTCCCCTTATCTGCTCGATTTTAGCTTTAGTTATGGGCTGGTTATAGGCGATAATGGCCAGAACTTCGTAGGCGGCCTGTGAAAGCGCCTGCTTCTGCCTTATTTGATAAAGCTTTGTTACATAATCATAATACTGTGGATTTGAGCACATTTGATATTTGTCGTTTATTTCACGGATAATTATACCTTTATTTTCACTATTATATTTATCCATAAAGTTTTTCATTAAATTTTTAGCAGTTTTTTTATCCAACTCTATTATTTCACATATTTTGTCCAGAGACAAAGCGTCTCCATATGAAAAAATCAAACTTTCAATAATGCTTTCAATTGTACTTATTTCCATTTAAAACTCCCTCACATTAACATCAATATCATTGTATAAATCATAGTTGTCCTCTTCACTGCCAAGCTCCGAATTCCCAACAACGTGTATGTCCGAAAACTGTTGCTTTTGTACAATCTTTACCTTTTTCATCTTTGCAAGTTCAAGAATGGCCATAAAGCCTGTTACAACCTCTGTTTTGGATTTGGTCTTCATGGAGAATAAATCCGAGAACCTGAAAGACATCTTGCTTAGCAGTTGTTTTATAACATCTCTCATTTTGCTCCTTAGAGATACCTTTTCATGCTCTATAAGCTTGGTAATATTTTTTGCACCGGTATTTATCTTCTTCCGGTTCCTGTCAAGAATGGCCAGGTACTGCCGTCTCAAAACCTGAGGATCAATTTCAAGAACCTCCTCCCTGACCGGCAAATCAATAATCTCAGGAAGTCTGAATACAACAGTGTCCCACTTTTTCTCAAAATCCTTCAGCTCCAGGGTAAACTCCTTGTACCGTTTGTATTCTATAAGCCTTCTCACCAGTTCTTCTCTGGGGTCAAGCTCTTCTTCCTTTTGCTCCTTCTTCTCCGGCAGCAGCATCTTTGACTTGATATGAAGAAGTGTTGACGCCATGACCAGAAACTCGCTGGCAACCTCCAGGTCAAGCTGCTGCATGGCATAAAGATAATCCAGATACTGGTCTGTAATGGCATTTATAGGAATATCATAAATGTCCACCTGATTTTTTTCAAACAGGTGAAACAGCAAATCAAAGGGACCTTCGAAGTTGTCCAGTTTTAAGGTGCATGCTTTTGTAAGAGCGCTTTCCATCAAATCTCCATATGCGTGTAAACACGCTGCCAACTTATAATGACTTGTATTTTCTCAACCAATTTATATTATCACAAATAGGGCAATAATTACAATAATAATCAGCCAGGTAGACTTTTTTCCCCACATAACGTAAAATAATATATCAGACGCCTGAAATCTCATGTTTGGTGTCAATTTGTATTTATTTCCCGCTTTATGTTACGGAGGTTTTTTATGTTTAGTTTTGATCCCATAGAGATGTTGATGACACTTCCAGGCTTGCTGCTGGGCTTCGTTTTTCATGAATTTGCCCATGCCAAGACGTCCGATCTGCTGGGTGACCCTACTCCCAGATCACAGGGCAGGATAACCCTGGACCCCAGAGCCCATATTGACATAATTGGCTTTATAGTTATGCTCATAGCCGGGTTTGGGTGGGCCAAGCCTGTCATTACAAACCCCAGCTATTACAAAAAGCCCAGGCGGGACGATATTCTCGTCTCTGTGGCCGGGCCTTTTACTAATTTTTTAATTGCTGTAGTATTTATGTTTATTTTTAAAATTTTTATTTTAACCGGCGCCTTTCAAAGCAATCAGGACTTGTGGTCGAATATACGGATGGTATTATTATATACCGCCAACATAAATATTGTCCTGTTTGTTTTAAACATGATTCCCTTTCCCATGTTTGACGGCTACCATGTGATTTCAAATATTTTTAACACCTGGCGCTACCGTTTCTTTAACCTACTGGAACAGTACGGAATGTTTATTTTCATTTTACTGGCGGTCAGCGGTATTTTGGCAAGGATTCTCTCACCCATTGTGAACTTTGTCTTCATAAACATGCTTAACTTAATAATGGGATAACGGAGAGCCCTCAGGCTCTCCCCACGCTGAACCACCTGACGAACAGCTTTGCAAAGAGTCTTGTAAAGGATACCCTGACAATGGCCTCATTGGCCACAAGGTCGTAGCGTCCAACCTCCACACTGTCTATTTTGTACACTATTTCCCCCACCTTCTGATCTTTAAGGATTGGGGCGGTAAGTTCCTCTACCAGCTTGACTTCCTTTTCTATTTTACCTTTTTCCCCTTTTGCAAGCAGCACACTGGTGTCACTTCCATATGCTGCCGTCACCTGAAGCCTTGTGCCTTTTTTAACATTAATATTCCCCACAAGCTGGCCTTTTTTATCCAGACTGACCATTTCATAGTTAGCAAAGCCGTAATCCAGAAGCTTTCGGGCTTCGGCAAATCTGGTGTTTGAATCAGGCTCACCCAGCACTACAGATATGAGCCTTAAATTGTTTCTTTTTGTTGTAGCTGAAAGATTGAAGCCGGCTTTGTTGGTAAACCCTGTCTTCAAGCCGTCCGTATCGGCATAAAATCTTATAAGCTTGTTGGTATTGTCAAGTCTGAAGGTACCGTTTCTGAAGGTATCCTGCCAGGTGCCGGTGAATTTCAGGACCCTGGGGTGCTTTGTGACCAGTTCTCTTGACATAATGGCAACATCGCTGGCAGAGCTGTAGCCTTCATCATTGAGTCCGGTACAGTCCAAAAACCTGGTATCCTTCATACCCAATTCTTCAGCTTTTCTGTTCATGTCCGCCACAAAGGCCTCCTCACTGCCGCTGATCTTTTCTGCCAGAGCAACGGTAACATCGTTGGAGGAGTGTATTGCAAGAGCCTTCATCATCTCAGATACAGCAAATTCCTCTCCCGCCTCCAGGTAAGCCTGTGAGCCCCCCATGCCTGCTGCATAATCCGATACACTAACTTTATCTTCAAAGGAAAGCCGTCCGGAATCTATGGCTTCCATAACCAAAAGCATTGACATGACCTTTGTTACGCTGGCAATAGCCAGTTTCTCGTGGCTGTTCTTTTCGTTGAGGATTTTTCCGGAAGCAGCATCCATTAAAACGGCGGATTTCGCTCTAAGGTCCAATACATTTGTTTTGGAAATAAGTTTGCTTACAGCAACCTCGTCATATTTTGCAGATGCTTCAACAGCAGCTTCATCCGCATCAGCAAATACCGCAGCCGGCAGAAGTAATATGGATATTGATAATATGTATCCTACGATAGACTTTCTTCTCACTGAGGTCCCTCCAATTATTAACTATTCATAACGGTATATCTGTCCTAGTTAATTGTTATGCAGAAGGTTTTAGGTATATTCTGTAAATGGGTAAAATATTTTCACCAATTATGGAAAGCTGCCTTTTCACTTGTGAGCTGATTTTCAGATACTATCTGATGCTTACTCCTTCCGAGTCTATATAAGCCATTATAAGGGGTTTTTCTGCAGGTCTTGCAGCACTTAATCCCAGGGCCTGCTTCAAAAGCCTGCAGGCTTCGGGCACCTTATCCTCCCGATTGGTGTAAAGAGTTGCTATAACTTCTCCCTTTTCCACCTTTTCACCTGTCTTTTTATGGAAGTATATGCCTGCAGCATAATCTATTGAGCTCTCCTTGGTTTCTCTGCCCGCCCCCAGCACAAGAGATGCCACGCCAATTGTATCGGTTTTCATGCTGCATATGTGGCCTTGGGCCTCAGCCTTGTACTCATAACGAAACTTTGCCTGTGGAAACAATGAATAATCCTTAATGACGGCGCTGTTTCCTCCCTGCTTTTCAATAAGAACTGCCAATTTTTTAAGGGCTTCTCCGCTTTCAACTGCATTACGGACCAAACCGCTGCAGTGCTCAAAGCTTCCCTTCCCGCCCAATTCCAGCATTCTTGCAGCAAGTTCAAAGGAGACCTGAGCCAGGTCCCCGGGGCCTCTATTTTTAAGAGTGTCAATTGCTTCGATTATTTCCAGAGAGTTCCCCACCGCCCTTCCCAGAGGTATATCCATGTCGGTAACCACAGCCACGGTGTGTCTGCCGGTATTCTCCCCAATCTTCACCATGGCCTGTGCAAGCTTTACTGATTCCTCGAGGTTCTTCATGAAGGCACCGCTGCCTGTTTTTACGTCCAGAACTATGCGTTGTGCACCTGATGCCAGTTTTTTGCTCATGATGCTGCTGGCTATGAGAGATATGTTATTGACAGTAGCCGTTACATCTCTCAAGGCGTATATCTTTTTGTCGGCAGGCGCAAGGTTTCCGGTTTGCCCTGCAATGGCAATTCCGATTTCCTTAACATTTCTGATAAAGCTCTCCCGGGAAATGGAAGTATTGAAGCCAGGTATAGCTTCGAGCTTATCTATGGTTCCGCCGGTATGTCCCAGTCCCCGGCCTGACATTTTCGCAACTGGTATTCCGCAGGCTGCTACGATTGGTCCCAGCACCAGCGTAGTCTTGTCTCCTACGCCGCCTGTACTGTGCTTATCCACCTTGATGCCGTGAATCTCAGACAAATCTATCATATCACCTGAATGAGCCATGGAATGGGTCAACAAGGCAGTCTCGCTTTCAGTCATGCCCTTTAAAAATATGGCCATAAGCAGTGCGGAGGCCTGATAGTCCGGAATACTGCCGTCGCAGTAGCCTGCTATAAAATAATCTATCTCCTCTGAGGTTAGCTCAAAACCGTCTCTTTTTTTCTCAATAATATCATACATCCTCATAGTAATACCTCCGCAGCTTGATATATTATCATGGTACAAGTATATATATAATTCTACAAAAGCCAAAAACTCACTCAGGCAGAAGCCTGCCAGCAGTATTATTTCCAACATATGAAATAAAATAAGCAGACTTATGAAAATAACAATTGAATTAATGATACTTCCAACCCCTGCCTTTGTCAAACCAACGAGGTTATAAATATTAAAGGACACATATGTTGTGATTTTTAAGCCAATAACAACAAAATGTGTCCTTTAAAATGTTTGTATTATCTTCACTACGCTCTGGGATGAGTTTTCTTGTAAATTTCCTTTATCTTGTTTTTTGCAATTTGGGCATATATCTGTGTAGAAGAAATGTCTGAATGACCAAGCATTTCCTGTATTGACCTTAAATCAGCTCCGTTTTCCAAAAGATGTGCGGCAAATGAATGTCTCAGAGTATGAGGGGTTATATCCTTGTTTATATTAGCCTGGTTCTTGTAATGTTTGATTATCTTCCAAAAACCTTGTCTGGTCAGCCTTTTGCCGTTAACATTAACAAACAGTGCCTCTTCATTTATATCCTGAATCAAAAAATTTCTGGATTTCAAAAGATATTCGTGTACGGCGGCCACCGATATTGAACCTATGGGAATGCTTCTCTCACGGGTACCCTTATTGCACTTGATGAACCCGAGTTCAAGGTTAATATCAGCCAGATTCAACGAAATCAATTCTGATACCCTTATTCCTGTGGCATATAGCAGTTCAAGCATGGCCTTGTCTCTGATACCTTTTAAATCAAGACACTTTGGCTGATCCAGCAGCAATTCAACCTCCTGGGTGGAGAGAATCTGAGGAAGCTTTTTTTCCACCTTTGGTGATTCAAGCTCTGAAGTAGGGTCAAGTTCTATAATCTTGTTCTTATGCAAAAATTGATAAAAAGATCGTATTGAAGCCAGATTTCTTGAAATGGTAGAGGTAGCCCTTCCTTTCTTTTGTAAATGCAAAAGATATGCTATAACGGTTGTTTTGTTGGTAGCAGCTATATTGTTGGCATTGATCTCTTTCAGATATGTAGTGTACTGTTCAATATCCCTCTTATAAGATTGAAGAGTATTAAGAGACAATCGCTTATCCCTTTCAAGAAAATTGATAAAATTTTCAACCTGAACTTCCATCAAAAACGACTCCTTTTTTTTTAGTTAAGCACTTATTTTCCAGTTCTCATAAAATCAGACTTAATCTTTATCCTATATTCTATAACAAATATTTCTATATTTAAAGAACATTTTGTATTTTTATCTATATTTAACATAATTATTCCAAATAATTGTTGAAATTACCAAATTATCCTTCAAAATTTTATCAAATTCAATGCTCCGGAGGTTATAAAAGTTTCAATAAAAGTTGCCAGCAGTATAAAAAATGAAAAAAATGCTGCAGCAAAGTTATACGGACGGATTTTTTGCTTGATTTCCTCATAACCGGAGCCGGTTCTTTTCAGCCAGGTCCTGAAAACTGCACCTGACAGCTTCATGCCATTCACCCCCAGAGCCACAAGGCATGGAACCAAAATTACCTCCTTGGGTACAAAACAAATTGTAGATATCAAGATACCTTTTGTCCCCAGCATCCCCATTATGATACCCGAGCCAAAGCCCGTACTGAAGCCCCTCATTCCAAGAACTGCATAATACACAGGAAATCCCGCCACAGTAAATCCCAGCACCCAGAACAGCAGTATCAGCTTAATATTATCCAGCAGTGTGATCTTAAGCAAATCCAGCTTGTTAAAATCGTTTGTATCCAGCAACTTTACGAACCCGTTGAAAAAGGTCACCATTTCCCCTTTCTGCTGAAAATCAAGGTCATTTACTGATGCTGCCCCAAGGCAAATGCCAATGATATAAAACAGAAACAGGCTCAGGTATAAAAATCTATTGTTTTTCAGATGCTCCTTAACAACATTGCCCGTTTTTTTTAACATACTGTATCCTCCGGCCTTTATCTTATTGTGTATGAAAATCTTGCGACAATAAAATATATGCCGGATAAACATAAGATATTACTATAACTTGGAAGCTTTTATTTTTCTTTCTGCCAGAAGAACACCTATTATGGTCTTGGCATCGGTTATCTTGTGTTCAAGAATCATATCTACAAGCTGGGAAACATGTATCTTATCTACATCCAGGAATTCATCCTCGTCAGTACAGGGCTCTCCCTGAGTCAGGCCTGTTGCCATATACATATGGATAACCTCATTGCAGAAGCCCGGGGTTGTATGAATGCTTATGAGATGTTCCATACTTTGGGCTCTGAGTCCGGTTTCCTCAATCAATTCTCTTTCTGCACATATTTTCGGATCTTCTCCGGGAGAGTCCAGCTTTCCCGCCGGCAGCTCAAGTGTGGTAAAATCAAGGGGCTTTCTGAACTGTCTGACCATATATATTTCGCCATTTTCATTTACCGGCACTACCACTGAGGCTCCGGGATGAAGCACAATATCCCTGGTGGCCTCTTTTCCGTTTGGAAGGCTTACTGTAAGGTTTTGTACCTTAATGATATTTCCTTTATAAATATCCTCTGTTTTTAGCGTTTTTTCCGAGTATTCCATATTTTATCCCCCCTGTCCGCTATGCGGACATAAATTCGAAGGGTTGAAAGTGGTTTTCTTTCAACCTTGTTCCCCCATATAATTATTATTTACATGCCTCCGGCAGCTTTTTTTATTTCATCAGTGGCCAGCTTGTCACATCTGTTGTTCATTTCATTGTCGGAATGCCCTTTTACCTTTATCCATTGTACCCTGTGGTATGACGAAAGCCTTATGAGTTCCTTCCAAAGCTCAACATTTTTTACCTCTTCGTTTTTGTTCCTCTTCCAGCCGGCTTTTATCCATTTGTCCAGCCACCCCTGGTTAAAGGCGTTGACAAGATAGGCGCTGTCACTGTATACATTGACACTGCAAGGTTCCTTGAGCTTTTTAAGCGCTTCAAGGGCTGCGGTCAATTCCATCTTGTTATTTGTAGTAGCTCCCTCAAAACCCGATAATTCTATTTTGTGCCCTCCATATATAAGAACAGCTCCCCAGCCTCCTGCACCGGGATTTCCTGAGCATGCTCCATCTGTATATATTTCCACCTGCTTCATGGAAAGATTTCCTCCAAATAAGAATATTTTACCTATAAAACATTATTATTATAACTTATTATTGGCAATAACCAAACAAATATTTCTCCCATGTGCTTTCCTATAGCAAGAGGCACAAGCTTTACAACCTGTGCCTCAACCTTATGGGCCTGTAATCACTATATACCTGCCCCTGTAATTCCTCCTGTATTTCCCACCCTCAGGCAGCTTTCAAGAGGACCTATATCTCCAGGCCGATTTTCAGAAGCATCATGGCGTAGGCTGACGTAATAAAGGTAAGTATCAGTGCAAATACAAACGCTATTCTGATAACCTTGTTTTCTTCTCCCAGCTTGTCTATGGAAGCAGCAGCATTCTGCAGCTTAGCAGGAGAAATTACGCTGGCCAGACCACCGCCGAAGGCAAGGGCGGCAGTTACTATAATCAGTCCGTTCAGGCCCAACTCCAGGTTTTTTGCGGTTTCCATGGTATAATTTGCGAACATTGCTATGGTTGAGGCCTCGCTGCCGGTAATAAATCCGCCAAACAGGCCTATAAATCCGGTTATAAAACCATATGCACCGCTGAAGGCATCCGCCGACACATCGGCCAGCACCTTTATCATACTTGCTGACTGGTACTTCATCTCAGACAGGCTCCAATTTGAATAGTTCATTATTTCGCCTATGGCAAAGAATATGGCAGCAGAAAACACAGGCCTTGGGGCTCTCTTCCACCAAACCTTGAAGGTTTCCTTAACCTGTACTGCTTTTGGCCTTATTATAAGCATAGACAGTACAACTGCAACGGCTATCCAGGTATATGCATTCCACAAGGCTCTGGTTGCAATTCCCTTTCCATCTACGGAAATACCGTTTATAGGAAGCTTCAGGTTGTAAAGAATGTCATATACGGGCTTTGGCAGATTAAGAGCAAGAATGAGAGCAATAAGTATAACCCACGGGCTTAAGGCCTTCCAGAGGGGATATTGCTTCTCATAGGACTTTTCCTCCTCAGTGAGAGCGCTTCTGTCTATTACATTATTTCCGGTAATCTTGAGATAAAGAGCCATGGCAATGATTACAGCCAGACCGCAGAGTACCCCTGTCAAGGTTACCAGGTTGTCCACCTTGTTTGTAAAATATGCAACAACTGCAATTACCGCACCAGTTGCTATGCAGGGCAGAAAACCTTTTTTTATGCCGTTCCACCTGTCAACTATGTAAAGCATGCAGAACCCTATCAGCGTGGAAACAATGGGCAGAAACATGTAAAAAATGCTTCCTGCCTGTGAGGGTGTTATTTCATTTCCCGGGCCTAAAAACCTGTTGGCAAAATCAACAAAGGCCACAATGGGAGCACCCAGCAAAGCATATGTGCAAAGTGCGTCATAACCTATGGAAGGTAGCGCTATGGCTACGTAGGTTGAATAACCCATAGCCAGAAGTATGGGTGGCAGCAATGAGACAGGAGTAGCTCCCACCGCAACCATCAAGGTCCCGAAGCCAATATTTATCATCATGATCTGTACTGCTTTGTTATGGCTGGATATTGTTTTAATAAAAATGATAATTCTCTTGAGCGCACCGGTTTTTTCCATATAGGCCATCATAAAAAGCGAGGTGAGAACTATAAGAGAAACCGGAAAAGATCTTATTATTCCTGATATTGTCGATCTTAGGATAACTTCAAACGAAGTGTTGAAAAAAAAGAAAGCAACTGCAGATACGCATAGCCAGCCGACAATACCGCTGATGTCCGCCGACTTTTTAAAAATGACAAGCATACAGACTATTACCAATATTGGCAATAGTGTTAACAAAAATGACCCTACCATTTTAACCGTCCTCCAAAAAATTAAAATAAACCATTCTACTTTTAATCAAATATTTTGACAATAG
Source organism: Bacillota bacterium (assembly GCA_023400235.1). Taxonomy (GTDB): domain Bacteria; phylum Bacillota; class Clostridia; order Acetivibrionales; family DSM-1351; genus Ruminiclostridium. The sequence goes on from JAEXFI010000012.1 coordinate 127,513, forward strand.
TTGATTAATTTTTACTCTACAGGAAATATTTTAATACATCCTGAAATAAAAATAAAGTGTAATTTAGTTCATTACACTTTACCCTCTATTAACACATTAATTCAAAATATTTTATTTATCCTGCTGCAGCTTGTAATATTCCTTGAACAGCTCATAGTAGGCATAGGTCTCCTGTGCATACCTGCCCTTGGTTTTAACAGGGCCAATATTAACGGGTATCCTGGACAGGTTATAATTTTCAAGTACCTTCAACAGCTGTTCCCTGTTTAAATCATTAAGGTCTACAGCCCCGTTCCCCGTCAGCGTTATGGCTCTTGCCCTGAGCTGTACCGCACAAAAATATACTGCATGTTTGGGGTTCTGAAGCATGGTTTTTATCTGTTCATCCGATTCACTCAATATCAGGGACTCGCTCCCATGCACTATCTGTTCATTATGTCGAACATTTTCAATTCCTATCTGACATATGCCCATGGATTTTCCGCCAATAAAAGGCAGGCCGTCCAATAAGTCCTCCTGTCCAAGAAACATCATTTCTCTGAACAGTACTGCAGTTAGTAATGCCTCCGGTACTTTCTGGGCAGCCGAAATCCTGCTGATGGAATTATCCAGCTCCCTGAGAGCATTGATGGTGTAGTCAAAATTGAAAACATAATAGATTCCAAGCTTCTTGTCCCTGCAGGAATCTTCATTTATACGGTAATTAAGCTTCTCAAAAACACTCTTGTATTTTTCCGCTTCCTCTACGATTTCCTCAAGCCCTGTGTCCGGGCCCAGAGTCTCGGCATCCTCCAAAAACATGTAATCCTGCTGATTATGTATTGTTATCTTTTGTCCAAGTCCCTTGCCGTAGCTCACCTGGAAATTATTGAACTTAATCACGCTGTCTGAACTTTCTGAGAATTTGTCACCGGCGGAATCGCTTACTCCATATGCATATTTCATTTCTTTTTCTTTTATGGTCTTATATTGTTCATTTATGTAGCCGTTTATATCAAAGTAATTATTTGCAAAGTAAAACAATGTACAGCACAGCATTAACGCAATTAAAGAAAAAGATACTCTTTTCTTTAATCTCAAGATATTCATATTTTATCCCCCTGTCCGCTCTGCGAACATATATTCAAGTGTTGAAAGCAGTTTTCTTTCAACCTTCCAGTCCTCCAAAAAGTCGGAATCTGCAATGTCATATTTTCTTTCTGCATCGTTATTAATATCCCGTGTATTTCCCCTTACTGTTTTTTACATCCCTATCAGTTATACAAACTTTCAAAATAAATGTCAATTATGCAATTCCCTCAAATTGTTAAATAAACATTAGTTTTCGTTAATTATACTGTTATACTTCATGTTTTGTATGAAATGGTTTGATTTCCTTACTTATTTTCAATATTTCTAAAATCCTTAAAATCAAGGGCTTAAAAGGTGTAAACATAAACAAAAAGCAACGAGAACACTCGTCGCTTTTTGTTTATAATTTATAGTTTTTTGTCATGGCTTTAATAATTATTTTAAAAATATTTTTATTTCAGCGCTTCTACTATGGATTTTTCAACCAGTTTCAACTTCGCCACAACTTCATCTATCTCAACATCGGACTTTTCCTGCTTCAAATCTCCCTTGAGAATTTCAGCCAATTCCTCAAATTCTTCCCTTAAAGTTTCCAGCATCTCCACAACCCCAAGCCTTCTGAATCTTCTTTGCACCTGTGCGTCAGGAAGGTTTTCATATACGCTGTCAGCCGTCACTACAAAGCTGTCTCCTCTGGTAGGAATAATACATTTAAGTCCGAATTCGTCTGTCAGTGTCTGGGCAAACTCATTCATCACCTCAAGCTCGCCGTGAACTATGAACACCTTTTTAGGTTTTTTGGAGAAGCCTTTCACCCAGGAAAGCAAGCCTGCCCTGTCAGCGTGGCCCGAGAAGCCGTCTATGGCTTCTATTCTGGCATTTACAGATATTTCCTCACCAAAGAGCTTAACTTTTTCAGCCCCATCCAATATCCTTCTTCCAAGAGTCCCCTCAGCCTGATAACCTACAAACAGTATGGTAGACTCCTTTCTCCAGAGATTGTGCTTCAAATGGTGCTTGATTCTGCCCGCATCACACATACCGCTGGCAGATATTATTATGGTGCTTTCTGTTTTTTCGTTGAGTTTTCTGGACTCCTCAGGAGACTGTGTAAACTTAAGCGTGGGAAAATCAAGGGGATTGTCTCCATTGGCAATATATTCCTTGGCCTCTTCATCAAAGCACTCCAGATTCTCTCTGAATATCTGGGTTGCAGATGTTGCCAGAGGACTGTCAACATAAACCGGAATGTTAAATATTTTCTTTACCTCATCCCCGAAGACATCCATATATTTGTTAAGGTCATATATTATCTCCTGGGTTCTGCCGACTGCAAAGGATGGAATTATAACATTGCCGCCTTTTTCAATGGTTTCGGTAATGATGCTGATAAATCTTTCAAGCTTATCCGTTTCCTTTTTCAATTTGTGAAGCCTGTTTCCGTAAGTTGATTCGATTACCAGATAGTCTGCATCAGATATGACAACCGGATCTCTCAAAATAGGTATTCCTTTGTTTCCTAGGTCACCGCTGAAAACTATCTTTGTGTCCTTACCGTTTTCCCTGACCCATATTTCAACAATGGCAGACCCCAGAATGTGTCCTGCATCATTAAAGCGTATCCTGATGTCTTCAGTTACACTGAAGGCTTCTCCATAGGCCACTCCCTTGAAAAGCCCAAGGCAGTCGGTGGCCTCCTTTACTGTGTACAGAGGCTTCACCGGCGCTTTCCCCGCTCTCTGCCTTTTCCTGTTAATCCACTCGGTTTCCGTCTCCTGTATATGTCCACTGTCTGGCAGCATTATACCGCAAAGCTGAACAGTAGGTTTCGTGGCATAAATCGTACCCTTGAAACCATCCATATAAAGTTTAGGAATCCTGCCGCTGTGGTCAATATGGGCATGAGTAAGAAGCATAAAGTCCAGTTCCGCCGGATTAACCGAGAACGGCTCTGCGTTTAATATCACCTCGTTTGCCCGGCCTTGAAACATTCCGCAATCCACCAGAAATTTCGTATCCCTGGTTTCTATCAGATAGCAGGAACCAGTTACTGTTTTTGCAGCTCCAAGAAAAGTAATGTTCATAACAGCACCCCATTTCAATTAATATTCTGCATAACAATTTATTCTATCCTCATGCTGCAATATCCTTCTTATTTCGGTCAGGTTCTCCCGTCCTCGACAAATAATATGCATAGACACATCTTGCCGTTATTATGGTCAAAACAAGGCTGCCTCCCAAGATGGAATAAAAGCCTGGTACCTCATGGACCACCAGAGCCACCCATATGGGATTCAAAACAGGCTCGATGACAGGAATCAAAACCGCTTCCAATGCAGATACATTTTTTATAGCAACAGAAAATAATATATAAGAAAAGCCCAACTGGAAAATCCCCAGAAGTCCAATTCCCGCCAGACTCTTTGCATCCGGCACCGATTGGAACATAAAGGGAAGCGCTATAAGCGCTGTCATTACGTTGCCCCAGAAAATCCTGTCCAGCGGGGAGTCATCTTTTTGAAGCTTAAGCAATAATGCCACCAGTGCAAAAAAGACTCCGCTTATAATACCCAGAATATTTCCAAGCATTCCTCCCGCTGACAGTTTGTCAATAAAAAACAGCAGCATTCCACCGAAAACTGCCGCTATTGTTATTATATCATACCATCTTACCTTCTCCCTAAGAAATACTGCCCCCAGAATGGCAACATATATTGGCGCAGTGTACTGAAGAACAATTGCATTAGCTGCAGTAGTAAGTTTTGTGGCAGCAACAAATGTAATTACTGTTGCTGCATAAACAAAGGATGCAGCGAATTTTAAAAATGTGAACCTGAAATCGGGCTTTTTGATAAAGAACAGTATCAATGCCGCAGCAATAAGGCTCCTGGTTCCCGCTATTGCAACAGGATTCCAGTCCACCAGCTTTATCAGCAGACCTCCCAGGCTCCATAAAACCGCAGTTAAGGCCAGTAGGACCAAAGCTGGACTTCTCCTTGGTTTTATTTCCGATATATTAAACTTAGTCATTTTATACAGAGACCTTAACCCTTGTAATTTTTTATAAACAGAGCTGTAAGTTTTACGCAGTAATCCAAATCCTCAAGACTCACCATTTCAGAAGGAGAATGTACAGCTCTGCACGGAATGGAAATTCCTCCGCAGGGAACTCCAACTCCTGTGGTCTGAATAGCACCAGGATCACTGCCGCCTCTGTCCAGCAGTTCAAGGGTATAGGGAATGCCGTTTTCTCCGGCCAGCTCCTCAAGGTATCTGCGGATGGCTGGATGAGCGATATAGGCATTATCCTTGACCTTGATTGCAGGCCCGCCCCCAAGCTTAACCTCCCGCTTTCCGCACTCGGGAGTATCTCCGGTCAGCGTGACATCTATAGCTATGGCACAATCAGGCATTATGCCGAATGCAGCTGTTTTCGCACCTCGCAGTCCAACCTCCTCCTGTGTGGTAAAGACAAAATATATCTCATTTTCCGTTTTGGGCATATTCTTAATCAGCTCTATAAGAACCGCACAGCCGCTTCTGTCATCCATAGCCTTGGAAACGGCGCTGCTCCCCTGTACAAAAAAGTCTCCTACAAAATTGGCAGTATCCCCGACCTTGACCAACTTTTCAGCCTCAGCCCTGCTTTTGCAGCCAATATCTATAAAAAGCTTTCCCAGCTTAAGGCCTTTGAAGTCTTCAAGCTTCTCTTCCGCACTTATGGTTCCTGTAATACCGTTTCTGAACCTGACTCTCTGCCCCAGGGAGGTAAACGGAGATACACCTCCTACATTGGAAAACCTTATAAAACCGTCATCATCAATAAAGGTCGCTATAACTCCAATTTCGTCCATGTGAGCGGCAAGCATGATTTTTTTCTTACTGCCTTTTTTTATTGCTATGAGATTGCCCATGGCATCCACCCTGGTCTCATCAACATACTTTTTTATCTCGTTATAAATAACTTCACGTATATCCTCTTCGTTGCCCGAAACTCCAAATACCTGCGTAACCAGCTTCAATGTATCCTGCATAATAATCCTCCCGGCCTATACCAATTCTAAACTGTACTATTTCTAACTCCTGCTCTCAATGCATGCTAACGCCTTTTGCCGTTACCGGCCGCCCTGAAAGGCCCTGTCTCTGCTAATCTGATATAAGGCAGCAATTGTAAGCCTTTCCACGGCTTCATAATCTCTTCCCGACATAACCGAAACAGGTGAATGAATATACCTGCAGGGAACAGATATGGCTGCCGTTTTAACCCCGCTGCCGGTTCTTTGAATCTGTCCCGCATCGTTTCCGCCTGTGGTGGTCTGCTTATACTGTACTTTTATACCGTTGTTGACGGCAACATCATACAGATACTGAACCAGCTCCCTGTCACAATAGCAGGTTCTGTCCATTATTGTAAGTGCCGCACCGTTGCCGAGAACAGTGGAATACTCATGTTTGTCAACCTCCGGAACATCGGCGCAGGTGGTGCCCTCAATTACCAATGCAATATCCGGCATTACATTATAGGCAGCAACCTGTGCTCCTCGGAGTCCTACTTCTTCCTGTACGGTGAAGCAGGCATACAATTCAAAATCATAGCTGTGCTTCAACGCTTCTATCAGCACCGCACAGCCTACTCTGTCATCCAGTGCCTTAGCCTTTATGCAGTCTTTGCCGAACATAAGAAAATCACTGTCAAAGGCTATGAATTCTCCCAGCGGAGCCAGCTTTTCCGCCTCCTCCTTTGAATCAGCACCAATATCAATATATAAACTCCTGATTTTGGCTATTCTTTCTCTCTCTTCACGCTCCTGCTGGTGAATGGGCTTTGCGCCTATAACCCCGCTCAGCCGTTTTTTTCCCACAACAACCTTCTTACCCGGTAAAATCCTGTCATCTATTCCACCCACAGCTTTAAATCGTATAAAGCCCTTATCGCTGTGTCCCGAAACAATAAAACCCACCTCATCCATATGGGCCGACAGCATTACCTTCAGCTTTGAACCGCCGCCTTTTTTAAAAGCAATTATATTTCCTATGGAATCTACTTTATAGGAGTCACATAAGCCTTCAATTTTTGATATGATATATTCTCTTACCTCATTTTCGTTTCCCGACACTCCGTTCAGATCCGTCAATTCTTTTATAAGCATAGTAATTCCCCCAACTGTTCGCTGCTCAGCTTTGCAAATTCCGATACCATTCTTGCAGTATGTTTAATATCTTCAACATTCACCGTTTCAATTGCAGTATGCATATACCTTATTGGAATGGACAGAAGAGCCGTGGGAATTCCGTTTGCACTTACCTGGGTAGCCCATGCCTCTGTCCCGGTATCTCCGGCTTCCACCATTTTTTGATATGGAATTCCATTTTCTTTTCCAAGCTCGAAAAATTTTGCAACCAGCTTTGGATGCAGATTGGGACCAATGGATATTTCCGGCCCCTTGCCGGGAGTTGATGAAACCTCCTTGGGAAGCTCAGGAATATCACCATGACAGGTATCTATGACTATTGCGGCATCCGGCCGGAGCTGGTAGGCTGCGGTCATAACTCCGGTCAGATGTGTCTCCTCCTGAGCCGACGCTATGAATATCAGATCGTTTTCATGGCTGACCGCCTTAAGCAGTCTGAGCACCTCAAGCAAACAGGCAATACTGGCCCTGTTGTCAAGGGATTTGCCGCTCACTTTCTGCTCATTCATCTTATTGAATTTTGATTTAAGTGATACCGGATCTCCCACCGAGACATATTTTTTCAATTCCTCCCCGTCATACCCGGTATCCACTCTTATGTCCCTTAGTTTTACAGCTTTGCCCGCATCCTCGGCCTTTAAAAGGTGGGGAGGGGTTGCTCCTATGATGCCGGGAACGTCCTGTTTCCCATGGATTATTACTTCCTGGGCCAGCAGTATCTTGCTGTCTACTCCCCCTACATTTGTTATTCCTGCAAAGCCCTTTTCGTCCATGGAACTTACAAGGAAACCTATTTCGTCTATATGCGCCGTTATCATTAACTTCCTGGGGGCCTTTCCGGCTCCTTTTCTTGTGCAGACAACATTATAAAACTTATCCACCCTCACCTGGTCGCACCAGCTTTTAAAAAGCTCGGCGCATTTTTCTGCCGCAGCCTTCTCATATCCGGTTACTGCTACAAGTTGTGACAAGTACTCCAAATTTTGTATTATACTCATGAATATATATATCAACCCTTTTCCATAATCTTCTGTAATTCAATTCTATCAAATTATTCAAGACTTTCCTAGCGGAGATTGCTATTCTTAAAGTAAATAATTTTAATAAATTTAACAGGTAGACTTTATTAGACTTTATTAATAAAATATTTCAAAGATTACTATTGACTTAATTTAGTTTTTTTATTATACTAAAGTTCGTCCTTTTCGAGGGCCTTTAGCTCAGTTGGTTAGAGCAACCGGCTCATAACCGGTTGGTCCGGGGTTCGAGTCCCTGAAGGCCCACCATACTTAGCAATAAATGAAACATTTTGTTTCGGCCTTTCCCGGCTCCCGCCGGGATAAGGATTGCCTGCGGCAATCCCAACAGTGACTCTCAAGCTACAAAACATGCTAACAGCATCTTTTGTTACGCTTTCGTCTGAAGGCCCACCATATTTAGCAGTAATTAGGACGCTTGCCCAGATAGCTCAGTCGGTAGAGCAGGGGACTGAAAATCCCCGTGTCGCTGGTTCGATTCCGGCTCTGGGCACCAAAGGGAGTTTACAGGTTTTATATCTGTAAGCTCCCTTTTCCATGTTCAGCTCTTCCCTGTAAGCCTGCCAAAATTAACCTCCGGGAATATGTGACTTTTAGGTGCTGCAGAGTACTAGTTAACCCAGAACCTTAACAGAAACCATGCTGCAAAGGAAAACGCAGCAAGGCTGGCAGCTATAAACGGCCCCAGCACCTGAAAGAAAGCAATCAGCAATGCCAATACATCACCGGTGGTTAACGTTGCTTCCTCACCATCCATTTTTCTCATTTGACCAAATGTCTTCATGCTTCACTCTTTCCCGCCCGCTCCATAAGCGTTAGTCCGGATTCTTTAGAGCGGGCGGCAGCATATTTTTTACCCGGGCACATATTTTCTACCCGGCAAAATGGCAGGCTACCTGATGGCCGTTTTCCAGTGTTTTCAGTCCGGGGGCCTCGGTGGAGCACTCCTGGCAGGCCCGGGGGCACCTGGTATGAAACCGGCAGCCTGATGGCGGATTTGCCGGGTTTGGAATATCACCCTTCAGTACTATCCGTTTGCTCCTGTTTCCAGGGTCAACAACAGGAACCGCTGAAAGCAGGGCCTGAGTATAAGGATGCAGAGGTTTCTCATAAAGCTCTGCCTTTTGAGCCATCTCCACAATCACCCCCATATACATTACGGCTACCTTTTGGGAAATATGCCGTACTACACTCAGATCATGTGATATGAACAGATAAGAAAAGCCATATTTTCTCTGAAGCTGGCACAGGAGATTTATAATCTGAGCTTGAATTGATACGTCCAGAGCCGAGACAGGCTCGTCACATACTATAAATTCCGGATTCATGGCAAGAGCTCTTGCTATGCCTATTCTCTGCCTCTGCCCTCCTGAAAATTCATGAGGATATCTGTCAGTGAGCACTGCAGACAAACCACACTGTTCCATTATTTCAACAACACGGTCCTTCAGCTCTCTCCTGGAGACAAAGCCGTGTTCCACCAGTGCTTCGCCGATAATGCTGCCTACAGTCAGTCTGGGATTCAACGAATTGTACGGGTCCTGAAAAACCATCTGCATTTTGGGACGAATACTGCGAAGCTGTCTCCTTTTGAGTTTGAAAATATCCACATCCTTAAAGCGCACTTCACCGCCTGTACTTTCATTCAGCCTGAGAATAGTCCTGCCGACGGTACTTTTCCCGCAGCCCGATTCACCCACAAGCCCTAGAGTCTCTCCCCTGCCAATTGAAAAGGAGACCTCCTCCACAGCCTTTATATGGCCCCTGGTCCTATGAAAAATACCATCCTTTATTGGAAAATATTTTTTCAGCTTTTTGACCTCAAGCAATGCCTCACTCATTTTTTATCCCCCCGTCCGCTCTGCGGACATAAATTTAAAGGGTTGAAAGTGGTTTTCTTTCAACCTTGGGCCTCCCCGCTTTAATGCATGCTGCAAAATGGCTTCCCTCAATCAGGCTTTCCTCAGGATAACCCTTCTTGCAGTTATTGCCCCTTTTTTCACACCTGTCATAAAAATGGCAGGCATCAGGCAGTTCAATCAATCCCGGCACCTGACCGGGAATGGTATATAGATGTTCTGTTTCCAAATCCAATTGTGGCTTTGATTTCAGCAAACCACAGGTATAGGGATGTGACGGGTTCATAAAAACGTCCTTTACACCGCCTCTTTCAACAACCTTCCCGGCATACATTACAATTACATAGTCCGCCATTTCAGCAATAACCCCAAGGTCATGGGTTATCAGGATTATTGACATCCCATACTGATTTTTTATTTCCCTCAGCAGTTCAAGTATCTGTGCCTGAATTGTCACATCCAGTGCAGTGGTGGGCTCGTCTGCGATCAACAATTCAGGCTCGCAGGCCAGAGCCATGGCTATCATAATTCTCTGTCTCATCCCTCCCGACAATTCATGGGGATATGAATCAAAGACCCCTTCTGCCCTGGGTATGCCTACGGTCTTAATCAGTTCCACCGTCCTTGCCCTTGCCTGCCTTTTTGTCATGTTCCTGTGCAGCAGAAGTACCTCGGCTATCTGATTGCCTACTGTGAATACCGGGTTAAGCGAAGTCATGGGTTCCTGAAAAATCATTGAAAGCCTGTCTCCGTTGATTCCTCGAATCTGTCTGTCTGTCAGTCCTGTCAGATTCTGACCCTTGTAAAGCACCTGTCCTGAAACAATTTTGCCGGGATTTTGTATCAGTCTCATTATGGACATGGCCATGACACTTTTTCCGCAGCCGGATTCACCCACAACACCTACGGTCTGTCCCTTTCCAACCTTGAAGGACACATCATTCACCGCTTTAACCGCACCTGCCTCCGTATAAAAATATGTACATAGGTTTCTTACCTGTAAGAGCTCTTCCTCCATATCATCTCCTCCTACCTCTTCATTTTCGGGTCGAAGGCGTCTCTGAGACCGTCACCCACGAAATTCACAGCCAGTACAGTGATAAATATGCTTATTCCCGGCGGAATCCACATCCATGACCGGAGCATGAAATCGTTTGTATCCCTCACCGCCTGAACCATATTGCCCCAGGACGGAAAAGGCATGGCTACCCCAAGGCCCAGGAAAGAAAGCGCCGATTCGCTCAGGATGGCATCTCCCACTGCAAGAGTAGCTGCAACAATTATTGTGGGTATAACATTGGGGATAAGGTGTCTTATGATTTTATGCCTATCCTTCAACCCAAGAGCCTCTGCAGCCAGCATATATTCCTGCTCCCGCAGGGATAATATCTGTCCCCGTACCAGCCTTGCCATCATGGGCCAGCCAAGTAAGCCAATAATCAGCATTACAAAATAGATTCTCCTCTGAGGTGAAACATCAAGGTCAGACATGACAGCTCCCAGTATAATTACAACAGGCAGAAAGGGCAGGCTTAAAAAGATGTCCACTATACGCATCAGAATATTGTCTATCCGGCCTCCGTAATAGCCTGCCACCCCTCCCAGGGCAGCCCCCATGAGTATTTCTATCACAACCACCACAAACCCCACTGTAAGCGATATCCGTCCTCCATACATCAATCTGGTGAGAATATCCCTTCCGCTGCTGTCCGTTCCAAAAAGGTGCGCCACCCCGGGCTTTTCCTTTGCAGTGAGGATATCTGTTTTAAGCAGAGAATAGTTTGAAAAAACCGGACCGAAAAAGCAAATAATTATCAGCAATACTATTATGGCAGCCCCTATGATTGCCAGCCTGTTCCGGCTGAACTGGCTCATTGCCATCCTCCAGGGAGTCTTAATAGATTTGTCTGAATATTTTTCATAGGCATTTATTATTTTTGCCCCCCCTATGAGGGCCAGGGACAGCAGGCAGAATATTGCCAGCAATCTTGCGCCTATCCCCGTGGCAGCATTTATTTCACTTGGCTTGTAAATAATTGCGCCATTTTCTGTCCTCATGGAAAGCAGTATCTTACCAAAAAAGTCGGCAACGGAAGTCTCGCTGTTTGACAGCTGCAGTCCATATGAAACCAAGGCTGCAGAAATTGTAAGTATAGCCGCATCCAGAGCCATTTTGCAATTCTTCAAAGTATTGCCAATAACCAGACCCAGAGTTGTTATAAGTAGTACCAGTGTCAAAAGCAGGTATGTGCTGGTACTGCCAAATACATGTATTTGAGCTGTATGTGCTAAATTTTCAAGTTCTATCCTGCGGTTAAGATTTGTAATCAGATCAATTCCGGTCAGGGCTGCATAGTCCTTGAACTTAAGGAACGGCATGGAAAAGCAGCTCACCGAGAACATTAGAGAAAGCAGTGCTAGTACTTTAAAAAACCTGTTCATATGGCACCTCATTTCAGCTTGACTCTTGGATCTACAATGGCATACAGAATATCAGAAAGCAGGTTTCCTGCCAGTGTCAGCACCGCCACAAACATTGAAAAGCCCATCAGCAGCGGATAGTCACGTTTTGAAACCGCATCCAGAGCTATCTTTCCTATTCCGGGTATACCAAATATGCTTTCGGTTATTATAGCACCTGCAAAAAGTGCAGGCAGTGACAGTCCAATCAATGTAACTATGGGAATCAGCGCATTCCGCAGGGCATGCTTGTATATGACCACTTTTTCACTGAGTCCCTTGGCTCTTGCGGTTCTAATATAGTCCTGACGAATTATTTCAAGCACAGCCGTACGGGTGTATCTCATCATTGCTCCAATACTTATGAATGCCAGCACAAAGGATGGAAGAATTACATGTCTCAATCTGTCAAATAAAAACTGGATACCTGCATAATTAGTACCTGGTGTGTCCAGTCCCGCCAGCGGCAGAATCTTCAAATCCACCGCAAAAAGCTTGATGAGAATCAGTCCCAGAAAAAATGAAGGCAGTGAGATGCCCACCAGAGCAATGACTGTAAATAAATAGTCAAGCTTTGAATATTGTCGGGTGGCACAGATAATTCCGATTGGTACGGCAATCAACAGTTCCAGCAAAAAAGCAATTGCTGCAATGGTAAACGAATTCCACACAAAGGTGTCTATGACTTTGGACACAGGGATCTGATGGGTGAAGGAATACCCGAAATCAAACTTTACAGCTCCCTTGATCCACTTAAGATACTTTATGTGTATAGGTTCGTTTTCTCCGTACAATTCCTTCAGGTGGTTAACCTGTTCAAGTGTCATATGTGCCCCCTGGGCCCGTGCATCTATAAAATTTCCGGGTATCAAGGTTATTATGAAAAATATGATCAGGGAAACACCTATAATTATCGGAATCATTTGTAGTATTCTTCTCACAATGTAATTCCACATCTCAGCCTCCATGCAGCTCATTCTTCTGCCTTATTTATTTGGTAACCTCACACTTGTAAATGCTATAGAAGAATTCCTTGAAGGAGGACAGTTCATAGCCCTTAACCCTGGCATTTGACACCCACATGTCGCTTCTCTGATAGACATATAGCATAGGCAGATCGTTGTTCAATATTTTATAAATCTGCTTGTAAACAGGCTTTCTGCCTTCAATTGTAACCTGTGATATTCCCTGGTCGTATAGGCTGTCTATTTCGGGATTGCTGTAGTTATAATAGTTCTGGGGACCATTGGTCTTAAATACTGTCGCTTGGGAGCTGTCTGGGTCCGGTGTCAGGCCCGCCGCCATAAAATATGCCTCCAACTGCTTTTTTGTGGCTTTTTCATACAGGGTAGGCCAATCCAGGTTTTCTACGGTAACGTCAATTCCCAGTTTTGAATAGTCATCCTTCATTACAGGCACCAAAATATCTGTAACTACATGAGGACTCATACAGCTGAACTTAATAGTAAACAATTTGCCGTCCTTTTGCCGCTTTCCGTCAGAGTTGAGCTTCCAACCCGCTTCATCCAGTAACTGGCCTGCCTTTTCAAGATTGAAGTCGTATGTATTAACACCCTGGTCGTCATATGCCCAGGAGACATTTGATTCAGGTATGTTAACCACCCTGGCATATTCACCGTAAACCTTATCCACCACATCTTTTCTGTTCAGGGCATACATTAAGGCCTGCCGTACCTTCACATCCCTGAATTTAGGGTTGTCGTCGTTAAGTCCCACGTAACCATAGCCATTTGTGGGGAATCTGTATATGTCGATAAAGCCCGCATCCTGAGCCGCCTTCATATTGTCAGGAGAAACATCCGCCATATCTATATCCGTCTCTCCTGCAAGAACCCTTTGCAGCTCCTGCCCCTTGGGAGTTACAGAAAATATAAGATTCTTTATTTTTGGAACACCTTTATAGTAGTTTTCATTTGCCGCAAGCTTTAATTCCTGCCCCGGCTTATATTCAACGAATTTGTACTGCCCTGTACCCATGGGAGAGCTGTTTTTCTCCTTGACCCTTGCCGTGTCCCCCTTTTTGAAATCCGGACAGTAATAGCTTTTTTCCATGATAGGTATCTGCAGGTTGTAAATAGCTGCTCCGCTCTTTTTGTCAGTGGTGATTTCCAGAGTTTTGTCATTCAGCACTTTGATGCCCTCAATACTTTGTGCAGAACCATTTTTATATGCATCCGACCCTTTTATGAAGGCCTTTGATATATCCTGGGGACCGTCATATTTGGGGTCTGCCAGAAGGTAATATGCAAATTCCATATCCGCTGCTGTTGCCGGATTCCCATCCCAGAATTTAACTCCCTCCTTGAGAGTAAAGGTATAAACCAATCCATCTTCTGAGACTTTGTAATCTGTAGCCCCTGACAACGGCTTTCCGTCATAATCCACATCAACATTAAAATCAAACATTGTGTAAATGGCATACCAGTCATAGGCATTGTCACCGTACAGGTAATTATATATTCCTGTTGAATCTGGAATCCCCACCACCAGGGAGTCCTTTCTTTCAAGTGCCGCTTTTGGGCTCTTGGCCTTGTCTGCAGCAGGTACATAGTTGACCCCGTATTTTTTAAAGTCAAAACTGTCAAGCCCTCCCTGGCTGCCCCCAATACTGCTTGTACCAATTGTCGAAGCCTTTGCGGCCTCCGTCTTGCCATCGTCGGACGCTTTGCCGCTGCAGGCTGTCAAGGCCATTGCAGCAGTCAGAATAATCGCGGTAAACCAAACTCTTTTTTTCATCTTTTATCCCCCCTGTCCGCTCTGCGGACATAAATTCAAAGTGTTGAACAGCTAAATAATTGTTTTAAATAAATTATATGCACCAAAAAACAAGTAAATTCTGCAGCTTGTAATTATTTCTAAAAAAATTATTTAAAAAGGTTGACAATTTGTAATTCTTCCTGCATAATCTTATTTGTTGCGAAAAACAAATTATATTGCGGAGGGGTTCCCGAGTGGCCAAAGGGGGCAGACTGTAAATCTGTTGTCAGTGACTTCGATGGTTCGAATCCATCTCCCTCCACCACAAAAGCCTTGTACATATGCACTAACGCTGTGTGCAGGGTTTTATCTTTCAAGCAAGTAAAAAAGTTCCATTCCTTATAAGGAATGGAACTTTTTTACTTGCAATTATTTATACTATATTCACAGCTTTCACAGGCACAAAATAAATCCGACTGCCATATAGCGGTTGAAAGCCATACCATATACAAAAACTCAGACTTTTTGACATCCGGGGCAAAAATAAATGCTGCCCCCCAGATAAGCTTCCTTTTTCACAAGCTCACCGCATACCGGACAGGGTTTGCCCACAGTGTTTTTACTCAGTACCGACTTGTAACCCCCGCAGCAGCCGAACAAATCCCTCTCGGTGTCTCTGCCTCCCTTGAAGGTCATATGGGCAAGGGTATTTTTCAAGGACTTGTACAGCTTTTCCCTGTCTGAATCCGAAAGGCTTCTTACCTTTCTTTTGGGATGAATGGTTCCGTTAAACAACACATCCTGTAAAACTCCGTTGCCCAAACCTGGAATCCTCTGCTCCGTAGCCAGAAGTGCCTTGGCACTAAGCCCTGCATTTTCAGGGGCACAAATAATGCTGTCAAAATACGCCTCGTTGAATTGCTCCGATATAGGGGAGGGCTTTTCCTTTGCAATATCATAGTATTTGTTGACAAAGTCACCTGCCTTGAAGCAGAATAATCCCCCGTACATCTGTACTGAGGCACTTAAAGCCGACAAGTCCTCAAACTCAACAAGTAACTGGTGTTTTTCAGGTCTCTTCTCCCCGGTTCCGTGAAACCTCAGTGAAACACCTTCACTAAAGAGAAGCACCGCATCCCCTGCAGTGACTTCCACCATGCTTCCCACTCCCTTTGCAGCTCCCAGCAGCTTCCCGCTGAGCAGGTCATGATACCCCGCAGGCTCTCCATGATACCAGGCGAATTTGTGGGGACTTGCGGCGGCAGTCACATTGATAATTTCCTTCCCTGAAATATTCTCGCAAATTTGCTTTGAAAGTTCAATTGCCTCTGGGATTTCAATCATAGGCTACTCCATTTTCCTGATTATTTGTTGTTTTTTCCATCTTTTCAAATCCGGGAAATACATAAGCATTGCCTTTCTTGCTGTCTCCTCGTCAGGCCAGGGATTTCCCTTTGAAACAAAGGGTATGCAGGATTCTATCATCTCCTCCATTGTTTCCTCTTTTGAAAATGCCCCTTGCTCAAAACAGTAGTGGCAATAGTCCTGGTTTTTGCTGCCGTCCGAATTCGTTCCGTATTGTTCAGAGTTTTCAAGCGGCATGGAACAGCTCTGGCAAAATTTTGTTTTATTCAATTCCATATATGTTTTTCTCCCTTGCTAATACTTTACTATAAATTTTATCCTATGTAATACGACAACTGCATGTCATATTATATTTAATCTTTAATAATTTCTATAATTTCAATCCTTTATATAAGACGTCAAAAGTCGCTGGATACTATACATAAGCCACATGTTACAAATAATATATAATTTGACAATTATTGTTATTTTGTGTATTATTCAAAAGTAAATTACTTTCGGCTGGAAGCCGATAGTTTGGGTCTGACTAAAGCCCCCTAAAGTAAAAACCTTTCAAGCCCAAACTACGTTCAAAGTCAGCTTAAAAGCAATATTCACCTGAAGGTGAATACTTTGAACAGTAATTGACTTTGGTAAAATCACCAAAATATAACAGTCGAATGGAGATGTGGTTATGACGAATACAGCTATATACAAAAATGTCCAATTCGTAGGACATGTGCTGAGTACTACCCCGCTGCTTAAGGAATCCGTTGAAGAAATCAGCGACTGGGGTATTTATCTGGGCCTGGACAAGGACAATGACGATATTGATGCCCGTCTGAAAATAGTGTCCAGCGTATTGCTGCAGGCAATAAACAGCAAGGGTGTCAGTTCTGATGCAGCAACACTGAAGGTCTTTACCCTGCCGGAATTCTTCTGGAGAGGAATAAGGGGCGCCTATTTCAATTCTCAGAAAAGTGTTGATGAGATGTATGCTAAGATCAGCTCAGGACTTGCGGGTATAATAAAAAATATAGAAAAACAGTCTGATTTGAGCAACTGGCTGTTCTTATTCGGTTCAATACTGACAACCTCCGATATACCAGCCTGCATAACAGATATGGATACCACTCTTGCCAAGGTGGGAGACGATTACCTGAGTGTTTACAGCCTGTTAAAAAAGAATGCACCGGTCAACAGCACTTCCGGCATCTCCAAGCTGCTAAAGATAATAGATAAAAAAGCTGAGGCCGGCAATGAATACGACCAGGAACTGTCCAATCTGCTGTGTGATATATTAAGCATGAGTGATAATCTGGCCAATAAAAAGGTTTATAACAGATGCCTTGTTTATTATAGAGATAAAGCAAGTTCCATCCAAAAGGAATTCAAGTCCAAGGAAGATTTCATTTTAAACAACCCTTCAGCCGGTGAGGGGGTTGTTGAGTACTATCTCCAGACCGTGGTAGATTACCCCGAGGTAGCTGCCGCTGAAAATCCCGTCCAGACCCTTACCTATTCAACTTTTGACTGCGGAGGCTTGAATATCGGAGTTGAGATATGCCTTGACCACAGCAGGAAGCGCTTACTGGGATATCTTTCACAGGGCAGGATAAAGGAACTGGACATACAGCTGGTCATATCCTGCGGCATGCAGTTAAAGAAGGACTCGGCGGCAACCAGGCAGGGAGGAATACTGTTTAATTGCGACGGTGAATATGTAATAGCCGGAGATGCCCAAAATGGTGACTGCTGTCATTCCCAGCTTAAGACCTTCAGCTTTGACTCAAGCTGCGGTCCCCTGCTGTCCGACCACATACCCGCCTTGTCTGTGGAAAAGGTAAACAACGAACTAACAGAGGGGCGCAGCCTGTATCCCCATGGTTTAGGCGAAATACATATTTACAGTCCGCTGAAAATAAAGTAAGGTATGTAAGTCAATTACACATATTAACCTGGAAGGCAAAGGTTTCAACCGTAATTGACTTTATGATTTCTGCTTATTTTACAAATTTATTACATCTATTGACAGGACATGCAATGTTATAATAACATAGCTTGGTAAGTTTATTTTAAATCTGGTGAAAGGAGTGTTAATAAAAATGTTATCAATTAGAATCAATGAGGTGCTTGGTAAATAATTGAATATGGGATCTATAACGGGGAAGCCATGTTTTTTTGCTTGCTTGTATTAGGTCAAACACTTAAGTAACCGTCATTTAATTTGAAATATATAAAAATGAATATTTTAAACACGATGCTATGGTATCGTGTTTTTTTGTTCTCTTTTTTTATAAATTACAGAGCCCGGCAATGGCAAAGCCCCTGATGGCGTTTACTTAGACATTATTTTTTTAAGGAGAGTTATGTATGCAGCCTGGAAACAAAGGTAGATTTAAAATGTTATATTCGTTTATAAAAGGTTTAAGGTGGTTTTATGTGCTGGCTGTGCTTTTTACCATGCTTGCCATAGTCTTCAACTACCTCATGCCGCAAATTATCAGGATTATAGTGGATAATGTCATAGGGACCCAAGAGCTGAAGCTGCCCAAACTTCTTCTGGATTTTGTAAACCACTTCGGAGGTATTGAGCTATTAAGAAGCAGCCTTGGCATCTGCGCAGCCCTGGCTCTGCTGCTGGCGGTTTTATCCGGTGTTTTTACATATTTGTACAGATATTGCATGGCCAAGGCCTCAGAAGGTACAATCAGAAAAATGCGTAACCGCCTCTACGAACATATTCAAAAGCTTCCCTACAGCTGGCATGTAAAGAACCAGACGGGAGATATAGTCCAGCGCTGTACCTCTGATGTGGAGACAGTTAAAAACTTTCTGTCCATCCAATTTATTGAAATGGTGAGAACAGTGTTTCTGGTGGGCTTCTCCCTCACTCTGATGTTTCTGATGAATGTGAAGCTGTCCCTTATAGCACTTGCTTTTTTACCTGTTGTCATAGCCTATTCCAGTATTTTCTTCAAGAAGATTGCCGACAGGTTCAAATATGCAGACGAAGCTGAAGGAGCACTTTCGGCAATGGTACAGGAAAATTTCACAGGAGTTCGAGTTGTGAGGGCATTTGGCCGTCAGGCTTACGAAATAGATAATTTTGATGTGAAGAATGACTATTTTGCCAACTACTGGATAAAGCTTGGCTATCTGCTAAGCAACTACTGGGGTATAGGTGATCTGGTATCCGGCCTGCAGGTTATGCTTATCATAGTTTTAGGTGCTGTTGAGGCTTCACTTGGCGTTATAACCCTGGGTGAATTTCTGGTATTTGTTTATTACAATTCCATGCTGGTATGGCCTGTAAGGCAATTCGGAAGAATTCTCTCAGAAATGAGCAAGACCAGCGTATCTTTAAACCGTATTAATGAAATCCTGTCCCAGGACCAGGAAAAGGATTGTCCCGACGCAGTAACCCCACCTATGAACAGGGATATTGAGTTTAAAAACGTGAATTTTGATTATGAAGGTCAGAAAACCGTGCTGAAGGATATTTCCTTTAAAATAAAGACCGGCACCACCTTTGGAATTCTCGGTGGCACCGGCTCGGGCAAATCCACCGTGATGTATCTGCTCGACAGGCTTTTCGAGCTGCCCCAGGGCAATGGCTCAATAGAAATCGGAGGAGTCGACATCAGAAAGATAAAGCTGGAACATCTGAGGAAAAACATAGGTTTTGTACTTCAGGAACCCTTTCTGTTCTCCAAAACCATACAGCAGAACATCGACGCCTTTGATGGTACCAGCAGCCTTGAGAGTATCCGCCACTTTGCTGAGATAGCTGCTGTAGATGATGCTGTAATGGGCTTTTCAAAAGGCTATGAGACCATTGTGGGAGAACGGGGTGTTACTCTTTCCGGCGGACAAAAGCAAAGGGTGGCCATAGCCAGAATGCTGATGCAAAGCTCTCCTATCATGATATTTGATGACTCTCTTTCTGCGGTGGACTCGGAAACAGACGCCAAGATCCGTGGAGCCCTGAAGGAAAATACTTCAGGCAGTACTGTTGTGCTGGTATCCCACCGAATAACCACCTTGATGAATGCCGATGTGATTATGGTGCTGGAGGACGGCCGGATATCTGAAATGGGTACACACAGCCAGCTGCTGCAAAACAAGAATGGAATCTATAAAAGAATTTACGACATACAGAGCAGTCTGGAGACCGAATTACAGGGACCGGAACAGGATGCTCATTCCGGAGGTGATAAATAATGTCATATTTTGAAGAGGAAGAATATAAAAAGCCCTTTTCCCTTAAGGTATGGGCCAGAATCGTACCCTTTGTTAAGCTCTACAAGCCTCACTTCATAAGGGCAATGTCCTTTCTGATACTTGTTTCAATAATAGATGTAATATATCCGCTTTTTCAGAGATATGCAATAAACAACTATATTACAACAGGGTCGGCAAAGGGTATTGAAAAATTTGCTGTAGCCTACGGCTTTATGCTGTTAACACAAGCTCTTGCAGTAATATTCTTTATCAGGAATTCCATGAGGGTTGAGCTGAACGTGGCAAAGGCCATTCGCAGAGCATTGTTTGTACATTTGCAGAAGCTTTCCTTTTCCTATTACAATACAACACCGGTGGGCTATATGATGGCCAGGGTCATGAGTGATACGGGAAGAATCGGTCAGATGGTGTCCTGGGGGCTTATTGATATGCTCTGGGCAGTCATATATGTATTGGGAGTATTCATAGCAATGCTTATCCTCAATGTAAAGCTGGCTTTGCTGGTAATGTCCATAATACCGGTGATAGCACTTATTACAATGTACTTTCAGAAAAAGATTCTGAATATAAACAGAAAAATAAGAAAGATAAACTCCAGGATGACCGGAGCCTTCAATGAAGGTATTACAGGCGCGAGAACCTCCAAGACTCTGGTCATAGAGGATAAAAACCTAAAGGAGTTCTCCGGAATTACTGACAGGTACTATGACTATACTTTAAAAGCAACTATCCTCAACGCCGTATTCATTCCCATAGTGCTGTCCTTCAGCACCATGGCGGTATGCTTTGTATTGGTCAGCGGAGGCAATCTGACAATAAAGGACCCTCTTTTCTTTGGTACCTTTTCTGCTTTTATAACCTATGCAATCAGCATATTTGAGCCTATTCAGCAGATAGCCCGTGTCTTTGCGGATTTTGTATCAACTCAGGCTAATATTGAGAGAGTTACAGGGCTTCTGGATACCAAGCCTCAAATTACCGATACACCGGAGGTCGTAGAGAAATACGGCGACAACTTTAATCCAAAAAAGGAAAACTGGGAGCACTTAAAGGGTGATATTGAATTTAAGGATGTCTCCTTCAAGTACCCGGACGGTGATGAGTATATTCTTGAGAACTTCAATCTCAAAATACCCGCCGGAACCACCGTTGCAATCGTAGGAGAAACCGGCGCCGGGAAAAGCACTCTGGTGAATCTCGCCTGCAGGTTCTTTGAACCCACCCAGGGGCAGATTCTTATTGACGGCAGGGATTACAGAGAGCGCTCCCAGCTTTGGCTTCACAATAACATAGGCTATGTTTTGCAAAGCCCCCATCTGTTCTCCGGCACCATACGGGAAAACATAAAATACGGCAAGTTTGACGCAACTGATGATGAACTTGAAGCTGCCATTCGAGTTGTGGCTGCGGACGGAATCATAAGCAATATGGAAAACGGACTTGATACCAATATCGGAGAAGGCGGCGACAGGCTCTCCACCGGTGAGAAACAGCTCATATCCTTCGCCCGTGCGATAATTGCCGACCCACGGATATTTGTGCTGGATGAGGCTACCTCCTCCATCGATACCCGGACTGAGCAGCTTATACAGGAAGCTATTATGCACATTTTAAAGAACAGGACCTCCTTCCTTATTGCACACAGGCTGTCTACCATTAAGAAAGCGGATCTTATACTGGTGGTAAAAAACGGCAAAATAATTGAAAACGGAACCCACCAGGAGCTGTTAAGGCAAAAGGGCTACTATCACTCCCTGTATCTGAAACAGTTTGAAGAGGAGACCGGAGCAGCAGTATTAAATAAAAGCTGATTTGGTTTTGCATCCACTTTTGGGAAAATGGATGCAAAATGTGGGCCTTAGCGTATTGCCACAAGTAGTTTTTCTAAAGGGCGTATTGCAAAATGAAAGAAATTTCATTTACAACACGCCCTTTTCACGTCTATTCAGACTTATAGTTTACTTCCCCGCTCAGGCAGTAACACGCTTGACGTATTTGTTGAAGAAAACCGTCTCCAAAGTACTGAACAGGCCTGTGGTTACCCAATATATTCCAAGGGTCACAGGTGCCTTTACAAAAAACAGCAGGCTCACGCCTCCCATCAGCAGTAACTGCGGCCAGCCCAGGCCGTTTTGTCTTGCACCTTTCACAGGTGTGTAAGCTGCTATGATGCCTGGAAGCATCTGAATAAGCACAGCAATTACAGGAACTATGTGCATGGCGTCCGGCAGCTTCAGATTGCTTATCCAGGGAACCATCACACTGCCAACCTGTATGGGCATGTCAGAAAAAACCCTGTACAAGCTGTACATAACAGGCAGCTGGATCAGAGTCACAAGGCAGCCAGTCATGCTTTTCATGCCCTCTCTGGAAAGCTTGGCCATTTCCTGCTGTTGTTTTTCCTTGTCATTGGAATACCTTTGCTTTATCTCCTCCAGCTTTCCTGAAAACACCTGCTGCTCAGAAATACTCCTTTTCTGCTTTAAGGATAAAGGCAGCAGGCAAAGCCTGATAAGCAAGGTGGCAAGAACTATCACTATTCCCCAATCACCGGTCAGAGAAAACAGCCAGTTCATCACAGAATTCAAAAGCTCAAATATAACACTCATTTTATCTCCGTTTCCGAAGCCAAATTGGCTTCAACAGTATATATACCAACTTTAACGAGATAGTTGAGTGACATATCAACTGAACCGGTACTTTCTCCAGATTTCAAATTTGTGATAGCAATTATAATCAATCACCCAAAGCTCCCTGAAATACAAGACTATGGTGCTGATACTGCATTTTGCACCTGAATGTCCCAGAAAGGAGCTTACCGACCTGAAGGAATGAACAAAGCTGAAGGTCAGCATAAACACCACAAATAAAAATACAAGCATATGCAGCATCTGTACAAGCTCAACCTGAAGCATTTTGTTCACCTCCTTCAATAATCATGTGTTTGTTATGGTCTTTTTATCTTCTCAAGCTGATACATAATCTCACAGCCGTTTTTTACATAGTGCCAGCCACTTGCAACTGGATTGTCGTAAGGCTTTCCCTCTGCCCCCTCAAACAAATCCTTAAGGGCTGCCTTCATTTGGTCTATGAACGCAGCCGGTAAAGGCTCCTTGCTGTGACCGTTGCAGATTAAGTCAAAACCCTCTCCATATGCCGACAGAGAATTTAAAACCTCGTAATACTCGGATAGATACGAGGATTCGGGCAGCTGCATCCATATATAATTGCACAGGCCATCACCCGAAAAGAGTATGCGGTGTTCTCTGTCCAGAATTCCAAGGCTGCCCGGAGTATGTCCTCTGAGTGACACAATCTCCAATGTATTCCCGCCTATGTCCAGCAGGTCACCAGGCTTGATGAACTCTATCCTTTTGGGCTTTGCCCTGTACCACTCCTCCAGAGCTTCTCTGGACAATACCTTTTCATCGGGAGCATGATTTTCCATAATATATTTCTTGTAAGTGACATGCTCTTGATATATGGGCAGTTCATCCCTGCTCATGTAAATTGCATCAAAATGATGTCCCCCAAAAGCGTGGTCAATGTGCCCATGGGTGCAGACTGCAATTAAGGGCTTCTGTGTTATTTCTTCAAGCTGACTTTTCAAATCAAAAAAACCATAGCCAGAATCGATAACCAGCGCAGAGGTCTTACCCTCCACAACATATATATTCGTATCCCTGTCCCGCAGGAGCGTGACTCCGGGTTTTATATCAAACACCTTGTAATGCATGCTCTTATCCTCCATTTATGCTTAATTATACCATTTTGCCCGTTTTATTCAACCTTAAAATAACCTCCCATCTAAGCGCATGGCGCGTACACAAATAGTAATGAAAGGCACGCAGTGGCTTTCGCTGCTTGAAAGTCACTTTGACACACAACATGTATCTTTTAAGCTATCCACGGCAAATAGCACCTGTTTTATCCCTCCTACAATTGCGGTATGTATTGTGTGATTTCTGCATCCTCAAAGCTTCCCATCTGATTATATGCAGCCAGAGCGGAATCAATCAACTGGAAGCCCAAGGCTGCCCCCGTTCCTTCTCCCAGCCTCATTTCAAGCTTCAGCAGTGGTTCCATGCCCAGGGCATCCATTACCACAGCAAAGCCCGGTTCAGCCGAGCCATGTGATGGAAGCATGTATTCCCTGGCTTTTGGCTCCATGGCTGCAGCAATCAGTGCCGCGGCGGCAGAAATAAAGCCGTCTATCACCACGGGAAGCCCGTATAGTGCTGCACCCAGAAAGCAGCCGGTCAAGCCTGCAATATCAAAGCCGCCCACCTTTGTCAGCACATCTATGGGGTCGGCTTTATCCGGTCTGTTCAACTCAATAGCCCTATTTATAACCTGGATTTTATTTATGTACGCCTCTTCCGACAGACCGGAGCCGTAGCCCACCAGCTTCTGTGGCGGAACACCGGTCAAGACTGACGAAACGGCACTGCTGGTTGAAGTATTTCCAATTCCCATCTCTCCAGTGCCTATAAGGTTAAACCCTTTCATTTTCAGCTCTCCAACCAGGTCAATACCGGTGCGGATTCCCTGAATTGCTTCCTCCCTGGTCATGGCAGGACCCCTTGCCATATTCCATGTTCCCTTTCTTATCTTTCTGTTCAAAATCTGAGAATACGGCAAATCGGCATCCACTCCTATATCTACAATATACAGGCTTGCATTTGTAATTCGTGAGAATACATTTATTCCTGTTATTCCACGGGTAAAATTATAGGTTACCGATGCAGTCACGCTTTTGGGGCAGGAGCTTACGTTCTCCTCTACCACCCCATTGTCGGCACACATGATTACTATTGATTTTTTATCAGCAGCAGGACTTGCAGTACCGTTTATGCCCGCAAGCTTCACAACCAGTTCCTCAAGCCTTCCCAGGCTCCCAAGAGGCTTGGTCCTGCTGTCCCATCTCATTTTTGCGGCCTCCATGGCGCAAGCATCAAGTGCTGTAATCCGGCTTAATCCGAATACATCTTCCAGCATATAAATCTCCCATCTACGCACATAGCGCATACACAAATAGTAATGAAAGGCACGCAGTGGCCTCGCTGCGTGAAATCCACCTTGACTTACCGCATGTATCTTTCACGCTAACCTCCCATCTACGCGCATGGCGCGTACACAAATAGTAATGAAAGGCACGCAGTGGCTTTCGCTGCTTGAAAGTCACTTTGACACACAACATGTATCTTTCAAGCTAAGACCTCACTCATCCTAATTTACTATATAGGGATACCCCTTGTTTGATAAAATCCAGCATGCACTATCATAATAAATATTATAATATTATAACATCAAACAGCCCTCTGCAAAAACCTGAATTTTATTTTTTTGCTCTGATCAGCTTAAGAGTGCCCCAGCCCCGCAGCAGGTAAATTATATTGACCACCGCCAGGGGCCGGAAATGAATATTTTTATCCTTGCTTCTGCCTTTTATTTAGGACTTTTATATGTATAATATAGAATAAGGAGTCCTTATACCCGCA
This sequence comes from Bacillota bacterium, assembly GCA_023400235.1. Taxonomy (GTDB): domain Bacteria; phylum Bacillota; class Clostridia; order Acetivibrionales; family DSM-1351; genus Ruminiclostridium. The sequence goes on from JAEXFI010000012.1 coordinate 152,940, forward strand.
ATAAAATTTAACCGGAGGTTATGATGAAAGTTCTTGGCATAGTAGTTGAATACAATCCCTTTCATAACGGACATATATATCATATTGAAAAGTCAAGGGAAGCTACAGGCTGTGATGCAGTGGTCTGCGTCATGAGCGGCAATTTTATTCAAAGAGGGGAACCTGCAATGCTGAATAAAGCCGCCCGTGCAGATATCGCCCTGAACTGCGGAGCCGATCTGGTGCTTGAACTGCCCCATCCCTACGCCATGTCCGGTGCAGAGTCCTTCGCCTTTGGGGCTGTAAAGCTCCTTGAAGCTACAGGCATTACCGATTGCATTTGCTTTGGCAGCGAACATGGGGATATTGATGCACTGAAGTATATTGCAGGTATTCTTTCAAATGAGCCTGAAGAGTATAAAATAGAGCTCAAAAAGCAGCTAGGCCTTGGTCTTGCATACCCTGTATGCAGGCAGCGGGCACTGCACAATTACCTGGAATCCAAAAATAATGAGGACAACCTGCCCGCTTTGTCAGGACTGCTTGAAACCTCAAATAATATATTGGGCATTGAGTATCTCAAGGCTTTGAAAAGACTGGACAGCCCAATCAGGCCTTTTACCATAGCAAGGGTGTCCAACAGCTATAATGCTACGGAACTTACAGGGCCCGTCTCCAGTGCCACCGCCATAAGAAACAGCATTAAGGCCGGAATTGAAGACAGTGTGCCAAGTGGCCTTAGTGAAGCGTCGGCCCTAACTGTTCCCACATATTCCAGAATGGTTATTGAACGTGAGTTTTCTGCCGGAAGAGGCCCTAACGGCTTAAAACAATTTGAGAACATTATTCTGGGCCTGTTAAGGTGTATGAAGCCGGAGCAATTGCGTGAACTGCCTGATATTTCAGAAGGGCTGGAATACAGGCTTAAAAATGCAGGTGAAGTTTCAGGCACAATTGAGGAGCTTATTAGAAACATCTGCACCAGAAGATATGCACAGACCCGTATTCAGAGAATTCTGTTTTCCCTGGTGACGGGACTTACTAAAAGTGATACAGAGCTTTTTATGCAGTATGGAGGCCCCCAATATGCCAGAATCCTCGGGTTTAACCCCACTGGCCGCATACTGCTGTCCAAAATGAAAAAGAATTCCTCCCTCCCCGTAATTACCAAGGCTGCGGATTTTAAAAGCTCCTGCAACCGGCTGCTGGTCAGAATGCTGGAGCTGGAAGCCCGGTCCACGGACATGTATGTGCTGGGATATAAAAATCCGGCCTTCAGGAAGGCCGGACAGGAATTCACACAAAATGTGGTGGTTATAAAATAGTATTGCCTTATTAAAATAAATAACTGATAAGCCTTTGAAACAGAGCTTATATTTCCATAATAATGGGAAGTATCATTGGCTTACGTTTGGTCTTTTCATAGATGCAATCCTTGAGGGCTTCACGGATGGCGGTTTTCCTGATGGACCAGTCTCCGTGGTTTTTACCGTCGCACTTATAGGCAGCTTGTTTGGCTATGTCCTTTAGCTGTTCCATAAGATCCTCGGACTCTCTAACATATACAAACCCTCTTGAAATAATATCCGGGCCTGCCACAACATTTCCAGTATCACCTTCAATAGTTATTACCACTACTATCAAACCGTCCTGAGATAGATGCTTTCTGTCACGTAGAACCACATTTCCAACGTCGCCCACACCCAGTCCGTCCACAAGTACCTTTCCGGCTGTAACACTTCCGTTTATCTTTGCTGCATCGGCATTAAGCTCCAGAACCTTGCCTATATCCAGAATAAATATATCTTCCTTGTTCATGCCCATTTTAATTGCCAGGTCGGCATGCTGCCTCAAATGCCTGTGCTCACCGTGGACAGGCATAAAGAATTTGGGTTTTACCAGGCAGTGTATGAGCTTTATTTCCTCCTGGCAGGCATGGCCCGAAACGTGAGTATCTGCCAGCGCTTCATATAAGACATTGGCGCCTTTTTTAAACAGCTCGTTTATAACCTTGGATATGAGCTTTTCATTTCCAGGTATTGGTGAAGCTGATATTATTACCGTATCTCCAGGAACAATCTCCACCTTCTTGTGTTCCGAGAAGGTTATTCTGGTCAGAGCGGACATGGGCTCACCCTGACTTCCGGTGGTTATGATCACGAGCTTGTCATGTGGAACCTTATCCATGTTTTCCATATCCACCAGGACACCTTCAGGAACATTCAGATACCCCAGTTCCATTGCAACATTGACTACGTTCACCATACTTCTGCCGATTACCGTTACTTTTCTTCCGAATTTCACGGCAGAATTGAATATCTGCTGCACACGGTGCACATTTGAGGCAAAGGTCGCCACAAGTATCCTGCTCCTGCAGTTCATGAATATCTCATTGAAGGTATCCCCGACAGTTCGTTCAGACATTGTATAGCCTTCATTTTCAACATTTGTACTGTCGCACATAAGCAGCAGTACGCCTTTTTTTCCCAGTTCGGCTAATCTTGCCAAATCCATGGGCTGACCCTCAATAGGTGTGTAGTCAATTTTAAAATCTCCTGTATGAACGATGATTCCCACAGGTGTAAATATTGCAAGGGAAACAGAGTCTGCAATGCTGTGGGTAGCCCTTATAAATTCTACTTTAAAAGCTCCCAGTTCAATTGTCTGTCCCGGCTGAACAGTTTGAAGCTGCACCTGGTCTGCAAGGCCGTGCTCCTCCAGCTTGTATTTTACAAGTCCCAGAGTCAGTTTTGTCCCGTAAATGGGCACGTTCAACTCTCTGAGCACATAGGGTAAAGCTCCTATATGGTCTTCATGTCCATGGGTAAGCACAATGGCTCTTACCTTTTCCTTATTTTTCATCAAATAGCTTACATCAGGTATAACCAGGTCAATACCCAGCATTTCGTCCTCCGGAAATGAAAGACCGCAATCCACAACTACAATATCATCACCATATTCAAAAGCGGTGATGTTCTTGCCTATCTCCTGCAAACCACCCAGTGGTATTATTTTTAATTTCTTTTTACTTTTTGACACAATTAATCCTCCAATTTAAGTGTATAAACTAATCTTATAAAGGGACATACTCCCTCAGCTCTCATATTGTGATATAACGCGCATATATTCCTTCAGAACAGCGTCTGTAATACTATCCCAATTATAAAGCTCCCGTACTTTTTGAATTGCCTTGCTGCTAATGCTCTCCGATAATTCTGTATCCTTCAGCAGTTCCAAAATACAATCTGCCAGTGAGTTGGAATTTTCACTGAAAAACTTCATTCCATCTACACGGTGATTTACTATTTCACTCAACCCTCCAACATCAGAAACAACAACAGGAATGCCTGCAACCATTCCTTCCAGTGCAACAATGCCAAAAGGCTCATAGGTGCTTGGGAAAACAGCAATATTGGAACATTTATAAAGTCTTAACAATACCTCCTCACTTACAAAGCCTGTAAAATATACCTTATGGTTGATATTCAGCTCCAGGCTCAGCTCAATTAGATTATTTAAACACGGTCCTTTGCCCGCTATTACAAACTTAACATCATTGTAGTTGGATAAAATCTTGGGTATGGCCTTTAACAAAACATGTACTCCCTTTTCATTCACTAGTCTTCCCACAAAGAATACAATTTTTTCATTGCTGGAGGCATAATTTTGTCTGAACGAAAGGTCTGCCGAAATATTATCAAACTTTTTTAAGTCCACCCCGTTTTGTATAATCTTCAATTTTTCTGCATCAGCATTGTACACAGCCAACAGCTCCCTGTACATGTACTCGCTGTTTACCACCATACTGTCTGATTCTTTTATCATCCATCTCTCAATACTGTTTATTGTTCTCTGCAAGTCGTTATGTATTCCGCAATTTCTTCCATATTCCGTAGCATGTATGGTCGTAATCAATGGAAGAGAAAAATTTACTTTTAATACCCTGGCAGCATATGCCACCAGCCAATCATGCCCGTGTATCAAGTCAAAGCCTGTCTTTGCGGCAAGCCCCACCGTATATTCCAGCATGGCAAAATTCAATTGCATAACCCATTCAACAAAATTGTTCGAAGCATTATTATATACATGTACCCTATGCACTATTACATTCTTATCTTTTTCAATTTCACTGGTTCCCGGTTCCCAACAGGTAACAACATGAACCTGGTTGCCATGTTTAGCTAAATTCTGAGCCAAATCGTAAACTACTCGGGAAATGCCCCCAATTATTCTTGGCGGATATTCCCAAGACAGCATTAATATTTTCATAACACTTCCTCAGTTTTCAGTGAAGAGTAGTTTTCAAGAGATTAGTTTACTATTATACATAATATTACAATTACAATTTTTATTCTATCATACTGGAGTGTCTTTTTCAAAAAAACATTTATTTCAAGTCAATTACTATCGGCTGAAAGCCGATAGTTTGGGTTTGAGGCTAAAGCCTCCTGAAGTACAGACTCCTTAAAACCCAAACCGTTGAGACCTTTAAACAAAATGCTTGAAAGCAAATATTCGCCTTGAAGGCGAAGGCTTCAACCGTAATTGACTTTATGACTATTCCCCGGCAATTTTATGTATTGACACATGTTATATTTGAATTTATAATAATACTACCAATAAACACGATCTCTTTTGTTTTACCCGGACGTTAAACAAGAAGATATACAAAAGGCAGAAGTTTCTACTTCTGCTTTTTGTATTTGTGGCATAATCCGAAACAATTATCCTTTTTCCACAAAATCAAAAAGCTCGTTCAAGCAAACTTCAAGTCCAAAAACAGATTGCATAAAAAAAGTATTTCAATCTTTGAATTGAAATACTTTTGGCTGCGGGTTAAGGATTCGAACCCTAACGAACTGAGCCAGAGTCAGTCGTGCTACCGTTACACAAACCCGCAACGTCTCTCGGACAAAAAGTATTTTAGCATGCTCAAATACTTATGTCAATACATTTTAGAAATTAAATTTTTATTCGTCCATTTACGTCCATTTAAAAAATAAATTCTACCAGCTCTCCTGTGGCAAACAGATAAACATAGCGTTCTGAAACCCTGAGGCCCGTGAGCTTCTCCAGAGCCCTGGAATAATATTCAAGTTGGAGACGGTATCGGTCCTTGATACTTTCTGTATCGCCCAATTCCACATAGTCTGTTTTATAATCCAGGAGAACAAGCTTGTCCTTCTCTTTAAAATAACAATCGATGACACCCTGCAGCAATACTGTTTCCTCCAACTCCTCCGGTTTATCCCGGAACAGCAGCTCCTTGCCGCTCTCATAAAGCTCCTTGAAAGAGAGCTCCAGGTTGAAGGGAACCTCTCTGTACACCGCATCCGAGGCAAGTATCCTTTTGCATATGTCCGAATTTATAAAGGTCAGAAGCCTTTTTACATCCACACTCTCAGACTGCTGTTGTGTAATAAGTTCCTTGCCCACCAGCAGCTTTAGCTGGCTATTTATATCATGGTTGGCAAAATCCAGGTGCTGCATGACGAAATGCATTACAGTTCCCTTCTCGGCAGCGGACAGGCCTTTTTTCTCCTGCAGGAAGGCAGGTTTTCGTATTCCTGAATGTTTGCTGAAATCAGAGTCCTGGCTTTCATCATTTAAGCTGAAATATCTCTTGAGCTCGGTAACCGACAATTTTGATGGTATTCCTGCATACGTGAGAAAGGGATATTCCCAGGAAAGCCGCCTGCTGATTTCAGCATGAATTTCCTTGTCCACAGCCTTGTCCTTCAGCCAAGCCATTATATTAAATTCATTTTCCTCAAGACCTCCGGCCTTTCTTGGTGAAATGGAATAATCACTGTTTTTCAGATACACCTCCCATTTGGCAGCACTTTGTACCTCGGGCGGCTGGGCATCTCTGCCGGTACCGGCTGCAAAACGCAGATTCAGTGCATTTCCATGCCTCATAACGGCAGGGCAAATCCAGTCCAGGTAGTTCCTGGCCTTGGCCATTTCATCAGGGGGAAATTTTATGCCTGGGAATTCGGCAACCGCCAGCCATTTGGAGGCAGCTTTTTCAATATTACCTGTCACACCCGTAAGAATCAGTTTTTCCCTTGCCCTGGTCAGCGCAACATAAAGTATGCGCATTTCCTCTGAGAGAGTCTCCTTTCTGATTTTCTGAGCTATTGCCAGCTTTGGTACCGACGGGTATTTTATCCTTCTCCGGTAATCCACAAAGTCCGGACCGAACCCCAGCTCCTGGTGCAGCAAAATGCTTTTATACATATCCTGAAAATTGAATTTCTTGCCGCAGCCGCTTACAAATACAACAGGGAACTCAAGACCCTTGCTCTTGTGAATACTCATAAGCCTGACCACATTATCGTTTTCGCCCAGTATCTTGGCGCTTCCCATATCGCCCTTGCCGGTTTTCAGCCTGTCTATGAAATTAATAAAGTTAAACAAGCCCTTATAGCTGGTTTTTTCATACTGCAAGGCCCGTTCAAAAAGCACCCTGAGATTTGCCTGCTTTCTCTCCCCGTCCTGCATGGCTCCCACCAGGCTGAAATATCCCGTATCACCGTACAGCTGCCATATGAGCTTATGGGTGGACATGTACATGGACATCGCTCTCCACTGTTCCAGCCTGCGCAGGAAGTCCGCCGCTTTTTGCCCCGTCTTGCCGTCCGCCTCCGCCAGAAGCTTCAGTGCATCAAACAGAGCCGACTTTCTGTCGGCCAGTCTCAGCTCCGCCAGCTCATCAGTACTGAAACTTGCCACAGGAGACCTGAGCACCGACAAAAGAGGTATGTCCTGGTAAGGGTTGTCTATTATTTGCAGCAGAGAAAGGAATACCTGTACCTCCGGGGTCTTGAAGAAACCGCTGCCCGTATCGGCAAAAACGGGTATTCCAAAAAGTGAAAGTTCCTCGCAAAACACCTCAGTCCAGTTTTTGGTTGTTCTTAAAAGTATGACTATATCTCTGAATTGCAGCTTTCTGTATTGATTTTCCTTTTTATCAAAAACACTAAAATACCTGCCTTCACTGTCAGGCTGCATCAGCTCAATTATTCGGCCTGCAACCAACCTGGCTTCTTTTTGCAGGTTGTCCAGCAATTCCTCTTCCTCATCATCCACCGGTTCCTCTTCCGCTTCCTCCTGTTCCTCTTCCTGAACGGAAGCCGCCGCCGTTTCCATTAGATGCAGCTCCACAGCCCCTCCGGCTAAAGCCGCCGCTTCCTCCTGCTCAGGAAAAATTGCTCCGGGGTTCAATCTCTCCTTCTGGTCATAATCCAGTTCTCCCATGTTCTCGGACATTATTTGCTCAAATATGAAGTTTACACCGTCCACCACTTCTTTTCGGCTTCTGAAATTCTTAAACAGCAGAATTTTCCGGTACAAGCCTTCAGCTTCTCCAGAATAGCTGTTGTATTTGCCCATGAACAGTTCCGGCTTTGCCTGCCTGAATCTGTAAATGCTCTGTTTTACGTCACCCACCATAAAAACATTGGGAGTTCCTCTGTCTTCCCTGGATATCATACCTATTATTATCTCCTGAACAAGATTGCTGTCTTGATATTCGTCCACCAGTATTTCTGAAAACTTGTCCTTATAAGCCTCAGCAACTGCAGAAGGATGTGTGTTTCCGTCTTCACCGGTTTTCGTCAAAAGTTTCAGGCACAAATGCTCAAGATCGTTGAAATCGACAGCAGCCTTGGAATGCTTCCTGTAAGAATACTTCTCCGTGAACTCAAGTACAAGGCGGGACAAACACTTAAGCAGAGGATACACCTCCTTAAGGTCTGCAATGATCTCCTCTGATTTCTGGAAAAACACTTCCTCCTTTAAAGCCTTTATAAAGGCCTTTGTTTCGTCCCTGCCTTGCCGGACCTGCTCCTGGAGCCTTTTATCCGCATCCTTTCCTGCGCTTGGCAGCCTGGAAAAATCAAAATTATTCAGGTACGAAAATATATCATTCCATTTGGCAGGGGACGGTTCTTTCTTTCCGTTCTCCTCAGCTGCTTTGATTTCTCTTTTTACAAGCCCCAGCAAAAACTTTAACTTGTCAATCTCCTCCCGGAATACCCCTAAATATTTTTCCAGACCTGGGGCATTCAAAAGTTTTTTGCAGGCGATCTCATATGTCTCAACAAAACCTTCAAGGCGCTGCCCCGATGTTTGCAGCACAATCCCCCCCCATTTGGTCTGTGAAAAATCCATGCCCGGGTCTCCGTTAAAATCCTCCGTCCTGGACAGGAGCCACTGCTCCGGCCAGGGGTAGCTCTGTACAAAGCTGTATATATTCAGCACCATGTCCTGAAGCTTCTGATCGTCACGGTTAGTCCCATAGGCTTCCAGCAGGTCAAAAAAATCAGAATTGCGGTCCTGGTCCTCATAAACCTCTTCAAACAGCTCATTCAGGGTTTCCAGCCTCATTATGGCAGCTTCGGTTTCATCAAGTATCCTGAAATTAGGGTCCAGCTCCAGACTCTGAAAATTATTTCTGATTACTTCAAGACAAAAAGAGTGTATGGTTGTGATGGATGCTTTATTCAGCAATGTCAACTGCCTTTGCAGACCTTTAGAAACACTCTTTTCTTCTATTGCCTTTGCAATTGCTCCGCCTATCCTCTCCCTCATTTCAGTTGCGGCGGCATTGGTAAAGGTTACAACCAGCAAGGCATCTATATCAATTGGATTATCTTCATTTATGATTTTCTGTATTATTCTTTCTACCAGCACAGCTGTCTTTCCTGCACCTGCGGCAGCTGCAACCAGCAGGTTGCAGTCCTTCTCCACAATGGCAGCCTGCTGTTCCCTTGTCCAAACTGTCTGAGCCATTTGCTCCAACCTCCATGTGCTCTATACATTTTACTTTATTATTTAGGCTTTATTAATGTCTTTTACCGGCATTTTTACCGGCTTTCTAATTCTCAGGTTCCTGCTTTTGCTCCAAAAGCTGGTGCATCAGCTTCCATACCTCTTCAGCATCCCGGTCGTGCAGCAATTTGAAAGTGTTATCCTTCTGTGCCGGATCAAACTGGCAAATTGAAGAATAGCTGCAGTACTGGCAGGAGGTGACCTTTCTTTTTCTGTAGGGCTTGATTGCCACATCCCCCTTCATGATTTCCGAGCACAAATCCTTCAGCAGCCTTTTTACATACTCTCTTAAGACAGTAAACTGTTCCAGCGTGGCTGCCGAGGATTTTCCAAGAACATCTCCCTTGTTAAGCCTTGCAGGAATAATCATTGAACTGCCGTCAATCTCGTTGTCCATATGCTTTATCAATTGAACGTCCGCCAGCAGCAGTCCTTTCATTTTAAGCTTTTTCATAATGGCAGCTTCAATCTCTTCCGGAGTTGCAGCAGCTGTGCCCCTGACCATAGGGTCATCCACTCTGAAGTACAGCATGCCGCCGGGATATATGTTTTCCTCCGCTCCCCTGCCGGTATTTTGCCACAGAGCATCCATATAAGTTATCAACTGCATTTGAAGGCCATAATACACGTCACTGAGGCGGAAGTCCTTTTGCCCGGACTTGTAGTCAACTATCCGCAGATAGGTTCCCTCGCTGGTCTTCAATGCGTCTACTCTGTCTATTCTGCCTACAAGCGTGATTTTCTCCCCCGAGTCCAATTCTACTACTATGGGGGGAAATTTGCCGTTTTCACCGAAATCCACCTCGTAGCCAACAGGTTCAAAGCTGCTTCTGCGAATGTGCTCCGCAATAAGCCATACTGCCCTGGTAACCACTCTTTTAAGCCTCACCGTCAGGGCTCTGAACCTCTTTGAGCCGCCCAGGATTGTATTTTTCATGCCTGATAACAGATTATCAACGATTAAAGCCACCTGCTCTGCACACCAATCCTTCTCAAGGGACCTCCAGGATATTTCCCTTTCTTCTACCATCCGGGAAAACTGCTCGATGACAGCGTGCATGAAGGTCCCTACATCAGGAGGACTTAGCTGGTATATCCTGCGCTCCTTTGCCCCCAGTCCGTACTGAACATAGTAGGCAAAGGGGCAGGTGGTGTATTTTTCAATTCTTGACACACTGGAGTATGCATTTGCTCCATATAGCTCCCGTATTTTTTCCCGGCTTACCGGAAGAACTGTATTTCTATATTTAAAAGCTTCTGCCATAAGCCGGCATCTCTGCTTCCACTGAGCCTGCTTCCAATACCATTCATATACGGCCTGCCAGACGGGGCTTATTTCCCTGCCATTATTTCTTTCTCTAAGGGCCAGCACCAGCTGATTGAATACAGGCCGGGGTGAAGACACAAGCCTGACGTACTCTTCATCGGCTGAGGGTTTAACGACATTGCTTTTAAAGGTCACCCGCGGGAAAAGCTTCCTCACTCTGGATATGATTACTGATGGCCTCAGTGTCTTTCCTTCGTGATCGGCTATTGGCCAGCTTATTCTCAAATAGTTTTTTGGTGTGGTCAATGCTCTGTAAATCAGGTTTTGTTCGTCAAACACCTGGGTCTTGGTATCACTGGCGAGTTCCATGCCATTGCTGCTGAGCACCAGTCTGTCCGCATCGGACAAAACACCTTCATTCATACCCGCGGAAGGGAAAATACCGTCATTTGCCCCCAGCAGGAAGAGAGCCTTGATTTCGTGGCTCTTTGAATGCTCCACGCTTCCTACCAGTACCTGATCCAGGGAAACCGGAATGGAGGATATCTTATATTCTGCCAGTCCGATTTTCAGGATATTTGTAAACCTTTCAATCCCCAGTGTCTCTTCTCCCAGTACTTCTACCACCTGATCGAACACATCCATCAGTATATTCCACACCTGTTCATATTCCGAGGCGAGTCTCAGCTCCCCGTTTTTCCTGAACAGCTCAATATAATGCTCTATTTTATCCTGTACTCCCATTTCAGTCAGGTAGTCGTAGAGACAACCGCAAAAATCCGCTGCCCGCCTTCTTCCTCTGGTTTTCTCCCTGAAACGGCCAAGAGGCTGAACAATCAGCCTTCTGGTCTCATTTATCTCCAAAAGCATTTGCAGGGTTTCACTGCTGCGCTTTTCTTCCGGCAGAAGTTCAGGTGTCATAGTCCAGTCACTTAGGGAAGTCCACTTGTTCCCCCTTATGCCGCAAGCCAGCACATAATTTTCTATCTTATCAAGCTTATTTTTATCAAAATCCAGCAACCCCGATTTTAAATATCTGAAAACCGCCTCATAGGACCAGTTTTCAATAAAAATATCCAACATGGACAAAACCAGTCTGATTAACGGATGGTTGGTAATTTCCGACTTGGAATCTATAAAGCATGGAATTCCATGCTCCTGAAAAATAACCTCCATAAGTTCCTGATAGCCTGCCAGATTTCTGGTGACAACGGCTATATCCCTGTATCTCAGTCCCTTGTCACGGCAAAGTCTGATAATGTCACGGGCACATTCTTCAATTTCAGTATATATATTTACTCCTTCATAAAGTTCAATATCCTGGGTCTTCTTTTCATATGCGTCATATGGATAGGAAAAGTAATTTTTCTCAAGCATCGCAAGTTCACTGCTTTCCTTGAATCGAGGCAATACGGGACTGTTGCAGCATATGGGAGGAAGAACCTTTACAGAATTTTCATCTGCTATGGCTGCAAATCTCCTGTAGGTCCTTTTTGCCGAAAAGAAAACATCGGATACATCTGAAGCCTCATCCTCAAGAATATCGGTGCAAATGGTTATATAAACCGTACGTGCCTTGACCATCAGCCTGGAAATGACTGAAAACTCCTGGGGAGTAAAGCCCGAAAAGCCGTCTATCCATATGTCAGCCTGGTCATACATATCTGTCAGGTCCAGCTTTGCAGACAAAAGTGTAAGCTCATCGTCCGAATCCCGGTAGCGAAGAGAAAGCAGTTCTTCAAACCTGGAATAAATCAGCCTGATTTCTTGTACCTTCTGACGGAGGTAGGAATTTACCTGGGGATTGCTTATTATATTCTCCATATCCTCGGGATGGACATTATATCTCTTAAGCTCTGTTATGAGGCCGGATATTGTGTTGACAAAGCCCTGGCTGCCGGCAGACTTGTGAAATATGGAAAACTCCTCTTTCATTTTATCCAGTATGCTGTATAGCAGCATGCACTTGCCGGCAGGATGTATGTGGGGATAGGTAATGCCTCCCACCTGGTTCAAAACCCGGTATGCCAGCCTTCGGAAGCTCAGTACCTCTGTCTCAAGGATACCTCCTGTTTCCAGAACCTTTATAAGATCATATTCAGCCTGAAAGGTATATTGCTCCGGAACAAGCAAAACCAGCTTTCGGGACTTGTCCAGAGACAAGCTTGATTTTATCTGCCTTAAGCAGTGAAAGGACTTTCCAGAGCCTGCCCGTCCATATATAAATTGAAGGCTCATAACGTATGTATTCTCCTTGATTATTTTAGTTCAGAATGTGCTTTTGACCGTCCAGGGTCTTATCCGTCTTTTTTATAATGAAAGTAGTTGCCCCATAGAACAGGGCAGCAGTTATTATTACCGATACAAGTCCCGCCACCGGATCAAAGCTGGAAGTATAAAAAACCGTATTTGTAGGCAGAGCCGTATCTGGGTAGCTCACAAGAATAAAACAGAACAGGTTGTTGACTGCATGGGCACCCATTGCCGCTTCCAGCGAATTTGTGCTGATGGTAATCATTGCAAGCACCATACCCACTACAAAGTAATTGAGAATCATGCATACTGTGCTGAATACACCCAGCTTGTTGGAGGCATATACCTCTGGGTTTGCAAGATGCGGCAGCGTAAATATAACGCCTGATATGACAGAAAGCAGCAAGCCGTTTTTTATTTTAAGTCCGAAGCTCTGAATTACATAGCCTCTGAATACAATCTCCTCGGTGGTTGTCTGAATAGGCGTCATTATCAGAATGAGCGGAAGGGTATACCAGAATTTCGAGCTGTCAAAGGAAAGCTTATAAGTCCCCGGATTAAAGATATAATCCACTCCCGTGCCTATTGCCAGCAATATGCCAAAAACCCCAAAGCCAATACAGAAATTGGCCCATTTAAACTTCCCCCTATTATTGAAAACTGAACCGAAGGGTCTGTTATGAATCCACTTTATAGCTATGAAAGCACCTGCCAGCATAAAATATATGGCAAGGTTTGAAAAAATATAGTTGGCCACAGGGTTTACATACTTCCCCATAAATTCAATGGCATTTTCCTGCAGCAGAGGATCGTAAATGGAATACGGTTTGCGGATAATCGAATATATCAGTGGTATTGAAGCCACTATTCCTCCAAGTATGAAATAGAAGTACAATATGACCGCAGAAGCGGCTACAAACCTTGCAGGCTTGTTATTCCCAATTTGTCCTAAGTTTTGATATTTTGATATCAATGTATGTACCCCCTGGTTTCTTTGCGATTTTGCACAGCATAAAAGGCGTTGGCATGAAATAATGCAGCTTCGCCTGTGAGTTTATTATACCACCTATGGAGCTTGTTTAAAATCCCTATTGCCCCATACCTTTTTTACCCTTGCCTTCTTATAATCCAACCCTGTTTTATTGCTGGGCTTGATTCTTAAACTGCTTATGCTCCAGGCTGGCAGATGCCAAAGCATTTGCTGATTCCATACCACTTTGGAGGGCACCCTGCATCCATCTGTGAAGCGCTGATACGTGTTCGCCTGCAAAGAAAACCCTCTTGTCATATTCCGGCAATACCATGGGCCAGGAAAATAATTTCTTCTGTTCAGGTGTAAAATAGCAGAAGGCACCTCTGAACAAAGGGTCGGAATTCCAGTTTTGTGTCTTATAAGCTGTCACTATGTTATCCAGCGACCCTGCAGGAAGGCCATGAACTTCTTCCACGTCACGCTTGATTTTTGTTATGCGCTCTTCTTCCGTCATATTTCCCAGCCTTACGGCATCCAGGTTGAAATTATATGATCCGAGTATGACACCGGGGTCATTTACACTGTTTGCCTTCTGGTAATGTGAGGTGTACCATATTGTGGTAACGGGGAGGTCGGTATAGGAGCCTCCGCCTATTATCCCCTGCTCCTCCCAGAATCTCCGGTTGCAATAAATTGCGGTCTTTTGGGCATTGCCGTAGTTGACCTCCTTGATTGCCTGCATTTTTATGCTGCTGAAAATGGGATTTATATCAAAGGTTCTGAGCACTGAAAAGGGAACAGCACATACGATACTGTCAAAGCTCTCAATTTTCAAGTTCTCCGAATCACTCGAGACATAAGCTACCGCTACCTTTTCTCCCGCCTCCCTATAAATGCCCTTGACGGCGTGACCCGGCCTGTACGAGACATTTCCCAGACGGGAGGACGGTATGCCCGGATAGTATTTTGTGGTATCCTTGCTGCTGAAGGATTTTATAAAGGCCAGGGGCAGCTTTGCCATTCCCCCTTTAATCTGATACATGTACCAGAAATTCACAGGGAAATATTCCTGCACAAAGTCCACAAAATTGTTATATAAAAACTCTCCGCCTATTGGGAAAAGGTTTGACAGCAGGTTAATGGCATCCTGGCTCAGCTTTCTCCACTGAAACATCTGCCTTACATTCAGACTGTCCCAAAACAGCAGTTGTCTGCTATACTTGGGCAAAACCCTGATTATCTCGCTCCTTACGGCAGGAGGCGCCTGTAAAATCGGTGCCTCTATCCCGTAGTAGCCCAGCTCCTGCCAGGGTGTTTCAGCCTCCCAGCCCTTCAGTTTATAGGTGGGGTAAATATATTTCATAACATTTCTGCCCTGGGGATCATTCCTGACTCTGACCTGGTGCAGATAGATAAAGGTATTTGGGTCGGACTGTATCCATGGTACTGTTTCAAGTCCGAAAAGATTTATGTAATACCAAATGGTCTCATGATTTACAGGAATCCTCATGGGGCCAAGTTCACCGTAATACTGCTTTTCACGGTCAAAATAAAAGGTATATACCCTGCCTCCCGCCCTTTCCTTATTTGCCTCAAATATTTCAATGTCAAACCCCAGCTTCCGCAGTTCAAACGCTGCTGACAGGCCTGCAAGCCCTCCTCCGACTATTCCTATCCGCTTGCCCTTGAACTGTCCCGGATATGCAATATTGGTAATGGGCTCTGGCGGGGCCATGGCCTTATTTATATAGTCGTAATCCTCGGTATGGCACGCCCTGTAAAGAGCATACCAGGACATGATGCTTCTTTCATAGTCCGTTGGATTAGGCGGTTGATTGGGTTTGGGAGCTTTGGGATTTAACAGGTTATCACAAATCATTTTTTCACCCGGAAGTACTTGTTCCTATTCAAGTATATGAAAAAATCCCTGTATATGTGTTAGCAAACCGCTGGTAATCCCCCTAATATCTTCTCCCAAATAAAATAGTTTTTTATTTTGAATAAATTGGGTATATTATTTTATATAATATGAAATTAAAAGGGGAGAACTTTATGTATGACGTCATTATAATCGGAGGCGGCCCTGCCGGCTACGCTGCTGCTCTTTACAGTTCAAGGGCGAAATTTGATACTTTAGTTATTGAAAAGATGTTTACCGGAGGTCAAATGGCCACAACTGATGTTATGGAAAACTATCCCGGTTTTGAAGAACCCATCGGAGGTTCCGATCTTGCACTGAGAATGGAAAAACAGGCCAGAAAATTCGGCACAATGGTGCTCAATGACGAGGTAATGGAACTTGACCTTGCATCCAAGATCAAAGTGGTTAAAACCAGAAAAAATACTTATGAGTGCAAGGCTTTAATCTTATGCATGGGGGCATATCCAAAAATGCTGGGGCTTGCAAAGGAAGAAAAATTCAGAGGGGCAGGTGTTTCGTATTGTGCGGTTTGCGACGGTGCCTTTTATAAAAACAAAACCGTAGCCATCGTAGGCGGAGGCGACACCGCTGCTGAGGACGCACTTTATCTGGCAAGATTCTGTCCAAAGGTGTATGTGATTCACAGACGGGATAAGATGAAGGCCACAAATATTCTTCAGGATGAATTGTGCTGCAATAAAAAAATAGAATTTCTGTGGGACTCCGTTGTAGAGGAGATTATGGGTGAATTTGGTGTGGAAGGCTTGAAAATCCGCAGCCTGACCACTCAGGAAACCACAGAGCTGGCTGTTGAAGGTCTATTTGTAGCAATAGGTCTCAATCCGAATATATCCCTCATAAATGGCAAGGTTCAACAAAACAAGGACGGCTACATTATTACGGACGAAAGAATGCAAACCAGTATTCCCGGTGTTTTTGCCGCCGGAGATGTACGTCACAAATTTTTGCGGCAGGTTATCACCGCCGCAGCTGACGGAGCCACTGCCTCCTACTCGGCAGAGCTGTATATTACCGAGAACAAATGGTGAAACCTTCCGCGTTTTTTTTGATTTCAAAGGGGCAATATAATCATGAATTCTTATAAGAAAGGGTGATTATATGAAGGTTAGAGACGTAATGACCAAAAATGTTGCCTATGTAAATCCGGCAGCAAGCATTGCTGAAACAGCGCAGCTGATGCAGCAGCACAACGTAGGCTCAATTCCGGTTTGCGACCAGAGCGGCGTTGTGGGTATAATAACCGATAGAGATATAGTTGTCAGAACCGTTGCTGTGGGTAAAAACCCCCAGCAGACTCAAGTTACCGAGATAATGACTACAGGTGTAGCAACTGTTTCGCCTGACATGGATATGCATGATGTGGCACAAAAAATGGCTACCAGCCAGATAAGAAGAGTTCCTGTGGTAGAAAACAACAGTCTTGTGGGCATTGTGGCTCTTGGTGATGTGGCTGTGGATGCCAAGTATTATACCCAGGTTGCAGATACACTTGAAAACATTTCAAATCCTTCAATACCGCAATAGTTAAATAATGGCCTTTTTGCAGGTTCTTTTATCAAATCATCCGGCAAAAAGGCCGTTTTTTTATAGCCATATATCCTCAAGACTTACCTCCATTGCCCTGTAAAAAAGAATCTGCCGGAGTCTGTCCACCTCGGCCTGACCGTACATCCTGTGGCCTGACGAGATTATTCTGGACGGATTCAGGATACCCATTTCATGGTAAGATACTGTCCAGTAGGGACTTAGGATTTTTAGTCACACAAACATATGAATATATTATTTTGCTTATAATGTAGCAGTGGAACAACTGCATAAATACAAAAAATGTACTGCCCAAAAGGTTAAGTCACACGATAACGCTGTTTTAGACTTATAGTTTTCTTCCAATCTCACATCAACATAAGGCGTAGGAAAATTAATTTTTTTGGGTGAGTAGTGTTTATTGTGCGGTGAAGCAAAATTCATATGTAGAATTCCATTATTGTCAATTGATTCTTTCACATTTGCAATTGATTCCTTAATAACATTTACGTTTTCACCAACACCTAGCATGGAAATTTCAGTCAATATGCGGCGATAAGTAATAGAATCAATCAAATCAGGGTGAAAAGCTCTGATAGGTTTGATCAAAGCAAAACAGGGCGCATAGAACTTGCAGCCTATACGCACGTGCATGTTGTTATCTGACTTCATAATTTCGTTTATATGATTAAGTGAATGTGCCAGCATCTTTATGTTTTCCTTTGTACGCCAATTCTGTGTATATGCGAGCATCGCAAGAGTATAAGCGTCAGGAAAATATTCGTCTGCTTCTATATAGGGATAGTTATATTTTCTCTTTGAATTTTTGTCTAACCTAGTTAGTTCTTGAAGTGACGAAGCGCCAAGTATACGTTTAAAACCCTTGAGCGATACTTGCTGAAATTCGCATACGTTTTTATTGTCATCACCATATCCCAGCATTGCTTGCATAGTATAAATAAGTGCCATAAGACTATTTCCGCTATTAAGTCCATTAAACCTATTTTCAAAACGTGAGATTTCAGGTGGAATATAGGAAAACTCTTTTTGCAAAATATTTTCATTTCGCATTGCAGTAACAAAATTCACTACAATTGGATGTGTTTTTTGTATTCCGTAATATGATAATAGCCGAGCTGCTGTTTCTCCATCCTGCAAAGGCGTTTCATGAAGTACTTTACCACGCCAGTTGTCCCAACTATGCATACCACTTCCGATATATCCATTCGGCTTAATATAGCTATGCATCAGCCTAAAATTGGGTAGTTGATAAATCTGCTCCAATAAGTTTTCTTCTTCATATTGAGATATATCGTTAAGTATTTCTTTTCTTAACCTATATTGAATAACTGGCCCAGCATTCTCTAAAAGGAAATTTATGGACTTTTGCAAATTCATAACTAATTTTCACCTATCATAATACAAATAATTTCCGTTCTTCTTTTCCATCTTGGAGCTGACTATATCCAGAACAAATATAATTTGAATGTTTAGCTTATATAATCTTCACAATCTATTTGCATGATTATCAGTCCAATCCAATTATATCATAAGATGCTGTCAAGTAGGGACTAACATTTTTCAGCACAAATCAACAAACTTTTACAAGTAAATAAGAAACTTATGCCGATAAATATTTTTTATGTTCAGAGATATAGGAAAACTGCCCAAAAGAAATTGTGGAAGTGAAGGCCGATATGTGCCGATTGAGACTTCTCTAGTTACACCTCATAAAATAAGAAGATTGAAACATAGCATAACCCCTTTCGCCATAGCGCATAGCGAAAGCCGGTATTCCGACATCAGAAACATCCGTTAAAAACCGCAAAGGCCTGACCTCATGTAAGAGGGCAGGCCTTCAGGAGCCTCCAGCAGCCAGACTATCATCGTGTCATAAGACACCTTAGCCCCTTGACTTTGCTTAGCAGGTTTGCGTCCCTATCTTTTGATAGGTTTGCCCTTGGCATTATTTATTTTTTCTTACTTAGTTTTTCTCACACCGTTTTCGTCTACCTCGTAACCATCAATTTTAGTGCTGACCGCAAGGGAGCCGTCTATGTTGAAGTAATACCATTTCTTATGGAGCTTCAGCCATTTGCCGGATACCATTACCGCATCCTCGGTGAAGTAATAGCGTTTTTTACTATTTCCAATGTCGATTCCCTGCCATCCGACAAGCCCTCCCTTGACGGAAAGATAATACCAGTTACCCTTGTCATCCTTTTTCCAGCCTGTTTTCATCATCCCATCGCTGTCAAAGAAATATTTCTTACTTTCAATGGTCTGCCAGCCAGTCAAGGCTTTGCCAGCCTTATAATACAGACGTTGTCCAGCATCGTTCACAGCCCATCCCTGTGCAGTGGTGGGATCAATGGTCAGCTTGATGTACCTGTGCAGCATTGCCGAAACCTCGGCACGGGTGGTATTTGCTTTAGGGTTAAATTTGTTGCCGTTTCCGCCCATCATGATACCGGCCTGCTGCATGACTTTTATTGCTTCCTTATAGGTGCTTCCTATACGGTCGTCATCTGCAAATGCAACGGCCTCAAGGGTAACGGGAAGGGTGTAGCCGGTGGCTTTCGCATAGTTGCTGAATATCAGTGCAATTTCCTCACGGGTGATGTCCCGGTCCGGAGCAAACTTACTATTGCCGATACCGCTTACGATGCCTTTCTTATATGCCCATTCAATGTAAGGAGTGTAATATTTGTCTGCTTCCACATCAGTAAAGCTGACCGTCTTGTAGTCACCGATGTCTACACCTGTCAGCCTGCCAAGGGCTGTAACCAGCATCCCGCGGCTCATAGCCGTATTCGGTGAAAAGGCAGCAGTAGAAGTACCGGAAAGCAGTCCCCTGCCTACTACATAGTCAATGAATTCTTTCGCCCAATGAGAAGAGATATCCTTAAATTTATCACTGGGTGCCGCATAACCCACGCCATATACTAAAAAATGATTGCTGTCAAAAATAATGCTCTTGCTATTCGCATCATAGGTAGAACCTTCAATACGGGTCGCATTACCCTTGCCGCCGTCCACACAAACTCCGAACAGGTAACCTACGGCCTCATTTTTGCCTGGTGTGTAAGGAATGGAGAGTGTGGCTGTGCCGCTGCCCAGCGAGGTGAGGTTTACGGTTTTTCCGTCCTTCACAAAGCTGATAGTGACGTTGTACACCGGTCTTGTACCGATAAGGTTTTGGGCGGCGGCAGAAAGATTTGCAGCCGGGGTGAAGCTGATGGTCACATTTCCTGTACTTTGCTTCTGGATTTCCTGCAATGCTTTCAGATCAAGGCTGAGGGAAATGGGCGCGCCGTTTATGTCAAAGCTTGATGTGCCGGCATTTACCAGGCTTTGCAGAGCGTTTTGGGAGAGGGACAGGGAAAGGGCTGTTGAACCCTGCGGCATAGTGACATTCAATGCTACGCCTACACCATTTTCCGCCCTGTTTTGTACCTTCGCATCTGCCTGAGCCTTGGCAACGGCATCGGCGATAGCCTTATCGGATATTGGAGCGCTGGCGGAGCCATTGGTTCCTGTGGTTGCCGTTACGGAAACTGTCGCTGTGACAGGCTGGTTTGGCCTACTCGCAGGTGCTATCGTGATTGAGTCGCCACCGGAGCTGGCTCCTCCCGAGGATGGGCTGCCGCCCAATCCGCCGGAGGAAGAATTGTTTACCGTCAATGTACCGCCTATGAACGCGGGACTGGCCGCTATGTAGTTGCTTGTGTAGCTTACCCCTGTCAAATCCACGGTGATGGAATAGCTGCCCGCCGTTTTTCCGTCGGTCGCACAGGCAAGGATAGGGTTGCCGGTAAAGGCGGTTTCACCGGAAAGCTGACCGTCCGCGGTGTAGGTGAATACCGGAAGAGTGCCACCCCTAGTCATGCTTATATCATCAGCCTTCACCGCAATAGGCCGTTTTTCGATGGTGAAGCTTTTACTGACCGTGCCCTGATAATTCCCCTTGCCGGTGATGCTGACGTTGGCTGTGCCTGCGTTGAGATTACCGGTATAAGCCGCTTCATAATCCGTATCCGCTACAAGCGTTGCGGCACCATCCTTCACGGCGGCCGGAGTCTGCGCCATGCCGGTATAGGCAAAGGGAGCCCCTATGATCGTAATCATACCGATGGTCAGCCCTTTTGGCTCAATGGTATAGCTTACGCCGGTTCTTTCGCCGGTGAAGTTGCCGATGCCGGTCAGCGTCAGCGTGACCGTACCGGCATTGGTACCAGCGCTGGCGCCCGAGTCGTCGGCGCTGGTGATGGTAACGATGTAATCCGCACCTTTGACCAATATGGTGCCGTCGAAGCTCACCGTTAGGTCCGGTGTAATCAGCGAACCGGTATAGGTACAGGAGCCGTTCAACGTTACCGTCGCGTTGGCGATATCCCGCTGGGTCAGGTACAGCCCGCCGTCGCCGGACTGGCCGGGAAAGCCGGTGATCGTGGGCAGCTTGCCGGAGGTGATGGTCCAGACGCTTGTATCCCAGTTCATCGTGTCCTGCCAGAAGGATGTACCGCTCATGGCGGTCTGGATGGATACATCTGCGCCGTCAAGACCTCCCGCAGTCTTATCGGTGCCTCCGCTTAGCATGCCGGAAAAGGCATGGTTGTTAGTAAGAGTATTCGTGACGTCACCTCTGCCTAAAATACGCTTGACCCAATCATCCTGTGTCAAGCCGGGGCTGAGCACAACGCAGTTTTGTATGGTACTGGTAACAAGAAAGCCGGCTACACCGCCTGCATTACTGCCGCCGTTGAAATTTCCCGTCACATAGCAGTTCTGCACAGTGACACCGAAGCCGGAAGTACCGGCAGTACCGACGATACCGCCCATACTGCCGCTGCCGCTGACCGCTACTGTGGTGTAGCAGTTTTGCACAACGCCGCTTAATTCAGCCGTTCCCGCAATGCCGCCTACGCCGCCAAAGCCGCCGCTGATTGCTCCAGTCGTGTAGCAGCCCTGCACAACACCAAGGTCCATATATCCGGCCACGACTCCCACGCTTCCCATACCGGTTGTCGTAATATTTACATCCGTAATCGCCAGATCATAAACCTTGCTGTTGATTAAATAGCCGAACAGTCCTCCGGCGCAGTTGTACTGGAATTCATCGTTGAGGTACAGGCCACTTATGGCTTTGTGATTGCCGTCCAGATGCCCTTTGAACGGCGCCGTCTCGGCTCTGCCGATGGGCACCCAGCCCTTGCCGCCGTTAAACGAAGCGCCGTAGCCGGAGATATCGAGGTCGGCAATCAACTTGTAGTATATATCCGTTCCGCCATAGGCCACGTTTGTAGCTGGATTGTTCACCAACTCCGCCAGCTTGGCAAGCTGGGCGGCGGTGGCGATTTGATAAGGGTGGCTGGAGCTGCCATCGCCACCTGCAAAGAAACTCGTCAGCCTTGCAGTGATATGCGCAGGCATATCCACCGTCTTGCCGAACAGGCCGGGCAGCCTGCCGGGTTCGTATGTCCATGGGTCGCTGCTAAAAGCGGACGGGAAGCCGCCTGACTCTTGCAGTTCGTCTGCGGTTTTGCTGGCGCCATCGCTGCCCGCCGCATCGCTTGTGATGGTCTTTGTGCTGCCCGCTGTTATCATCATGCCGTCAAAGGCCATATTGTCGGAGTAGATTCCGGCCCACCCCGATCCCATATCTCCCGCGACGCGGCTAAATCGCACGATGTTATTTATGCCGGTGACGCTGGGACCCAGCGCAATGCAGTTTTGAACGCGGCCTTTATCTCCGACGTAGGTCGCCTCCCCCACAATACCCCCGCCCAAAGAATTGACGTAGTTAACGCTAATCGCGCCGGTGGCATAGCAGGAATCTGCGATGCCGCCGGACCCGATTATTCCCGCCACACCGCCGACTCTGTCAATCCCAGTGACCTGACAAGCGGAGAAACAGTCTTTGATCGTTACATCGGTATCTCCGGCGACGCCGCCCACCAATGATTCTCCCGCAACGGTACCGCTGACTGAGCAGCGCTCCAGCTTGGCATGTGTGTGCCCGGGGTCCGAAGTGATACTGCCAACAACGGCGCCCGCACTGACATTAGCCTTTATTTGTACCGCCGTCATCTGCAAATCATGTATACTTGCCTGAACTTTGCCGAACAGCCCGGCGTCATTGAGCGTAGTATCGTTGATATACAATCCGGTAACCGTCTTGCCGTCGCCGTCGAAATAACCCTCGAATCGCGCTGTATTCGTTCCGATGGGTATCCAGCCCTTGCCGCCATTGAAACTGGTATTGGCAGCTCCGTAGCCAGAGAGGTCGATGTCGGCGGTGAGCTTGTAACATTTATAGTTGGGATAGGTGCCGTTGTATGCGTCGTGTGTTGCCGCATCGTTCACCAGTGTTGCCAACAGAGCAAGCTTCTCCGCCGTGCCGACGAGGAAGGGGTCTGCCGCCGTGCCCTCGCCCGGGAAGTTGGGGTCGGTGCCGTCCGTAATATGAACCGGCATCTCCACCGCCGTGCCGAAGCCAGGCAGCCTGCCGTTCTCCACAGTCCAGCCGTTGTCGGCGGTGAAACACCCGCCGAGGGTGCCGTCGGCTTTGATATTGGCGGCAGTGATGTCCTCGCCGTCCAGTCCGGTTGCGATTTTGTCGCTGCCGCCACCCGTCATGCCCGCAAAGGCCGCATTGCCGGAAAGCGAGCCGGTCATCAGAAGACTTCCTGCCATACGCCCCACATTACTTGAGCCGCTGACGCTTGGGTTCAGAGCGACGCAGTTGGTCACACTATTGTACAAAAGACCTACCACACCGCCGACATTTATTCCACCGCTAACCGTACCGATGGCGTAGCAGGTGTTAATCTGGCTGTTCAAGCCGGCCAATCCTGCAACACCTCCAGCGTCCCATCCTGTTGCGTTAATCCTACAGGCGGAGAGGCAGTTGCTCAAGCTGCCATAAAAAAGGCCTACCATGCCGCCGACACCGTCATGTCCCTTGACAGATCCGCTGACAAAGCAGTTATATACCTTCACCCCGTGGTTAGAGGTACTACCGGCAATACCTCCGACATAGTCCCTGGCTTTTATAGATACACCGGTCAGGCTCATATCGTGAACTGAGATAGAATATGCGTTGACACAGCCGAACAGCCCGGCATAATCCAGAGTACTATCGTTGATATATAGCCCCGTGATGGTTTTGCCGCCACCGTCAAAGCTGCCTTTGAAGGGATTTACATCGCTTCCAATCGGTACCCAGCCCTTGCCGTCATTCCAGTTTTCCCCGTAGCCGGAAAGATCAATGTCGGCTCCCATCTGAATATAAACAGTGGGGTTACTATTGTTGAACAAGAACGTTTCCAGTCTGCCCGCATTGACCAACTCAGCGATTTCCGCCAGCTGGGCCGCCGTGGTAATCTCCAGCGGTCCTGTACCTGTTCCTCCGCCCACCATGCGTGCCATTATTCTCTGTTCGGCAGGGAGATAAATCGTCATGAGGGGTGCTTCCACACCTTGGGCAACCGCATAGCCTTCGTCCGGCCGGGCTGTGAACACATACAGGCCGGGTACAGGCGCCGCCGTGTCATATTCATGGTCCGCTTCCCATGTAACAGGGATTTGGGCGGCTTCACCGTTTACGGTAGCTCTCACCGTTTCGGGCAAATTGGGCTCCGTGGTGTTCTGCCAGCGGATATCGTCCGCGAGTGCGTCAAATGCGGTAACCGTACCCGCCGTTTGACCGACCGTAACTGTGATCACAGGCGGCTTGGCGCTCAGGGTATAGCCTGTGATTCCGGCGGTGAAGGTATAAATGCCCGGCTTGTCCTTGTTATATTCCGGATCGGGTGTCCATGTGACCGGAATTTCCATCGTCACAGGCTCAGAAACATCCGGCCTGCCGCTGTTATTAACAGCTAAGCCCGCTACTGTCAGCTTATCCGGCAGTTTCAGGATGGATTCGTCCGTGCCAGAGGGTACTGTCTGTGCCGCAAATTCCGGAGCCAGCTTATCAAAGGCAATGACCTTGTCACTTATGCCAATCGGTAGACCTGCGGCCAATACGGACGCTGACAGCGGTATCATCCCAAGAACCATAGCGATGGACAGTATCATTGCAACAAATTTTTTGCGCCATCTTTGTTTGTACATGATTTTCCCTCCATATTTCAAAGTTTTCTGTAAGCAAGTGATGAGATATACACATATCTCTATCTATTCTCATTTTACCGCCCTCCACTTAACCGCCACTAAACGGAATTGTAACAAGTACAATTAGTGAGTCCACACCCAAAGGCAGACTGAATACGGATAAGCGAAGGGAGCCGACTTCATAAAAATCGGCTCCCTTCGCTTTTATATGTTTTATTACCTTGTCTTCCTTGCTCCGTTTTCGTCCACTTCATAGCCGTCTACTGTTGTGCTTTTGGCAAGGGAACCTTCGGCATAGAAGTAGTACCATTTACCATCATTCTCCAGCCACTTGCCGGATATCATGATTCCGTCCTTGGTGAAGTAATACCGTTTGCTGTCAATGTCCAGCCAGCCGGTGGCGGCTTTGCCGTTTTCACCGATGTACTGCCACTGTCCGGCATCATTTTGGTTCCATCCGCGCGCCGTACCCTCGTCAATGACAAGCTCCACGAACCGGCGCAGGATAGTGGATGCTTCTCCACGGGTAGCGTTACCCTGCGGGTCGAACAGATTGCCTGTTTTGCAGACGATGATACCTGTCTGCTGGATCACTTTTACCGCTTCCTTTGCCCATGTGCTGATTTTTGCGTCATCAGCAAAAACGGCAGCCTGATGGGATACCGGCAGATTATAGCCTGTGGCTTTGGCGTAATTCACCATCATCACGGCCATCTGCTCACGGGTGATTGAGTCGCTTGGCCCGAACTTCCCATTGCCATAGCCGGATACAATCTTGTTATTGACCGCCCATTCCAGGTTAGGCATGACAGGATCACTGTACTTTACGTCGGTGAAACTGCTGGTTTTGTGTCCGTTAATATCTGTGCTGGAAAGTCTGCCCAGCGCCATGAGGAAATCGGCGCGGATGATGTCGGCATCGGGCGCAAAGGTTTTTTCACTCGTGCCGTCGATCAGGCCTCGGCTGGCGGCAAAATCAATGTTGTCTTTTGCCCAGTGCTTCGCCGTGTCGGCGAACGCCGGAGCAGGAGTCTTATAACCCACGCCGTAGGTTGACAGGCTGGATCTAGCAAAAATCAATCTGCCGTTGTCATAGCTGGAATTGGATAAAAGCTGGGGTTTACCGTTTTTATCGACATATACACCGTAGAGGCTGCCTGTCTCTTCGTTGTATGCGGCTTTATAGGCAATGCCCAATGTGACTGCACCCTTGCCGAAGTCAGCAATATGCTCGGACTTGCCATTGTTCTGATAGTCTACGGTAATATCGAACACCGGGCGATTACCGATGAGTTTCTTCGCCGCATCGGACAGCCTCTCCAGCTTTGCGGCTGAAACTGTGATCGTGCCAGCTGACTGCCTGTCAATCTCAGCAATGGCTCCTGTGTCAAGGGTCACATCCAGCATAGCCGAGCCGATTTTGATAAACTTCATGCCGGCTTCTTTCAGACGGTCGATTGCTCCCGCGTCAATAATAGCGTTCAGGCCTGGTCGCGCCGTTCCGGCGCTGCTCGGCCATGCGTCCTGGCTGCCGCTTCCTGTGATGCCGAATTCCACGGCAATGCCGTCTGCCTCCTTGCCGGACTTCCTTGCCGCATCCTGTGTCGCCTCGATAGCGTCCTTCACCATCTGCTCGGTGATGTTAGCGTAGAGAATACCGTCCTTCGCCATGCCGGGAACGCTCATTTTCGCCACGGTGGGCATGTTGGGTTGCTTGTCAGTGGGGATGACAGGCTTGGGATAATTAGGAGTGTAGCTGTTGCTCACGGTAGCTGCCAGATTTAACGTAACGACGTCGGTCAGTGCGCTTTCGGCCTCGCCGTCCAACCTGTGTTGGATGATAAGGCAGCGGTATTGATATCCGTTCATGCTTTCATCAACCGGACCAAGGGCATAGCTTGTGGATTTTGCACCGTCAATCGGCATAAAGCCATGACCATCCCTATCTGCCTGCCATTCATAGGTGTAAAGCTCGCCTTTATCCTCAACCGAAAGCAGGATATTGTTGCTATAGGGCGCTTTATAGCTTTCCTCCATGCCGGAAATTTTCATTTCAGAGGGAACGGATGACTTTAACTGCGGTATTACGACAATCCCGATCATCATATGTGGATTCCAGTCCCGTATACCGTCTTTCGAATTACCCGCCGTGATAACATTAGCCAGCCAGTTATCATTACCTTCCTTTGGTTTGCCGTATTTGTCTATGAGTTTCATATAATAGCAATCCAGTGAAACGATAAAAGGAGTGACTTTCCACCAATCACTTGTGGTAAATGGCGGAATAGGATTGGCATTCATATCCGGAATACCCGATTTGTCGATGTCGCCTTCATCTTCACTAAAAAAGATGTCGTACAGGTTTTTTAGTCCGCCGTAATCGTTATATACATTCACAAACCAGTCAGCTGTGGGGTAAGGTCCGGATATGCCGTCTTTCGGAATGGGCAAATACCCACTCGGATTATACTTGCTACAAAAAACACCGCCCGGAACCGAACTCGAGCCATTGCAAATCACCCCGCCAAAAAGGTCATAACTCATAATCCAATCGTTCGGCCACCGGTTCGGAAAATTCGGATAGGTAGGGTTTACCGTCCGCGGAATGGCGACCGCTTTTAAAAGCAGCTCATGCCCCGGCACCTGATAATATCGCTGATCTTTGGGACGCAGAACAATCTCATGATTTTCCGCCATCGCATTGACGGCAGAAATTTGCGCCTTTAAGTTGTCTCGAAGGGTTATCATCATCAGCTTATCAGCTGTATTCCCATTCTTCTCCGCCTCGTCTATACCCACCGTAAGACCTTCCATGGAGAGCGCTGCTAAGTTGGTGTATAGCGCCATTACATGGGCCTGAAAGGCAATCCGGTAGGGGTATCCATGATGCTCCCATTTATAGCCGTAAAGCATTAGCTTGTCAAAAGCGCCGAACAAATCCGCCTTATTTATCGGATCGATCTGGAGGATATTCTCACCCAGCACCTGCACCGCTTTATTGAAATCGGTACCGCTTAGCATACTTTTATTTACGTTGTTCAGAAAAAATTCCCGGCTGGTCTTTTCCTTGTCAGCTTTTTCCTGTTCGGTTTCATTCGGTAGTTTGTTGATTTGGTCTAGCGTGCCAATGAAATTTCGGCTGGCGATACTGTAGGCAGGAACCAGATTCGCATAGCTGAGAATACGTCCCTGGAGCGCATTTTTGATCGAGACTACTTTGATTTCATTGGCAAGGAAGGCTGTCATATTGGTCATCTGTGTCTGGATTGCGTCCAACTGCTTGCTTATCTTATCTAATGCCTTTAGGATTTGATCGGTGTCGGAACCGAAAAGAGCTCCGAACAATCCATCGGTAACGGCCCCGACACCGGGGTAGCCCGATAGTGTTGCGATGGCTTTCAGCCCTGTCTTCGTGTAGCCAAGGTATTGGTAGGTTTCATCGTCGGTTTCCACAATCACCCCCGCAAGACTGATATTGTCATAAGTCGTCCAGTTCATGCCGTCATAGCTGGTTTCCACCTGCCCGTCATCGGTCATTCTGTAGTGCATGGGGCGCAGATCAATGCTTTCGCTGTCCGATGCCAGATTAGTAATCGTTCTCGTTGCATCGCTGACCGAAACCGTAATCACAGGCGGCTCAGCACTCAGGGTATAGCCTGTGATTTCGGCGGTGAAGGTATAAATGCCCGGCTTGTCCTTGTTATATTCCGGAGCGGATGTCCATGTGACCGGAATTTCCATCGTCACAGGCTCGGAAGCATCAGGACTGCCGCTGTTATTTACAGCTAAGCCCGCTGCTGTCAGCTTATCCGGCAGTCTCAGGGCGGATTCGTCCGTGCCAGGTGGTACTGTCTGTGCCGCAATTTCCGGAGCCAGCTTCTCAAGGACAATGACCTCGCCGCTTGTGTCAATCGGTAGACCTTCGGCCAATGCGGACGCTGACAACGGTATCATCCCAAGAACCATAGCGCTGGACAGTATCATTGCAGCAAATTTTTCGCGCCATCTTTGTTTGTACATGATTTTCCCTCCATATTTCAAAGTTTTCTGTAAGCAAGTGATAAGATATACACATATCTCTATCTATTCTCATTTTACCGCCCTCCACTTAACCGCCACTAAACGGAATTCAAAAACAGCACCGGAATCCTTTTGTTCGGATTTCAGGTGCTGCTTGCTGCCTTGAGATTCTATTTTCTGCGTTGCAGGAACATTTTCCGTTTGCTCTATGTTACGATTGCCGCTTATTTCAGCAGCTTTTTGAATTCTGTATCCGGTTCCGTTTTAAATTTCTTTATCAGTCTGTTCCGGTAAAGCTCGTAATATTTCGCCGCCATAACCCGGTTATGGGTCAACAGCAGAGCTTCCACCAGCCGGTAGTTCAATTCCCGGTGGAGCGGCTCATGCAGCAATCCCTTCTCCAGCCACTGCACCGCTGTCTGATGATTACCGGCTTTTCTGTGGCAGCCCGCAATCCCAAGCAATAACCGGATATACTGTTCCTGCAATATCACCCTCTTTGCTGCTGCCCAATCGTATTCCCAGCCCAGCAAATATTCTCCGGCATAAAGCTCCGCCGCCTCTTCATAACATCGGAGGTTCTCTTTCGTAACCGTTTCATGCTTTTCCGCCGCCAAACAGAATGTCAGGTAATCACAGGAGATACCATCCGTATCCAGCCTGTAAGTGCCTCTGTCATATTGGACAGATATCTGTACGCTATACAGGAGCAGTGCCTTTTTGACATAGTGGAGCGTCGTGTTGAAGTGGGTGACTGCACGGTCACCTTCAAAATCCGCCCAAAGACTGTCCATGATTTTGCTGCGGCTGGCGAAGCGACCCCTGTTGTCTATCAGGTATGCGAGAAGCTCCTCCGCCTTTTCGGTACGGAACCGCACTTCTTCCTGACCGACGTTCACACCGAACCTGCCGAAGCAGCGAACAGACAGCTCACCGGAAGAAGAGGGAAGCTTTCGTTCCATAATCCGGTAAAGCGTTTCCTTTATTCTGTCTGCCGATACCGGCTTCATCAGGTAATCCAGTGCGTTTAAACGGAATGCCTCCACCGCATATTGGTTATAGGCCGTTACGAATACCACATCCGTATTGCCCTGCAGGTCAAGAATACGGGTGGCAAGCTCAATGCCATTCATATCCGGCATTTCAATATCCAGAAAGATGATGTCCATCCGGTTCTCTTTCAGAAATTTCAATGCGGCAAAAGGTTCGGTGAACTTTCCCTCCACTTCCGCCAGCCCGCTGTCGCTCAATAACTTCTCCAGCTTGTCAAGAGAAGGCTTTTCGTCATCCACAATAATGGCTTTAATCAATTTGGTTCACCTCCTGATGGAATGATATAGGATACCCTTGTGCCTTTGCCGGGTGTACTTTCGATAGTCAGTCCCTTCCCGTAGAATTTTTTCAGCCTTCTGTCGATGTTCCATAGTCCGAGACCATGACCGGCTTCCGGAATCAGCAGAGTGTTCAGCCTTTCGGGCGGAATACCCTGTCCGTCATCCTCCACGGCAACGAGAACATCCCCGTCCGACTTTCTGACTGATATGGCGACTGTGCCGCTGCCGCCTTTTTTACGCAGGCCATGGGTAATAGCATTTTCCACCAACGGTTGGATGGAAAGTACGGGAAGCCTGGTACCCGCCAGTTCATCAATGTCAAACTTCACACACAATTTCTCTCCAAACCGCGCTTTCTGGATTCCCACATAGGAATTTATAAAAGCCAGCTCCTGATTCAGCGTACCATAGGCTTCCAGACTCTTAAAGTCAAAGCTCTGGCGCAAATAACAGGAAAAATCGTCGATCAGCCGCTGTGCGCGGGAAGGATCACTGTCGCAGAAGGAGGAGATGGCATTCAGCGTATTAAACAGGAAATGCGGCTTGATCTGCGCTTGCATCATGGCGGTCTCTGCTACCATTGCCTTGTCCACCGAAGCCTTCAACTCCGCCAACATCCTTACTCTTGCCAGCAGTTCCTCCGCTTCATAGGGCTTGGGGAGATAGTCATTGGCTCCGGCTTCAAAGCCCATGATAACATCCTCCGTGGAAGCCTTGGCTGTCAGCATCAGCACCGGCAGTTCAAAGACCGGTCTGTGTTCTCGAATCTTTTGACACACCTCATAGCCGGACATTTCCGGCATCATGACATCCAGTACGACTACTGAGAAATTTCTGCGTTCCGTAAGCCTTGTGAGGGCGGCTTTTCCGCTGTCTGCCGTTGTTATGTCATAACCGCCCAGTCGCAGGATACTTGATGCTGCCTGCAAATTGACCGTATCGTCATCTACCAGAAGGATATGAGCACTTTTTTCTGCCTCTCCCATTATAACAGGCGATTCCTCAAAGGCTGCGGCCAATTCTGATGCTGCATAATCCGGCTCGTTTTCCTGGTTGGTGGATTTAGCAGTTATCGCGGCTATGTCTGCCACCGGCAATGTGAAATAGAATCTGGAGCCTGCACCCGGATGGGAATCTACCCGGATAGAGCCGCCCTGCAGTTCCACAAGGTGCTTTGTGATGGGAAGGCCCAGCCCCGTGCCCCCATGCCTGCGTGTCAGAGAGGTGTCCACCTGCTCAAAGGATCGGAAGATGTCCTCCAGCTTCTCCTCCGGAATGCCTTCCCCTGTGTCGCTGACGCATACCTCCAGCATAGTTCCTGTTTTTCTCACGGAAACCTTGACACAGCCCTGCACGGTGAATTTTGTCGCGTTGCCCACAAGGTTATAAAGAATCTGCACCACCCTGTTTTCATCAGCCAGCACAGGGGGCAATCCTTCCGGCAGATCAGCAATTACCTCGTACTCCTTTGACCGGCCAAGCTGCTGAAAGACTCCCACTACAGTGTGGATTAGTCCCTCTATATGGATTGGCCTGATATGGAGCAAAATATCCCCGTTTTTCATTTTTGAGTAGTCCAAAATATCGTTCACCAGATTAGCAAGCCTTCGGCTGCTGCCAATGACGATGGACAGATTCTGCTTCTGGCGGCTGTTCAGCTCGCCGTCGCTTCCTTTCAGCATGGCCTGTGTGATGCCCAGAATTCCGCTTAACGGGGTACGAAGCTCATGGGAGGTGTTGGCGAGGAATTCGTCCTTGATCTTGTCTAGCTTTAAGAGTTTTTGAGAAAGTGCGTTAACACCTCTGAAAGCCTCGGCAGAACGCCTGGCCAGGACGAAAGACTGCATCAATAGCAGAAGGAACAGTCCTACAGATACAAGTTCGCCCACACTGCTGTTGATGCGGTTATTCTGATACAGCATATCGTGTGCGGCGCTCACAATCACCGGCAGTGTCCCAAGCAGTACAGTCAGCGCGTCCCTTTTACCGTTTAGGAAAGCCCGCGCAGCGCAAAGAATAGGATAGGTTCCTGAGAGCAAGGCAGCAATATCCAGCACATACACCAGCTTAGTAAAGAATACGATAGGGGTAAACAGGAAAATCAGTGACATGCCCGTAGCGTATAAAACAAAGATCCTAAGAACTTTTTTGGAACGTTCTTCCCGAAACAGCTCGCCTAGCATATAGGCAGCAAAAATAGGAAACCAGAGTACGGTTAGATATTCAATAACGATGATAGCACGGTAGGTTATGAAAGGAATGACTCTGTAAATAAGGTAATCCCCAAATACTAGCGTTCGTAAAGCAAACGTAAGGCACATGAGCACATAATACAAGCTGCTCCTGTCCTCACGTCGCAGAATAAAGATGTTCAGGTAGTAAAAGGCCATTACCATGAGGGCCCCAGTCAAAAGTAGATCCTTGCTAGCAACGGCTCTGTCCGTATTATGAATCTGCTCCGGTGTGCCCAGGTTCAGGGTATACCACATGCCCCCGCGGGAATACACAAAATTGGAAACATGGACAATGATATAAAAGTTGGAGCTCTCAGGTGTAAACTCCGCCGTGCGGGGCTGGTACCAGGGACTTGATTGACTTGCCTCCGTGCCAATCTTCCCGTTTGATGAAATCAGCACATCATTTATGTATAGTTCATAAGCTGTGGAGAAGGTAGGAATACGCAGGGCCAACGGCTGGTTTAGGGGCGCGTTCTCAACCCGTAAAACATAGGTGCCATAACCATAACCGGGCAGATTCGTACCATCAATTTCATATCGGTTCCAAACCATCGGCATGTCCGCCGTCACATCTGGCATAGAATCTTCTGTCTTCAATTCCCGAACGGTCAGAAAGCGTTCCCAATAAAACTCCCATTCACCGCTGAGACTAAGAACCCCGTCCTGCCCGGGCTGCCAATCCAGCAGATCCAGCACACCTTTTTCAGGATGCAGTCTGCTGGAGTCCTTTCCTGAAAAGGCAATGGCACAGGCAAGGATCATCGCGCAGAAAAGTATACTGACAAGCAGTATGATCAGCCGCTTCTTATTTATCTTCTCTTTCACCGCATCACCTTCTTTATTTTTTCGGACAGGAGATAAATGGCACAGCTAATGTGCTTTATCAATTGCCGCATTTCTTTTCCGCCATCCGTTGAAATCGTACTTGCACAGGCTGGGAGCAGCATAACATACCCCTTATCAGTGCTCCTACAGCAAGTTCCTTTTTATAATTATATATCACGTCACTTAACCACCACTTAACCGCTTTTAAAAAACACTTCATCCCATATACTAAGAATTAAGCATAACCAGTCCGGCCGCCCTTATTTAATAGTTGGCCGTTCACCTCCTTTTGTATAATGTGTTTAAAACAACAAATCACACTTATATGGCAATTTTTATTAGGTGTTTTAACTGCTTGATCCAAATATACACCTTTGCGCAGCGTGAATGTCAACATGTGTTTACGATGATAAAATAAACGTTTAGCATATATTTTTTACCTGCGGAGATATTTTCTTTAACTTATACAACCATTAACACATAGTATGATAATAGCAATTTTATTGATTTTTAATGTGAAAAGAGGTTGTTATGAGTTATACAAATCCCCACGGACATCCACAGGGCTTACCGGAAAAAGTTACAAACCTTCTGAGGCAGGTGATTATTGCAGAAATTGTTGCTATTAACGGGTATCAAAGGCATATCCTCACTTCAAACATCCCAGCTGTAAACGAAGCCTGGTACCATATAATGCTTGATGAAAAAAGCCATTACATAATTGCACTTGATTTACTAAGAAAATATGACCCGGTTGAATACAAGTTTTTTATGACTCCCCATGAAATAAATCTTGGCTTGGAGGCAGTGCAAAATTCAGTAAATATATCAAAAACTCAAAATTCTCAATTTGTCTCAAGTACTCCCAACAGCTCCAACACTCAAAATCACCCTTACAGCACACCGAATCTGCAAAATACAAATTCCAGCAGCTCCCATGGTTCTGGAAGAAAATCCGCTGCCTCCTCCCAGCAAAACCGTATGGTCACCTATGATAAGCTGTTGATTTTGAACAATGTGAGAGATGATATCAAGGGAGAACTTGAGGCCGTTATCCTCTATGAGGATGAGATATCCCACATACAGCAAAAGGATATCCGCCACGCACTTCAAAAAATAATAGACGATGAAAAGGAGCATACCGAGCACCTTACACAGGTTTTATTCGCCTTTGATCCCGATCCCTATAAGGCTTGATGCTCTAGCGGAAAGCTCCTTCTTGTAACCGGAGGAACTAAAGGAGGGATGGGCGAGGCAATTGTAAAGCGCCTTTCCCTCGCCGGAGGAACAGTCATCACCACCGCTCGCCATACCCCTGATGAGTTAAAGGACTCAGAATTATTTATTCAATTG
Organism: Bacillota bacterium; assembly: GCA_023400235.1. GTDB lineage: Bacteria > Bacillota > Clostridia > Acetivibrionales > DSM-1351 > Ruminiclostridium. The sequence goes on from JAEXFI010000012.1 coordinate 187,600, forward strand.
AAGGCGGCATTGTCCGTACCCTTTGATTACGGCTTCCGCACCGGTCTGATATACTTGAAATACTTATCCGGATTAAAATAAAAGTAAGTTATTCTGCCTGGAGAGGTATCAAGGCAGTAGCCAGTGCCCTCAAAGTCAAAGGTTGCCATTGCCTTTTCAATCTTTTCCTCCACACTGCGATTTTCCTGCTCATAATCAAACGGCCCATGTTCAAAAGCTATATACTTGGCCTCGGGAACATCAATCATAAGCATTTGAGGTGGTACTTCGCCATTATAATCAGAAGGAAGTCTTACCCCATAACACTCTGTGCGTGGGATACCCCAATCACATAGTCTGCCCTCCGGGTCATTAATATACGCCATGATCTGACCGCTGCAGCCATTTGCTTCGCTCCCGCCATCGTCATCCAGCTTGCCTTTGATACTGTCCAGCAAGCCGCAGATTGTTTCGCTGTCCTGGCCCGGAATAAGATTTTGCTTTTGCCAAAAATCCCAATATCCATTACTCTCATAGTTTTTAATGTGCAAAAATTTGTGTGCGGGAATAGTTACTAAATAACATTTTACATCCTCAGAAGATTTTATCATCCCAATCTCTCCCAATCCTAACAAGTAGCGGTCGAAGGGGTTTATCTTTGTACGAAGCACCACAGGCTTGGGCTTTTTCCGGTATTCACTGGGAGTTACACCGTATGTCACCTTGAAAGCTCTGGTAAAGGCTTCATGTGATGAAAAACCATAATCAAAAGCAATATCAATCAGGCTTTTTTCACTATCTCTGACCTCTTTTAGCGAGAAGGCTAATTTTCTTTGCCTCAGATAATCCCGAAATTGCATACCCGATATTTCTTTGAATTTTCTCGTAGTATAAAATTCGGAATAACCCAGCCTGCGAGAAAGAAAGCTCAGTGTCAAGGCTTCATCCTTGTAATTCTTAATGCACTTGTCAATTTCATCAACGATTATTTGAATTTGCTTATGCCACTGATACATTCGTACGTCCACCTCGTTTCAACCGCTCTATAGCCATTATAAGGCAATGGAAATTGCACTGCTTGATTTTACTTGCGGAAAAAGCAATATATTTTAATATCTCGATTTTAACTAAATAATCCTTACTATATGCCGGGATATTCTTGGATACTTTTCAATCACAGCGAAATCATGACTGGGTAAAGGAATAATGCCCTCATTATGTACCTGCTTGATAAACTCCATATTCTTTTCTAAACTATGCACAATTCCATTTGGAAGCTGCCTTTCAAAATTATCCAGCAAATATGTCTCATCTCCTGAGATGACAAACTTTTCTTCTCCAGCACTAAAATAGATGACAGCTGACCCTTTCGTATGTCCGCTGATTACCCTAAAACAAAATGGGCCTGCTTCAAATACATCTTCAACAAGCTGAATTTTTGATGTTTGCATTAGTTGACCTGCGAGCTTGGGGTATTCATTTTGAATCTCCTTCCACGCAGCTGTTGAAACTATTATTTCTGCTCCTTGGTACAAATTCACTGCTTGTGGATTTTAAAGAGTAAGCGCAATTAGCCTTTTTTGCAATTATATCATTTGTAACGGGTATTGTTATTGGAACAGCTAAACTTAAAACAATTACAAGCACAGTAAATACTGGTAATATGGCATAAAATGCCTTTCTGCTTTTTCGTGTTAGAAATGTCAGCAGACACACTATGGTAAAGAAAACTAAAAAGACTACCAAAACCTTTGATAGAAAAATAAATAAAAGGAATAGTGCATTAATAACGAATGCTGCCAAAACAGCAACAATAAAACTGATTCTTAATGAAAAATACTTGAATTTCGTTACTCTTCCGATGAAGGCTCCTAATAAAAACAGGAGGCAAAATGCCACAATAAAAATAAGTAATGAAAAAAGTATAGCAGATGAAAGCTTCATATAAGGTACTACCGTTTTCGCTTTCTCATATGTACTGTTTTGCATTCCCAATGGGTTAAATACATATTCTTCAGCAGCTTGTTCCATTGATAACCCGCTAACACTCTCAATGACGCTTTGCAAATAAATATAACCCACGCCGGAGTATCTAAACTCCTCTCCAGGAGAAGAATACAATTTTTTGTCAATTCCAAGTTCATATGATGGAGAAAAACCAGCTGTATGTGAAAGCAATTGCCTTACAGTTATGTCGTTAAGTCTTTTATCGGTTGTCAATAAATCAGCAGGCAGATAATTCATAATTTTGCTATCCAGGCTGAGCTTTCCTTCATCAATAAGTGAAAGGGTTATATACGCAGCAACTAATTTTCCATTTGAAGCCAATTCATAAACAGATGTTTCGGTTATCCCTGTACTAAAATTCTCAAACGTAGTCTTTCCATCTTCTGAATATGCAATAGAACAAGCATTAATTTTACTTTCGTTAACAATTGATTCTACTGATTCAGCCCTGAGATCAGATAATGAAGTAGAATAAAATAAAAGTATTAATACAAAGAGTACTAGGATTTTTTTCATATGTTGTCTCCTTCTTGTACAGGACATTGCTTGCCCAGTAGTGTCAGCGTACTGATATAAAGACTTTTTATTAATTGCTTTTCATCAAAGACAATAAGTGGTGGCGTTTCTGTTGCCGGCAGATAGCATTTCGTAAGTGTCACATCTCGTATTATCCCGTCAAAAGCGGCTATAACAAAAGCAAAAACCTCTTTCAAAGGCAAAATTGGAGTAAAATATCCCGATTCGGTTTGTTCAAATAGCAAGGTGTACATTTTTTGTGATAAATATTCAAATACTGTTATCGACTCAACATTTTTAGTGATTTTATCTCTTCTTTTAGAGTCATGAGCAAAAAAAGTTCCCAATTCAAATAGGATTTTATTATAACTAATCAGCATATCAGAAAAATAAAGCTCAGAAAAAGAAAAAAGATTAAGTAAAATCGTTTCGGGTGAATCCTTCGACTCCACTAAAGCATTAATTTGTTCAATATAGTTTTTTTGCGCATTGGCTCGATTGATAAGCGCAGCAAATACTTCATCAATATCAGAAAAGTACTTATAGACACCTCCTTGGCTCATTCCTGATTCGGATATGATATCAGACATCTTCACATCATACACAGGCTTATGATTACATATCTGTAAAGCAATATCCAGTAGTTTATTTTTTTTTTCTTGATAGTAACCTTCTTTGACTTTAGGCATATCTTTTCTCCAAATAAACGACAATGTTGTCTTTTTATAAGGATATCATATATTATCTGGACAAACAATACGAAAACGACAATAGTGTCTTTTTTCTTCTATTCACATAAAATAGTTTTTAGCTCCAAAGGATTTTGCCTAAAGTCTTTAGAACTATGCCGAACCAGCAGACTTTACCCTGTAACCTTGAACCAAATCACTTGGGGTATGTGTGAAATAATCCAGTTTTTCATTGATACTCTCACGTCTTGACTTTAACTCATATTCAACCCCGAAAACCATTTTGTCTTTCGCTGGACACGCGCAGCAAAAAAGGCCCTTTCGGGCCTTTTTTGCTTACTTCATATTCTTTTCCGCATATTCAATCATCTTTTTTACCATGTTTCCGCCGATTTTCCCTGCATCTCTGGCTGTAATGTCTCCATTATAGCCCTTCTTCAGTTCAATTCCCTCTTCGGCAGCAATTTCATATTTCAGTTTGTCAAGCTTGTTTGCTGCTTCAGGCACCAGAGTTTTATTACTGTTGTTTTCTCCCATAAAGCATCGCCCCTTCTGAAATATAATTATCCTTTCGGACAATAATAGTATATGATTTTTTTCCTCAAATAATCTGAAAATTTCTTGAAAAATTCAGTTAAGGAATGCCCGCCTTTACCATTTTGGCACCACGGCTGAAAAATTCATGCTGGTTGCCTTCCTGTATCAGTTTCCATACCCTTTCATTATCAATAACTGTGGTTCCGGCCAGAAGCTTTATGCCATACTTGAAAAGGCCGGAATACATAGGTGTACTGGGACCTACCAGAACCACAAAGGAATTTCTGCTCAGCTCAAGCAGCCGGGGAAGCGTTTTGTTTATAAGTGTGGTGGCAGTAATAAACACATAATCCTGCTGCGGCAAAATATACTCACAGGAAGGGTCCGGAATATCTCCTGCCGCAGGTTTTCTCTCAAGTATGGATAGGCTGCAGATATCCCTGAAGTTCTCAAGTCCTCTGAAATGACCGATAACTGCGACCTTCTTCCCTGCTATTTCATCCTTCATGTAGTCAAAAACATTTGTCTGCTCCTGGGCTTCCGGCGGAACCTTACATATTCCTGCCACCTTGTCCGGCTTGTTCAGCACAGAATTTATTGCGGCCAGCCCCAGTGCCGCTTCATAATTATTCCAGGATTTTATAAGCCTCGCTATTTCATGTACAGGCTTACCGGCTATATTTCCGTGCCCTGCCGGAAAAGCCGCTCCTTCCCTGGGTGTCATTGCCATTCCCACACCGCCAGAGGAGCCTACCAGAAACCAGTGCAGTCCAGCTAGAAACCTGTCCACAATAATATCCTCCGGTATGGAATTAACTAATTCGTCATATATCTCCCACATATTTTCCCTTTCGTCAGTTCAACAGTGGAATGCAGGCTTTTACCGTGCTTCCCTTATTATTGCTTACTGAAGTTATTTTTACATTTATACCATAGGCTGCTTTGAGATTTTCCTCTGTCACTACCTGGTCAGGACTGCCCACTGTAAACACATTATCCCTTTGTATTAACGCTACCTTTGTGGAGCAAAGAAATACCTGGTTTGGAAAATGAGAAGTAAGAATAACCCCCAGCCCTTTTTCCGCCAGCCTGTTAATTTGCTCCAGCACCCTTATCTGATTTCCGAAGTCCAGGTTGGAGGTGGGCTCGTCCATTATGAGTATTTCCGGCTGCTGTGCCAGTGCCCTGGCTATAAGCACCATCTGTCTTTCTCCTCCGCTGATTTCAGTGTAAATCCGGTCCCTTAAAAAATCTATCCCCAGTGTATTCAAAGCCTTTTCCGCTATATCCGTGTCCGCTCTGGAGGGTGAGGCAAAGGCTCCTATGTGAGCCGTCCTTCCCATGGTTACAACCTCCAGTACGGTAAATGGGAAGGGAGGAGTGTGTGCCTGGGGTACATAGCCGATTGCCCTGGCAATGGCTCTCTTGGGAAGTCTGCTCATATCCGCTCCATCCAGAAGTACCTGTCCCCCCATCAGCTCCAGAAACCCAAGTATGCTCTTGAACAGGGTGGTTTTGCCCACTCCGTTGGGCCCCAGCAAACACAGTATTTCTCCTGATTGGACCGCCAGAGATATATTCTCCACAACCTTTTTGCTGCCATAGCCGCAGACTGCAGCTTTTACCTCAAGAATCATATCCATCCCCTCTTTCCCCTTAGTAAAAGGTAAATAAAAAACGGTGCGCCAATAATGGAGGTCAGTATTCCCAGCGGAATCTCCAGAGGAAAAGCGCTTCTGGCTACATCGTCAACCAGCAGCAGAAAGGTACTGCCTGCCAGAAAAGATGCAGGCAGGAGGACCTTATAATTCGGTCCTACCAGCATTCTGGCCAGGTGCGGTATTATCAGTCCTATCCAGCCGATCATTCCGCAGACGGAAACCGAAGCCGCCGTCAGCAAGGTTGAGCATATAATTATTACTGCTCTTAGTCTTCCGGTCTCTATACCCAGGGCCTTTGCCTCCTCCTCACCAAAGGACAGCACATTGAGCTTCCATCTCAGAAGCAGCAGCGGTACCATTCCTATGGTAATAGGTATTGCAATCATCCTCACATCAGCCATTGATATTGAGTTCAAGCCGCCCATGAGCCAGAAGGTTATTGCAGGCAGCTTGCTGTATGGATCTGCCAGGTATTTTGTAATGGATATAAAGGATGAAAACAGGGTTGATACTACCATACCTGTCAAGACTAATACCAACAGTGCATTGTTGTTTCTGCCTATTATGGAGCTTAAAAGGAAGGTCAGCCCCACAGCCGCCAGTCCAAACAGGAACGAAGCCAGTTGTATGCCTGCTATACCCAGTGACAGCAATATTCCCAGCGCTGCGCCAAAACCTGCACCTGCCGATGCCCCAAGGATGTCGGGGGATACCATGGGATTTTTAAAAAGTCCCTGATATGAAGCTCCCGACACTGATAAAGCACTGCCCACAAGCATTGCAGCAGCAATCCTTGGTATTCGCACCTTGAAAATCACGGTCTCAATTGCGGAGGGTATTGCCCCGGCAGCAGCGTCAGAGCCCGTCAGTTTTGAAAAAAGCAGTTGAATTACTTCATTTACCGGAATACTATATCTTCCCATGGAAAAGGATATTACTACCGCTATTACCGGCAGGAGCACCAAAACAGCCATCACCCTGTACCTTTTCAGTAGAGCCGGCACCCAGGAATCGCCTTTTACCGCTTCACTTCCCCCAGGCTTCCTGGCTGTAGCCTCAATATTTTCATATGTCTGCATAGGACACACCACCTTACTTGCCTCCCGCACCGGAAAGCAGCTCATTTATCTCCTGATCAGCCAGCTCTTTATGATAGAACAGCTTGTAGAAATCCTTAACCTCCTTGACCATATCAAGCTTCACATACTCAGGATACAACAGATTAGCAAGCCATTTCACACCAATAATGCGATTCACTGACGGGGGACGGTCAAACCAGTCAAAGGGCCTGTACGGGATGGAATACACCCTTTTGTTTTTTACCGCCTTTATACCCATCCACTCGGGTGTTGCATATACATCCTTGAAAAACCCGGCTTTTGCATCCTTGTCGTAGCCTGCTATAATAACCTCCGGATTCCATTTCAGCAACTGCTCCAGGGAAACCGCAGTTCTGCCGTACCCGCTCTGCATGGGTACGTCGGCCACATTAATGCCGTTTACAAAATCCAGAACTTCCGTGTGGAAGGAGCCTTTTGGATCGGTTTCAAGCCCTTTGGCTCCTTCGGCATAATATACCTTCACCCTTTTGTCCTGGGGTATTTTATCGGTCAACGCCTTAATCCCGCTTATGGTATCGGTGCAGTAGTCCGCCAGGACCTTTGCCCTGTCCTGTTCCCCCATAATTTCCCCCACTGCTTCATACATCTTGTCCAGCTTTTCCAGCGGACCGTCTATCATTACCACAGGAATTCCCGTCTGCTCCTGAATTTTGTCCGACAAGGTCTTTTGGGAATCATCTATAGTACCTATGGATAAAATTATATCGGGATGTACTCTGATGATTTCTTCTATATTCCCAGTCCCGTTCTTTCCTGACCAGGTGCCCAGCACTGGAAGTCCATGATACTTTTCATCTATGAATTGCTTGTCGTTCTCGTTGAGTGCAAAACCCCAGCCCGCCAGTTTGTCCGGATTCAGAGAATACAGCACGATTATGCCTATTTGGCTTGTGGTATATACCTTGTTAATTTGAGCAGGGATATTGACGGTTCTTCCGGCCATATCGGTATAGGCTCTTGTTTTTAAATCAGACCCGGTGGCGGTGGCACTGCTCTTCTCCTGGTTTTGTGCCGTACTTACTGCCTCAGTATTGGAAACACTTGAAACGGCCTGCTTTACAGCTTGATTATCAGCTCCGCCTCCGCAGCCTGTAATTACTAATCCTATAATTATTAAAGGGAGCAAAAATTTCAAAATTAATTTTGTCCTCATGTCTATTTCCATGCCCTCCATCTTGCACAAAACCCCATGAAAGTTATGGCATGGAATCGGTGCCACATTTTTATATGTTTCAAATTTTCCTTTCACACTTATACCTTCTTTCATAAAAATTTTAAGAATTTTGCAGCGTCAAATTCAATTTTTTCACCTATTCTCAGCATGTTTCTCAGTTGCAGCATCCTATTATCCAGCTTGTAAAGATACTCCAGATTGCTTCTCTCTATATGGCCTGTCTCTATAATCTTGTGCATGGCACCGTTTTTGATCACCACTCTCCTGTCTCCCATTAAGGCAAGTATGGGGTCATGGGTGGACATCAAAACTATCTTCTCTTTTTTTACAAGCAGTTCAAGGGCTTTTCTCCTGTCTACCCCGGCATTTTCTATCTCATCAATCAGAACAATGGGTGAACTGCTCAGCAATGCAGTATCCGCTATCATCAGAGCCCTGGACTGTCCTCCGCTCAGAGAAGTTACAGGAGTATCTACAGAAAACTTCTCACCTGCCAGCTCATTGGCACATTCCGCAATAGCGTTTACAGCCTGGGAAAGGTTTGCAGCCATCCTGCTCTCAGCGTGCATGGATATGAAATCCCTTACAGACAGATCCATAATGAAATTCATATTTTGGGAAAGCTGTGCCACCAGTTTGTTTTCTATAGAAAAACGCTTTTCCTGAGAGGGGGCCTTTCCATTTATCAGCACCTGTCTTCCCGTTGGAGTATCCCTTTGAGCCAGGCACTCAATATCCGCCAGCAGTCTGCTTTTACCTGAACCTGTGGGCCCCACGATGCAGACAATTTCTCCCGGCCTCATACGCAGTTCAAGGTTTTCCGGCTTTCCTGACTTGTCACAGCCACCCAGTACAGCTATTTCCTGAATAGGGGGCAATGTCCTCCCGGCTTTCAGCTCACTCATTTTTTCCATGAAAAGAATAAAGCTGCTGATAATCTGAGACCGCTCCATGCCACAATCTTCAATGGAGCTGTCTTCAAGGTCCTCCAGGTAGTTGTTTATGTTAGAAGCCATTCCGGCGGCTTTGAGGCCCAGTGACGAGAAAAAGTCCTCCGCATAGGGATGCTCCCGGAACAATTCCTTTAATGCTGTTGTCAATATGTATTCCATCATCAGCTCACATCCTCAAAATACATCTTTTTAATATTTCCGGTCTGATATTCTTCACCTATTCTGGTCTCCCCGAGGCAGTAGGAGCACAGGGCGGCAGGCATTGAGAATCTAAGTCGCCTGCCCTCAAGTTCCGAGGCCTCGGCAGCACCTTTCAGCCTTACACCAAGATCAAAAGCTCCCTGGCCGGTTATACCGTTAACAAAGATAATAAAGGCCTTGGGGTTTGCCTGCTTTACCTTGAAACAAAATACCTCCCTTTCAGCCTGGGATACTATGTCTCCTTTTGTTATCACCACAATATCTGCCAGCTTTAGCATTGGACCTATTTTCTTTGGGGTATTAACCCCTGAAAGGCAGTCAATGACACATACTGCAGTTATATCCTTAATATGCGGGGAACAGCGGTTGCACAAGCCGGCACTCTCACTTATAAGAAAATCCAGCTGCTGCCTCTCTCCCCATGCAACACAATCCTCAATGTTGCTGATGAAGAAATGGTCCGGACACAGGTTTCCCGACAGCCCCACCTTGACTTTGATTCCTGCCCTGCTGTACAATTGGTCGTCAAAGGTAGAAAGACAATCAAACTTTACTATGCCTACATTTAAACCGTCCGCCTTAAAGTAATCCAGAGTTTTTATTATAACGGAGGTCTTGCCTGAGGACGGCGGACCTGATACGGTAATCAGCTTCACAGTGCCACCTCCTTCAGCTGCCTTCCCCAATGCAGATTAAACACTTCCAAAACATGCAGCTTCAGCTCATCCATGGAGTTTGCCTTGATATAATCCCACCCCAGCCACTTAAAGGCAGCACCGGCTGGGAGCCTGTTATTGACCTGGGCGTTCAGCACCGGAAAATAATTGTTTGCCGATTTTGCTCCATAATTTACTCCCGTAATAAAATCAAGAAACCGGCTGTATTTTGTAAGGGCATTCTCCTTGGCAAGTATATAGTTAGGGGTAGTCAAAGCACCGTCTGCGGGCCATACTATTTCAGTTTGCTCAGTTCTCGGGCAGGATTTTGCAAACATCCAGGGTATTACATATATTGCAGCCCCTTCACTGCTGTTGGTCCCGGCAATTTTTGCCATCCGGGAGGCATGCCAGCCGGTTCTGACATTGGCAGCCAGCCTTTTTATACCCTCATCCCCGTGCTCCTTATGTATATACAGCAGCAGATCCTCATGGAGGTCACCATGAGACGCCCCTAAAATTATGTTGTTTGAATAGGCCGGACTTAGCAGGTCGTCCCATTTTTGGGGAATCGGAAGCCCGTCCAGCTTCCTCTTATCTATGAGCATAACCAGGGGGAAAACAGAATACACGGTGTACCACCCATCCGGGTCTATAATACCTGCTGCTGTGAACTCCCTGCTCATTTGCCCATAGGGTACGGCTTTAAAATTTCCTTTATTTACGAACTTCTCTACAAATTCCTTCCTGAAAAAATCGCCAAAGCCCACACTTACAATGATTTCAGGGAGCTCCTCAAGTTTATCTGCTTTCCATAGTTCCTCAAAAGGATCCTCTCCTCCACAGCCTGACGGAACATGATATGTAAAAGCCTTATCTCCGGTTTTTGCAGCATAAGCCTTGTAAACCTCTTCAAACTCTTCTCTGAAGGTATGTTTAAGCGGGCAATAGGTAAAGCCTATAAAGTTTACCCTGTTATTTAATTCATTCATGCTTGCATACACCTCTTTTCCCCTTCACCATTCTTTTTAAAAATCACCCATATTCCCTTTTCGTCATCACATATTTCAAAATCAGAAATACCTATATAATTCATTATTTTTGTAAAATGTTCCACGTCATTGCCGTTAACAAACTTTTCCCGGCTTCGGGGCCACTCACCGTCCCGTTCCTTCATCTTTTTGTCCACCTGCTGCTTCAGTTCCCCGGTTCCGAAGCCTCCGCCAATATAGGCCACTCCATCTTTTTTCAGCACCCTGCATATTTCTTCAAAGCCTTTTCTCTGATCCTCCCAGAACCACACCGACCCTCTGCTGATGCATAAATCTGCACTTTCATCCTGGAGGGGCATAGCCTGAACATCCCCCAGCACTGTGGCTGTTCTTTCAGAAAGCCCCCAACTGTCAGCCCTTCTAGCGGCTATTGTCAGTGCCTCCTCCCGTCTATCCAGCAGCAGCATATCCATTTGAGTGATTTTCGCCAGAAACAGCCCCAAATGCCCTCCTCCACTGCCAATATCTATGCAGACTCCTTTGTTCACTCCTGTCTTTTCCAAAATCTGCTGTGCAATAACAGGATATATGGGTAAAAACGGTCCATTTGCAATTTCATCAAATTCATGTGCCTTACTAAGCATTACTTCACCTCCAATACAGTAATAAAAAAATGATGACACCGGAGTACATTTCTGTATATCCGATCTCACCATCGAGAACCAACCACATATTAAACTCATCATTACGTTACATTACGAGATATATTTAATCATTTACGTAACGTTTTATTATGTTATATTATAAGTGATTATTTTTTAAATATCAACAAAAATTTTAAATATCTTCCGTCCTGCCGGTAATCGGCTTCCGTCCTGCCGGTAATCGGCTGCTAATCACCATTCACAGCTTTCCCCAAGGGTTCAAACAATCTGGATACGGCAGACTGCCCTGCAAGTTGTATGTCTGCAATAAGCAGCGTACCCACCAATATTGCCAGTGCCATGAAAAGCGAATAGGCAATTGCCGCCTTTAACCCTTCATTTTTATATATCTGCCTTATTTGAAAAAAGGAAAGCAGTGACATGGACAGTATTAACACAGCTATTTTTATTATCATTTCTTTTTTATCTCATCCTTCTTTAAATATAGTGGCGGGCCCGACATTCCTGAGGTCTTGATTTTAAAATCTACAGAAATATAGACCTTCAAATACGGGAAAATATCATCCCACTGGTTCTCCAGCTTTTTCCACTGGCAAGGCTTGAACTGATTAAACGCCATGCCAAAGCAGAATATATCCGTACCAGCCTCCTTCTGTACCGATGCAATCGTATTTTCAACCTGCTTTCTTATCCTGTCATTTATTGCCTTTTGAACAATCTCTATATTATCAGGTACCGATAAATCAAGTGTTGTGCTATTGCCATATACTGAACCATTGCCTTTTATCTCCACAAGAATATAGGGCGTTTTGCCCTTGAACTTTGGAATCACCCTGACATCCTGTCCTTTTACATTAACACGCACCACTCCATCGTTCCGGGGCACCTCTGCCGCAATAATTCCATTCTTCTGTTTTCCCATAATCCATCGATAGCCTTCAGTTTTTTCGGTATCAATGTAGCCTGCCAGCTTAAGGTCGTTAAACAATGCAAGGCCTGTGGTCTTGAAGCCTTCCTCTCCCTTGGATTTTTCAATTGCCACTGCTATAGGCTGCATACCTTTACTGGAGGCAGCTATCAGCATATCGTGCACGTTGGCATCAATTCGCACTCCCAGAACCGTCATTTCACGCATTGCCTCCGTGGGTATTCTTTCAATGGGATATTCAGCCTTCAGCAGATTATAGCCCTTTTCACCCTTGGCCACCACTACATTTGTCCTCAGCCTGTTCTGAGGATCACGACCTATTGAATCCAGCATTATATCTATTCCTTGCTTTGCCAGTTCCTCTCCCAGTATTATTACTCTCCTGTGTCCTCTGAAAAGCCGTCTAGGAAATTTCACCTGTACATTTTTCTCCGCGTCACCAGGATCAATGCCTACAGCAGTCTCTACAATAAAGCTCTTCTTTTGGGCGCCGGAGCCTCCCGGACCGCCTTTACTCCCGCCCGACGGCACAAGAATCTGCACGGAATATTGGAGCTTTCCCCCTGGAGCAATATCATAGGCACTTGCCGTAATCAATGCCAGGTCATTTATTTCAATTCTGTCCCAGCAGCCCGACAGCAGCATGCATATGACTGTAATCATTCCGACAAGCAGCGTTCTAATCGGCCTTTTGAATATTCCCCTCATAGTGATTTGCATGCCCCCCATCCACCACATAACTCCTTGAAAATAACGGCATGGAATCGGTGCCACGTTTTTATTTGCTTTAAAAATTTCTTTCAACCTTATTCACCTGCCTCCACTCACTTCTGCTTTCCCTGTTCCGGTGACGGCTTTTGTCCAGCAGGCACCCTGACCTTGTTCTGGTTATTTGTTGTAAGATTGGGTCTTAAATTCATACTCCACATGGGGGCACGCACAAATACATCCTTCAGCCTTTTTATATTGAGAGGTGCAACCGGTGAAAAGTAAGGAATTCCGAAGGAGCGAAGATTTACAAGATGAGTGAAAATCCCTATTACGCCAAGTGTAACACCAAACATTCCAAAAGAGCCTGCAAGAAAAATCAGCGGAAATCTTAAAACTCTTACAGCAAAGGAAAAGTTGTAGCGGGGGATTGTGAATGAAGCAATACCGGTAACCGCAACAACAATAACCATTGGCGCAGAAATAAGTCCCGCCTCCACAGCAGCCTGACCTATTACCAATGCCCCTACTATGCTGACTGCCTGACCCACGGGCTTAGGCAGCCTGATTCCTGCTTCCCTTAATGCCTCAAAGGTTATCTCCATTATCAGGGCTTCTATTACCGCCGGGAAAGGAGTAGGCTCCCTATTGTCAATAATGCTCATGAGCAGCTTTGAAGGTATCATCTGCTGATGGAAAGTGGTGATAGCCACATAAAAGGAAGGTGCAATCAAGGCCATGAATATGAAAATCAGGCGTATTATTCTCAGGAAGGTGCTCATGGTAAAATGCTCATAATAATCCTCATTGGAATGTATTTCTCCCCAGAAGATTACCGGCACCAGCAGCGTAAAAGGTGTGTTGTCACACAAAATGCCTATTTTCCCTTCCAGCAGGCTGGCAGCTACTACATCCGGCCTTTCGGTATTCTGTACCTGGGGGAAAATGCTAAAGGGAGCATCTTCAATAAACTCCTCAATATAGCTGGATTCCATGACGCTGTCTATTTTTATCCTGCCTATTCTTGACCTTACCTCATTTATAACCTGATCCACTGCAATCCCCTGAACATATGCCATGGTTACCTTTGTCTGAGAAATTTCACCTATCATGAAGGATTCCATTTTAAGCCTTGGAGTCCTGAGTCTCCGGCGCAGCAAGCTTATATTGGTATTCAGGTCTTCTGTAAAGCCCTCCCGGGGTCCTCTTATGACAACCTCCGTTACAGGCTCGCTGATACTCCGCCGCTCTCCGCCGCTGATGCCCAAAGACAGGATAGTAATTTCTCCATCCACCAGCAGGACCGTACTTCCCTCTAATACATTCTTTACTACATCCTTCAGGGAATTAATGGTCTTCAGCTTTCCCACCGATATTATCTGCTGCTGAATATAATCAACAATATTTCTGGATTCCTCTAGCGACGATTCCGACAGCATTAGCTGCTTCATCACCTGCTCATCCAGAAGCTTTGTATCTGTAAGGCCTTCAACATACACGGCAATGGCTTTTACTGTTTTCAATACGGTGAACGGCCGTATTACAACATCTGTGCAGCCTTTAAAAACACTCCTCAAAAATGCTTCGTTTTCTGCAAGGTCACCTGTAAGCTTATGCTCATCCAGAGCCTGCGAATCCTCTTCAAGAATTTTGTCAAAGATTTTCTGCTTTTTCTTTTTAACAATATCTTCTACCTTTATTGGTTTCTTCATAAATATTTCCATGCCCCCATCCCGCACAAAACTCCATAAAATTCACGGCATGGAATCGGTGCCAGATTTTTATCTGCTTTAAATTTTTTTAAAACCTTTCAACTGCCTCTTATCTCATTAAGTATTATTTCAACCTTGAATAAACTTATCCAGCTATATATTAGCAATCCAAATAAAGTTAAATAAACAGCGCCTGGAACAGCACAAAAAAATATACCGGAAAGGGACTGTAAAAAGGATATTTTTGAAATTTAAGGATAAACTGAATTTCTAGGAGGAGTTCCATGAAAAGCAAACAGAAACAGCTTGTTTCCAGTACTGAAATGTGGGCGGCAATGTTCATTTATATTACTGCAGATGCAATGACAGCTCCTATTGGCGGACAGGCCGGAAATATGTCCTGGTTGGCAATATTGATTGCAATAGTGGTAAGTCTGGGTATAACCTGGGTTTATACAAAGCTTGCAGATAAAAACTCAGGAAAATCCATAACCGGTATAGCCGAAGGGCTGCTAGGCAAATGGTTTGGAAAGGTTATTGCTTTTTTATATGGCTGGTTCAGTCTTGAGCTCAGCTCCTATAATCTGAAAAACAACTGGCAGATGACCTCCGTGGTTGCTCTTCCCAATACTCCTATCATCATAATCGCCATATTGGTCATGATTTTTGTTGTATGGATAGCCTATGGGGGAATTGAGACTATAGGCAGGCTGTCTATCATTTATATACCTGTTCTCGTAGGTTTCTTGGGCATAGCCTTTTTACTTTTGAGCAGGGATTTTAATATTAAGAATTTCCTTCCTGTTATTGAGGTTGACTGGCGAAAGATATTTTATGCCTCTTTTCAAATAACTACCTTGCCGCTTATGCTCAGCATAGTTTTTGCTATGATCTTCCCAAGTATCAACAAAAAGGGCAATATAAAAAAGCCTGCGTTATATGCCATTCTAGCAGGAGGAATGCTTATATTCTTCTCTGATGTGCTGTATGTCCTGGTGTTGGGCCCTCTTGTCCCAAATCTCACCTATCCGGGTTATACGGCCTTTTCTTATATAGAGGCCGCTGATTTCCTTGACCGGGCGGAAATTGTACTGTATAGTCTGTTTATTTCCATAAGCATCATTGAAATAAGCATTTCACTTTATGTAGCCGCCCTGTGCTTTTCAGACCTCTTCGGCCTTAAGAATTACAGAATATTGCTTATACCTCTGGGCCTTTTAACTCTGGAGCAATCCCTGTTTATTGTCAGAAATCACTCTGACCACATTAACCTGGCGGCATATAGCTGGCCCTGGTACGCAATTATTTTTCAGTTTCTGATACCGCTTTTTCTGCTCATAGTATCTGCATTCAAAAAGGGCAAAGAACCCGGAAATGGGAAGAATTCCAATGCAAATACTTCAAATGCTGATGCAAATTCAAATTTAGATCCAAATGCAGATGATGAAAACTCAAATTCAAGTCAAAATACAGATTCAGATTCAAATGAAAGCGCTGATAGGAATGTAAATACAAATGTAAACCGTAATGAACCGGAAACCCAGGGCGGAAGCTAAAATAAAAACCTGAAGTAATACCATTACAAACCTTCAGGGTTATCCGCCACTACTGCCGGCTTGAAACTGCCCTTTGCAGCAATCTGCTCTCCTCCGTCCCCGGTTTCTCTTCTAAACAGAAAACACAAGGTAATCGCAATCAATACGATAATTACCGAAATGTTGAAGGCCTGGATTGCCTCCCCTACGGATGAAGCCGTACGGAAAGATGAAATGTGCTGAAGATTTATTGTATGCAGGGCCTGGATAAGGTGACAATGGATAATTTACTTGACGAAATGGAAGCCAGATACGGTGCGCAGCTTGAAAAGTATACCCGTTCCCTGGAAAAAATCATTGCTTTAAATAACAACAGATATATAATTCTTCCAAATTCGGCACCTTTGTAATACTTCAAAAAGTGATCTGCGACACTAAAACGGGCATAAGCTGGTGCAAGTGGCTCCGAAGCTTGTGTAACAAGGCTTCTGCAATTAACTGCTCAAAAGACAGTTTTGAGGGTTTTGAGGAATCAACGGAAGATTAGTACTGCAATTGAAGAAATATATTCGCTTATAAAATCGTGCCGCATTAGTTGAATCTCATAAGCTTGATATATTTGCAGTTTCAGAAGGATACAGTTATAATATTTTCATATGAGGAGGCGCCCATGTTCAAAATTGGTGAGTTTTCCAAGTTAACACAAGTATCAATTCGAATGCTGAGATATTATGATGAGACAGACCTGCTAAAACCTGCTGAGACAGATAAGTTTAACAATTACAGATTATATTCCGCAGCGCAGATTCCTGTCCTGAATAAAATTGTATTCTTGCGCGACCTGGGTTTTAATGTTTCTGAGATTGCAGCAGCCCTTAACAATTGGGATAATGAATTCATAACCCATCAGCTTGACAATAAGCGTCTGGAAATTGAGAACACAATTAAGGCTGAACAAGACAAGCTGTCTAAAATTGAACTGGCAAAAAGAGATATCCGCCAGGAAAAGATAGCCATACACTACAATGTTTCCATCAAGGCTGTTCCCAGTTATCAGGTATTGTCTTTACGTCGGATTGTCAGTGACTATTATGCTGAAGGTCAGCTATGGAAGGAGATGTCCGCCTTTGCAGACGAAGATGATATACCTGTTTCAAACAATACCTTTACCATTTATCATGACAAGGATTACAAGGAAACCGACGTTGATATTGAAATATGTGCGCCCGTGACCAGAGCGGGAAAGGATATGTGTGATTTTACCTATAAGAATACCGAGCCTGTACCAATTATGGCATGTACTATGGTTTACGGACATTTTGAAAACATTGCGGGGGCGTATCTTTCCTTTGCAAACTGGCTTCAAACCCACACTCAATATAAGATGAACGGACAGAGCAGGCAAATAGTTCACCGGGGCCCTTGGAACGAGGAGAACCCCGAGAACTATTTAACTGAAATTCAGATACCCTTGGAAAAGCTAATATAAAAAGTGTTTTGTAAATTTGCAAAACACTTTTTGCTATTGACTCTCACATGCTGTGAGGGTTTACACTGAATTTGCAGTTAAATAAATTTTATTCTGGAGGTATCACTATGTCAAATTATCAGGTAAGACCGATAGGTAAGATCAATGTAAACGAGAACGAAATGTTTATCGAACTTGAACCCGGGTATATCCCGGCATTGCAAGCCCTGGACGGGTTCAGTCATCTCAATATCATCTGGTGGTTCAGCGATTTTGACAATGAGGCAGCGCGTAATACCCTTGAATCACCGCAGCCGTATAAAAAAGCACCAGCTATTATGGGTATCTTTGCCACAAGGTCCCCAATTCGCCCAAATCCTATAGCCTTGACTACGGTTCAGGTAATTTTTGCAGACTACGAAAAGGGCATAATTCAAATTCCGTATATTGATGCTAAAGACGGAACGCCAATACTTGATATAAAGCCATATACGCCCAGCCTTGACAGGGTTGAGAACCCCGGCGTGCCGGAATGGTGCAGTCATTGGCCTAAAAGCCTGGAGCAGTCAGGGAGCTTTAATTGGGAGGATGAATTTAACTTTTAGCACTTAATAGCACTTCTATATGCCATTGACCTGAATATTGCACCAAAATATACATCATAAGGCAAAAATTCAAGCTATAACTCAAGTCCTGCTTTGTGGCTTCTGGAAGGCTAAGGCTTTGAACCCATTTAACTTTTAATATGAAGGGTATTATCCCTCAAAAACATAAATAGATAATACCCTTACTTTTATCCATTTCTTATATATGCACCAGGGGCTGCTTATCAGCTTTATACATCAGATACAATCTTCAGTCCAATGATGCCTATAACAATAAGTGCTACAAATACCAATCTTATAAGCTCAACCGGTTCCTTGAACAGCATTATTCCCAGAATTACCGTCCCCACTGTACCTATGCCTGTCCAGACAGCATATGCTGTCCCCAAAGGAAGATTTTTTAATGCCAGGGACAAAAAGTAGAAGCTGGCTATCATCCCTATTATCGTCAGTATGCCAGGTACTAATTTTGTAAACCCTTGAGAGTATTTAAGTCCAACCGCCCAGCACATTTCCAGCAGTCCGGCAATCACCAGTAATATCCAATCCATTTTTTCACCTCCTTTCATGCTAACGCAAAAAAACCCGGAAGATACTATAATATCTCCCAGGCTTTTATCCTTCCGTGTACACAGCTAAACTGTGGTTTTATCTCGGTCCAGGCCAGAGCTTTTCACAAACTGCGGAACCCTATAAAACTTTTTTATATGAAATTTTCTTACTTTAACAATAATACCATATGGCAGCAATACATTCAACTTAGGAGGCCGTTTTCATTGCTGTCACAGGTCAAGGCCTTAGCAGCCAGAAGTTATATATTCACATCAGCCTTTGCCTGTTTTGTTGTTTCCCGCTTATGGCAAAATTCATGCCGGTCCTGATGCAGTAGTGTCTGCCACACCGGTGCTGTTGACACTCTGCTTGCTGTTGATGTTATTTGTACTATGTGGTCAAGGATGCATTTACTTATTTAGTATTCAAATTTAAATTGGAGTTTTCAATCAAAACCACTGTATCACTTTCAATAGCAGGCCTATCCAGCACAATAGCCCACTGTCCTAACCACAGTGTGGACTATTATTTTTAATTATTTGTAGAACTTTAACACTTCCATGAATATAATGTAGTAAAATAGCTATTACTTTGAGGTGTTAAGTTTTGAATTATTTACAAATATTGCGTTCTACCGCAGGTGCCATAAATAACGGTGCCAATGTTATCTTTGATAAAATAATTAAAAATACAGGAAATATCGCATATGACACTTCAACAGGTAGCATTACCATTTTAGAGAACGGTACGTACATCGTTGATTGGTGGGTTTCAACCCTCTCCTCGACTGCTCAAAGCATCATATTTACCTTACAGTTCACAAATAACTCTGTCATAAGTACTTCCCTTGTCAAAACCAGCACCACCGGCGGCATTTCTATCTTGGAAATCACAGACGCCCCAGTTAGCGGTTATCTTGTAAACTCTTCGGGGTCCAGTGTCTATTTGCCTGGCAATATTCCAAATACAGCCGATATGAGGCTTTTTAGCATTGCAACACCAGCCAATAATCTTTCCGCCTGTTTTGAACGAAACCAATTAGTCTATTTATTGCTGCAATTAACGAAATTATATCCCGGAGCAGATGCTGCCGTATTGTTGGATGGTTATATGGGTGAACTAAACGTCCAGCTCCAATCTCTTTATACCGCACCGGGCTCCGGGCTTGCCACCTTCCTCGTCACCACAACGCCTGAAGGACCCTTATATTTTGATATCAACACCATAAGCTCCATTAAATTGACCAATGCTGTCTACAATAATGAAATATCTTATTTACCACTGCCGGAGCATTTTGTGGAAAATTGCGATACGGCTATAATTTCAGCTATGCACAGTCTATTGACGCTAAATGCAAGCGTAAATTTTTATATGAACAACGCCTACGGAACATCGGGAAACGTATTCCGCAACGAATACGGTATGGTCGTCCTCGCACCTGCCGGTGGTTCTAATCCGCAATTTATTGTTCCATCAAAAAGTAAGTCTGTTATTTTTTACTGATTTTAGGAATATCCATTCGTAAAAACAAACTACACTCCTTATAAATCCTATCTGTTTTTTAGCACAGCTAAAAGGGTATTATCCCTCAAAACTATAAAAAGATGATACCCTTGCTTTATTTTATACTTATACCCTTTTTACTTTTCAATAGCCAATCCTCAATTTTGACTACCGGAATCCCTCATAATTACCTTTAACAGAGCTTTTCCTGCACAGAACGGTCTTGCCAGCGTGGCAGCTATCCCAATAAACCTATTTCTGTATTTGCACATTATGGAATACTTCTAATGAAAAAATATATGTGGTTAATAAATCATGTACTGTGCGTATTATTTGTAAACTATCTTCCTGACTGTTTCCGGGGAAAGACAGTATTCCTCAGCAAGTTCTTCAATGCTTTCTTTATTAAAAAATCTATTGCGAATTTCTTCATTTCGCTGTTTGTAAAACATTCTTGCCCCAGTATCATTCCCCCACTTCTTCCGTTCTATATTGCTTGGAATATACAGAGTCTCCCCCGAGGCATATTTCTGTAGCTCTTTGAGCAATTCATCCGGTAGAATGTCTGATGCATTTCTATATTTCATTGAATGCACCCCTTTAACTATTATTTTCCAGAAATTGCTCCAAGGTGTCATACTTATTTATTGTAACACCATGATTTTCAATCTCTGAGATGATATACTCCTCCAACTCCTGTGCTCTTTGTTTTAAGCCATAAAGATTATCTGCATTAAAACTTCCCAGTAAATCCATTTCCCGCAGTCCAAACTCCTCTTTGATAATGTTGAGCTCGTGTTGCAAATTTATTGCATCCGGAAAAACTCTTTGATATTCACCAGTATCACAATGATGATAAATTCTCCGCCATGTCAGCGACCCTTCCTCATACCATGCCGCCAAATCCCTATAAATAGGTGTTTTTAGTTCTTCAGCTCTTGATGACTTGCGTGCTGCTATAAACTTTCGGGCAGTTCTTATAATTTCATAACAGAGACTCTTCAACTCTTCCAAAGATTTTGCTTTAACAATCTCCTCAAAATAAGTGATGAAATTATCAGGTATTTCTTTCATCTGTGACAGTTCTACAATCTCCAAATCAAGTCGCTGCTTAAAGTATGTCCCATTGATACAAGCAACCGCAATGGATAAATAACGGGCGATAAAGCCTGCTCCCATCTTCACCTTATAAAGGGAATCTTCAAATATCATTGTACGATAAATTTCCATGGCTGTATCCAATTTCCCCAGTGCCTTCCTATACATAAAATCTTTATCCTTAAGGTTTGCCAGCAGCTTTTCCTGAAACTGCACAAAACGTTTTTTATCTTCCTCATTACGTGAATATAAAATTTTTGCGTCGGCCAAACCATTTGTGAAATCGTCGTTGAATTCCGCCATGTTCTCTATACGTTTCCATGACCTGGGGTACAAGTCATGGCCAACACCATCAATGATAAAGGTCTGCGCCAGCTTATTTCCATTTTCATTTGCAGGTACGAAATAATCAAAGCACTCACCATGACAGTCATCTTCTAATGAATGCCCTGAAACCCCTATAAGCATAGCGATATCGTCTTTGTATTTCTTTTGAATTTGAGCAATAGCCCAATCCGTCAATCCCTTTTGCGTTGGTTTCATTTTTTACACCTCTTTATTGATTGAGTTAAGGAATAGCCATTCACTTACAAAATTAAGTATATTCTTATGGGAGCACTGAGACAATGCCAAGATTAGCTGTAAAAAATTCTTTCCCCACTATTAATCTTCATCATCGCTGTTCAAGTCCTCCGTCAGCTCTGCTACCGTATTATAGCTTTTGCCGGGACTTTT
Source organism: Bacillota bacterium (assembly GCA_023400235.1). GTDB lineage: Bacteria > Bacillota > Clostridia > Acetivibrionales > DSM-1351 > Ruminiclostridium. The sequence goes on from JAEXFI010000012.1 coordinate 209,595, forward strand.
CCAGCTATGATATCACGGGCCGCAAGTGTCTCGGTGTTTCAGACCTAAAAAGTGTACCATATGCATGCGTTTTTAGAACTGAATCACTTGAAAATAAATATTTTTATAGAAAAATAGGCAGTCGACAATAATAATTCCATCTGCCAACTCCCTATTTATGTGACATTAAAATTCTCTTAACTCATTACGTCGCAAAGCTTTCACGCCATGCATACTACTTCTGTCCCAGCCCTCCTCCGCCTATTGCTGCCTGAGCCGCGGCAAGTCTTGCGATTGGCACGCGGAAGGGTGAGCAGCTGACATAGTTCAGCCCTGCCCTATGACAGAATTCAACAGAGGATGGATCTCCCCCGTGCTCTCCGCATATGCCCAGCTTAATATCCGGCCTGGTCTGCTTCCCAAGCTTGGCAGCCAATTCCACCAGCTTGCCTACCCCTGTCTGATCAAGCCTTGCAAAGGGGTCTGATTCATATATTTTTTTAGAATAGTAGTCCTCCAGGAATTTACCTGCGTCATCACGGCTGAAGCCGAAAGTCATCTGGGTAAGGTCGTTTGTACCAAAGGAGAAGAACTCTGCCTCCTTGGCTATATCATCTGCAGTAAGAGCAGCTCTGGGTATCTCTATCATGGTGCCCACCTTGTACTCCAGCTTTACTCCGGCCTTTTCAATAACTTCCATGGCAGTTCTTACCACTATGTCCTTTACATATTTCAGCTCTTTTATGTCGCCCACCAAGGGAATCATTATTTCCGGAACCACCGACATACCATTAGCATTAACATTTATGGCAGCTTCAATAACGGCTCTTGTCTGCATTTCAGCTATTTCCGGATAGGATACCGCCAAACGGCAGCCTCTGTGTCCCATCATGGGATTGAATTCATGGAGGCTTAAAACTACTCCCTTTAAATCCTCAAAGCTCATGCCCATCTCCTTGGCCAGAGCCTCAATATCCTCATCAGCCTGGGGCAGGAATTCATGCAGAGGGGGGTCAAGAAATCTTATGGTTACAGGATAGCCCTGCATTTCCCTGAACAAGCCCTCAAAATCACTTCTCTGCATGGGCAGCAGCTTATCCAGCGCCTTTCTTCTCTGCTCTTCTGTTCTGGCCACAATCATTTCCCTCATGGCAGGAAGCCTGTCAGGCTCAAAAAACATGTGCTCCGTACGGCAAAGCCCTATGCCCTCTGCTCCGAACTTCATAGCCTGAGCAGCATCAGCAGGAGTGTCGGCATTTGTCCTGACCTTGAGGGTTCTTACTTCATCCGCCCACTGCATGAGAGTGGAAAAGTCTCCTGTCATTTCCGGCTCTATTGCAGGCAGTCTTTCGCCGTACACATTGCCCGTGGAGCCATCCAGGGAAATCCAATCTCCCTCCAGATATTTCCTTCCGTCCCGGTCTATAAAATACTTCTCTTCCTCATTTATTTTTATTTCACTGCAGCCTGCCACACAGCAGGTGCCCATACCCCTTGCCACCACCGCCGCATGAGAGGTCATTCCTCCGCGGCCTGTGAGAATCCCCTGCGAAACGTGCATACCCTCAATATCCTCCGGAGAGGTTTCCATTCTGACAAGTATTATTTTCTTTTCTCCGCCCTTTGAAGCTTCAACTGCTTCTTCAGCTTCAAAGTATATGCGGCCGGTTGCCGCTCCGGGAGACGCAGGAAGTCCTTTGGCAACAGGTTTTGCCGACTTCAGGGCCTTTGGCTCGAAGTTTGGATGCAAAAGAGCGTCCAGTTGCTTTGGATCAACCTTCATCAGGGCCTCGTTCCTGGTTATCATGCCTTCTTCCACCAGGTCAACCGCTATTCTCAAAGCGGCGGCGGCAGTTCTTTTACCGTTCCTGGTCTGAAGCATGAAAAGCTTGCCCTTTTCTATGGTAAACTCCATGTCCTGCATGTCTCTATAATGGTTTTCAAGAATATTTGCTGTTTCAACAAACTGATTATAAGCTGCTTCATTAACAGCCTTCATTTGCTCCATGGGCTGGGGCGTTCTTATTCCAGCAACAACATCTTCCCCCTGTGCATTCATAAGAAATTCGCCGTACAGCTTCTTTTCACCGGTGGAAGGATTTCTTGTAAAAGCAACTCCGGTGCCTGAATCATTGCCCATATTTCCGTAGACCATCTCCTGGACATTGACAGCAGTGCCCCAATCTCCTGGAATATCATTGAGCCTCCTGTATACAATGGCCCTGGGGTTGTCCCAGGAACGGAAAACGGCTTTTACTGCCTCCATAAGCTGTATCCTGGGCTCCTGAGGAAACTCAAAGCCCTTTTCAGCTTTAAAAAGCTCCTTATATCTTTTTACAACTTCCTTAAGGTTTTCAGCCGACAAGTCAGTGTCAAATTTTGCTCCGTTTTCTTCTTTAACCGCATCCAGGATTTTTTCAAATCTGGGCTTCTCAACCTCCATAACCACATCAGAAAACATCTGAATAAATCTTCTATAGCTGTCATAGGCAAATCTTTCATTGTTCGTAAGCTTTGCAAGCCCTTCCACCACCCGGTCGTTCAAGCCAAGATTTAAAATAGTGTCCATCATGCCCGGCATGGAAGCTCTCGCTCCGGACCTTACAGATACAAGGAAAGGATTTTCAGGATCACCAAAGTTTTTTCCCACGACCTGCTCTGTCCTGGCAAGCATCTGATAGATTTCAGCTTCTATCTCGGCTGCAATTAATCGGCCGTCATTGTAATACCTTGTGCAAGCTTCAGTAGTTACTGTGAATCCTCTTGGAACCGGAAGCCCTAAACCTGTCATTTCAGCCAGGTTCGCTCCCTTGCCTCCGAGAAGGTTTTTCATGGATGCATTTCCTTCACTAAAAAGATAAACATACTTTGACATTTAAAACCCTCCTGTACAAACTTATAATTGATGTATTAACAAAATTGCAAAGCAATTTATGTCTTCAAATTGTGTCTGCGTGGATAGCCTAAACAGATAGTTCCGGTTATATTGCCAATGGTGCGTGATTAATGCAGTTTAAGAATTGTTAAAAACGTAACTTTCCCTATAGGCAATTAATGCAGGCATAATTATTATGCCTGCATTTAATATTATGCTATGCATAATACCTTAAAATACAAATTTATCTTCGAAATATGAAATTAAATCCTCAATCTTTATCCTCACCTGCTGCATTGTATCCCGGTCTCTTATTGTCACACTTCCGTCTTCAAGTGAATCAAAGTCAAAGGTGATGCAGTAAGGTGTTCCAATTTCGTCCTGCCTGCGGTATCTCTTGCCTATGCTGCCGGTTTCATCAAACTCGCAGTTATAATATTTTGCAAGCATTTGATATACCTTGTCGGCTTCGTCTCCCAGTTTCTTTGACAAAGGCAGTACAGCGATTTTCACAGGTGCAAGGGCAGGGTGGAATCTCAATACTGTCCTCACATCACCTTCCGCAACCTCCTCTTCATCATAGGCATCGCACAGAAAGGCCAGTGTTACCCTGTCCGCACCCAGTGAAGGCTCAATACAGTAAGGTACATATTTCTCGTTGGTTGCAGGGTCAAAGTAAGACAAGTCATCCTTTGAATGCAGCATGTGCTGTTTAAGGTCGAAATCGGTTCTGTCGGCAATACCCCACAGTTCTCCCCAACCAAAAGGGAACAGGAACTCAATATCGGTAGTTGCATTGCTATAGTGGGAAAGCTCTTTTTTGTCGTGGTCACGAAGCTTCAGGGATTCAGGCTTCATTTTCAGATTCAGCAGCCAGTTGTAGCAATAGTCCTTCCAATAGGTGAACCACTCCAAGTCCTTACCGGGCTCGCAGAAAAATTCAAGTTCCATCTGTTCAAATTCACGGGTTCTGAAGGTAAAGTTTCCAGGTGTTATTTCATTTCTGAAGGACTTACCTATCTGTCCTATTCCAAAAGGTATTTTCTTCCTGGAAGTTCTCTGAACATTTTTAAAATTTACAAATATACCTTGGGCAGTTTCTGGTCTCAGGAATATTTCAGCCTTTGAGTCCTCAGTAACACCCTGAAAGGTTTTAAACATGAGGTTGAATTTTCTTATATCTGTGAAGTTTACTGAATCACAGTTTGGACATTTTACTCCCTTGTCCTTTATGTATTCCATCAGCTCTTCATTTTTAAGTCCGTCAACCTTGAATTCAATGTTGTTTTCCTTGTTCCAGTCCTCTATAAGCTTGTCGGCTCTGTGACGTGTCTTGCAATCCTTACAGTCTATAAGAGGATCACTAAAACCGCCCACATGTCCGGAAGCTACCCATACCTGCGGATTCATAAGTATTGCACAATCCACTCCCACGTTATAAGAACTCTCCTGAATAAACTTTTTCCACCAGGCTCTCTTTACGTTGTTCTTCAGCTCTACGCCTAAAGGGCCGTAATCCCACGCGTTTGCCAGTCCGCCATAAATATCCGAACCTGGATAGACAAAACCTCTGTTCTTTGCCAAAGAAACTATTTTTTCCATTGTCTTTTCAAATGACACCTTAATTCCCCCTATTTTATAACATTCTTGGTTCTTACATATGTTATTTTATCCTCTGATATCTCGTGGATAGCAATAGTAACTTCCTTGTCCGAATTAACCTTCGTCAGTTTACCGGCACCGTCCACAAGCTGTCTTGCCCTCTTCGCCGCTTCAACTACCAAAGTATATCTGCTGTCAACTTTTTTCATCAATTCATTAATTGAAGGATAAATCATATAATCTCCTCTCTGCGTGCTTTACGCTTGAACTCGATATAATAAAAAAATAAATTGTGGATGTAATCACAAATCTTTAGTCTCGGACTGTAACGCTGCCTCTATTGCCGCTTTATCAAGCTTTCTATATATTCCATGTTTCTTGACGGCTTCAGACGTTCAGCATCCAGAACCTTTTCTATATTCAAAACTGCGGCATCTACACTGTCATTTAAAATAAGATAATCGTACTTGGATACATATTTCAACTCGTTTGCCGCCTGCTCCAGCCTTTTCTCAATCACATCGCAGCACTCGGTAGCCCTGCTTTCAATTCTTCTTCTCAGTTCTTCCAGAGACGGAGGAACTATAAAGACAAGTACGCATTCAGGGTATTTCTGCTTAATTTCCAACGCCCCTTCAACGGTTATCTCCAATATTACATCAGTGCCTTTGTCCAGACATTCATCAACAAACGCCTTGGGCGTACCGTAATAATTGTCACAGTATTTGTCCCACTCTATCAGAGCATCCTTCTCAAGCATGTCAAGGAACTGACTTTCCGATACAAAAAAATAATTTTGCCCTTCAACCTCTCCCTGGCGCGGCTTTCTTGTGGTTGCCGATACAGAGTACCTGACACTTTCCCTTTCGGAGAGCAACTTCTTGCACACAGTACCCTTTCCTGTGCCGGAGGGGCCAGATATAACTACCAATAGACCTCTTTGCTGCATTCCTTCCTCCAATTATCCTCTATATAAATTACTATTCTTCCTCAGTTTCCACTTCAGGCTCATTGACGTCAACATCCTTTGTATTGAGTCTGTGAGCCACTGTTTCCGGCTGGACCGCCGACAGAATAATATGATCACTGTCCGTAATGATAACAGCTCTGGTTCTTCTGCCATAGGTGGCATCTATAAGCATGCCTCTGTCCCTGGCTTCCTGAATTATTCTTTTTATTGGTGCGGATTCAGGACTGACAATGGCTACAAGCCTGTTAGCCGAAACAATATTTCCAAATCCAATATTTATAAGCTTCATAAATTTCCTCCCGGATTAATCTTCATAAATCCTATTCCATGTTCTGTATCTGTTCCCTGATCTTCTCGGTCTCACTCTTCAACTCCAATACGAACTTTGTGATTTCAATGTCGTTTGACTTAGAACCGATGGTATTGATTTCCCGGTTTATTTCCTGCACCAGAAAATCCAGCTTTCTTCCCACAGGCTGCTTATGCATGGTCAGAATATCCCTCAGCTGGATCAGATGGCTTCCCAGCCTTACAAGCTCTTCGTCAATGCTGCATCTGTCGGCGAAAATAGCTACTTCCATAGCTATCCTGTTTTCATCTATGGTCTGCTGGTTTAAAAGCTCCTTAATCCTGTTTTCCAGCTTTTGTTTATATTCTATGACAACCTCAGGACTTCTATTTGCGATTTGAGAAATAATTATTTCCATATAGTCCGCTTTTTGAAGCAGGCTGGACCTTAGCTCATTGCCCTCTTTCTCACGCATCTGAACCAGTGAAGCCACCCCGGCTTCCAGAGCTTTGCTCAAAATACCCCAAAGCTGTTCTTCATCATCTTCGTTCTTTTCTATTCTCAATACATCGGGAAATCTGGACACAAAAGACAGGCTTAAGTCATCCTTCAAACCGTACTTGTCCCTGAGCTTTTCCACTGCCTGTATGTATGCGCCGGCCAATGCCTCATCAAGCATTACACTCCTTGAGTCCTCGGAACGGTCATCAAAAGATATGAATATATCAACCTTTCCTCTGAATATGCTCTTAGCTGCCACTTCTCGGACACGCTCCTCCAGGTAAGCTATCTGTCTGGGCAATTTTATATAAAAGTCTACATAACGATGATTAACACTTTTAATCTCAACAGTAAATTCCTTACCGTGTTCAGCATAGGTTCCTCTTCCGAACCCGGTCATGCTTCTAACCATAAAACCCTCCATTTTCCGGAATGCTCTTAAGGATTTGTCAGCGTTCAATCCTTCTCAAGCAATTTTCATATGTATTATAACACAAATTCATATTATTTAAAGAATTATTTACTACTTTTCTTATATTTTATCAATTTTTCTTCCATTTCCTTCTGTTATTAAGTTCTTACTCTAAATTATTACCCAAATATATCAGATTAATGCTCATAAAGTAACCCGTCCTCCTGGAGCTTTAGCCTCAAACCCAAGCTGTCGGCTTCCAGCCTATTGTAATTGACTTTGATAAACTGTGCACCCCAGCCATAAAATTCGCCGGCAAACAAAAAATGAGGGTAATCCCCCCATTTTGTACTTCCAGCCTTGACTTTATGCTAATCCATTCCAGACTTTCATCTATTTCATTTTAAGAACATTTTCTATTGCCTGCTGAACCCTGGTCTTGTCAAAGGGTTTGACAATAAAATCCCTGGCTCCCATCTTTATTGCGTCAATCACCATTGATTGCTGTCCCATGGCTGAAACCATGATTATCTTTGTATTGGGTGACTCGTTTAATATTTCCTTTATGGCCATTATCCCATCCATTTCCGGCATTGTAATATCCAAGGTCATTATGTCCGGTAAAAATTTTTTTGCCTGTGAAATGGCTTCATGACCATTTGCACCCTCGCCCACAACCACATAATTTGAGTTTTCTTCAATCATTCTTTTGATGAGCGTTCTCATAAAAACAGCATCATCAACAACTACAAATTTAAGTTCTTCCATTAGACATATCTCCTAATTCATACATCATTAGTGAAAGTGCAACTATCCCCGCTGTTTCAGTTCGCAGAATTCTTGGCCCAAGTGTCATCTTCCTTATTCCCCTGCTATCTGCAAGTTCTATTTCCTGCTCAGTAAACCCACCTTCAGGGCCAATAAAAATAGCAGCACTTTTTGTATTGGAACAAACTGATACAATTTCCTTAAATCCAACCGAACTTTCCTTCTCATAGGGAATAATCGCCAAGTCCTTGTTGAAAGCCCCGGCTACAGCCTCAGCAAACCTGACAGGCATTGTCACAACAGGCACGAGTCCCCTGTTGCACTGTTTGGCGGCTTCCAAAGCAATTTTCTGCCATCGTGAAACTTTAGCCTGTGCATCTTTTTCGGAATTGATTTTAACAATGCTTCTTTCTGTAATAACTGGTACTATTTCCGAAATCCCGAGCTCGATGCATTTCTGAACTATGAGTTCCATCTTATCTGCCTTGGGCAGCCCCTGATACAAGGTTACCTTCAGAGAGGATTCAGTTACATTTACAGTCTTATCCGTTATACTGGAATAAATACAATCACTGCCTATATCATCTATAACGGAGGTATAGTCGGTTCCATCACAGCAAACAGTGATAACATCACCTTTTACCGCTCTCAAAACCTTTTTGAGATGCTGGTAATCCTCCCCGGTGATTTTTATTCTGTTATCTTCAATCTGCGTTTTGCTTACAAAGTATCTGGACATTTGAACACCATTGCCACCCATTCACCCATTTCAAGGGTCTCAAGCAAACCCATTCCACTTTTTGAACAGGCCTCAATAACATCCTGCTTTCTCTCCCTGATTATACCGGAGGTAATAAACAAGGAGTTCTTTTTTAAATAATAAGGTATAAGTGCGGACAAGTCAATAATTACATTGGCAATGATATTTGCCACAATTATATCAAACTTCTGTCCGTCCGGATTCAAATCCGACAATATACCCTGCCTAGCTTCTATTTTAGCAGATTCCCCGTTAATTTCCACATTTTCCTTTGCAACCTTTACGGCAACCTCATCTATATCCAACGCTTTGACACCCACCGCACCCAGCTTTGAAGCTATAATTGCCAGTATGCCCGTGCCGCAGCCAACATCCAGCACTTCGCTTCCGCAGCGCATATATTTATCCAGCAGCAGTGAACACATTTGTGTGGTTTCATGAGTTCCAGTACCAAAGGCCATTCCAGGGTCCATTTCAACGATTATCTCGGAGTTCCCGGCTTCATAAGCCTCCCAGGTGGGTTTGACAACAATCCTTTCCGTCAGCTTAAAAGGCTTATAGTACTTCTTCCAGGCGGTTGACCAGTCCTCATCATCCACCTCTCCATAACCCTCCAAACCTTTGCCAACATTAAGAAATTGAGAAATATTAGCCAGCCCCTGGTTTATTTCCTTCAACAGTTGGTCAATACTTAAGCCGTTCTGGAAATAGGCCGATATTACCACATCTTCGCCCAAAGCCTCCAGGAACTCTTCATCTGCATAATCCAAGGTGTTTGGTTTTCCAATTTCTCTTCTGATGTCAAAAGGGTCCTTTATAGCAACTCCGCCGGCGCCCATGGATGTAAGCATTTCAGCCACCGCATCGCTGGCCTCTTCTGTTGTGCTTACCTTTATTTCATACCACTTCATTCTATTCTCCTTATGTGCTGTATTATCCTTAAGTCAATTACTATTGTGAACACATTTCAAGTAATGGCTATTTAAATGCATCCTTCATTTTATCAAAAAAGCTTTTTCTCTGTTCATGCACTTCGTCACCGCCAAGCTCAGAGAACTCCTTCAGCAGGGCTTTTTGCTTCTCATTCAGCTTCTTGGGCACATCTATATTTACCTTTACATACTGGTCACCACGGCCATTTCCTCTCAAAAAGGGTATACCCTTTCCCTTCAGTCTGAAAACCGATCCGGTCTGCGTTCCCTCAGGTACGGTGTATTTCACCTTTCCGTCCAGTGTGGGCACCTCCAGCTCGGCTCCCAGAGCTGCCTGGGCAAAGGTTATGGGTACTTCACATACCACATCATTCCCCTGGCGCTTAAAGAGCGGATGGGTCTTAACTCTTATATTCAGGAACAAGTCACCGTTCGGGCCTCCCTTGGAACCCGGGTCGCCTTCTCCTCTAAGGGATATGGTCTGACCGTCGTCGATTCCTGCCGGGACATTGATTTTCAGCTTGACATTGTTTCTGAGCTTGCCTTTCCCATTGCAGGCAGGACACGGGTCAGCTATGATTTTACCTTCTCCCTTGCAAACCTCGCAGGTCTTTGAGTTGATAAACTGCCCAAAGGGGGTATTCTGCCTTGACTGAACCTGACCGGTTCCATTGCAGTGCTGGCAGGTGCTTGCCTGGGTTCCGGCCTTTGCACCTGAACCGGAACACTTGGAGCAAACCTCCATCCTGCTTACATTTATTTCACGCTCAACACCAAAGGCGGCTTCCTCAAAGGTAATCTCCATGGCATATTTAATATCCGCACCCTTCTGGGGTCCCCTTTTGGTACGTGATCTTCCTCCGCCTCCAAAGCCTGAACCTCCAAAAAAAGTTTCAAATATATCACCTATTCCGCCGAAGTCAAAATCAGAGAAACCGCCTGCTCCTCCTCCAAAGCCGTTAGGATCAGTTCCGGCATGGCCGAACTGGTCATATCTGCTTCTTTTCTGGGCATCACTTAGTATCTCATAGGCTTCATTTGCTTCTTTGAATTTAGCTTCTGCTTCCTTATTTCCGGGGTTAACATCGGGATGATATTTCTTTGCCAAATTTCTGTATGCCTTTTTCAGTTCGGCATCAGTAGCGCCCTTCTGAACTCCCAACACCTCATAATAATCTCTTTTCTCCGCCATTCCATTCAACTCCTGTCTCAAGCTGCAATTGAGCTTTAGATCAACATTCACTCTTTTTAAAAAATTCGTTCCCAACTCTATCCAAACATTGCTATACCTTCGCAAAACTAATCTCACGAAGGTATTATTATTTCATGTTAACTTTTTAATCCGAAGCTTATACCGGTACTTATTAATCCTTTTGAAATTCGCCAAAGCAATATTTAATTTAAGGGGGCTTTAATATTAAAGCCCCCCAAGGAATAAATTATCATTCCTTTATTATTATATAATTATTTGTCTTCGTCAACTACTTTGTAGTCTGCGTCCACAACATTATCTGCATTTTCAGCACCAGGCGCACCCTGCTGTCCGCCGAAACCTGCTGCATTTGGATCTGCTCCGGGAGCTCCGCCCGTCTGCTGGTAAATCTTTGCTGATACGTCATAGAAAGCCTGCTGCAATTCTTCCGTAGCCTTTTTAATAGCTTCGGTATCGGTACCCTTCAAGGCCTCCTTGACCTTGTTTACACCTGCATCGATTTTTGACTTGTCATCAGCGGTTACCTTGTCTCCAAGATCCTTTAAGGATTTTTCGGACTGGTATACAAGAGAGTCGGCATTATTTCTGATGTCTATTTCCTCTTTGCGCTGCTTGTCTTCCGCAGCAAACTTCTCTGCTTCCTTGACAGCCTTGTCTATATCTGCATCTGAAAGGTTTGTTGAAGCAGTGATTGTAATCTTCTGTTCATTGCCGGTACCAAGGTCCTTTGCTGATACGTGCACAATACCATTTGCATCTATGTCAAAAGTAACTTCTATTTGAGGAACTCCTCTTGGTGCAGAAGGTATTCCTGTGAGCTGGAATCTGCCCAGAGACTTATTGTACTGAGCCATCTCTCTTTCACCCTGGAGTACGTGTATTTCTACACTTGTCTGTCCGTCTGCTGCAGTTGAGAATACCTGGCTCTTCTTGGTAGGAATGGTGGTATTTCTTTCAATAAGCTTTGTACATACCCCTCCGAGAGTTTCAAGCCCCAGAGACAATGGAGTAACGTCCAGCAGAAGAAGTCCGGTTACGTCCCCGGTGAGAACTCCAGCCTGTATAGCTGCACCTACAGCAACACATTCATCCGGATTTATACCCTTGAAAGGCTCTTTTCCAAGATACTTCTTAACTGCCTCCTGTACTGCAGGTATTCTTGTGGAACCTCCTACCAATAAAATCTTGTCTATTTTATCAGGGCTGAGTCCGGCATCCTGCATGGCCTGTCTTGTGGGACCCATGGTCTTTTCCACCAGGTCGGCGGTTATTTCATCAAATTTTGCTCTTGTAAGTGTGACGTCAAGGTGTTTTGGGCCCGATGCATCTGCTGTTATGAACGGCAGATTGATATTTGAAGTGGTAACTCCTGAAAGCTCGATTTTTGCCTTCTCAGCAGCTTCCTTCAACCTTTGCATGGCCATTTTGTCGCCTCTTAAATCTATTCCGTTCTCTCTCTTGAATTCATCTGCAAGAAAATCTATGACTCTCTGGTCAAAGTCATCTCCGCCCAGCCTGTTGTTACCGTTTGTAGCCAGTACTTCAAAAACGCCGTCTCCGATTTCCAGTATTGATACGTCGAAGGTACCTCCACCCAAGTCGTAAACCATTATTTTCTGGTCATGCTCCTTGTCCAGTCCATAAGCCAGAGCAGCCGCCGTAGGCTCGTTTATGATTCTAAGTACTTCCAGGCCCGCTATTTTACCTGCATCCTTTGTAGCCTGTCTCTGTGCATCACTGAAATAAGCAGGTACAGTTATTACAGCTTGAGAAACGGTTTCACCAAGATATGCTTCAGCATCAGCCTTAAGCTTCTGGAGTATCATTGCAGAGATTTCCTGGGGAGAATACTTCTTATCATCTATTGGAACCTTCCTGTCAGTACCCATATCTCTCTTTATTGAGATAATGGTTCTTTCCGGGTTGGTTATTGACTGTCTCTTTGCCACCTGTCCTACCATACGCTCTCCGGTTTTTGAAAATGCCAGAACAGAAGGTGTTGTTCTATTGCCTTCCGGATTTGCTATAACAACGGGCTCTCCGCCTTCCATAACCGCTACACATGAATTTGTCGTACCTAAATCTATACCAATTACTTTTGCCATATTAAATAGCCTCCTTAATATTTTTCAATTAACATTTTATTTTTAATAACTAAATTTAAGATAAATTACCCAAACCCTTGATTAATTCAGTTTGCCACCTTGACCATGCTGTGCCTTACAACCTTGCCCTTCATCACATAGCCCTTCTGGAACTCCTCAATGACCGTATTGTCTCCATATGCCTCGTCTGACACATGCATCACTGCATTGTGCAGTTCAGGATCAAATGGGTTGTTTACAGCTTCTATGGCTTCCACTCCAAGCTTATCCAGACAGTCCTTAAGCTGTCTCATTACAAGCTCCACACCATCCTTGAGAGGATTTCCCTCAGAGCCTTCGGCAGCCTTCAGGGCTCTTTCAAGATTGTCTACCACCGGCAGGAATGCATTTACCGTATCAATGGAGACATCCAGGCTCAAAGCTTCCTTTTCTTTAATGGTACGCTTTTTATAATTATCAAACTCGGCAGCCGTGCGCTGAACCATATTCATAAATTCATCACACTGCCGGGTCTTTTCCTCCAGCTTTGCTTTTAACCCTTCAACTTCACTGTCGGAGACGTTTCCGGCTATTTCACCGTCATTTGCCTCAACGTCGGAGTTTGTTGCAACTTCTTTCTCTTCTGCCGCATTTACCTCTTCAACCGCATCTTTTAGATTTTTGTCTTTTTTCATTACCTGAAAATAACCTCCTTAAAATTTATTGCTATCCATCACCCAGAAGCTTTAATATCTCCTGATTAATTTTATTCCTTATATAATTTAATGATGAAACCACCTTTGAATATTCCATCCTCGTAGGACCGATGATTCCAATGGAGCCAATAACATAATCGTCGACACTGTAGCAAGCAGTAACAATACTGCAATCCTTGATTCCCTGCAAAACATTTTCATTTCCTATCTGGATTATTATTTCATTCTTGCTGCTGTGGTTGTTGAGAAGCTCAGACATAAGCTTTTTTTCATCCAGCAGGCTGAGAAATTCCTTGGCCTTCTGAACCTCCTTGAACTCCGGAAAATTCAATATGTTTGTAGTTCCCTCCAGATATATTTCCGGACGGTCAATAAGCTTAATCAAATCTTCGATACTGTCCATTATGGGACGTACAAGGTCATACGGCAAGGAAGTAAGCTGTTCTGCTTCTCCGTTGAGAAAATTATTCTTAAGCATTTCAAGTGTAAAACCCTTTAGCTTTTCATTAAGCAGATTTGATACCTGTATCAAAAAGTCAGGGGTTATCTTTTCCGGTATTTTAATAAGATTGTTTCGGACAATATTGGAATCGGTAACAACTATGACCAATGCCTTACCCGGTTCAATGGGAACAACCTGTACCGCTTTGAGAACACTCCTCTTGATTTGCGGTGTAACAGCCATGGAGGTATATTTAGTGAACTGGGACATTACCACAGAGGCATTCCGTATTATCTGACTAAGCTCATTGATTTTAATGTCCATGGCAGTTCTGATGTTTTCTATTTCAATATCCGACAGGTCATTTATCTTCATAATCTGGTCTACATATAATCTGTACCCCTTATCCGAGGGCACTCTGCCTGCGGAGGTATGTGGCTGCTCTAAAAAGCCCATTTCCTCAAGGTCTGCCATTTCATTCCGGATTGTGGCTGAACTGAGGCCTAATTCATGCTTCTTTGCAATGGTCCTTGAGCCTACAGGCTCTGCAGAACTAATATAGTCATCAATAATTGCCTGTAAAATTTTAAGCTTTCTATCATCAAGCATGTAATAAACCTCCGTTCTCTTATTATAAGCAGTTTCATTACTAAGCTAACTGCCGGATTACATTTTTATGGTTTGTTAGCACTCTTGTACGTTGAGTGCTAATATATACTTAAAATAACATTAGCATTTTTGTTTGTCAAGTAGTTTTATATAAAAATTTAACAGTTGCAGCCCTGGTGAAGTACGTATGTATACCGTGCAAAAAACCCTGCTCCGCCGGAGAGGCGCGCAGGGTTTTTCCCCGGTAATATCCCGGATTTCATCAAGCTTAATAATTTCCCTTTTTACTGAACTCCGCCATTCTGAAAACCCTCAAATTGGTGGGGAGGCTCAGGAATAGCATACCGTCCTGTTCTCTCACGGTACACTTCAAAATAATAAACTATAAGAATAAATTCTGCCAAACCTGTTATTACAGGAGCAACTATGCTGCCCACAACCGGAATCAGGCCTATAATCCCCCCCAGTATGCTTCCCGCTACACTGCCGCACAAGTTCACCAGAATGGTGATTCCAAGTATTGGCCAGAAGTTGCCTTTCACACATCTGAAAGAGTTTTTCAAACCATCTGTAACATCACTGTCCTCCACACACACGGCAGGGAACCAGAGTGCCATGTAATTATACAGGGCCACCATGCCCACAATGCTTCCAAGTACAAAGCCAATCAGAAGCAAAATACCCAAAGGTGCTATTTGGGTTGTAACAAAAATGCCTATAAAAATCAGAATCATCAGTACTACGGAAAAACCAACTGCAATGGCAATATTAATCAGCCCATATATTACAAACCTGCCTATGTACTTTGACATGCAACTGGTAAAATCGTTGAGCTTTGCATTTCCTGTCTGATAATGCAGATTTATAAGTCCGTAGGTTGCAGGCCTTACCAGCAGCATGAATACAAAGGAGAGCAGGCCTGAAATAATGGCGCTGATAATTATGGAGCTCATATCGATACCCATAAACAAATCACCATAACTATAGGCACCTCCGTTTGTTATATTCTCCATTGACCTGCGAAAGTTTTCTATAAACTCGCCGCGATGTGCCAAAAATCCTAAGCTGCCAACACCTGTTATGAGAGCAGGTATCGCTAATGAGATTAATAAAGGCAGGGTAAGCAGGAAATTCTTAAAAGTAAATTTAAAAGCATTTTCGAGATGTCTCATAAACAACCTCCATTTTTATTTTTGATTTGATTAACTTTTACAAGTTATCATTTATATATGCATTGACCAGACTGTTATATCCTGTCATTACATGCTTTGTAGTGTCATTTGAAGCCGAATTAATAGAGAAATCATCTATTAACCTTACGGGAAGAACCTTTATGGACGTGCCTGTAATAAAGGCTGCATCGAAACTTTTCAGGGAATCTAACCCTATCAGGGTTTCAATAACCTCATATCCCAGTTTTCTGCAAACCGCTGCCACATATTGACGGGTGATCCCTATGAGTACAAAATCCTCCGGAGATGTATAAATCCTGTTTCCCTTGACAAAAAACACATTTGATTTTCCGCCCTCGGTTATTTTTCCATCCTCATTTACCAGCAAGGCCTCATATGCGTTCTTTTCACTGACTGTTCGCTGAAGTTCTTCCTTATAGCCTGCATGTATCATTTTAACATTTGGATTTTTTCTCTTAAGCTTCAGAGTGCAGCAGACTACCCCATTATCATATTCCTGTTGGGAGGGATAATAGAACTTGTTTATATATAAAAGCGTACTCTGTTCCTGTTCAAATTGAAATACAGTAATCTTCACATTGCATTCACTAAAACCGTTATGCCTGCACAGAGCTTCTATCTGCTCCCTTACTTCCTTTTTTGAGGGCAAAAGCTCATACTTCAGTTTGTTCATGGAGTTTTTAAGCCTTGCAAAATGATCCTCGAAAAATAAAGGTACTCCATTTATAATCCTTATTACTTCATAGAAAGCAGTATATTTGTCAAAAGAATACGAACTCAGCTCTTCGGACGGCTGGACTGCACCATTTAAAATACAGATTTCACCGATATTTTCTTCAAACTTCATCTTAAATTCCCCTTTTGTAGTTTGGAATATTATGACTTGCTCCGGAAACAACATATATCATTTTAAATAGATATACTTTTTTTGTCAATTAATAAAAAATAATCTATAACACTAGTATTTCTTCAAAGCACCGGCTTAATCTATTTCGTCAAGTGATAGATAAAAGCCGGGTATAAACTTCTCCATAAAGTACTTCACTTCTTCAAGCTCAATCTCCATAATCGTATCTAATATAGACTCACTGGCCTTTTTGAATTCCGTATTGCCTGCTTTTACCTCTTCAATACATTTGATGTACGCAGAGATTCTGTCCGCAGCTTTTACCAGCTTCCAGCATTCCACATCCTCCGGGTTCTTGAAGAACAGAGAATAATATTCATCTGCCATTTCTTCCGGAAGCATTGATATTATTTTTTCCTTTGAAATATCCTCAATATCCTTATAAATCTTACTTATCTGGGGGTTATAGTACTTTATGGGTGTGGGCATGTCTCCTGTTATAATCTCATTGCAATCATGGAACATGGCCAGAATTGCCACTCTTTCAGGATTTATCTCACCATTGAAATAGGTGTTCCTGATAACAGCCAAGCCATGGGCTATCATTGCCACCTGAAGGCTGTGCTCCTGTACGTTTTCTGTAAAGGTATTCCTCATAAGTCCCCATCTGTTTATATATTTCATTCTGGACAGGAATGCAAAAAAGTGAAAGTTCTCTTTATCCATAATTATTTCCACGCCCCCACTTCGCACAAGACTCCATTAAAGTCACGGCATGGAATCAGTGCCACATTTTTATCTGCTTCAAAAATTTCTTTCAGCCTTTACTTCTCAATTAATAAATCATGCAGGACAGCCTCCTGAGAAGCGGAATTACCCTACAATTATAACACAAACCCAAAAGCCTTCTCCACACTTACATCCAGTAAATTTCCTCAAAGCAGCTTTGTGCAAATGAGTCTGTCATGCCAGCAATAAAATCGATAACCTTCTGGGCATCTCTTTCATTTTCATCATAATTTTTATCCATGATAAAATTGTAAAACATGCGGTATACCTTCATATCACTAGCCTGCAATCTTTCCGGATCCTCCAGGCTTTCCAGCAGGCTTTGGAACAGCCCCTCCATTGTATTTTCAGCTATTTTTTCATAGCGGGTTATTTTGTCGGCCTTGTATATAAGCCTTACATTTTCGTTTATGAGCTTCTCCAGCGCTTCTCCCTTATCCGGGCTTAACTGTATGCAATCCTTGCCGTAGCTGTTTTCTACCAGATCACATACCAGTGAATTGATTATTTCTCCGTTAGTATTTCCAAGCTCGTTTCTTATATCTCCGGGAATATCCTGCATGTCCATAAGCCGTACCCGTACAGCATCTTCAATATCCCTGCCCACATATGCGATTTTGTCTACCAGCCGGACAACACAGGCTTCCAGTGTATAGGGCAAGGCACCGCGTTTTTTTATGTTCCGCAGAGTCTCAGGGGTCTTGCCCAGGTCCCTGGTCAGAACGTATTCATTATATTTCTCTCCGCAATGTGATACAATGCCGTCCTTTACTTCAAATGTAAGGTTCAGCCCGCAGTTATCATTAATCTTTTCTCTGGAAATCCGGGTAGCCAGCTTCTCAACCACTCTCAGGCTATGAAGCTCATGCTGGAAGCCCCCTGCTGCATCCAACTTTTTCATGCATTTGTCCAGAACTCTTTCTCCGCTGTGCCCAAACGGTGCGTGGCCCAGATCATGTCCCAAAGCTATGGCGTATGTCAAGTCCTGATTGAGGTTCAGTGTCCTGGCTATGGTTACTGCTATTGAACCTACATTGAGCACATGCTCCATACGTGTGCATATATGATCATTTTTTGCATTAAAAAAAACCTGAGTCTTGTGCCTCAGTCTTCTGAACTCCATAGAATACAATATCCTGTTTCCATCCCGTTCAAAATCAGTTCTGATGGGACATTTCTCCTCCGGAACCAACCTTCCGAAGGAATTGGCATTTCTTGCAGCATATACGCTCAGGGCGTCCTCCTGCTGTTCTCTCAGTTTTCTCCACTCCATAAGCTGCACCTCCCGAACCATCAGTAGTAATGTTGAGGTTTATAGATATTTGTAACTATAAGAAATTAAAAGCAGCTGATACCCAGCTATAATAATACCATAGCCAAGCATCAGCCGCAACTCTGCGTCCATAGCTTTATACACCCTTCACCCGCCCCTGACTCATTATGAATCCTGGTGTCAGCAACTCCGTCCAGGGTATGGCTTTCTAATACTGTGTCCTTTTTGACCTGCTGCTGCAAAACAAAGCTATACCACCACCAATTAATGCAATTGGAATAAATAATTCGGGTTTTACCAATGAAGACATTCTGCTGAGCAGCATGCAGACCATGAAAAAGGCTGCTACCCCTCCGATAATAAGACTTGCAATAAGCAGTCCCTTCTCTCTCTTTGAGAAAAGATACATTTGGAAAAGGCCCACGGCTACCGAAAGAATATAAACAGGCCATGTGTACTCTGCAAAATTCCAGTCTGTAGTAACCTCAAACATAAACAGCAGACCTATTGTGGTAATAATACCTCCCGGTATCAGCAGTCCGGGCTTTGAACCCGTTATAAAAAATGCCAGCTCAAAGGATAAGCCCACTAACAGTACAATAAAAACCCAAAAATCCAGAGAATTGAATTCAAACAATTTAATTCCGAACAAGCCTCGTAACAATAAAATAACTATACCTACTGCAATAAGCAGCACGCCAATAAATCCATTATTCCTTTTCATTATTCATTCCTCCATAACCAACCGCTCAAAAATTTCTTACGACTATTATACCCATGAACACTGGAATTTGTCTGAGGAAACATGAATTATATTACAGATTTCTGCAAATAATGCTTCTATAAAAAAGACCTTTTATTAAACTATGCCTGTATAGGAGCTTACCATGAAAACACCCGCCATGAAAGTTAAGATATATATCAGTATCTGTACCATATTATTAAACAGCTACTGCTTTTTCATATTTGCAAATAACTGGAACTCCATATACTATCCTGCTGCTCCAAGGCTGGAGCTTTCATATGTATTGGAAAAGAGCAGTATGACTGAGGAGGATTATACCCTGCTGCTGCACCAGACAGGCCTGGGCAGGGCGGCTGTGGACCAACTGCTCCAGCAGCCGGATGGAAGAGCAGAAATCATGGCTTTTCAAAAAGGCTATTACGCCAAAACCAAAAGCTTCCGCGAGAAGCTAAATCTGTTTACCAGTCAGGAAAACCTGCTGCCTGCGGACAGTCCCGGAAGCGGCACCATGCAGCTGGCGCCCTTGAAGCCCGGCGACATAATCCTTACCAAGTCTACCAGTACGCTGTTTTGGAGACACGGCCACTGCGGAATGGTTCTGGACCCTGTAAAGGGTGTCACACTGGAATCCCTGGAGCCCGGAACCTTGAGCATGAAACAGAGCCTGAGCAAGTGGCTGAGCTATCCCACATTTAAAATAATGAGGCTGAAAAATGCTGATGAAAGTACACTTTCTGAGCTTGTAAAATACGCGGAAAATAAACTGACAGACATTAAATATAGTATTCTGGCGTCCAAAGCCACCTGCAATACCACGCCCGCAAGCAGCAACTGCTCCCAGTTGATATGGCAGGCCTTCAGGCACAGCGGCTATGATCTTGACAGTAATAAAGGACTGCTGGTTACACCGGAGGACATTGCAAAAAGCCCACTGCTGGAAACCGTCCAGGTAAGGGGCTTCAATCCTGATGAACCCTGGTGATGAGGCTGTTTTATTTTCAGCAGGAGGAAAGCATTTTATGCTATAAACAGACAGATGACCAGTGTTACAACAGCCATCAGCATTATAAGATAATCCGTCAAATAAAAACCGTATTTTTTATACCCGCTGTTTTTCTTTCTGATATTAAAGCCTCTGAGTTCAGCTGATATGGCACTTCCCTCTATTCTTTTTACAGAGGATATGAGCAGCGGCACGCACAGGGGCAAAACAAGCTTCATTTTCTTTATGGGATTTTTTGTGTCAAACTGAACTCCTCTGGCCGTCTGAGCCTCTATAATCCCGTTCATTTCATTTTCAAATATAGGTATGAACCTGAGTGCCGTTATGAAGGCAAAGGTGTATTTATATGGAATATGCAGCTTCTGAACAAAAACATTTGTCAAATCACTCATTTTCGTTACCGTCAGCATAAGCACCAGCGGCATTGTAGCTCCTACAAGCCTTAATACAAGAAGCACTGAAAACTCCAGCCCCACATCGGTTATTATAAGCCCGAAGGGTAAATCAAGTATTATATTGCCGGTGCGTATAAAGAATATCTGGAGAAGAAACAGCACAATACCTATCTTCAGAAGAGTTTTCAAAAGTGACAGTGCCTTTTTGGCTATTCCAGCCATAGCGGCTATAGTCAAATTAATTGCTATGATACAAACTGCCATAAAAATATAACTGCTTACAAAGCTGCTCAGACACAGCAAAAATGCCATGAGCATTTTTGATAAGGGATTTAATTTATGTATAAGGGTATCTCCCTGGGAGTACTCCAGCATGCCTTTCATAAGGACCTCCATCCAGCCGCCTTCTCACTGCGGCACTGCGGTGTTTATTGCTTCCCGCCTTTTGAAATGTTTTCTATTCTGTCCGCCATTTCTTCCACAGTCATAACGCCTTCAAAGCCTTCTCCAAGTCTGAGGGCAAGCTGTGCTATCTGAGGAGGTGCCAGAGAGGTTCTTCTCAAGACTGAATCATTTGACATGACCAGGCTGCATTTGTCATCGGCCAGAACACCGCCTTCACCGATAACTATTACTCGCCGGGCAAAATCAGTTACAAGCTCCATGTCGTGACATACCATTATTACGGTGGTGCCCTTGTCATTGAGCTGTCTTATTACCTCCATTATCTGCATGCATTCCCTGTAGTCAAGCCCGGTGGTGGGTTCATCCAGCACCATTACCTTGGGTGACAGGGCCAGAACAGAAGCCAGTGCAACCTTCTGACGCTCTCCCCGGCTCAGGGAAAAGGGGTCCTTGTTCTCCTGGAAGCCAAAGCTTTCTATAGTTTCCCTGCACCTTTTGTCAATTTCACTTTTATCGTTAAGAATGCATTTCAAGCCAAACTCGATTTCCGCTTTCACAGTATTCTGACAAATCTGCCTGTCGGGATTTTGAAAGAGAAATCCTACATGCCCCGCAAGCTCACTGGTTTTAGCAACCCTGGTGTCCAGCCCCTCCACCAGAACCTTTCCCCCGGTGGGCTTTAACAGACCGTTGAACAGCTTCATCAAGGTGGTTTTACCTGCACCGTTTCGTCCCACAATGGCGATAAATTCTGCATCATCAATGGTAAAACTTACGTTTTCAAGTATGTTTTTTTTATCATATGCAAAACTGACATTACTGAATTTAATCAACTATAAAACCTCCAAGATGTGTATTGCCTTTTATAACATTTCCAACCATTGCTTCAGCTTCTTCAATATTTACAGGCACCCTGCCTTCATACAGCTTTCTCTCGGTCAGGCAGTTAGCCAGTGAAGCAACCCTCGGGCAATTCACCCCTATGTCCATAAGCCTTGAGGTGTCCTTCAGAACCTCTTGGGGAGAGCCATCCAGAAAAATACTTCCCTCATTGAATATAAGCAGTCGTTTTGAAAATTCACTCAGAAGCATGATTTTTTGCTCAACTACTATCACTGTAATGCCCATTTTTTCATTGAGCATCCTGAGCATACTGAATATCTGCTGGCTGCTCTGGGGGTCCAACTCGGCGGTGGGCTCATCCAGAACAAGTATATCAGGCATCAGGGCAACAACTGCGGATATGGCAACCTTCTGCTTCTGACCTCCGCTGAGAGTGCTTATGTTTCTATGCCTGAGCTCCTCGATACCAACCATTTTTAATATATCGGATATTCTTTTTTCAATCTCCTCATGGGGTACACCGAAGTTTTCCAGGCCAAACAGCAGTTCATCCTCCACAACAGACGCCACCATCTGGCCGTCTATATCCTGAAATACGCTGCCCACACTTAAGGCAAGTTCAGAAGGAGAGGATTCCACGGTATCCCTGCCGTTTACAAGGACCTCTCCGTAAAAATCCCCCTCAAAATGGTGAGGAACAACCCCATTGACAGCATAGGTAAAAGTGGATTTTCCAGCTCCGCTATTACCTATTACGCCAACGAAGTCACCCCTTTTTATATTCAGGTTTATTCCGTTTAATGCGTTTTTCTCCCCGTCTTGATATTTAAACGAGAAATCTTTAAACTCAATCATTCTTTCCACGTCCTAATGCCAATTTTAATGGTATGTACAGCACCTGTACAATTATTGTATTAACTAAAGCTGTTCCGAGAACAATTACTATGAACACCTGAAAAGGCATGGTCTTAACATCCGCACCCGTATAAAAGGCCGCATAGAGAACCCCTATGAAGGTCATACCACTGGCCAGGGTACTTAGAAATGTACCTACTATTGGCCTGAGTGAGAACTTGCCTACTTGAAGGGGCAAAAACACCAGTATTGCCATTACGATAGCACCCACAGGTTCACTTATGATATTAATATATGGTGTTCCGGGGAAAACCTGACAAATGGCACCGGCAATTATTCCTATAAAAATTGCTTCAATAAACCGGGGCTTTATCAGAAGTATTGCCAGACAGTACATGGCTATGATGAAATTCGGCTTCATCCCTGCGTTAAACAAAGAGCCCACAAAAAACTTCAGTACCGCACCTACTGCCAGCAAAACACCTACCAGAATCACATCTGAAATAGAAAGACCCCTTTTCTGTGCCTTTACAACTTCTCTTTTCTTTGCTGCTTCCATAATAAAAAACCCCCACAAAAATAAAATTAGTAGAGGTTTGAAGTCATTAACATAATTAAAATCCGGGCCACAATAGCTTTTTACTGACAGCCACAAAATTTAAAGCGGTCAAAGCACTCTGCCGCTACGTGAAAGATAGTAATCCTCACGGTTTTCTCATCTCGTCTAATCTCATCAGTCTCTTCTCGTCTCTACTTGTAAAGAATATAGCATCAAAAGCCCGTTTTTGTCAATATATATATAATTCCATCCTCATATGCCTAATATGCCGTATGTGATGCATATGATCACAGGCTGATGCACCACATACATAATTATTTCGTAAAGACTTTTGCATAATAATTTTTGTCCAGTATCTTGGTGGAATAGGTAAATTTATTGTTTACCTGTCGTGCAATATCCGTTCTATATCCCTTTGTAACGGTGCTGTCGCTTTGCCCTTCGGCCAGGATAAGCTTTCTGGCCTTGGAATTGTATCTGGCCTTGTCGGTAAGCCAGCTCCAATTTGAGAAAACAACCAGCGGCGGTGCATCAGACATTATATCCCTGCCCATAAGCAGCCGGGAGTCATATTCTATTCCCATCAGATTGGACAGTGTAGGCAGTATATCCATGCTGGCACAAGGTTTATCGATTTTTACAGGAGTCATTCCCTTTGACCACAAAAGGAATATACCTTTGTACAGTTCAAAGTTTTCTTCTATCTTATGCCCGGCAAGCTCGCCGATTTCCTCTACGGTAAGTCCATAGGGATAATGGTCGGGACTGATGGCTATAAGTGTATCTTCTGCAACTCCCGCACTTTCAAGCCGGGAAATCAGTTCCCCTATGGCCCTGTCCAGCTCTATCTGGCAGGCCAGATATGCCTTGACATGATTTGAATATGCCAGGTCCTTAACCAGTTCCTTGTTTTTACTGGCCATGGCGTTTCCCCCAAAGTTGTATTGCAGGTGTCCGCTGACAGTCATGTAATAAGTATGAAAGGGCACAGAATCCATATATTCTCCCGTGGTCTTTTCTATCATTTCAACATCAGATTCCGGCCAGGTCTTTTTCACATCCAGGCCGTGACCCACCGCCTTGAAGTCATAGCCCATGTTTGGATGGGATACATCCCTGTGATAGTAGGTATAGGAGTGATCATGGTATGCGTGTGTGGCATAGTCAAGCTTTTTCAATTGGTTGCCCATACAGAAGGGCATATAGTTCCTGCCTGATACATAAAAGCTCCAGACTCCGGATTTTGGCACAAGTGAATTGCAGGCGACGTATTCTCCATCAGAGGTACTGACCCCCCATATGGGAGTATAAAAATTTGTAAACTGGAAGCCCTCCTGGGACATTTTATATAAGGTAGGTGTCAAATCCTTGTTGACAGCATAGGGTGAAAAGCCTTCAGCGGTTATGAGGATAAGATTTTTCCCCTTGTACCTGCCGGTGTACTGGTTCTTATTGGTAGGCTCCACACTTTTAAAATATTTGTGCATGGCCTTTATTTCAGTATCCTTCTCCTGATTTATAAGTTTGTCAAAATCAATATTCATTATGTTTAAGCCCGTTTCCTGCTCCTGCTGCTTATCCGTAGCAGAGTTTGCAGAAGCCTGCTGAGGGCTCTTGGAATCCATGCCCTGCTGTGGCAGGCCGGAGGCAGGAGCTGGAGCATTGGATATGGGCGACTGTCCGCCCGGGGCTTCATTGGGATTTTCCTCCTCCCCATTTCCTTCCGGTATTCCGTCAGGAGCATCAAAGCCAAAAACCAGATGCTTTACATCCAGCCTTGTAGTAGTGAGAAGACCGAATCTTTCGACAGACAGGTCCGGAATGATGGCATCGCTGTAAAGAAAGCTGGTACTGAGCTCTCCCCTGTCGGCATTAACCACCAGCAAAGTGGCTACAATCTGTACGGTTACCGCCAAGGTGGCTATGATACCCTTAAAGCTCCATGCTGTCCTGTCCGGAGGGCACAGTTTATTTCCCATTATTAATATAAAAATAAGAGGCGCAAGTAGGAATAGTATGGGTATGACATTTTGCCCGATAGCCGAGAGTATTTCCCTCCAGAATTGCAAAACCTGCCCTGTGCCGTTTATGGAAAACAGAGCAAAGAAGGTGGTAAATACCTGGTAATATACTACCTGTACCATATAGATGAGTGTAGCTGCCGCTGTCAGGAGTATTGAAACCAACCTGTTTACCTTGCGTTTTGCCAGGGTTGACAGTATGTAAAGTAAGAGTCCGGCAGGGATTGAATATAGTACCATATATAAAAGGCCTATATTTAGCAGGGATTTATAAATCGTCAGTTTAAAAACAACTTCCATATATATAATGGCCAGTGGATAAAACAGAAAAAACCTGTATAAATATAAAACCAGAGCAGTTGATTTAATGCCCTGCTTCAGCTGCGTCATAAAATCACCACGCTCTTGGGAGAGCGCTGCAGATCCGTCCCCCTTCTCTTGCGGCCTTGTCTCCTTCATAAGACTTCTGGCCTTTTCAAGAAACTTCTCTCTTTTTTTCTTTAATTCAATTGCAATTTGATTAATATCCACAACATTTATCTTCCTTCTTCAAGTTTTTATTTATATTAGGCTTAACCTTATATTTAACTCGATATAAGGCTTTATAACTAAATTATTATATATTGCACTATGAAATATTCACGGAACTTTACTTATGCTTGCCTTCCAAAAAATAGGTAGCTTCCATATCGGCAGTGTTCAGAGCGAAGGCAAGAGGAAACTGTTCGAAGGCTTCTCCAACATTTCTCTTATCTTCACAGCCTGAAAAGCCCATATGGTATCTGATTGCAAAGGCTTCTTCTCGTGTGAGCTTCATAAAGCCCGTAATTATATAAACCGACTTCTCCCCATGTCCGTAGGGCAGCTTGTCCTCAAACTCATATGTAGGAACGCTTTGCCACACACCGTTTGCATCCTTAACGTTCCTGGAGCCCACCTT
Source organism: Bacillota bacterium (assembly GCA_023400235.1). Lineage (GTDB taxonomy): Bacteria > Bacillota > Clostridia > Acetivibrionales > DSM-1351 > Ruminiclostridium. The sequence goes on from JAEXFI010000012.1 coordinate 235,615, forward strand.
GTAGCAATTTACCTTGCACAAATCATGCAATAGAGCTACTATTGCAACACTCTCCGCATCACATTCCAGTCTGTACATATTTCTGACCCTATCTCTTGATAAATAATCCTTAAGGCATTCATATACGTTCAGGCTGTGCTCCAGCAATCCGCCTTCATATGCCCCATGAAACCTGGTGCTGGCTGGTGCTGTAAAGAAATCGCTTGACTTTGATAAAAGGTATTCCAGCAGCTTGTCAGCACCTTCCCTATTTATGTACGTATTGAATATCTCCAGAAAGCGTTCTTTATTGTCCATTTGGGTCTCCTTACATTTTTTTCATAATTTTTATCTTACAATATTATATATTACATAATTCTTCATAGCAATTGGGTATATTATATGTTTTAAATGTTTTACAACATCAAAAAACGCCCTTTCGGGCGTTTTTACTTTGGCTGCTCTTTAAGCGGCAGTTCACTTATATGATAGGTTATGCATTTTGAAGCTCTTGGAACCTTGGTATTCTTAGGAGCTGGTTTTTCTTGGGCGGCAGGCTTTGCTGCCCTGGTGCGTCCGGTTTTATTTATTTTTGCGGCAGCGGCCTTCTCCATTTTGTTGCTGCTGCAATTTTTATTGGTACAGCTTCCATTAATTTTTACTGATCCACATACACAAAATTCTGCCATTAAATTCATCCCTTCAGTAGTCTTGAATTATTAGTATACCATAAAAGGATGACTTTTAGACAAAAAATATTTTTGTGAATTTGCCTAAATTGTTATACCTTTTCTAAATGCATTTTATTAAAATTCGTCAATTGTTAGGCAGCTTGTTTATCATTCCCAGCAGATACATTTTCATGACTGCCAGGTCAACAGCATTTACTTCATTGTCCAGATTCAGATCCATGTTTTTGACATAGGCATAGTCCGGAGTCAATATGTGTTTCTTGAAGGCTGCAAAGTCCAAAGCATCCACATATCCATCGTTGTTGCAGTCTCCGTAGATTATTGTAGAAGGAGATGAGGCATATTTAAGCATTCCTCCCAGTATTTCAGGATATTCGATGCTCAGGTTCTTTCGATTGAACAAGCCGAAAAGCTCTCCTGTGCCGGTAAATGCGTTGTTATCCCACCAGAAGCAGGTAATGCCCCGAGCTCTGGCAGCTGCAACATAATATGTTGAAAACTCTACTCTTGCTTTCAGGTTCCCGTTCTTGTTCTGGGCTCCGAACTCTCCTATTACAATAGGTATTCCCTTGCTGGTGTATTTGCTGTACAAGGTGTCCATAAAGGAGGTCACTCCGCTGACGCTCTGAGCATCGTTCACGCTCCAATAATCAATACCGCCGTCAGCTATTGCCTGCAGAGCAAAATTATAGGGTGAATACGCATGTACGGAAACTATTAGCTTGTTCACGTTAGCCGAAATATCTGTTGGAAGCTTGAAATATTGATTTGTTGCCCCGTCGGGTGACGCACAATAGCCTGGAATCATCAGGTATCTGCCGGTATTTCTTCCTCCGGTTCCGCGAACAGTGTCAACAAAGGCCTGATTAAGCTGATTTATACACTTTATTGAGTCAACTACTTCCGAATTGTTCAAATCAATCCACCATTCATTGGTATGCCCCACAAGACGCGGTTCATTTACTGATTCAAATATAAGGTGCTCGTCATAATTTGCAAATTTAGCGCAAAGCTGCGACCATATGGAGGTGACATATTTTTTTGAGTTCTGCAGATATGTGCTGCTTGGAAAATAATATGCCTTATCAATATCATGGTGTATGTTTATAATAACATAGAGATTGTTGTCGATACAGTAATTTACAACCTCCTGGACACGGTTCAGCCATGCATCACTGATTTTGAAGTCCGAGCCGCTGACATGGTTGTGCCATGAAACAGGAATTCTTATAGCATTAAAGCCCTTTTGCTTGAGTGTGTCTATCATCTGCTTGGTGGTTTTAATACCGCTCCAGGTATATTCATAGGCCAGTTCATCAGTTAGCCCGGTTGCGTTGATGGCATCAAAGGTATTTCCAAGATTCCACCCAAGCTTTAAATTTTCAGAAAAGGTCATTGCATCATTGGATGGAATGTTAAACCTGCTGATATTTAACTCCGGAATCATTGTAGAGTCAGCCGCAAAGACATTGATGGTTGACATGGTTGTCAAGAGTATTAGCAGAATACTCAATAGTAAAGCAGAAGTCTTTCTCATAAAATTTACCCCCTCGTTCTTCTCATGGCTGTCCGCCAATCATTTTAAAATTTCAAAAAAATTACATACTTATTTTAAGACCAATAAATCCCTTTGGTCACCCGCCTTTCCTTATTAACTTGTAAAGCAGTCGCGATTATTTTAGTTTTATAGATATAAGTGTGAATTAGTTACTTAATTTAGATAAATTTCATTATTTTTCCTGATGGATATATAGATATATTACATTATTTTTCCAATAAAAGAAATGCTTTTATTGGGATTTTGTTGTAATTTTGTTGTAATTTCGTTGGGATTTCGTTTAAATTTTTATTGAAACCTGAAGTAACCAGATAATATTGTCAAACAGAGGAGCCAAGCAGTCAAACAATAAAAAATAGAAAAAGGTGCTTATAGAATATTTGAATAATTATTCCATAAGCACCTCTATATTTCGTTTTTATTAAATAACAGACTAATTCCCCGCTCTGCAAACTGAATTACAATTACAGTACAAACATTAAATACATGAGAGGCAGGGCTTTTTTATAATCCTTCCCTACCACCAGATAAGCAGCGCCATACAGAAATCCACCAAAAGCAGATAAAAGCCCTATGGCAACACTTCCCTTTGACACAATGTGCATAAGCCCCCAAGTTAAAGCAAGAAAAATTCCTCCATATGGAATGGCTTCATTCTTAAACCATTTCTCACAAGCCTTTTGTCCAAAGATAACAATGAGAGAGATCAAGAAGGCTTCAAATAAATAATAAATGTATTGGAAAACAAATTTTAGCACTCCCAATCGTTGAAACTCCAAAAGAGGCTTAAAGCCTTCCCAGTCCACATAGTGGGAAGCAATAGATACAACCAGGCAGATAACTACACCTATATACTGCCAGCCTTTAAGTTTACTTTTATTTTCCCATAGGTTGAAATCGTATTTTTTTCTTGCCAGGTTAATAAGAAAGATTCCTGCAATCAACCATATTATACAGATAACCACCCAATGAATTATATGGTGTAAGGTTGTGTATTTTTCCAAAGATACACCAAACAGAGGCTTGCTGACTCCAACTAAAACAAGTTCCAACCCTATTGCTGCAAATGCGTATAAAGCAAGGTATAAATAGTCTGCTCCTGTGATTTTCTTTTCCATTTCCAGGTAATATCCTCCGTATATTATTCCAATTAATATATGTAATTAGCACTTTATGCCATAATACCACACTTTCTCACGTAAAAAAAGACATATCTTGCCCTTGGCGGAAAGCATGTCTTTTTCTTTGGAGCTGGTGAGAGGAATCGAACCTCCAACCTGCGGTTGTTCGTAAGGTAGTGTAATATCATTTTGTTGAGGTCAGCAGAGTATTTACTCCTAATCTTCCTCGATTTTATATTTGCCCTTAATTCGCTTTTCAATATCCTCTGCGGAGGGCAATGTGTCGGCTAATTCCTGCGGTACAAAGTCGGACAATTTGTATTCGCTAACGCCGATAGGTAGCATGATCGAAGTTGGTGGCCTTGCCCGGCAAAGCTTGTCTCTCGTACAGTTTCGTTTCAATCTGGTGAAGAAGAATATTCCGTGACCAGCCATTTTCTAAAGCTTTATTGGCATACCAAAGATAAGTATTTTTATCAGAAATTTTATCCATCAAGGTTTGAAGATGATACCACGTTAAATCTGCAAGTGGCTCCTGCAGATTTTCATTTTCATCAAACATTTCGGCGAATCTGCGCATATACCGCAAGTTCCGAACAGAGTACCCCTTGGCATTCGGGAATTCAGACTTAATGTCACGAGCCAGGTTTTCTATAAACCCGCTACCATATTTGCTGTTTTCGATGATGACCTTGCCGATATTCCAAAACAAAAGTATCTGCTCACGGTTTAACCCTAAAACAGCTCTGTACTGAGCGTCTTGAATCTGTGCCTTAACGCTTTCCAGAACTTTAAAATAGTTGTCATTGTTAATAAGCATGGGTTTACCTCCTCAATTCTGCAGGCGGCACTTGCAGATTTCATCACTACCAAATTTTAGTTATACAAACATTATCTCATAAGTCAGTATTAAATGCTTTAGCCTACACAAAATTTATAATACATTCTCCAAATAGCTCTCCCAATACTCATCGTCGCTGGTAACACCATGCAGCCAGCAGTACAGAAGTACCGCTTCAAATTCCTGCTTTTTACCTCTGGTAAAGATTTTTTCGGGCATATTTCTGTAAAGTGAATCAAGTCCAAACAAATTACTTTTCTGCTTATAGTCGTAATTCCAAAGAATCGAGTCACTTAATTTAATATTTTTGTATTCGTCCCGTTTATCATAATATTTGCTCTTCTGTTTATGTCCTTTAGGCCATATATCAGGGTATTCGTAAAAATAGTGGGCCCACTCATAGCAAAAATTATATATATTCACGCCATATTTTTTATAAGTATTACGATATTTCTCAATTTTCTACTCATGCAATACCGTCAGACTGTGTGAAAACCCTATGTGGTTTTCAGAAGGGGAGTATCCCCATGCCTTTTCTAAATAACATTTTATTGGATACGAAACTCACATCAGCACTTGTCACTTTACTTGTTACGAATGAGCAATAAAAAAACGTGTAGCCATTGAAACTACACGTTTTCCATTGGAGCTGGTGAGAGGAATCGAACCTCCAACCTGCGGTTTACGATACCGCTGCTCTGCCTTTGAGCCACACCAGCATATATTGGGGCCGCCTGCATGCAGCAGGATTTCACCTGTCTGCCGCATTTATTTGCCTTTTTGTGCCTGCAAGGATTATTTTAGCACTATTCCTTCTGCAATTCAATGCAAAACTGAACTAAAAATGCTTTAATCTGCCTGCCTGTAAATCAACCTCCTCATATGCCCGCAAAAAACAGTATGGATACGAAAGTTATAGCATTAATACCTTCCTCAAATAAATCCATATTCACAGATTAAGTATGTCCATATATATATGCCACAACTTTATAGCTCAGGTAATATATTGTAGATAATAGCATGCATCGCATCCTGGTCATTGCTGACAGTTATTCTATTGGCAGCAGCCTTTACACCCTCTCTGGCGTTTTCAACAGCTATGCCCACATCCGCAAGGCTAACCATTTCAATATCATTGTCATAGTCACCAACTGCCAGAATTGTTTTGTTCTTGAAAGGCTCCAGGCTTCTAAGGCTTTGCAGCGCCGCCCCCTTTGATATACCCTTTTTTAGTACTTCAAAATAAAACTCGTGCGAAAACACATCATCAAAATCAGCGTCCAGCCTGAAATTCAGAAAGGCATGACGAGCCTCTGAAAGTACGTGGGGCTTATCGTACAGCATTAATTTAAGCCAGTCAAGCTTCAGCATCTCCGTAAGCTCAGACCTTGTAAAAGGCTGCTTTTCCCTGATAACATAATCATCCACATTTTTTTCAGGTGATATTATGAACATTCCTTCCGAGGTGAATATTTCCACTGCCATATTGTGATATGCAGCCAGACAATATTTTATGTAATCCACCAGAATTTCCTTTTTCAGAAATTCCGCCTTAAGAAGTCTTTCAGCCTTGAAATCGTATAACACAGCACCATTATATAGGATACATGGCCCGTTAAGCCTGAGATTTTGGATAAAGGGCCTTATGTTTTGAATGGATCTCCCGGTAGCAACTGCAAAGCTTCCTCCGCCAGCTGTAAATTCTTCTATTGCAGCCAGGTTTTTATGAGAAATTGTGTGCCGGGAATTGATTAAAGTGCCATCCAGGTCGCTTATAATCAAATAGTCTTTATATTGGTTCATATGCACCTCATTATTAAGTTCAGTCCAATTAAGTTAATTAAAATTTAAATAAGTTCAATTTCCACATATATAATAAAAAATTGCTAAAAATATTATATCAGCATTGTAAGGAATCGCGCAATTTTTATATACGTTCATTCCATACTATGGTTCCTTACTATTGTTACTTACTTTGGTTCCATGTTCCATACTTTGGGGCTAAATAAAAGCAATATTTTACTTGCTTATTTTACTTTAGTGTGCTAAAATATCGAAAAAATGATATGTTTGGGGAGCTTGTGTTCTGTAAGGTATTCAACTCGAAAAACAGTATCAGAGCGGCAATATTTAGCATTTTTCTGTCAAATACAGATATGGGTGCCCGGGTATTGTGGCTGTGTGGAGCTTGACGTGCAGAACCGCAATGGTAAATAAAATTTTACTTGTGGTTTTTTTAAATTTAAAATACAATTTTATAGGTACATATTTTTAGTACTGTCTTGAAAGGATGTGATATTTTACGGAGAGTTATCTGTCTTCGTATGAAACGACAGTATAATTTAATAAGAATCTTTTTTGTAAAGGCAACGACAGAGAGAAGTAGCCCAAATTATCGTTTCCAGTGAATGGAGGCCAGTGAGAACTCCATAAAATGAATTTGAGTGAATAACACTTTATCAGCCGCAATCTGAACATCTTTATAGATTAGTAGGTGCGCCGTAGGCTTGTGCGTTAAACAGCTGGGTTTTTAAACCGTAGAGTGACTGTTAGTCAGTAATTCAGGTGGTACCGCGGACATTACGTGTTCGTCCTGGACTTTTTAGTTTGGATGGGCATTTTTTTATGCTCAAATATCAATTTAAATTATCCATAAAGGAGAACAGAACACTTATGAACATATCGAACATTTATCGTAACAGGCTCTTAAATGACATCAGCGAGGGTGATGTAGGCAATAAGCTTAAAATTGCCGGCTGGGTGGAAAACATCCGTGACCACGGTGGTGTATCATTCCTTGACCTGAGAGATATGTATGGTGTCATGCAGGTTGTCCTGCGCGACACAAGCCTTTTGGAAGGCATCAGCAAGGAAGACTGTATTGCGGTTGAAGGGGTTATTGAGCTCCGGGACCAGGAGACCTATAATCCAAAGATTCCCACGGGAACCATCGAGTTGGAAGCCCGTGCCGTGAGCTTGCTGGGCAAGGTGTACAAGCAGCTTCCCTTTGAGGTAATGACCTCAAAGGAAACCCGTGAGGATTTGCGTCTCAAGTACCGTTACCTGGATTTAAGAAATAAGAAGGTTAAGGATAATATCATATTCCGCTCGGAGGTTATAAGCTTCCTGAGACAGAAAATGACTGATATGGGCTTCCTGGAAATTCAGACACCCATTCTCTGCGCATCTTCACCTGAAGGCGCAAGAGACTATATTGTACCCTCCCGTAAATACAAGGGAAAATTTTATGCCCTGCCACAGGCACCCCAGCAATATAAGCAGCTTCTGATGGTGTCCGGCTTCGACAGGTATTTTCAGATAGCTCCATGTTTCCGTGATGAGGATGCACGTGCAGACCGTTCTCCAGGGGAATTCTATCAATTGGATTTTGAAATGAGCTTCGCCACTCAAGAGGATGTTTTCCGCGCAGGTGAAGAGGTACTTACCGACACCTTTAAAAAGTTCGCCCCTGAAGGCTTTTCAGTAACTGAAGCTCCCTATCCCATTATAAGCTATAAACAATCCATGCTTGAGTTTGGAACAGATAAGCCCGACCTGCGCAATCCACTGAGAATCGTGGATGTCACAGAGTTTTTCCAGGGCTGTACCTTCAAGCCTTTTCATGGTAAAACCGTCCGTGCCATTAGAGTTCACGCAGAGATGTCAAAGGGTTTCCACGAAAAGCTGCTGCAGTTTGCCACGTCTATTGGAATGGGTGGTCTGGGCTATCTTGAGGTCAACTCAGACTTGACTTACAAGGGTCCTATTGACAAATTTATTCCTGATAATATGAAAAAGGACATAGCAGAGATTGCAGGCCTGGAACCCGGTGATACAATCTTCTTTATAGCTGACAAGGAAGAGCGGGCTGCTCTTTTCGCAGGTCAGATCCGCACCGAGCTTGGTTTGCGTCTTGAGCTCTGCGAAAATAATTCATACCGCTTCTGTTTTGTAAATGACTTCCCCATGTACGAATATGATACTGAGGAGAAAAAGATAAACTTTACACATAATCCGTTTTCCATGCCCCAGGGTGGACTGGAGGCGCTAAACACAAAAGACCCTCTGGATATACTTGCATATCAATATGATATCGTATGTAACGGTGTGGAGCTATCCTCCGGTGCAGTGAGAAACCACAACCTTGATGTCATGATCAGAGCCTTTGAAATTGCGGGCTATACCGAGGAAGACCTGCAGGTTAAATTCGGGGCGCTGTACCAGGCCTTCCAGTTCGGAGCACCTCCTCACGCAGGTATGGCTCCCGGTGTTGACCGAATGATAATGCTGCTGAGAAACGAGGAAAACATCCGCGAGGTCATACCTTTCCCAATGAACGGAAACGCTCAGGATCTAATGTGCGGAGCACCTGCGGAAGTATCTGAGAAACAGCTCAGGGAAGTTCACATAAAAATAAGGTAAAAATATAAGGCAGCGTTTTCAGGCGCTGCCTTTATTTTTTACTTTATCTATTATTTGTTATCTTATGTGGTTGGTTCATTTCAACTTTACTGTATATTTACGGCAATTGATTCTTGTACTGCTGGTTTGAAATCTTCTCAACCTCTTCAACATAGCCCTGGTTGTCAATCTCATTGGTGTAGTATTCCTCAAAGTCGGCATATCCCCCCATATCCTGAGGTGAATCAGAGGAGCCGTATTTTATCAGATCGTTCAGTTGATCCATACCCTCAAACTCGTCGTCCTCCTGCCTGTTTAAATACTTTCTGCCGAAAGGTGCCTGAAATACTTCATCGTACTGTTGGTCGGGAGTGTTTATCTCCATTGCTTCATTATCCAATTCGCAGGAATAGCAGAGCTTTGCAGCCGGCATAGCCTCCAGCCGCTCAAAGGCAATTTCCTTTTTACACTTTTCACATTCCCCATAGGTGCCTGCCTCAAACTTTTTTAAGGCCTGCTGTATATCGTTTAGTTTGGTCTGTTCATGTACCTTAAGTGCCATATTCATTTCAAGGGAATACAGCTCGCTGCCCATATCTGCTGGATGATTATCGTAGTGGGACAGCTCCACGGGATAATGCTCACTCATATCTGCCTCGCCGTTTTTATGCATAAGTTCAACCGCATTAGATATTTTCTCTTCCTGCTCCAGAAGCTTATCCTTAAGCCTCAATAATTTATTGCTATCCATTTATTCTCCCTCCGTTCGTTTCTACCTGACATTCCTTTGACTTTTCTGGACAATGTCCACAATATCACTTACAAACTGTCCTATATAGGGAAGATTTATTTGAACTATTTTATTTAATATATATACTGCAATAGCCCCCAATAAGGTAAAACCGATTGCAATTCCAAAACCTCTTGCCAGCCCCCCTACAAAATTTGCCCACAGCATTTTTCTGGGGTGCTCCAGAAAATATACATAATCTACAAACTTCATCTTTTCCATTTTTAGTGACATGTCATCTATTTTTTTATTTAATAAGCTGATTAGCTGATTGTTATTTGCCATCTGAATCAAGCTCCTTTCAAAAAATCGCTGAGGGGTTTGACAAATAATCGGACTTTGTCACTGATATTATGTTTGTATTCTTTTGAACTATTTATACCCCAAGACAAAAAAATAACAACTGGGAATCAGTTGCTATTTTTTGTCAAGCGTCTACTTTATTTGCTTTTTTTGTTTTTTGCTTTTACTTGCTTTATTGGGCAAGATCCCAAAGAACCTTCTTAACCAGCTCAGTATCCTCAACAGTATATTGAAAAACTTCTCCGATCTTTTTTGGCAGCACAAATTTCAGCTTATTGTCCTTTACCTTCTTGTCATAGAATATCTGCTGAAAAACCCTTTCCACATCCATACCGGGAAGTGCTACAGGAAGCTCCAGCTTGGAAAGCATGGCTTTTACCTGTTCAACCACTGCTTCGGAGAGAACTTCCATGCGGTAAGAAAGCCTGAAAGCGCCAACTATGCCAATTGAAACGCATTCTCCGTGCAGCAGCTTAAAATTCATAGCTGTTTCCACAGCGTGGCCGATGGTATGCCCCAGATTCAAAACCGCTCTTAAATCATGCTCTTTTTCGTCCTGTTCCACAACCTGACCTTTTATTGACACATTTCTCTTTGCCAGATATTGAAGAACATTTTCATCAAAAGCAAATATCTTTTGAGAGTTATCACTGAGATACTCACAATACTCGGCATCCATAATCAGACCATGCTTTATTACCTCTGCCAGCCCTGCTGAAACTTCACGTTTTGGCAGGGTCCTTATTGTGTTTATATTCATGAAAACCAGCCTTGGCTGATAAAAAGCTCCGATGGCATTTTTATGCCCGTCAAAATCAACTCCTGTTTTCCCGCCTACACTGCTGTCGGCCTGGGAAAGCATTGTGGTCGGAATCTGTATGAAATGAATTCCCCTCATATAGGTTGCCGCAGCAAAGCCGGAAATATCGCCAACCACACCACCGCCTAACGCAACCAGGGAGCTGTTTCTATCCAGTTTGTATTCCACCAGCTTTTTATATATTCCGTAAACGGCATCAAGTGTCTTGTACTCCTCACCTGGAGCGAGCACATGCTTATAAACCTCAAAACCGCTTTCTTCCAACCTTTTGACGCACTCCTCCGCATGAAACCTGTCAACATTTTCATCAGTGACTAAAAGTACTTTTTTACCGGTTCTTAATGAGAGAACAGTCTTTCCCAATTCATCAAAATCAGTTGTTATACAAATAGGATAGCTTCTTTCCTTAAGGTTGATAGTATGTCTGATCATTTTGTCTCCCATCTGCGTGCCCTGCATGCAATAACTTATTCAACCACTTCTGAACATCTCTTGCAAAGCGTAGGATGCTTTTCATCTTTTCCCACGTATTCACTGAACATCCAGCATCTTTCACATTTTTCGCCGGTTGCCTGTTGCACTTCCACCTTTATTCCGGTGAGTTCTTCCCCGTTAGGGATACCGGCAGGTGCCTCCTGAAGCTTCTTGATATCAACATCTGAAATAATGAATATGGTTATCAGCTCAGCTTCAATGCTCTTTACAAAATCATAGTCGGCTCCATCGGCATAGATAGTCACCTTTGCGTTCAGGGAATGTCCTATGGTCTTATTTGCCCTTGCCACTTCCAGAGCCTTTGATACATCTGAACGGAGTGCAAGTATCCTATCCCACTTTTCAGCCAGAGCGGCATCCATATATTCTTCATTTATTTCCGGCCAGTTGTTGAGCTGAACGCTTTCCACATCGTCACCTGCTCTGTGGGGCATAAACTGCCATATTTCCTCTGTGGTAAATGCAAGGACAGGAGTCAGCATTCTCACCAGTGACTGGAGGATTTCATACATAACCGTCTGAGCAGCTCTTCTTTCCTTTGATTCCGGCTTTGAGGTGTACAGCCTGTCTTTTATTATATCCAGATAGAAATTGCTCATATCAACTACACAGAAGTTGTGAATCGCATGGAACATCATATGGAATTCATATGTGCTGTAAGCCTCATTTACCTTTCTTACAAGATTGGTCATCTTATAAAGAGCCCATTTGTCCAGCTCGTTCATTTCGCTGTTGGCAACACTGTCCGTATCAGGGTTAAAGCCGTTTATATTCCCTAAAATGTACCGTGCAGTATTTCTTATCTTTCTGTAAACCTCGGAGAGCTGTTTCAACAGATCCTTTGAAATCTTTATATCCGTGGTGTAGTCCGAGGATGCAACCCACAGCCTTAATATGTCGGCACCGTATTCCTTTATGACATCTGCAGGGTCTATGCCGTTGCCCAGTGACTTTGACATCTTTCTCTTTTCTTCATCTATAACATAGCCGTGGGTCAGAACCTTTTTATAGGGTGCTCCTCCCCTGGTTGCAACAGAGGTTAAAAGAGAAGATTGGAACCAGCCGCGGTGCTGGTCGCTGCCCTCCAGGTATAGATCCGCCGGACTGGAAAGCTCTTCTCTGGTTTCAAGCACGGCTGCGTGGCTGGAACCGCTGTCAAACCATACATCCATAATATCAGTTTCCTTAGTAAATTCTCCGTGTCCACAGGAGCATACAGTACCCTTGGGCAGTATTTCGGCAGCTTCCAAGGCATACCAGGCATTGGAGCCCTTTTCCCTGAACAAGTCTGCAACTGCCTTTATGCTCTCATCAGTGATCAGCTCTTTCCCGCAGTCCCTGCAATAGAATATTGGTATAGGCACGCCCCATATTCTCTGTCTGGAGATACACCAGTCTCCCCTGTCTCTCACCATGCTTGTAATTCTTTCCTGGCCCCACTCCGGCACCCATTTCACAGTCTTTATGGCGTCAAGAGCAGCCTCTCTGAAGCTGTCTATGGAAGCAAACCACTGCTCGGTTGCCCGGAATATGATAGGCTCCTTGCATCTCCAGCAATGGGGATACTGATGGGATATCTTTTCAGAAGCCAGCAGCCTTCCATCCTGAGTAAGCCTCTCAATGATTGCCGCATTTGATTTTTTATAGTACAAGCCTGCAAAGGGCCCTGCTTCCTTTGTGAGATAACCCTTGCTGTCAACAGGCACTACTGTGGGAATCTTATATTTCTGACAGACAATAAAGTCCTCCGCACCATGTCCGGGAGCCGTATGAACACAACCCGTACCGGCTTCAAGTGTTACATGTTCGCCTAAAATAACCACGGAATCCCTGTCCAGGAAAGGATGCCTGCACAATATTCCCTCCAGCTCCTTGCCCTTATACCTTGCAACTGTTTCATATTCTGATATTCCCGCCGCCTTCATTGAATTTTCAACAAGCTCAGCCGCAAATACGTAATATTCATCGTTGGCTTTTACAAGTGAATATTCAAAACCTTCATTGAGACATACTGCAAGATTGGCAGGCAGCGTCCAGGTTGTGGTGGTCCATATTACAAAGTTTACCTTCTCTTTAGGAGCAATCCCGTCAAAGATGCCCCTGTCGTCTCTGACCTGGAATTTCACATAAATTGAAAGAGTGGTGTCGTCAGCATATTCGATTTCTGCTTCTGCCAGGGCAGTTTCGCAATCGGGACACCAATACACCGGCTTAAGCCCCTTGTATATATGCCCCTGCTTGCACATTTCCCCAAAAACCTCTATCTGCTGGGCTTCAAACTCTGGCTTAAGCGTCACATACGGATTTTCCCAGTCTGCCCTGACACCAAGGCGCTTAAAGGCATTTCTCTGTATGTCCAGATATTTCATGGCAAAGCCTTCACAGGCTTCTCTGAATACTACTGGACCAACCTCATGCCTCTTAAGTCCCAGTTCCTTTATGGCTCTTTGCTCGATTGGCAGTCCGTGTGTATCCCAGCCTGGTACAAAGGGTGTGTGATACCCGCACATACTGTGGTATTTCACAACTATATCCTTTAATATTTTATTCAGAGAGGTTCCCAGATGTATGCCACCGTTTGCATAGGGCGGTCCATCATGCAGTATGAAAGAAGGCTTACCCTTTGTTTTTTCAAGCTGCTTATGATAAATATCCATTTCTTCCCATTTTTGAAGAAATTCAGGTTCTCTCTGCGGCAAACCGGCCCTCATAGGAAAATCCGTTTGCGGCAAGTTCAAGGTCTTTCCGTAATCTTGCGACATTTACAATACCTCCATAAATTAAATATCGTTCTATAGTTGACTTAACCATGTTCACTGTCTTAGTACAACGCTTCCATATGGAATGCTGTACCGATACCGGACAAAAAAAGCAGTTTCCGCAATAAATAAGCCCCGTTCCACAAGTCATGCACTACTGACTCTTAAGGGACGAGGCTGTTTTCGCGGTACCACCCAATTTATTTTGTCACATATGATAATTCGGACACAAAAACTAAAACGTGACAACAATCACTTCATTTTATAACGGCTCATCACCGGCACACCTTACCTATGTTTCATTCAGGCTGCAACTCATGGATGATTTTCAAAAGCTTGAACCTGCGGACTCGCACCAAGCGTCCGCTCTCTGAGAAGCCAATTGCTTTCTACTCTTTCCAGTCATCATATTTATATTATTAATCTATTCACATGCTGTTAATTGTGTACACAGTCCCAAAAACAGACTTTGCAATTTATAAAATATAATACATCAACATAAATTATTCGTCAAGGGTTATTGTATTTATCATTGAGTCAATTTACTGTACCCCAATTTACTGCAGGGAATTGAAAAACACATATCATCCTTGGATTAACAAGTCCCTACTCTTTTTCTTTACCATCTATAGTTTTAGATATGTCTTTAAACATATTATATACGCTAGCTGTTATTATATTTATAGAGCTTTCATCTGATATAACCTTCCATTTGCCATCTACCTTTTTACAATTAACCTCTATATCCTTTTCTACCTCTTTAAGAGCGGTGCTTTTTACAGCAGCCTGTATCTCATCCTCCAGAATCTTCTTAAGCTCTGCCTCACTGGGTTTTTGCTCTGAGAGCGCTGCGGATAATGCCTTCCCCATATAGGCCTTCATAGCTGTTTGAAGCACCTCGGAAGCATCACCATATGTACAATTTACTTTTACTTTTGCTTCATCATTATTTACTGTAATATCATTAATTTTGTACTTGATAACCTTTCCGTTTTCCTTAAAAATATCCTTAAAGGTTTCATCAGCAAAAATATCGGTATCGGGTTTAAAATCCTCCGTATATTGCACTGCTGACTCTAATTTCTCTGAATTACATTCCTTGATTGCCTTAAAATAATCGTCCACTGCTGATTCAGGTTTATCCCCCGAAGAACACCCGACAACAGATAGACTAAGGCACATAACCAAAATAAAGCTTAAAATTTTCCTCATCGATTTTTCCTCCAAATAGTTTGTTATGTTATAAGCTTTTACTTAATCATTAAAAACAAGAACAGCCTTGGCATATTCCCCTGAATTAATTACTCCATCATTATTGAAATCAACAAATACTACAAGATATGTCTTTTCCAGCGGGAAATCTTTAAACGAATAGTCTGTTAATTCATAATTGCTTGTATCAAGAATACCCATGCCATTTACTTGCCATTCACCATCTACTATATTCTTTTTATCTTTTGAAAGCAGTGTTAACCTACTCTCATTAGAATTATCACTATAAAAAATATAATGATTGGCTTCATTATTAATTATCATTTCTTCATATGGTCCATCAGATGCCATACCTGTTCCTAATGAAAGGTATATTACATCATCTGATTTCATGCCGGCACCAGCCAGTGCATAATCCATTTTGCTATCCAATGCTGCTATTTGAGCACCTCCATTTAATGGCATATTTAGCCTCAAAGAGAATTTACTTCTATCCAGACGTATTTGTTCATCTTGTTTGACTTTTATTTCCTTACCATTTTGGACTATACGCAAATTTAATGCTGGAGCAACTGTTTTTTCCATAACAGTTATTTTACATGTATATTTTTTCTTATTAACAGTTGCTGAAATGGTAGCAGTACCTTTTTTCTTTGCGGTGACAATTCCCTTACTTGAAACTGTGGCAACTGATTTGTTGTCTGAATCCCACTTTGCTGTGCCGTAAACACCATTTAGTACAAGAGTATATGAATCTCCTGCATACATGGATTTTGATGCAACTAACCCTTTAGGTTTGCTTACATCATTATGATAAACTATCTCTTCTTTATCAGAGATAACAGAAACTAACCATGACACAACCTCTTTTCCATACCTTGCAAAAATAACTACGCTTCCTACCCCTTTACCAGTAACGAGCCCACTTTTTGAAACTGTTGCTATTTTAGTATCAGTACTACTCCAGGTTATACTTTTCTGAGTATCAACAGATAACTGTACAGTCCATCCAATACAGATTTTTTTTACATCTGTGTTGGCCTCAACGGTTGACGGCATTGTTAACATTACCATCAGAACAGAAAGCACTATAATTGAAACAACTTTTCTTAATATTCTCATCCTTACTCCCCCTATGCATTATTTACATAGTATGTAATACATTCTATGTAATGTCAACATTTAGATATATTGTATAAAAATCATCTCAATTACGGTTGTTACTCCACTCGATTGGATTTTCAAATTCGTTTTGTGAGATATACAGGCCAATTAATATTAATCTTTCCAGTGTCATTTACCCTCTTTGATAAAGCAATCATACTGTTGAGAAAATTCTTCTAATAATTGATTCATAATATTCCCCTTATTTGTAATTGCAAATTAGTCAATAAATGTTGATGTATGATGTGTATTTTACCTTAAAGTTAAACACCAAGTTAACACACCTTTATATAGGCGTGAATATCCTGTAATAAGAGAATAAAATCAGGATGTTGGAATGGACTATAATTATGAGATTTTGATTTCTGGAATAAAAAGCGGAGAATACAGGCTTATGGGCTTTGGCTCCTGCAGGAGGGTCTACAATCTGAATAACGGTTATGTTGTCAAGGTGGCCCGGGATATACGTGGAATCGAGCAAAATAAAAACGAATACCAGATTCACAGCAACTGCCTTTCCGGCTTTTTTGCTGAAATCGCCTATATTTCCGAGGATTTTAAGCTTCTGGTCATGGCCCGGGCAAAAAGAATAAAGAAAATGAGAACGGTCTATTCCTTCTATAAAGTCAAAGGCATGGATTCCCTCCTAAAAGTGAACAACCTGGTGCAGGACCTGAAGAATAACGACCTGGGTACCGGAGATTTAAGACGGGCCTCCAGTTGGGGCCTGATTGACGGGGAACCGGTCATAATAGATTATGGTCTGACTCACAGCTTGTTCAAAAAATATTATAAGGGAAACCTGCTTTTAAGAAGAAGGTTTACTCCTATAATATATCAATAACTATTTCAGAGGCATATCCCTCAAGCCCTTCTGTCAAGGCACCTCTCCAATATATCCATTCCCTGCCGGATTTCTTCCATGCTTGAAGCTGCAAAGCTCAGCCGGAGACTTCTGTCCTTATTTTTGTGGTCCAATTCAAAAAAGACTTCAGAAGGAATAAGTACAAGCCCCTCACTCCTGCAGTCATAATACAACTCCATTGCAGAAAGGCCCTTTGGCAGAGTAATCCAAAAATACAGCCCTCCATCCGGCTTTCCATATATCACTCCGTATTTTTCCAGGCGTTTAAGCTGTGTAAGCATGAACTCATATTTGCCCCTGTATATTTCCTTCATGTATTGGAGGTGCTCTTCCCATTTTCCAGTTCTGAAGTACATATCCAGTGCCCTTTGAATGAGGCCGGAGGAGGCCAGGTCACTGTTGTGCTTGATTTTTGTGAATTCCTTTGTCAGAAGATTTGGGATTATCATGCAGCCCGCCCTCAAGCCCGGCATCAGTATCTTGGAAAAGCTTTTCAGATATATTATATAAGCATTTTCAGTATCAAGACTTTTCAGTGTGGGCGGATGCTGGTTGCTGAAATTCAGCTCGGACATGGAATCATCTTCCACAATATAAACATTGTATTTTTGGGCAAGTGCCAGCACCTGTTGAAGCCTTCCTGTGCTATAGCTGACAGTAGTGGGGTTTTGATAGCTGGTCATAAGATATATTAGCTTTGGCCTGCATATACGTATTTTCTTTTCAAGCTCCGTTATGTCCGCACCGGACTCCTCAAGGGAAACGCCCACCACTCTTGCTCCTCTGGCCTTGAACACTGCCACAGCCCCATCATAGGTGGGATTCTCCATTATAACATAATCCCCTGGATTCAACAGCACCTTGCCTATCAGGTCTATACCCTGCTGTGCTCCAGAGACTATCAGGACATTTTCCTCACTGCCTGCTTTTATTCCATATTTGTTGCCTATGTATCCAAGAATGGAGCTCCTTAAAGGCCTGAAGCCGCTGCTTTCCTGATATCCAAAGGCAAAACCCCTGTCCCTTTCCAGCACCTCGTTTATACATTCCTTGAAGGATTCGATGGGAAAAATGGAGGGGTGAGGTGCAGCACTGGCAAAGTTTATCACCTCCTTGCCCGTGGTCATTCCAAGCTCGCCGGAGGAAAGCATGTTTTCCTTCTGTAGCTTCAGGTCGGAAACATAATAGCCGCTGCCTTTTTTTGCAGTGACGTACTTGTTATTTTCAAGCTGCTTATAAGCATTTAATACCGTTATAGTGTTTATACCCAGCGTTTGAGAAAGGCTTCTTACCGTAGGCAGCCTTTCTCCGGGCTTTAATCCTCCAGCTGTGATTAATTGCTTGATATGCTCAAAAAGCTGCAAATACTTCGGCTGCTTGTCATTACAAAATTGTACCGATACAATATTCATTTTACCTCCAACATAGTGTGAAAAATATTGACTTGCTATTTAAAATATGTAAGAATATTCAAAATTCATGCATAATAAACTTAAATTGTTACGATACAATTTAGTATATTAAACAATATGGCAAATGTAAAGGAGAATATTGTATGACCGAAAGATATGAATTGAACAAAAACCTGGCTCAGATGTTAAAGGGCGGAGTCATCATGGACGTGGTAAACGCAAAGGAAGCTGAGATAGCACAAAAAGCAGGCGCTGTTGCTGTCATGGCTCTTGAAAGGGTTCCCTCCGACATCAGAAAAATGGGAGGAGTTGCCAGAATGTCCGACCCCAGGATGATTAAGGAAATACAAAGCGCAGTTTCCATACCTGTTATGGCTAAAGTGCGAATTGGTCATTTTGTGGAGGCGCAGGTTCTGGAATCTCTTTCCATTGATTACATAGATGAAAGCGAAGTGCTTACTCCCGCTGATGAGGACTTTCACATAGATAAGCACACCTTCAAGGTTCCCTTTGTCTGCGGCGCAAAAAATCTGGGGGAAGCCCTGCGGAGAATCGGAGAAGGTGCCTCCATGATCAGAACCAAGGGTGAAGCGGGCACCGGCAATGTGGTGGAAGCCGTTAGACATATGAGGACGGTTACAGGTGAAATCCGCAAGGTTCAAAGTGCCTCAAAACAGGAGCTTATGACAATAGCCAAGGAATTTGGGGCTCCCTATGACCTGGTGCTCTATGTTCATGAAAATGGCAGACTTCCTGTTATCAACTTTGCTGCCGGAGGAATTGCCACCCCTTCGGATGCCGCACTTATGATGCAGCTTGGCTGTGACGGAGTTTTTGTGGGCTCTGGAATTTTTAAATCCTCAGATCCTGAAAAGAGGGCCCGGGCAATAGTGAAGGCTACAACCTACTTTGACGACGCCGCTATAATAGCAGAGGTATCAGAGGAACTGGGAACCGCAATGGATTCAATTGATGTAAGAGAGCTGTCCGGCAACAGCCTGTATGCATCACGAGGCTGGTAGCATGAAAAGAATCGGTGTTCTTGGTTTGCAGGGTGCTGTGCAGGAGCATCTTCACATGCTGAACCAGATAGAAGCTGTTGAAGCCTGCATTGTCAAACATAAAAAGGATATTGAAAACATAGACGGGCTGATTATCCCGGGAGGTGAAAGTACGGCCATGGGCAGGCTGCTGTGCGACTTCAGCCTGACAGCTCCGCTTAAGGCGCGTATAGAATGTGGAATGCCTGTGTGGGGAACCTGTGCAGGTATGATTCTTCTTGCCAAAACCATTGTAAACGATGAGCGCAGGCATCTTGAGGTAATGGATATAGTGGTTATGAGAAACGGCTATGGAAGACAGCTGGACAGCTTCAGCACCAAAGTTGACATTCCTGCGATTTCAGCTCAAAAGGTTCCCCTTGTCTTCATACGAGCTCCTTATGTAGTGGATATTTCACCAGACGTGGAGGCTCTGTTAAGCTTTGATGGACATATTGTGGCCTGCCGCCAGAAAAACATGCTGGCCACCTCCTTTCACCCTGAGTTGACCGGTGATCTTAGCTTTCACAGATATTTTGCCCATATGATATGACAAAAAATGGACTGTTGCGCTGGGCAGCAGTCCATTTTTTATGTCTATAAGCATTATTATTATTTTAATATGTCAAAGATAGTCATATAGTGCGACTTGATGCTCATTTTGCTTACAACCTTTGAGCAGGAAGCTTTACCAAAGTTGATAGTAACTGACTCTTGTATCAGACGTCAATCCATGATTATCATTTTTTCTGTTGCAGCAGATGCAGAAAAGCTGCCTTCTGCTTTCCAGTTATCCTTGAAGATTCCCTTACTGAGATTTACAAGGTTGTTAATATTTCCATTGGGTTCCAAGGAGCGAACATTGGTGAAAGTGAATGCAACATCCTTTGAACTGTTGAGATAATAAGAAGGAATTCCAATCCCGTTCAACAGAGCGTATGCATTCATATAAATACTTGGGTCTGCACTTTGATTACACTGAAGGGTCATTGTTTCGCCAAGAGTATCCGGACTTGGAGACCAACTGGTCAGCACACCTTCCTTGAAGCCTATTCCCAGAATGTCTTTGACGCTGCCTCCATTTGCCTGCGAAAACGTCATTTCAGAATAAAACTTCCAAACGTGAAGGTATTGGGAGCCTATATTGAACACATTATAATCATAGCCTTCACCTTTAAAATTGAAGTTGGACAGGATTGTAATCAATCCCCCATAGGTATCATTATTTGTGTCAATCATAAAATCCACTTCTGCTCCGCCGGCAATGGTAGTAGTTCCTGCGTAGCCCTTGAAGGTTGGTCCGTTGTGATTGGAATCCGAGGCAAAACTGAATAATGTGGTGGTGGGCTCATATGGGATTGGCAGAATTGCTTTTGAGTCAACTTCTTGTGCAAAACACGGAATTCCAGAGACTAACAGGAATATTATCAATATTCCGCTGATAATTCTTTTCATAAAAAACCTCCCATTTATTATACTGATTGTGTTCTTGCCCAAAGGGATGTAAAAATCCGTACAAGCTTCCAGCAACATTATATTATAAATTGTATTATTTTCTATATTTTGGGAAATAAAAATAATGCATTTTTTGGTTGTGGTTTGTCAAACCCAGTACAAAACATGCATTATAAAGATATATTTAATTCATTTTTTTATATTTTTGGGAAATATTGTTATATTATTCTGTTTCCTGCCTGGTCAAAATAATGCCCTTTACTTTACCCTTTTTAAGCAGCTCACAGTTTGTATATTTCATTGAATAATCGCGCTCTCCTTATTTACCGCTTCCCTCAATGCCGTTCAGCAATTGATCAATCGTCTCGGTATATGGGGATTCCAGTTCTTTTGCCTTTTCCAAATGCTCCCTGGCTTTATCATACCGGGCAGTGTAGTAATAAATGAAGCCCTGAAAAAATTGACCGTCTGCGGGACTGACCTCATTCAGCAGCTCTGCATGCTTTATGGCCTCCTCATATTTATGCTGGTTTATTTCAGACTTTGTAAGTCCAAAAAGCACAAAATATTTTATTTTTTTATCAGCCGGCCCCAGGTCCATTATATCCTCACCCAGCTTTTCCACACCAGCCCATTGTCCCTGTGCCTCCAGCTTCTGAAATTCAGTAAGCAGGGGCACAATTCTGCTATTACTGTTGTTAAGGCCATATACCAACCCGGCTGCCGTTATGCTCAAAGCCAAAATTACGGAAGCAGCCTTCATTTTTTTATCCCTTGAGGTTTCCTTCGGGGCAGGATATACTGCTCCAGTTACCAATACTCCTCCAACAAGCCCTCCCAAGTGAGCATAATTATCTATCTGCTTGTTCAAAACGCCATATGCCAGATTTACAACAACCGCAGTAATGAGATTTGCACCAAAGCCGCTTTTCAAAAGTGACGGGCGTTTCATTACAAAATAGAGCATTGCTCCAAGCAGTCCAAATATAGCTCCGGAAGCGCCAACGGAAGCGTTCATTGAAAAGGCGAAGCTCGCAATATTGCCGAGAATCCCCGACACTGCATATATAAGCATGAAGCTGCGGCGTCCATATAGTTTTTCAACCTGAGAACCGATTATAAACAGTGAATAGCTGTTTAATGCAAGATGAATTTCATCAGCATGCAGAAAAATGGGGGTTAAAAACCTCCAATATTGACCTTGAAGTATGAGACCGTTTATTTTAGCTCCGAAAAGCTCCAGCAGGTTTCCGTATTCCTCTCCGTTGTTAAAGGAAATTATCCGTATCACAAGCCAGACAAGAATATTTGCAATAATCAGAGCGTAGGTCAGGTAAGGCTTGGAGGCCTTTACCTGTATTTCAAAGTCCTTCTTCCTCATTTCAATGAGTTTTTCAATATCTTCCAGGGATGCTCCGTTTGTGTTAAGCCCTTTTGCAAAAAAGCGCCTGACATTCCTCACAAGCTTGGCATCAAAAGCTGGTACACTAAAGTGTTTGGTAATAGTTCCTGCTGTTATGTCAACGGAAAGCACCTTTAAAAACTTTTTATCCCCAGGCAGGTCAACCTGCTTGCTATTTATGACATTGAGCTTCTGCTCGTCAGGCTGGTTTTCAAATAGAAACAGTTTAAATATGGTGGCATTGGAGCCGTTCATATTATTAATCAAACCAGCTCCGTGCTCCATGGAGAGCTCCAGCTCCCGGGAGTCCAGCATATCTCCATCTATTATTTCAAGCAACACGGTAGTCCCGTGAAAGTCTTTAATAAGGCTTGCCGTACCATTGTTGAAATTCAGGCTCTCAGACTCAGGGAGAATGAGGTTGAAATATTCCTTCTCCATAAGGTATCCCGCAAGTGCTGTAATAAATTTATTTTTCATAGGGCAGCATGCCTCCGCAATCAACAGCCCAATACTTCTGCAGCTTTAAATTATATAAAAAAAACATAAGTCCTCCATCCTGCTTACATATATTTAAGTAAGTCCGCCTAATAAAATTGCCAGTTATCACACCGGCAATTTTAAGCTTATTATAAATTATAATAGTGTATTTGATTAATGTAAAGGATAAGGAATGGTTTCTCCTAAGCTGTTTCAATATTGGCTTCATCCTGAAGCCCAAGCTTTTCAACAGCTTCCTCACGCATTTTATATTTTTGTATCTTTCCGCTGGCGGTCATAGGGAAACTGTCCACAAAAGCTACATACTTAGGAGTCTTATGTCTTGCCATGTTGGATTTCACAGCATTTTTCACATCCTCCTCCGTCATGGAACACCCCTCCTTAAGTATTACACAGGCCATTATCTCCTCTCCGTATGCCTTGGAGGGAACACCGATTACCTGTACATCCTTGACCTCTGACAAGGTATAGAGAAATTCTTCAATCTCCTTGGGATAGATGTTTTCACCGCCCCTGATAATCATATCCTTTATTCTTCCGGTGATTTTAAAGTAGCCGTGCTCGTCTCTGACCGCAAGATCTCCGGTGTGCAGCCAGCCTTCGCCGTCTATGGCCTGGGCTGTAGCCTCAGGCATTTTATAGTAGCCCTTCATGACGTTATAGCCCCTGGCTACAAACTCACCCGGTACACCGTCAGGCAAATCCTTTCCGGTTTCAGGATCAACTATTTTACACTCTATGAAAGGAAGCGCACGACCAACAGTCGCCACTCTACGTTCCAGACTGTCTCCTATCCTGGTCTGGGTACAAACCGGAGAAGCCTCGGTTTGTCCATAGGGGATGGTTATGTCTTTCATATTCATCTTGTCAACCACCACCTCCATAACCTTTACAGGACAGGGCGAACCTGACATTATTCCGGTTCTTAGGGAGGAGTAGTCAAAGTTGTTGAATTCAGGATGCTCAAGAATTGCAATGAACATTGTAGGTACACCGTATACGGCAGTACATTTTTCTTTCTGAATGGTCTGCATTACCTTCAGCGGCTGATAGTACTCCAGTGGAATCATTGTAGTTCCGTGTGTGACACAGGCCATTATGGCAAGCACCAGTCCAAAGCAGTGAAAAAACGGCACGGGAATACACAGCCTGTCCTCATATGTAAAGTGCATGCAGTCGCCTATGCATTTTCCGTTGTTTACAATGTTATAATGGGTCAGCATGACTCCTTTTGGGAAACCGGTAGTTCCCGAGGTATACTGCATATTTATTACTTCATGGCAGTCCAGAGTGCTGCTTATGGCAAACAATTCCTCATCCGGAACCTCTCTGCCCATATCCATCAGCTCTGACCAGCTGAACATTCCTGGGTACTTGTTCTCACTTACACTGATTACATTTTTCAGGAACGGCAGCTTTTCACTGTTGAATTCTCCCGGCTTGCTGTCTTTAAGCTCAGGACAGAGCTCGTTGAGTATCTGAACATAGTTTGAATCCTTGAAACCGTCTATCAGCACCAGAGTACTGCTGTCCGACTGCTTAAGCAGGTAATCCAGCTCAAAAATCTTGTAATTCGTATTTACCGTAACCAGTACCGCACCGATTTTGGCTGTGGCAAAAAGAGTAATCAGCCATTCAGGTACATTTGTGGCCCACATGGCAACATGGTCTCCCTTTTTTATTCCCATTTTCATAAAGCTTTTTGCAACACTGTTACATATGGAATTAAACTCAGAGTAGGTTTTCCTGAAAGGCCGGTCGGTATAAAGGACACACTCATGCTCAGGATATCTTTCCGCCATTTCTTCAAGCATTCCACCCACCGTTATTTCAATTAACTTTTCCATATAAGCACCTCCGAATGATAAATAACTAAACATAAAGAAAACAAGTGTACTCCAGCTCTGCCGGACACACGACAAACAAATAAAAAAGCTTTTCATCTCCAAAATGAGACGAAAAGCTATTCCGCGGTACCACTCAACTTAATCCAACATATCCTATGCCGGATCCTCTTTAATCATATAACGGTGAATACCGTTCCGGCCTAACCAGTCAGCCGGAATGCTCCAGGGCGAGCTTCAACTGTCTGAAATCACTGTCTTTCACCTGACGACAGCTCTCTAAGGATTCCATAACTGCTTACTATTCCCGTTCTCAGCATTTTTTATTCGAAATTATTAATATAATACTATGCAAATTGTATTAATGTCAATACATTTATTTCTAGCTTTAGCATAATTTAAGCAGCGCCCCTGCGACCTACACCTTGATATTGTGCTTGAATGCATATATAGCCGCCTGCGTCCGGTCATTTACATCCAGCTTCTTAAAAATATTGGAGATATGATTTTTAACGGTTTTTTCACTTATGTACAGGTTTTTTGCAATTTCCTTATTTATCATGCCCTCTGCAATGAGTTTCAGAACTTCTACCTCTCTGGAGGTCAGATTATTTGACAGGGACTTGTCATTCTCATAAAGGGTGACTCTCTGGAATTCTCTCACCAGCTCGTTGGTCATATTGGGCTGTATAAAGGTCTGATCCTGGTAAACACTTCTGATAGCGTCTATTAACACCGATGATTCCGCATCCTTCAAAACATAACCTTCGCAACCCATTTGCAGGGTTTTAAACAGGTATTCCCTGTCCTGATGAAGGGTTAGAACTATTATTTTGTACCTTTCGCTGCTTTCCTTTAAAAGCTTTATGGCCTGTAAACCGCTTAATACCGGCATATTAATATCCATAAGCAAAACATCGGGTTTTAAAGCTCTTGCCATTTCAACAGCCTCATTTCCATTTGAAGCTTCTGCCACAATGCAGATATCGTCCTCCAGCTCAAGAATTGTTTTCAATCCCTGCCTTACCATTGCGTGGTCATCCGCTATCAATACTTTAATTTTGTTCATTTTCCAAGAGCCTCCCCTTCATTTATGAGTGGTATTTGTATATTCAATCTTGTTCCTTTTTTATCTTCAGATGTTATGCTCAACTCCCCTTCCAGCAAGGCCACTCTCTCCTTCATGCTAAAAAGGCCGAAGCCTCCCGACAGGTCTGTGTTTGTCATCTTAATGGATTTCGGATCAAAGCCCACACCATTATCAAAAATAATTATATTAAGCTTATCTTCCACCTTCTCCAATATAACACCTGCCGTCTTGGAATGTGAGTGCTTCAAGACATTATTCAAGGCTTCCTGAACTATCCGGAAAACCGTAAGAGCTATTACAGGCTTTGTGGCTTCGTCTATCCCCCTGTATTTGAAAGTCACATTTATCCCCGTAGTCTCCTTAAAGGATATTACATATCTTTCCAAAGTAGGAAGCAGACCAAGATCATCCAGAGCCATGGGCCTGAGATTGTAGATTATTCTGCGAACCTCCTGGAGGCTGTCCCGCATGACCTTTTTCAAATTCTGCAACTCGGTCTTTGCTTCTGACATATTTATGTCCAGCAGCTTTTCACATATTTCAGCTTTAATAACAGCATTTGACATGGATTGTGCAGGTCCGTCGTGTATCTCCCGGGCAACCCGTTTGCGTTCCTCCTCCTGGGCTTCAATAATTCTGAGTCCAAGAAATTGCTTTTGCTGCAGGTTGCTCAGCTGTTCCCCCACACCCTTTAAATCACTGCTAAGGTACTCAAGAGCTATTCCAACATGTCCTATAAGATTATCTGCTCTTTCAAGGGTTTTCATGGAATCTCTTATTCTTATTTCAAGGTCGTTTCTTCTTTTGATAAGATAACTTTCCTGTTCCCTCCTGACAGCAAGCTTTACACGCAAATCATCTGCCGATTGGTAAGCCTTTGCCAGCTCGTCCTGGCTATACCTTTGGAAATTTTGATTTACATCATACAACCTTTTTTTGCTGACTTTTAAGCCATGTTCCAGATTTTCAATCTCATTCAGGCTCTCCGCCACTTGTAATTTCAAGGCGGTAAGCTCCTCTTGAAGTCTTGCACATTCCTTACGTGAATTTTCTGCAATTTCAATTATTTCTTTTTTCCCCGAATCAAGAGCTTTAATTGTCTTACTGATTATCTCATCCATCTGCACTGCGTTATGCTTGTAATTCGGCATTTTTCCACCTGTTTTCATATGATATGTCGGTATAAAGAATATTTTAATCTCATATTTGGCAAAACATTCTAAAAACTATATAGGATTATTTTAACTAATATATTACGTGCCTACAATAGCGGCTTCTCAATTTTGTTGAAAATGACTAAATTTGATAGCCAGGGAATACCTTTTTCACCAGTCAATCACTATCAACTGGAAGCCCATAGTTTGTTTACAATATTATAGTCGTAATTAATAGCCTTTTACTAAATACTTTTTTAAAAATAAATTTAAATATATATTTGATTAAATTTAAGTCAATGAGAAAATAATTCTGACCTCATTTATTTTGCCAGCATTAATTAACTATCTTATATAAACCGCTCTGCCGTAGGTGTTTAAGCGTTTTTAATTTATGTGGTTATTTTATAACAGTTTTATTTTTTTGTAAATAGCCCTGAAAACTAGCAATAACAAGGACAACAAGCACTTTTTTACAATTTTATGTTGCTCTAAGTATCGATATACCGTTTTTAAATTACTACTATTACAATGCTACGAGATAAAAATTCTTATAAAAAATTTTATAGGTGATGGCCTAATTGACTCTTACGTTACAAATGGGATAAAAGCACAAAAAAGAAGTAGCTAAAGTAATATTAGCTGCTTCTTTTTCATAAAAGTGCTACAACGTTTATTAATTGTAGAAAGAATTAATCCAACCATTTAAGGCAGTTTGTAATGTTCCATCATAGTAGAAAGCAAATGGATAGCTTCCCTTAAACCCTTTGAATTTGTTTACATATTCATCATAACGCTGTTTATAATCTGGATACGAAGCTGGATATGCAAGCTTCCAATTGGATTCCATTTCTACCCCTATTATAGTGCTAGAGGTTTTTGCTATTACTTGAACCCCATCCCTATAGCAAATAGCCTGCTTATTAACACTATAGTAACAACCATCAAGGTTAGTTTTTGATTCCCCTGTAGTATCAAAGTAGTAATGTGGTTGAAGTATTACGATGTCATAAATTGTTGATTTATCAGCTACATAGCCGATATTTTTAATAATTGTCGCTGCATTTGTACCATATCCATAGTAAGGAATCCATAAAAATTTCTTACTTAGGTTTGTATGTACGCGGTACGACAAATCGTTCATTAGCTTTATAACCGCATTACTTGTAATACTGGTGTAGTCTACTGTTCCATATACCGATTCACAGTTCATGTAAACGCCTCTGATGTTATTTGTCCACACAGTAGAAGAAATCTGCGATTTAATATATGTTATATAATTATAAAAAGGGTCTAAACTTGTGCTTGCAACACTTGAGTTTGTTGAACCTATTCCAGGAGTACCAATCCATATTTTGGCAGTACTCTTTTTAGCTACTATTTTAGTGATAAAGTCAATAATTTGGGGGGCTAAGTTAGTCTTATAACCTGCTTCTGTTCCGCCGTAATCAGTCGTTAAGGCAGGTGCAATAACATAGTCAGTCACATAAGAATCTGCTAAAGCCTGGTAGTCAGAGTCAGTATAACTACTAAATTGACCAACTGTAATAACTAACATTTTTGAAGTGTCTGTAGCAGCAAAAACTGTAGCTGGAATCACCATAATACTGAACAGCATGAATGTAGTAATAATTATCCCTATAATCCTTGAGCTAAATTTTGTCATATACACATTTCTCCCTTTAAATACAATTTTAGTTTTATTTGTAAATAATAGCTATTATTACTTAAAATATATTATGATATTTTCCAAAATCTGTCAATTACTATATTCAAGATAATTTCGGCCTTTTTTCTGATATACTGTAGCAGACTTCGGGGCGGCGCAAAGCAGCACAGGAAATAAATGTATTAATAATGATATATTTATCCTTCACGATCATGATAAAGAAATGAAAATATTCGATAAGTATGCCAATCTGAAATATAAATATGGGAATAGGCACTTTTGGTGTAGCGGGTACTATATTGATACAGTCGGCAAGAATGCAAAGAGAATTGAAGAATACATTAGGAACTAGTTACAGGAAGATATAGCAAATACCAATTGATTTTCTTCACAACCTTTTCACAACTTTTTATACTGTCTAATTTGTAAATATAATAAATATAAAAACCCACTATCCACATGAATAGCAGGTTTTGTCTGGTGCGCCATCAGGGATTCGAACCCGGGACACCCTGATTAAGAGTCAGGTGCTCTACCAACTGAGCTAATGGCGCATTTTCAAGCGTTTCAGGCATGTACACCTCCCGAACACTTTTATATTATAAGAGCAATGCCGGGTGTTGTCAACACTATTTTCAAATTTTTTTCATGGGCATAAGCATGGCTAACCTGTCAATCTGGCTACTGCTCTAACCATACTGGAATCAGCGTCTATTTTAAGCGGAAAGGCCATAACCTCAAATTCCTCGTCCTGACTGAGCTTATCCAGGTTTGTAAGATTTTCAAGGATAAGTACGTTGTTTTTCAGTAAATACTTGTGCAGTTGGAAGGGGAACCTATCTGGAGACGGCATGTCAATTCCCAGAAGCTTAACCTTGTTTTCAGCCAGATATCTGCAAAAGTTCATGTCCAAAACAGGGTGGTCAGTGTAGTAGCTGTCTTCCCCGTAATATCTGTCCATCCCAGTATGAATCAGGACTATGCTTTTGCCTTTTAAGGCTTGTACATATGCGGGTTTTAAGGATATAACAGCTTCATCCTCAGCATGAACGATACCTCCTGTACCGCAAAAATGCTCCACGGGCATTTTTGAAATATACTCCTCCACATCCAGCAGGTGCATTTTTCCGTCTATATGCGTACCGGCATGCATACCGGTATCAAGCCTGTGGTTATTGTAGCCGGCTTCCTTAAAAACCTGGGTGTGTTCAAGCACCACTCTGTCATCTCCCGGATAAACGGGCATTCCTATTTGAATCGGCTGTGAAAGATCAATGATTTTCATTGAGTTTTATCCTTCTCTTTAAATTTATCTCGTATGAATTTATGCTGGATAAATTCTGTTCTGATTAAATACTAGCATATTTCAGAGAAGTGTTAAAGCCCCTGAGAGCCCCGGCTTCGCCAGGGCACCCTTTTGGGTCTGCAGGTTCACTGCACTACATAATTGGTTACCAACCGGGTTTGCCCGCACAATATCTCTATCTGATACGTTCCGGAGTCGGTATTCTTATCAACCTTCCAGGTACATAGGACGCTTCCGTCCCTGCCTGCCACAATATTCCGGGTGGTTGTAAAGTCCCTGCCCCCTACCTTGTAGCTGCAAATAATCCTGCAACTGCTGTTCGGAGCACATCTTAAAGCCAGAACACCAACCTCCCCCTTTTTTATATAGGGACGTTTGGCAATAACCTGGATACTATCATTTGAATAGGCCTGGGCAACTATTCCGCCGTTAACCCTTACTGCATTGTTTGGATCTTTCATAAGACGTATGGTTAAAAAACCGTTCATGAACAGGCTTAAAACCAATAAACAAGGTAAAATACGCTTCATAAGCATCACCTCAAAATGTATTTTACCTTATTTTCTCCACAGTAATTTTTTTTATTTGCCGGGTGTTCTTGCATATTTTTCCTGGAGCTTTTCAATTATCAGGGTTACAGCTCCCAGCCAGAAAATCCCGAAGGATAACCCCCCCAGGACATCACTTGCATAATGAACACCCAGATATATTCGACTTAATCCTATCAGCAATATCAAACCACAAAGCGCTGCGGCAAAAATTATCTTATAGCCCGAACTCAGATATCTGCAGCACAAATAAATAAGAAAACCGTAAAAGCAGGTAGCAGCCATGGAGTGTCCGCTGGGGTAACTCAGACCGCTGACCTCGGTCAAATGGAGTATGTCAGGTCTGGCCCTGTTAATCAGCCACTTCAGTCCCACATTCACTATTGAGCTTAAAGCTACATTCAATATAATAATAGCCGAATAAAAGGAATACTTCCGCCCTTTAATAAAAATTCCCGGTATAAACAGAACCGATACACTGCTTAAAAACAAGCCGGATGCAAAAAAAGTGACAGCCCTCATAAAAGAAGTCATTTTTTCCGAAATCATTTTTGATACAAATGAGTATATACTGGTGTCAAACCCCACAATGTTATTAAAAATCACAGATACAGACAAAAGAACAAACAACAGTAAAGGTGTAATGACAGTTGAAAAAATTCTGAAGCTCTTCACTTTTACCCTCTTTTCCGGCTTGAACTGTAAATTAATAAAACAGCAAAAAGCCCGATTTTTAATCGGACTTTTCCTTGGTATATTTCTGATGGATTAATAGTTTTTAGCCACCATCTGGAAGTAAGCCTTTGGATGATCACATACAGGACAAACCTCGGGAGCCTTTTCGCCAACGTGTACGTGTCCGCAGTTTGCACATTGCCAGATAACTTTTTCACCCTTTATAAACACTGTATTTCCTTCAACATTTTTAAGCAGCGCCAGATATCTTTCTTCATGCTCCTTTTCAATTTTAGCTACAGCCTCAAAAAGATATGCGATTTTATCAAAGCCCTCTGCTTTAGCTTCTTTTGCAAAGTTTGCGTACATATCTGTCCACTCGTAATGCTCTCCGCTGGCAGCATCCTTAAGGTTGGCAGCAGTATCGGGAATACCGTCATGCAACAGCTTGAACCATATTTTTGCATGTTCCTTTTCATTGTTGGCAGTCTCGGTAAAAAGGGCGGCGATTTGCTCAAAACCTTCCTTTTTTGCCTTTGAAGCATAGTATGTATATTTGTTGCGCGCCTGGGATTCGCCGGCAAATGCCGCCATCAGATTAGCTTCTGTCTTTGTACCTTTTAAGTTACTCATTGAAAACCTCCTTGAAAATAATAAAATAAGATTTAGATTAAACTTTTAAGAATGTTATTATGACATAATAAATCATAATTAATATACCACACTTTTAAAATTATAACCAAATTTTATCTATAAATTTTAAAGGTTAATTTTAATACCCCGGCATAAAATATGTGCCTTTCAATTTTCACCCGTCATACGGATTATATAATAAAAAAAAGGGTATAAATCTACCAGTATATATTATATGCTTATAAAAACAGTTATAATAGCATTTATAATAACAGGTGTAATAGCATTTATAATACAGATAGTTTTACTTCACAAAGTAAACAACTTCCGGGAGGTCAATATGGACAAAAAAATATATAAAAAGGTTTCGGACTCACGAACAGAGCAAATTCAGATTCTGATGCCGGAGCACATAAACGGCTTTAACCGGCTATTTGGGGGAAGACTAATGGAATGGATAGATGTGGTTGCGGCTGTGGTAGCCAGACGTCACTCCGGCTGCAATGTAACTACCGCCTCCATTGATAACCTTCAATTTAAAGCAGCAGCATATGTAAACAGCACTATCTTTCTTACAGGTCAAATCACTTATGTTGGTAATACCTCCATGGAGGTCAGGGTTACAACCTATGTTGAAAAGCTTGACGGGATGAGGCACATGATAAACAGGGCCTATCTTGTACTGGTTGCACTGGACGAAAACGACCATCCGGTTCAGGTTCCAGGCCTTACTCTTGAAACCGAAGAAGAAAAACTGGAATGGGAAGCAGGCAAAAAGCGCAGCAAATTGAGAAAGCAGAGAAGGCTTGAAGCTTTTTAGCCTCCGTCTTTATCTTCCTTGAATAAATAATCCATCATCTTTTCAGGATTGTTCAGGAACTGCCTTGTTATGATATAATGTTCCGTTTCTTCATATGGTATGCTTCTTATTCCCTTTTCGTCAAACATAAGTATATCCGCATGAGGGTATGCCATTAAAATTGGAGAATGGGTAGCTATTATAAACTGTGAATTATTATTTACAAGCTCGTTGATTTTAACAAGTAAAGAAAGCTGTCTGGTTGAAGACAGGGCAGCTTCCGGCTCATCCAATATATACAGGCCGTTTCCCATGAACCGGTTTAAGACCAACGCTATAAAGCTTTCCCCATGTGACTGCCTGTGCAGGGATTTTCCTCCGTACATATGAATAAAAGGGGCGGAGACTGCTTTATCCAGCCTGTCAATTTCGGTAGCTACATTATAAAAGCTCTCAGCTCTCAGGAAAAAGCCGTCTTTCGGTCGCTTAACTCCTTTTGTCAGCGTCATATGCCTGTAAAGCACCGAATGTGTTTCCTGGGAGGAAAAATTAAAGTTCATGGTACCTCCCTCTGCATTGAAACCCATGTTGACCGCTATGGCTTCAAGAAGGGTAGACTTTCCCGAGCCGTTTTCTCCCACAAAAAAGGTTACTCTCTTGTTAAAATCCAACTGCTCTACATTTCTAAAGCTGGGCAAATGGGAAACATAGGCATCCTCCAGCTCTGCCTCCTTGTGCAGCCTTAAGCCGCTGATAAATAAATTGCTGAACATTTCCCTAAGTACTCCTTGATTGGTCTTTTTCCTGTTTGTACAGTTACAACTACTATTATATACTATTTAATGCTGGCGGCACAGGGGTTGAATGTAGCTGAGAGAATAAAGCGCCCCAAAGGGCTTTTCAAAATTTTATCTGAAATTGCATGAAAAATTAAATAAAATATGAAATAATCTATATATAAAATCTGAGCAGGAGCATATAAATATGGATGCCAAACACCTATGTGAAATAATTGGACAGAGCAATAACATAGTCTTTTTCGGAGGGGCCGGTATGAGCACCGAATCGGGCATAGCAGATTTCCGTTCGGAAAACGGACTTTATAGAACCTCCGTGGGGTATTTGTACCCACCTGAGACTATGTTGTCACACAGCTTTTTTTTCTCACACACTGTTGATTTTTACAACTTCTACAGAGAAAAAATGATTTTCAAAAATGCCCGGCCAAATCCGGGACATATTGCCCTTGCAACACTGGAGCAGCTTGGCAGGCTAAAGTGTGTGGTTACTCAGAATATTGACGGGCTGCATCAGCTTGCAGGCAGTAAGACAGTTTATGAACTGCATGGTTCGGTTCATAGAAACTACTGCACAAAGTGCCGTAAATTTTACCCGCTTGACTATATTGCCGATTCCAGAGACATACCTCTGTGTTCCCAATGCGGCGGAATTGTAAAACCCGACGTGGTTCTATACGAGGAAGTACTTGATGACATGATAGTTAATGGCGCAATAACAGCAATCAGCAAGGCAGAAGTATTGATTGTGGGAGGTACGTCACTGGTAGTATATCCTGCTGCAGGTCTTATTAATTATTTCAAGGGAGACAAGCTGATCTTGATAAATAAAAGCACCACACCTTATGACTCTAAGGCAGATATGGTATTTCACCAGCCTGTGGGCAAGCTCTTGAGTTCTGCCGTGAACATGCTGTAAAAATACCGGACAACAAGGCCAAGTCCCATTATTGCATTATGCAGCCAGCAGCTTTCCCAGAACAGTGCCGGACAAACACAAGGCAATGCTTAAAGCTACGTTGAGAACTGCAAACAAAGTATTTCCATTCTGGTAGAGATTTACAGTCTCGAGGCTAAAGGTGGAGAAGGTTGTAAACCCTCCAAGTATTCCCGTAGTCAAAAAAAGCAGTAATCTTTTGTTGCTGGGATACATCATTGAGAATAACTGTGTAAGCATTCCTATTAAAAAAGAACCTATCAGGTTTATTATTAAAGTCGAAACAGGAAAATTCACGGGGTTTATCCTATTAATAAATATTGACAGCAAATACCTGGAAATCGCTCCAATAAAACCTCCGCAGCCCACAGCCAGCGCATTCAGCATAACCTTCTCCTTTAACTTGTTCCAGTTTAAATTCTGCTATAGCTATTATACTGCAAAATCCATGAGCTCTCAAATATACAGTTTCATTTATTATGAATCAAACTCATTTTTAGACAAAATGCACTAAAACAGCCTCTCCTTTTCAGTAAATATGACAAATATTAGTCCTTGCTGAAAAATACTTTTGTAATGCTAATAAGATTATGTTAAATTAATTATTGCGAGTTTAATGATTTAAAAATTCAGTAGAAAAAAAATACTGTTTTTAAATCGTTGACTGCTCTCTGGAGAGTCCCATTTTTGGGCGCCGAAGGTGCAAGGAAAGGCTTTCAGCTTTTCCGGT
This sequence comes from Bacillota bacterium, assembly GCA_023400235.1. Taxonomy (GTDB): domain Bacteria; phylum Bacillota; class Clostridia; order Acetivibrionales; family DSM-1351; genus Ruminiclostridium. Next base: position 270,607 of record JAEXFI010000012.1, read on the forward strand.
CTCTCAGGCAAAAGGACAGAGCTACTAAAGCTTCATGTCTTTCTCTTTTGAGGGCCAAAACAAACAATGTTTTGGCTTTTTTGATTTTCAAAAATTCAAGAAGGGATTGGTCAGAAAATGTTAGAAAGAATCGACAGCTTTATCACCTGGTTTGACGGTATCGTATGGGGACTTCCCCTCATCATACTGGTTTTACTTGTAGGAATTTTAATGACTGCTCGTACAGGTCTGCTGCAAGTCAGACATCTCCCCCGTGCCCTAAGGTATATGGTTAAAAATGAAGAAGGAGGAACCGGAGAAGTTTCCAGCTTTGGTGCACTGTGCACAGCACTGTCCGCCACCATCGGAACAGGTAATATTGTAGGTGTTGCCACCGCTATAGTTGCCGGAGGTCCCGGAGCGCTCTTCTGGATGTGGATTGCAGCATTTTTCGGAATGGCTACAAAGTATGCTGAAGGACTCCTGGCAATTAAATTCCGTACTGTGGATAGTAACGGTCATGTTTTGGGCGGACCATTCTATTACATAGAAAATGGTATGGGCAAGCGCTGGAAATGGCTTGCAAAGGCCTTTGCATTTTTTGGAGCCGCAGCCGGATTAATGGGAATAGGAACCTTCGTTCAGATTAACGGTATATCAGATGCAGTTCATAATTACTTTGACAAGAATGATAGTTGGACAATATCTCTTTTAGGTACGAATTATTCCTGGACAATTGTAATTACCGCAATTGTAGTTACACTTTGTGCCGGCCTGGTCATCATCGGAGGCCTGAAAAGAATTGCCAGCGTATCAGAAATAATCGTTCCTTTTATGGCAATTTTTTATGTACTGGCAACACTTATAGTGGTTGTTGCAAATGCAAAAGCAATTCCCGGAGCACTGGTTGAAGTATTTGAAGGTGCTTTCGGTCTGAGAGCAGTTGGCGGAGGCGCACTTGGCGCAATGCTTGTTGCCATGCAAAAGGGTATTGCCAGGGGTATCTTCTCCAACGAGTCAGGTCTGGGAAGTGCGCCCATAGCGGCAGCAGCGGCAAAAACCCACGAGCCTGCACGTCAGGGATTGGTATCCATGACCGGAACCTTCGTGGATACAATAATAATCTGTACAATGACAGGACTTTGCATCATTACGACCGGCTCCTGGAATATTGGCTTAAAGGGTGCCGCCGTAACCCAGAAGGCATTTGAGTCGGGATTCAGTTTTTCTCCCTCGGTAGGCTCCTTCATACTAATGCTGAGCCTGGTATTCTTTGCATTTACCACCATCATCGGATGGAACTATTATGCCGAGCGCTGTATGGAATATCTCACCAACGGAAATATGAAGGTGGTCAAGGTCTACCGCTGGCTGTATATCCTGGCAGTTTTTGCAGGACCCTTTATGGCTATTGAGATGGTCTGGAATATTTCAGATATCTTCAACGGGATGATGGCCTTCCCCAATCTGATAGCTCTGATAGCTCTCAGCGGGGTTGTGGCTGCTGAAACCAGAAAATACTTTATAAAGGTCAAGGAACAGAACCTGAGATAGAAAATCAGCTGACGACTGTTTAAGAACCAGCAAATGTACCGGCTATCTGCCGTGCTTTTGCTGGTTTTTTTATAACAGTGCTTTTGATATAACAAATATTGGAAACATATTTAAACAATTCACAATTAAAAGGCATAGGCATCAATAAGCTTACAGACAGCTTAATAAAAAGGCGCTAAAAATCGCTAAAAATAAATAATATTTTTTATCAATTTGTATTTACACAAAAATTTTCATGTGTTATAATGATTGAGCGTTATCGGGATGTAGCTCAGTTTGGCTAGAGTGCTTGCTTGGGGTGCAAGAGGTCGCGTGTTCAAGTCACGTCATTCCGACCAACAGAAAAAAGCAGCTTTCAAGATGTTGAAAGCTGCTTTTTTCATTTTTGTATTTTTGCATAATTGGCCGTTTTCTTATGGGTTCTGCTTCTTCTGCTGCTTCTTTTTATTTAATGCCTTCTCAAACTCGTTGTGCATTTCTTCGTCATTTTTTTCCCTGGTACCTGACCTGTCCTCCTTTTTGTGGCTTCTGGTCACCTTTGTCACCGGGTAAACTGCCGACACTCTTTTGATTTCCATATAACCACCTCCCCGTAATATGAAAATACGTGAGTCATATATAATATATATCGGCAGAAAAAAAACAGCCCTTACTGCTTTTGCAATAAAGGCCATCTATTTCGCTAATAAAAATTTTCAACAGCTTAGTATTTTCTTGCACTGCTTTTGTTTATAACCCTGAAAATAATATAGCCGATGAGTCCTATAATAGCTATGGGGAATAAAAGATTCAATACAAATCCTACAATTCTCAATGCTATTATAAATAAGAAAATCATACCAATGATTGTTAACAGTTTTTTAAATCTATCATCCATTTTCTCTACCTCCCAGATTATTTATAGGTAAATTATACACCTGGAAGTTAAATTTGTCTATAATTTTTTAAAAATATTTAATCAGTTTATTAATTTTTTTAATATATCAATCAATATACTTAATTTTCAGGTGCAGAGCACTAACTCTTTCCAATAAATAAGAGATACGCTCTGTTTATATTTTATTGACCGTTTCATATATTATACGGTTAATAGCTGAAATTGTATTATCAATTTCACTCAAACTGTTAAAATAACCTACACTCAATCTCACCATGCCTGTTTTACCGGTTCCCAGGTGCTGGTGTGCGAGGGGGGCACAATGCAGACCAGAACGGCACTCAATCTTGTATTTACCGTCCAGGCGGGCACATATTTCAGAGGAATCCACACCTTTTACATTGAAGGAAACAATTCCTGAATTTTCATTTACGTTCTCCGGACTGTACAATTTAATGTTCCTATTTTGGGAAAGGCCGTTATAAAGTCTTTTAACCAGTTCGTCTTTTTGGGTTTTAATTTCATTCAGACCTGTTTTGCCTATAAATTCCACCCCTGCCCCTAAACCTGCTATTCCAGGTGTATTGAGTGTTCCGCTTTCAAACTTGTCTGGCAGCATTTCAGGCTGAAACAAGTATTCCGATTTGCTTCCTGTACCGCCGCTCATTAAGGGATTGAGTTTTACCTCAGGAGCTATGTACAGTCCTCCAGTTCCCTGAGGGCCAAGAAGTCCTTTATGCCCAGGAAATGCAACCATGCCGGCATGTATTTTTTTCAGGTCAACCTCCACACTGCCAAGTCCCTGAGAAGCATCCAGGAGAAATAAAATACCATTATTCCGAGCCAATTTACCGATTTCACCAACAGGCATGATTATCCCGTTTACATTTGAAGACAGGGTACATACAATAAGTCTGGTCTTTTTTGTTATATGCCTTTTTATTATAAACGGATCTATTCTTCCAAGACTGTCGCCATCAACAACCGTTAGTTTTATTCCCTTGTATTTTTCCATAATCTTCAGTGGCCTGAGCACCGAATTGTGCTCCATGCATGTTGTGATCACATGATCTCCCTCCCTTAAGGAACCGGAAATAGCTATGTTGAGGGCTTCAGTGGCATTTTTGGTAAAGCATATGTTAAGAGAATCCTCCACATTTATAAGTTCTGCAATTCTCTCACGGGTATTGATTACGGCAAGGGAGCTTTTCACGGACATGGAATGACTGCCCCTGCCGGGATTGGCACAATATGTCCTCAAGCATTTTTCCATGGACGTATATACTGTATCGGGTTTAGGAAAAGAAGTGGCGGCATTATCTAAATATATCATAGCAACCTCGTAATATTATTTACTTACTATCATGGTATGAATACAAGGTTAACAAGTTTACAAAACATATTGTGAAATGTTTATTATGCCAGACAGAGTTCTTCCTTCAACAGTCCGCCAAGAATACAGATGCCTTTGACGATTTTTTCTTCCTTTAAACCTGAGAAGTTCAATCTCATAGTATTCTCATGTCCTCCGTCGGGGAAAAATGCACTTCCCTGGACAAAGGCCACTCCCCTCTTTAAAGCTTTTTCAAGTAGCATTTTGGTGTTTATCTCCTCCGGCAGTGTTACCCACAGGAACATGCCGCCCTCCGGTCTGGTATATGTCACCTTCTCAGGAAATTCCCTTTCAATGGTCTCAAGCATGGCATCTCTCCTGCTTTTGTATATCTGGACACTATTTCTAATGTGTTCGTGTATGTCGTACTTTTCCAAATAGCGGGCTATCTGCATCTGGGCAAAATAATTGGTATGTATATCCGTCCCCTGCTTGAACAGGACATACTTACCGATTATCTGAGGTGATGCGCAGGCCCATCCTACTCTGTAGCCGGGACATACTGTCTTTGAAAAGGTACTTAGATACACAACTCTACCCTGGGTATCAAAGCTCTTTACCGGGGGAAGCTTTTTATTGTCAAAGCATAATTCACTGTATGGGTTATCTTCAATAATAATAAAATCATATTCGTTGGCAATATCTACAATAGCCTTTCTGCGCTCCAGACTCATGCGTCTTCCGGTAGGATTCTGGTAATCGGGAACCGTGTACAGAAACTTTACTCTCGCGCCTTCCTCCAGCCTTTTAATCAAGGCTTCCGGCACCAACCCGTCCTCGTCCATTTCAACCTCGGAGAACCTTGGATAGAACGGTTTAAAAGCATTAATAGCAGACAGATATGTGGGACTTTCACACAAGACTGTATCTCCTTCATCCAGAAACACCTTGGCAGTCAGGTCCAGACCTTGCTGTGAACCCGTGGTTATCAGTATCTCCTCCCTGCTTGCAATAATCCCTTTTTGGCTCATCAGCTCACCAATGCTGTCCCTGAGACCTTCATGCCCTTCCGATACGGCATACTGCATGGACTTGGCCCCGCAGTCCGCAAGTATTTCATTGCATATCTCCCTCATTTCCTCCACAGGAAAGGCTTCCTCTGCAGGCAGGCCGCCGCCGAAGGAAATGATTTCCTCCTTTCCGGCAAGCTTCAGCAATTCCCTGACCTCCGATGCTTTTAAAAGCTCTGTTCTTCTTGCAAACATTTAACCCTCCGTTCCGCTGTCCATAGGCACTTTCTGTCCATAGACGCTTTTTTAGTCCATATACACTTTCTGTCCATAAAAGCTTTACTATAAGTATGGATTTATGACTGTTTCAACAACAGGACGCCTGAGTTTTTTGGAATTATTGTAGCATTTGTTTATGCTATCAATAAGCCTTTCAACTCCATTATTAATGTCCTGCTCCCCGGGATAGGAAAAATTCAGCCTGATATAATTATTTTCCACGTTGAACCTGGGATAAAACACATCCCCCGGCATTATAACCACCCCGGCATCTCCAAGCTGCTTCAGCAGCTCGCTCATTACGATGTTCCCGGGAAGCTCCAGCCAGATGAAATAACCTCCCCCGGGCACAAATATTTTCATGCCTTCAACATTACTTCTCTGCAATTGTGCTGCCATCAGGTCCCTTTTAAATTTATTCTTCCTTCGCAGCTGCAAAAGATGTCCCTTTAAATGCCCCTCTGCTATAAACTCATGTATCAGATACTGAGAAAAGGTATTGGTCTGTATATCAGTCAGCTGCTTGAATCGTGTGAACCTGTTAATAATATTTTCACTTGCAACCACGAACCCCACCCGCAAACTGAAGGATATGGTTTTTGAAAATGAGCTAATATAAACAACATAATCATTGGTGTCAAGACTCTTTAAGGCCGGCAATTTCTCCCCTTCATAATACAACTCTCCATAAGGATCGTCCTCCATTATGGGAACATTATGGTAATAGGCCAGTCTCAGCAGCTCTCTTCTCCTTTTCATGCTCATGGTAAGCCCTGTGGGGTTGTGAAAGGTGGGCTGGGTATAAAGGAATTTGGGTCTGTATTTAATAAGACAGTTTTCCAGAACATCCAGCCTTATGCCCTCTTCATCCATGGGTATGCTGACAATACGGGCCTCATAGCTTTCAAAGGCCTGAACAGCACCTATATAGGTGGGTTCCTCCACCAGAACCACGTCTCCCGGTTCTATCATCAATCTGGCAAAAAACTCTATGGCCTGCTGAGAGCCCGAGGTGACCATGATTTGCCTCACACCGGCATTTATACCATTTTGCTGAAGATAGGATTTAATGGTATGCCTGAGTTCTGAACAACCCTCAACCGGAGTTGGCATAAATGCCTTTTCCCTGTATTTCTCCAGCAGCTGAGTATGGATTTTTTTGAAGAGCTCTATGTCGTAGCTGTCCTCTGACGCCACTCCGGAGGCAAAGGATATGACCTTCCCCTTCTCAAATACCGACAGCATGTTGCTTATGGTCTGTTCATTGAATTTTACGGTTCTTCTGCTTTCAAGCTGATTCCATCGCAGCGGCGGAACATATGTTTTTTCCTGCGCTCCGTCCCTGTCAGGAGGCGGCAGCACAACAGTCCCGCTTCCTGCTCTGGACTCCACCAGCCCCTCCGCCTTAAGCTCCATATATGCTTTTACCACTGTACTTCTGTTGACCTGAAGCCTCTCACTTAAAACTCTCTCAGCAGGGAGTATAAAATTTGCAGGCAATTTTCCTGAGTCAATCATTGCTGCTATCTGCTTTTTTATCTGAAGATATATTGGAGTTTTCGAACTCCTGCTTACGGTAATTTCCATGTACTGCCTCCCATTTTCCAAATTGGCACCATCCAATTATATTATAAATCACATTTCCTAAAGCTCAAACACCCAATTCTTATTATATAAAACCATCCAATTAGCTAACTATTAGTATTTCCGCACTTCATCCGCTGTTCCGCATTTACACTTTCATGTTCATTGAAGGCATGTAAAAACCCCCGCGTCCGCCATATTTAGCAGCCTACCGGGGGTTCCTCCGTCATTTAGGGCAAATCTCCCAGCTGAAGTTTGCCAATATAAAAATTGGATGGTGATACTTGTAAAAATTACTGCCTGTTAATCTTAATGGCCTTTCTGACACCATATATAACCGGAATTGCAACAAGTCCGCCAATAAGTGCGGTTACAAGCTGAGGCCAGCTAAACAGTTGGAATAACTTCTCTGTAAATTTGGGAAAATTGAATATTTGTAAAAATATTCTGATACCCAGGAATAGTACACCAAATTTCAGAACAGCAGCTGCTCCAAGTCCAACATATTTGTTCTTATCATACAGATAAAAAAATACCAATACAAAAACAAGGTTGGCTATGGCAATAACCGGTGCAAACGGAAGTAAAACCGAAGCTATGGGTGCATTATTATTTATAAGGGAAGTAAAGGGCGAAAGTATTGCTATTGCAGCACCTCCATAGACTCCTGCTGTCATTGCAGCCACAAGCAGGCACATATTAACCAGCGGACCTACAATAAAATTATTATTTGGAAGGCTTCTGCCTGCAATCTGCACAACCACCACTACCGCCAGCAAAACTGCTGTCCGGGTTATCATTCTTATTCTGTCTCTATTCATGTATCTCTCATTCCTCCAATCCGTGCGTCAATGCGCTAAGTTTATTTACCATAACCAGAATATACCACAGCAGCAGGATTTATAACATACTTTCATCAAATAAAAAGTCTTTGCATTTACAGGTAAAAGGACAGCAAAACCGGAAAAGCATGATTTACCGACACAAAAGACCAATTTAACAATCTATTATGCTAAATCGGTAATTTTCTATAGACTTTTGAACTGAAAAGTAGCATAATAAATCTAGTAATTTTCTTTTTGATTGCATCATTCTTTGGAGCAATGCAGTTGTTTTGTTCCTAACTACAATCAATTATCTTTTAAATAAACAATTTGAAGGGAGTAATATGAATAATGAATATTTCTATTACAAAAACCACAAATCCAAAGCAAAAACCTGATCAAAACGATTTAGGCTTTGGACAATATTTTTCCGACCACATGTTTATTATGGATTATACAGAAGGTAAAGGCTGGCACGATCCCAGAATTGTTCCCTACGCCCCCCTGGAGCTGGATCCGTCCTGTATGGTGCTTCACTACGGCCAGGCTATTTTCGAAGGTTTAAAAGCCTATAAAACCTCCAAGGGAGATATATTGCTGTTCAGACCTGAAAAAAACATGGAAAGAGTAAACAGTTCAAATGACCGTCTGGTTATACCTAGAATCGATGTGGATTTTTGCGTACAGGCAATCAAAGATTTGGTAAAAGTTGATGCGGACTGGATACCTGATGCTCCCGGAACTTCACTGTACATCCGCCCTTTCATTATTGCAACCGACCCTTATCTGGGTGTCAGGCCCTCCAACACATATAAATTCATTGTCATACTTTCCCCTGTGGGTGCTTACTATAAAGAGGGAATAAATCCTGTTAAAATATATGTTGAAAGCAACTATGTACGTGCTGTCAAAGGCGGGCTTGGCTATGCCAAAACAGTTGCCAACTATGCTTCCAGTCTTAAGGCCCAGGTTGAAGCAAAGCATTCGGGCTACACGCAGGTACTCTGGCTGGACGGTATTGAAAAGAAGTACATTGAGGAAGTAGGTACCATGAATGTCTTCTTCAAAATTGAAGGGGAGGTTATTACTCCATCTCTGGAAGGTTCTATTCTGCCTGGTATCACTAGAATGTCAACCATAGAGCTACTGAGAAAATCCGGCATTCCTGTAACAGAGCGCAGGATATCCATCGAAGAGCTCTATGCCGCACATGCCGCAGGAAAGCTGGATGAAGCCTTCGGAACAGGAACTGCAGCCGTCATCTCTCCCATAGGTGAATTCAACTGGAACGGCAGCTCCATCACGGTAAATGATGGAAAGATCGGCCCAGTTGCTGCAAAGGTATATGAAACCATCACCGGAATTCAGAGCGGCGATATGGAAGATACCTTCGGCTGGACACAGAAGGTGCTTTAATTAATAAACTTGTAAATTTTAAACTGCTCTATATAAAATAGACCGGGTGCCCCCTGCACCCGGTCTATTTTCAGTTTAAGGCGGACGACTGGGGAGGAATATTCTGCTCTTTCCCCGTATATATTTTATAAGAACCCTGGGATAAAGCCTGCAGGTACTGGAGTATATATCTTGCAGACTGTGGAGGCCTGCTTGAACTTTTTTCTGATTACATCCTTGATATTTTTGCTTTCAACGGTAACTCTCAGTTTTAAAAAAAATATGGCTGTCTATCTTAAGAAAAGTCTGCTGCCTGTCATGGCTGTAATTTTTATAGCAGCCCTGATAATATATCCTAAAACTGCCGTCAGCTCAGCCTCCAAAGGTATCGAGCTATGGCTCAAGGTGGTCTTTCCCTCCCTGTTTCCCTTTTTCGTAGCCTCACAGCTTTTGAGCAAATCAGGGGTAGTAGGCTTGTTCGGAATAATACTGGAGCCTGTCATGAGACCGGTTTTCAACGTACCGGGCTGCGGCTCCTTTGCCCTTGCCATGGGCATTGTCAGCGGTTACCCTGTAGGCGCATCCATAACCTCGGATTTGAGAAAGCAGGATTTGGTTACCCGGATTGAAGCTGAAAGACTGCTCACCTTTACAAACAACTCCGGCCCATTGTTCATCATGGGGGCTGTGGCCGTGGGCATGTTCAACCAGCCCGCACTGGGCTACCTGCTTTACATATGCCACATTGCAGCCTGCTTGTCCGTCGGTTTCATATTCAGATTCTACAAGAAAAAAAGCAGTGTAAAGCACAAGGTTAAATTGCAGATGGCAAACAGGATAAAAATAGAATTGAAAAAAATGAGAAATTCTGATATTAATCCCTGGACTCTTTTCGGGGATTGTATAAAAAATTCCGTAATGATGATTCTCACTATCGGCGGGTTTATAGTATTCTTTTCGGTGCTTATAAATATAATGATTAAATGCGGGCTTACCGGTACAATAAGCGGAATGCTTACAGACCTTCTGGGAACCGGAGTTCCGGGGTCCAAAGCAGTAGAAGGAGTACTGTGCGGAGTATTTGAGCTAACCACCGGAGCAAATCTCTTAAGCAGTTCATCCTCCGGGCTTATTATAAAGCTTTGCTGCGCAAGCCTGATTATTGGCTGGGCAGGCTTCTCCGTCCATACTCAGGTAATGAGCATCGTAAGCTCTACGGATATAAGCATAAAACCCTATCTTGCCGGAAAAGCACTTCAAGGCATCATCTCCTGCCTTTATACCTTCATAGGCTACTTTCTTTTCAGCAGCCGGCTTACAAAGGAAGCCCCCGTATTCTCAAACAGCGGCGGCCTTCAGTACAGCTGGGGTAATATATTTGGAAATTCCATGCAGCTTATTTTATATGCAGCCTTGATTATGACAGTCATTTCTGTTGTGCATATATGTATTACACGGCTGCTTTTCAAAAAAAGCTTATTTTAATTCGGACCTGTTTGTTCTGATAACATCTGTAGCATCTGTAAGTATCTCTTCAACTTTGTTCAGAACGCTGTCAGCATATTCTCTTGCACCCAGCCTGACTTCTCTGGCATTCTTCTGGGCACCTGCAATTATTTCATTTGCCTGCTCATAAGCCTTTTTGGTTATTTCATGCTCGTCAACCAGAGATGCTATTTTGTTTTCTGCATCCTTTAATATGCCGTTAGCCTCCTTCTGCGCCTCCAGGAGAATTCGCTGCCTTTCTTCCTTGACCCATTTGGCCTGCTTAATATCATCCGGCAGTTTTATCCGCATCTCTTTTATTATTTCAAAAACCTCTTCCCTGTCTATCAGGCACTTCCCGGAGAAGGGCACACTGGCGCTTCTTTCAACCAATTCCTCCAGGGTTTCCAGTATAGTAAGTATCTCCATATTTGACCTCCACGTCCCCGTCGCAGCTGAACACAATATACGCTGATGCCAAGGGGTTATCTTAAAAATTCTATTTAATAAACTTATTTATAACGTCTTCTTCTATACATTCAGGAATAAGTCCCTTTATATTTCCTCCGTACCTGGCCAGTTCCTTCACCATGCTGGAGCTCAAAAAAGAATAATTTATATTTGACATCATAAAAAGAGTTTCTATGTCAGGTGCCATTTTCTGATTCAGCAAAGCCATTTGGAGTTCATATTCAAAATCGGATACAGCTCTAAGCCCTTTAATAATCACACTTGCCTCTTTTTTGGCTACATAATCCACCAACAGTCCGGAAAAACAATCTATCTCAACATTTTTACAATGTCCTACTGCTCTTTTCAGCAAATCCACACGCTCATCCATGGAAAACAAGGGCTGTTTATTATGGCTGATAAGCACTGCTACTATTAGCTTGTCACATATTTTTGATGCTCTCTCAATGATGTCCATATGACCGTTTGTTACAGGATCAAAGCTTCCAGGGTATATAAATGTATTCAAAATATCTCATCCTTTATATATATCTATATGTTTTCTTATAATCTGTCTTCTTATATCATCTTCTTGTAACATATCTTCTTATATTATGTTTCTCTTATAAAAAGTAAGCTTGGTCTTTCCGTAAAGCTGTATCTTTGATACCACCATGCCGCCGGTACTTTCAGGAAGCTCATCCCCTATGTCCGACTCGGCTACTATTATGAATCTATCCTCCAGAACACCATTTTCCTCCAAAAGTTGCAGGATCGGAGGTATAATACCTTTTTTATATGGAGGGTCTAGAAAAATTATATCAAACTTTTCACCATGTTGGGAGAGTTTTTTTAATATTAGTTGTGCCTCCCCCAAAAAGACCTGTCCTTTTTCAAAGAATTTCACATGCTGAAGGTTTTCTTTTATGATATTCACGCATTCTTCATTGCTGTCCGAGAATACCGCACTTTGAGCTCCACGGCTCAGCGCCTCTATTCCCAGGCCCCCTGAGCCTGCAAAAAGGTCCAGAACCTTTGAGCTTTCCATATACGGTGCAAGAATATTGAACAGGTTTTCCCTGACTCTGTCTGTGGTGGGCCTCGTCCCCATACCTTCAAGGGTATTAAGCCTTAATCCCTTTGCACTTCCTGCTATTACTCTTAATATGTCAATCCCTCCCGCAGAAGTTATAATCTCGTAAAGTCAATTACGTTTTAAACCTTCGGCTTTAAGCCGATGGTAATTGACTTTCTATATTACCCATTATCCGGCTAAGCTAATGTTACCTTCTCTCCAAAATATCCTGAAAGATACTGCTTAAGCCTCAAATTCCCGCTCAGACCGGGATCGGACTCCAGCAGCTCCTTTGCACTGTTCTGTGCCAGCTTCAGCACTTCAATGTCTCTGTACAGATTTGCAATTTTCAGTTCAGGCAGACCATGCTGCTTGGTACCGAAAAAATCTCCGGGGCCTCTGATTTCCAAATCCTTCTCGGATATAACAAAGCCGTCGTTGGATTGTGACATTATTTTCATCCGCTCCCGTGAGACCTGGGATTTTGACTGGTTAAAAAGGACACAGTAGGATTGCTGGTCACCTCTGCCCACTCTTCCACGCAGTTGATGCAGCTGTGCAAGTCCAAACCTTTCAGCATTTTCCACAACCATCAGTGTTGCGTTTGGAACATTTACTCCCACCTCGATAATGGTGGTTGATACCAGTATGCTGATTTCACCTGCTGAAAAGCTTTTCATAACAGCGTCCTTTTCCGCAGGCTTCATTTTTCCGTGTATAATGCCCACCTTTAAATCCCGGAAAACATTATTGCTTATATCCTCAGCCGTAACCACTGCTGATTTGGCCTCTATCTCTTCTGATTCTTCTACCAGTGGACAGACAATGTATACCTGTCTGCCTTCCGTAACCTTTTCCCTGATAAAATTATTAATCCTCTCCCGCATTCCCTCATTAACTGTATAGGTCTTTATGGGTTTTCTCCCGGGAGGCAGCTGGTCAATCACAGATATATCCAGATCTCCGTAAAGTATCAGTGCCAGTGTTCTTGGTATAGGAGTAGCAGTCATTACAAGCACATCCGGATTCTGCCCCTTTTCCGCAAGTACGGTTCTTTGCCGGACACCAAACCTGTGCTGCTCGTCGGTAACCACCAGGCCCAGTTTCTGAAACTCAACCGTGTTCTCCAGCAAAGCATGCGTTCCTACCACGACATTTATGCTCCCATCCCTTAAACCGTCAAAAATCCCCTGTTTCTGCTTTTTTGGAAGGCTGCCGGACAACAGTTCTATCCTGATACCATACTCCTCAAAAAGTGGCTTTATGGACTTGCAATGCTGCTCCGCCAGTATCTCCGTAGGAACCATCATAGCCCCTTGACAGCCGCACTTCACAGCCTTGAACAATGCCAGTACGGCAACAATGGTTTTTCCTGAGCCTACATCCCCCTGCACCAGACGGTTCATAACATTTTCACTTTCCATATCCTGCTCCACTTCTTCCAGAACCTTCTGCTGGGCCGACGTGAGCTTAAATGGCAGAGAGCTTATAAAAGCTCCCATTTCAGAGGGCCTTCCAAACTGAATTCCCCTGCCGCTGTGTGCTGCAAGGCTTTTATATAAAAGCAGTCCCAGCTGGAGCATGTAAAGCTCTTCAAATACAAGCCTGTTCCTGGCTTCCCTCATCTTCTCCAAGGATTCGGGAAAGTGAATCTGTGTTATGCAGTCCTTTAGATCTGCAAGACCGTGTTTCCTTCTGATATCCTCCGGCAGCACATCTTCAAGAGGCATATTTTCAAGAGTCTTCACAGCCTCCTGCATTATTGTTCTGATAACATTCTGCCCCAGATTTTTGGTAGCCGAATATACCGGCAATATTTTCAAGCTTTTTTTCATAACCTGGTTACTGCCGGCTTCAAACACAGGATTAACTACCTGAAGCTTATTCAGTTTGCGTTCAGCCCTGCCATAAAAAATATAATTTTCACCCAGTAACAGGGCTTTCTTCACATATTGCTGATTGAACCACAGGGCAGTTATCCTGCCGGTGCTGTCCTGAACCGTCACCTTTGATATAACCATACCCCTTCTTGGCCTTGCTTCATTCACATTTGAAACTATGGTTCCTTCAAAAGAACAGTTTTCACCATTCTCCAAATCAGCAATATTCTTAATTTTACTTCTGTCCTCGTACTCCCTGGGATAATAGGTCAGCAAATCAAATACAGAATTAATGTCCAGCTTTTCAAAAAGCGACCTTCTGGATTCCCCAACACCCTTTATGTATTTTATGGATTTATTCTTAAGTTCTTCAAAAGCTACAGGTTTCAAGCCAAACCTCCAAAGTGACAGCCATCGGTATTCAACTATCTTCTAATTCTATCATAAAAGCTTACAGGAACAAAATCCATAGTTAAAATAATTAACAAAAAAACAGGAATCCTCCAAAGCATAAGCGGGAATTCCTGTTTTTTCCTTAAAAAGCCTTTGACATTAAGTGTCAGTCAAATTTAAACCTGTCTATATTTTGTTTGATTTCCTTTGCAAGCTCAGCCAGCTCACTGCTGATATCTGCTATTTTTGAAATACTTGAGGTCTGAGATTCCACAGTAGCCAGAGTTTCCTGGGTGGCTGCAGCATTTTCCTCGGATATTGCCGACAGGTTGCCTAAAATCTGTATCATTTCGTCCTTCTTGCCTTCCATTTCTTTTCCCGATGTGCTCAACGCATCAATAACCAACCTCATCTTGCTCACAGCCTCAGCTATTCCATCAAATTTCTCCTTGGTCTCACCTACCATATCCGTCTGGGCGCCTATGGTCCTATCCACTTCTGAAATGGTTCTTACGGTAAACTCAATCTTCTGAGTAAGCTCCTTAATTACATTATTAATCTGCTGTGTAAAGCTGGTGGACTGCTCTGCAAGCTTTCCTATCTCCTCTGCCACAACCGCAAAGCCCCTTCCGGCTTCTCCGGCTCTTGCGGCCTCAATGGATGCATTCAGGGCAAGCAGATTTGTCTGCTGTGTGATTTTTTCAATCATCTGGCTTGCAATCTGTATCTTCTGGGAGCTTTCCTGAGTCTCTGCAATAACCTTCTGTATTTCATTGGTGGCAATATTTGTAATTTTGGTTTTTTCCATCAGGAGATTCACTGTACTAAGGCCTTCTTCCTTCAGCTTATCTGCATTTACAGCCGTCTCATTTAAAAGCTCTCTGTTCTTATTGTCATTTATTATGAATTCACTGAGCTTGTACATATAGCTGGAGCCCTGTTCGGTGTCCTTTGCCTGTTCATAAGCGCCCCTGGCTATTTCATTTATACTGACTGAGGCCTGCTCCGACACTTGTACAATGGAATGGGTGGCCTGATTTACCTCTCCGGAGGAAGCCGCAACACGGTTTGATATTTCCCGTATTCTTTTTATAAGGCTCAGCAGATTATTTTCCATAGTCAGAAGGCTTTTATTTATCTGTCCTATTTCATCCTTTCTTCCTGAATACTTGATCAAGGCCTCATTTTCCCCTGCAAAATCATAATTTGCCAATTCATTAAGCTTCCTCCAAACCGTAACCACCGGTTTGCTTATAGAAACACTCAACAGGGTGGAGGAAACTATCCCGACGAGCACAAATATCAAGCTGGCAACAATTATGGCTATTACAAGGCTATTTACAGAGTCGCTTACCTCCTGCCTTTCCACAGCGGTACACAATATCCAGCCGGTTGATTTTACAGGTGTCAATTGAGCTATATATTTCATACCCTTAAAGCAATATTCTATGGCTGACTGCTTTTCCAGACCCACCTTTTTCAGCTGTCCTGCCAGGTCGGCAAAGGAACTGTCCGATTCCGCCGATTTGTATATATTTATCTGCTTTAAGACAAAATCCTTTTCGGGATAGGAATAGAAGGTTGAATCCTTTCCCAGAATAAAGGCCATATCGTGCTCGCCATATTTAATCTCATTGGTAAAAGTATTAAGAGAATTTCCGTCGGTTCGCCCTACAAGCGCACCCACCACCTTGCTCCCGTTGTATATGGGAACTGCATACATCAGCACTGCCTCCCCGGTTACCTTGCTTATAAGGACGTTGGACACAGAGCCCTGACCGCTTAGTGCTTTCTTAACATAATCCCTGTCTCCAAGATTTGATTTATCGCCGCTTAATACATAACTGGCATCCCCTGATGGCAAAACCACAGCCAGGTCAAGATAACCAAGCCTTTCAACCGTATCCTTGAGAGCATTTTTTTGCCTGTCCCATTCCATTCCGGTCACCTCACTCCCATTGGCAACCTCCTGGAGTATCTGTATTTTGGAAACAATTTTGAAATCAATGTACTTAGCTTCCTCATTTCCCAATTGCACCAAATTGGATTCAACCTTGTTGTAAAGGGCCTTACTGCTAAAAAACGATGTCAATATTCCCAAACCTAAAGCTATGACTACAATTAAGGTTCCCACATAGATTGCTATTTTAACTGATAGTTTCATAGATTCACTCCCTTTTCTTTAGTATCATAGAAATATATCGGTAAAATTTATGGATATAAATAGCAAATATATTAATTTTTTAGGTTTTTCGATATTTTTTACATTTTTTATAGAAATAATTATTTATTTGTTGGCTTTTCAGCAGCATGCGTTTTTCCACATTACATTTTGCTTGATTTCTTTTAATAAATATAGACCTTCAGGCAGGGAATTTATTGAGATTCTTTGAAAACGG
The DNA here is from genome assembly GCA_023400235.1 of Bacillota bacterium. Lineage (GTDB taxonomy): Bacteria > Bacillota > Clostridia > Acetivibrionales > DSM-1351 > Ruminiclostridium. The sequence continues at coordinate 287,124 of JAEXFI010000012.1, forward strand.
TAAAAATAAATTTATGAGTTTTTGAATTAAAAAGCTTGTTTCTTGGGTACTGTTGTGTTAAAATAATTATTGCTTTGATGCCGAAATATGAGAAAGAAAAATTCTCCAATAATTAAAGGAGGTGTTATATATGGCAAAGTGTGAAGTATGCAGTAAAGCAACTACTTTTGGAAACAATAGAAGCCATGCGTTGAATGCTACTAGCCGTACATGGAAACCTAATGTAAGAAAAATAAAGATAATTGATAATGGCACACCAAAATCAATTAACATATGCACAAGGTGTCTTCGTTCAAACAAAGTTACCAGAGCTATCTAATTTGATTACGTTAATCATTTAAAATAAAAAAGCGTGTATACGCTTTTTTATTTTTTTATCTTTACTATCTTAAAGACTTTGCTCGTAACTGTTGCTTAATATTTCTCGTCATATAGCTGAAATTGCTGAATTGTTCATTTATGACCCCCGGTAACCTCAGCCAATTTTAAAAACCCTTTTTAATATGTTTCCGAAAAATTTAGGCATCTTAACAACTACTATTTTCATTAATCCTACACTCCCCCCAAAATGGCTCCTCACTAAATATCATATTCTCCAAATTTTGTTTTCGTGATAATTATTAAAAAATTCTTTACTTTTAACTGTCTATTTTTCATAACTTCCGAATAAATATTATAGTACAAGTATTAACAATATCAGCGGGAGAAGTATACATGAATATAATTATTGTTACCAACTACAGACGTAAATTGATGATAGCTGCGGCAATCGTGCTTTTATGGGCCTTGTTGCTTATAGGGGCAAGCAGGCTTTATGACAGCAGTGTAAACTATACCATATGCGTCAACAGTAATATCTCCCTGACTTATCCAGCCAGCATGCGCATCAGGAACATTTACTCCAAATACGAGGATGCATCACCCTACATACAGGCAAGCAACAGCAACTATAAGAATTTTGTGGATTTCAAGTCCCCCGAAGAAGGGTTTCAGTTCAGCTACCCCTCACTGTTCAAGCTGGATCAGCAGGTTTTTCAAGGCAGCGAAATACTTTACCACATAGATTTTCAGAACAGAGAGGATAAAAAGTTCTATGGCTTTGTGCAGGTGTGGAGCATGCCCTACTCTCTGGAGAAGTTCCTTGAAGCCTCTCAGGAAGCGGCAATGAATGAATTTATAAATTTCACCTCCAGAAAAATCAAAATAAATGGCCTGGACGGCTACTTCTGGGAATACACCATGGAAAGCGCCAATGAAAAATACAAGAACCTTGAGGTCTTTCTCACAAAAGGCAAAAAGTTTTATAGAATCAGTTTCTATATTCCGGAAAAGAATTATGGTCAAAACGATTATGACATGTTCTGGAAGATGGTAGAATCCTTTAGTGTAAAATAGCAAAAACCTTTATTTATCACAGCATTTGGCCAGCTTAACACAATTCCTTCCGTTCTCCTTGGCATAGTACAGAGCATTGTCCGCATCCCTTATAAGCTCCACCTGATTTGCTGAAATATCCGGGAAGCTTGATATGCCAAAGCTTGCAGTAACCGAAGCCAGAATCACGTTATCCTTAATAATGTTATTTGCTATTTTAATCCTTAACTCCTCTACTTTCTCATAGGCATCCCTTGCTGACATGCGGGGGAGGATTATAACAAACTCCTCACCTCCGAATCTGGCGATTGTGTCGGTGGACTTAATATTGTTTTTCACTGTTTGAGCAACACTTTTAAGGACAACATCTCCAAAAAGATGGCCGTATGTATCGTTAAATTTCTTAAATTTGTCAATATCCAGTATAACAAGAGCCAGGTCGTAACCAAGGGTTCTTGCAGCATTGAACTCTTCCTCAAATTTTTTATGGAAATACACTCTGTTGTAAACACCAGTGAGTCCGTCTATGGTTGCCAGTTCCTGGAGGTTTGCATACAGTTCGGCATTTTCTATAGCCATACTCACCTGCTTACCAATTGTGGTCAAAAGCCGCAGGTTGTCCTCATCAAAGGTATTGCTGTTTTTGTGCTCTATTAGTGTAAGTCCGAACTTTCTCGACTTTGAGCTCAGGGGCAGGCATATAAATGACCCAACCTCCCTGGACCTGATAAAATCAAATTTATCCGGGACTACATTATTTTCCATAATGGGCTTCTCATTTTCAAGCATATCAACAAGAAGCCTGCAATTTATGTTATCATTTAATATTGCCAGGTCCTTCTTATTCTGAATGTTTGTGAAATGAACCTTTAGTCTGCCTTCCCTATGATCCAGCAAAACAATGGTTGAATAGTTTACTCCCATTACACCTATTATTACATCATTTACAAAGTTCAACAGATCGTTTATGTCAAGTATTGAGCCAATGGCCTCACTTATCTGCTGAAGGGTATAAAACTCGGCTATGCTTGACGTCAGACGCCTGTTGGTATCCTGAAGCTTCCGGTTTGTATCCATAAGCTTGTCATACTGATTTTGAATCTCCTCCTGTGCCACTTCAAGCTGTTCATACTTTTCACCCAGTTCAATAACAAGCCTTGCGTTCTCAACCTCATTCTTAATACTGCTGTTATAAACCGACAGACTGATTTTAACAATTGCAACAAGCACAAAATACATGCAGACTACCTTGAACAGATTGTAGGTTAAAATTCCAAAAGTCAGATTTGACTCCTTATACCAGAAGAAATCCCATAAAAGATAGCCGGTCTTGAACAGGGCGCTATAGCATAAAAGCAGACAGCCTGCCCTGAAGCCTTTGTGCAGTGCCAAAAATACAAGGGGAATCAGCATGACCAAGGACTCAATCCCAATGTAAACATTCATGGTAAACAGCGACAAAACGCCTACTTCTATATATCGGAAGGTGATAAATGCCTTTTCCGAATATCGTTCTGAATTGTTGACAAGGGTTGTCTTAATAACATTGAATAAAAATAACAGCAGTATGACAATATTCAAGGCTAAGCCCTGCTTTACCAAAAAAACAGACTCCAGATTAAAAATATCCCGTATAACATAGCCGGTTATGAGCAATACAATAAATATCCAGCAAAGGTCAACCAAAACCTTTTCAAATCTCAAAAGCTTATTCATATTTCCTCCACGATCAGCCGGAAGCTAAACACTTACAATACTATATTTTAAATTTCTCCCAGTATATTTCAATAATATCTCCCGGCATTACACTGTCGGTAAAATTCGCTAATCTTCCGTTCAATTTAAGTACAATGTTTCCCTTTGGCAAGGTCAAATCAAAATTTATATAGCTGAAAACGTCAACAAAAATGTATTGCTTACCGTCTTCCAGCCTTACCCTCTCACCATTTACAGTTATTGTAAATCCTCCTGCTTCCACCGGAACTGCCTGGGGCTCCCAATGCAGTTGCTGGGGACTGTCAATGATGTCAGGCGGTGGCTGTGACTGGCTTTCTTGTTTTTTCAGCCATATTCTGTCGTTCTGCAGAAGGTAATATTCCATGTCCACCTGCCGGCCATTTACCTCAAGTATGCTTCCGTCCAAATCAAGGTTGAATTCGGTAACCAGCTGACCCAGCTTGAAAATTTCCTTTATGAGTATATTGTCACCGTCGCTTATACGACAGTGGGCGCTTTTTTCCTCTCCGTTTACCGTAATCTGCGGAACCAGCTTAAGATTATCATCATCTAAAAATATCTCAAGTCCATCAGGATTTACGGTGTAATCACTTGTGCTCTTTTGGGCATTACCTCCGTTAACTGCCGGATTTACCGTAATATTGTCCCCAACGCCGATACTTGTTTCAAGACTGGCAGGAGAGCCGTTTACAAGTATTTCCGCAGCCATTCCATGCTCTCCTTTTATGAACATAGGGTTTCCATTGAGAGCAAACTTTAATGGCTTCCCGGATCTTCCTATGAGTTTGTCCGCATCATAGCCTACCAATATGAGGGAATCGGCAACAGTTAATTTTTTTGAGTTCAGCAGCTGTATTTTTTCTCCGTTTACAGTTACCGACAAAAAGTCCTGACCTTTATTGGAATAGGCCATCATTGCAATTCCAAAGGGAGTAATTGACTCAGGACCGGACAACTTTCTGATTTTTGTTTTTATATTTTGTATCACATCTCTGCCCCGCACTGCCACCCTCTCAGGGTTTATACCCAATCTCTCGGCGATTCTTCCCGTGAGCCCCGGCACCTGGCTGCCCCCACCAATGAGGAATACGGCATTTGGCGGCTTTTGATTGAACTCCATAATCTTGTCACTGATGCTGAAGGCAAGCAAATCTATGGAAGGCTGAAGCACTTCCAGGGCCTGCTTGCTGCTGATTTCCCTTTTCTTTCCCAAAATATCCGTATATTTTATGGAGCTATTACCCGAAGTAATTGCCAGCTTTATTTTTTCCGCAGAATTAAAGTCAACCAGATATTCCTGAGCAATTTTTTCAGTTATTTCATCACCGGCTATGGGAACCATGCCGTATGCAACAACCGACCCATCCTTGGTTATTGCTATATCCGAGGTGCCTGCACCAATATCCACCAGCACCAGATTTAAAAGCCTCAAATCCTTGGGTATGGTAACGCTTATTGCTGCAATGGGCTCCAGCGTGAGGCCGGCTACCTTAAGTCCCACCTTCTCCATAACGGTATACAGACTGTCCACCACCACATGGGGCAAGAAGGTCGCCAGAACTTCAACACCTATCTTTTTGCCCTTATGCCCTATAAGGGATGAAATCACATATCCGTTAAGATAATAGTTGATTACACTGTAGCCCACACAATAGAAGGGCACCTTGTCCTCTCCTGATAATTGGCTGTCCAGTTGAACCTGAGCATTCTGAATTGCATCTACCTCCATGCTGCCTACTATATCAGCAGTTATCTCTCTTCCCTGCTCAATTTCATATTCCAGCCTGGCCTGGCTGGTTTTCAAGACTCTTCCAGCGGCAGCAATAGCCACTTTTGTCAACTTCAAATCCAGAGCAGCTTCAAGTCTGGCCCTAACCTCGCTCACCACCTCCGCCACCTTGCCTATGTCATGGATCTGACCGTCCAGCATGGCACGGCTTTTGTGCTCGTATACCTCCGCTGCTGCCACCTTGAAATATTCATTTTCGTACAATCCGACTATACCGACGACAGATCTTGTGCCTATATCCAAAGCAAATATGAGCTCATCGGGATTATAGCTCTCTTTTGTATCTACCTTTTTCACTTGTTTAGGTTTTTTTGGCATGCCCATCCCCACTTTAATAGTAGTTTTTACCCTTGTTTCTTAATATAGTAATCACAAAAGCTGCTAATCCTACAATTTTCACAATCAGGCTTTCTTGCGTTGCAAACTGCTCTGCCGTGAAATACCAGCTTGTGGCAAAAATCAGCCCACCTTTCCTTTGGCACTATTTTTTGCAAATCATATTCTATCTTCTCCGGGTCCTGATTTTTAGTCAGCCCAATATGGTTTGTCAGCCTTTTTGCATGTGTATCAACTACAACACCCTGGATGCCATAAATCTCATATAGCACAAGATTTGCGGTCTTTCTACCAACCCCCGGCAGCTTAAGCAGGTCTTCCATATTGTCCGGAATTTCGCCCTGATGCTTTTCCAGCAACTGTTTGCAGCAGGCGATTATGTTCTTTGCCTTGTTTCTGTAAAAGCCTGTTGGTTTTATGTCCTGTTCCAGCTCAGCCAGTTCGGCATTTGCAAAATCCTCCGCTCCCCTGTATTTTTTATACAGCTCCTTTGAAACAATGTTAACCCTTGCATCAGTGCACTGAGCGGCTAACTGCGTTGATATCAGCAATTGCAAGGGAGTCTCGTATTCCAGGGAACACTCTGCACCGGGGTATAGCTGGTCAAATATTTCAAGTATGTTTATAACTTTGTCCTTTTTATTCATTCTATACAACCTTTTTCTGCCTTTCTGCCTGCAGCACGATAATACAAATCCAAATAGGCTTTGCAAGGCTTCTTCCAGGAAAAATCAGAGTCAAGTGCCCGCTCTATCAAATTCTTCCAGATATCAGGAGCACTGTTAAAAACCGCCAAAGCCCTTTCCAGTGTCTTTTTAAATTCTCTCACAGAAAACTCTTCAAAAGAAAAGCCGTTTCCCTGCTCTTTATCAGTATCAATGTCAATTATGGTTTCTGCCAGTCCGCCTGTAGCCCTGACCACCGGAATAGTACCATACCTGAGGCTTATAATCTGTCCCAGACCGCAAGGCTCAAATCTGGACGGCATCACAAACATGTCACAGCCGGAATATATCCTTTTGGCAAGGTCGGTATTAAACTCATATACCGCTGCAACATTTTGCGGGTATTTAGCCTTCAGCCGTGAAAAATTTTCATAGTAATATTCATCACCCAGGCCTAAAACAGCCAATTGAACATTTTCCTTTTCTATAAGCTCTTCAATACAGCCTATGAGCAGCTCAAGCCCCTTTTGCCCCGTCAGCCTGGTGACTACCCCCAGCAGGGGCGACTTGCTGACCTTAAGACCCAATTCTTTTTGCAAAGCTGTCTTATTTTCCGTTTTTAACTGGAGATTTGCTTTGCCATAGTTCACATGAAGACATTTATCTTTTTCAGGGTCAAACTCCTCATATGAAATACCGTTAACAATCCCGAACAAATCATTTTTTCTGGCTGTCAGTACGCCTTCCATTCTTTCGCCGTAGGAAGAGGTCAATATCTCCCTTGCGTATTGCTTGCTGACCGTATTGATAATGTCCGAATAGATCAATCCGCACTTCATAAAACTGAACATCCCGTAGAATTCCGCCTTATGGGATGTGAAATACCCTTCCTCCAGGTTGAGATATTCTGTCACTTCCCGTCCGAAGTTTCCCTGATATTCCAGGTTATGAATAGTGTAAACAGTTGATATATGTCTATATTCTTCCATTTTGCAGTATTTTTCCTTGAGCAGCAGACATATGGGGCCAGTGTGCCAATCGTTGCAATGAATGATATCAGGCTTGAAATCCATATACCGCAGCATTTCCAAAGCTGCCTTGCACATCAGTATGAATCTCTGGGCATCATCATGGTAGCAGTAGATACCCTCTCTGTTAAAATAGTGATGATTTTCAATAAAATATACAGGTATTGGCCTTTCTTCACTTTCCGAAAGGCTGCCCTGCTTTATTACGCAGGTTTCCCTCCTGCTGCCCATCTCCACAGGAAAATCGCAAACATACTCCATTTCCTGTTTAATAAAGCCATACCGGGGCATTACAACTCTGACGTCGTGGCCCAGCAGAGTTAATTCCTTTGGCAGGGAGCCAGCTACATCAGCCAAGCCCCCGGTTTTTGCAAATGGGTCCACTTCCGCTGAAACAAAAAGAACATTTAACTTTGTATGATTAGCTTTCACTTATTACCTCCAAATAATTACTTAAACCAATTCTCGTATCATCTTAATAAATACATCTGAAATTTCCGGATCAAATTGAATTCCCTTGCAGCGTTCTATTTCATTTATGGCAAGTTCCATAGTCATTCCTTTACGGTATGTCCTGTCACTGGTCATTGCATCAAAAGCATCGGCTATACATAATATTCTGCCCAATAAGCTTATTTCCTCTCCCTTCAGGTTGTTGGGATATCCGCTGCCGTTGTATTTTTCATGGTGCTCAAGTATGGCGTCTAGACCCCTGCCTAAAAACTCTACATTCTTAAGAATATTATAGGAAATCTGAGGATGCTTTTTGATTTCTTCGTATTCCTGGTCAGTAAGCTTGTCCGTTTTGTTCAGGATAGCTGCAGATATGCCTATCTTTCCAATATCATGTAAGATGGCGGCATATCTCAAATCCTGAATAACATCTTCATCAAGATTCAAATTTGCAGCTATTTCACAGGAGATTTCCATTACTCGCTGACAATGCCCGCTTGTATAAGAGTCCTTTGCCTCAATGGCATTTACCAGGGACATTACTGTCTGGATATAACCTGTATTCAAGCTGTCCGAGTACCTCAACAGCTCCTCGTTTTTCAGCTTCAGCTCTTCCTTTGCATAATTCAGATTATTTATGTTGTCGTTTAAATCATCATTAACTGCGGCTGTTTCTTCATAAAGGGCTTCTATTTCCTGTTTCTGATTGTAAACATCGTTAAAAAGCTGAGACTTGTTCATAGCAACAGCAGCATAATTTGCAATACTTTTCAAAAATGATAGATTAACTTTTTTAAAGGAATTTTTAACCGGTGTTTCAATAAAAATTACACCTAACTGTTCATCGGAAATGCTCAGGGGAATTGCAAGCTTATCTCCGTATACTCCCCTTCTTTTTATGAAAATACTGGTATTAACCACAATGGAATTTGATGTAAAGCATTTTGTAACAACAGAATCAGCGTCAAACAGTTTTCCAACCTCATTAAAAGAATTCCCCATCTCAAATTTACAATAAATTTCTGGAGAATTTATATCCTTAAAACAAATAAGACATCTGTCACAACTGGTAAATTTCCTGAAAACATCGAAAACATACTCAACTATATGTCCCATATCTATTGTTGAATTAAATTTTTCAGATGTTACTCTTAAAACCTCAAGTTCATTCTGCTTTTCCACCAACAGCTTGAAAGTTTTCAAAGCGTTTCTTTCATTTCCGGGGTAAGAAAATCGTCTATGTATATTAAAAATTCCGGTATATTTGCTTAAAATCTTCTTGGCTTTTGCATTCCTTCTCAGCATCAAAATACCAAAATCAACTAAATCTAGCAGTAAAATAACAACACCCATAATAAAACTCAAATACAAAAAGCTGGCAGCTTCTTTATATATACCATAGAGAAACAGGGGTATCGCTATTATTCCTACCACCAATTTGGTAATATGGGAATAATACTTAAAAAAGTTCATGTATCCCTCCATTAAGTCAGCAAAAATATAGTATATATTACCACATATTAATTTTAAAGTGTTTTGCCAATATTAGCAATATAAAATTAATAATTAATTGCGTGATTGACTTTGTAACCCGGCCTGGGCATGAACTCACCAAAAATGGAAAAGGCCCATTTCCGGCTATTTTTTTAAAATCACCGTAATATGGGCCCTGATTATATCATTCATCTGAATCAGAATTTTTATTCCGAAGCGTTATTTTGTTTCTCCAAGCTTTACCTGAAATGTCTTTGTACTGCCTTCCCTGTATATTTCTACAGAAACAGTATCTCCAGGCTTATGCCTGTTTTTCTCGTCTTCAAGCTCTGCAAAGGACTTTATAGTCTTACCCGCGAACTTGGTTATTACGTCTCCTGCCTGAATACCCGCTTTTTCAGCAGCTCCCAGCAATTCTACATCTGACACGTATACACCCATGGGCATTTTATTGTCTTTGGCAAAATCTTCAGTGTATCTCTGATCTACGGTTATACCAAGATAAGGCTTTGGTATATAGGTGTTTTTTATCAATTCATCTGATATCCTCTTTGCATCATTTACGGGAATAGCAAAGCCAAGTCCTTCAAAACCTGTAGCAACCATTTTGACAGTATTTACCCCAATCAGCTGACCCTTGATATTTACCAGTGCACCGCCGCTGTTTCCGGGATTTATGGCAGCATCTGTCTGGACAAGCTTTATTTTTCTCCCCCCATCCAGTTGAACAGTTCTGTTTAAGCCGCTGATCACCCCCTGGGTAACAGAGCCCATGTATTCCAAACCGCCTGGATTTCCTATGGCAATGGCTGGCTCCCCTATCTTCAGGTCATCAGAATTCCCAAATTCCACTGCGTTTAGATTCTTCTCATTTATTTTCAGCACTGCCAGATCCGTCTTGGAATCATAGCCTTTGACTTCAGCTGTATATGCCTTGTCAATCTTGTTTGGAAGGAACACTTCTATCTTCGCTCCAAGCTGAACTTTTCTGGTTCTATCGTTCAGAGCGTTTTCAATAACATGGTGGTTTGTCAGAATGTAGCCGTCGGAGCTGATAATTATACCTGAACCCTCCCCGCCCGCGGATTGCACACCGAACAAATCGTTTGCATTCTGATACGTGGTTCTTATGCCTACGACAGAAGGTCCCACTTTTTCAGCCACACTTGTTACAGCCGATTCGGAGGTCTGAACTATCTCTACTCTTTTGAGTTCTCCCGAAGGTGTTTGAGAATTCCTGGCACTGTCTGTCAGGCCGCTTCCAAAAAAGCTCTTGAGCTCAGGCTGAATCATGGGTGCTACACCCAGCAGCATTACCGTAAGTATTGCTCCCCCAATAATCGAACTGACAATGGATACCAAAACATACTTCCATGCCTCTGATTTCTTTTGGGTGTTCTTGTAGTTTTCACGATAATAGTTGTTATAGTTTTGACCGCCCATATTCTGAATATTCTGAGGGTGGATATTTCCCTGGGGATTGTTATTCACCGGCCAGACCCTCTGTGTCTCATTCATATTGCTTGGTGCATTGAACGGCCTGCTGCCTGGAAAATTGCTCTGCTGCCCCCTGTCAGTATGAGGCGTAAAACCCCTACTGCCGTCGGGTGCCGCAAATGGCCGGGTGGCCTCCAAGCCGTCAGCATCGGTTGTTTCTCCTGAATCTGCAGTAAAGTCTTCTGATTTATGGTCACTGTCCGAATTTAAGCTTTCAGGGGCCGTGGCATTTGAAATATCAGCTGCTTGAGCGGCTGTTTCAACCTCTTCTGCGGAATTTGCTGCGGAATCTGCTGCAGAATTTGCAGCGGAATCTGCTTCGGTCTCGGACTTATATATATCAGAACTGTTTTCATCCTGCGAAACTTTAACCTCGTTTTCTTCCAGATTATTCAGTATGTTATTAAGTTCTGCTGTTACATCATTTTTTTCATTTTTATCGTCAAACATTGAAAAGTCCCCTTTCTCAACAATATATTTATATTTTAATTGTGTTATTTTAAAAAACTATGAACAAAGTGTTAATCTTCTATATTATATTTATAAATGTCCATGCTGAAAGTAAATTTAGTTCCTGCTCCTATTTCGCTTTCCACCCAGATTTCCTGTTTGTGCTCATTAATGATGTTCTTTACGATTGCCAGCCCAAGACCGGTACCGGTTTTATCCTTTCCTCTGGATTTGTCCGACTTGAAAAATCTGTCCCAGATTCTTTTCTGCTCATTTTCATCAATACCGATGCCCTCATCCTTTACTGAAATCAAAACCTTATCTTTATTCTTTACAGTTTCTAAAATAATTTTCCCGTTTTCATTTGAAAATTTAACCGCATTATGCAGCAGATTTATTACAACTCTTTCGATTGAATCCTTGTCACCTGTTACCAGCAGATTCTCAGAGTCAAAATTTGCTTCTATCTCAAGATTTTTAGAGGTTATGAGGGTTTCATTTTTTATGACGCACAGTCGGATTAGTTCATTCACATCAAAGGGCTTAATATTCAGCTTGAGTTCTCCCGCCTCCATTTTTGCCAAATCCAGCAGGTCATTTACTAGCCTGTTGAGTCGGTTTATCTCATCTCTGACAATCAACAGATAATCCTCGTGCTTTTCGTCCGGTATGGTACCATCGAGTATTCCCTCAATAAAACCGCGGATTGAGGTCATGGGTGTTCTCAGCTCGTGGGATACGTTGGCAATGAAGCCCCTGCGCATTTCCTCCAGCTTTTGAAGATCATCCGCCATTTGGTTGAAGCTGCTGGCAAGCTGTCCTATCTCATCCTTGTTTTTTACCGAGAGCCTGTTTCTGAACTCGCCGGCTGCTATGATTTTGGCTGCATTGTTTATTTGCTTCAGGGGTTTTGTAAATCTGAGGGAGAAAACGTAAACCATCACAATAGCAAAGAAAATTGCAACTCCTCCCGACCAGACAAACAACTGGAATACTTTTGTCCTGAGTCTTTGTATTTCAGGCATTGGTGTGTGCAGATAAATACCTGCAATGGTCTGTTGCTTGCCATTACTGGGTATCACCTGAAAGGGGACTTGAATAGAAAGCCAGGAATTGCCCAACTCTTTAAATGCCTCATCATTAAAGATACCGTAAAAATTGCCAATATTCTGAATGGTGGTGCCTCCGTTTTTCATTACGTCTTCGTACATCTTGGTGTCAGGCAGCTGAATAATATTACTCTCATCCTTGTATTTGGCCAGAGCCTCCTCTGCCCAGCTGGGATAGCAAAAGACCACCTGCCCCTTTCCGTTGACAATCCAGATGATTGAGTTGCTGTAGCCGCTGGTCTGGCTGAGAATTGTTTTAAACCACTGCTGAACCAGAACATCATCCCTGTTGTTCAGAAAGAGGATAAAGTTGCTCTTAATGTTGACTGCTGCCTGTTTCAGGGTTTCAACCTTCTCTTTTGTAGAATAATCATTTAAAAAGTAGTACAGGAAACCACCTGTAACAATATAGCTTAGAAGGAGCAGGCCTATAAATATAGTCACAAGTTTTTTAAAAATTGTTTTTTTAAATTTTAATTTTGGCATCCCGTCATTTCACCTCAAACTTATAACCCACGCCCCACACTGTTTTCAACTGCCAGGGCTGACCTTCAAGATCAATCTTTTCCCTTACCCTTTTCACATGGACATCCACCGTCCTGGAGTCACCATAGAAATCAAACCCCCAAACGTGCTCCAGAAGCTGCTCCCTGGTAAATACCTTGTTTGGGTTTGAGGCCAGAAAGAACAAAAGCTCCAGTTCCTTGGGAGGCAGTTCTATTAGGTTGCCCTTCAGTCTGATGGTGTAATTGCTCTTGTTTACTATGAGGTTGGGGAATACCACCTCCTGCGTATCCACATCCTTGTGCTCATACCTTCTGAGCACGGCCTTTATCCTGGCTACAAGCTCCTTTGGCTCAAAGGGCTTAACCATGTAGTCATCAGCACCCAGTTCAAGCCCCAGCACCTTGTCGAAGGTTTCTCCCTTTGCTGTGAGCATGATAATAGGTATTGAACTGACTTTTCTGATTTCTCTGCATACCTGCCAGCCATCAATACCCGGCAGCATAATATCCAGCACAACCAGGCTGGGAGTCTGCATTTTAAAGGTCTCAACGGCATTTAATCCGTTATATGCATATAGAACCTCAAACCCTTCCTTCTGAAGGTATAGTCCGATCAGCTCACAAATATTCCTGTCATCATCAACTATTAATACTTTACTTTTGTTATTCATAAAGGCTCCTTAAAACCGTAATTGGTTTTGTTAATAACTTTATTATAACAATAGTACCCCAAAATAAAATATAAAAAATAAAATGTTATTAAAAAATTAATAAATAAGAAAAACTCCTTGAATTATAATTAAACATTTGCGTTTATCTATAATCCCAGGAGCTTGTTTTAAAAATTATTTATCCCGACAAAATTTATCTATTTCTTACCCGACCTTCAATTCCAATCTCAGTTTGTCTGCTATCATTGCTATAAATTCGGAGTTTGTGGGCTTGCCCTTTCCGATATTTACAGTATATCCGAACAAAGCGTCAATGGCATCAACCTGACCTCTGCTCCACGCAACCTCTATAGCATGACGAATGGCTCTCTCTACTCTGCTTGGAGTTGTGTTATATTCTTTTGCTATGCTTGGGTACAAAAGCTTGGTTATAGAATTTATGACATCCAAATCCTTTACAACCATCATTATGGCATCTCTCAAATACTGATAGCCTTTAATATGAGCTGGTACCCCGATTTCGTGCATGATATTTGTAACTTCTACTTCCAGGTTTCTGGATGCATTTGCAATATGTACCGGTTTTCTTTCTGTAAACATATCGTTTTTATGTACAGAAATAGATGAAGATATGGATGTTGAAACAGATGGAACATAAGAACTGTCTTTTAGCTGACGTATTCTGTTAACCAATACATCCATGTCGAAAGGCTTAACAATATAGTATTCAGCACCTAACGCAAGAGCACGCTGTGTGATCTTATCCTGTCCAACGGCTGATAAGACAATGAACAATGGTTTCTTATCCATGTTGGATGTTGCGATTTTCTCTAGTACTCCCAGACCATCAAGATGCGGCATAATAATGTCAAGAATTGCGATATCGGGAGTATTCTGAAGAATCAAATCAACTGCTTCAAAACCGTCCCTTGCCAGACCGACTACTTCAATGTCATTTTGGTTTGACAGATATTCACATAAGATATCGCCGAACTCCCTATTATCGTCTGCAATAAGAACATTAATTTTTTTACTACTCACACCATAACCCCCCAAGTTTTTATTTTTCCAAAATATGTCATGCATCTATTATATTTTGAACTCGACATAATTTCAAGTTTTTTACACTAATTGCCTAAGTCAATTATTCATTTGCAAAAACAAAATTCACTGTCTACGCCTTAATACTACCATATTTCTCTATATTATAAAATAATAATATAAATTAAAAAAACTTGAATTATTGCCCAAAATAAAATAAATATGAAAAGACATACTGTTAATTAATACCCAGAATTTTAATAATTAAACTGAATCTACCAGAAATTTCTTGGCAGATTCAGCTTAATTTATTAGCCTGCTCTAAGCTCTCCCCCGAAAGCCGTTGTCTTTTCATTGATATTTTTAAGCATCCATTCGATAAATATGCCGTAGCCTCTGGATGGATCATTAACAAGGACATGAGTTACCGCACCTATTAATTTACCATTTTGTATTATAGGGCTTCCGGACATCCCCTGAACTATTCCTCCGGTTGAATTCAGGAGTCTTTTATCGGTCACTCTTATTACCATTCCCTTTGGCCCGCTAAAGGATTGCCTTGCAACCTTTTCAATATAAATACTGAATTCCTGAATTTCATTGCCTTCAATATTTGAAAGTATTGTAGCAGGTCCTACTTTTACCTGCCCCCTTATTCCAATGGGATATAATCTTTGTTTTATAAGCCTGTGATTTTCGAATACCTTTCCATATATTCCAAAATCATCGTTTTTAAAGATATTACCCATAGGAGGCTTGTTTTCCATAAATATTCCCTTTAGCTCACCAGGAGTTCCCTGCTCCCCCTTCTTTATGGCTATGATATTTGACTCCAGCACCTCTCCGCTGCTTACAGGCATCAGCATGCCGGTGTCCACATCTGTGATTCCGTGTCCCAGGGCTCCGAAATTCCCCGTTTCCGGGTCATAAAAGGTTAGGGTGCCTATTCCCGCAGTACTGTCCCTTACCCAAAGGCCAATATGATATTTTCTGTCATTGACACCTTCAACGGGAGCTATTGTGGTGGTATAAACCGTATCTGCCCTTTTATACTTTATATCCAGCTTACCGCCCTTACTGCTGTCAATCTGCTTGATCATATCCCGTATGTCGTTCAGCTTCTTACTGTTTATTTCATAGATGATGTCACCTGCCTTTATCCCGCCGTCCTTTGCCGGAGCTGCCCTCATTCCGTTTTGAGCATCTACTTCACTGACTCCGATTACCAGTATACCGTCCATTTTTATCTTTACACCTACAGTATTGCCGCATGCCGCTAGCTTTTTACTTGGAATAATATCAACCTGCATGGTCTTAAGCGGAATTACCCCAAAGGCTTTAAAATTCAACCTGACGGTGCCTTTTTTCTGGGTTTTGAAGGCCAGAGGAGATATCAGTTCCAGGTAATTGCCGCTTGCCTTGATACTGTTGTTATTCAGTTTTAAAACCTCCCTGTTGTCAGCTTTTATATTTACAAAGTAAAGACTTTTAAAATTGTAAATATATTCTTCGCCTTCCAACAGCGTCAATCTTTCAGGTATAACGGAAAATGCCTGCAAATAGCTTAGTGTAACCACGCAAAAGCAGACAAATAGTAATACAAACAGCTTTTTTTTATTGGATTTTAAATAGTGCATTTAATCACGCTCCTGATAAATAAAATACCGTTTTCTGGCTGCTTGCTTCTTTTTCGCATATTATTCCAATGAGAACAAAGCCACGCAATTTTACGTGTGCGTGACCTTGCAATCATAATCATAAGTTAACCTTTATAGATTTTTATTATTCAAGTAAAATAAAACATGGCAGGTAATTAAAACTCAAAACAAGGTGAATTGAAGTTTTTAAATCTTCAAAATGAAAATGCTGAAAAATCAAGCAGATATTATATAATTCAGACTTTGAAAATTGTTAATAGAATTTTATGTATTTTGAAAAAGAAACGATTAAGCAAATAAAAATCATATAATAATGTACATGATTTTTATTTGGAAGCAAAATTGAATAACCATTTTTTTGAAAAGAAAGTGTTGTCCCAATGTCAATTACTATGGAGTTAATCTTTAACCTCAGCACAACACTTTTAAAATAATGAATAACTACTAATTTTTTCTTTTGAACAGCTCCGCAGCCTCTATAAGCTCCTCTGAGTGCTTAAGAGCCAAAGCAGTTATGTCAGAGCCCCCGATAATCCTGGCAATTTCCTGAACCCTGCCTTCATGGTCCAATTTTCCCACCGAAGTGCGGGTACTTTCTCCATCTGAACTCTTTTCAATATACAGGTGATTATCCGCCATACATGCCAACTGAGACAGATGCGTCACACAGAGTACCTGATGGGTTTTAGATATGTAGGACAGCTTTTCTCCAACTTTTTGAGCAGCCTTCCCGCTAATGCCCGTATCAATTTCATCAAAAATCAAGGTGGGGATTTGGTCCACATTTGCCAAAATTGTTTTTATGGCCAGCATTATTCTGGACATCTCACCGCCCGAAGCTATTTTGCTCAGCGGCTTAAGAGGTTCTCCCACATTACTGGAAATAAGGAATTCAGCAGTATTCAAGCCATTCTTTGTAAAGCTTCTTTCAGTCTCGTTGTAAGAGAGCTGAACCATGAAGCTGGAATTCTTCATTTCAAGGTTTTCAAGCTCAGCTGTGACGTTCTCTTCCAGCTCCCTTGCAGCCTTTCCCCTCTGTGCATTGAGCCTGGCCGCACTTTCAAGCAGCTTTTGCCCCAGCGCTGCCAGCTGTTTGCTCAATTCTTCAACCAAGCTCTCACTCTGCAGCAGTTCATCATATTCCTTTTGGGAGACCTCCAGAAATTCCAGTACCGCTTCCACAGTCCCGCCGTATTTTCTCTTCATCCGGGAAATGATATCCAGCCGTTCATCAATGCAGGTCAATTCCTCCGGACTGAATTCATCGGCCTCACGCCTGTTCCGCAGGTCATCACATATATCCTCCAGCTGGTAAATCACGGATTCCAGCTTCTCAGACACGGCATTCAATAAAGAATCGTATTTAAGTATGGCAGACAGCTCCTGTAAGGCCTTGTTTGAGTTATACAAGGCCGACTTTCCCGAATCATTTCCTTCGCTGAGCAATTCGTATGCCTTAACAACAGAATTCATTATTTTTTCGGAATGCGCCAGAATCTGACGCTTTGCAAGCAGCTTTTCATCTTCTCCTGCCTTAAGTTTTGCATTTGTTATTTCATCAATTTGAAAATTCAGCATATCCATACGCCTGGCCATCTCGCCCTTATCGCCTGCTAAGGCTCCCAGCCTTGATCTGATGGCTTTATACTGTGAATAAAGCTCCAGGTATTCACTTTTGACAGCTTCTACGTCAGCCCCCCCAAAAGCATCCAGCAGCTCTATATGCGTTTCGGTTTTTAAAAGCGACTGGTTGTCATGCTGTCCATGTATATCCAGAAGCAGCTCTCCGATTTGCTTCAGCATTGACACATTTACCAATCTGCCATTAACCCTGCAGGTATTTTTCCCGGACAGGCTTATTTCCCTTGACAAAATTATGCTTCCATCCTCAGAAGCAATGCCTGCCTCCTCCAGGATATGGTCTATTCCGGGATTACTGTATTGGAATACCGCCTCAATAATCGCCTTATCCTTGCCGGTCCTGATCAGCTCCTTTGACACTCTTTCGCCAAGAACAGCATTTATGGAATCTATTAAAATTGATTTACCGGCACCTGTCTCTCCTGTCAATACATTCAGTCCCTGTGCAATTTCAAGGCTCAACCGGTCAATAAGTGCTATATTTTGAATATCAAGCTGTGTCAGCATAATAACCTCCTATTGCTTGCATGGCTTTAATCCAAGGAGAAATATTACTTTCCTATCATTTTGCAAAATTTATTTACTATTTCTTCAGCAATTTTTTCTGCTCTGCAGACCATAATAAGTGTATCATCCCCTGCAATTGTTCCAAGAATCTCCTGCCACTTAAGGGAGTCAATGGCTGATGCCGCCGCCTGAGCCATTCCCGACAGGGTTTTGACAACTACTATATTATTTGCATAGTCACTTGAAACATAAGCTTCCGTAAGAATTGTAATAAGCCTGTTTGATACCTGGCTCTCCGTCTGTGAAAAGGTTGCATATTTATACCTGCCGTCGGGAGACATGACCTTAATGAGCCTCAAATCCTTAATGTCTCTGGATACGGTAGCCTGGGTAACATCCATGCCCTGATTCTTGAGCTTTTCTGCCAGCTCTTCCTGTGTTTCAATTACGTTGCTTTCAATTATCTCCAAAATCTTGGCATGCCTGTTGTATTTCATACTAATCTCCATTCTGCTGCCATGCAGCGACAAAAATTATGAAGGAAAGCGCTTGCAGTCTTATGCAAAGCGAAGCTCCTCAAGGTATGACTAAATGCCTGCTTCGCTTTTTCCACGCTTTACTCCTCTTTCCTGTCATAGATTTTGTTTCTCAATACTGTAAAGAAATTTTTTGATTGTATTTTCAGTATTTTCACTGTAGCATCCGATTTTTCAATCTCAATATAGTCTCCGCCGGTTATTTCATAGTTTTTCTGCCCGTCCACCGTAGCCAGTGCTTTATGTTCAAAGCCGTCTGAGACACATATTTTTATTTTCCGTTCATCAGAGGCTACGAAAGACCTGGAATACAAAAGGTGGGGGCAAATGGGCGTTACTATTATAAGCTTGGCCGTGGGTTCTGCAATAGGTCCCCCTGCCGACATGGAATATGCTGTGGACCCTGTAGGCGTGGCAACCACTATACCGTCTCCCGGAAACATATCAAAAAAGTTATCGTCAATATAGGTACTCAAATGCAGTATTCTTAGTATCCCCGCCCGGGATATGGAAACATCATTTATTGAAACATCCTGTGCAAACAGCTTTCCGTCCTTATATATCTTTGAGGAGAGCATCATTCTCTCTTCAATGACAAAATTGTTTTGGAATATGCATTCCACAGCCTTGTCGATTTCACCTTTTTCTATATCGGTCAAAAAGCCAAGGGAGCCCAGGTTTATCCCCAGAATAGGTATATCAAACAAATATGCGGTTCTGGCGGTTTTTAAAAAGGTTCCGTCACCGCCCAGGCAAATAATCAGGTCGCATTTGCCGCATATTTCAGCCACCTCATCCTCCAGTCCTTCCATGCCCCTGGTTACCGAACTTGTGGGTAAAACAGCCTGTCCTCCGAATTTCCTTATACTTTCCATGAGCATATTTGTATAGGCAAATCCTATGTCTTTTTCATTGTTTGTTATTATTCCGATGTTTTTCATATTGCCCTCCAAATGCCATCTTTATCTACACCCTTACAGTTTAGCAAAAGCCCTCACTTTTTGCAAAGAAATCCAGATAAAAAGACAAATCATGTTGCACCAAGCTCACCATGCGCACTGCCTACAACAGCCTCCACCATCTGCTCCAGTTCCTCCCTGGCTGCAGTTCCGTCATTCTTTGAGATATAAAGCAGGTATTCGATGTTGCCTTCAGGCCCTTTTATAGGAGAAAAGGAAAGCCGCTTTACGTAAAGCTTCCTCTCCAGTACAAAATCCACTACCTTCAGGATAACTTCCTTATGTACTCCTCTGTCTCTTACGACACCGTGCTTCCCGACCTTTTCCCTGCCGGCTTCAAACTGCGGCTTGATAAGGCACACAAGTTCAGCCTCGTCCTTTAACAGCCCCAGTACCGCAGGCAGCACCTTTGCCAGTGATATAAAGGACACGTCTATGGAAGCGAAGTCTGCGGAAAAGCCAATATCCTCAGGCTTCACATATCTTACATTCGTTCTTTCCATGCAGATTACCCGGCTGTCATTCCTCAGCTCCCAGGCAAGCTGTCCGTAGCCCACGTCTATTGCCACTACTTTTTCTGCTCCGTTTTTCAGCATGCAATCTGTGAAGCCGCCGGTAGAAGCGCCGATATCCAGGCAGACTTTCCCCTCCAGACCTATATGAAATTCAGCTATTGCCTTGGCCAGCTTTAGTCCTCCTCTGCTTACAAAGGGATTAGCATTTTCCTTTATTTCTATACTGCTGTCTACGTTGACTCTGGTTCCGGGCTTGTCCTCCCTCTGACCGTCAAGCCATACCACTCCCGCCATAATAGCACTCTTACTTTTCTCTCGGCTGTCAAAGAAGCCCTTGTTTACAAGAAGTATATCAAGCCTTTCCTTTTCCAAATTAGCCTCCATGTCAGTTAAATGATAACCGGTTTTATTTTATTTTACTTATAATATCAGCTGCAATAGCTTCCGCATCCAGTCCCAGCTTCCTGAGCAGTTCCGCTCTGGAACCGTGGGGAATGAATTCATCCGGCATACCCATTATACAAATGTTGCTTTTCAAGCCCTTTCTGTTGACAAATTCAAGTACCCTGCTTCCGAAGCCGCCGAAACTGCAATTGTCTTCCAGAGTGATAATATAATCAAACTTTTCTGCAATATCAAGTATTAATTCTTCATCTACAGGTTTTACAAACCTTGCGCTTATGACCTGTGGGTTTATATTTGACCTGCCAAGTATTTCAGCGGCCTGGAGTGCTGTTTCCACCATACTTCCCACCGCCAGAATACAGACCTTTTCACCCTTTCGTACAACAGAACCTTTGCCTGCTGAGATGGGAAGGCCTTCTCCGAGACACTCCTTCCCCCGCCCTCTTGGATACCTTATGGCTATGGGGCCCGTCTGCCCGTTTACGGCATAATCCAGCATCTGCCTGAGTTCAAAATAATCGGCGGGTGCCATCACCGTAAGATTTGGAATATGGCTCAGATAGGTCAAATCAAAAACACCCTGGTGTGTCTCTCCGTCTTCACCTACAATACCTGCCCTGTCTATGGCAAAAACAACCTGGAGCTTTTGTGTAGCCACATCATGTATTATCTGGTCGTAAGCCCTTTGTAAAAAGGAGGAGTATATGGCTACAACCGGAATCAACCCTTTTGCCGCCATTCCTGCCGCCGAGGTTACGGCGTGCTGTTCCGCAATCCCCACATCAAAAAAACGATGAGGAAACCGGCTGCTGAACTTGAACAAGCCTGTTCCCTTGGCCATTGCCGCAGATATGGCAACAAGCCTTTCATCGGAAGCCGCCAGTTCACACAAGGCATTTCCGAATATTTCAGAATAATCGGGAGCACTTTGCCCATAGGTTTCACCGGTTTCCACCTCGAAGGGGGCAATCCCGTGAAACCTGTCAGGGCTCTCCTCTGCATAGGAATACCCCTTTCCCTTTTGAGTGTTCACATGCACCAATACGGGCCCCTTTATCTTCTTTGCGGCAACTAGGGCCTTTTCGATTTCATCGATATTATGTCCTTCAATCGGCCCGTAATACTTGTATCCCAACTGCTCAAAAAAAACACCGGGAGTAAATATATACTTTACTGTTCCCTTGAGTTTTGAAATGGCGCGCCGGGCTTTTTTACTGAAATTTGGCATCCTGTTCAGAAAATTGTCAATATCCTCTTTAGTCTTGGTGTAAAAGGGGTCCGTCCGCAATTTGCTCAAATATTTTGACATAGCTCCAACATTTTGGGCTATGGACATTTCGTTATCATTTAGAATTACTATAAAATTTGTAGTGGACCTTCCTGCATCATTCAAAGCTTCGTAGGCCATACCTCCGGTCATGGCCCCATCTCCGATTACTGCAATGACGCTGTAGTTCTCCTTCTTTAAATCTCTTGCACGGGCTATACCCAGTGCAGCGGATATGGAGGTACTGCTGTGTCCGGTATTGAAGCAATCATGCTTGCTTTCGCAGGTTTTGGGGAAGCCGGACAGCCCTTCCAGCTTTCTCAAGGTTTCAAACTGTCCCTTCCTTCCGGTTATGATCTTGTGTACATAGGATTGGTGGCCAACATCCCAGACTACCTGGTCCACATCTGTCTGAAATGTTTTGTGCAGGGCCAGTGTCAACTCTACAACTCCAAGATTTGAGGCCAAATGTCCTCCGGTTTTAGATACATTGTTAATCAAAAAATCCCTTATTTCATCTGCAAGCAGAGTTAATTCCTCACAGCTTAAATTTTTTATATCATCTGGAGAGTCTATACCTTCCAAATACCCCACGGCTATTCTCCTTTAGCATCATTTGTTCTTTTACTTTTATTAATTTTATTCTTTTTATTATGCCATCTTTTCTTGCTTTTAACAAATTTGAACCTTCCAAACAAAAAATGTGTAACAACCGCCACCTTATAAATTATGTAGTTGCTGTTCTGCAGAGCCACCGATTTGCCCAGTGCCTTTCCGCCCACGGTAAACGATGCCACCATGGCTGTTATGGACAGGCCGAAGATACTGTTTTCCATCTGGCTGCCTTCACCCGAAAACTTGTAAACAATATATGCCGCTGCCGTACCGCTTATTACTCCACAGATATCTCCCACCACATCATTGCAAAAATTCGAGACCTTATCTGCATTTCTGATAAGTCTTATAGCCTGCTTTGCGCCATACAGCTTTCTGGAGGCCATGGAATGAAAAGGGGCCTCGTCTGCGGCAGTTGCGGCAGTGCCTATGAGATCGAACAATATGCTTATTATGATTATTCCGATAACAATGAGAAAGGAAACCACTGTTGAGGCATATTTGATTGTCTGATTTGAGAAAAAAGACATAAAGATGGAAATAAAGAAAGTAACCACAGTTATTAAGAGTGTCCATACTCTTGTTTCTTTTTTAGAGCTTACCGTATTAGATTTAAATTTGACCTTGCGTTCATCGGCTGGATGCTTATAATTATCTTCCACACCAATCCTCCAAATATTACAACGATGTTCTGGCGAACACTGTAAGCATTTCAGCTGTCACTTATGACATATTAAAAACAGGTGGCAATCTATTGAGTAAATTTTGCGGCTTAGGTCAGGCAGGATTTCCCTAACGCGTACTGGAATGTCGCCAAACCAGCGGTTTCCCTTTAACCGCATCACCACCGCGTTACCGCAGGTGGGGCCTGATTACCACTTAGTCCACACTTTAATCCCCAACAAATTACATAAAGAACAGTCTAGGAGTTTTCCTCAACAGTCAAGATGATTCCTAGCCTCTTTTGCAAAAAAGGTTTCAAACAGCAATAATGCCAATATATCGGCCAATACATCAGGCATCCGATCCACTATCCACCAAATTTCACTCAAGGCAGGCTACTCTGTTCACAGCATAAAAAAATACCGCATAACAGGTTTAATCCCCAATCGTAGTCGAGGTGGCAAGTTCAGCCTGCAATATTTCGCTGCTGAAGCTTAACTTTTCAACCACAAGTAAGGGTCTCCACGGAAAAGGGGTCAACGCCCGCATGCCATTGCAGATCGCCCCTAAGCCTTAACTCCCAGCACCAGCCCACCACTGGGCGTAGCAAGCCGACACAAGGAACTTCATCGATGTGCCCTTTAACGGATTTTTAGGCCCGTCTTCAGAACCATGAGTACTGACTAGAATACTGCGCCACCAGTTTTTTTGTCTATCGAGAACACATTATAACATAGAATACATTAAATTACAAAGGGAATATTGAACCAAATATTAATTTGCTCTGCTCACCAGGGCGGAGGCCAGTTCTCTCAGGAAATCCGCCCTGCTGCCGAATACCTGCAAAAAGGCGATTCCTTCGTCTGTTACCTCCTGCAGCATATGCTTTGACTTGTCAAGTCCGTACAGAGTAACATAGGTTGATTTTTCACCGATGGCATCACTTCCGGGCCTTTTGCCCATTTCCTCCATACTACCCTCAACATCCAGTATATCATCCTTGATTTGAAAGGCCAGACCAAGATTAGCTGCAAAGTTTGACAGAGCAGCAAACTGCTCTTCACCGGCCCCGGAAATTATGGCAGCAGCTTCCACCGGTGCCTTTATAAGAGCTCCGGTCTTCAGTCTGTGCATTGCTGTCAGCTCCTGGCTGTCCACTCTTCTGCCTTCCGCCTGCAAATCTATCACCTGGCCCCCTATCATTCCCCGGGCGCCGGCATATCCGGCCACAGCCTCCATAGCCCTGAGCTTTGCCATACTGTTTCCTGCCAGAGCATCCTTCAGCATGGTTTCATATGCCAGGTTCAGCAAAGCGTCTCCAGCCAGAATAGCCATGGCTTCACCAAACATCTTGTGATTTGTGGGTTTTCCCCTGCGGAGGTCATCATTGTCCATGGCCGGCAAATCATCATGTATGAGAGAATAAGTATGAATCATTTCTATTGCACAGGCAAAGGCAATCACTTCCCCTGGTTGTGTTCCCAATATTTCCGCTGCCGCAAGTGCCAGGGTTGGTCTGAGTCTTTTGCCGCCTGCCGTCAGGCTGTACAGCATGGCCTCTTTCAGACTGACGTAGTACGGGTTGTCAATAGCAACACAGTTTGCCAGATTCTCTTCTATGATTTTAATATAAAAAATTTGCTTTTCCTTAAAATTCATGCTTCAAAATCCTTTTCTATAAAATTGCCCTCCTCGTCCTGGAGCAGCACGGATATTTTCTTTTCAGCCTCATCAAGCTTTCCCGCACAATATCTGGATAATTCAATTCCCATTTGAAAATTTGTGATGGATTCCTCAAGAGAAACCTCACCCTTTTCCAGCCTGGCAACTATCTGCTCAAGCTGGCTGATAGCCTCTTCAAAGCTCATTTGCATTTGCACATTCTGCTCTTGCTTCATATTTATCTCCCATCTACGCGCATAGCGCGTACACAAATAGTAATGAAAGGCACGCAGTGGCTTTCGCTGCGTGAAATCCACTTTGACTTGCCACATGTAACTTTCAAGCTAACCTCCCATCTACGCGCATGGCACGTACACAAATAGTAATGAAAGGCACGCAGTGGCTTTCGCTGCTTGAAAGTCACATTGACACACAACATGTATCTTTCAAGCTATTCTCCTCCGTTTTTATTTGTACTTCTCTGCGTTTCAGCCCTTGGTAATTGACTCTTCATGTGCAGAGATAACGCTGCAGTTTGCCTTTCCATCCTTAAGACTTATTTCCAGCATGTCTCCCGCGCTTAGCTGGGCTATGCTGCTGACCACACTGCTGTTCATATCCCTTACCACACTGTAGCCCCGCTCAATTATCTTCAAGGGACTCAAGGCATCCAGCTTGCCTGCCAGCAGTGCAAACTGCGCCTTCTTGTCCTTGGTGAGCATTTCATTATTCCTGAAAAGGTGTTTTATGTCATTATCAAGCTTCAATCGATACTGATTCAGCCTGTCGAAGGGCTTTTGAAAGACAGGCC
The DNA here is from genome assembly GCA_023400235.1 of Bacillota bacterium. Lineage (GTDB taxonomy): Bacteria > Bacillota > Clostridia > Acetivibrionales > DSM-1351 > Ruminiclostridium. The sequence goes on from JAEXFI010000012.1 coordinate 312,513, forward strand.
TGGTCTTTATTTTCTGAAGCTGGGTCTCACACAGGTTCAGTTTCTTGACCAATGCACCCTTCATTCTCACACTATAGTTCTGAAGCTTGTATCTCAGTACTTCCAGGTCAGGTACCGCCAGTTCGGCGGCGGCAGACGGCGTGGGAGCCCTCATATCGGCAACAAAGTCACATATGGTAAAGTCCGTCTCATGGCCAACCGCCGAGATTACAGGAATCTTTGAAGCATGTATGCTTCTGGCCACCACCTCTTCGTTGAAGGCCCAGAGCTCTTCAAGGGAGCCACCGCCTCTGGCCACTATTATCACATCCACCCGCCCGTACCTGTTGAGATTTTCAATGGCGGACGCCACCTGTCCGGCAGCCTGGGCTCCCTGCACCGCAACCGGGTATAAAACCAGCTTCATTCTGCTGTGCCTTCTGTATGTAACATTTATTATGTCCCGTATTACAGCTCCTGTTGAAGAGGTGACCACTGCAATGCTTTGCGGCAGCAGCGGCAGCTTTTTCTTTATAGCAGCATCAAACAGTCCCTCCTCCTGAAGCCTGGTTTTAAGCTGTTCAAACGCCAGATGAAGGGAACCCAGTCCGTCCGGCTGCATGTCGCTTGCATAAAGCTGATATTGGCCGTCTCTCTCAAAGACCGATACATAACCTGAAACAATAACCTTATTTCCGTTTTGTGGTGCAAACTTCAGCAGGCTTGCCTGTGACTTGAACATGACACACTTGAGAACGCTGTTTTCATCCTTTATGGTAAAATACATGTGACCTGTATAGTGGTGCTTGAAATTTGATATTTCGCCCCGCACCGACAGGCCGGACAGTATTCCGTCATTTGAAACAAGCTGTTTTATGTAATTGTTTATATCAGATACTGAAAATACCCTGTTCACCTTAAAACTCCATTCCGGCTTCCGCAACTACGCAACCCAAACTACGTTCAACGTCAGCTTAAAAACAATAATCACCTGAAGGTAGCATTCACTTAAAAGTGAAGTCTCTGAACCGTAATTGACTTTGGTAATTTTAAAAGCCAAACACAAATATTTACTAAATGCTGTTATTATTTCAGTTGCTTAAAATATAAAAAAAGATAATGCAGGTTCACCGACATTACCAGTTTTATCATTAAGATTATTTTCCCAAGATATCCGTCCCTTCAGTAATATCTGAAGCATCACCGGACTCACAGGGCTTCGCTTCAGTCACGGAATCGTCCTTGGAAACCTTTGCAAGAAGACCATTTACAAAAGCACCTGCATCCTCATTGCTGTATTTTTTCGCCAGTTCAACCGCCTCATTTACCGAAACACTGAAGGGTATGTCCTCCCGGAATAAAATCTCATATATTCCTATACGGAGCACGGACAGGTCTATTTTGGAAAGCCGGCCTATTTTCCAGCCCATGGCATATTTTTCAATTATACTGTCAAGCAGTGCAGTTTTTTCCTCAACACCGTCCACAATGCTTCTTATATATTTCTTGTCGTTGTCAGTCAAGCTGCCATCTTCAAGAACAGTTTCAATTTGCTCACTTCTATCATCCTTCTGAATTTCCAACTGATAAAGCAGTTTCATCGCAGCTTCCCTGGATGCACGGCGTCCCATTAACAATTCCTCCTATGTATTTCTATTCATTATTGATTTGATTTTTTGCAGCTTCAAGGTTACCTGTAGGTGCCCGGAGGCAGAATCCTGTCCAGAAGATTTTTTATATAGTCCTTGTCCTGTGACAGCCTCTTACCTATATAATAGCCAAAAACCACGCATATTACAACGAACAACGCTTTAAGCACACCCAGCAGCAATACAATTACAGCTATTGAAAGTCCGATAGCCGCACCTATGATTTCTCCCTTGTGCAGCCTGTAAACTTCATATAGTTTCTGCTTATCCATAAAATACCTCCATATGCTACTCGATGCTATTCCACTCGAGAAGACTTATACCCGGTGAAAATACTTTCTATAAGTACCTTGACACTTTCAACCTGTACCCCAGTGCATTCTTCAACCGAAGATTTGACCTTGATCTGCATATCCTCGGAGAGAAGCGGAATATTTATCTCAGGTAAAACTATAGCCTTTACAGTAATGATTACATTATCTCCAACCTTGGTAACATACGCCTTGGAATCACGAATGCCCGAAAGCTTTCTGGAGGTGGCCAGTGCAATATTCTCAATTGAGTTGAGAGTAATCCTGATATCGCCGTTTTTGTTATACTTGATAATCGCCTTTTTATCTCCCTCCGGCTTAAAGCCCGAAAGCAGGAAAGTCAGACTCAGGCAGAAAAAAATCGAGGCTATGATGAACATGACGATAGATGGATTCCTGTTGGCCAATACCTCATTATATAAATATGTATACGTGTCGGTTAATATGTCCGACCTTATTGTAACAAGCATTGCAAACATTGATGCTATTGTAAGAAAAAATGCATAAACAGCCAGCAAAACACGTAGTATTATGTTCATAAATCCTCCACCTCTTTTCATTTATTCAAAAGCAAATCATGCAAAAACTGCTGCCGGCATATAGGACACTTCAAAATAATTATATTTCAAACAGACATAAAAATCAATTTTCTGCATTTATATGAACTATATGGTTATATATTAATTATTTCCAGCAATAAAGCTTATATACCTTTATTTGACTCGGCATCCTTTTTTACTTCCTTGTCAAAGTTGACTCCCTGTACATGGATATTTACTTCTATAACATTGAGACCGGTCATGGACTGAACGGCATTTTTCACCTTGTCCTGTATATCCCAGGCCACTTCGGGAATCCTGGCGCCAAACTCCACAATTATATAAAGGTCGATAGCTGCCTCTTTCTCCCCAACTTCAACCTTAACACCCTTTGACAGATTTTTTCTGCCAAGTATCTCGGCTATACCTCCCGCTATCCCACCGCTCATTCCTGCAACTCCGGGGACATCGGTCGCGGCTATACCTGCAATAATGGCAACTACCTCTTCAGATATTTTTACTGAACCGTAATCATCCACAATATTGTGTTCCTCTTCCATTATGCACCTCTCCATTATACGGGTTAACATACTTACAGCCATAGTATCAGGTACAAAACTCTGCAAACAACTGCAAACAGCGGTTTTGTGCCATATTATGGCTCAGTTTGGTAAAATTATATCACTTATAAACATATTAATCAATCTGATAAAACACTAGAAATTCACATTAGCATCCTGTTTATGGTGAAACCGGCCTTGAAATTTCCTTTTCTTTAATAACCTGTCTGTTATTATGCCCACCGGCAGCCTGTAAAAATCAAAAGAAAAAGGTTATCCCTGGAAGATAACCTCAATGATATTGTTGATTTATAAATTATTTTTAAAACATCTTCTTTATAACTATTTTATCAAGTGAAATATTTGCCTGTCTTGTTACTATGTCAACAATCTTAGCTGTGTCGGCCTTTGATATTGCCGGTGCTTTTACAACTATGTCTACGCTTCCGTCATCTCCAAAGAGTGCAACAACATCACTGAAGCCCTTACCTTTTATCAGGTTCTCAATATTCAATTCTTTTTGTGAAGTTTCAACTATCTTCATCATTTTAGCCTGAGCTTCAGTTTTTTGCTCCTTGGATGCGCTCTGATCGTCCGTTATACTTTTCATTATCTCTATGTCCTTGCCTCTGACAACATCTCTGTCCATTTTAGTCTGGGCGAAGTAGTTGTTTGCTTCCTTTGAAGCAGTGACAGTCTTTTCTGTGTCGTCAACAGCCGCAGAGTCGTCATTAATATCCTGATTATCAACGAATACGGCATCGCCAATTTGCCCGGAGTCTTCCTCACTGAACTGTGAGCTCTTGTTGTAGCTGTACTGTAGATAGCCTGCAATAACTAGCATCAAAACAAGGGAAAGTACAATAATCTGTTTTCTTTTTAAAAATTTCATCACATAGACCCTCCTAACAATCTCAATAGTTTTTTACTCCTTCCGGATCATATGCCGGAGGATTTTTTAGAAATGGCTGGTGCTTAACCATTTCTTTTCAAGATTATGTATATTCATATATGGCATACTTTATTTCTATTTTTAAAAATTAATTATTTCTGCTCTGAAAAACCTGGATCCTGTGTGCAGCAACCTCCAGCAGTGCCTGAGCAGCCTTTGTCAGATTGCTTTTCACTTCCGGGTCTCCACCTCCTTGTGCCACAATGACTACACCCTTTACCTCAGGAAGGATTTCCTTGACTACAAAAGGCCTTTTAACCCCCTGACTCTCCTCGTAAACAATACTGTTTTCCAGGCTGTTTTCCTTAATGTCTCTGGCTCCCCCCTCCTTGTCCTTTTCCTGGGTGCTGCTGTCGCTGGAATTTACATCTGTAGCTGGTATTGACTCGCTTCCTGAAACAAAGGTTATCATTACATCCACCTTTCCTGCTCCCTTTATCTGAGAAAGTATGTCTCTGAGCTTTTCCTCCATTTCGCTTTTCCCCTCCCCTTTTGTCAGCTTCCCGGCCTCTGCGGCTGCAAGGCTTGAGGAGGTTTCAGCCTTGTTTTCACCTGTGGTTTTCACAGCAGGCATATTTTCCTTTTGTTTAAAGCTGTCTTCAAAAATCACACTGCCCGCAATCAGGCAAATTACTCCCACAATTGCTATTATTACTGCTTTTTCAATGATTTTTCTGCTTCCGTATTTGCCGATTCTTTTCTTCATGTCTTTTAAGAATTCAGTGAGTTTATTCATTGTACTACCTCCCATATTCCGGTAAAGCATATGTATTTGACCTCAGCCAATGGTGACCTCTATATTGTCCTTGCTGATTTCAAGAGATTTGTTAAGGTTTTGTTTTACAAGTTCAGCAAGCCGCTTGTCCTCTGGGTCAGCAAATTGAAGATTGGCCCTGTCCTTGTCACTGTATTTGTCCTTGTCACTGTATTTGCCTTTATCTGTGCTCCCGGCGTTGTCTATTCCTGCTTTGCCTTTTTCTTCTTTTTCACTCCACTTGGCTTTTATATCAACTCTTTCAACAGTTGCCACCGGCTCAATTTTTGAAGCCCCGGCCTTGCTTGTAGCCTTTTTTATTTCTACCGATATTTTTGAAATCTCACCAAACTTTTCAGAATTGTAATCTTCATTTACAACCACCTGTGCCCTGGAGCCGGTAACTCCTTCCAGCTTGTTGGTTTCCTCCTCGATGCGGGCCGCCAGCTTTCTTTTATACACTTCTGAAATCTGCCTGGCCTGTGTTTCCTCAAGGAGCCTGCTGCCTGTTTCAACTTCCTTTCTGTCTATGTAATAGCTGTCGGACAGCATGGCTTCATTGAGGTCAAAGCTTTTATCCTTCAGCTTTATCAGTGGGCTTACCACCGCAATCAGGAGAATGAAACCCGAAACCAGGGTTATGATTTTTTTAATCTTGCCCGAGGGGACAACTATTTCAAACAGTATGAGAATTATGGAGATTGTCACTATATTTATTATCCAGTGTCTCAAAAATTCAAGCATAGCATCACCTACCTTATCATGGCTGCAACATTTGTAGTACTTATGACAACCGTAATTGCAATCAGGAACATTACGGCAACTGCAGCAGTGACTCCCAGTATATAGGTCAGCGACCCCGCCATGTCATTGAGACAGTTTGTTATTTTTTTATCTGAAATAGGCTCTACAAACGCACAGGCCAGTTTGTACAAAATAATCATGGCAAGTATTTTTAAAAGCGGAGCCAGGCATATTATTATAATGCCCAGCATTGCTATGACCCCCGACGCATTTTTAATCACCAGTGTACAACCCACTACCGTGTCGGCAGCGTCAGCCAGGTATTTCCCCACAACAGGTATGAAGGTTCCAAGTGCATATTTTGCCGTCTTGCTGGTTACACCGTCAACTACCGCACCCATAGAGCCCTGTATGGAAACGATTCCTATAAAAACCGTGAGAATCAGTCCAAGACCCCAGGTGCATATTTGCTTCATAAATCCCGAAAGCTTGGTTAACTGCACCTTGTCAGATATGTTATTTACAATGTTCAACACCGTTACGAGAAATATGAGAGGTATGAAAAAGTTCTTGATTACTGTTGCACCCACCTCCACCAGCATTATGAGTATTGGTTGGAATACCCCGGCGGAGGTCAGGTTGCCCGCTGATACCATAAGGGTTATAAGCAGCGGTATGATGGCATGCATAAAGGTCACCATGCTGTCGATTATGGAAAAGCACATGTTCATTGCGCTGCTGAAGCTGACCATCAATACTGAAACAATAACTATATAGCATACGAAAAAGGCCAGCTCGCCCACACTCTCCCCCAGAAAGGAATTTTGCAGGTTTTTGAGTATCGCACAAATTATTGCCAGAATGACTATTTTCAAAAGGACGTTTATATTCAGAAATACTTCCTCAAGAAGATAGCTGATTATTCTGTTAAACAGGCCCTGAACACTGAATTTGAAATCTCCCTTGGCTGCCTGGGACAGTATTGCCTCAGGATTAAAGTCTGGGAACAGCTTCTCTGTCTCACCGCTATAAAACTTTTTCAGGGTGTCACCAATCCCTGCGGAATTGTTTGACTGCAGCTGCTCATCTATTATTCCAGAGGTATCCTCCGGTGAATACTTTGAAATATTCTCTCCCGCTCCGGCGGCGTATGCCTCCAAAGGAATAAACAGTAACAGCAGTACCAGCAGCAGTAGTATGAATGTTTTTGACCCGTGTGATTTTATAGCTTTTCCAGCCTTGCTTTTCCTTTGCATTTTCAGTCTCCTATCTGCACTTTATCGCCAGTTATAATAAATCCAGGCTGCCCCTGGATTGCTTCAGGGCATGAGTTTTACCACCAGGTCCAAAAGGGACGAAATTATGGGGACTGCCAGGATTACAATGGTTACTTTGCCTGCCAGTTCAATCTTGGATGCTATTGAGGACTCACCGGCATCCTTGCATACCTCTGCTCCAAACTCAGCTATATATGCAATGCCGACTATTTTTAGCAGTATCTCTATATAGGCTGCATCTATATCTGCCTTTCTGCTGAAGGTCTTTATGAACTCTATAACCGACGTAAGCTTGACCACTATCAGGATAAATATTAAAAGCCCGGTGGCTATGCTTACCTGCAGAGCAATCTCAGGTTTCTGCTGTTTTATGGTAACAGACAGTACAACTGCTACTATTCCTATGCAAACAATTTGAAGTATATCCATATCATCCTTATCCTCATATAGTTATGCCCTGCAGGATACCGCCCGTGAGCTGTTCCAAGCCCTTCAGAACTGAAACATTGTCTTGACTGCCGCAAACAGACCTGCAATTTCTTTTGATACCATCATCAGCACCACTACTATTCCTGCAAGAGTGGTCATCATTGCCTGCTCTTCCCTTCCTGAACGGATGAGCACCTGATTGAGCACAGATACCAGTATTCCTATGGCTGCTATTTTAAATATTAAGTCCACACTCATAATAAGTCCCCCTTACGTGGCTTTTGCTATTTTCTATTTTGATATTTTGATATTTTGATATTTTGCGGTTTTATGGTTTTGCCGTTTTGTAGTCTCTTTTCTTGCCTATGGTATTTCAATTTTTTATAGCAACTAAAACAAAATGATGGTTATGGCAAGTCCGCTTAAAACTCCAAGGCTCCTATACATTTTTTCATTTTTTTTCTTCATTTCCTCTGATTTTATCTCCTGAAGCCTTAGCTGGGAGTTGACAAGTCTTATATTGTTGAGCTGTCCTTCCAGGTCAGAGTTTCCAAGCATCTTACCGAAGGTGGCCATTATGGACTTGTCCTCTTTGTTTAATGAAAGTCTGGGAGCGTTATCGTTCACCGCCCTTTCCCAGGCTATATCCGCGGTAATTCCTCCCTCTTCCAGAAATTTGGCGGCGTCCCTGAACAGTATGGCTGCCTCCACCCCCGAGTTTTCATATATTCTCGTAAAGGCTTCAGCAAGCAAGTTGGACAGGTAACTGATTTCATTTTCCAGCATTTGCAGCAAAGCCTGCAGCTCCCGCAGGGTTCTTGGTCTCCTTGAGCAATCAGCCGCCTTGGAAAACCCTATTACACTTGTTGCGCCTATGAGTATTGCAGCACCTATGAGTTTTATAAGCAAGGGGAACACCTCCTGTAAATGATGCTCAGTTTAGAGTCGATTACTTCCTCCAGCGTTCCCGGCCCCTGGCTTGAGCTAAGCACTACATAACGCTCAAAGGTTTCTGCCTTGATAAGGGTCAGCAGCTCCTCACGCATTTTAAGCTCTGATATGTTATAGCCATGGGCGGTGGCAATTATTTTTACTCCGGAATTAAGCACCTTTTGTATTGCGGCCCCATCTCCCTGCGTACCGATTTCATCGGTGATTATCACATGGGGCGACATGCTTCTAAGCAGCATTTCCATGCCCAGGGCCTTTGGACAGCTGTCCATGACGTCCGTCCGAAAGCCTACATCATTTTGCGGTATGCCCTTGCTGCAGGCAGCTATTTCAGACCTTTCGTCAACTATTCCAATCTTCAGGCCCTTGAAATCCAGTTCCAGGTCGCCATTGCTCAAAAGTCTTGCAGCATCCCTGAGCATTGTGGTTTTACCGCACTGGGGAGGCCCTATGATAAGAGTGTTATATACTTCGGTGTTGTTTTTCATTATGTGACCTGCAACACGCATGGCGCAGCCTTTTATCTCCTTTGCAACACGTATGTTTATTCCGTTGAAATCTTTTATGTTTCTGATCTGCCCGTCCTGGAACACAACCCTGCCGCACAGACCTATACGGTGTCCGCCCCTCAAAGTAAGAAATCCGGCTTTGATTTCATCCTGAAAAGCGTAAACCGAGTTTTCACTCATTAATTCAATGGTCTTGGTGATTTCACTTTGCACCACCATATATGCATCCTTTATGTTTCCGGTCAGTTCACCGCCGGCAGTCACAAAGAGATCCGAAACACCGCAGGCTGCCATCAGCGGCTTACCCGCTCTCATTCGTATTTCCTGAAGATTGTCCAACATTTTGCTGTCCATCCTCATAAGCACTGCCCGTATGCTTGGTATCAAATATGGCATTATGTCGCTCTGAACACCTTTAATCATATGTATACCTCTCTCAGGTCTCCAAATTTTTAGCTTCCTACAGAATTTCAATCCATGCTCCTACGTGAGGAGCATGTTACATATCCAGAGAGGATTGATATCGATATTTCAATCCACGCTCCTACATGAGGAGCGACCGATATGACGCAATTTCAAACACTTATCCAAGTAAGTTATTTATATATATTAGGCTTTGTCCAGGTTTATGACATAAATTAAAAACAAAAAGACGGCTATCGTATACAGACTTTTGATACAGTCTGTATAGATAACCGCCGTGCTGTATAGTATAAAGTTACTACGACAAATAAAAACATGGTATAAAGCGTTCTAAAAAGTATATGCTATATCAGTTTCACTTTATAAACTTTATGTCTGCTTGAAGAGCAAGAAGAAAGGCCACATTAGCCGTGATATGCTACCCCCATATAGGACAATGAAAAATAAAGGTTCTATACGGGGGTAGCATATCAAACCTGTGTGACCTTTATAACTTTTATTATTCTTCAAGTTTATAAATTTTTACTGCTTTATCTTTACCCTCCTCAAAAAAATATAACCTTTCACAATTGGGACAACGCCAAACATCAACTTTGGGGTCTGGTAAGTCTAACGTATCAACCTGTCCAATGTTAATAATATTATCCCACTCTCTATCAGTAAACACCCTTAATTGAATATCATTTGGAGCAAGAGTATTTGATAAAACTTCTCCACACTTACATGTCATTCGTGCCATAATAACACACCTCTCTTCTCTATTAAGGATAAGTGATTATTCCATCATTTGTCCAAATCTGCACATTCCCGGGTATTTGCTTATTTGTATATTTGCCTGCTGCCCTGCTCAGTACCTCCTGTGCTTGTTGAGTTGTCAATCCTGCCTGTCTGCCATCCAAAATTACAGTATCTGCTCCCTGTTGAAGTCCTTCATAAATTCTTTTTGCTCCAGTACCTGTATTAGGGTTTTGGAGTGTTTTCAATTCTGTCGAAACACCATTTACCTTTAAGTCATATGTCTTAACTCCTTGAACATTTGAACGCGGAACAACTTCAACAGTATTTCCTTTTCCAACTAAATCATCTATTATTGTAACTTCATGTGCTTCAAGACCACTTTTTGAACCAACTAACTTTCCAGACTTAACCGTTCCCTCACTACAAGCACTATCCTCATTATATAATTCCTGTCCCAATTCCTCAACCAAAAAATGCAAGTAACTTCCAGTGCCTTAAATGTCTGTTTTTTGAATTAATAATATACTAATCTTTTTGATATGGCCTGTATTCTGTCTTTGTCTTCATCATACCGTAGATAATCCTCACAAGCCTCCTTGCCACGCACACAAGGGCCTGCGGCTTGTTCTTACCTTCTTTTACCTTCGATTCAAAATACTCCCTGAATACCGGATGCCTCGGTTTTCCTGACGCCGATATGGCTACCATTTGTACCGCCATGAAATGGAATATGGCATTTAATGCCCTGTTGCCGTTCCTGCACCTTTGGTCTTTGCCCTTTCCGGCGGAGCTGAATTGCACAGGAGCCAAACCCATGAACCGGGCCAGCTTGTCGGAGTCAGGAAATCGGTTGATATCTCCGATTTCAGATATTAATTGTGCTTCGGTTGCCAGGTCAATGCCCGGCATGGTATGCAGCTTGTAGCCTGTCAATGGCAGCAGCTTCCAAAGTTCATCATCAATCTCTGCAATCAGTTCCTTGTTGTGTCGGATTTCCTTGACGATGTTTCTGACAATAAAGTCTCTTTCCTGTTGATAATCCTTTCTTGTGTCTCCATCCTTTTCAACCATGCCTAATATCTCATGGATGCGCTGCAGCTTCAACGCCTGATGGACTGGCTTTATGGTTTCATATATCTTTTCCGGCGTTGTTGCCTTCACATGCTCCGGCGAAGGGTAGTTCTCCCAGAAGCACATGGCACTCTTGGCATCAATCAGGGCAAAGAACTTCCTGTTGGACGGGTAGCTGTGGGATAGCTGGCTGTGCAGCTGGTTCTTGTTCATGACATTGCTCTTTACGATCAAGTCCCGCCTTTTCACCAACTGCCGTATCGTCCAGTATATATCCTCATGCTTGGCATCCTGCAAGGTATCCGCCATGTCCCGGAGTACCCTTGCAACACAGTAGGCATCGTAGGAGTCATCCTTAAAAATAATGGGATTTGATAGCCTTACAGCGCTGGTATAGGCCGGATTGACATGCTTTACCTCAAACCTCCTGCCAACCAGATAGGCCGCAAGGTTTCTGCCAAAGCCTCTGGTATCCTCAATGCCAAAAACGAATTCCTTTGTACCGCATATTCTCCTCACATCCTCCACGAATGCAGGAAATTTGGAGGGCCTGTTTTCAAAGCTGACCTCCCCGAGCTTATTCATCCAACAGTCAATAATCACAGCACAGTGCATGTCTTTATGCATGTCGATTCCAATAAAGCAGGTATTTCTTTTCTGATAAATCCTCATCCTCTCCTTTTTCAATGTCTCCACCACTCACACCGGCAACCTCAATTTAAGAGCGTTAGTCTAAGAACTTTCGTTCTTTTACCTCGCAAGGGAACGCCAACCTATCCATTCATAGTGTGACAAATTACGTGATTTCAGGCATCACGGGCCTTGGTTCATTCTTACGTTGTGTGTGATGTTAGCTCTTATACGGAAGGATTGCAAGTAGATTCTGAGAAAGAGAGACAAAACAAAAAACAGAGAAGAAAAATGTTATAGTTTTTCTTCTCTGCATGTATCTGTGTTTTTATGATGCGCTTTGCTGAAAGCGACGATGGAAATTTCTCCCCCTTAAACCCCCGTCTGCCCCCATTTTAGCATGGGCAAGAATGCCGGTCAAGATATGGTTCACCATGAACCATGGGGTGCGCTATGCCTTATGAACTGAGTAAAAACCGGGCTGGAGAAATTAATCCGTACAGCATGTTTTCAATCATCAAATCCCTTGCCCCTGTGTGGCAACGTATTACCCCTGTTTCCAATTTTCAAGCGACTCTGGAGTACGAATACCCATTCTTGGATTGAGAAGGAATTTGAGGGCAATTTGACGACTGTTCGTTCCGATACTTTCCCGAACAAATTATGCTGAACCCACCGGTTTATTTTGATGCTGGTTAAAGAGAGGTGGTCGCGGTGCGCCCCCTCTCGGATCACATCAGCCCGCAATGCGGGCTGTGGCATTTGGAATAGGTGGTCGGAATAAGCGATAGTGTGTCAGCTAGGTGGTCAAGCTAGGTTGCAAGTGCCCATTTGATGGCGTTTCAAAGGTAGTCCTTAAGGTGGCTGTTAATGCTGACAGCTATCTATTGCTTTTTGCAACAATATTCTCTTTTTTACTTGCTCATTAGTTGCAAACCGCATAATCTTTGGTATAAGCTGTTTTTTTGTGCTGCATAGTATAAAGTTACTGCAGCAAATAAAAATGTGGTATAAAGCATTCCAAACAACATGTGTTATTACGGACGGTTTCCTTTTATCAATTTTATGTCTACTTTAGCACCAAAAAGAAAGACCACATCAGCCTGAACTGTGTGACCTTAAACACTAATAGTTTATTCTAATTCTGGCCTAAGCCAAAGTGATTTTAATTTACCATCATTGATTACAGCAATTGTATTATCTGCAAATTTTATGACAATATCATTTTTTATTATTTCACTTTCTCCAACACAAACCCATCCCGTTCGGGAATCAAATTTTGCAGTCCACTTCTCATTTCCATCAAGCCTATACGTCATACCAGGCTGAATATCCCCTTCAACCATTAGTTCACCCTCTATAAAGCTGGGAATATTCAATGTTTTTTTAATCCATCCTTCATGTGGATAAAGACCCCATACTTGTTGAACTGTCATTGTTTCTGAATCAACACCTATGTGTATGTAGCCTACTAATAATGAAATATCAGCATTCCTACTTGGTACAAAATCAAAAGAGTTTTCTTCTTTGTAATAAATAAGACTGCCAGAATGGAATTTACCAGTCGCATTTATCATAAATTTAAACATATTACACCACCTTTTAATCAGTTATTTTGCAACAAAGTTAAAGTGCACAATGGTATTAGAGCTTGTGTCCACAACTAATTCCCATGTTCCAGTGCTTCCTCTGAACGTACCTTCAATATCCCATCTTAAGCCATTCTTCAATACTGTATCTTTTACTGGCGTTCCACCCTTCATGATTTCATCAACCAGCATTGTAGTTCCATTTGAGTCTATGTATGGTCTTGCAAGGTCTCCTTTATTAGCACCTTTCTTTATTATGTCATTCATATGGTTCTGTACCGTTTTAGACATTTTCAACTCTGAAGCATCTATAGCCTTACCCGCTCCCTCAGGTATTTTAGCAACTGTGACTTTTCCCGCAATCTTTGCAACCCCTCCTGAGATAAGTGCAAGAGCTCCTGTCTCCACCATTTCAGCAATGCTCTCACCTCCATGCTCTACAATTTTATTTAAATCTCCTGATAAAACAAGCTCAGCATTTTCTTTGATGTTATTTACAATGCCCATTTGTATTTTATAAGTAGGTGGAATAATCGCTTCTTTAAAATTTTCCTTTGCCGCTTCTAGAGGATCGGTGTATGCTTTTTGTATTTTTCCTTTGTAATACTCATACTGATTAGTAAAGAAGCCTTTGAATCCACTTGTAAAACTGTCTACTAGAGAATTATCTTTACCCGTCCCCTTTTTTCCATTCTCAACTTTCTTTGGAGCGGTATTATTGTAATTTACATTTACCTTCTTGGTTTTTTCCTTCTGCAAGG
>JAEXFI010000032.1 GCA_023400235.1 Bacillota bacterium
GTTAGCTTGAAAGATACATGTTGTGTGTCAATGTGACTTTCAAGCAGCGAAAGCCACTGCGTGCCTTTCATTACTATTTGTGTACGCGCCATGCGCGTAGATGGGAGGTTAGCGTGAAAGATACATGCTGTGTGTCAAAGTGACTTTCACGCAGCAAAAGCCACTTCGTGTCTTTCATTTCTATTTGTGTACGCGCTATGCGCGTAGATGGGAGATAATATGTTTATTGATAGAGCTAAAATATATGTTAAGGCCGGCGACGGAGGTAATGGAATGGTATCCTTCCACCGTGAAAAATACATAGCGGCAGGCGGCCCTGACGGCGGTGACGGAGGAAAAGGCGGAGATGTGATATTCCAGGTGGATGAGGGCCTGAATACCCTTATAGACTTCAGATTCAAGAAGCACTTCAAGGCTGAACCCGGCCAGGATGGCGGTCCCTCAAACTGTTCAGGCAAAAACGGCCAGGACATGGTTATTAAGGTTCCACTGGGTACCGTAATCAAGGATGAGGAAACCGACATGATAATTTCAGACCTGGTAAAGCCCAACCAGACATATGTTATAGCCAAGGGCGGACGAGGCGGAAAGGGAAACCAGCATTTTGCCACGCCTACAAGGCAGGTACCCAACTTTGCAAAAAGCGGAAACCCCGGGGATGAGCGCAACCTCATACTGGAGATGAAGATGATTGCAGACGTGGGACTGCTGGGCTTTCCAAATGTGGGCAAATCCACAATATTGTCCATGGTTTCGGCGGCCAAGCCTAAAATAGCAAATTATCATTTTACCACCCTGGTGCCAAATCTGGGTGTTGTTCAGATTGAACAGGGCAAAAGCTTTGTGATAGCTGATATTCCCGGACTTATAGAAGGAGCACATCAAGGCGTTGGGCTTGGACATGAGTTTTTAAGACATGTGGAAAGAACCAAACTCCTTGTGCATGTAGTTGATGTATCAGGTATTGAAGGGCGTGACGCTGTGGAGGATTTTGATACAATAAACGCAGAGCTGGAGAAATATAACAGGGTGCTTGCTTCCAGACCCCAGGTTGTTGCAGCAAACAAGATGGATATTCCAGGTTCGGAAGAGAACTACCTGCATTTCAAAGAAGAACTTGAAAAAAGGGGCTATAGGGTGTTTGGCATATCTGCCGCCACAAACAAGGGGCTTAAGGAGCTTATGTATCATGTTTCGGATACTCTTGCCACACTTCCGGATACGGTGCTGCTGGATGAAAGCGCAGAGGAAGTGGTTGTTTATACTGCTGAAGAGGAGAGACCCTTTGAAATCCGTATTGACGACGGTGTGTATGTGGTAGAGGGCAACTGGGTCAGAAAGGTTCTGGGCTCTACCAATATTACAAACTATGAATCACTGCAGTATTTTCAGAGGGCCCTGAGGAAAAAGGGTGTTATTGCGGCTCTTGAGGCTATGGGCATAGAAGAGGGAGACACCGTGCGGATATTGGACACAGAGTTTGATTATACAAGATAGAGGCCTGGTTTTTTATCAGTTCTTGAAACGGAGGATATATGTTAACAGGAAAGCAAAGAAGCTATCTCAGGTCATTGGCCAACAATCTCCAACCTATCTTTCAGGTTGGAAAGGGCGGTATTAATGACAATATGATAAAACAGTTTTCTGATGCCCTTGAGGCCAGGGAGCTTATAAAGGCTACCGTGCTGAAAAATGCCGAGTGTGACGCCAGACCCGTTGCACAGGAGCTTGCAGAAGCCACTCAGGCGCAGTTGGTTCAGGTAATAGGGAGCAAGTTTGTATTGTACAGGGAGTCGGAGAAAAATCCTGTAATCCAATTGCCTTAAAATATTATGGAGCAATTATTCAGGTGTATACATATTCTGGGAATGAAGTGCTTTTTTTATGAATATACTATAAGTACTTTTATTTAGTTTATTTCCGGAGGTATGTTATGCAGGAAGGTATTGATTTTAGTGAATATAAATACGAGTATCTGGATAATGAGGATATCAAAAAGATAAATGACATGGCCCTTTTGCAAAGAGTGGGCAAAACCCATGAATTTCTAAAGCTGTGCGAGATATACCTGCAAGACGTGAAGGACGACTACGGCAAGAAGAAAATAGCCAGCCTTAGGGTGGATATAGTCAAATATCAGATGGATATTCTCATAAAGGAATGCTTTGTCCGCGGATTGAAGCACGGCCTTAAAATAACGTGAAACAATGACCGGCCCGTGACGGTTATATGCTGTCAGCGGCAGTTGGCTGCCACGGGCCGTGTTCAAGTTCAAATTCTACTGATGCCGGTTGGGTGCAGACATATCATTTTTCGGTTAAATCCGACATTAGCTTCTTATAAAGTGCCGCTGAATTCTCGGACCAGTTACTGCATATGTTTCTGGCGTCATTCCTGCTTCCCACTGTAAGCTTCAAATCAATAAAAGTAAAACTTCCTTCACATATTTTCAGGGTTGTAATGTATTCATTCTCATTTACCGCCACAAAATCCGCTATGACACTTGTCTCATTCTTGATTCGCTTCTTGTAGTCGGACAAGGCCTCATCTATCCGGGATTTTGTACCCGCGGGTATCAGGGAGATAAAATAGTCCAGGCCCTGTCTGCCTGCCGCTGAGATCCTGTAGGCTTTCTTATCTTCAACATCCAGCTTTTCCAGAAACTTGCCGTCACAAAGCTCGTCCAGGTACTGCTGCAGAAAGATGTAGTTCATTAATTTATTTTCAAGTATTATTTTTGTTATAATAAGATTTGAAACCGGGGCTTCCATATTATTAATAATATAGAGTAATATGAGTTTGTTTTCGGCCAGTTCTCTATTGCTCTCTACAGAATTCATAAAAACCTCCTGAACAGATTGAAAAATAGTAAATATTCAGTATTTTTTTTGTGCTATAATATATTAGCTGCTTTAAAAAATATTGTTTAATTATAACACAGTAGCCCATGAGCCGCAACTTATTACCAGCCTTGGGAATAAGCTGCGGCTCATGGGTGTTCCGTTATTATATACCTGAACACACGGTTACAATTAATGGGAGGTGGGAGGTTGGAAGTGAACGATAATTTACATGAAGAGATAAAGCTGCTTATAAGCAGCCTGGGAGGTTCCTTTACAGGGTTTTCCCGCATAGAGGCGCATCTGCCCCGTCAACTGAAACAGTATCCTTATGCCATAACCTTTGGAATAAGGCTGTCCGACGCCATAATCAATGAGATTGAAGACAAACCAACCTTTACGTATTTCAATCACTATCGCTCTGTAAATGCATTAATTGACCAGATAGCCTTAAGAACAGTTCTGCTGCTGTGTCAGAAGGGGTATGGGGCGTACTCCATTGCAGCATCTCAAAGCATACCCACCTCGGCGGTTCCCTTTAGCGGAGTAATTCCACACAAAACAGGAGCAGTACAGTCGGGACTTGGGTGGATAGGAAAAAACGGCTTGTTCATTCATAAGGAATATGGGCCTCGTCTGAGATTGGGAACAGTATTGACCGACCTGGTGCTGCCTTGTGAAAATGAGCTGCTTAAAAGCCGCTGTTCCACCTGCGACAGATGTGTCAGAGCCTGTCCTGCCTTGGCCCTGACGGGGAATGAATGGCATATGGGGGATGAAAGGGAGAGGGTTGTTGATGCAAAGGCCTGCTCGGAATATATGAACCGCAATTTTAAACATATAGGCCGGGGCTCTGTTTGCGGCATATGTATAAAAGTGTGCACTGCAGGGGCGGCAGTGGAGAAGGGCTGAGTTGAGGGCTGAGTTAAATATTGCCCTGTGCAGTAAGGCCCGGGCCTGAAGGAAAAATAGGTTAAGGGCAAATTAATAAAAGGCGGGAGGAGAACCCATGAACACAAAAGGCCTTGTACACATATATACCGGCGATGGAAAAGGGAAAACCACAGCAGCGGTGGGGCTTGGAATAAGGGCCTGCGGAAGCGGAATGAAGGTGCTGCTGGTGCAGTTTCTGAAAAGCAGAAATACCGGAGAGCTTGAAATAATAAAAAAGCTGGAGCCCGACTTTAAGCATATGAGGGGGTATTCCAGCGGAAAATTTTCATGGAATATGACACCGGAAGAGCTGGAGGAGGCTGCAAGGGAAACGGCCAAAATGTTCAGCGGGGTAGTAGAGCTTGTTAAATCCGGAGAATATGGTCTGGTAATACTTGATGAGATAATGGGGGTAATGGGGCTGAACTTTTTGCCGGTTGAAACATTGTTGGATTTAATAAGATGCAGACCCCAAGAGGTGGAGCTTGTATTGACCGGAAGAAATGCACCGGAAGTACTGGTGGAAGCCGCCGACTACGTTTCTGAAATAAAAGCGGTAAAGCATCCCTATGAAAAAGGCGTGGCCTCACGCAAGGGTATAGAATACTAAAGTCTGAGACTATTATCTCAGCAAGACAGAGTTCCTTTGCACGGATTGTTCGTCAGGTTCCATGTTCCAGACCGGCAAAAGCAAAGCAGCCGGCAATCCGGCTGCCCGTGAGGTCTTTGCTATTTACGCAGGGTATCCTGGTACATCTTCATATATTCCTTTGCTGATTTGTCCCAGCTGAAGTCAGCCCTCATGCCTCTTTCAACTATCAGCCTCCACACATCCTTCTGATAGCGGTAAAAGTCTGCCGCCCTTTTGATTGTATTAAGCATGTCATGTGCATTATAGTTGGCAAAGGTGAAACCATTGCCTGCACCTGAGTAGTTATTATAGGAAAGGACAGTATCGTTTAATCCCCCGGTTTCACGTACAATGGGAACCGAGCCGTACCGGAAGGCAAACAGCTGCCCCAGTCCGCAGGGCTCAAACAGGGACGGCATCAGGAACATATCCGAGCCTGCATATATTCTCTGCGCCAGGGTATCACTGAAGGTGATATTGGCAGAAAACTTATCCTTGTGCCAATAGGCTGCATTTTCAAAAACCTGCTTGTAATGCTCATCACCCTTGCCCAGCACTACCAGTTGAAGGTCCAAGCCCAGCAGTTCTTCCAGCACGCATTCTATCAGGTCAAAGCCCTTCTGGGAGGTGAGTCTGGAGATGATTCCAATCAAGGGCACCTCCGGCTTGACAGGAAGCCCCAGCTCTGCCTGAAGCTGCTTCTTGTTTTCATACTTCAAGGCAATGCTGTCGGCAGAATAAGCCGTGTATATCCTTTTATCTGTTTTCGGATCGTTCTTATCATAGTCAATTCCGTTAAGAATACCGTATAGGTCCACTGTGCGCTTCACTAATATATCTTTTAAGCCTTCACCGTAAAAGTCGCTCTTTATCTCCTGGGCGTAGGTGGGACTCACAGTACTGATGGAGTCGGAATAAACCAGGCCGGCCTTCATATAATTTACACAATCGTGATATTCAAGGCCGTTTGGATTGAAATGCTGCCAATCAACATTAATCAAGTCCGGAAGCACTTCCTTGGGGAATATTCCCTGATACCTGAGATTGTGAATTGTAAAAATAGTCTTTATCTTATTGTACCAGGAGTCCCTGTTCCGGTAGGTGGCTTTTAAGAGAAGGCTTACTATACCTGTCTGCCAGTCATTGCAATGTATTATGTCAGGCTTAAAGCCAATGAGAGGAAGCATTTCAATTAACGCCTTGGAGAAAAAGGTAAATTGCTCCGCCTCGTCAAAGTCTCCGTACAGCTCATTTCTGCCGAAATAGTATTCATTGTCCAGAAAATAGTAGGTAACTCCGTCGTGTACCAGCTTTAGAATGCCGCAGTACTGATGCCTCCAGGAAAGGTCTGCGAATATATACCCCAAATACTCCATTTTGTCTTTATACTGCGGGGGTATGGTCTTGTAGTTGGGCATTACAACCCTTATATCTGCGCCAAGCCCGGAGACCGCTTTGGGAAGAGAACCTGCAACATCACCAAGTCCGCCGGTTTTAGCAAAAGGGAATACCTCTGAAGAGGCAAATAAAATACTAATACTGCTCATTATATAGACCTCCTTAAGATCAGTTTATGCAAAAGCCGAAAGGGCTTAAAATATTACGAAAGCCTTAGCCGGTCGGGTTTCCCAACCACCTCCCATCCAGGGGAGGCTCAAGTTAAGTTTAGCAGAATTTGAAAATTGATACAATAACCTTACATATTAAGGCATTAAAGTTTGAGCTGAAGCGACAGCCGCCGGGCAATATTTCCAGAGGGCTGAGGCGGCAAATTGCATCGTTTGTGCCCCTGATAGGCTTAGAGCCTCGACTCCGGCGCTTTGAAATATAAGGAATAGCTGCAGAGACCAAGGTTTTTTTGAAGCTGGAGAACACTAAAAAATAAAAATAATAAAAAATACCTGGCAGATTATATCAATTTCCAGTTAACTGTCGTATAATGGTTTTGTATAGGTAATCTGTGGTAAATATATTATGATGTGCAGATTCATTTATATAACTATTTTGTTGGGAGGTCAGACATATGGATTTAAAGGATTTATTAAAGAAGAAAAAAAGGACGACAAAAAAACAGACTGCGAAAAATGTAGCTATAGGTGCAGGTATTGGAACTGCTGTTGGCGTTGCAGCAGGAGTTCTTCTGGCTCCTAAATCAGGTAAGGAAACCAGGGAAGATATTGCAAAGACTACCAAGGAGACTCTTGAAACTGTAAAAGAGGGCTTAAGTGTCGCAAAGGAAAAGATAGAGGAAATAGTTAAGAAGGAAAAGGCTTTTATTTCCGGTGAAGGTAAGGAAGCAGAGGAAAAGGCAGAAGAATAAGCTGCCTTATGAATAAGCAGGAGCTGCAGGTACTAGCTGCAAAACAGGTAGGACAAAAAGCTTAAAATACGAAAGGAAGTTGTGTATGTCTGTTACTTTGGACCTTAGTGTTTTGGCATGGTTTATTATTTTTTGTATCGCCGTTGTTATTGGAGTGTTTTTAATAATTTTCCTAAGAAATTGTCTTAAGGTAGTAGACAAGGTAAACAAAATACTTGACAGCAATTCTGAAAGTATTGAAAAAACTCTTGAGGTACTGCCGTCAACTGTAAAAAGTATTGATGAACTTGCCATCAGTGCAAAAGGTACTTTAGACATGGCTACATCAGTTGTTTCTACAGTTGAAGATACAGTTGCTGAGACCATAGATTCATTTTCATTTAACGCCGAGAATGTGCTCAGTATTATAAATGTAGCCAGCTCGGTGGTTAAGTCGATAATCAGCGCATTTTCATCAAAGAAATAAAGGATTTTATTCGGGGAGGAAATGTTAAAAACAGACGTTAAAAGTAATCTTGCACTCATAAAGCCGGAGTGCGGAAGGATTAACTGAAATGTCTGTTTTAGCAGTTCCTTTTTTGTTGCCTGAGATTTGCTCCTCAAACCTAACCTCTACCTGGGGCAATTCATTCTATTATTGTAATGGTCGCGCGGGTATGATATCATTTACTTAAACAATCCTGCCAACAAAAGACAAATTTTTTACATAGAATGGCAATGGTCATTCAATTAAAAACTAAAATACGATTTGGGGTGAAATACTGTGGATGGAAATGTGAGACTTAGTGCTACAGTAATAAGCTGTATGGGAAATGCTGCCGAAAAGGATGACTTTTATTTTAACGGCAATTTTTCCAATTGTCATAATACACAGAGCATACAATTTTCCTTTGAAAAAGCTGCAAATAACTACATATTTGCCATATCGGATTCCATGGGCCTTGAAAGCAGTGAGGCCGACGGGATATCAGCTATCAGGGAGATAAAGAAATACCATGAGAGCGCGAAGCTTCAGCAGTTTTCACTGGAGACTGTTTCAGAAAGAATATATGAAGCCGTCCAATTATCCAGTAATCTCATATACAGCAAATCTGTCATAGCAAGCCAAAGCCCTTCGAGATTGACGGGATTTTCCTCTCTTATCATAGATAATAACCGGGCGGCAATAATGAATCTTGGCAACAACGGTGCGTTTTTGTTCAGACAGGGCGTGCAGAAGGAACTTTTCGGAAGGAATTACGGGCGGAAGTCAGAGAAGCTGAGAAGCCTTGGAATAACACCCACAGCTCCGGATTTATATAACGATAGGGATAAGATTTTAAAGCTTGCAGAAGAGGAGTCCAAAACCAAAATCAAGCTGTCTCCCAGTTTTGAAATGGAAGAGGAGGATGTGATCATCCTGTGCAGCGACGGCTTGCTAAACGGCGTGAGCAAGGGCCGTCTGGACGCAATAGCGGATTCGGGGTTTGAGCCATCCAAAATGGCAAGTGTATTGTTTCATGAGGCATTAAAGAACGGATTGGAGGACGGTATTACCGTCATGGTCATAAAGGTTGAGGAAATCAGGAGCCTTGCCTTCGGCTACGGCAATAAAAAAACCAATTATACAGAATATGACAATGAGACTGAGACTGAGGCTGATGAGGAGGAGGAAACACGCTCCGGCAGCAGCATTGTAAATTATATATTGGGCTTTGTATGTGTATTGGTTATATCGGGAGTTTTGTTCATGGGATACCTGATTTTTACAAACAGTGATATTTTCGGTTCGGATAAAGAACGGGGTACCGCGCAGGGCTCATCCACCGGAAGCCTGTATGACAGCTCGGAGACGGGACAAGGTGAAAGTACGGTTTCAGATGCATCAGGGGCAGGGGATACCAGCGGAATAACCCAGGAGGATTCCCAGGGGGGCGGCTCGGGAGATGGACAGGAACCAGGCAAAAACAGCGGTTCAGCCTCCGGCAGTTCGTCAGGCGGCAGTGGTTCCCAGGGAAATCAACAGGGCAGTTCCGGTAATGGCTCGGGCGGTTCCGGCAACAACGGCCAGACTGACGGCAATCAGAACGGAAATACCGAATATGATACATATGTGGTCAAGTCAGGAGATACGCTAAGTGCCATCAGCAACAAGTTCTACGGAAATATGAACAAATACAATATAATCATGGAATATAACGGTATAAAAAAGGATAACAGCCTGTATGTGGGTCAGGAGCTTAAAATACCCAAGCTGAAATAGACGGTATTACAATATAATATGGAATTACTCAGGGGCAGCTTTTTAATAAGCTGCTTTAATTTTTATTTGGCCTAGACCAGCGTTCTAACAAAAATTATATAAAATATGTATAAAATATGGAACACTTAAATGTAATGCTGCGTCTAAAGGAATGTTGGCAAGATTTAACTGAGATTTTAAAATTTATTAAAAACAAGGGGTGGTCTGAATTGAAAAAAATTATTTCAATGCTGCTGGTAATAACACTATTGGTTACATTTATAGCTCCGGTTGCGGCAAGCAGCTCTGCAACATCGGACAAGGGACTTGAGAATGCCATTAAGGCCGTTAAGGGAAAAATAACTATTCCTGCTGATAACAGCAAATTTAGTTACAGTATCTACAATCAAAGCGGCACTGCTCTATGGAACCTGAGCTGGAGCAATGAAGAGGCTCAGAAATACATAAATGTAACAGTTGACGAGAATGGTTTTATTTCAAACTTTTCCTCATATCAGTATAACTCAGGTAATGATAAAAAAATTCCCAAGTATTCAAAAAGCCAGGGAAAGGAAATCGCTGAAAAGTTTATAAAAAAGCTTGATTCAAAGCTTCTTCAGGATTTCAAGTACGTTGAGGACGCCAACTCACAGGAAAGGGACTATAACTATAGCTATGAAAGACAGGTTAATGGAATCCCCTTCCCTGCAAACAGGATAACCGTGGTTGTAAATAATTATACCGGTGAGGTATCAAACTTTAATTGCAGCTATTCAAAGGATATGAAGTTTGAGGCATCCGACAAGATAATCACATTGGAACAGGCCAAGCAGGCCTTTATCCAGAAGCTTGGTTTAAAGCTGGTATACAATATCAAGTCTGCAGATGAAAAATCCGTTTCCTACCTTGCATATGTTCCAAAGGATTCAAACAAGTACATTGATGCAATTACAGGAAATGTTGAAAAGATACCAAACCAATTCAGAAGCTACTCCACAGCTTCCACGATGGCCAAGGAGGCTGCGATGGATGAAGCTGGTGGTGGTGCTATAATACTGACACCTGAGGAACAGGATGCCGTTAAGGGCATGTCAGGTCTGCTGGGCAAGGAAGAGCTGGACAATAAGATAAGGGGTATCAGCCAGTTCAAGCTGGACAGCGGCTTCACCCTTGTCAGCGCCGAGCTCAGAAAAGACTGGAGAAACAAGGATTCCTTCATCTGGTATCTGCGCTATTCCAAGGTTTTAGACAAGGAGAAATATGAAACAAGAGAGCTGTCGGTGTCAGTGGATGCAAAATCAGGTGAATTCATTGATTTCTGGACAAATTACAGCTCCCCCCAGGGAACAAAACCACAGAAAACAAAGGATGAGGCACAAAAGCTGAGTGATGAATTTGTAAAGAACCTGTTGCCTTCATATTTTTCAAATACCAAACTTGATGATACCTACTATACTTATGATGAAAAGCAAAGTGAACAGTACAATTTCAGGTATGTGAGAATTGAAAATGGACTGGAATGCCCTGCGGACTTTGTAACCGTTTCCTATGACAACCTCAGCGGAAACATAAACAGTTTTAATATCCACTGGACGAAGGACCTTAAATTTGATGATCCTAAAAAAGCCATAGCTGTAGAAAAGGCATATGAGGTGCTCTTTGACAACAGCAAGCTGGGTTTTGGCATAGAATATGTGGGCCAAAATTCCGAGAAGGCAGATTATATAGCTCCTGTTCAGACGGAGGCTGTTGAAGCGGTGCTGGGATATTTCATTGAAAACAGCAAGCCTTGTATTATAAGTGCAGAGACCGGGGATGTCCTGAACTATTCCGGAACTGTATATAATGACGGTAAAATTTCTGACTACACCGATATCAAAGGACTGTATGCAGAAAATCAGGTCAAGATTCTTACCCAGTTATCAATAAAATACTTTGAAAATGAACTTAAAGCCAATGACCAGCTGCTGCAGAAGGATTACCTGATTCTCCTGAGCAAGCTCAATGACACGTATTACTTTGATTCCAGTATAGATAAGGAAAAAGCGGTTGAAAAGATGTATACCAATCTTATTAATGCCGGTATAATCACAAAGGCTGAAAAAAATCCTGCCTCGGTCCTGACCAGGGAAGAAGCGGCAAAGTTCTTTGTCAAATTCCTTGGCCTCAGTAAGGTGGCTGAATTAAAGGGAATCTACAAGTCGGATTTCAAGGACGCAGGCAAGATAAGTCCTGAGCTTCTGGGTTACGTGTCCATAGCATCAGGCTTCAAGGCTATGAACGGCAGCAATGGCAATTTCAATCCTAAGAACAAGATGACAAGGCTGGAGGGGCTGCTCTCCATATACAGTTACCTGGCAGCCAAATAAATAGCAGCAAATAAAGGTAATTGGGGTATTACAAAAGATAAATAAAAAATAAACAAAAAAAGGGGGACTGACGTAAGTCAGTCCCTTAAATAATAGGGATTTATCAAAAAATAGATATAAGCAAAATTAAATGTATTAATACACAAGTTTATTGTATAATTATACGCCATTAGAAAAGAATTTACAATACATTATTTTAATAATTTATCATAATAAACTGATAATATGCTAAAATATTACATGGATAAATTGACACGGGTGCTGAATTATGACGTATGACGTGCTGAATTATGAAAAAGAACATTTGTATTTGACTATATATTGAGATAAAGGTTAAAATTAAATATACAATAAAATTTTTTGGAGGTAAACGGATGCTTACACATGTGGTATTTTTCAAACTAAAGGATAAAAGCCAGGAAACGCTCAATAAAGTAAAAAATGACCTGCTTGACCTGAAGGAGAAGATTCCCTTAATCAGGTCCCTGGAGGTTGGTATAGATATATTGCATACCGAAAGATCCTTTGATGTGGTGCTGTTTTCAAAGTTTGATTCCCTGGAGGATATGAAGGCATATCAGGTTCACCCTGCTCATGTGAAATTTGGAGAGTATATTAATACTGTAAAAGAAACAATATATGCAGTTGACTATGAAGACTGAGATAACTTAAGACAAACTTTGGAGATGGAGACTATGAAGAGAATATATGCAATTTTAATGGCACTGACAGTTATGCTGGCTGTCTTCACAGGCTGTTCAAACAATATCTATACAGGAAAGACCGCCTCAGGGGACTCAAAGAGCGAGCAGAGCCCCTTATCGGCTACTGCTTCAAATACGACGGCAGCAAGTACCGCAGCAAATACTGACGGTCAGTCAGGACAGACCTCTCAGGCGGTGGGAACGGCTGAAAACTCAGCTGCACAGGCTCCTGAAACAAAAGTGGTGGACGTTATAGACTACTCAAAGGTAAAGCCCAATGAAAGCGGCCAGATTATGGTTGTAATGTTTCACAATTTTGTTGAAGCCTATCCAAAGGGAAATAATGAATATACCACTACCTTTGAAGAATTTCAGAAGCTGCTGCCTGATTTGTATGACAGGAAATACAGGCTGGTCAGTCTGACTGATATGCTTGATAATAATATTAATGTACCTGCCGGCTGTATTCCCATGGTTTTTACCTTTGATGACGGCACTTCGGGTCAGTTCAACCTTATAGAAAAAGACGGGAAGCTGGCTGTAAATCCTAAATCCGCAGTTGGAATACTGGAAGAGTTCAATAAGAAGCACCCTGATTTCGGACTGAAGGGTACCTTCTATGTAAACCTTGGAGTGAGCACCTTCCAGGGCTCGGGAAATATGTCGGAAAGGCTGAACTATCTGGCGGACAAGGGCTTTGAAATAGGCAATCATACCAAAACCCATGTCTCTCTTCCTGAGGTGAAAACCGTTCAAAAAATGCTGGAAGAGGTTGGGGGAAATCAGGTACTTATGAATGAAATCATTCCCGGCTATTCCTTTAAATCCTTTTCGCTGCCTTTTGGCAATGCGTCCAAAAACCTGAAGGAGTATGTTATAAAGGGCAGCTACCAGGGTGTGGATTACAAGCATTCTGCAATAGTGCTGGTGGGAGCAAATCCGGCACCTTCGCCTGTTTCAGCCAAGTTTAATCCCATGGCTCTCCCAAGAGTCAGGTCCACAGGGCAAAAAAAGGTGGAATGCGACCTGGATTGGTGGCTGAAAACTCTGGAAAAGGGCAGCTCCCAGTATATAAGTGATGGAAACCCCGACACGGTTACAGTGCCGCAGGCCAAGCAAAGCAATGTGGATATGTCAAGGCTCAATGGAAAGCAGCTTATTACCTATTAGAGTTATGTATTATAGCTATGCTTTATATAGCTATGCTTTATATAGTTGTGTTTTATATAGTTATGTTTTATTACAGTTATGGTTTATGAATTATATTTCCCCGTTAGCTGCCACTCATACTGGCGTCTGGCGGGGTTTTTTCATTAATGTCGTCCCTCTTGACTTGCAAACTTGTCTTATAAAGACTATATTAACTGTTGCTGAAGGTAGGAGCACATTTTTTCAGGGCAAGTATATTTACAAGTATATTTAAAGGCTGGAATGTTTACAATAAGCTTGGGAATATTATATAATAAATGTAAATTAATGGATAGAATTATTTAGCATTTGTATAGTTTGTGTTACAAATTAATAGGGAGAGGGAGCGGGATCGGATATGAGTCAAAGACAGATAAAAAAAATACAAACCGATACTGATGTCAAAAGAAAAGCTACTAAACAGGTAGTTGCTCATATAAGAAAGAAAATAACTTCCGAGTATGTAGGCAGTGAGCACTTGAAGGAGTGGCTGTCTGAAATAGAAGATATTCTGGCTAAGGATGAGTTTGAAATAAAAGACTATATTCATGCCAGAAAAAGTCTCAACGACATAATTGAGAGAACTCTGGATGAAGAAATGCGGTTTAAGCTGAGGGACTCATGGTACAGCCTGGGTAAGGCACTGGAGAAGAAGGCCAAAATCAATTAATTTGCTTTATGGGGGGCAATATATGTTCTGGAAACAAAAGAAGAAGCTGGAAAAGAGCAACGATATACTTGATAAAATAAAAGGCGAACTGGAGCTTCAACTGGGAAACAGGGGAGTGTCGGTGTCTGGAATCCAAATGCAGCTAAATACAGGTAATATATCATTAAGAATTTATATAGAGGGAAGTAAAAGACTGGCATAGAAAAGAATTTCAACAATTGGTTAACGATTAACAGGGCTTTGGCTCTGTTTTTTATTTTATTGCATCAGCACGTGTACAATTTCAGGGCTAACTTAACTCGTTGTGCTAATTGAAAATGTGATAACCGACTGGAAGAGAATGCTATTCACTTTTTAGCCGTCGCAGCAACTCGGCCATTCAGGCCTCGGGTGCAGCCAAAGCAGCATGCCCAAAGCCAACAATTTCAGCAAAAGCTTTTAATCCTACTGCGCATTTCCTTAAAGTCGTCCTCACGTGAATTGCAAACTTGCCTCTGAATGACTTTATTTACTAACACGGGTTATAAGGATTCAGGCTGTTTCTGGAATTTATTCCAAAACTGCTTGAATCCTTTTTGAGTTGCAAAAATTTTTATTCAAACTGTGACCCAGACTTCTGGAGGGACCTGCAATACTATCCAATGTTGTGCAACCTCCTCAAACATGACATCAATTCTGGTAACGTGGGACAAGGTAGATAATATAAATCTTTAAAATTAATATGTTTGAATTTAATAATATGTATGGTAATATTTAGTGGTTATATATTTTACAAATAATATCAGAAAAGGAGAAAATACTATGTTTTTGTATAAAAACTGCAAGTCAAATAATAGCAGTAATTATGTCTTTAGCTATTGTTATGTCCTGAATCAATATTGATAACATTAAAAGAGCGGCATGATGATATATCAACGATTACGTATATGATACAGTATAGTTTGTACAAATCAGTGCAGGGCAATTGGTTAGAATCTTCTACTCTTTATTGTACGCAAATAGTGATTGCTAACAATAATTTACAATTATTGGAATTATATGTATAAATGTGAGGCAATAATTATTTACTATTTATAATTTAATCATCAAAGGAGAAATTTATGAATTTACAAATTAAGAACAACAAAAAAATTTTTACATTAATACTAGCGTTAGCTATAGTATTGTCTGGATTTTCATATTATCCACTAAATAGAAATATACAGTTTGTAAATAATGTAGATGCATATACAGTAAAATATTACTATGATAAATATAATACTGAAGGACCATATAAGCTATCGTTAATATACACAAGCGATCAGTTGAACGTGAATTATGGAACTCAGAATTATTCATTCGATAAAAATACAGGGATTTTTTCTTGTTACGGTATGGGAACAAGCTCATCTGTGGAGATCTGTTATAATAAAGTAAACTTTGATGGAATTTGGGTACTAGCAATATATGAGCCTTTACCTGGTGGTAGAACAAGAATAAGCAATTATAAAGTTATTAGTTGTCCTATAGCAAAGTCAACAATTGTTAAATCAAATATTATTGCAGATGTCGACACTTATCCAGACAATGGTCTTTATTCAGATGGTTATTGGTACATAAAAACAGGTGCTGTAAATAATAACCCGATAATAAGTGTTAGTGCTCCCTTGACAAATAATATATTTTCTGAATTAGATACAAACTTCATTCCTAGAATATCTGTTTCTGATTCCGACAATGATACTTTAATATGTAAATACTATTTAGATTCAGAAGGAGTATATAGGGATGTAAAAACTGTTTCAAATACAATAACACCCCAGAGCATAAGCTTTAATGGATTTAATATGAGTACCTTAACTGAAGGTACTCATAATATAAAGTATGAAGTAACCGACAGCAAAGTTACTACACCAATCACTCAGACAGTAAACTTTAAAGTAGATAAATCTGCGCCTGCACTTGGTGCATTTAATGCATCCTCAACGGTTGACACAATAGCTGTAGCTATCTCCGGGCCGGCAACTGATACCATCGGCGGACTTGACCCAAATCCATACAGATATACAGTAGGTACTGAAGTGTCACCATGGGGAAGTGCCATGACATATACCTCTTTAAATAGTTTGGTTTCAAACCAGCTGTATCAGGTTAAATTTGAGGCAAGAGATGTTGTGGGCCACATCTCAAGCAGTACACAAAATATATATACAAAAGCGGCTGTACCTTCATTAACAGTAAATAATGCTTCCTCATATACTTTAGATATTACATCAACAGACAACAACTCGGCTGAAACCCAGTACCTAATCAGTGCAAATAATGGGACCCAGTATGTAACTCAGGAGGGCACCCTTACTGCCACACCTGTATGGGTTACATTAACCGGTAAAAAAGTAACCGTAAAAGGCTTAAATCCAAGCAGTACATATACCTTTAGTGCCAAGGCAAGGAATGCAGAGAATATTGAAACAGCAGTAAGCTCTTCAGTGAGTGGTACTACCCTCATTGCACCGCCTGCTTCTCCCGCTAACTTAATTGCAACTGCAACTGATAATACTGTTACTGTATCATGGGAGGCTGTAAACGGTGCATCAGGTTATGATATTGAAGCTGATGGAACAATCTTAAATAACGATACTGCAACAGCATACACACATACTGGCCTCAATCCGGGAACACCGCATACCTATCGGGTGAGAGCAAAGAATGAAGGCGGCCCCGGAACCTGGAGCAGTTCCATAACAAAATCAACACTTCCCGGCTCACCTAATATTCCGGTAAATCTCAATGCCATACCCTTAAGCACCTCAATTACAGTAACCTGGAACAATGTCCCCGGTGCTACAGGCTATGATATAGAAGCAGACGGAGAACTTGTAAGTAACGGGCCTAACACAAACTACATCCATAACAGTTTGACACCTGGAACACATCACTCATACAGAGTAAGAAGCATCAATCCCGGAGGAAAAAGTGAGTGGAGCGGATATGCAAATGCCACAACACAGCTGGAGTCGGTTCCGGTACCTGTAAACGTCACGACAGTACCGACCTTGAACAACATAACATTATCCTGGGATGCAGTAACCGGAGCATCAGGCTATGACGTTGAAGTGGACGGTGTAACCTATGACAACAGTGTAAGAACCGCATATACACAAAATAACCTGGCGCCCGAAACACAACACTTATACAGAGTGAGAGCAAAAAAGGGCGGGATAAACAGTGAATGGAGTGCAGCAGTAGTAGCATCAACACTGACCAATGCATTCGGTAAACCTGCAAGCTTTAAAGCAAATGCAAATGATACATCAGTAGAGCTATCCTGGGCTGCAGTGCCTGATGCAACAGGATATGACCTTGAAATAGACGGCACAGTAACAGACAATGGGCTAGAGACAACGGGAATACATAGCGGACTGGAACCAAATTCAAGCCATACGTACAGAGTGAGGGCAAGAGGTGCAGCACTAAACAGTGAGTGGACCGATCTCTTGACCATAGTAATATTTACATTGCGCACACCTGAAAACGTAACAGCAGAAGCTGATCAGACATCAATATCAGTAGCCTGGAATCCTGTAGAAACAGCCATCACCTATGACATAGAATTTGATGGATCAATAATAACGGGAATACAATCAACAACATATTCCGCTATTGGTCTTACCCCAAATACACAGCACATTATAAAAGTAAGGGCGGTAAATGGAAGTGGAGCAAGTAACTGGAGTGCACCACTGATTCAAGCAACGAAGTTTGCAATGGGAAATGTACCAAGGGTATCGGGATTAGCCAAAAAGACCTCAATAGTATTAATGTGGAACAAGCTTGAAGGAGCCGCCGCATATGACGTTGAAGCAGATGGCGTAGTAACTTCAAATATACAAACAGCCTCATTTAATGCAACAGGGTTGACTTCGGGAACACAGCATATTTACAGGGTCAGGGCCCAGAACAGCTCGGGAGCCGGGGAATGGAGCCAGGAATTCAAAATATCTACACTTCCGGAGGGACCTGCAATACCATCCAATGTGGCAACCTCCTCAAACATGACATCAATACTGGTGACATGGGACAAGGTAGCCGGAGCAACAGAATATGAGATAGAGGCAGATGGAAGGGTAATAAACAACGGAACAGGGACAAGCTACCTGCAGACTGCACTGACACCCGATACAAGCCATTCCTACAGGGTAAGGTCAAAGAGCATAACAGGCCATAGTGACTGGAGTACATTAACAACAGTAAACACCTTAAGCTCTGTGCAGACCTTTGAAATTAACTCGGATACAGGGGAAGAATTTGATTTGGTTCTCTCAGCATCCAACATACAGGATTTAAACAAATATACCTTCACCATACAGTACGATACCAATGATTTTGAAGTAACGGACCTCTGTGGTTTCACAGCAAAACTTGACACCCTGGATGGAGACATATCCGGAACAGATATTACGGTAAAACAGCTGGTACCCGGAACTATTGTATTTACCAAAGCAGGCTCGGAGCAGTCCTGGCAGGTATGGTCAGGAATTGTGAACAGCATAACCTTAAAGGCAAAGCATGCTGGAAATGCAACTGTCACCTATACCATACAGTAACGTTCGCAAGAGTATACTGAAATATGAAATGTGAACGAAATGAAAACCGGGCTGTAAAAGATAATATTTTGCGGTATATGACATGATTGTAAATATAATAAACCGTGTTATTTCACAACCCGGAATTTTACACTCATTTATTAAGTACTTAAGGAGTGCTACACCATGAGAAAAATTAGAAGCTTTTTAGCGAAAATACTTATAGTATCTTTCCTGGTAACAAACCTGCTGACGTATTTCCCAACACCAAGCTATGCCGCAGCAGTAAAAGACAAGGGAAATACTGCTGCTGTCAGCGTACACCACGAGAAGACGGAAATTTTAGTTAAATATAAGGACAGCGGCAAGGAAGATAAAGTTAAGGGAAATCTGAAAAAGAGAATTAAATTAAATAAGATAAGCACAAAGAAAAGCTATGCCAAAACTAAAATCGACCTCCTTGAAATTGATGAAAAAGACGATATTGCCAAGGTTGTTGATGAGCTTAAGAAAGACCCCGATGTACTCTATGCCCAACCCAACTATAAGCTTGACGTAATGGCTGCACCTGCCGATCCCATGTTCGATAGCCAGTGGGGACTTCAGAACGTGGGCCAGGAGATTGAAGGGCAGCTGGGAAGAACAAGTGTTGATATAAATGCTGTTAATGCATGGAATCTGACACAAGGCTCTTCATCAGTTGTTATAGGCATTTTGGACACAGGAGTTGATTTAAATCATAAAGACCTGAAGGA
This sequence comes from Bacillota bacterium, assembly GCA_023400235.1. Taxonomy (GTDB): domain Bacteria; phylum Bacillota; class Clostridia; order Acetivibrionales; family DSM-1351; genus Ruminiclostridium. The sequence continues at coordinate 19,197 of JAEXFI010000032.1, forward strand.
TAATATCTTCGTCAATTCAGCTGAGATACCCAACAACGGAATAGATGAAGACAATAATGGATATGTAGACGATGTAAACGGCTGGGATTTTGTAAATAATGATAAATCCATATATGACGATGCTTCAAAGGATTCACATGGAACTCATGTTGCAGGTATACTTGCCGCTGCAGCTAATAATACAGGCATCACTGGTGTTGCACCCAAAGTAAAAGTACTCCCCTTGAAATTCATTAATGGAAACTGGGGGTATACCTGTGACGCTATTGCCGCTATAGAATATGCAATGAAAATGGGAGTTAAGATAATCAACTGCAGCTTTGGGGGCACCGATGACAATTTTGCCCTGAAGGATGCCATGGCAAACAGCGGAATCCTATTTATCTGTGCTGCAGGCAACAGGGGTGCTGATGTAGCTGTTTTACCTGTTTATCCTGCCTGCTTTGACATTCCAAATGTTGTTTCGGTAACATCAATTGACAGTAAGGGCGTTCTCTCACCTTACGCAAGTTATGGCAGCAAGGTGCAGGTAGCTGCTCCGGGGGTAGACATATTAAGTACCATGCCGGGCAATACCTATGATTACTTTACCGGTACTTCAGCTGCAGTTCCTTTTGTAACTGGTATTGCAGCACTTTTACAAAGCTATCTTACAAACGTGACAATAACTCAGATAGCTCAAAGGATAAAGGATAATGTTGTGCCTTGCACCAATTTGGGCGGAAAGGTTTCCACAGGCGGCAGAGTTGATGCATATGCAGCGCTGACCAATACAAGGCCCGCAGCAGATACCTATACCGGGGATGGCAATGGAAACAGCACAGTGCCGGCAGGGCAGCAGGGGGGAAACATAGATACCTGGTACACCATGGACCAGCTTGCTAAAATAAAGGAACAGCTTCACTATGGTGAGTCAGGTGTAAGTCCTGCGTCAGGAAACTTTTCATTTACTGTAAATGACATGAGCGTTCCGGCTCCGGGATTTCAGATCAATATATCCCGTTCATACAATTCAAGAAGTGATAAAAATACACCTTTAGGACGTGGCTGGACCTTTGGTTTTGAAGGAAAAGCTGAAGGTACAAATGTTGTTGATGTTACATTGCCCACAGGAAGTGTAGAAAGGTTCCGGCTAAATAACAATGTTTACGAGCCTGAAGAATCAAGGAGTACATTTGTTAAAAATGGCGATGGTACATATACCTTAACTACAAAGGATCAATATAAGTATACCTTTAATACAGACCGCTTCCTGTCTAAAATGGAGGATAGAAATGGTAATGCGGTTGATATTACTGTGGACTCAGCCGGAAAAATATCAAAAATAACAGATACCGTAGGCCGGGAATACAAAGTAACATATAACTCAAACGGATTAATAGATAATATCACCGATGTAGAAAGCAGAACAGTCCGCTATCAGTATGACAGCAATAACAGACTTACTGCAGTAACTGACCCCAAGGGAGGTATCATGAGATACTCCTATGATACCTGGGGGTTCCTGAATGAAATAAAGGACCATAATCAGAAAACAGTAGAAAAAATAGTATACAACCATTCAGAAGGTGAAAACCAGGACAAGGTATCGGAGGCCACAGACTCACTTGGTGACACTGTAAAATATACTTATGACATGCCCAACAAGAAGACAACTGCAACGGATATGAATAACCGGGTTTCTACCTACTGGTTTGATGAAGCCTTCTATACCACCCAGCTGCAGGAGCCGGATGGAAAGTCCTCGTATACTGAATATTTTCTTTATGACGGTAAGAATAAATACGGCGATGTAAAAGCCACAACAGACCGAAACGGAAACAAGACCCAGTATGAAATAGATGTAAGAGGTAATGTGACAAGGATTACCAATCCCGATGGCAGTTCAAGAATAAATGAGTATGATGAAAAGAACAACCTGATAAAAGAAATGGATGAAAGCGGCAAGGCCACCTACTACATTTATGACGACAGCAGGCTGAGGCTGGTAAAAAAGGTTCAGCCCTTAAACGGTACTGATGTATACGAAGGAACAGACAGTCCGGGCTTTGCGGTAACTTCCTACCAGTATTACACCGGAAGTGAATCGGGCTGCAATGCAAAAGCGCTTCTTAAAAGCGAGACCAGTCCTGAGGGAAGCGTGACGGACTATACATATGATGCCTATGGCAATGTCAAAACTGTTTCCGACCCTGAAACAGGAAAGCTCACAAGCTATGAATACAACAAGCTGGGCTGGAAGCTTGCTGAGACCACGCCAAAGGGCAACAGAACAGAGTACACCTATGATAAAAACGGAACAGCTGTAAAATCAACAATTGTAAGTGCAAAAAACGAAACACAGAGGGTGGTATACGATCTTCTGGGAAGAAAGCTCCAGGAGATCAGCCCCAATCAATATGACAGTTCAAAGGACAATCCTGCCGAAGACTCATACAGTGATGCTGCAGTGGGGACAAGGTACGAATATTATGACAGCGGCAAGGTTAAAACCATAACCGATGCATTGGGCAATAAAACCGCATACACCTATGACGTATATGGAAACACCCTTACAGAAACGAAACCCAACGGTGCAATATACCGCTATACCTATGATGTATTGGACAGGCTGGAAAAGGTATATTTTAAAAATGATTCCACAGCGGCAGAGATATTGCTGACAGAATACAGCTATGCTTACCTGGAGGACGGAAAAACCCAGAAAACCGAAACCGTAAACCTGAATTCCACCGACAAGGCCGTAACCGTAGCTGTATACGATTATGCCGACAGGCTTGTAGAACAGCAAAATCCCGACGGGACAAGGACAAAAACCCTGTATAATGCCAATGGAACCGTAGACCGGCAAATTTCAGCCAACGGCAGCAGTACCTATTATAAATATGACGGACTGAACAGATTGGCAGAGCAGTGGTCTCCCTTTGAAATATCAAACGGAAATACCTTCTATACATACACAAAATATGTCTATGACAAAGCCGGCAACAGAATTACCGAAAAAAACGGCAAGGATAAGGTGACACTGTGGACAATACCTGAAAACTATATAGTAAAGGATTATACCTACTATAAGAACGGAAAGTTAAAAGCCGCTTCGGACGCCCAAGGCCGCAAGACAGAGTATGCCTATGATGCTGACGGGAACATGATAAGGCAAAGCGTATATACCGATTCCGCCCACAAGCTGGTTACGGAGTTTGAGTATAACCATATGCAGAAAATATCCTCTAAAAAGCAGCAGGCGGAAGCAGGAGATATTTATGGAAATACCTTTGACAGTTCTGTAGCTTTGGAACTGGTCACAGCCTATACCTATGACAAAAACGGAAATGTCAAAACAAGCACCACCCCTGAGGATGTAACTACAACCTACGAATATGACGCCCTGGACAGGCAGCTGTCCCAAAGCCGGCCCGGAACGGATGAAACGGGGGCTGCGGTTGAAATAACCGAAAGTACAACCTGGAGCTGGGAAGGAAAACCACTGACCTCAAAGGATGCAAAAGGAAATATTACAAGCTATGAGTACAATCAAAGGGGCTTTCTCACAAGTACCACCGATGCCCAAAACGGAGTATGGCTGTATGAGTATGATACTGCCGGAAGAAAGACAGCCGAGGTAACCCCGCAAAATTATATTAGCTCAGAGGACGTATACCATATGAACAGGAGTGAATATGTATATGACCTTATGTCACGGGTGACAGCAAAGAAGGATGTATATATAGATAATGTTTCAGGTCTGTGGACTACAATTTACACCAGAACCTGCAAATATGATAATTCAGGCAATGTGGTAAAGGAGCTTGATGCCATAGGTTATGACTATGGAACGGGCTCCTCCCAGGAGGAGAAAATAGCCTCTGGCTATGGCATTGAATACAGATACAACCTGACAAATCTGCTGACCTCAACCCTGGATGCAGTATCAAAGGAAAGGGCCCTGTATTTCACTTCAAAATATGAATATGACGGCCTTGGGAGGAAAACCTCCGAGACAAATTCAAAGGGAGTGGAAACCTGCTATACCTATGATGACGCAGGGAATATACTGACAGTCAGTGTAAAGAAGGGTGCGGCTGCGGAAGGTCATAAATTGAGAAGCTCCGCCTATGACCTGGCAGGAAGACAGCTCACCCAGGCAGATGCCAACGGCAATACAACAAGCTTTGAATATAACGCTCTCGGTCAGGTCAGAAGGCTTGTATATCCCGGTGACAGCACCATGCCCTCCAACACGGTAATATTCCAGTATGATGCTGTGGGGAATCTGAAGCTGCGCCAGGATTCCTTGGGAAAGGTAAACCTGTATACCTATGACAAGCAGGGGAGGCAGCTGTCGGCCACAGAGAAAAAATCCGACAATACCCAGGCAATAACAACTTTTGCGGGCTATGACGTGAACGGCAACAAATGCAGGGAAACCGACGGCAACGGGGTTACACGGACAAATACCTTTGATGCCTTGAACAGGCTTACAGCCTCAGAAATAACGGTAAACGGAGTAAAGCAAACCACCACCTACGGCTATGATGCCAACGGCAACCAGACCACAAGCACCGACTGGCTGGGGAATACGACGACAAACCTATATGACCCCTTGAACAGGCTTATTGAAAAAAGGAATCCATATACTACCATACAAAAGCTGGAGTATAATAAGAACAGCAAGCAGATAAAATCAGTTGACGCCCTTGGGAATATGACCCGGTTCATATATGACAGGAGCAGCAGGCTCATAGCCACAATAGACCCCGAAGGACATACCACCAGCCAGGCCTATGACGATGTGGGAAACATCATAGCCAGAACCGACGGGAGAAATATTACCACCACCTATAAATATGATGAGTTCAACAGGCTTTCGGCAGTAATAAATCCAAAAGCCCAGGTCACAAGCTACACCTATGACCTCAACGGCAACAAACTGACACAGACGGACGGAAATGGAAACACCACCACTTATGAGTACAACGGGGCCAACAAGGTAATAAGAAGGATAGACCAGGGCGGAAGGCTGGGTTTGCCGGGAGCATACACCTATCTGAGCTCAAAGACTGAAAAATATATCTACAATGCCGACGGCAGCATAAAAAGCTCAACCGACAGGAACGGCAGGCAGACAACCTATTCCTATGACATACACGGAAGGCTGCTTTCAAAAGCCATAGGAGGCTCTGTCGTAGAATATACCTATGACAGCAGCGGCAACCAGACAGCCATGACCGACAGCACGGGAACCACCGCAAGAACCTATGATGAGCTGGGAAGGGTTTTGACCAAGACGGTTCCGGGCATGGGAACAACGGTATTCACATATGACGGTGGCGAGGGCAGCGGACTGCGCTCTGAAACCACCACGGACCCCAAGGGAAACCTGACAGAAAAGGTGTATGACAAGGTTGGCAGACTGTATAAGGTAATTGCAGAGGGCAAAACTACCACCTATGAATACTATGCCGACGGCAGCAGAAGGAGCGTAACCTATGGGGACGGGGCAAAGGAAGAATACACCTATTACGGCGACGGCCTGAACAAAACCCTGGTGAACAAAAAGGCCGACGGCAGCAGCATAGACAGCTACAGCTATACCTATGACGGAGCGCATAATCAAATTTCCAAGACAGACGCAAAGGGAGTAACAAGCTACGAGTATGACAGCCTGAACAGGCTGGAAAAGGTAACAGAACCCAATGGAAGGACAACCAGCTATACCTTCGACAAGGCAGGAAACAGGCTGACAGAGACAGTGCTGGCAGCAGTAGTGACAACAAGTCCAGCTGTGACTGCCGCAAACTCAACTACAACCACTGCGGCAATCACAGCTACTGCCGCAATCACAGCTACTGCCGCAATCACAGCTGCCACAAGCATAGCAACGACCACAAGCACAGCAGCCACAACCACAGCTGCCACAACCACTGTGACAGCCCCAGCCATAAGCTCTGTAACCACAAGCTATACATATAACGATCAAAACAGGCTGGTATCCACGGTACAGCAGAGCGGAAGAGAAACCGTAACCGAAAAGTACAGCTATGACAGCAACGGCAACACCATAGCAAAAGTGAAGGAAACGGTGAAGCCGTCAGACCCGGAGGTGACAGGAAGCTTCAGCCTGAGTATTGCAGGGCGGAGCAGCACAAGCAGCGAGGCCACGTATTACCAGTATGATGTGTGGAACCAGCTTGCCAAAACCACAGCAGGCAGCAAGACCATAAGCTATTCATACAACGGAGAGGGTTACAGGACGGCAAAGACAGAAAACGGACAAAGGACAAACTACCTGTATGAAGCAGACCGGGTAATCCTGGAGACAGACGGAGCAGGCACCCAGACAGCCAGAAACATATATGGAATAAATCTCCTGACAAGAACCGCAGGCAGTGATACAATGAATTATATGTACAACGGCCATGGGGATGTGACAGCGCTGCTGGGAGAGGACGGAACGGTCAAGGGAACATATTATTACGATGCGTTCGGAAATATTATAGAACAGACCGGAAACGTAAACAACAACATCACCTATGCAGGCTACCAATACGACAGTGAGACGGGGCTATACTATCTGAATGCCCGTTACTACGACAGTAAGATAGCCAGGTTCCTTACACAGGACACATATACAGGAGAAGCAGATGACCCGCTGAGCTTGAATCTGTATACGTATTGCCATAACGAACCTGTGATGTATGTGGATCCAAGTGGGCATGCAGCAGCCTATTTGACAGACCTCGCCAAGGCCACTAATGGAACTGCAAAATGGGATTCAGAGAAGAAAGTAGCTGTAGTAACTGTCAATGGGGTAACTCAAACTTTCAAATTATCTGCTAATAGCGTTGTTAATGGTAAGATTGTAATAGATAATGAAAAGTTTGATTCATTGTTCACCAAAACTTCTGGCAACTCAATTATTACAGTAGATACAACTGTAAAAAATGGAAAGATAACAGCTACACAAACAGTAAAAAGTGGGACATATACTGTAGCTCAAGCAAGCCTTGCAGGGCAAACTAATAATTATTATAAGGATACCCATAATCCTACGAGTGGGAATAATGCAAATAAAGCAAATAGCACTGTAAATAGTGGAAAGACATTACTAAAAACCGCGGTTAATGTTACAAAAGATTTTACAGCAGGAGCAGCGGTGTCTGGAGACAATAACTTGTTCTTTGGAGCTGCTCAGGGAATAAGCGGGGAAAAGGTTAATAATAATTCAATAGCTTTTCAAGCAGGCAAAGTTTCGGGTGACGCGTTTTCCATGATTGCAGGCGTTGGTGCTATTATAGGTGGTGTTGGTGGAGAGATAATAGGTGTGGCACTTGATGGTACAATAGTATTTGCACCTGCGGGAGCTGCAACAGCCGTGGCATCTGCAGGCTTAATTGGATATGGCGGAACAGCTACTTATAGAAGCGTTAATAATTACTTCAAAGATGCAAGTGATTTGATTAGTAATGTTATGCAAGGGGGGAGTAATGCTGGAAATATCAAAAACGTATATAACTCCATTAAAGAAGCTCCTAAATACCCTGAAGGCTTTAGAGGGGTTCAAAATGGAACAAAGAAAGTCAATATTAACAACAATGATGTATTAAACGAACTGAGGCAAGTTGAGTCTGGGCAATGGAAAAAGGTATATAAAGATGGTTTTGATGCAAACGGGAATAAAGTATCTATTCACTATTTTGAAAGCCCGTCAGGGAAGGTATTTGATGTAAAAGTTAAATCAGGGTGGAGTAATTAGAAAAGAGGAGGAACATTTAATGGAGTTAAATGTTAGCATAAAAACTAAGGACGATATTGAACGTTTTATATTGATTGCAAATATTGGAATGATGGCTGCAATTAAAGAGGGCGTAATTAGTATTGAGGAAGCAGAAAATTACCTATATAGTCCATACTCTGTTGAAAGAGTAAGGAGTTTGGGTATAAATGAAGATGTAATTAAACTGGTGGAACTTGGATGTGAGCTAGAAGATGTTGAAAGCCTAATACCTGATAAGTTGAATAACTCTATTGATGAAATAAGTATTAAATCTACAGAATTATTACGTTCAGTATCGAAATCAGCTCTACCATTAAAAAAGTGGATTGATTAAGTAGCAGATAGCTTTTCAAGGGCGGTTGTCTATGATGACCGTCTTTCTTCTGCAATAAATTGGACTTTCCCGCCTCGATTCATAAAAATGTGGGGGAGAATATTTCACTACAACACTACAGTATAATAGAGAATAAGAGAAAACGAAGTCAAGTAAAAAATCGTTTCCTGCCTTCGCCATTTTGTTAATGAGGGGTGGGATAATATTCTAATAATAGCCTGTATGAAGCGGACAGGGTAATCCTTGAGACTGATGCAAACGGAAATGAAACAGCCAGAAACATATATGGAATAAATCTCCTGACAAGAACCGCAGGCAGTGATACAATAAGCTATATGTACAACGGGCACAGGGATGTGAAAGCGCTGCTGGGAGAGGACGGAACGGTCAAGGGAACATATTACTATGATGCCTTTGGGAATATAGTCGAGCAGACCGGAAACGTAAACAACAACATTACCTATGCTGGCTACCAGTATGATAAGGAAACAGATTTGTACTATCTGAATGCCCGTTACTACGACAGTAAGATAGCCAGGTTCCTTACACAGGACACATATACAGGAGACCCCAATGACCCGCTGAGCTTGAATCTGTATACGTATTGCCATAATGAACCTGTGATGTATGTGGATCCGAGTGGGCATGCGGAAATAAATGATAGTAAAATAAATAAAGATACCAAGGCAGGTAAAGATGCCCTAGCTGCTATTGCTAAAGCGTCAAAAGCATACACGATTGCCCAAGCTGTAAATGATACAAAAGCAATGGAAAAAGCACATCAGGCTGCAGAAGATGCAAGAAGGGAGTATGCTCAAAAATCACAAGACCTAAAATACATTGAAGCTAAATATGGAACTGATACTAAAAAAGCCATTGTAAACATTCAGCAAAATGAACCCCAAAAATATCAGACTCCAGCAATTAATTCGGTTATAGATCAAGCTAAGCCTTCGAATGTTCCAGTACGTTTTTGGTTAGGGGAAAAGACAATCCCCAAATTGCTGTAAAGACCAATAATGCTGCCATCGAATCAGCCAAAATAAATCACTCAATCCGTATATGTATTTGGTGTATCTATTGTTCAAGCTCCCTAGTTTGAATGAATTAACTCAAGAATCTCTGACCCCTTTTCTTCCATGGTCCCCCGAATTACCATCCTGGTGTCATAAAGATTCTGCATACTATTCACATTATCATATCCTAAGAAAGCGATATATTTCCGTAAAGCACAAATGTAAACAGAATAATGACTATAGATAGTGTCAAAGTATAGATTGTCTTATGAAACGGACTAACATGTTTCTCAAAAGTCACCAGAGAGTTATTGTTTGCTATATTGAATACTAAAACATTTGCAAAATTGCGACTGAAGTGAACTAAAGCTATTACCCAGATAGAACCGCTTGCTGCATACACATAGAAAAGCATTATTCCACCCAGAAACCAGTCTACTGCCTGAAAGAAGTTAACCTTGTTTGTCATAAAATGCCATGCCATAAATATCAAAGAAGATATAATCATTGCATATAGAAATCCATAACTATTCAAAACTGAATTCATATACCCTCTAAACATTACCTCTTCCTGTAAAGCAGCAATAAACAGAACAGAAAACCCAAGAATCTTTATAAGAATCATGTATGGGTCTAGTTTTTTGATTGTAATTAACTTAGCAGAAATTATTTTCTTCTTATTTAGTACCCAAACATACCCAAAAGCAAGGACTAGAGTAATTAAAAGTGCAGATATCGAAAAAATTATACTTTTTGCACTTATACTCAAATTTAACACAGTAATATCTTTGTTATCTAGGAACTTGAGGATGACCCCAACTGCCAAAATAAAAAGAAAATTAAAAAGAACTGCCAGCATCAAAAATTTTGGGTTACTTCGTTGCTTAATATCTTTTATATCGATCCCGATGCCTTTGGCACAGATATTTGCTAAAAGTGACAATAAAACGGCAATAACTGAAACTAATAAAACTCTGAAAACAACACCGATTATTAACATGATTGACTATCCATTCACTATGTATAATTTTTTATCATTTTCGACTTTATATGATTTTAACATTCTTGGTAAATAGGTGCAAGTATTCTATTAATTCATTCTTTTTACTAAAAGGAAAAGTTATCAAAAAACATATGTCTGCTACCCTTTTTTAGTTATGAAGAAAATGTTTCAGGCAGGCGTAACTTTGAAATTGATAAGGATATGATGAGAGATTTTGTTAAGCGCTTAATCTTGGGGCGCATAGTAGTTTATCCATTCGTGTTTGGCTGATAGCAGCGGTACGAATACAATGCTCAGGCCGGATATAAAAGCTGAGTTTGATGCCGAGGTGAAGCGAAGGCTGCTTACTTGAAAGGCTAAAGAACCAAAGAACACCAGACCGATTATTGAACCGTATAATATTGAATTAAGGGTTATGAGCCTTAATTTTTTATAGAAAACTATTAATAGAATGATTGCAGCAGAAAGAAATCGCAATGACAGGAAGGAAAAAATCGAGGTATATTCCAGTACGTTTTTGGTTAGGGGAAAAGACAACCCCCAAATAGCAGTAAAGACCAATAATGCTGCATCAACCTTCATAACTCCAGACATCTGCTTATACCCCTGCTCTATTTCCATAGTGAGAATTTTCCTGTAATTTTGCTTACGGCATCGCTGGGACCGTAAAACACTGCACCAAAGTATTCCATATCTTCCTCAGAGCTATCCTTGATAGCCAGGTCCAACTCATCGTCGTGTCCCGTAACCAGCATTTGCTTTGGAAAATCTGCAAAAAAAACATCCTCAGAAGTTCTTGCTTCACATATTGCTTTACGTATCTTTCTGGGGTTTGCCCTGGTTATGATATAGGGATATTTTGATATCCCAAGATGCTTTGTTCCTGACTTATCAACCAGAAAAGGCCGTCCCATCATTGACTTAGGTGCATACGCACCTATTGAGGTTGAAAGATGCCCGATTACATTCAAAGCTACCTGCTCACTGATGTTCTCTGAGAGAACCGCAACAATTTTCATTTCTCTGTAATTATAAGTAATATTGTCCATTATATGTATCTCCTAAAACTGTTATCTATATTTTAAAGTAATTCTTATAAGTTTTCAATTCAGACATCTAAATGACTCTACTATATTACCTTATATTACCTCGCTGGAAAGCCACCCCTGAGCATCAGAAAAGCCTACAAGGCTATGGATTTCCTGTGCATGGGGATAAGCTTTGATTAAGGCCCTGTGTGCTGTTGAACCCGGACTAGGCTCTATGAGATTTCCCACCATTTCTCGCGGTGGTCTGCCAGGTTTCAAGGTTATTTTGCAAATATTTTTGTAAATTTTTTAATGGATGCAAAAGGGATAGCTGACAATCAGCTATCCCTTTAATAAAATATATTCATTCCAAAGCTTATTCCAACGAAGCCAGGTATTCTCTGCCTTCCTGAACAGCCTTCAATACTGTTGCGGCAGCAGGCCCCCCTGGCAGGCTTCTGCCTGAGACACATTTTTCAAGGCTTATTTCAGTGTAGACATCTTCCTGTATCTTGTCTGAAAAGCTTATAAATTCCTCCATGGTCATTTCGTCGATGGCCTTATTTTTATCAATGCAGTACAGCACCATTTTGCCTATGATTTCGTGGGCGCTTCTGAAGGGAATTCCCTTTTTAACAAGATAATCCGCAATATCCGTAGCATTTGTAAAGCCGCCCTGGGCAGCCTTGTACATATTGGCTTTCCGGAGCTTCATGGTAGCCAGCATGTTTGAAAAGACGGGAAGGCACATCTTAACCGTGTCCACTGCGTCAAATATGGCTTCCTTGTCCTCCTGCATATCCTTATTGTACGCCAGTGGCAAGGATTTCATAACAGTCAGCAGTGTCATAAGGCTGCCATATACACGTCCTGTCTTGCCTCGGGCCAGTTCTGCCACATCGGGATTCTTCTTCTGGGGCATGATGCTGCTGCCTGTGCTGTAAGCATCGTCCAGCTCCACAAAGCCAAATTCGTGGGAAGACCATAAAATGATTTCTTCACTGAGCCGGCTTATATGCATCATAAGTATGGAAAGGCAGGAGGCCAGCTCTATGGCAAAATCCCTGTCACTGACTGCATCAAGGCTGTTTCTGGTTACATCACAAAAGCCCAGTTCGGCGGCAACCATGTGCCTGTCCAGCGGGTAGGTGGTTCCTGCCAGGGCCCCAGAACCCAACGGCAGCATATTCATTCTGGAATAGCAGTCGCTGAGCCTTGAATAATCCCGTTTGAACATTTCGAAATAAGCCATCATATGATGGGCGAAGGTTATTGGCTGTGCCCTCTGCAGATGTGTATAGCCGGGAAGTATTGTTCCGGTGTTTTCTTCGGATATTTTTAATATATTCTTTTTAAGGGCAATAAGCATGCTGCTTATTGCAGTGATTTCATCCTTTAGATACATTCTGATATCCAGCGCTACCTGATCGTTCCTGCTTCTGCCGGTATGCAGCTTCTTACCTGTGTCTCCGATTCTGGATATAAGTATTTTTTCCACATTCATATGGATGTCTTCTGCATCCACCTCAAACTCTATTGCACCTGCCTCTATGTCCCTGAGTATTTCCTTCAGGGTAGCCTGTATGAGAGCACTCTCTTCTATAGAAATAATGCCGCATTTCCCCAGCATATTTGAATGGGCTATGCTTCCCAGAATATCCTGCCTGTACATACGGCAGTCAAATCTTATGGAGGAATTGAAATCATCCACAAGCTTGTCTGTTCCTTTTTCAAATCTTCCGCCCCAAAGTTTCATAAAAACACCTCTGTTTATCATTATTATATGAATAATATTTTACCGGATAAGGGGACAGTCCCTTTCGGATTGTCCCCTTAAAATGAAAATAATATTTAAAGCAGCTGCATTATTTCTGCTCCTTGTTCTGAAGGTCTTGAAGCATCTGTGCCCTGACCTTCAGAGGAAGCCCGAAAAGGTTTATAAAGCCTTCGGCATCCTTCTGGTTGTAAACTTCGTCCTTGCTGAAGGTGGCAATTGCCTCGCTGTACAGGGAGTACTGGGATTTTGCACCTGCGGGCATGCAATTGCCCTTGTAAAGCTTCATTCTGACAGTACCTGTCACAGTTTCCTGAGTCTTGTCAACAAAGGCCGACAGGGATTCCCGAAGTGGTGTATACCATTGTCCGAAGTAAACCAGCTCGGCAAATCTTTGAGCAACTATATCCTTGTAATGGAGGGTGTCCCTGTCAAGGCAAAGCAGCTCCAATTCCCTGTGAGCGGCATAGAGCACTGTTCCGCCGGGGGTTTCGTAAACACCTCTGGATTTCATGCCTACAAGCCTGTTTTCCACCATGTCGATAATACCAACACCGTTTGAACCGGCCAGCTTGTTCAGCACATCCATCAATTCAATGGGGCTGTACTCAACTCCGTTAACCTTCTTTGGTATGCCCTGCTCAAAATATATTTCCACGTAGGTTGGAGCATCTGGAGCCTTTTCAGGAGAAACCATCAGCTTGAGCAATTTTTCATACTGGGGCTCGTTCCAGGGATCTTCCAGGTCGGAGCCTTCATGGCTGAGATGCCAGAGGTTCCTGTCCATGCTGTAGTTGTCCTTTTTGGTTACGGGTATGGGGATATTTCTTGCTTCTGCGTAGTCTATGGCATCTTCTCTTGATTTAATGTCCCATATTCTCCAGGGGGCAATTATTTTAAGGTGAGGAGCAAGAGCCTTCACAGTCAGTTCAAATCTTACCTGGTCGTTTCCTTTACCGGTAGCACCGTGGCAAATAGCGGTACAGCCCTCCTGCAAGGCTATCTCTACCATTCTTTTTGCTATGATTGGCCTTGCAAAGGAGGTTCCCAGCAAGTATTTACCTTCATAAACAGCATTGGCCTTCAAGGTAGGATAAATAAAATCTGTTATGAATTCTTCCTGCAAATTTTCTATGTAAAGCTTGGAAGCACCTGTCTTTATAGCCTTTTCATGCAATGGCTCCAGTTCTTCGCCCTGTCCCACGTCTCCTGCCATGGCAATAACCTCATAGCCATAGTTCTCTTTAAGCCATGGAATTATTATTGAAGTATCCAGCCCGCCGGAATATGCCAATAAAACCTTTTCTTTCTGATTACTCATACTAAACACCCTTTCCGCTGCTGCGCAGCAAAGCAAAATAAGATAAAAGCCCTTTGCGGGTCACCCAGACACTTTTTTCGCTCATAGACCCCGCATGACACAAATACAGAAATAAAAAAAACAACCAATGAAAATTATGCTAAAATATATTATAAATATCATTGTACAATATATCAATCCTATGCAGGCATGGATATTTAAAACCATAGACGTATTATATATCATTATGCATAAATATGCAATATGTTATATATTTATACATAACAAAATTTTGTCGTATTTTTGACAGAAATACCTTGAACTGAACGCTCCCGCAATTTCCGGCTCACTGCAGGCGGGAGCAGGTATACATAATCCTGTGAGCAGAAAGGCATAACAAATGATAATAATGGGTATAGACCCCGGATTTGCAATTACAGGCTTCGGTATTGTAAAATATGAAGGGAACAAGTTTTCGGTGCTGGATTACGGAGCAGTTACCACAGAAGCTTCAATGAAGCTGTCCCAAAGGCTTCTGGTGCTCAACAACAGGCTTGAGGAATTGATCCAGCAGCATAAACCTGATGCAGTTGCTATTGAAGAATTATTTTTTAACAAAAATATAAAGACGGCACTTACGGTAGGTCATGGCAGGGGGGTAGCCGTATTGGCTGCTGCCCGGTCGGGAGTTGATATATTTGAGTATACCCCCTTGCAGGTCAAGCAGTCGGTAGTGGGCTACGGCAGGGCTGAAAAGGCTCAGATACAGCAGATGGTAAAAGCACTTTTAAATTTAAAAGCCATTCCCAAGCCCGATGACGTTGCGGATGCACTGGCTGTGGCCATATGTCACGGGAATTCACACCGGATGGGCGCAATACTTGGAAATAAGGCATATTAACCTGATTATTTATATACCTGATTATCTAAACCTGATTATCTATAAACGGAGGTTTACATGTTTGCATACATAAAGGGAACTCTGGAAGCCAGGAGCAATGACAGCATTATCGTGGAGGCCGGAGGCATAGGCTACAGGATATTTACCGCCCTGTCCACCATAAACAGTGTGGGACAGCTGTCCTCATCGGTTAAAATATATACACACTATTACGTGCGGGAGGATATTGCCGCTCTTTACGGTTTTCATACCCAGGAAGAGCTGGAGCTGTTTGATATGCTCATTTCCGTGTCGGGAGTGGGCCCGAAGGCAGCAATATCCATGATTTCAACGCTGTCCCCCTCAAGGTTTGCCCTGGCAGTTGTGGCACAGGACGCAAAGTCCCTGTCCAGGGCTCCCGGGATTGGCCCTAAGATGGCTCAGCGCATTATTCTGGAACTGAAGGACAAGATATCCAAAGAACAGCTTACAGCGGGAATTCAGCAGGAGGAGGGGCCGGTACTGCAGGAGGGAGCCCAGTCTTCGGCAGCAGAAGCAGTTAGTGCCCTTATGGTCTTAGGGTACAGCTCCTTTGAGGCTTCAGGGGCCGTGAACAAGGCGTACCGGGAGGGCATTGGAGTTGAAGAACTCATTATGCTGTCGTTGAAGTCGCTTTCGAAATAAGCGAAAGCCACTGCGTGTCTTTCATTACTATTTGTGTACGCGTTATGTGCGTGGATTGGAGATAATATGTCCGAAGAAAGAATAATAGATGGGGAATCGCGGGGGGATGATTTTGATGAGGTCAGCCTGCGCCCCAAGAAGCTGGAAGAATATATAGGGCAGGCCAAAGCAAAAAACAATCTGAATATATTCATCGAGGCAGCCAAAAAGAGGAAGGAGGCCCTGGACCATGTGTTGCTGTACGGTCCTCCCGGCCTGGGAAAAACCACTCTTGCCGGTATTATCTCCGCCGAGATGGGAGTCAACCTGAGGATTACCTCCGGCCCTGCCATAGAAAAAGCCGGTGATTTGGCTGCTATTCTCACCAACCTTGGAACACATGATGTGCTATTTATTGACGAAATACACAGGCTGAACAGAAGCGTTGAGGAAATACTGTATCCTGCCATGGAGGATTATGCGCTGGACATAATCATTGGAAAGGGCCCAAGTGCCCGCTCCATAAGACTTGATCTTCCAAAATTCACCCTCATAGGGGCCACCACCAGGGCAGGACTGCTTACGGCTCCTCTCCGGGACAGGTTTGGTGTCATAAACAAGCTGGAAATGTATTCCGCCCAGGAGCTGAAACAGATAGTAAAGCGCTCCGCGGGCATACTTGATATAGAGCTTCAGGAGGACGGTGCCTACGAAATAGCACGGCGCTCCAGAGGAACACCCAGAATAGCAAACAGGCTGCTCAAAAGAGTCAGAGATTTTGCACAGGTGGTGGGAAGGGGTGTTATAGACCTGAAGGTGGCAAGGCATGCACTGGATGCTCTGGAGGTGGATGAAATAGGCCTGGACGGTGTGGACAGGAATATGCTGCTGAGCATAATCAACAAATTCAGCGGCGGTCCTGTAGGACTTGACACTCTGGCGGCCTCCATCGGTGAGGACCCCGGTACCATAGAGGACGTTTATGAGCCTTATCTGATACAGTTGGGCTTCATTAACAAGACGCCCAGAGGAAGAATGGCCACCAAAAACGCCTACGGCCACTTCGGACTTGAATTTGAAGATTAAAAGCCACAGCTATGAAAGGTGCCATAGCTGATAAATTTACAATTTGAATGGAGATAGCTTGAAAGATACATGTTGTGTATCAAAGTGACTTTCAAGCAGCGAAAGCCACTGCGTGCCTTTCATTACTATTTGTGTACGCGCCATGCGCGTAGATGAGAGGTTAGCGTGAAAGATACATGTGGTAAGTCAGAGTGGATTTCACGCAGCGAAAGCCACTGC
>JAEXFI010000010.1 GCA_023400235.1 Bacillota bacterium
CTGCAATGAAGCCTTCCAAAGGGACAGCGGTGACGCTGGAAAATGCACTGGCAGGTCTGGTGACAGCCGGAACACTTACCCAGGCACAGGCAGATGCTATAGCAAAGGCATATAGTGATGCAAAGGCAAAGCTGGAAGCCGAGAAGGAAAAGTGCCTTGCAGAGCTGGCAGAAAAGAAAGGAATAACTGTTGAAGAGCTGAAGGCTCAGATGGAGAAGGGGAGAACCGGCACCGGTGACAAAAGCGGCTTTAGAGCCGGATCAGGTCTAAAAAACGGAAAAGTCCATACGAGATAGCTGCTAATAGCTACATAATAATACGAATTAAGGGAATCCTCCTTGATTAAATGACACCCGGGCGGGAGCACTGCATAAGTTAATTGCCCGGGTGTCATTTTATATATTCTTATGTTATAATTTTTAAAATAGTGTGAATCAAGTCTTATAAACGTGGTAATTATTACATTAGGGAAAGAATATTTGGACAAGGAAAAAGGTTTCCAAAAATTTTAAGGCAGATAAAAATGTGGCACCGATTCCATGCCGTGACTTTCATGGAGTTTTGTGCGAAGTGGGGGCATGGAAATAATTATGAGTAGAAAGGGTTACATAATGCAATTTGCTTTTATTGCAGTATTTTTAGTAATTTACGGACTGCTGGTCTATTACATCGGCATCAGAGGCTTTCGCAGCATAAACGCTCAAATACCCATAAATAAAATTGCATTCTGGGCAATTGTGGTTTTTCTGGCGTCAGCTTATATTATAAGCATGGCGGGCAGAAACAATCTGCCGGAGGGAGCTGCCAGGTTTTTCAGTACCATAGGAGGATATTGGATTGCTGGTTTTGTATACCTGCTGAGTATTGTGATTATTTTTGATATATTCGGCTTCCTTGCCCGGAGGCTGAATGTCTTGCCAGCTGTAATAAGGAACAACACCTGGTTTGTAGCTTTTTGTGTTATTGCGGCTGTGGCCATATTACTGGCAGTTGGAACCTATAACGCCATGGTGCCAAGAATAAGGGAATATACCGTTGCCATAGATAAAAAGGCAGGGAATTTAAAGAGTCTCAAATGTGCCATGATTTCAGATATACATCTGGGTGAGATTATTGGAAGGGACAGGCTCAGAACTGCTGTGGAAATGATTAACAGCATGGAGCCGGATTTGGTGGTTATTGCCGGAGACCTGTTTGACGGGGCCGTAAAACCTGTGAAAAATCAGAACATGCTCAAGGAGCTTGAGAGCATAAAATCCAAATACGGTACTTTTGCTGTCATGGGAAACCATGAGCACTATGCCAATGCCATAGATGAGATAACAGAGCTGCTGGAAGCTTCAGGGGTAACAGTTCTGAGGGACAAGAAGGTTAAAATAGCCGACAGCTTTTATCTGCTTGGAAGAGAAGATATGGATGGCAGGAGATTTGGTTATGACAGAACTGCCCTGGGGGAAATGCTCAAGGATGCGGACACCAGTCTGCCTGTCATAGTTTTGGACCATCAGCCCTCCGGACTTGCGGAACCCAGAAAGGCAGGGGTTGATTTGCAGTTGTCGGGACATACTCATGGGGGACAATTTTTCCCGGCAAATCTTGTAACCAATATGATGTTTGAAGAGGATTACGGGTATTTCAAGGACGGCAGCTTCAACCTGGTGGTTTCCTGCGGTTACGGCACCTGGGGACCCACTGTGAGAATCGGCAGCCAGTCCGAGGTGGTCAGGCTCAATATTGAGTTTTTAAGAATATAGGAATTTATATATTTAAACAGGGATGAGATGCCCATAATACGGAGTTTGAGTGTGTACACCAGAAAATTTCATTCTATATAAATTCCTATATTCGGGGTTTGGAAAGGTGTGTAGTTGTTCATGAAGGTGAGTTTTTTATTAACTTCATCCTTTTATACTATAAAACCAATAAAAAAGCTTTCCACGATAAGTATTACAAGTACTCGTCCTGGAAAGCTTTAATGTTTGTATGCTTGTATTAAAGAATTAAGGTTTTTAGGTATTAAATCTATGAGCTTTTCAAGTATTTTTCAAGGCTCACTTTTTTTTGTTGAAATTAGGTTTCCACTGCTTCTTCGGCTTTTCAGGGGTGGGTATCTTGTCCAGCTCCAGGGTTGCTGCATATTTTGGATAGTACATTTCAACTATGTTTTTTATGGTTATCTTTATGGCGGAATACAGCGGAATAACTATTATGAGCCCAATAAAGCCCAGTATGGGTATAATGCCCATTAACAGCAGTATTACTGTCAGGGGGTGTATATCCATGCTTTTTTTCATAACCTGTGGGGATATGAAATTATTGTCTATCTGCTGCACTACTATCATTACAATAAAGATTTTAACCGCCATAAACGGATTATCTGCCAGAGAAAGCAGTATGGCAGGGATTATCCCAAGCCAGGGCCCGAAAAAGGGGATAATGCAGGTAATCATTGCAAATATGGCCAGAATCAGTGAGTACCTAAGACCTATAATAAGGTAGCCGATGTACATGAGGAGCCCAATGAAAAAAGCTACCAGCAGCTGCCCCGCAATATAATTTGACAGGACGTAATCTATATCGGATAATATCTTTCTCAGGTTGGACTTGTGTGAGGTGGGAGCAAAGCGTACCACACTGGGCATGAACTTGCTGCCGTCCTTGAGAAAGTAAAACAGTATGACCGGAAGTATTATGATAATGGAGCCTACATTGGTTATTGCACCGATAAAGTTAATAGTACCTTTGCCTGCGCTCTGTACCAGGTTCTGAGCAAATTCCGAAAGCTTGGTGGCAATGTCCGGCCTCTGCAGCTGTGACAGGTCAAAATATCCGAATAAATCACTGCTCAGCAGATTGTTTACCGTGTTTTCAGCCCTCTGGTAAAGGCTTGGAAGGCTCTGGTAAAATTCTGAAAACTGTGTTTTTACAAGGGAACCTGTGTAGGAGGTAAACAGTACTATAGCCGACAATACAATAATAAAGGACAGTGCTATTGCCCAGATGTGGGGTATTTTACCCTTTTCCAGCAGCTTGACGAGAGGTCTTAAAATATAGAAAAGCAGACCTCCGAATAGAACAGGAAAAATGATGGAGTAAATAAAGCTTGAAATCGGTGAGAAAAAGAAGTCGATTTTCCCGAACATGAATATTATAAGCAGCAACAGCAGCAGATAACAGCCATATCTGAAAAATTTACTCTTGATAAAAACAAAATTAGTGTTATTATCCATACATACCTCATATATCTGATGATTTTATGTTTCAGGGTTGAAGATGCCTTTGGCAAATCCTTTTGTTACCATAAATTATAAAGTTAAATGACCAAATGTACAATCAATATTTTACAATCTCTGAAAGCGGCCCTGACAAAATCATGGGAGATTTATCCTTGTTCAGCCATTTTACCAAAGCCAATACATCTTTTCTGTCGGCAGCCACGCAGCCTGCGGTATATTTGATTTCCATAGCAGGATTTACAATGTGAAAAAAGATGGCGCTGCCTTTATTTTTTGTTCTATCAGAATTATAGCCAATATTAAAAAATATATCATATACACTGTTTTTCATACTGCTGAAGTTTTCCGCGGATTTCCAGCGCCCGTTGGAGGGTTCTCTCTGGAGGGTGTTGTAGTACGGAGAAGCCGGGTCGTCCACCCATACATCCTTTGAATCATATTTGTAGAAGGACAGGCCTGTGTCAACCTTTGCACTTTTTCCAAAGCAGGTGCCGATAGGGTAGGCTCCCACAGGTGTTTTCCTGTCTCCTTCCGTCTTGTTTGCAGTAAAGCCCTTCTGGCCGATATACCCCGCAATATTTTTATGTACATTTACCCAAAGGCCTTGTCTTTTCTCATATGTACTGATTACCACATTGGAGGATTTTTCTGTCAGGGAGGTTGCCACCACCAACTGTGAAACGGGGCTGTCCTTTTGAAATTTCAGACTGGAAAGGGTCTTATGGCTCAGTTCATAATTTGTCCTGTCAAACCTGCTTAAGGGTACATCCTGTATTTTATAGCCGTTAAAATCAGTATCCTCAAAATGCCACCATTCTGTGCTGAGCTGCTTGAACCCGGAGGCGGTCATTGCTTTTGACAATATGCCAAGATTTTTCCGCTGCTCTGCACTCATTCCCTTATAGCCTGGTGCGGCCTTCTCTGTAAAGTTGTCAAATTCGGTGGGCATCAGGAGCTCCTTTCCGTTTTTGTCCACCAGGGTAACATCAACAGCGGCTCCCCTGTTATGCTTTGAACCCGAGCGGTAGGGATTTGCAACATAATTTTTATTGGGAGTGGCCTCCCACATGATTTTCTGAACACTGAGCGGTCTGTAGGCATCCCATATCTTTATGTAACAGCCCTGCTGCCTTACCAGGTTGTTTGCCTTGATAAGCTTATCCAGAGTGCCCTTTGTCAGCACGCAGGTGGGAGAGGGATAAAGGGTCTTGCCTACGAAGTTTTCATAAGTGGCATATTTCATATCAATTACAAAGTCACGGCTGTAATCCTCTACAAGTACCAGGTCGGATTTTTTTACAGTGGCGGGTGCGGCAACGGCTGAGGTGAAGCAGGTAAAAATCACACCGGTTACAATTAAGAGCACTATAGTCCATTTTATGCCTATAGTCGGCTTTTTAGTCATTTTATCTCCCATCTACGCGCATAGTGCGTACACAAATAGTAATGAAAGGCACGCAGTGGCTTTCGCTGCTTGAAAGTCACTTTGACACACAGCTTGTATCTTTCAAGCTATAGACTAGACTCCTGAGCTTTTTATCCTATTTTAACATATAACCGCCCTTATATAAACAGGAGACTAGTCAAGGCTTTTCCTGAAGCGTTTTGTCGCTATGAACAGGATGACTACTGTGAAGCCAAGAAGTGCAAGGGTATCCTGCCAGAGATAATCCAGTCCCACACCCTTCAGGGTTATACCCCGGATAATGTCAAGAAAATAGGTGAGGGGTATCAGATACCCAATGAAGCCTATAACTGCGGGCATTGCCTCTCTTGGAAATATAAAGCCCGAAAGGAGGATGCTTGGAAGAAGTACAAACACCATGACTATCATGGCCTGGAGCTGATTCTTTGCAAAGGTGGATATAAGCATACCTATTGAAAGGGAGCAGTACACAAAAAGAAAGCCCAAGAGTAAAAGCAGTCCCAGAGAACCGGCTACAGGAATCTTAAAAAACCATATACCTATGGCCAGTGAGAACAAAAAGCCTGAATAACCCACCACTATATAGGGTATGAGTTTTCCCAATATGAGCTCCGAAGGCTTTATGGGAGTTACTATGAGCTGTTCGATGGTACTTCGCTCCTTTTCTCTGACAAGTGCAAAGGCAGTGAGCATTATGGTTATATTCTGAAGAATAAGCCCTACCAGGCCGGGAATTGTAAATTTTGAGCTTTCCATATCAGGATTGTACCATACATCGGCTTTCAAGGTCAGACCGGAGAGCTTTTCCGGGGTTATGCCGTATTTTTGAAGCCCCTGGGAGGTGTACTTTTGAGAAAAGCCACCTGCTATGAGCTGTCCGCTGGCAAGGGCAGTGCGGGCGGTGGTAGGCTCTGTGCCGTCAATTATCAACTGCAGTTGCACCGATTCACCGCTTTTTATCTTACGGGAATAGTCTTCCGGTATGACAAGACCGGCTTTCGCCCTGCCGCTTCTTATGAGCTCCTCAAGCCTTTCTTCGGATTTGGCGTTTTCATATATCACAAAGTAATCTGACACTGTGAACTGCTCAAGAAAGCTGCGGCTTTCCTCCGAGCTGCTCAGGTCATAAACTGCAGTGGGGATTTTGTCCACTTCGGTATTTACCGCATAGCCGAAAAGCAGCATCATAACCACAGGCATGATAAAGGGAAGTTTTAAACTGATAGGGTCCCTCCTCATCTGTATGAATTCTTTTTTTATTATGGACCAGAACCTCTTGAAGCTAAAGCCGGGCCTGTACTTATTCATGCCGGTCATCTCCTCTCAGAAACCCAAGCGGCTTAAAGCTGCCGGCAAGCTTGCTGCCTTGTGCCTTTTCAACTTGTTTTATAAATATATCCTCCAGGTTTTTTGCACCCTCTTTTTCAATGAGCTCCCGGGGTGAAGCGATATCCATAAGCCTGCCGTTAAGTATGAAGCCCACCTGTGTGCAGCTTTCCGCTTCGTCCATATAGTGAGTGGTCACCAGTACGGTAATGCCTTGACCGGCAAGAGAATGAATTATCTCCCAGAAGACTCTTCTGGAGACCGGGTCAACACCTGCAGTAGGCTCATCCAGTATCAGCAGCTCCGGTTTGTGAATCAGCGCACAGCCCAGGGCCAGCCGCTGTTTCCAGCCTCCTGACAATGTTCCGGCGAGGCTTCTTTCCTTGCCGGTGAGATTTGCCATCTCAATGAGCTCCTTTTTTCTTTGAGAGGTAACCTTGGCCGATAAGCCATATACACCTGCATAAAAGTCCAGGTTTTCTTCGACAGTAAGATCTTCATACAGGCTGAAGCGCTGGCTCATATAGCCCAGGCTCTGCCTGACCGCCTCGGTCTCCCTGGTTACGTCTCTTCCCATAACCAGGGCTTTTCCGGAGGTGGGGTGGAGGACACCGCAGAGCATTCGGATGGTGGTTGACTTCCCGGAACCGTTAGGCCCCAGAAATCCAAAGATACTGCCCCTGGGAATGGAAAAGCTTATTCCGTCCACTGCCGTAAAGCCGTCAAATTTCTTGGTAAGGTTTTCTACTGCTATGGCATATTCCATATTTACTCCTATCTACGCGCATAGCGCATACACAAATACTAATAAAGACACGCAGCGGCATTCGCTGCGTGAAATCACTGTGACTTACCACATGTAGCTTTCAAGCTATACTTTTCCTTTGGCCTGGTTTACCGGTGAGATGCCGTCCAGTATCAAGGTGATCATGGTGTCTATTTCCCCGGAGCTTTCGGACAGGTTGAAGTTGTCGGTAAACAGCATTTTTTGGCCGATAAAGGCCAGAAAGTTTCCTATTATGTTCCGCATCAGCAGCATGGGGTCCACGTCGGTGCGAACCTGTCCGCGGTCTGCAAGCTTTCCGTAGAATTCTCTTATTTCCTTATCCAGCTTATTGATGAGATTTGAATGTATCACCTCTCTGATATCCTGATGGAAGAGGGCTTCGCTTACCAGCACACGGAACATTGGAAAAAATCTCTGTACCAGCTCCAGTCTGTCCAGAAGAATTTCCTTCAGGATAACCCGTAATTCCTTCTGCTCACCGTTTTTGAATATGTCGTACAGGGAATTCAAAATTATCTTATCCGCGGCAATCTTGATTGCCTGCAGCATTATGCCGTGCAATATATCCTTTTTTGTCTTGAAGTATCTGAAAATGGTTCCTTCCGCAACGCCTGCCCTTTTTGCAATTTCACTGGTGGTGGTGGAGGAAAAGCCTTTTTCATTGGATATGAGAATGGCAGCCTCAAGTATTTTTTTTTCTTTATCAGGCAGCTCAAGCTCGGATAAATCAATATTTGCATTCATAGCTTACAAGTATCCTTTCCAAGTATATTTTAACGGGAGTAACCACTTGTGTACGAATACATTCAATAAATGAGTGAGTACTCACTATATTTTTATATTATTAAGTTATTTGGATAATGTCAAGATAAAATTGTATATTAAAAAGATTTTTAAAAACAATATGATTATCAGGTATTTTAAACAGCAAAGTACTCAGAAGGGGAGCAGACATTGGTAAAGACCATATTTAAAAGCAAGATTATGAAATATATGGGTATCGGTCTTTTGGCCGGAGTGGCAAACGGACTCTTCGGATCGGGCGGAGGAACCATTGCTGTTCCTGCTATGGTTTTTCTGCTGGGGGAGGAGGAGCATACGGCACATGCAACGGCATTGCTTATTATCCTTCCCTTGACATTGGTGAGCAGTTACTTCTATCTGTCAGGCAGCTTCGTGGATTGGAACATAACCTGGAGGGCAATGCTGGGAGGAGCTGTGGGGGGCGCCATAGGTGCGTTTCTCCTGAACAGGTTTTCCTCGGGCCTGCTGAGAATCATATTCGGCGCCTTTATGCTGGCAGCAGCAGTCAGGATGATATTCTGACCCGGTTGAATGGCAGAAGGACATATATGCAGACAGGCAGCATTAATTCAGTTAAGCAGTATTAATTCAGGTAAGATAAGGACGGGACAATGACAGTATTTTTAATTGGTCTGGCAGCAGGGATAATCAGCGGTATGGGGATAGGCGGAGGAGCGGTATTGATACCGGCTCTTGTGCTGTTTGTCAGACCTGAGCAGCATGTTGCCCAGAGCACCAATCTGCTATTTTTCATACCCACAGCTATAGTTGCTCTGACAATACATATAAAGCGCAGAAGAATTGACTTTAAAACAGGCATTCCCATAATGCTGTTCGGGCTTGCGGGGGCTATCCTTGGCTCACGCCTTGCGCTTGCGGCAGACGGGCTGCTTCTGCGCAAGGGGTTTGGAGTATTTTTGCTGATCATGGGGCTGTATGAGATTTTCGGAAAAAGAAAAAAGCCAGGAGGAAAAGGACGGGTAAAGTGAATTTTATCTTGACAGCATGGTTGTCGGGGCATTCTGCCCAAATAGTATACTTCGTTTTGGCGGTTTTATCCAAACAGCTTGTACAGGTATATATGGTATAATAACCGCAAAGCGGCTATTATACGTGAATTCTATGATCGTCGCTTACGCGGCATGGCCGATTATACCACAAAAGCTTTGCTTTTATGGTATAATATTACTGTATTTTCCAATTGCATGCATTTATCCGAAGGATTAAATGAAAATACTCGCAAATTTGTAAAGTGGGGGAGAATAAATATGGAATTAGACCAGATAGGAGTTTTGGCCGAAAGAATAAGAGAAAATGTGTCCAAGGTTATAGTGGGCAAGGCGGATAAAATAGATTTGGCCCTCATATGCCTTATTACAGGTGGACACCTGCTGATGGAGGATGTTCCGGGGACTGGAAAGACTGTATTTGCCAGGGCCCTGGCTTCATCTCTTGACTGTTCCTTCAGAAGGATACAGTTTACTCCAGACCTTCTGCCCTCTGATATAACAGGAATCAATTACTTCAATCAGAAGGAAAACTGCTTTGTATTCAGAGCAGGCCCTGTTTTTTCAAATATATTGCTGGCGGATGAGATAAACCGCGCCACCCCAAGAACCCAGTCAGCCATGTTGGAATGTATGGAAGAGCACCAGGTTACCATAGACGGGGAGACAAAAAAACTGTCGGCGCCGTTTCTGGTCATAGCAACTCAGAACCCCATTGAGATTCAGGGCACCTTTCCCTTGCCGGAGGCACAGTTGGACAGGTTTTTAATCAAAACCTCCATGGGTTATCCGGAAACCGGGGATGCAATAAATATTCTCAAAAGATTCAAGGGGGGCAATCCATTGGACAGTCTTAAGCCTGTGGCGGACCGAGAGGAAATCCTGGAAGCCTCGTGCCGATATTCAGAGGTCAAGGTAGCTGAGGATATAATGGATTACATAATCAAAATAACCGAAGCCACAAGAAAGCATCCCAATACACACCTGGGAGCAAGCCCCCGAGGAGCTCTAGCATTGCTCAGGGCGGTGCAGGTTTATGCCCTGCTGAAGGGCCGGACCTTTGTTACGCCCGACGATGTAAAAGCATTGGCTGTACCTGTTCTGGCCCATAGGATTATTGCCAGAGGCCTGTCCCTGGAAAATGTAAATGCCGGAGAGAAAATCATAGGGGATGTGCTGGCTCATACTGCTGTACCCCTTGAACCGGAAGAATAAGGAGGAAGCTTATGCTGCTGCAGATAGTACTTGCACTGCCTCTTCTGATTCTGGTGGAATACTTTATTTACAGGAATTTTTTACTTCGGGGCATGGTATACAGGAGAAGCATATCCCAGCCCGCAGCCTTTGAAGGGGAGACGGTCAAGCTTGTTGAAGAAATAGAGAACAACAGCCTGCTGCCCATAGCGTGGATGAAGGCTGAGTCCAAAATCAGCCCCAGGCTCAAGCTGGCCTCTGCAAAGAACATGGAGGAGGCACAGACCGGATACCACCGGAGTGTATTCTCAATCATGCCCTACTACCGCATCAAAAGAACCCATGAAGTGGCCTGCCTTCAAAGGGGAGACTACAACCTGGGTAATGTGACAATTACCGCGGGAGATATTCTTGGGTTGTCAACTAGGATAACCTCTTATGACAATGAGACCAGGCTGATAGTATATCCCCGCCCCCTTGATAACGACAGGCTTGTCAATTGCTTCAGTTCACTGCAGGGGGATGTGGTGGTGCGCAGGTTTATAAATCCAGACCCTTTCATTGTGGCAGGCGTCAGGGAGTATGGACCCGGTGACCCCATGTCGGCTATCAGCTGGAAGGCTACCGCCAGAACAAATTCTCTCCAGGTGTTCAAATATGATTTTACTGCAAATTCAAACATTTTGCTTCTGTTTAACATAGACACCAGCAGCAAGCAGGACCAGTTTCCAAATGAGGAGCAGTGCCGGCAGATAGAATTCGGAATACATTTCTGTGCTGCAATTGTGGAGAAGGCATTAAAACAGGGAACTGCAACAGGCTTTTGCTCCAATGGCCATTTCAGGGATTCAAGCCAGTTTGTGAATATTCCGGCCCGCTGCAGCAAGCCCCAGCTGTATACCCTGTTGGAGGCCCTTGCAAAGCTCCAGTTTAACAGGAGCCTGTCCTTTTACACCTTGCTGCGGAATTTGAGAGGCCAAATACCCAGGGACACCGATATATTGATCGTATCCCTGTATTCAGACGAGAGCATTGAAGAGGAAATCCGACATATCAGGCGGGAAGGCCGGAAGGTCGAGGTAATGCTTATACAGGAAGGCGGTGTGTTCTGATGTTTGGGATTTTTACCTTTACTTCAATACTTGAAATGCTCATGCTCATGCCGGGAGCATACATGGTACTGCAGGTCTTTATGCCTCCTGTTACGGCATTTATGCTGACCTGCCTTTTTAACCTTCTGGTACTGGCAGCTATTTTAATATGCAGGCTTAAACCGGGGCCCTTCGTTTACAAGGCGATTACTATTGTTGTATCGGCTCTGGTGGCGTTATTAACAGCGGGAATAAATCCGGGCGGTCTTGTGGTATTTGTGGCAGGCATATTCATTTTCACCCATGTGAGAACAGTTTTGGCTACCAGCAGGGATATTGGCGTGCAAATGGCAATGGCCTCAATCATTATAAATATTCTTCTGGCAATTGTGTTTGTAAGGGCCAACAACTATTCCCTGGTGTTTTTCGGCAATATAACCCTGGGACTGTCTGTTGCGGCTTCCGTTACAGTCCTTGTGCTAAAGCAGGTGGACGATTCCAGGAGATTTGGAAAAAGTACCATGGATATAAGCAGCATACAGCAAAAAAACAATAGGATTTTTGCGGGCATTTTACTGGTGATTCTCATTTTTGCAGGCACCTTCGGACAGGTCTCCGCTATTTATGGGTTTGTTGTAAGAACTGTGGGCTGGCTGTTATCCGCCCTGTCAAGGCTGTTTGCCTCCGGGGACAAGGATGCCGCCCTGCCGGAGGTGCAGGAGCAGGACCTGCTTATGAATGCCGGAACTCAGGATCCGTCCCTGTTCCAGAGAATATTTATAATTGTTATAAATGCTTTAGGGGTATTGATTGTAATTGGAATCGTATTTCTTATTTTATACCATATGGTGAAATTAATAATTAGCATTGTCACAAGTCTCATAAGCTGGTTTAAAAGCGGACAGCATTTTGTAGATGTGGTTTCGGAGGACGGACATACTGACGAAAAGGAAAGCTTACTTGACAGAAATCTTAAAAATTTTGTAAGCAGGGTTAAAAATGCCGCCGCAGGAATATTTGCAAGAGAGCTGCCTTATGACAGTCTGCCCGATGACGTGGCGAAGGTCAGAAGGCTCATGAAGTATTTCATACGTCATTTAAAGGGCAAGGGAGCCGTTATTCCGCCTGCGTCCACCGCGCGGGAGCTATGTGGCGAGTCAGGAGCTGCCGAGCCCCAAAACATGGAGTTTAATACACTGCTGGCCCAATGCTATGACCGTGCCCGGTATGCCGACCTTGCTCCGGAAAAGGAGCAGCTGGACCTGCTGGAGGAAAAGCTTTTGAAAAAATAGCTGCTGAAAAAATCTGTATTATTTTCATATATCTCAAAGGGGCGCAAATATAAAAATATTTGTGCCGTTTTTATTGTAAACCTTGTATAAATGTAGTAGTGGACTTTAATTTCTCAAGGGAAAGTGAAACCTTGAGGGTATTATTTTTAAGGAGTGATGTAGACGATTTAATCCGTAAAAAAATCCTATATGTGTTGACAGTACAAAGTGAATAGTATATAGTGGTTTTATATAGAACCACTAAAAACGGGAGGTGCGTTATGGACATAATTGATGCTTTAATGCAGGCAGGTTTCACCAGGCATGAATCAATGCTGTACATAACCTTGTGCAAGGAAGGTGAGCTTACCGGCTACGAAGCCTCCAAACTGACCGGGATACCAAGGTCAAACGCATACCTGGGGCTTGCCGGCCTCTCGGACAAGGGCGGTGCCTACAAGATAAACGGAGAGACTGCCAGATATATTGCAGTCCAACCCGAAGAGCTGGTTGACAACCTGAAGCGGAAATTTGACCAGGTGATGAAGGTCATACAGGAGGAGATACCTCAAATGACTGCCATGGGGGAAAGCTTTGTAACAATAAACGGCAGGCAGCAGATTCTGGACAAGATGAAGAATCTGATGAACCAGGCGCAGAAAAGGATTTACATTTCCATATCAAGAGAGCAGCTGGACCAGGTGATGGAGGAACTAACAGCAGCCAGGGACAAAGGGCTCAAGGTGGTGGTGATAACCTCAGAAATGCTTTTGCTGGAACGGGTAGTCTGCTACTGCAAAAACAAGCATTTTGAAAGTGTCAGACTTATCACCGACTCGGAAAATGTTCTTACAGGCCAGCTCAATGGAACCAATCCAACCTGCCTGTTTTCAAGAAACTCAAACATGGTTGATCTTATAAAGGATTCTCTTACAAATGAAATAAAGCTTATAAATATAAATACAAAATAAATAAAACGGAGGCTATATTATGACAGAATACTATTCAGTTAAAATGGACTTTTTTGGGAATTCAGACCCGGAAAAGCTCGTAAAGGAATTTGGAAGCCCTTTATATGTTTATAATGAAAAGATTTTAAGGCAGAAGTGCAGGGATATGAAAAATCTTGTAGATTACCCGTACTTTATTCCTAATTACTCTATAAAGGCCAACTCAAGCCTGCAAATAATTAAAACCGTCAGGGAGGAAGGTTTGAGGGCTGATGCAATGTCGGCAGGGGAGATACAGCTTTTGCTGCACGCAGGCTACAAGCCTGAAGAGCTGTTCTTTGTACCCAACAATGTATCGCTGGAGGAACTTAAATATGCAGTTGACAACGGAGTGCTTGTAAGTGTGGATTCGCTGTCCCAGCTTGAGCTGTTGGGTAAAATCAACAGGGGGGGCAAGGCTGCCGTAAGATTCAATCCCGGGGTAGGTGCTGGACATCACGAAAAGGTGATAACAGCAGGAAAAAAGACTAAATTCGGAGTTAATACCGACTGCGTTTCACAGGTTAAGGAAATAGCTAAAAAATATGATATGAGAATCTGCGGAATCAACCAGCACATTGGCTCACTGTTCATGGAAGGGGATTCCTATATTGAAGGAGTGAAGTCCATTCTCGCAGTTGCTGAACAGTTTGAGGATATA
This sequence comes from Bacillota bacterium, assembly GCA_023400235.1. Lineage (GTDB taxonomy): Bacteria > Bacillota > Clostridia > Acetivibrionales > DSM-1351 > Ruminiclostridium. The sequence goes on from JAEXFI010000010.1 coordinate 13,793, forward strand.
GATTTTGTTGATATGGGCGGCGGCTTTGGAATACCTTACAGAAAGCAGGAGGGGCAGGAAGCCCTTGACCTGGCAAGCTTCAGAGAAAAATTGACTGCCGTTCTGGTGCAGTGGACTGAGAAATACGGAAAGAAGATATTGTTCAAATCGGAGCCCGGACGTTATATAGTAGCTGAAAGCGGTATTCTGCTGGGAACTGTATATGCAACCAAAAGCAATTATGGAAACAGATATGCAGGAACCGACTTGGGCTTCAATGTCCTTGCCAGACCGGTCATGTACGATTCTCACCATGACATTGAGGTTTATAGAAATGGAAAGCCTCAGAACCAGGGAGCCACGGAAGAGGTGACCGTGGTTGGAAACATCTGCGAGAGCGGCGACATTGTTGCAAAGCACAGGAAACTACCGGCGGTGGAAGAAGGAGATATACTGGGAATAATGGATGCGGGGGCCTACGGTTTCGCCATGAGCTCCAACTACAATATGAGGCTGCGCCCGGCAGAGGTTATGATAAAAGAGAATGGGGAAGCTGTGCTCATAAGGCGGAGAGATACCTTTGAGGACCTTATTGCCCCATATAATATATAACACAGAACATAACACAAAACATAACACAGAACATAACACAGAACATAACACAAAACATAACACAGAACATAACACAAAACATAACACAGAACATAACACAGAACATAACGCAGAACATAACACAAAACACATAATCCTATAACCTGTAACCTGTAACTGAAAACCGGGGAGCAACCTGAGAATTTTCAAAAGATACCCTGGTGTCAGAAATCCTTTGAAAACAGGAACCTATTTAATTATATTGCCATAGTATGTAATGATATCCTATAAACTGACTTGAAATTTAGGAGGCAATATATGAGGGGTTCTGTCTTGGATAATCTGACCTGGGAGGGAAACAGCAAAAAGATGTTTAAGCTGGTTTTAGACGCTGTTCCTTCAATATTCCTTGGCTTGGTTAAGCATGAGATTGAGGATTGGCTGGTAAAAAATAAAGTTACAGTGGTAACTGAAGAATTGTGTATTAAAATGTTTAAAGAGAAAGCTCCAAAAGGTATGATAGAAAAATTAACTCCAAAACTTGAGAGCTTAAAAACCAAATAGATAAAAACAGTGAGTGCTGGATTCCCGCACTCACTGTTTTTTTTGTATGGGCCTTGCGAAATTTGTTTGCTCAGGCTATTTGGAGGTTATGACTCTTACGGTCTTAACCCCGTCTATGGCTCTGATCCTGCCTATGACATCCTCGCTGAGCTCACCTTCGATGTCAATGACATTGTAGCCGATGGTATCCTTGTGACGGGTCAGCATATCTGCAATATTTATCTTATTTGCAGCAAGTATGGTGGTCATCTGGCCTATCATATTTGGTATGTTTCGGTGCACGGTAATAATTCTGGCCTTGTCTGTAGGCAGCATGTCACAGTCGGGGAAATTGACCGAGTTTTTGATCATGCCGGTTTCCAGGTAATCCTTCATCTGGTTTGCAGCCATAATAGCGCAATTTTCCTCTGATTCAGGGGTGGAGGCGCCAAGATGGGGAATTGCTATTATCTCCTCCACACCAAGGAGTTCTTCCTCAGGGAAGTCGGTTACATAGCAGGCAACGGTTCCATTTCCGATTGCCTCCAGCAAATCCTGGTTTGATACCAGCCCTCCTCTGGCCAGGTTTATTATTCTGACACCCTTTTTCATTATTTCAAATTTTTCCTTGTTGAGGGTGTTCTTTGTCTCACCGGTCAAAGGTACATGAATAGTGATGTAATCGCAGGTTGACAGCAGATGCTCCAGGCTGTTTGCCCTTATAACCGAGCTGGACAGCCCCCAGGCAGCCTTTACCGAAATATAGGGGTCATAGCCCATAACCTCCATACCAAGAGATATGCAGTCGTTAGCAACCATTACACCAATAGCTCCAAGACCTATAACACCAATTTTTTTGCTCATGATTTCGGGTCCTTCAAACTGGGACTTGCCCTTTTCCACCAGCTTGGGTATTTCAGCGCCCTTACCCTTCAAGGTCTGGACCCATTCCATGCCCTTTGTGATTTTCCGGGAGGAAAGCAGGAGGGCAGCAATAACCAGTTCTTTTACTCCTGTGGAATTGGCTCCGGGAGTGTTGAAAACTACTATGCCTTTTTCAGTGCATTTTTCTATGGGAATATTGTTCACTCCCGCACCGGCTCTCGCAATGGCCTTAAGATTAACGGGCAGTTCCATTTCCAGCATATTTGCACTTCTGACAAGTATGCCGTCGGGATTGGCCTCATCAGTTGAAATTTCATAGTTTTCCTTAGGAAGCAGGTCGAGCCCGCAGCTGGCTATCTTATTCAACATTTGTATCTTATACATACTGATTCATCCTTTCAGATTCTATTTGTTTTCAAGCTCAAATTTCTTCATAAAGTCAACAAGCTTAATCACGCCTTCCACGGGCATGGCATTGTATATGCTTGCTCTCATGCCTCCTATGAGGCGGTGTCCACGGAGGGTGCAGAGACCTGCCTGTTCAGCTTCCTTTATGAATTTTTCGTTTAATTCGTCGGTGGGAGCTGTAAAGGGCACGTTCATTAAAGAGCGGTCCTTCCTGTTTACCTTGTTTATGAACATATTTGATTCGTCAAGGAAATTATACAGTATAGCAGCCTTTTCATTATTTATTTTTTCAATGGTCTTAACTCCGCCCATGTCATCAAGCCACTTGAATACCAAGCCCGCAACATAAATGCTGTAGCAGGGAGGGGTGTTGTAAAGGGATTTTTCCTTGGCATGAGTTTCGTATCTCAGCATCGTAGGCGTATTTTCAAGGTGCTTGCCAATAAGGTCAGTTTTTATTATAACAATTGTAAGTCCGGCGGGGCCGAGATTTTTCTGAGCGCCTGCATAAATGAGCCCGAACTTGTTCACGTCTATATCCCTGGACATTATCTCGCTGGACATGTCGGCTACCAGGGGTATGCTCCCTGTATCGGGAAAGTCTGCAAAGCGTGTTCCCTCAAGGGTGTTGTTGCTGGTAATATGAACGTAGTCAACATCCTGGGATAGCTTGTACTCTTCTGGAATATATGTGAAATTTGAATCTTCCGAGGAAGCCACCACGTTTGCAGCACCAAAGAGCTTGACTTCAGAAATGGCCTTTTTTGACCAGTTTCCGGTATTTATGAAGTCAGCCTTTTTATATTTGCTGAAGAGGTTCATGGGAATCATTGAAAACTGAGTGGAAGCACCGCCCTGAACAAATAATACCGAATATGAATCATCAATCTTCATCAGCTTGCGCAGAAGACTTTCAGCATTTTCAATTATGGAAGTGTACGCTTTTGACCTGTGACTCATTTCCATCACAGACATTCCTGTACCATTGTAATTTAACATTTCTTCAGCGGCCTTTGCCAAAACTGATTCCGGCAGAATAGAAGGGCCTGCAGAAAAGTTATAAACTCTGTTCATATAAACACTCCTTTTAGTTATAAAAATATATAAAGGCCAAATCTGTATGATTTGACCTATGGAACAAAAAAGCAAAATAAAACTATATTAATATAGTTGTAAATTTATACTCTGTCCTTTTGCCTGAGAGATTGACGGTATCAAACTAACCGTATTGCCCCTTCGGCGCCAACATTGGTCTCTCCAGAGATCCGTCCTGATGAAGTCCCTTTTTACCTGAGAGTGCTACTCCTTCGGTGCCCTTTGCCCTGCAAAGGAACTCTCCTCCATCAATCATCCGGCTGTATTAAATTTTAGATATTACATATATTATAGTTCTAGATATTGGGAGAGTCAAGAAGATATTACTTTAACCTGGACATTATATCCCCCAGCTTTGGCAAAAGCTGCTTCAATTCTTCCAGATCAGCCTGGTTCAATGCGGACAGCTTCTCGGACAGGACGCTGATGATCTCCTGCTTTCTTTGTTCCAGAAACTCACGGGATTTTTCGGTAGGCTCTATAATGATAATACGCCTGTCGGAGGGGTCGTCATATCTTCTGGCAAAACCCTCAGATATAAGTGTGTCAAGAATAGGTGTCATATTGGGCTTGGAAATGAACAGGTCATTTGCTATTTTGGATACTGGGCTGGGACCGTGCAGGGTAAGATAAAAAATAACCTTCATATGAGAGGGCGGAAAACAGAAGCCCTTGAACATGAGAGCACGGTTCATCATACTGCCGTTTATGGTAATAAAGAGCAGAAACAGCTCATTTGAAATTTCATTGAGATTTTCCTTGGTAAACATATCTAAAACTCCTTTAATCTTATTTAAAAAAATCATATATTATTAACAAGACTTAATAAATTATTAGGCGTATATTATAGATGGTCTTTGTACATCGTCTTTGTACATCGTTTGATTGGCAATACTTAAATATAGTCAATAAACGGTACAGATATTGACTATATTATACACTATTTATAATAATTATACAATCAAAATTATTATTGACATATAATAGTTATGTATTTATAATTATATCAAGTTGCTAAAAAGGATTACAATTCAAAGCCCTGGCCTTTTAATAGTCTGAAAGTCAGCATTGAATTGTGCTTATAGCTATTTTGAAAGCAGCTTGGGTTTGAAACGGATTTTAAAATTATTGGTCTTTGACTTGAATTGATATATTTGGGCCGGACTACAAAATTTGCTGCTTTAGAAAGGAAAGGAGTAATTCATGGGTAAAATATTGAAACATCTGAAACCGCATATTTTTGCCATTATTGGTATAGTAGCCTTTTTACTTGTGCAGGCGGTGTGTGATCTGTCACTTCCCGACTATATGTCCAATATTGTCAATGTAGGTATTCAACAAAAAGGTATTGAAAATGCGGTTCCCCAGTTAATCAGGAAAGGCGAAATGGATAAGCTGACCCTTTTCATGACTGAGGAGGATAAAAAGCTTGTAATGGATAACTATACCCTCCTTGAGAAATCTAAGATATCTCAGGAAGATCTGGACAAGTACGAAAAGAAATATCCTGAAATAAAAAACAATGATGTTTATAAATTAAAGGATGTAAATGAAGAAACAACAGATTTGCTGATTAAGACCTTAAGCAAGCCTGAGCTTGTGGTATATCTGATGGAAGCAAAAGATGGCGCGTCCGAGTTTCAGATGGACGGCAAGGGTGACAATGGAAAGCTCCTGCAGGGACTTTCGCAGCTGCCGGAAGGTACCGATCCCTTTGAATTCTTCGCAAAGCTGCCAAAGGAGCAGTTTAAGGCAATACAGAGTGAAATCGACAAGGGCTTTGAGGCCTTGCCGGACACTATCATAGGTCAGGGTGCGGTAGTGTATGTAAAGGCTGAATATGAGGCTCTGGGCAGAGATACGGGCAAAATGCAGTCGGACTTCATCATACTGTCCGGTCTCAAGATGCTGGGAGTAGCCCTTCTGGGTATGGTGGCTTCGGTTATTGTGGGCCTGTGGGCTGCCAGAGTATCGGCAGGTCTTGGCAGAAGCCTGAGAAGAAATGTATTTGAGAATGTGGTTTCCTTTTCAAACACCGAGTTTGACAAATTTTCAACCTCTTCTCTTATAACCAGGTGCACCAATGATATCCAGCAGGTGCAGATGTTTATGGTAATGTTCCTGCGACTGGTATTCTATGCTCCAATACTTGGAGTGGGAGGCTTTATAAAGGCAATGCATACCGACACCTCCATGTCCTGGGTTATCGGTGTTTCGGTGCTGGCGATTCTAAGTCTGGTGCTGGTTATGTTTGCTGTGGCTATTCCTAAATTCAGGAGCATACAGAAGCTTATAGACAAGCTCAACCTGGTCACACGTGAATCCTTGACCGGTATGCTGGTTATAAGAGCCTTCGGCACTCAGAAAAAGGAAGAGGAGAAATTTGAGAAGGCAAATACCGACCTTACAAATACGAACCTCTTTGTAAGCAGGATTATGACAGCCATGTTCCCCATGATGATGCTTATATTGAACGGAGTGGTACTGCTCATAGTCTGGGTAGGCTCACATCAAGTGGATCTGGGAAACATGCAGGTGGGTAACATGATGGCATTCATGCAGTACGCCATGCAGATAATATTTGCCTTCCTTATGATTTCAATGGTTTCAATAACGCTGCCCCGTGCATCGGTATCCATCAACCGTATAGCTGAGGTTATAAATACCAAGCCTTCCATTCTGGACCCCAAAAGCAGCAAGGAATTTGACGGGAGCTTCAAGGGCACTGTTGAATTCAGGGATGTTGGATTTAAATATCCCGGGGCGGAAGACGAAGTGCTTTCAAATATAAGCTTTACTGCAAAGCCGGGAGAGACAGTGGCCTTCATAGGCAGTACCGGAAGCGGAAAGTCAACGCTTATAAACCTTATACCCCGCTTCTATGATGTCACCTCCGGCCAGATTCTACTGGGCGGTGCAGACATAAGGGAAGTGCCCCAGAAGGAACTGAGGCAAAGGATAGGTTATGTTCCGCAGAGAGGCATATTGTTCTCCGGCACTATTGAAAGCAACCTGAAGTATGGTTTGGAGACTGCAACCCAGGAGGACCTGGAGCTTGCAGCGGATATAGCCCAGGCTACGGAATTTATAAGCGGAAAAGAAGAGGGCTACTTGACTGAAATAGCTCAGGGCGGCACCAATGTATCAGGGGGGCAGAAGCAGAGACTGTCAATTGCCAGAGCCCTGGTGAAGAAGCCAGAGATATTTATTTTTGACGACAGCTTCTCGGCTCTCGACTACAAGACTGATGCGGCCCTGAGAAAGGCTTTGAAGACCAAGACTCACGGTGCAACAGTATTGATAGTAGCCCAGAGAATAAGCACAGTCATGAATGCAGATAAAATCCTTGTTCTGGATGAAGGCAGGGTTGTGGGAATGGGAACTCATAGGGAACTGCTTGCGAATTGCGAGGTATACCAGCAGATAGCTCTATCGCAGCTCTCAAAGGAGGAATTGGCATGAGCAAAAATGAGAACATGAAGCATTCGTCCAGGAGAGGACGGGGCGGTCCTATGGGCGGAGGCCCAATGGATATGAAGATAGAAAAGCCCAAGGATTTCAAGGGTACCATGAAAAAGCTTTTAACATATATAAAGCCGTTCATACCACGCATTATAGTTGTATTGATATTTGCAATAGGCAGTGTAATTGTAGGCATAAGGGGCCCAAAAATCCTTGGAGAATCCATTACCAAGCTGTACGAAGGCCTGGTCGGCAAGGCGGCCGGAGGTTCCATAGATTTTGACTTTATAGGGAAGACCCTCATATATCTCATGGTGCTGTATGGGGCAAGTTCACTGTTTTCCTTTGTGGGCGGCTTTATCATGTCAGGTGTGGCACAGAAGATATCCTACAACCTGAGAAGGCAGATAGCTGAAAAGATAAACCGCATGCCCCTCAAGTACTTTGACAAGATGACCCACGGTGAGGTGCTGTCCAGGGTTACAAATGACGTTGATACTGTGAGCCAGACCCTTAACCAGAGCTTGTTCCAGATGATAACCTCATTTACCACCCTCATCGGTGTGCTCGTAATGATGCTGACCATAAGCTGGATAATGACCCTTGTCTCAATGACAATTATCCCTCTTTCCATAATATTTATAGGCATTATTGTCAAGCAGTCACAGAAATATTTTAAGACCCAGCAGGAATCCCTTGGTCAAATAAACGGCCATGTGGAGGAAATATTCAGCGGTCACAATATAATGAAGGCCTTTAACGGAGAAAAGAGGGCGGTGGACAAATTTGACACCATTAATGAGACCCTTCACAAATCCGCATGGAAGTCACAATTCCTTTCGGGAATGATGTTCCCCATCATGGGTTTCATAGGCAATATAGGCTATGTGCTTGTGACCATTCTGGGAGGCTGGCTGACCATAAAAGGTACCATTAAGGTGGGAGACATCGTATCCTTTGTACAGTACGTGAGAAACTTCCAGCAGCCAATCGGACAGGCGGCTCAGGTTGCAAACATTCTGCAGTCCACTGCTGCCGCTGCCGAGAGAGTCTTCGCTTTTCTTGGAGAAGAGGAGGAGCCTGTGGATGTTGAAAAGCCTGTCAGCACTGAAAATGTAAAGGGTCAGGTGGAGTTCAAAAATGTGCATTTCGGGTACAATCCTGAAAATATAGTAATCAATGATTTCTCCGCCAGCATCAGACCTGGGCAGAGAGTTGCAATTGTAGGGCCTACAGGAGCGGGAAAGACTACAATAGTAAAGCTTTTAATGCGCTTCTACGATTTAAACAGCGGCGATATATTCATTGACGGTATAAATTCCATGGATTTTAAGAGAAACGATTTAAGAGATATGTTCGGAATGGTTCTGCAGGATACCTGGCTGTTTAATGGTACCATTATGGAAAATATCCGATACGGACGGCTTGACGCCACTGATGAAGAGGTTATTAAGGCAGCCAAGGCTGCACATGCCCATCATTTTATCAAAACTCAGCCCGACGGCTATAATATGGTGCTGAACGAGGAAGCCAGCAATGTCTCACAGGGACAGAAGCAGCTACTGACCATTGCCCGTGCAATATTGTCAGATCCCAGGATCCTCATACTGGATGAAGCCACCAGCTCGGTTGATACCCGTACGGAGGTATTGATACAGCAGGCCATGGAGAACCTTATGAAGAACAGGACCAGCTTTATCATTGCCCACAGGCTTTCAACCATAAGAGATGCGGATTTGATTCTCGTTATGAAAAACGGAGATATTGTGGAGCAGGGTACCCATGAGGAACTGCTTTCCTCCGGCGGCTTCTATGCATCACTTTACAACAGCCAGTTTGAAGAAGCAGAGGCATCATAAATCCCTTTTGGTGAGAAATCAAGAAATTATTTGAAAAGAAATTGCATTTTAAAAGCAATAGTAATATAATATAGTTAAAATAATATCAATTAGGCATGGGCGCCAGGTCTTCATAGACTTGTGCGCCTTTTTTGTCTATTACAGCTGTAAATAAACACAGGTGTAAGATGCAGCCCCATAACTGCATTTTATATATAGTTGCCAATTTAATCGTGTCAGGGTGTCAGTGCTGATACCCGCAAGGCTCCAACTTAGTGTGAGAAGGTAGGTTGGGGCTATTTTTTTAACCAGCGGGATTTTTGGGAAAGCTGAAATAAAAGGAGGCACCCTGATTTACCTGCCCTGTCATCCAGGCTTTACCGTTATGACGCTTGAGTATTCTCTGGCATATGGACAAGCCAACCCCTGACCCTTCAAATTCCTTTGAGGAATGAAGGCGCTGAAAAACCTGAAAAAGTCTTGCAGAGTACTTCATATCAAAGCCTACCCCGTTATCGGTAATGCAGAATATATAGCTGTCCGGGTATTCGGCGCATTCCACGGCTATACCGGCTGTTTCACGGGGGGCGGTATATTTGAGTGAATTGGACAGAATATTGGTTACAAGTATTCTGAGCATAATGCTGTCACCGGTAATATCCGGCAGAGGGGCAAGCCTGAGTTCAACCTTGCGCTTAGGACAGGGCAGCAGCAGTTCATCAAAAACACTTTTAAAAAGCTGCTCCATATTTATTTGCTCCGGCTTCATCTCTATTTCACACATCCGTGAGAATTCAAGCAGATGGTCGATTATACCGGTAAGCTCTGCGGACTTTTTATGAATGTTTGAAATAAGAGTGTTGCCATCTTCCCCCAGCTTGTCGAAATAGTCCTGTGACAGGTATTCGATGAGCTTGCCCATTGACAGCAGGGGGGCCTTCAGGTCATGGGCAATGGAGTAGCAGAAGCTGTCCAGCTCCCTGTTGGCCAGATAGAGAAACTCAGTCTGCTGCTTGAGCTTTATGTGAGTTTTCACTCTTGCCAGGAGCTCGGTGGTGTTAAAGGGTTTGGTCACATAGTCCTGGGCACCTGCTTCAAACCCTTTCCCTATACTTTCCTCATCTCCGCTGGAGGTCAGAAAGATTACGGGTATATTTTTGTATTCAGAATTTTGCTTTATCAGCCTGCATAATTCAAAGCCATCGATCTCGGGCATGAAAATATCCAGAAGAATAAGGTCCGGTTTCTGCTTTTCAAGCAGCTTGAGCGCTGCGGAGCCCTTTGTGGAAACCCTTACCTTATAGTTATTGCCTTTTAAAACTGCCAGGGCCATTTCAATCTGTTCTGGTGTATCGTCAACTATTAGAATTTCATACATTTCAATTGAATTGTTACTGTTCATGTCTGCTCCATTATTATCGCCATCAGTCAGAATTCTTTAGTTAAAGCTTGTGTATACCGCCTAAAACATTTTATAATATAATTTGAAAATAGTCGATAATAAATATGGTCTTCATTTTTAGAACTGTTATAGCTTGAAAGATACATGTTGTGTATCAAAGTGACTTTCAAGCAGCGAAAGCCACTGCGTGCCTTTCATTACTATTTGTGTACGCGCCATGCGCGTAGATGAGAGGTTAGCGTGAAAAATAAATGTTGTATGTCAAAGTTACTTTCACGCAGCAAAAGCCACTACGTGTCTTTCATTTCTATTTGTGTAAATGCTATGCGCGTAAATGGGAGATTGATATAATGCATTTAAATACATAAACGGCAAAGGCGCCAGGTCGGATACATCATGTGACTTGTGCGCTTTTTTTCTGCCCAAAGGCAGATTTGCAGCAGTATTTTCGAGGAGGTGTGGGGTTGAAATCACAGATAGCTATAAAACAATCCACCATAAGCGGTCTGATACTTGGAATATTTTTTTTAATAGCAGCCTTGCTCATAGGAAGCATCGTATACATGCGGTCCAGCATCGAGACAGAACAGGCTGCCGAGCAGAGGAGGACCGAATTCAAACAGCTGGGCATGGATTTGGCGGACGCATCGGACTACCTGACGGATGAGGCGCGAAAGTATGCCATTACCACAGATATAGTCCATTTGCAAAGGTATTGGGAGGAGATAAACAATACACAGACCCGTGACAAGGTAATACTTAAACTAAAGGAGCTGGAATCCCCCGAGCAGGAGCTGGAATTGCTGGCAAAGGCCAAGCAGCACTCCGATGCACTGGTAAATACAGAAAGGCAGTCCATGAGACTGGTGCTGGAAGCTCTGCAGGAGCCCGAGACTCGTATGGTTCCGGAGGTGGCGGCCTATGAATTGACTCAGACCGAAAAAAACCTGGGCAGCCGGGAGAAGCTGGACAAGGCAAGGGAGATAATGTTTGACGCCGGTTATGATGCCCATAAGAAAGAGATCATGGAGCCCATAGCCAGGTTCCAGGAGGTCATGAACGACCGTCTGGAAAATGAGCTGGAGGCCGCACGAAGCGCCACATCAAATGCCGCAGTGGTACAGATAGTGCTGGCTCTGATAATAATATGCGCCATAGCATTGTTAATAAGTACTTTATTCAAATATGTCACATATCCTGTAAACAGTTATACAAGACTGCTTGGAAAGTTTTCCTTTGAAGATGACAAGTTCAGTCTGAAGCCGGAGGGAACCCTTGAGCTTCAGCAGTTGGCCAATACCTTCAATGAACTGTATTTTTCCTTTCATAATGAGCTGCAGAAGAGAAGGGAAGCCGAAAAAACCATGAGGGCTGCAAAAGAGGAGGCTGAGCTTGCAAATAACGCAAAAAGCGAATTTCTGGCCAGCATGTCCCATGAAATAAGAACCCCTCTGAATACCATCATTGGATACCAGTTCCTGTTGAATGAGACTTACCTTGCAGCCAGGCAGAAGGAATACTGCGACAAAATCGGCATGGTGGCAAATAATCTGCTGGGCCTTATAAACGGAATACTGGATTTTTCAAAAATCGAAGCAGGGAAAATGCTGCTTGAAAATGTTGAATTCAATATAGTTCAAGCAGTGCAGGACATATATGAAATGGTAGTAGTGGAGGCCGGAAGAAAAGGGCTTGAACTCAGACTGTACCTGGATGAAGAAATACCGGAGGTGTTGACGGGAGACGTTACAAGGCTCAAGCAGGTCATGCTGAACCTGCTGTCAAATGCCATAAAGTTTACTGAGAAAGGCACTATAACCATAAGTCTTGCCTGTAAGCCTTCCAGGCTGGAAGCTGCAGGCTTCGTGCCGGTGTGCATAAGTGTTGAGGATACGGGTATCGGAATATCACAAGAGCAGTTGGCCGTCATTTTCGACCACTTTACACAGGGGGATGCCTCAACCACCAGAAAATATGGAGGCACAGGGCTGGGACTGGCCATATGCAAGAGGATTGCGGAGCTGATGAACGGTTCCATAGAGGTTTCCAGCCAGCCTGGAAAGGGCTCCTGCTTCAGATTTTCAGCCCGGCTTGCAGTTCCTGACCATTTGCTCCGGGCTGAGGGTGAAGTGGAGAGAGGTCCGGCACGCAGCAGCTTTATAAACAAAAGGGTGCTTCTGGTGGAGGATAATGAAATAAATCTGCTGATGACAAAGGAAATATTAAGCGGCATGGGTTTTGAGACTTATCTTGCAGACAGCGGACAAGCCGCTGTCAAGCTTGCAGGCAAATATGAATTTGATGTAATACTCATGGACATCAGGATGCCGGGGATGGATGGCTATGAAACCACCAGAAGGATAAGGCAGCTGGAGGCCTGCAGAGAAACGCCTATCATTGCGCTTACAGCCGATGCTGTGGACGGGGTGGCAGAAAGAGCTCAAACGGCGGGCATGAACGGCTTCCTGACCAAGCCCTTATATCCCTCCAAGCTGGCTGGGATTTTATGGGAGTTTTTAGGTTCTGAGGACGGAGAAGGGGAAGCGCCAGTGGTGGGGTATTCTGAATCCGGGAATGCTTGTACCGGTGACCATCCCTTAGAGGGGTATGTCAGTTTTGCGGCGGGAAACAGCGTATTTGAAAGAGGAATTGCAAAGCTCGGGGGAAACAGGAAGAGGTATGCGGGAATACTGGCAATCTTCATTGAAGGGCATAGGGGTGACGGAGAAAAAATCCTTTCCCTGTACCGGTCAAAAAGAAGTGCTGAGCTGGGCGAGACGGTACACCGGCTGAAGGGGCTGACAGGAAGTCTGGGGGCAAATGAACTGTATGAAAGGTGTCAAAAGCTGGAAGACCTTCTGAAGGCTCACGCTCCCAAAAAGCAGATAATCAACGTTATGGAGTATATTAATTCGGAGCTGCTGCTGCTTTGCAAACATGCCCAAAGCTTGATTGAAGCCCAAGCCCAGGCATCCAGGCAGCCTGACACCTCTTTTGTTTCGGAGGTGAGTTTTTCAGATGTAATTGCAAATCTGAACAATTACGTGGTAATAGCCGATTCGGAGGCAAAGGACTATTTTATGGAAAACAGCAGTATCATTAAGGCCAATATGGACCAGGCAGCCTTTTCACAATTGAAGAAGGCAATAATAGAATTTGACTTTGAACAGGCAGAGCTGTATCTGGAGGGCATAGCTGCCGGATAGTGACCGAGGGGCCTTAAAGGGAGAAAACTTCCCGGATGGCTGATGATAGATGAAATAGCAGAGGAAATAGCAGAGGAAATAGCAGAGGAAATAGCAGAGGAATAACAGAGGAAATAGCAGAGGAATAACAGAGGAAATAGCAGAGGAATAACAGAGGAGATAACAGAGGAGATAACAATGTACAGTGTTTTGATAGTTGATGACGATCTGGCTGCCTTGTATATGCTTAAAAGGTATAAAAAATGGGGAGAATACGGCTTTTCCTTGGAGGGTGAGGCCTGTGACGGAAAGGAAGCGCTGAGGAAGCTGGACACGAAGGAATATGATCTGATAATAACGGATATAAAGATGCCGGGCATGGACGGGATTGAGTTTATTCAGGAGCTGAGAAGCAGACAGGATGATACCTGTATTGTGTTTTTAAGTACTCACAGTGATTTCCAGTTTGCCAGACAGGGAATCAGGTTCGGCGTATTCGAATACATGACAAAGCCCCTGGAGGAGGCAGCTTTAAACGATATTCTGACCAGGGCGGGAGCTTATATCTCTGAAAAGAAGGTAAGGGAGGAAAGACTGACCAGCTCGGAAAAAGCTCAGGAGGAGGAGACGGGTATATATTATCCGGTAGATCATGAAAACCTCATTATCTCATATATTCTTACTGCCGACCTGCGCCTGAAGGAGGCGTCGGTGGAAACCTTCAGGGAAATCTGCAGGCTGTACGACGGCGACAGAGGAAAGGTCCGCGTACTTGCCAATACCCTGCTGTATAACGTAAAAACCAGAATAGACGAGAAATTTCCCTGGCTGAAAAAGCTTGAGGGGCCTATTATTTCAGCAGGTATTGCTGATTTGGGTGAGGCTTGTCTTATGGAAGCGGATTTTGCCGCACAGCTTTTGGACATAAAGGAAAAAATCCTGAAATACCAGTTGAACCATTCCGACAGCATCATAAGGAGAATTTGCCAGTGTGTCATCGACAACATTGAGAGTGAGATAAACCTGGAGTCCATTGCCAATGAGGTGCACATAAGCAAGGACTATGTGGGCAAGCTTTTTAAGCAGAAGGTAATGTGCAACTTTAATGACTATGTGACAAAAATGAAAATGGAACATGCAAAATACCTTATACTGGCCGGAGACTTGAAAAATTATGAAATAAGTGAAAGGCTGGGCTACAAAAAGGCTGACTACTTTTCCTCCCTGTTTAAGGCCCATACGGGTTTGACACCCTCTGAATATAAAAAATGCAATTCTTAAATGTAAAATTGCAGATTTAGGGGGTAAAATTACTTTTTTTTGGTGTTTTTTAATTGTGGGTATAACGGTATCATAGATGTAAGGAACCAAACAACATCTTAAAAGGTTTCTTAAACTTAATAGTTATGTAGCTAAGGCGCTATGAGAAATGAGATTTCTTACAGACAAAGTCTGTGAAATCCATGGCTTGTAGCGTTTTTCGTTAATCTGCCGGACAATACCAACAGTGCTGCTGCCCGGAGGTTGACGGCAGCTTGTGACAACGTAAATATACATTTATGGCCATAAATTGTATGTATTTATCTACAGTTGGTTTTATACCACAGGGAAAAAATCCGAAAATCGAAAGGTGGTCAAAAATTATGAAAAAGAAATGGTTAGCGCTTGGCTTAAGTATATCAATAGCAGTATCGGCATTATTGGGAGGCTGCGGCAGCAGCTCGGGCTCAGGAGATTCCTCTTCGCCGTCCTCCTCGGCGCAGGTGGCAGGAGACACAATCAAGGTGGGAATCCTGCACTCCCTGAGCGGAACAATGGCAATCAGCGAGGTATCTGTAAAGGATGCTGAGATGATGGCTATTGAAGAAATAAATGCAGCAGGCGGAGTTCTGGGAAAGAAAATAGAGCCTGTTATAGAAGACGGTGCTTCCGACTGGCCAAAGTTTGCTGAAAAGGCCAAGAAGCTCCTGCAGAACGACAAGGTGGCAACCGTATTCGGCTGCTGGACCTCAGCCAGCAGAAAGGCTGTATTGCCGGTATTTGAAGAAAACAACGGACTTTTGTGGTATCCGGTTCAGTATGAAGGAATGGAAGCTTCACCCAACATCTTCTACTCGGGAGCCGCTCCAAATCAGCAGATTGTGCCCGCAGTGGAATGGCTGCTGCAAAACAAGGGAAAGAAGTTCTTCCTCCTTGGCTCCGACTACGTGTTCCCAAGAACCGCCAATAAGATCATAAAGGCCCAGCTTGCGGCACAGGGCGGTGAATTGATAGCAGAGGAATACACTCCCCTGGGACATACGGACTACAGTACTATTGTAAATAAAATCAAGGCCGCAAAGCCTGACGTGGTATTCAACACCCTTAACGGAGACAGTAATGTTGCATTCTTCAAGGAGCTCAAGGCATCAGGCATAACTTCAAAGGACCTGACCACCTGTTCCGTAAGTGTGGCAGAGGAAGAAATAAGAGGTATAGGTGCGGATAATATGGTGGGCCATCTGGTATCCTGGAACTATTACCAGACCACCGACACCCCTGAAAATAAGGCTTTCGTTGAAAAATACAAGGCTAAATACGGTGCGGACCGTGTAACGGACGATCCTATAGAAGCTGCCTACATAAATGTATACCTCTGGGCTGAAGCAGTCAAAAAGGCCGGCTCAACCGAGGTGGCAAAGGTTAAGGAAGCTGCAAAGGGTCTGGAATTCAAGGCTCCTGAAGGAACAGTAAAAATTGAAGGTGAAAACCAGCACTTGTGGAAGCCGGTCAGAATAGGTGAAGTTCAGCCGGATGGACTCATAAAGGAAATCTGGAGTACAGCCGAAAGTGTAAAACCAGACCCATATCTTAAATCCTATGATTGGGCAAAGGGCTTAAGCAACTGATAACAAGATAAAGCAGGTACAAATTTGCGCAGCGGGACTGTCCCAAAGGCAGCTCCCGTCTGCGCAGGCTGTACCGCTGTATAGTTTCAGACATTAGTGCATGCCCGGGCTTAAAAATAACGCCGAAAGGGGGATTTCAATGAGTACCTATTTACTTCAGATTTTTAACGGTGTAAGCGTCAGTTCAATTTTGATGCTGGCTGCCTTGGGACTGGCAATAACCTTCGGGCTGATGAAAATCATAAATATGGCCCACGGTGAGCTTATAATGATTGGCGCCTATGTTACCTACCTGGTACAGAACCTGTTCATACAGTACCTGGATAAGAGCATTTTTGATTTTTACTATATTGCGGCACTGCCCTGTGCATTTGTTGTAGCGGCACTTGTGGGCTATCTGCTTGAAATTACCATAATAAAAAGACTTTACGGAAGGCCTCTGGACAGCCTCCTAGCCACCTGGGGGGTCAGTCTTATTCTCCAGCAGCTGGCCAGAAGCATCTTTGGAGCCCCCAATGTGGATGTAAAAAGCCCTGTATGGCTGGATGGAGGGCTGGTTTTGGGAGAGGTTCAGCTTCCCTACAAAAGGATATTCATCATTGGCCTGGTCATATTGTCCATAGCAGGAGTGTATATCTTCCTGTACAGGACGGCCTACGGCAGAAGAATAAGAGCTGTGATGCAGAACAGGCCCATGGCACAGAGCCTTGGTATAAATACGCGAAAGGTTGACAGCGTGACCTTTTCCATAGGAGCAGGACTGGCGGGTATAGCCGGCTGTGCCCTGACGCTGCTGGGCTCCATAGGCCCCACACTTGGGACGAATTATATCGTAGACACCTTTATGGTAGTGGTGCTTGGGGGAGTGGGCAGGATAGTCGGAACAGTGGCAGGTGCAGGAGCCATAGGTGTTGGAAACACCACCTTTGAGTTCTTTACCAATGCGTCACTGGGAAAGGTGCTTGTGTTCTTAATGGTAATCATTTTTCTGCAGTGGAAGCCCCAGGGATTTTTTACTATCAACAGCAGAGCATTGGATGAATAAGGCTGCGGCCTTATATAATAATATATCGCTGCTCGACAGCGGGATGGGGGGAAAACATGAACCGGTTTTCTATCGGCAATAAATTCGAATTTGGCAAAAAGAATGTGACCATAATCATAATAATTCTGCTCTTATGTATTGCCCCATTCTTTCTCTCGGATTTCAGGACCAATCTGCTTGGAAAGTTTGTGGCGTTTGCAATCCTGGCACTGGGAATAGACCTTATATGGGGATATACGGGAATACTCAGCCTGGGCCATGGAGTTTATTTCGGACTGGGAGCATACTGTATGGCAATGTACCTGAAGCTTGAGGCGGAAGGGGGAAGGCTTCCGGATTTTATGTCCTGGAGCGGACGGGAGACACTGCCCTGGTTCTGGAAACCCTTCGGGGCGGCCCCGGTAGCTGTTTTTATGGCCATTTGTCTGCCTACGCTGGTTGCCCTGATAATAGGGTATCTGACCTTCAAGAACAGAATCAGGGGAGTATATTTTTCAATTCTCACACAGGCCCTGTCAATCATATTTGTGGTGCTTTTTGTAGGACAGCAGGAGCTGACTGGAGGCACCAACGGTATAACCAACTTTAAAACCATTTTTAATTTTTCTCTGGCAAGCAATGCCACAAAGCTCTGGCTGTACTATATATCCGTAGTCCTGCTGCTGCTGGCCTTTATATTCTGCAGGCTCATCATAAGCAAGCGGGTGGGAAGAGTGCTGATTGCAATCCGGGACGGAGAGAACAGAGCCCGGTTCTCAGGCTACAATCCCACTACCTACAAGGTTTTTGTCTATTGCATTTCCGCAGCCCTGGCAGGTCTGGCAGGTGCCATATACGTTCCCCAGGTGGGAATAATATCCCCCGCTGAGATGGGAATCGTTCCGTCCATTGAGATGGTAATATGGGTTGCAATTGGGGGAAGAGGCAGTCTCAACGGCGCAATAATAGGTGCAATACTTGTAAACCTTATGAAGAGCAGTATAAGTGAAAAGTTTCCGGCAGTGTGGTCATATTTTATAGGAATAGCTTTTGTAGTGGTGGTTATCTTCATGCCCACCGGGCTGGTAGGTGCCTATGACAAGCTCAAGAAAAGGCTTTTAAGCATTAAACCCGGCAAGGCCGGTGAATTGGCACAATCCAACATGCCGGCGGAATAAAACCCATATAATAAATCGGAGGTGGAATTTATGGACCCGGTTCTTGAAATAAATAATCTGACTATCAGCTTTGATGGTTTTAAAGCTGTAAACAATCTAAGTACGTCAGTTAAGAAAGGCGACATACACTTTTTCATCGGCCCCAACGGTGCCGGGAAAACAACATTGCTGGACGCTATATGCGGAAGGGTCAAGCCGGCCTCCGGCAATATAATATTTCACAACGGAAGCGATGTTACAAAGCTTTCGGAACACCAGATAGTGGAGCTTGGAATAGGAAGGAAATTTCAGGTGCCCTCGGTGTTTAACGGAATCACAATATATGAAAACATGGAGCTGGCGGCAGTCAAGGTCAGATCCCTTTACTCCTCCCTGTTTACAAAGCTTACCAGGGAACAGAACGAAAGAATCAAATCCGTATTGAATATAATCGGTTTATATGAGGATAGATACAGAACCCCTGCCAAGCTGTCACACGGTCAGAAGCAGTGGCTGGAGATAGGTATGCTGCTGGTGCAGCAGCCTGAAATAATGCTGCTGGATGAGCCGGTGGCAGGTATGGGGAGAAGGGAAACGGAGAAGACAGGGGAGCTGCTGAGACAAATATCCCAACAGTGCTCGGTAGTGGTGGTGGAGCATGATATGGAATTTGTAAGGGAATGTGCCAATACAGTAACCGTGCTGCATGAAGGAGCGCTTCTGGATGAGGGAGATATGGAAAAGGTTCAGAAGAATCCCAGAGTGATAGAGGTTTACCTGGGACGGGGAGAAAGGGAGAGATCCTAGACACGATTATCCGGTGTATACTGACAGGTACACAGAAAGGGAGGGCAATATGCTGGAACTTGACAATGTGAGCAGCTATTACGGTGAAAGCGCAATATTAAGAAATATAAGCATGAGGATTGAAGAGGGGAAGGTGGTCTGCCTGCTGGGCAGGAACGGAGTGGGCAAAACCACCTTTCTCAAAAGCATAATGGGTCTGGTTAAAACACCTGAAGGAAGCATAAAGCTCCAGGGAGAGGAAATCATAAAGCTGCCCACCTACAACAGGGCAATAAAGGGAATCGGCTATGTTCCCCAGGGAAGAGATATTTTCCCCCAGCTGAGCGTTTACGAGAATCTGCTGCTGGGTCTGGAAAGAAACCGGGGCAGAGGAGCTGTTGAGGACTCCATATATGAACTCTTTCCAGTGGTGAAAACCATGCTTGGAAGGAAGGGCGGCGATTTGAGCGGAGGACAGCAGCAGCAGCTGGCAATTGCCAGAGCTCTGGTTTCCAAGCCCAAGCTGCTGCTGCTGGATGAACCTACAGAAGGTATACAGCCATCAATCATCCAGGACATAGCCAGGGTTATAAGACACCTTAAGGAGCAAAGGAACATGACAATGATAATAGTTGAGCAGTATCTGGAGTTTGTGCTGGAGGTTGCCGACTATTTCTATCTCATAGACAAGGGCAGGATAATAATGGAGGGAAGTACTGCCGATACCGATCCTGATGTGATACAGGAAAAGATGGCAATATGACCAAAGAATTATATATAATGGTAAATGGACAGCCGCATTTTGCGGCTTAAAGCCATATTAAGGCTCAGGAGGTTAACAATGCATTTAACACCCAAGGAAACCGAGAAGCTTATGCTGCACTTTGCAGGCGAATTGGCGCGAAAGAGGAAGGAAAGAGGGCTGAAGCTCAATTATCCCGAGGCCATTGCCTATATCAGTGCCGAACTGATGGAAGCCGCAAGAGACGGCAGGACAGTCACCGAGTTAATGCGCTTTGGCGCCGGGCTGCTGACCGTAGAGGATGTTATGGAGGGTGTGGACTCGATGATCCATGAGATTCAGATAGAGGCCACCTTCCCCGACGGGACAAAGCTGGTGACGGTACACAACCCCATAAGATAGGAGGAGAGCAATGAAGCCAGGAGAGTATTTTATACAAAGGGAGACCATTGAGCTGAACCGGGGAAGGCCCACACAAACAGTCAGGGTTTCCAATACGGGAGACCGGCCTGTGCAGGTAGGGTCTCACTTCCATTTTTTTGAGGTAAACAAGTGTCTTGACTTTGACAGAGGGCTGAGCTTCGGAAAGAGGCTGGACATTCCTTCGGGAACCGCCGTCAGATTTGAACCCGGGGAGGAGAAGGAAGTCACCTTGACCGAGCTGGGGGGCAATAGGGCGGTTTATGGACTGAACGGACTGACCACAGGCTGCACTAAGGACAGGAGTATTATTGACAGCGCTTCCAAAAAAGCGGCCCAACTGGGCTTTAAAGGAGTTGATAATAAATGAGCTACAGCATGAAAGGCAAGGATTACGCCCATATGTACGGTCCCACACTGGGGGACAGGGTGAGACTGGCAGACACCGAGCTTATTCTGGAGATAGAAAAGGATTTTACGGTGTATGGGGACGAAAGCAAGTTTGGGGGCGGCAAATCCATCAGGGACGGTATGGGGCAGAGCTCCTGGGCATCGGCGGACACCGGGGCCCTGGATATGCTGGTTACAAATGTGGTAATAATTGATTCCTGGGGCATAGTCAAGGGTGATATAGGTATTAAGGACGGAAAAATAGTGGGCATAGGAAAATCCGGCAATCCCGATATTATGGAGGGAGTGACGCCCGGCCTGGTCATTGGGGCGGCTACGGAGGTCATAGCGGGAGAGGGGCTTATAGCCACCGCCGGAGGCATTGACTCCCATATTCACTTTATCTGCCCCCAGCAAATAGAGACAGCCCTTTACAGCGGGATTACCACAATGATAGGGGGAGGCACCGGCCCGGCAGACGGAACCAATGCCACCACCTGCACCCCGGGAAAATACAACATGTTCAGAATGCTGGAGGCGGCGGAGGCCTTCCCCATGAACCTGGGCTTTCTGGGCAAGGGCAATGCCTCCTTTCCGGAGCCGCTCATTGAACAGATACAGGCCGGTGCCATAGGTTTAAAGCTGCATGAAGACTGGGGAACCACGCCAAAGGCAATAGATACCTGTCTCAGCGTGGCCGACAGGTATGACGTGCAGGTGGCCATTCACACCGATACACTCAATGAGGCGGGTTTTGTGGAGGATACCATCCAGGCCATAAACGGCAGGACCATCCACACCTTCCACACCGAGGGGGCAGGCGGAGGCCACGCTCCTGACATAATCAAAGTGGCGGCCTTCAACAATGTGCTGCCCTCTTCAACAAATCCCACCATGCCCTTTACCGTCAACACCATTGACGAGCATCTGGACATGCTGATGGTATGCCATCACCTGGACAGTAAAATAAAGGAGGATGTGGCCTTCGCAGATTCCCGCATAAGGCCTGAGACCATTGCGGCAGAGGACATCCTGCATGATCTGGGGGTTTTCAGCATGATGAGCTCGGATTCCCAGGCCATGGGCAGGGTCGGGGAGGTAATAATCAGAACCTGGCAGGCCGCAGACAAGATGAAAAAGCAGAGAGGGCACCTGAGCACAGACAGCAGCAGAAATGACAACAACCGCATTAAAAGATACATTTCAAAATACACAATAAATCCAGCCATAACCCATGGGATTTCAAAATACGTTGGCTCCCTGGAAACGGGAAAGCTGGCGGATATCGTACTGTGGAAGCCTGCAATGTTCGGGGTGAAGCCCGAAATGATACTTAAGGGAGGCTTTATCATCGCAAGCAGAATGGGGGATGCAAATGCATCAATACCCACTCCACAGCCTGTCATATACAAAAATATGTTCGGAGCCTTTGGAAATGCAGTCAAAGCCACCTGCATGACCTTTGTCTCAAAGCTGTCACTGGAGTCGGGCCAGCTGGAGGCGCTGAAGCTTCGGAAGCAGCTTGCTCCTGTAAGCGGCTGCAGGAACATAACCAAAAAGGATATGGTTATGAATGACGCCACCCCGGACATAGAGGTGGACCCTGAGACCTATGAGGTAAGAGTTGACGGGGAGCATATCACCTGTCAGCCTATGGAGAAGCTGTCCCTGGCTCAGAGGTATTTCCTGTTCTAGTACAACATTCGGCAAATAGGGTGCATAAGCTGGCGGAGATTTTTTTGAAATACAAGGCGGAGGAGTGCGGAATAATTGCTTTATTCCAATCGACGACAACGATGTAGTTCGAGAAAATATACCTAAATTAACCCGTTGTGCTAGTTAATAAAGCCATTAAGAGGCAAGTTTACAAATTCACGTGAGGACGACTTTAAAGAAATGCGCAGTATGATTAAAAGCTTTTGCTGAAATTGTAGGCTTTGGGCATGCTGCTTTAGCAGTTAAATTGACAGGACGTTAATTTAAGCAGCACCCGAGGCCTGGATGGCCGAGTTGCTGCGACGGCTAAAAAGGCATGATGAAAGGTATTACAATTTCGCAAAAGCGTTATATACAAGTATTTATTTGAAGCTTGTCCGGGAGTGAATAGCATTGTCTTCTTGTTATCACATTCTCAATTAGCACAACGGGTTAAATTATGTGCCAGGATTTACCGAATGTTGTACTAATGGTCTTTAACGCCTGAAAGTCATCTATTGCCGACGGTTAAACAGGCAGCTTTGCAGTCTTATAAAAATTCTCCTTCTGCGTGAAAGCCGGGGGAGACGGGAGGACGACAATGATAATAGAAAATATAGTTTGCAGTGAACCTGACAAATTCGACCTGACAGGTTTTGAAAAGGATTATGTCCAGGTTGAATGGTATGAGGTTGCTAAAAGAATACTTTATAAAATAAGCAAAAAGGGAGTTGAGGTGGGAATAAAGCTCAGCAGTGACCGTGTGCTGAAGCACGGGGATATTCTCAGCGCAGAGGGGGGCAAGGCTCTTCTGGTGGAAATCCCTGAGTGTGAGTGCATTGGGTTAAAGCCTCCGACTCCCATAATGCTGGGAAAGGCCTGCTATGAAATCGGAAACAGGCATTCTCCTCTTTTTTACCAGGAGGACAGGCTGCTGCTGCCATATGATCCACCGCTTTTTGAGGCTTTGAGAAAATGCGGCTTTGATGCGTATAAATGCACGGAAAGGCTCATAACTCCGCTGGGCGGACATTCGCAAGGGCATTCACACAGCCACGGACACAGCCATGAGCACAGCCACGGACACAGCCACAAGCATAGTCATGAGCACAGCCATGAAGCAGGTGACGGGCACGGCCATGAACACAGTCACGGGTACAGCCAGGAAGCAAGTGCCCTGCACATCCAGGAAAATCAAGAGGTGCATACACATGAAATCACACACTCCCTCAGATAAAGCAGCTGCCAGGCTCAGGTCCCGGTTGCAGCTCCTGCACCTCAGCGACCCGCTGCTGCCCATAGGCGGCTTCACACATTCCTACGGCCTGGAAACCTATGTTCAGAAGGAGCTTGTAAACAGCAGTGCAGCAGCAAAAAAATACCTGGTGGCATTTTTGAAGCACAACTATATGTACAATGACCTGCTGGCCATGAGACTGGCCTGGGAGTATTCCCGGGAAAATAATGTTCCGGGAATTGTTGAACTGAACAATATCCTCTGTGCATCCAAGGCTCCCAGGGAATTGAGGAATGCAAGCACCAAGCTTGGTCTGAGGCTTATAAAGATACTGGAGTCACAATTGGGCAGGGAGCCTCTGTTTGTGGAGTACCTGAAAGCAGTGGGAGAGGGAAGGTGCGAGAGCAATTACAGCGTCATATACGGTCTGGCTGCATTCCTTATGGATATAGGCAAGGAGGACGCCATGTGTGCTGCTGCATATGCTGCCGCTGCCTCAACTGTAAACAATTGCGCCAAGCTGATACCCATAAGCCAGATGGACGGTCAGAAAATACTTTTTGAGGTACAGGATATCCTTGAAGAAATAGTCAACGTGGCAAGGGAGCTGAAGCTGGAAGATGTGGGTATGTGCAGCATAGGCTTTGATATCAGGTCCATGCAGCATGAGAGGCTGTATACCAGGATATATATTTCCTAGGAAAATATATTTCCTAGGAAAGCAAGGCAGGCAGTCTGAGAAAACTTAAATATATGAAAATCAATCCGAAAGGCAAGGTATATTATGGGATACGTTAAGATAGGAATAGGCGGGCCGGTGGGCTCGGGAAAGACCGCAATCATAGAGAGGCTTACAAGAAAGCTGTCGGGTGAATACAGCATCGGAGTGGTGACAAATGACATTTATACCAGAGAGGATGCGGAATTTCTTATAAAAAACAGCGCTCTGCCTGCAGAGCGAATCGTGGGTGTTGAAACGGGAGGCTGTCCTCACACGGCCATCAGGGAAGACGCCTCCATGAACCTGGAAGCGGTGGAGGAACTGACAAATAAATTCAAGGATATAGAGATCGTATTCATTGAAAGCGGAGGGGACAACCTGTCTGCAACCTTCAGTCCTGAGCTTGCTGATGCCACAATCTACGTGATAGATGTAGCGGAGGGGGACAAGATACCCAGAAAGGGAGGACCGGGAATAACCCGCTCCGACCTGCTGGTAATCAATAAAATCGACCTTGCCCCCTATGTGGGGGCAAGCCTTGAGGTAATGGACAGGGACTCCAGAAAGATGAGGGGAACGAAGCCCTTTGTTTTCACAAATCTCAACACCAATGAGGGGCTGGACAAGGTAATCCACTGGATTAAGCGCAGCGTTCTGCTGGAGGGAGTATAACCCCCGTTCAGGCAGCAATATTCAAAAAATGAGGAGGTGGTATTACGGCAAATATGTTTGGAACCGAAAGTGTGCTTTACGTAAAGACCACGCTTTCAAACAACAGAACCATTGTTTCGGATTCGTATTTTACCGCCCCCTATAAAATCGTCACGCCCTTTTACAACCAGGAGCAAAACATGGCAGAGCTCATGGTCATGAGCGCCTCCGCCGGAGTCATGGAGGGTGACTGCTACAGGACGGACATAGACGTTGGGGCAGCCTGTGCCCTGTCGCTCCAGGGCCAGTCCTATACCAAAATACATAAAATGAATAGCGGGCACGCAAGTCAGATAAACACCTTCACCATAGAGGAGGGAGCCTTTTTTGACTATGATCCCAGACCCTCCATACCCTTTGGGGGCTCTCTGTTTATATCCGAGACCTGCTGTCACCTGCGCAGGGCTGCCCGGTATATTTATTCCGAGATACTTTCCTGCGGGCGGGCAAAGAGCGGGGAGCAATTTGCCTTTAAAGGCTATAGGAGCATAAATAAAGTGTTCCATTGCGGCAAGCTCGTTTTTCTGGACAATCAGGACTTAAGACCCTCGAAACAGGCTTTAAGCCAGGTGGGCTTTTTTGAGGGCTACAGCCACCAGGGCACTCTGGGATATTTTTCAGAGACTATGAACAGGGACGCCGTGACGGAAAGGCTGTATAAGCTGCTGGAAACCTTTGAGGGAATGGAGGCGGGAATATCCGCCACCTTTGCACCTGGTATAATAATACGCCTGCTGGGCAATGGGAGCGATTATATGGAACGGATTTTCAAGGAAATAAGAAAGGAAATATACTGCATGCAGCAGGAAGAGGCTGATGAGCACCAGGTGAAAATATGACAGGGGAATTTACCGCCAATATAGCAGCCAGCATGACAGCTATATTTCAGTCCATACTATTATCAATATTATTGTAAAATAGAGTTAATATTGTAGCCGATTGGAGGAATGGACAACAAAGGCCATCCATTCCTCAATCGTGTCAGGGTGCCGAAGCCGGCACCTAAAAGCTCCAATCCTGTGGGATACTTAATATCCTATGTGAGAAAGAGGATTGGAGTTTTTTTCAGAGTAAAGGAATTTATATATATTGGATATAGTTGTAAGCGTTGATACTACTAAAGTATAAGCAATACACTAGAAATTTCCAACTGATAAATTCCTATATTCGGGGTTTGAAAAGGGGATTCCCCTTTCCGTTTTAGTGGAGGTGCTCAGAAACACGTAGTGTTTCGTCGAAGGGGGCAGTAGTGCCCCCTAGCGAACAAGACAATTTGCTGAGCATCTGTAGAAACTTAAATGGGGCACTAAACGGATTTGCGCAGCAAATTTCTTGATTATTCAATCCTTCTGCATTCAAGGTAAAAGCGCTTTTCCTCTGCTTCCCCCATGGAGAAGGTTTTCCTGGGAAGTGCCCCGTCCAGAATTACTGTTTTGAACAGGTCGGTCTTATTCATGGAGGGCAGGAAAATACCCATGTTGCCCTGCTGTGAACCCAGCTTTCTGACAACCTCTTCACCGTGAATATAATCAATTTTTACCTGAGGATGCTCCTTCATATAGCTGTCCAAAAAGACTTGCAGCGTGCCTACCTCCAGGTTGCTGGCGGGATTTGCTATTGCAACCGTGCCTTCTCCCTTGTCTGTTATGTAGCTGAAGGTGTGCGCGGTATTTCCGGAGCAGCAGCTGTCTGTACTGCCGTAAAAGGCCTGAAACTCATCTAACAGAGCCTGGGGCTCCACATTGAACAATACCCTGTGAATAGGCTCGAATACAAGCCCGTCATCGTGAACATTCACCAGCTCCACCAGGGCATACCTGGCAGGATGGTTTTCCAGCTGTTGTGGAGAAAGGCTTTTCTTAAGATTTTCCCAATGTCCCTTCGCAGATGCCAGAGAATGATTTCCGTCCCCTACGGCAAAAAGCAGTAAAGCCTTGGAAGCATCTATATGGTATTTGCTGCGGAATATTTCCGTTTGAGCAAGTTTCTCAAGGGCAGAGGCAACAGAGGCCAGATCTTCTTGGGCTGATACCTTGTAGCCCTTGATATGCCCTCCGTTCATCATCAGTTCAAAATCATAGAGCTTTTCCAACCGGGCGCACTTTTCCGCCAGAGGTTCAATAACTGTCTTCTGGGGGTCGTCAATAAGCACCATTATATGAGGAAGCTCTATGGGAGCATTTTGCCGTATTTTGATTCTTGGGGGAAGCCGGTCCAGAACAGTTCCCTCAGTAGCGCGTATAAGCGCATTTGAGCCCTTGTTGTAATCATAGCACTCCAAATCCAGAGCCAGCATAAGACCCTTTCTGGAGGGTGCATGAGAAGTTTTTCTGTCCACCAGTATGAAGCATTTGTCAAGTGCTGAAAGCA
Organism: Bacillota bacterium; assembly: GCA_023400235.1. Taxonomy (GTDB): domain Bacteria; phylum Bacillota; class Clostridia; order Acetivibrionales; family DSM-1351; genus Ruminiclostridium. The sequence continues at coordinate 41,322 of JAEXFI010000010.1, forward strand.
CGCCCTGTTCCAAATAGTTTTTCATTGTGGAGTTTATGCCGGAGATTCGCTTTTCACCGTCTCCGTCTTCAAGATAAACCTCCGGAAATACTATGTTAAGGGTAGAGGGAGCTCCGGCGGTCAGGGCCTCCGCTTCCTTCCAATATTCCCTCTCTGAGGTGTACTGATCACAGGCCACCACGGCCCATTTGCTCAAATCCGCCTCCGGGGCGGGCAGCAATATTTCCGGTATATGTACTCCCAATCGGGATAAGGTCTCAATAGTGTTTATCAATTTATCTCCCATCTACGCGCACAGCGCGTACACAAATAGTAATGAAAGTCACTTTGACTTACCATATGCAGCTTTCACGCCGACCTCATAAAATTTCATGTTGATTTATAAATATTCACAGTAATTTTACATTAATCTCCGTTTTTAGTCAATTTTCCAGAACAAAATTTTAAAGATATTTTATTTATATTATATTTGAATTTTTTAAGCCGCAATTACAAATAATATGGTTGAAGAAATTTTGCTTTCTTTAAGATTGAATTTGATGCAGAGGAGGAAGGCGATGCTTAAAAAGTACAGTGAAGTCCTGGGGCTGCCGGTTATTTCAGCCAGAGACGGGCTTAAAATCGGAACCTTGAAGGATATTGTGTTCAGCAAGGACAACAAGGGCATACTCGCCTTCCTTATGGAAAAGGGAAGCTATGCCGTCAAAGGCAGCGTTATACTGCCCTCCAACCTTTTAAGCCTGGGAAATGACGCACTTATTGTGGATAATCCCATGAACCTGATGGAGTACAGGCGATTTAAAAAGCTCTATGATATCCATGATAAGAATAATTTGCGGGGGCTTAAGATATTTACGCATTCAGGAGAGGATCTTGGTGTGGTTCAGGATATCCTGTTTGATTACAGGACGGGAAAGGTTGAAGGGGTGCAGGTATCCGACGGCCTTGTCCAGGACATCATAATGGGAAGAAACATACTTCCGTTTTTCGGCAGGATTGAAATAGGCAGCAGCAATATTCTGGTTGAAAGTGAAGCAGTTGAAGAGATGATAAGTACTGGTGGTGGCTTGCGAAGCCGGCTGGAAAATAATATTCAATATGACAAGGAGGATATGATATGATGAGAAATTTTACCAGGGGACTTGTAATAGGCGGTTTGATAGGTGCGTCAATAAGCGTTCTTACCAATCCTGAAATAGTTGACCCCCATATGAGAAGAAAAATGGTTAAGTCCGGCAGAAAAATCTGGCACAGGTCCAATCATGTTTTTGGTGACATGATGCATATGTTCAGATAACCGGAGCATTAAAAGCTAAAAGAGGCTGTTGCAAAACGTATAAATATGCAGAGTTGAAGGGGAAAAGTGCGGTTTTGTATCCATTTTCTCAAAAATGGATACAAAATGTGGGCCTTAGCGTTTGGCCCACAAGCAGTTTTTCTAAAGGGAATGTTGTAAAATGAAA
>JAEXFI010000011.1 GCA_023400235.1 Bacillota bacterium
GTGTCCTCTACAGCCTATGTCTATGATGGAAACAACAGGCTAACGGAAGAGACAAAGAATGAGGGACAGTCCTCAGAGACCACCCATTACAGCTATGACAACAACGGAAATACAATCTGCAAGTACAGCGAAACAATTTCACCGGCTACAGAGGGGCAGACCACAGAGGTTTATATATCAGTTGCCGGCACAGATGAAAGCAGCAATGGAGTAAATAATGATAACAGCGTTACAATAAATGAATACAACTGTATGAACCAACTGGTAAAAGTAATGGAAGGAAGCAATACCTACAGCTATACCTACAATTGGGATGGTCTGAGAGCCTCAAAGACAGTAAACGGTGTCACCACAAACCACATATGGGACGGTGACCAGATGGTGCTGGAAGCAGACGGCGAAGGAAATGTGACCAACAAATATATACGGGGAATAAATCTCATATACTCCGGAGAAGGTGCAAATAGAAGATATTTCCTGTATAATGGGCATGGTGACACAGTGCAGCTTACCAGTACCACAGGAAGCAGCATAAAAGTATATGATTATGATGCCTTTGGGAATGAAAAAAACCCTGACCCTAACGATACGAACCTGTTCAGGTACTGCGGTGAGTACTTTGACAAGGAAACCGGGACTATTTATCTGAGGGCAAGGTATTATGACCCGACGATTGGCAGGTTTATATGCGAAGACCCAATTGGTTCAGGGTTGAACTGGTATACATACTGTGGTAACAACCCAATTATGTTCATCGATCCCAGTGGACTTGAATACATAGTCGTTTCGGGCGGTACATACGATACAAACGGCGGATATGATTATGAATTTATCGAGCCTGCCATTAAAAAACTAAGAGAGTTAATAGATTTGAATGATGGAGAAAGTATAGCATGGATTGTTGCTGATGAAGGCTGGTCCAAAGCTGACAAGAAAAGGTTTCAATTATTAGTTGACATTCTTAACAGTTCTATGGATGCTAACGTAACGCTAAAAATGATTAGCTATAAAGATGAATTAATCGACTATATTAATTACAAAAATGGCAATGACAGCCGAGCGAATGATAAAATCAAAGAATTCACTTTATTCTCGCATGGTTTTCCAGATGGAACGGTATCTTTAGGTTATAATTATGAAAAACAATATAATACGAATTTGGATATAACCAAAAGTGATACTTTAAGAATATTTGAAAGTGCTTTTGACAATCCTAATTCAGCATTTTATTCTTGCAATACTGGAACCGGCGGTAGCAACAGTTTTGCTCAAGATTGGGTTGATCAGGTTGGTGGAAGGACATGGGCATTTGTTGGAAAATCAAATTATACTTTTATAAATGCAGGTGAGAATTGGAAAAGCAAACTCTCACGATGGGACTATGGTTTTTCATTCCACGGTTCGGTAAATTATCCAGTGGCAGGAACGACGCCATTAGCAAATGGAGCTTTACCATATATGACAACTTTTACAAGATAGGAGGAGTGTAATGAAATTCACGTATGTAATTTGTATTTTATTTGCGGGCATTTTAATAACTGTCTTGATTGGCTTTATTCCAGTTAAACACGCTGTCAAACAAAACAGTTTAGAAGAAGTGGATGAGTATATAGCGGTCAATGTACAAAAGTCTACTATATCTCAATGGATTGCCGTTGGAGATAATAAGGGTGATTATGAAGTGCCGAAAGATGTCCGACTGACTGGCAACACTCCATCTGGTTATAATTATGATGTTGAAGTTGGACATAATACATTTATATGTTATGGCAAATTTGATGGGGTTGGGGATTTACACGGTGAAGAATACGAGATTTTTAATGTTAAAAAGTGGGAAATTCTGTATCCTGTTAAAAGAAATTCACGTTTTGATTGGATTTTACCAAACTCATACTTATGCAGATTTGATATGTGGAAATAACAAAGCAACGACTTGTATTTGCCACCATCGAAGTAAAGCGAGGTGTGCCAATCAATGGGGTTCCAGGGCTGTCCTAACAAGGACAAATGCCGGCATTTGATGATACTTAATGGGATAGTGTAACGTGGAATATGGTTTTTCGCCTAAAAATACATAGCCTTGTTAAAGGAAATACATATCACCACAAAGACAAAATCTCAGGTAAATTCAAAATGTCTTTAGTCAAGAATGTTCGATATTTTATGCACTGATAATTGTTAAAAATAGGGCTAAACTGTAGATTGTCAAGCAAAATTGACCCGAGTCTGAATATTAATCCGTGTAAATGTAGATAATCTCCACGTAAAACAATCAGGGAGATTATGGGACGGGACAATGGAAAACATTCTCACGGGCAAGGAGCTAGATTTGGCCAGTTTGCTGCTGCAGGAATACAACACGCAAGTGATATTCAGTCAAAGCTGAAAAGGCTGTTCGCAGGAACAATTGAACAGTCAATACTCTGTTGCGATGAAATCAGAACAAAATCCAAGCAGGCTTTTCCCCTATAGCAATTATTTGAACAATGGTAAGCACGTAATTTTCGATATCAGGACGGCCTGAAACCCTTTGGTACAATACCTTCATAACAAGTGTGACCTTCTCCCATTAGTTAGCCAGCATAATATCACCGATCAAACCTTCTATAGCTGGAAATCAAAATATGGTGGTATGGAAACCAGCGATTCACGGAAACTTAGGCAACTTGAGGATGAAAACAAAAGACTGAAACAGCTTGTTGCAGAACTTACACCGGATAATCAGGCACTTCAATGTGTAGTTGAAAAAACGGGTGTGCCTCCCGTGAAAACAAATAGCTATAGAACTCCCAAAGAAATGGACCTAAGCGATAGGCTCGTGTGCAGGCTGCTTAAAATATTTTTGTATTTCTGCTCTCGGATAGCACGCTCCAATGGCTTCACTAAAGCCATTGAGATTGTCTACACTTATAATGAGGATATCATGTACATATACACCATGCAAAGGACGATTCTGCCATATTCCTTAATCAATGGCAGCAGACGGTTTCACGTTGGAAATCACAAACTATTTTACACCGATATCTTTAATTCATGGAGTTCTTTTTGGAATTTATAACTTTGTAATATTTTTAAGTTAAGGTATATGTATATATTCACTAACTGCTTACCTTGCTACCGTGGCATTTATATGAAAATAAATCAATCTGCATTCAAATACCCTCAATTACATATTTGTTACCCGCTGTTGTATAAAAGGTCATAATCTCCCCGGCTTGTACGGTATCCACAGTCTTTCCTTCACTTGTAACCTTGTATTCAAGAGAAGTAAATATCCTGCAGCTTCCGCCGCTCCGTGACAAAATAGCCGCCCGGTTGAGCTTGCCGCCCTTCCATTCCATATCCACCTGGAAATTCCCACGGGCCATTAAGCCTTTTACCCTTCCTTCGCTCCAGGCACCCGGAAGCGCAGGGAGAAATTCTATAGCTCCCTCGTGACTTTGCAGCAGCATTTCTGCCATACCTGCCGCACCTCCGAAATTACCGTCTATCTGAAATGGAGGATGATTGTCAAAAAGATTAGGCAGGGTGGATTTTCTCAACAGCTCCCTAACATTCTCATATGCCTTTTCTCCGTCCTTAAGCCTGGCCCACATATTTATTATCCAGGCTCTGCTCCATCCTGTATGGCCTCCTCCGTTGGCCAATCGCCTTTCCAGCGTTTTTCTTGCGGCTGCCGCCAGTCGGGGTGTTTTTCTTATACTGAACTGCTTTCCCGGGTGTAAGCCGAACAAATGTGATATATGCCTGTGTCCGGGCTCTTCCTCCTCATAATCCTCGGACCATTCCTGGATTTGCCCGTATCTTCCTATCTGCGGCTTGGGGAGGCCGTCTCTGGCTTTTGCCAGCTGCTCCGCAAAAGCCCTGTCGGTATCAAGTATATCCGTAGCTTCCATACATCCGCTGAAAAGTGCATATAATATCTGGCTGTCCATGGAAGGCCCAATGCATAAACAGCCCTTCTCACCGTTTTCCAGTATATATGTGTTCTCCGGTGAGACAGAGGGACTTGTTACAAGCCTTCCTTTATTGTCATTAATCAGGAAGTCCAGGAAAAATTCGGCTGCCTCTTTCATTACGGGATATGCGCCTTTCAAAAATTCCTTGTCCAAACAAAATTCATAATGCTCCCAAAGGTGAAGTGAGAGCCAGGCTGCACCCATGGGCCAGTATGTTGCGGGAATGTAGATATCCTGTGGAGCCGTATCCCCCCATATGTCGGTATTGTGGTGAGCTACAAAGCCACCGCAGCCGTACATTGCCCTGGCGGTTCTTCTTCCGGGCGCCCTCATCCTTTGAAGGTGATCAAACAGAGGATGGTGGCACTCTGAAAGATTGCAGGTCTCTGCCGGCCAGTAGTTCATTTCGGTATTTATATTAATAGTGTATTTGCTGTCCCAGGCAGGAAGCATATCCTGGTTCCAGATACCCTGCAGGTTTGCAGGCAGGCTTCCCGGGCGGCTGCAGGATATAAGCAGATATCTTCCAAAGCTGAAATAAAGGCCTTCCAGCTGGGAGTCGGATTTTCCGCTTTTAAGTCTTTCCAGTCTCTCAGCAGTATCCAGGCCTTGAATATCGTCATATTCCTCAGCCTTTTCTATTTCAAGCTCAACTCTTTTGTACAGCTGCAAATAATCCTCAATGTGGCTGGACTTAAGCCCTGCATATGTTTTTTCTCCTGCCTCTTCAAGATATTTCAGGCACTGCCCTTCATATTCCCTGTGATAAAAGCTGGTAGCAGCAGAAATGAGCAGAGTTACGGCATCGGCTTCCTCAACCACCAGGGTTTCACCAATAGTACTGACTTTTCCGCCCTGGGACACCGCCCTGACCATTGAACAAAATCTGATACCCTTGTCAGTACCGCAGCTTGCATACATTCCTATGGTTTTACTGTCTACAGCTGCCGCTTTGTCAAGAAACCTGCCCCTTCTCATATTGGCTGTAAAGCTTATCTTGCCGGAGGTGCCGGCAGACAGACGAATAACTATGACCTGGTCCGCAGCACTTGCAAAGTATTCTCTTTTATACTTAACGCCCTTTGAAACAAAACTGACAGCAGCACATGCATTTTCAATATCCAGCTCCCTGCTGTATTCACTTATATCACTCTCGTCAATGTCAAAATTCAGTTTCAGATTTCCCAAGGTCTGGTATGGCCTCTGGCTTTCCGGGACTCCTGAGAGGGATAGCACGGCTAATTTTTCGGCCTCTTTGATTCTGCCCTCAGACAAAAGGCTTCGTATTTCAGTCAAATTAGCCAGTGCGTCGGGATTGTTTCTGTCTATTGGGTCTCCATACCAGATGCTGTCCTCATTAAGCTGCATATCTTCGTTCTTCACACAGCCGTATACCATAGCCCCCAGCCTTCCGTTACCTATTGGCAGTGCTTCATTCCACTCTTCTGCCGGTGACTTATACCATAGTTTTTGCATCATTTTGCTTCCTCCTTTGAGCCTTTCATCTTTCATCTTTCATCAACATCAATCACAATCACAATCAGGAAAATTCCATGCGGTGTATGCCGTCTATATCAATATAGTCAACGACACTCACGCTATGTCTGTCAACGATAAAATTTTTCTCTGTATTCCTTTTAAGATAGGCTTCTATTTCACCCAACAGCCTTATAGTAACCGCTCCCCTGTGTATATAGCAGGGATTGTGGTCATCAAAAAATTCAATGCTCTTTCTGATTATTACAGCCTCTCTTATGGGTATTGAATCCAATTCCCCACTGAACAGCAGCTCATCCCTGCTATTGAAAATAGATACTTGAATTTTTGGGTTTTTGGTTCTATTCCTTTTAAACATAGCTGACTCTCCATTGATTAAGTTTTAAGTGCTTTGTGGACTCAAAGGCTAAAGAATGTATGCTGCAAAGATGAGTCCAAATATTAGAAATGTCACTCCAAATATAAGCTTTATTAAAGGCATATGCTTCCTTACAAGCTCTGATATCTGCAGCAGCCTTTTTGTCCTGTTAACAAGGATAACCAGTGTTATTAACGGCAAGGAGGCAGCCAATACATATAAAATAAACGAAAGAACCGTAGTCCACCCCAGTTGGGAAGTATTTTGCGCAAGATACACGATGGTAGCTACATATATCTGACCTGTACATAAAAATTCACCTAAGGAAATTATAACTCCTAAAATAAAAATAGCAAAAATAGTCCAGCCGGAATCAGCTTTCTTCGCAAAAAAAGTTATAATCCTGTGGTTATATTTCCTCAATGCTCCTGGCAGCTGCATTTTTACATTATTGTACATTTCCTTTCTGCTCCAATAGGCATCTCTGAAATTTAGCAATGCCAATATTAAGGACATTAAAATCATAAAAATGCTTATACCGTATTGCACATTTCTGAATGCCATTGAATCTACAAGGGTGATGATATTGTAAGCAGCCAAGCCAAAGGAAAAGTATGCCGCCATCTTACCGGCAACATAGCTGAATCCAATTTTTAGTATATTGGATTTTTTGGAAATTACAAGAGATAGAAGCAAAAAAAGCATGGATATGGAACAAGGATTAAGGCCATTTATAAGGCCGGTAAGGAAAATACCAGGAATATTTTCAGGTGTCAGGTTTTTTATATTTTCTTCCCTGTTCAGCCTGTCATAATCAAAATTTAAAGCCTCTCCCCTGCTTAAAATTTTTTCAATATTGTTTTTTATATTATCATATCCGCTGATATAGCCCTTTTCATAAAACATAAAAGGAACTTCCCGTTCGTCCTTTGGAACATCATAATACTCAAAAAGGCTTTGCAGCAGCACCAGGTTATTTTCCTGCGTAATATTTCTATGGTCTATTACCATCCGGGAATTTTCAAGCTTTGCACCAATGTTCAGCTTGTAGTCATCGGGAAGTGTCTTTAAGAACTCCTCAGTATTATTGCAATCGCTGCATGACGAAGTATAAAAATATACAAAATATGAGCTGTTTTTGCTTACAGCGCCGGGCGTGGCTTTATAGCCGCTCTCCTGCCCGTTCAAATCCTCTGTGGCTTCCCTGTCCTCCTGGCCGGGGCTGAAGGTTTTGCTGCTGATGCTGCTTTGCAAAAGCTCTCTCATATTTTTTTCTATATTCTCCAGCCCCGTTATATAATTGTTTCCGGAGGTTAGCATGGGATAGCTTATATCTTCAGCCTTGAGGCCGCTGGCCTCCAGAAAGAGCCTGAGGCTTTCCGGCATTGCTTCCTTAAAAGTGTTTACTGTAATAATCTCATATTTGGAATTGTCTATACCCTCAAAAGCAGAATCTGCCATATCATAAAACTTCTGGCTTTCATTACATGCTCCGCATGCACTGAAGTAATAATAGTAAAGCTTTACCGGCTCACTTTTTACAGAGCACCCGAATAATATTAAAATGGACAAAAAGCAAAGCAACATATATATATTTTTTTTAGTCATGGGCTACCTGCCTTGTCAATTGTATTGGTAATCTTTTTAAACCTGGATCTGTAATAACGCATTAGCAATTATTCAAATAAAGCCCTTACAAAATCCGTAAGGGCTTTATGGGAGAATAATTATGGTTTCCTATTTGTTTAAGCTTTTTGCATATTGGTCGTATGCATTTTGCTGTATAGCCAGGTAGCCCTTCAAATCCATACTGTTAATCTTGTCGACATAATTCTGCCAGGTTTTGATATCCATGTCTCCTGTAATAAACTGAACAGTAGCCTGATTAACAAATTTGCCTATTGAAACTGTATAATCGGCAATTTTTTTAGCATCCTCTTCAGAGTAGGCCAGATTTGGAAGCATTGTATTGTCGTCAGGCTTGTATTTTGAATATGCTTTGCCGCATTGATACAGCAAGGCCTCAACGCTGGTCTCAGGCTTAGCACAGTACTGGCTGAGTCTGAACTCATTTGTATTATGAGTCATGACAGCATCTGGATCCCAAACATATTTTACAAAGTTCAGACCTTCATCTGTATAATCCGGAATCTGACTGCTTCTCAGCTTCTTTGCAGGTATTTTCTTCCACTTGGCTTCTCCGCCGGCAATTGAAGTACCTTCAGATACATAATCCCAGGCTATGCCCTTTGGTCCGTTTTGTGTAATAAGAGTCATTTCCTGTGATGCAAGAAGATCAAAGAATTTAACGGCCAGTTCAGGATTCTTGCAGTCAGCAGATACAAGACCATAGTTGCTCTGGAAGTAATTAGTGGGATAGTAGGCAGCCAGCTGTACTCCCTTAGGTCCTTTTACAGGCTCTAAAACCACCCAGTCCTGATACGAACCTTCCTGCTCCTTCAAAAGCGCATCTGTGTTACATGGCCACCAGCCTCCCGGTGCCATGGCAGCAAGCTGAGGAGTGCCCTGTACGGTAGCCTTCTGCTGATCTGCATTTTGCGTAAAGGTCTGTGAATCCAGCAGGCCTTCTTTATAAAGCTTGTTTAAGTATATTAACGAATCCTTGTATTCGTCTTTTGTAAACTGGTATTCTACTTTACCGTCATTTACAACAAAGCCCGCACCTACTACAGGGTTTGTATTTGATAATATGTTGTTATTCTGAACAAATGCATTTGTTATAAAGGTTGTTGGATCGGTTGCCCAGCCTCCGGCAGCAATATTACCGGTGAAGGGAATCTCGTCAGCCTTTCCGTTGCCGTTAGGATCTTTTTCTTTGACGGCCTTCAGGAAGGTATACAATTCATCTGTAGTGGTAGGAATTTTTCCGCCTGCCAGCTTATCCACCCAGGGCTTGTAAATCCACATTCTTGACTGAAACATACAATGGAAGCATTCATTATCGTCTCCATAACAATATATGTTTCCGTCAGGCATTGTAATATCTCCCAATCTTAACGGACTAACCTTGTTCAATTCATTCCAGTTTGGCGCATCTTTTAAGTAATTGTTCAACGGAACAATCAGTCCTTGCTTGCCATAGAGCATGGTTTCTGCTTTGGACCATTTTGTTGATAAGAATATGTCCGGCAATGTTTCCCCGCTGGCCATAAGCAGGTTCAGCTTGGTCTTACCGTCATCGCCGGTTACTGAGTACTTAAAATCAATTTTAATATTCTGCTTTTCTTCCAGGTAGTTGGTAACGTAGTTGTTGGTATAGTCGCCATTTTCACCAGAGTAAGGAGTCATTACGAATGCAGTTAAAGTGGCTTTCTCCTTTAACGGAAATGTAAGATCGGACGTTTGAGCCTGAACACTTGAATTCCCGGCAGAAGAACTTGCAGTGCTTTCTGTATTGGTGCCCGTTCCGCAGCCGGTCAGTAGCAGGGCTGCAACCGAGGCACAAATAATAGCTTTTGATATAAACTTCTTCATGATTTCCCTCCTGTTTTGTTTTTATAATAATAAAATATTTTCTTTGAGCTCTTAAGATAATATTTTAATTATTCACTTTTTTAGCCTTTTACCGATCCTATCATGACTCCCTTTACAAAATATTTTTGAACAAAGGGGTAGAGTATCATTAACGGAAGGCTGCTCACTACAATAGTACCGTATTTCAGCATTTCACTAAGATACTGGTTTCTGAGCCTTATTTCGGGAGCAACCCCCGATTGTGACAAATCTGCACTTCCCATTATAAGAATTCCTCTTAAAACAAGCTGCAGCGGATATTTGTCTTCGGAGTTCAGGTATATCAGCGCTGAAAAATATGAATTCCACAAGGCTACTGCCACCCAAAGACTGATTACTGCAATTATGGGCTTGGACAGTGGAATCACTATTTTCAGCATAAACCTGAAATCGTCGCAGCCGTCCAATCTGGAAGCCTCCAGCAGCTCTAAAGGAATATTCTGCCTGTAATAGGTTCTGGCAACAATTACATTGTATGCGCTTAAGGCTGTAGGCAATATAATAGCCCAAATGGTGTCAATCATATGCAATTGCTTTACCAGCATATATGTGGGAACAAGTCCTCCGTTAAACATCATGGTAAATAAAAAATATCCCATGAAAATTTTCTTTCCCTTTAAGTCATCCCTGGAGAGGGGATAAGATGCCATAATAGTTAACACTATGCTGACCAAGGTTCCGGATACCATATAAATGAGAGATCTCAAATACCCGCTCCATATGGGACTGTAGGCAAAAACCGTCTTATAGCCCAATAATGTAGGTTCAACAGGAAACAACTTGACCTTCCCGGTCATCAATGCATCACCCGAACTAAAAGAGCAGCTTATCAGATAAACAAACGGGTACAGCACAGCCAGCAAAAATATGGCCAGAAGAATATGATTTACCTTGTTAAATATTCTGTCCTGCAAACAATATTTGGTATTCATTTCAATCCACCTTTTATAATAAATTTGAATTAACTCCAGCAGCACCTGTGTTTGCTACCATAAGCTTTCAGTGGTAAGCTTTCTGCTTATTTTATTCACAACCAGCAGCAATACAAGACCCACTACAGACTGGAACAAGCCTATTGCCGTCGAATAGGCAAAGTCCGGTATTGATGAAACCAGTGCAATTTTATAGGCATAGGTTGATATTATTTCAGATGCGCTCAAATTATTAGGGTTCTGCATTGCCAGCACTTTTTCGTATCCTATATTTAAAATTCCCCCAACATTAAGAATGAGTAGAATTACAGCTGTTGGAATTATGGCAGGCAAATCTATATGTCTTATCCGCTGCAAAATAGTTGCTCCATCCACGGTGGCAGCCTCGTGGAGCTGCATATCCACCCCGGATAATGCCGCCATGTATATGATTGCGTTAAAGCCAACCGACTGCCATATTCCCGACCATACATACAGCGACGGAAAAGCCGAGGCGTTGGCCAGTACATTTGTTCCTGTCAGGCTGTATATAATACTGCCAATGGCTCCAGTCTTTGTATTGAAAAGAATATTAACCATACCCACAAGTATTATTGTTGATATAAAGTAAGGAAAATATGATATTAGCTGTACTGCTTTTTTATATCTGACATTCAAAATATAGTTAAGGCTGATGGCCAAAATAATTGCACACGGAAAACTTACAAGCATGGAATATATAGAAATCCACAAGGTATTCCGCATGGTCTCAATAAAATTGTAGTTTCCGAAAAATCTTATGAAGTTTGCAAACCCAAAATTATCCGCCCAGGGGCTTCCCAATATTCCAGCTCTTATATTATAATCCTTAAAGGCTATAATAGCCCCATACATAGGATAATAATTGAATATGGCTAAGAATATTATTGGAATCAGTAATAAGGTGTATAACTGCCAGGTCTTTTTAAAATGTTTTACCAAGCCACCGCCTTCCAAGACGGTGGCCTTTCCAGTTCCGGGTGCATCAATGTCTCTTGTTGTCTGCATCAAATTAGCTCCTATTCCAGCAGAATCTGCTAATAATTAAGTTGTAGAGTGAAAATGTTCATTGACTATCTGAATCCCATTTAAACATCAAAAATCTGTAATGTAAATATTCAATACTTTATTCGCTATTCAAATATTTTTAATACAATTTGTAAACCCCGAATCATGCATATAAGCGGCATTTAAATGCAAAGAGGAGACCTAAAAATTTGCATTTGCATTTTTTTAGGTCTCCTCTTTTATTTAGCTAAACTACTGCCGCATCTATATCAACAGGCCCAGTTGCATATTTTTATGTTAACAAAAATTCATGTGCTATACTGCGGGTAAATTAATTATCAATCATTTCTATTAATATCTGATAATGATAGCAACCTTTTCCTATACGGTACTCCGGGTGAATATTTTTTGACCAGCCGTTGTCTCCGCCCAAGCCGGCATGCAAATGGTCAATATTGAGATGTACACATTTATCCCTTCTCAGTTCCTGCTCATACCTGGCATTAGCGCAGGCCTCCACAGAATAATCATGAATATCAAAATGGAAGGGTACTGCGCCTGAAATGCGTTGACCGCGTCCTGCCTTATCCTGTATAATAACGTATCTCACATCTTCTTTTCCGCCGCATTCCACAGGCTTCACATAGGGTGTGTGCTGTTCCTTTACGGTACTGCTGTAACAGCCAATGAGAGCTGCTTCCTTTCTGTCGGCGTAATTTTCCCAGGGCCCTCTTCCATACCAGGTTATTTGCTGTTTATCCTCCGGAAGCGTCAGTGAGAAACCTATTCTTGGAATTGTCTCACCGGGGCAATTATTAATAACGGTTTTATCAATCTCCATACCTCTGCCACCAATCCTGTATTGAGTGTAAACAAGCAATTTATCCTCATTGTACGATATATTGGTAAATATAAATATTTGCTTATCAGAAACCGCTGTGTCTGTTTTAATGTCCGTTATTCTTAAAGCATCCAAGTGCCAGGCCCTCCAGTCAGTCGCATAATTGCCGCCGGAATTCCTGCAGCCCTCGTCTATTCCCGTTGCTGCCCGGAAAAAGTTATCCCCGCATCCCCAAAACCTCTCGCTTCCGTTAAAAATCGCCCTTGTAAATATGCCCTTGTCCTTGTCAAAACGTACCTCCGTATTTTCTCCCTGTATCAGAATCTCTCCGGCAGTTTCACACATTGTCAGCTTATTGTGGCCTATACACACCTCCCGCCCTTTTAACACCGACTCCTGCAAGGGGATTTGGCAGGCATAAATAACATGTCCCTTCTTTGCATACGGTACTTCCTCATTTAAGGACACTGTGATGTTCACAAAAGCTTCACCGGATATTTTCTCGCGCTTCATGGCATATTCCAGAATATCCGCTTGTCCCGGAGCTGTAAAATACTGCTTCATGACTCCTCTGTCCACTATTTCTCCATCGCACTGCAGCTCCCAGGCAAGGTGTAAATGACTCAAATCCCTAAACATATAGTTATTCATTATTTTATAGTGGCCTGCTTCAGGAAATGGGCTTCCATCGTGGAAGATTATCACCGGGGCCTGGCAATTCCTTATTTCAAATGCAGCGGGTTTCCAGCTCAAATCAGGCAGAACCACTCCGTTCAGGCACATGTCCTCTATAGGATCAACCACCTCCTCGTTAAAAGCTCCTGCATATACATATGCTGAGGTTCCGTTTTCCTGCCGCTTTACCAGTGCCTTATCCTGAAAGTCCCATATGAACCCGCCCTGAAAACGGGGATACTTCCTCACCATATCCCAATACAGCTTGAAATTTCCGTTGCTGTTGCTTTTTGCATATGCATATTCACACATTATAAATGGTCTCAGGTCATCCTGCTCCGCCATCTTTTGCTCCACCCAGTCCTTTGACGGATACATTGCACAGATGATGTCGGTAATATTGCTGCCAGGGTTGCAGGATTCATACTGGACATATCTTGTTTTGTCATATTCTTTTATCCAGCCGTACATGGCTGCATGGTTGGCACCTGCCCCGGATTCGTTGCCCAGCGACCAAATGATAACAGAAGGATGATTCTTGTCCCGGAGTACCATTCGGGTGGCGCGCTCCAGGTATGCCGCCGTCCATTCTGCAGATGAGCTTAACTGACCGCCAAACCCATGTGTCTCCAGATTGGCTTCATTCACAACGTATATGCCCAGTTCATCACAAAGCTCATACCATTGACTTGCATGGGGATAATGGCTGGTCCGCACGGCATTGAAATTCAGCTGCTTCATGCATAAGAGCTGCTGTCTCATGTATTCCGGTGAAACATACCTCCCTGTTTCGGGACAGAATTCGTGCAAATTCACTCCCCGCACCAGCAGTCTCCTGCCGTTGAGATAAAGTACCCCGTCTCTGCCTATTTCTACTTTGCGGAAGCCTACTTTTGTACTTTCAATATCTGTGACACCTCCAGCTTTATCTATTGTCTCCAAAACCAACGTATATAAATACGGCTCTTCAGCAGACCATAAATGAGGTTTTACCACAAATACAGACGCAAAGGCAATAAATTTAGGCTCCAGATATACTCCGCACTTGACATAGGGCTGACTCTGAAAAGCAGTAACCAGTTCATTTCGAGCGTTATACAGACTCAAGCGCACATAACATTCCCCATAACCTCTGACTCTGTTGTCGGGCTGAAGCATAACCCTCAATTGGGCTTGTGTAAAATCATTGTCCTTAAACAGAGTTTCTACCTTGTAGTCCAGCAAACGCTGCTTGTTCTTTGCATAAATTCTCACATCCCGGTAGATTCCCGACAAATGCCAGTAATCCTGATCCTCCAGGTATGAGCCGTCACAGTATTGCAGCACCTTTACCGCCAGTTCATTTTTACCCTGGTGAACGGCGTTTGTGATATCAAAGGAAGCGTCCAGCTTGCTATCCTTGGAAAAGCCTATTTCCATGCCGTTGACCCAGAGGTAAAAACAGGACTCTACTCCCCCGAATTCTATAAATATATCCTTTCCATTGAAATAATCGGGCACTTCAAACTCCGTCCGATAGCAGCCTGTCAGGTTTTTTTCCGGTACCAGGGGCGCATTGAGCTCCACCTGCCCCTCTGCTACCTCTATCTCATAGTGGGAGCCGGCGCCCTCCCTCTTAAATGGATAAATCATGTTGGTATAAACCGGCTTGCCATAGCCATGCAGCTCCCAGTTCGCTGGTACGGGTATATCCACCCAGCCGGAAACATCGTAATTTAATGTATGGAAATCTTTCGGCGCCTGGTGCGGATTTTGGGCAAGCTTAAATTTCCATATGCCGCTGAGGCTCCATACATATTTTGAAGCTCGGCGGTCACAGCTCACAGCCTGTTCAACAGATTCATAAGCTCCGTAGGGCGAGTGCATCGGATATCTGTTTTTTTGCGTTATATACTGATTTTCCCATTCTCTGCTCATAATCTACTCCCTTTATCATATTTGGTAAATAAGAATTCTCTATGGATAATATAATACAATTGTATATGTGGATATTGTATGATATTTTATAACCAAACAAAATATTTTTATTGGTCTTTATTTTATCCATCTTGGTATAATCTCACACAAAAGAATTGCTGTGGAAAGGATTAAGTTATGGAAACAAAAAAGGATGTTGTTTACCGCTGTATAGGAACAGACCTGACCAACGGTATCCTGGCCTGCGGCTTTATGCCCAAAGCGACAGCAGAGCACTCCCAGTACAATTTTATGATTGACTACTACAGCTGCTTTCTGCTTTTATCCGGCAGCGGCCGCTATTATACTCCTGACGGAGAAATAATACCTATAGAGACAGGTGATTTTGTACAGCGGATACCCGGCGTCTGCCACTCCACCGAGATAACCCCCGACGGCAGCTGGGTTGAGTTCTTTATAAGCTTCGGCCGTACCACCTACAACTACCTTTCCAGTCTGAACCTGCTGCCGGCAGGTACTCCTGTAATCCATTCACAATATGATGAAAACACCTTGCAGCAGTTCTCCCGATATTTGCATCGGCTAAAAACGGCAGGAGATGCCGAGCTTCCTTTTATATCTCTTAAGGCCCAGGAGATAGTACTGTCCCTTGTAAACCATCACTCCAAAGCCTTTCCAGCCGGTTCTGTGAGGAGGGCAATTGAAGAAGCCTGTCAGCTGCTCTCCGGTGACATTCATACGGAAGTTTCCCTTGAAGGAGTAGCCGCTGCTCTGCATATGAGCTATGAGAGCTTCCGTAAAAAATTTCGTGAGTATGTGGGTGTCTCACCTTTACAATACAGAATCGAGCAAAAAATGAAACATGCCAAGCTTCTGATATTATCAGGCGTTTCTATCAAGGAAGCAGCTCAGCTTACCGGCTACAGTGACGCTTACTCCTTCACAAAACAGTTTACCCGTTCAGTAGGCATCTCACCGGGCCGCTTTAAGATAATGCCTTAAGCTTGAACTCCCCCACCTTCTACTATAAAAGAATCCGTTTATTCATTATTCACTGTTTGCTTTTTTAAATTTTTATATACAATTCTTTATAGCTGATTGACTAGTTGCATCTTCAATGATATTCTACCAGCAAATACGTGCTTATTTAATGCAGAGTCCAACAAAAAGGAGTGAAGGTAACAATGAAAAAACAAGGTTTTAATCCATATCTTCCGTCCTGGGAATATATTCCTGACGCCGAACCTTATGTTTTTAACAACAGGGTTTATGTTTATGGTTCACATGACCGGTTTAACGGTTATGTATATTGTTTAAACGACTATGTCTGCTGGTCGGCGCCTGTTGATGAGCTTGGGGACTGGAGGTATGAGGGAGTTATTTATAGAAAGACAGACGACCCTCTCAATCCCGATGGCAGCATGTGCCTTTATGCGCCGGATGTGACTGTGGGCCCCGACGGAAGGTATTATTTATACTACGTGCTGGACAAGGTTCCAATTGTGTCGGTTGCCGTCTGTGATACTCCAGCGGGCAAATATGAATTTTACGGCTATGTGCATTATCCCGACGGAACCCGTCTGGGTGAAAGAGCAGATGATCAGCCCCAGTTTGACCCCGGAGTGCTTACAGAGGGCGACAGAACATACCTTTACACAGGCTTCTGTCCAGTAGGCGACAAGTCAAGAAAGGGTCCCATGGCAACAGTATTGGGCCCGGATATGCTGACAATTGTGGAAGAGCCGGTATTCCTGGCCCCAAGTGAGCCTTACAGCAAGGGCAGCGGCTATGAGGGCCATGAGTTTTTTGAAGCCCCTTCCATCAGAAAGAGAGGGGATACCTATTACTTTATATACTCCTCTGTTGTCTTCCATGAGCTTTGTTATGCTACAAGCAAGCATCCCACAAAGGATTTCAAATACGAGGGAGTTATTGTGAGCAACAGCGATCTTCATATTGATACTTACAAACCTGCTGCAAAGCCTATGTTTTATGGCGCCAATAACCATGGCAGTATTATTGAAATCAATGGGAAATGGTACATTTTCTATCACAGGCACACCAATGGAACAAATTTCAGCAGACAGGGCTGCTGCGAGCAGCTTGAATTTCTCCAGGACGGCACAATCCCCCAGGTGGAAATGACCTCCTGCGGCTGCAATGGAGGGCCACTGGAAGGACGCGGCGAATACCCGGCCTATCTGGCCTGTAACCTGTTTTGTTCAGAAGAGTCCTTGTACACTGATTGGACTGCCTCCTGGATGAACAATCAGTTCCCTAAAATTACTCAGGATGGAAGAGACGGGGATGAAGAAATCGGCTTCATAGCCAATATGAAAGCCTCCGCCACAGCAGGGTTCAAATACTATGACTGCAAGGGTGTCAAAAAGGTCAAGATAAAGGTTCGCGGCTATTGCCAGGGCGACTTTGAAGTAAAAACCGCCTGGGACGGCCCGGCCCTTGGAAAGATACAGGTGGGCTTCACCAATGTATGGAAGGAATACTCTGCTGATATAGCAATTCCTGATGGAATACAGGCATTGTATTTTACTTTTACGGGCCAGGGAAGTGCAAGTCTGGCTTCATTTACGCTGGAGTAGTCCTGTTTCTTTGGAGTATGTCCTGCAATTGATAATAGAAAGATGTTAAAGGGAGTGTTGCAAAATGAAAATACTTTCATTTTACAACATTCCCTTTAGAAAACTGCTTGTGGGCCAAACGCTAAGGCCCACATTTTGTATCCATTTTTGAGAAAATGGATACAAAACCGCACTTTTCCCCTTCAACTCTGCATATTTATACGTTTTGCAACAGCCTCT
>JAEXFI010000026.1 GCA_023400235.1 Bacillota bacterium
CTTTCATTTTACAACATTCCCTTTAGAAAAACTGCTTGTGGGCCAAACGCTAAGGCCCACATTTTGTATCCATTTTTGAGAAAATGGATACAAAACCGCACTTTTCCCCTTCAACTCTGCATATTTACACGTTTTGCAACAACATCTTTGAATTTATGTCCGCAGAACGGACAGGGGGATAAAAAATGAGTAATGTAAAGGTTTTAGACCATAAAATGGGCACGTCTATGTATAAGGCATGGTTAAAATATTACAGGCTTGAAAACAAGGAATTATTGAATTTTTACAAGCAGCTTTTCAGAAAGATTGCTGTTAGAGAAGATTCGGTCATTACTTCAAATTCAGTTAAAGAGCTGAAGGCTGGCCTATATGGGATGCTGGGCATTAGACCTGTGATTTCAGATATATTTACCGGTGAAGAGGGTTTGATACTAGGAAGTATAGAAGGCGGCAGCGAAATATCCATGCAGTTATCTCAAGATGAAAAGGATAGCATTGGAGAAGAGGGCTTTATAATAAGGCTCAAAACTGAAAATAACCTCAGAAGGCTGCTGGTGGCGGGAAAAACCCCGGAAGGTCTCATGTACGGAGTGTTTAGCCTGCTCAGCCTCATACAGACAGAAACAGCGCCCCAGGCGCTGCCAAGGATAGAAAATCCCGTTAATCAGTTGAGGACAATAAACCATTGGGATAATATTGACGGAAGTATTGAAAGAGGCTACGCCGGAGGTTCAATATTCTTTAAGGACAACAAAATAACAGGAAATCTGTCCCGAATAGTTGATTACGCAAGAATGCTGGCCGCAACAGGTATTAATGCCATAACCATAAATAATGTAAATGTTCATCAGTTCGAGACTTTGCTTATAACCGAAAGGTATATAAAAGATGTAATCAAGCTTAATGAAATATTCAGGGGTTATGGAATCAAGCTTTTTCTCAGCATAAATTTTGCAAGTACCTTGGAAATAGGAAATCTTGCAACCGCTGATCCTCTGGATGAAAATGTGCGTCAGTGGTGGAAAGACAAGGCAGACTATATATATTCAAACATTCCTGATTTTGGAGGCTTTCTTGTAAAAGCAGATTCCGAGGGCAGACCAGGTCCTTTCACGTATGGACGCACCCATGCGGATGGTGCAAACATGCTGGCAGAAGCTTTGAAGCCGCATGGAGGGCTTGTTATATGGAGATGCTTCGTATACAATTGCCAGCAGGATTGGAGAGACCGTACAATAGATAGAGCCAGGGCCGCATATGACCATTTTATGCCTCTTGACGGAAAGTTCGAGGACAATGTACTCCTGCAGATTAAGAACGGACCTATGGATTTTCAGGTGAGGGAACCGGTTTCTCCGCTTATAGGCAGCCTGAAAAAAACAAACCAGCTCCTTGAACTGCAAATAACCCAGGAGTACACAGGGCAGCAACGGCATCTGTGCTATCTGGTGCCCATGTGGAAGGAGATACTGGATTTTGACACCTATGGACAGGGGAAAGACACAACCGTAAAGAAAGTAATCAGCAGAGAAACCTTTAAAAATAAATATGGAGGATTTGCAGCTGTTACCAATATCGGTGATGATGCAAACTGGACCGGCCATCAGATGGCCCAGGCAAATACCTATGGATACGCAAGACTTGCCTGGAATCCGGAGCTGTCCTCAGCGGAGCTTGCTGAGGAATGGATCAGGCTGACCTATACCAATGACACCAAGGTGGTTGAAATAATTAAGGATATGCTGCTGGGTTCCTGGAGAGCGTATGAAAACTACACCTCACCGCTGGGTATCGGCTGGATGGTTAATCCGAACCATCACTATGGGCCCAATGTGGACGGCTATGAGTATGACAAGTGGGGCACTTATCACAGAGCAGACCACAAGGGTATTGGCGTAGACAGAACAGTAAAGCACGGAACAGGCTATGCCGGACAATATCATAAGGAAGTAGCCGAGGCTTATGAAAGCATGGAAAAATGTCCTGAGGAGCTGCTGCTGTTCTTCCACTATGTGCCTTATGCTTACCGGCTTAAATCAGGAGAAACGCTGCTCCAGTACATCTACAATACACACTTTAAAGGTGTGGAGCAGGTTGAGGAGATGAAGCAGAACTGGCTCGGCCTCAGGGGGAAAGTTGAAGAGGATGTATTCCTGCATGTGCTGGATAGGCTGGAAGGGCAATTGTCACATGCCCAAGAATGGAGAGATATTATAAATACCTATTTCTTCAGGAAAACGGGAATACCTGATGAGCTCGGAAGAAAAATATACTAATGCAAATTTGAAATATACAGTGATTAATTTAATATGGGAGGATGTATGGGCAGTATTCCCGACTATAAAAACAAAGATTTGAGCTTCGAGGCCAGGGCCGGAGACCTGGTTTCCAGGATGACTCTGGAAGAGAAGGTAATGCAGATGCTGCACGGTGCTCCCGAATTGCCCCGATTGGGGATCAAGGCATACAATTGGTGGAATGAAGCGCTTCACGGAGTGGCAAGGGCAGGTACCGCAACCGTGTTTCCCCAGGCCATCGGCATGGCTGCAACCTTTGATGAGGAGCAGGTGCTAAAGACTGCTGATATCATAGCCACCGAAGGCAGGGCAAAATATCACGAAGCGCAAAGATATGGTGACTGTGATATATACAAAGGACTGACCTTTTGGGCACCAAACGTAAATATATTCAGAGATCCAAGGTGGGGCAGGGGACATGAGACTTTTGGAGAAGACCCGTATCTGACCACCAGACTGGGAGTGGCATTCGTAAGAGGGCTGCAGGGAGCGGATGAAAAATATCTTAAGACTGCAGCCTGTGCCAAGCACTATGCAGTACACAGCGGACCTGAGAAAGACAGACACAGCTTTAATGCCATAGCCTCGGAAAAGGACATGAGAGAAACCTATCTGCCGGCTTTTAAGGAATGTGTCAAAGCCGGCAAGGTTGAAGCTGTCATGGGCTCATACAACAGAACCAACGGGGAGCCCTGCTGCGGCAGCAAAACTCTGCTGAAGGATATTCTCAGGGAGGAGTGGGGCTTTCAAGGGCATGTAACCTCCGACTGCTGGGCCATCAAGGATTTTCATGAGGAGCACATGGTTACAAGGACTGCTCCCGAATCTGTGGCGTTGGCGGTAAATAGCGGCTGTGACCTGAATTGCGGCAACATGTATATCAATCTACTGATTGCCCACAAGGAAGGGTTGGTTTCAGAAGCCCAGATAGACCAGTCTGTTACAAGGCTTATGGTGACCAGGATGAAGCTGGGGATGTTTGATGAAGCTGAGGAGGTGCCTTACAGTTCCATACCCTATGAGGTCAATGATTGTGAGGAACATAGACTATTCTCCCTGGAGCTGGCGAAAAAGTCATTAGTACTTCTAAAGAATGAAAACAAACTGCTGCCCCTTGATAGAAAAAAGATACGTTCCATTGCAGTCATAGGCCCCAATGCTGACAGCCGGAGTGCCTTGACAGGGAATTACTTCGGCACGGCTTCAAGATACACCACGGTACTTGAAGGTATCCATAATTCTGTAGAGCCGGGAACAAGAGTATATTATTCCGCAGGCTGCCATCTTTTTATGGAGAAGCCCGGACTGGCAGCTCCACGGAACTTTTTCGGGGAAGCGGTAGCCATGGCCCAAAGATCAGATGTGGTGGTAATGTGCCTGGGCCTTGATGCAACACTGGAAGGAGAACAGGGAGACGTATCAAATGAATATGCCGGAGGGGACAAGCCCGACCTCGATCTGCCGGGGCATCAGCAGGAGCTCCTTGAGGCAGTGTACAAGGCCGGCAAGCCTGTAATACTGATATTAATGTCAGGCAGTGCACTGGCGGTAAATTGGGCGGATGAACATATCCCTGCCATCGTTCAGGCCTGGTATCCGGGAGCTGAGGGCGGTAAAGCGATAGCTGAACTGCTGTTTGGAGAATTCAGCCCCAGCGGGAAGCTGCCAGTCACCTTTTATAGAACCACCCAGGAATTGCCGGATTTTTGCGATTATTCCATGAGGGGCCGTACCTACAGATACATGAAAAATGAGGCCCTTTATCCCTTCGGATATGGTCTTGGTTATTCAAAATTCCAATTCGGAGAGGTTAAAATTTCTAAGGAGGCAATTAATGTAGGAGAAGAGGTAAGCTGTGAGGTTGCGGTTAAAAATATTGGCGAATATGAGGCTGATGAAATAGTCCAGCTTTACCTGGAAGATGTGGAAGCCAGTGTTGAGATACCCAGATGGCAGCTGGCGGGAATGAAAAGACTTCACCTCAAGCCTGGGGAAGCAGCAGAGATAATATTCACTGTTTCGCCACGGCAAATGGCTCTTATTGATAATGAAGGGAGCTGTGTCCTTGAACCGGGCCTTTTCAACGTATACGTATCAGGAAACCAGCCTGATGAGAGAAGTCTGAGGCTTTCAGGAAATATAGCCCAAAAGGCAGGCTTCCGCGTGACAGGTGAAAGAACCCTGATTGAATATTAACAGTTCAAATATAAATGTTATATGATTATACCAAAGAAAGTTATTTTGAAAACATGTCAGAACCAGGACCGGAGTATATACCCCGGTCCTGGTTTTTTATGTGTGCGCACATAATTTAACCCATTGTGCTAATTAATAAAGTCATTAAGAGCAAGTTTGCAATTCACGTGAGGACGACTTTAAAGAAATGCGCAGTATGATTAAAAGCTTTTGCTGAAATTGTAGGCTTTGGGCATGCTGCTTTGGCAGTTAAATTGACAGGACGTCAATTTAAGCAGCACCCGAGGCCTGGATGGCCGAGTTGCTGCGACGGCTAAAAAGGCATGACGAAAGGTATTACAATTTCGCCAAAAGCGTTATGTACAAGCATTT
>JAEXFI010000043.1 GCA_023400235.1 Bacillota bacterium
ATGTATCTTTCAAGCTAACCTCTCATCTACGCGCCCAGCGCGTACACAAATAGTAATGAAAGGCACGCAGTGGCTTTCGCTGCTTGAAAGTCACTTTGATACACAACATGTATCTTTCAAGCTATTCCTACGAGGATTACAGTCAGTAGAAACTTTACATAATAGAACAACTTAAAGAATTGCATAACCTAGACTTTTGAAAGCTTTCAATGTAAGTTTGTATCCAATCTATGTTTTTATATTAGCATACAAACCTTCCAAGTTGAATGACTCAATCTTCTGATTTCTTATCCAAAACTGTTATACTTGCATAAAAATATATTCAATTTATTTTGGAATTTGTAGAAATAGCACTAAAAAATACAAATGATAGAATTAGAGACTGTAAGAATAAGCTGTGGATATAGCATTCTAACAGTCTCTAATGTTCTTCCTGATTGTTCTATGTTGGTTTTATGGAGGATTTTATGCTTACCATGAATATGGCTTTTTTCAATAGATTCCGTATTTTATGTTTACTCCTGCTGCATGTGTTTTATTGGCAGCGAGAGGGTGACAGTAGTACCCATATTCAGTTCTGAGCTTATCACAAGGCCACAGTCCTCCCCTCCGAACAGCTTAAGTCTTTCATCTACGTTTCCAAGCCCATAGCCCTTTGTCTTGCTGTTATCTTGACTAAAAATCCTTTCTATCTGCTCCTGGCTCATTCCGTGACCATTATCCTTAATAATAATTACCAATTTGCCATTTTCCTCTTTTGCAGCAATGACAAGCCGTCCGTCGTGTTCCTGCTTGTGCAGGATTCCGTGATTCAGAGCATTTTCTACTAATGGCTGCAGAGACAATTTAGGAATAAGACACTCCATGAGATCGGCATCTATAATAATATCTATGGTGGAGATATTACTGAATCTTTTTTGCATGATTCCAATATAAGCCTCAATCAGCTCCAATTCATCATGAAGAGTGACAACATCCCTCCCCTTGCTCAAGCTCAGGCGGAAATACTTTGAAAATGCGTTAATCATCCATATACCGTCTTTCTTATGATCCTCCAATATCATCCACTTAATGGAATCCAGGGTATTATAAAGGAAATGAGGATTTATTTGTGCCTGTAAAGCTTTTAACTGGTAATCCCTGGCCTTCAGCTTGGCTTCATATGATTCTTCCATCAACCTTTTAATAGTAACAACCAGGTGATTGGCATTGTTCTCCAATAATGCAAGAGATTTATTATTTTTTATATCCTGTGACGTCATATTGTCAACCTGGTCTATGCCTTCATTATTCAGCACCATGATAGCTGTATTGATCCGTTTAACGGTATTTTCAATAATACTGGAGTATATCAATATCAATGAAATTACAAAAACTACTACAACAGCTATAATCAGCAGAGCACGCATCACATCGAATGAAAAGACATCCGAACCATAAACAGCAGAAGCTGGTAGTCGCATAACAAGATACCAATCTGTCGTACTCAACTTGGAATATGCCACAAGATCGGCATTCTGACTCATGCTTCCGCTCATATGCCCCGTCTTATTCATCAGCACGGTGCTGAGTTCAGCATCAGACAGTCCTTTTTTATTAATCAGGTTTGAATCCGGATGGGATATTATCACTCCGTCCGTGTCTACCAGGTAAATCTCCTCATCAATGCTGATACCTGCCGAAAATATCTTGCTAAGCTTGGTCTCTTCAATATCTAGTTGCAGTACACTTGCGATTTCATCATAATTGGTTTTACTGGAAATTGTCATCCGACAGGAAATTATATTTGTCAAGCCTCTGCCCTCATAAATTCGTGCCCCATAGGTTCTCAGCCAAAGAACACCTCGTTTGTAGGTTGCACTGGTTTGCTCTGAAAGTTCCGGCAGAGAGTAGAAGGTTTCCTGCTGATTTGCATAAATTTTACCGGAGGGCACATACAAGCGTATCTTACTGATCATATGTTTTCCTTCATAAGCTGAGACCAGAGATTTCAGCTCATCATATTCTTCAAGCTGTGTTTCAACATCGGTACTACCGCTTCTGATATAAGGATAAGCTGTACTGAGAATAGAAAGGGCATTCTCGGAAATTTGTTCAAAACGGTAATCCAGATTGTTCTTTATCTGGCTGATTGCTAATTGCATATTGTTTGAAAGCTCATTCTCAATGATATTTGCCGAATGGACGGAATAAAAGTATACAATAAGTGCAAGAGGTATAATCACACTAAAAGCAAAAAGAGCTATTGCTCTTTTTGATAGGCGCATATTACCGCCATATAAAATCCGACTGGAAATTTTCTCACGCAGCTTAATTCGATTCATAGACATTTCCTTCCCATACACCGATTTATTATGCAAATATTATATTTCTGAAGAGGATATGGCAATATTCCTGTATTCGCTGGGCGAGATTCCTGTGTATTTCTTAAACAGGCGGGAAAAATAGCTTGGTGACAAATAGCCGACCTCATAACAAACATCATATAGTTTAATATACGGATCTGATAAAAGCTTCTTGGCTTTCTCAAGCCGGGTCAGAGTCAGATAATCATTTATTGTAGTACCGGTGACTTGTTTAAACAACACGCACAAATACGTGGGTGTCAAGTAGACATCCTTTGCCAGTGTGCTTATTGATATCTGCTCCTTAAAGCGTTCTTCAATTGTTTTCCGCACCTGACTGATGATAGTATGGGAATAGGTTTTGCTCATGCTGCTCATGAGGGTTGCCACCTCAAAATACAGCTTTTGAATCAGAACACACTGTTCTTCAAAATCCCCACAGCACAGGAATTTATCCAAAATTCTGCGCTGATTGGAATAATCACTCTTTTTGTTTATCTTTATATCTGTTACAATTCGCGTGGGAAGCAGCAGTAAGAAAATCATCAGATTCTGCTCTTCATCATGCAAAAAATTTTCCCTTATTATACTAAAAAGCTCTTCAAGCACCTTTGATACCTGCTGGGTGTTTCCGCTGCTCAAGCATTCCTGCAGGCTCTTTTCTGCGTTTTCCTTATATTCCTTCAGGCTTTCATCCATTTCATATTTATCAACGGAAATAGCAAGAGCATCGTCCAGCAGGTATCTTTTGCTTATAGCATTGGATGCATTTTCATAGGAGGTTTTTATATTTTCAAGCCCCTTAAATCTGTCACTGATACCAATGGATACCGGGAGCCCCATGCCATCCTTGAGACGCTTATTAAGACTTTCAGAAACCTCAAGAAGAGTTTCCTCATATTCATCTTCCGGCAGAGACAGAATCATCACATATTCACCTTGTTTATTTTCAAAGCAAATGGTATCACTATACTGTTTTCCCACCTCTGTACATTCGTTTTGTATCTGCAGGGACAAAAGCTGGCGCTCACGTTCCGACAAGACATGAAAGGTGCTGTAAACCCGCTGTATCTGCACTACCAGTACACAGTAGTGCATTTCATCATTAAGCGGAATGTTCAAAAATGCTATACGTTCTTTCATTATAATCGGATTTTCAAAATCATCCCGAATCATGGTGATAAAAAAACGCTCCTGCAGAAGCGGAAAGCTCTGATTCAAGAGATTTTCCATATCAGCCAGGGTTTTCTTACTCTGATTCTCTGTATTCATAATATTGACCACACGGCTGACAGTCTCGTCAAGCTCATCCAAATCAATGGATTTTAGTATATAGTCCACAGCCTCTACTTTAAGTGCCTTTTTCAGGTAGATTACATCATCATGGCCGCTGATGAATATTATCTTTATATCCGGGTAAAGCTCCCTTATGTTCTTTGCCAGGGTTATTCCGTCCATGTAGGGCATAAGCACATCAGTAAGCACCAGGTCTATGTGATTTTCCTTCACAAACTGAAATGCCTTCTGTCCGTCAGAAAGATCGGCAACTATTTCAATATTGTGGGTTCTCCAGTCAAAGTGTTTTCTTAAGCCCTGGCGTACCAAATCTTCATCATCAACAATAATAGCTTTATACATAATTATTTCCATGCCCCCCACCTGGCACATAACTCCATGAAAATCACGGCATGGAATCGGTGCCACATTATTATTTGCCTCGAAATTTGTTTAACACTTTTCCCCGTCTGACAAAATCTAGTATTCGAATTATACGTCATAATATATCGTAATGAGTCCTGTATTAATTTGCATATCCCTTATAAATTCTATGCCCTGAAATGGGATAGCTATCATAGAAGCTGTGCTTTGCCTGTTGCATACATGCGATGATTTGAAATTATATGTCAAGTATAACACATGAGATTACTGCCCAACAATATTATATATTACGATATGTATAACTTTGTTTAGCTTTAGTGTGCAAATTCCGGAGGGTTATGGCATAAACCGGTATATTTTCCATAATATATGCCGGGATAAAATATGGAGTAATGTACTATTTGTTTGAAAACTATCACTATTCTTCACTCATTTTAATGTTCTGTTGACTTGAAAATACTACATGCTATATTAAAAGTAAGCGCTAAGCCTGTATGCCACAAAAGGACGGCTATAAATGCTTCTACCCAGTTTTTTATTGCAATAATCCCTCAAATACTATGTTATTTAATTTGTTAACATAAATATTCAGATTTTCAGGAGGCTGGAAGCAGTTATTAAGGATTGACACTCTGAAACTATTTTCAACAATATTTTAAAACAATAATCTGCAAGAATATGTATTCTGATATTCTGCTGTTATTGTAGTTTAATAAAACATAAAACTATATAATTGAAGGAGAAAAGCTATGAAGACCCTCCAAAAAAAATATGACGTGGTTGTTATTGGTGGTGGCCCAGGAGGTATCCCTGCGGCAATCTCAGCAAGTAGAAATGGTGCAAAAGTACTTCTGGTGGAAAAAAACGGATATCTGGGCGGTAATTTAACCATAGGCTTACCTTTGCTGGGTTATCTGGACAAAGACGGTAAACCTGTAACTGCAGGTATTGCACAGGAACTTGTTGATGAACTGATAAAACGTAATGCCTGTACAGCTCATTACCCATGCCCGATGCACAATTCCGTGACTCTTTACGATCATGAGATTTTTAAAATTGTCGCATTTGAAATGTGTCTCAACGCTGGCGTAGAAATACTGCTTAATACTGAAATAATACATGCCAACGTAGATAACGGCAGGCTTAAAACCGTCACGTTATTTGGAAAGGGTTATCATATTATTGTTGAGGCCGCTGTCTTTGTAGATGCCAGCGGAGATGGTGATATGGGGTATATGGCCGGCGCTTCCTACAACATGGGTCAAAAGGATACCGGTGCATTACAGCCGCCTACTCTTATGTTTACCTTGGGTAATGTTAATACCGACAAAACAATAGAATTCATCGCAGGTGATCCTGAACAGATGCGTTTATGCAATACCATCGAGTGTGACTTTGACAAGTACAACGCTGATTTTTTCCGTTCAAACCCCCACCATGTCATGGTGGGTTTGCGTAAACTCTTCCTGGAGCTTAAAGCAAAAGGCGAATTGCCGGTTGACCGGGATACCCTTATCTACATCAAAAGCCTGATTCCTGGAGAGGTACACATTAATTCCACCCGGCACCTGGGAGTAAACGGCAGCGATGTACTGGATTTAACCCGTTGTGAGATTGAGGGACATTTACAGATACCAAAGCTGGTGGAAACACTCAAAAAGTATGTTCCAGGATTTGAAAACTGCTATATAACTCAGATATATCCTTCCATGGGTATACGTGAAACCCGCCGTTTTGCGGGGCTCTGTGAATTGACAGAGGATAAGATAATGGTGGGCCACGTGCCGGAAGATACGGTAGCACTGGGTTCTTACATCATTGACATACATGAGGGCAACGGTGCTGGTACTATTGTCAAGCGCATAAAGCCATACGGCATTCCATACGGCTGTACAGTGAGCAAGGATATTGACAATCTCATGTTCAGCGGCAGATGTGCTTCTCTGGATGCAGTAGTCATGAGCTCCGCAAGAGTTATGCCAACCTGCATGGCCATAGGTGAGGCAGCTGGTGTAGGTGCTGCGCTGGCAGTCCAGCAGGAAATCCTTCCCGCTCAGGTGGATGTAAAGGAAGTTCGTAACATACTTCGAAATAGCAACGTAATACTTGAGCCGGCTAAATAAGACAGGTATGTATCAGAGGAGTTAGTTTTCAGCTATGTGGCCAAAACCTTTGCCTTTAAGAAGGGCCGGCGTGAAAGATACATGCGGTGTCTTTCATTACTATTTGTGCCGCCAGCGACAGCGGCGGAATGGAGATTAATATGAAACATGGTATTTATTATGCATATTGGGAGCAAGAATGGGAAGCTGACTACAAATATTATATAGAGAAGGCTGCAAGGCTCGGCTTTGATATCCTTGAAATAGCCGCCTCACCTATACCGTTTTACAGTAATAAGCAGCTTGATGAACTAAGAGCCTGTGCCAGAGGCAATGGAATTACTCTTACAGTGGGGCATGGCCCCGGTGCAGATCAAAACCTGTCTTCTGCCCATCCTGAAATCCACAAAAATGCCATAGCCTTTTATACCGATTTGCTCCAGCGTCTCTACAAGCTGGATGTGCATTTGATAGGCGGAGCCTTATATTCCTATTGGCCGGTTGATTATACAATGTCCATTGACAAAAAAGGAGATTGGGAACGCAGTGTAGTAGGTGTCCGTGAGGTAGCCAAGGTGGCTGAAGCCTGCGGAGTGGATTTCTGCCTTGAGGTTCTCAACAGATTCGAGAATTATTTGATTAACACCGCACAGGAGGGCGTGGACTTTGTAAAACAGGTTGGGCAAAGCAATGTAAAGGTAATGCTGGATACCTTCCACATGAATATCGAAGAAGATAGTATAGGTGGCGCAATCAGGACTGCCGGCCCTTACCTTGGACACCTGCACACCGGCGAATGTAACCGGAAAGTTCCCGGCAGGGGAAGAATCCCATGGAACGAGATTGGTGAGGCCCTGGCTGATATAGGTTATACCGGCAGCGTTGTTATGGAGCCCTTTGTAAGAATGGGCGGAACTGTCGGATCCAATATCAAGGTCTGGCGTGACATCAGCAACGGTGCAGATGAGGAAACGCTGGACAAGGAAGCACAGGCCGCCCTGGATTTTTCCAGATATATTCTGGGGAACCGCAAAAAATACTAATCCTGTAATTTTAAAAGACTTCTTGCATTCAGGCTATAAATGTGCTCTTTTACTTTATCAGACAGCTCCAGCCGTTCAAACCGTTCAAGTTGCTCATCAATGCCCGCATAAGGCGTATCTGTGCCAAAAACAATATGCTCATAGCCGAAAGCTTCAACTGCATACTTAATATCACAGCCCTGGATTCTTCCGGAGCTTGAAGTGTCAAAATAGACATTTTTCAAGTTTACGCCGCTTTCACAGAAGAGGTCAATACCGGTCAGATGACCGATGATAAACACGGCGCTTTGGTTCTCCCTTATAAAGTGAAGCAGCTTCAGGACCTCTTTTTTAGAATATAAGTGAATGAAAATAGGCAATTTGTTAAAAGTGGCAAGGTCGACCAGATTTTTAAATTCTCCGCCGTCAATCTTAAACGGATTCCATGCCTGATGCAGCTTGATGCCCTTGGGTTCATATGTACGGATACTGGTTTCCAGACTATTCATGTGCCCTGCATCCAGCGGGTTTACCCACAGAAACTGTATAATCAGTCCGGGCAGTTGTTTCTTCAATTCATAAACGAATTTATTTCCATCTCCGTTATTCTTAAAAAAACGGTTATAAGCCAGCCGGTTCAACCTGTTCATCATATAGATGCTGTCGGGCTTCTGCTTAAAAGGCAAGCCCGGCGGTTCCTTAAGCATTTTCATATTCTTGGGGCTGGTGCATAAAACGATCTTCTCAATATTGTACGTCAGGGCCATACGTTTTAATGATGCAACCGTACCATAATCGCCTGCTGCATGGGCGTGAATATCAATCAACATAAAAACCCTCCCCTTACTGCCTTGTTATCAGACTACAAATAATACTATTGCCACTCCTACGGCATTGGCCAGAAAATGTGAGCTCCAGCAGGCCCAGACACTTTTTGTCTTCTCAAATATAATACCGTACAATATGCTGTCTACAAAGATGAAAAACAAGTCGTAGAGCACAATATTAATCGCACCGGAAGAATAGTGGGCAATGGAAAAAAAGAATGAGGCTGCAGCAATGGCATAGGCCGGTCTTATCCAGGTGCTTATCCGGGCTTGCAGTACACCCCGGAAAACCACTTCCTCCGCCAATGACAAAATAAGCAGTTGTACAATCAGCAAGGGAAGTTTATTAAAAATCAGTATGGGTTTGGTACGCTCTAAAACATGTATGTAAAAAGCCGGCATTACAAGCTTTGAAAGCAGTACTGCCACCACCCCGCTCACCACAGGCAATAAAATCAGCCAGCCTGCTTTTCTGAAACCCTCCAGCATGCTTTGAGGTACAATATCTGTATTCTCCGGCATATGATGCTTCTTTCTCCCTTCAACAATCCAGAATGGAATCGCTATAAGCATAGCTATGGCAGGAATCCGTATAAGACACGACAAACATATGATAATAACCACACTTAATCCGATGATATTCTTCTTATTCATTTGCTTTTGCCTCCTTTATTTGCCTTAAGAACCCCGCAAATGCATTGCGGAGCATTTTTTCCGTCTCCTCCTCCTGAAAAGCACAGCTATTTGTCACCAGCATTGCAGCAATGCCATGGGTGAATAACCATGTCTCCACATAAAGAAGCCGGGCATCCTCCATGCCTATTTTATTTGCTGCCGCAATCCCTGCAGCAATGGCGGCATTTTCATCCCCCTCCGTCATTTCCATAAAGTTGTTGACCTTAAAATTATTGTTCATAAAGATCATCCTGAACAGGTTAGGCTCCTCTTTGGCAAAGCTTATGTAGGCCATACCAATACTTAAAAAAATACTTTCACCATTAATGCGGCCTTGGACATACTCGTTATAGAAGCCCTCCACATAAGAGAATAAATCCCTTTTCAATTCTGCCATATCCTTATAAACACGGAATATGGGCTGGGTTGAACAGCCCAGCAGCAGAGCCAGGCTGCGGGCATTTATGTATTCCCAGCCTTTTTCCCTGGTTAGGGAAAATGCTGCCTCTATTATGTTCTCCTTAAAAATTTTTATTTTTGGCGGCATTGCGATGACCTCCCATAAAATAACACTTGTTATATAACATATGTTATTTTATTATTTGTATTTTGTCAAGGTTTGGCTACTTCATTTATATTACGCCGGATTAACCGGAGTTTATTATCAGCTCTTGTTAATAAAGTCGATTAGCCCCAAAAGCGGCGGGCAGTAAATTCACTGCCCGCCGCTTTTTTTACAAAATCAGAAGTATTTTATTGTTTAAACCTTTATTAACTTTTTTACACATTACACGGGCAACTTAGTTATAATTCCCAGCAGATATTGCTTCATAATGGCAAAATCCAGTGAATCTACTGTTCCGCTGGAATTAAGATCTGCTGCAGCCATACCGTTTTCAGCCGGGAATTTGGTTATTGAGCCCAGCAGGTATTGCTTCATAAGTGAATAATCTACAGCGTCCACACTTCCGCTTCCGTCAACATCCCCGTATACTAATGTAGGGGCCGAAGTACCCAAAGCTGCCTGCATTGCATAATAAGACGGCTTGGGATTGTAGCTTGAGTCAAACAGCAGCGCCGCACCTCTGCCCGGGAACGTATTTGGTACCCAGGAATATTTGTCTGTGAAGCCCCATACCTGGATGGCCTTCACTGCAGGCTGTGCCATACACTTCTCTATGATGTTCTTGTAGTAGCTGGCCTGAGTTTGCAGTTCCGCCGATGTGGGATTGCTGGATACCCGGACATCCATCTCGGTTATATATATTTCAAGTCCTAAATCTGCAAAACGCTGTAAATTCTTGGCGAAATCATTATAGTCAATTGAATATTGTATATCCAGGTGCATCTGGAAGCCAATACCGTCTACTGGTATATTACGGCTTTTAAAATCTTTGAGCATATTATAGGCGGCGTTGGACTTATTTCCTGTATACTCAAGATTGTAGTCGTTGTATATGAGCTTTACACTGGGGTCGGCAGCACGAGCCCGGATAAAGGCGTTCTCAATGAAGCTTTTACCCAGGGTTCTGTACCAGAAGGAATTCCTGTAGGTTCCATCGTCCTCAAAGGCTTCATTAACTACGTCCCACATGGGAACCTTGCCTTTATAGTGGGCCATAACCTTGTCGATATGATTGTTGATGGCGGACTGCATAGCGCTGGCACTGAGATTCTGTACCCAGTTCGGAGTTTGATTGTGCCATACCAACGCATGTCCATGCACTGTATAGTTATTGCTTTGAGCCCAGCTTACAAGCTTGTCCCCTTCAGAAAAATTAAAGCTGTTTTGAGAAGGCTCGGTGGCATCCCATTTCATTGCATTTTCAGCAGTTACCAGATTAAACTCGGGAGTGGCGGTGCTGAGAAATGTAGAAGAATCAGACATTGTGGTAAAACCACTGGGAAATTCAGTTCCAACAAGAACCCTGCTTTGAACATCCTTTAACCTTTTCCCCGTGGGAGTAGCGGCATTAACAGTTGCCGAGCAAATTACAAGCGCTGTCAGAAGAACAACCAGCGTCACTGATAAGGATTTTAAACTTCTCTTTTTCATAAATCAACTCTCCTCTTTTTTAAAATGTTCCTGTGCAGATAATCCGCACCAGTTTAAGGGGTGACTGATTCCTTATCCTGTATTCCTGCGCCATCTATGGCTGAATTACACATCAGCAGGGAAATTACTTATCTTCCCGGTAAATATTTCTTCATAACAGTAATATCAATTGCATCTATATCTTCATCATCAAATAGTCATTTTAAGCTGGCTGAAGCTGCCTTCAAGGTCACGTTATACCGTAAGGGCTGAAACCTACCCCGTTGGCCGTGCCTGTCCATTATCGTCTATGAATAGGATAGGGTCATCATTTTGGCCCCGCTGCAAATAGATAGACTGGACTGTCAAGTTACGTATCTTTCATACCTTCACCTCGCTTTAGGTTGCTCTTTTTGTATATTCAAAGTTGAGCTTGTGCAAAGGACCTGGAAAACGGCATTCCGAATCTTTTGCTTCTCATTTTTGAAACCCAGGTTACGCTACCGGCTTTTGCTAACTTTATATGTATGACTGCAGCTTCATAACTTCATTTACAGCTTGATAATTAACCGATTCACTTTTATTGCATCATAGCAAAAAACTGCCCTTTTCACGTTAAGAGTTTTGCTCCTTGTGGTTTAAAGCAAATATACTCTTATATATAAATCAATTATACTATATTTGTCATTAATTTTAAATTTATCCATTAATTTTTTTTATAAGCTACTGCTGTTATCAAATCCAACCATCTGCTTGTATTGTTGTTTTGGCCGATTAGTCTTAGTAACCACTCCGGTCTGGCCTTTTTACTTATTATATGTTAATATTTTTGAGGGAAGCAGTATATAAAATATGTCACATTATGAAGGCGTGAAGCGATGTATATTAATAAGAAAAGCCCTATTCCGGCTTATTATCAGCTAAAGAACATAATTATGGAAAAGATAAACAGCGGAGAGTATGCCGAAAATTCCCTCATACCATCCGAGAGAGAATTGAGCGACTCTTCAGGCATCAGCCGTATGACTGTTCGCCAGGCACTGACTCAATTGGTGCAGGAAGGTACACTGTACAGAGAAAGGGGTAAAGGTACTTTTGTTGCAAAATCCAAGATAGCACAAAAGAACATTTCCAGTTTTTCTCAAACCGTCAGGAACAAAGGAATGCAGCCTAAGACTGAAGTTCTTAAGCTTGAAAAGATAAAGGCGCCGGAAAATATTCAAAAAATGCTGGAGCTGGAAGATAACGACCTGGTCTATAATGTGAAGCGTTTAAGATTTGCCAATGACGTACCCGTGGCAATAGAAGAGAATTTCATACCGGAAAAATACTGCCCACAACTGGATGCACAGGATTTGACAGGCTCACTGTACAGGGTTCTCACTGAAGAATATTCTCATAAGATTGACTTTCTGGAAAATGTCATTGAGGCTGGCAAAGCTTCTGTTGAAGACAGGGAGCTTCTTAAAATTGCCTCTGATACTCCTGTTTTAAAAGTAAGTGCCGTTGTTCATACTGATTCCGACCTGAAATTATTTTATGAAAACTCTAAGTACCGCTCTGACGAATATAAATACAATGTACTGGTTTACAATAATTAAAATCAGCTTGACTTTATAGTGGTCAGGTGCTAAATTATAATTAACTGGTATATACAACTATACATATATATAATTATAATTAATTTGAAGATTGCGAGGAATGGTTATGACAAAAATGTGGGAAGAAATACTGGAACAGCCGATTGTACTGGAGAGGTGCAGGAGTTCCAGCGAAGCTGTTGTTTCAAGCATAGCGGAACACCTGAAAAAGCAAAATATTGACTCTGTTGTGATTGCAGCCAGAGGTACTTCAGATCATGCAGGAGTATATGCAAAATATATTATTGAATACGCTATGGAAATACCCGTGGCACTTGCTGCTCCTTCGATATTTACCACTTACGGCAGGAGCCTGAATATGAAGAACAGCCTGGTAATAGGGATATCCCAGTCCGGCAAGGCAGCGGACGTGCTGGAGGTTATAAAAAGTGCAAACAAGTGCGGAGCAACCACCGTCAGCATAACTAATGACACCCAGTCTCCCCTTGCCGCAGAAGCAAACTTTCATCTCTACTGCAATGCGGGTCTTGAAAAAAGCGTTGCTGCAACTAAAACCTTTACCTCACAGCTGTATCTCATAGCCCTGCTGGTTGCAGCCTGGTCCGGCAATGAGGATATGAAGAGGGAGCTGTCCCTTATTCCTCAGAATATAACCCATATCCTTGAAACTTCTGCCCAGCACATTAAAAACAAGGCAGAACGATACCTGTACATGAATGAATGCTTTATTCTTACCAGAGGTATGAACTATTCAATTGCTCTGGAAGCAGCCCTGAAAATCCAGGAAACCTCATATGTCCGCGCAAAAGCCTATGCAGTATCTGATTTTCATCACGGTCCCTTTGCCATGATTGACAAGGATATGCCGGTCTTTGTATATGCACCTGAAGGACCTGCCTTAGCGGATATCGTTGAGATGATTAATAAACTGAAGGAATGCCAGGCCGAAATTATAGTTATTTCCAATAATAAAGAGGTGCTGGCAATGGGCAACTGCTCCTTCGAAATTCCACAAACCCGGAACGACATGGTATCCCCTTTTTATAATGTAGTTATAGCCCAGATGTTTGCCTGCAGCCTGTCGCTTACAAAAGGCTTGAACCCGGACAGTCCCAGAGGTCTTAACAAAGTGACAATTACTAAGTAAAAAATTACAAAGCGAAATTTAAAAGGGCTTTCTCTGACGGATGAGGTATAATAAAAGCGGGCCGGTCATAAAGCCGCTGGTAATTGGCTTGCTTCTGAAGTCTGCCGGGCATTTCACAATACATACTGGAGAGTGATATAAATGAAACTTAAAAATAAAGGTGCTGAATTTTACATCCCGGATAACAGACAACCGGATGAAGCTGTCAGCAGAACTACACATATGGCAATCGCCGCACATCAGGACGATATTGAATTTATGGCCCAGGATGGTATTCTCGAATGCTTTGGCAAGGAGGATAAATGGTTTTATTCCGTAGTTGTAACCAATGGCGCCGGCAGCCCAAGGAACGGCCTGTATGCGGAATATACCGATGAACAGATGCAGGCAGTCCGAAAGCTGGAACAGAAAAAGGCTGCCTTTATAGGTGAATATGGAGCTCTGGCACTGCTTGACTATCCCAGCGGGGAGGTCAAGGACCCTAAAAATACAGAGCTAGTCAACGAGCTAAAGGACATGATTTCTGCTGCCAGGCCAAAGGTTATCTATACTCACAACCTTGCAGACAAGCACGACACCCATTTAGGTGTGGCTGCAAAGGTTATCCGCGCCATAAGAGAGCTGCCTGCGGAGGTCCGGCCCGAAAAGCTGTATGGCTGTGAAGTATGGAGAAGCCTTGACTGGGTCAATGATGAAGAAAAACTGGTCTTTGATGTTTCAGCTCACCCAAATATAGCCGCCTCCCTGCTGGGTGTATTTGACTCACAGATATGCGGCGGAAAGAGATATGACCTGGCCACCACAGGCAGAAGGCTGTCCAACGCCACCTACTATGCTTCGCACGGAACAGATATGGCCTCTTCTCTTATGTATGCAATGGATTTGACTCCTTTGCTTCAGAATCCCAGCCTGGACATAATGGATTATATCTCAGGATATATTGACAGGTTTAAGGTGGATGTTAAAGACAGACTTTCCAAGGTGCTTTAGCTTAAACTGCAGTCTGAATTAAAGTATAGTAAAGTCGGAAATGCTACTTACTCCCGGATTGAATAAACATAGATAGCTCTTCCTTTAATAATTTTTTTAATTTTATATTTGATGATTCAGAGTAATTTTGGTTTCTATCATAATAGACATAAAAAAGATTTATTTGTTGAGATATACTTAAATCCTTTTCTAATGATACACTTCTAAAATTTAAGGGGTTATTCTTAAAAAGGATGAAAGTATTATCTGGGTCTAATCGTTTTAATTTACTATTACCATTTACCCAAATAACATTATCAAATCCTATTTCAGAAAATCTACTATTCCAGCTTTCCGGAAAATAACCATATTTATCAGCAACTCCATGGACAGCTACGTTTTTTAGTAAATCAAAAAGTCTCAATTTTTCACTATCAGAAAGGTCACTAAAAAAAATGCAATACTCCGCATAAGATTTCCAAACACTTTTTCTATAGTTTCTAGAAAAGTATTCAGTTAATAAAGAAAAACAGTCAGACTCGTCTTTTATTGACAGACAAAATAGATAACATTGCTTAAAAATAGATACTATATCACTATCGTTTGTCCTAAAATAAAAATTATTTGCAAATTTAAAAAGCTTAGGCTCTTCATTTTCCTTAATCATTGTTTCCCATGAGATTATATTAGTCATAACATCTTCGTACTTACTTTCATCAGAACCAGTAAGCTTTAGCAAATGCTTTATACTTTTTTTCAATAAATCTACAATTAGGTAATTAGAATAGTAAACAACCTTGTGATGTGAGTAAATCCATTGATATTCATAGTTTCTTGCTGAAACTACATTTTGTATGACACTTAGAGAACTTTTATGGAAACCCAGTTCACATTTTAATGTTCCACCCGCACTTACATAATTCCCCAAGAGTTCTCCTGTAAATAAGCCAGTAAGCAGACCTTCAACATAAGTCGCTGGAAATCTAATTGATGCGCACTTCACATTAATTGTACCATTAAAATATGAATCAGCATTAATATTTCTGGCTTCAATATTTAACTTTTTCTCAGATATTACATCAAGCTCAACATAGGCGATATCATTTGACTTTACAATTCTATCATAATTAACTCCATTAACTTTAAAAATTTTCATATCATTTTTTGAGATTGCATAGTCTTCTTTGAATTTCAAATTACCAACAAGAGATAGTTTTCCAGACATTTCTCCTGAAAATTCTTCTATTGTAACTTCCCCTTTGCATAAGGCATTTATATTGGCTTTTCTATTTGATTGACAAACTAAAATACCATTTAGAATATTGGTATGAATTTCAGTATTAATAGGTGTGTTATTAAATACCGTTCGTTCAACTATTGTCAAGGAACTTAATAATCTATCTACATCAACTGCCATATTATCAATTCCGGAAAGTTTGGAATCACGAATTATGTAGTCAAGTGAATCTACATCAATAGATTTAGAATTTAATAAAGCAATAAAGCAATTCTTAATTTGATTTTCCCTTGTATAACCTTGATATGTACATCCGATAATCATTCTGCAAATAAACTCTAACGCATCTTGAGTGTTATTAAAATCTGGGTAGTCTTTTTCAATTATTTCTTCTATTTTGTCGGCAAATTCAGTACAAACAACAAGCGCACTCATTCGTTCATGTTCACTTCCGGGATTTTGGCTTTCAAAATCTTCAATAAATTCAGTAGTGTTAAGATATTGTTTTAACTTATCAACTAAGGTGGCTTTACTTGAACTATTCATTTCTTGTTCATATATAAATTCTAAAGTATGCGAAAAAGGCGCATGCCCACTATCATGTAGTAAACATGCAATTAAAAACAAGGTTCCGCACATATGCCAAAAACTGCTATTCTTAGTCTTATCTGAAAAAACATTGAAATGGTTCCGCTTTTCATCTTTGTTATGTGAATAATATTCTTCAACATTATTTTTAAAATTTTCAAAAGCTTTTTGTCCAAGATAAAATGTCCCTAATGAATGAATAAACCTATCATGTCTTGCAGAAGGATATAAAGTTCGCATTCCTGTTTGTTCAATAAATCTAAGTCTTTGAAATATTTCTGTATCAATAAAATATTTAACAAAACTTTTCGGAACTTTTATATATCCATGTACATTATCACGAAATACTTTATCTCCCCCGTGTGCCATGATGTCACCACCTTATATTAGTTATAGCTTTCTGCTGTATTTTTTAACAAATCAACTATTTCTTTGCTATAACGGGCATTAAAATAAACCAAGTTAATATCATTATTTTTGTAGATTTTGTCACCGAATTTTCTAAATTCATAGTTATACCTTGAAATAGCTTCATCTATTGATTGTTGGGAAATATTGAAATAAATGTATTCGGTTCCATCACATTTTATTTTAGACAACTCATTTTTTATTGATTGACAGTATTTCATGACATCTCGAGTTGCTACACTTGATTTTTCTTTTTGATACACTAATAAATTTGCTAAAACAACTTCAGAATTAATATAGAGACACATATTCTTATCCTCCAAATCTTTGAGTTTGAGTAAACTAAGTTGCTCTTGATTTATTTTAAACATGTCATTTTTTACAGTTTTCATGTCTTTTAAATAAAAAGCAAGGCCCCCTCTTTTCCTGAACAATTGAGATTCTCACCCTATTGAAATAACGCAACAATACATATTGGAAATCAGTCAGCTAAGTATTATTTATGCCCCAAAAGCTTGTTTTGAATGAAATCACGGGATGCATAAGGCATCATACAACTCCAGCACCCTCCTGCTTTGTTCGAGATGCTGCCAGCGATGCCATCAAACATACTGAAAGAGGCCATTGCAAGAAAATGGTGAAATAAATTTGAGAATTCAAATTTTCTAACATGGAATATTCTTCACTTTTCAATGTTCGATTCTTTATATTTCAAATTTTCATAGATTAGTTAACACTATTATTTTTGCCTAAAAATAAAGATAAAGAACAAATAAAAAACTTTTACTTAAGTATATTAAATAAATGTTATTTTATCACAACATAGAACAACTTACAACGTTTTTATGAGGTTTTATATAATGCATTATACCTGGATTATACGGTTTGCGGGAGTGCTCACATCTTCTTCCTTCATCAAGGACAAAAAACAGGACTGCCGCCCAGTGAATAAAATCTATTCCTTGGGCAGCAGCCCCATTTATATGGGATTTGTATGGGGTTTGTTAGTTTACGGTCACCTCTGCAGGTGCGGCTGTTGTTGATTGAAGATACATGGTTTTGCCAATGAGCCTTTCAACAGTCACAGCCGTATAGCTTGCATTTGCTGTTGGAATTGTCTGGAGGGTTGCTGTGCCATTTGCTGCTGTTCTGCTTCTTCCTATCCAGGTTGTTCCGTTATAAAAATCTACGACTACATTGCCCAAGGCTTTACCGTCACCGTTAACAGTCGCTGTCAGGCTAACCTGTTCACCTGCTGACACTTCAGTCTTGTCTGCGGATATTCCCACATTCATAAGCATTTGGGTATACATGACATGAGCGTTATCTGCTTCTCTTATGATTCCGAAATACCTGCCCATCCAGTACGGTATGGAGAATACCAGACCGCCTTCCAAATCCCCGGCTGCATAGTTAAAGCCTGGATTTGCGGTATATGCTCCGTTAGCTGCTTCAAAGGGATTATTATTATTTTTGTGAACATATCTCTCATCCGGTGCAACTGCATAGTTCATCTGAATATTGTCATCTCTGTCGCCGGGCTCTATGTACAGCACATCCTGCCTGTTGTTCTGCACTGCAAAATCAACTCTGTACTGTGGCATACGGTACAGGAATCTTACCGCCGACTTAAGGTCTACTGTCGTATTATCCGGGTGAGCCATCTGATATAAAAATGTATAGGATGGGTTTTCTTCACGCTTCTCATTATCATACCACTGGTCATAAGCTTCCACTATCTGTGCATATCTAGCAGGATCCTTTTCCTGAAGAATCAGCTGGAATACCGGCAGCCAGCCCAGATTTTCATCAGAGTAATTGATGTACTGGGTCCAGTCGGTGTGTATTGTTGCATTTATATTGGAATCATCCTCCACATCACCAGTATATGGCGGATTTGAAGGGTCTATCAAATTATTGTCATTAATACCGTAGGCATTGGTTGCCTGACGGATTAATCTTCTCTGGATGTACTCCTTGGCAATCTGAATATATCCCTTGGGACTTTCAAAAGGTGCCTCTTTGCTGTAGCTTGCCTCATAGGCCATATCATAAGCCTTCTGGAAGGTTGCTATATCTTCGGCATAAACAGGATTTGTCACATTAATGGCAGTTTTCAGCATTGCCATTATCTGCAGGACATTCAGAGGCCCGTCTTCAAAGCCGTAGGAAAGTGCATCCTCTCCAGCCTCATCCACTCCCACATAGCTTGACCATACAGCCTGCTTTTCCATTGTTGACAAACCGTCATTGAAGTACATGGACAGCCATCTTGACCACTGTGTGGATTTGCCTGTAGCATCCTCCACATAATAGTGATCATCCTTTATTATAAGCTTTGTCATTTTTCTTGTTGTTTCGGAAATAAGGGCTTTAAGCTCTGCCAGCTGAGGATCGCTGTCGTCATCACAAAGATAGGTATACGCTGCAAAAAACAAGCCATAATGTCCGTCTACCTCGTCTGAGGAGGTATCAGCCTTGTAAACTATTTGATTCTGGTCAATATAGCCATCCGCTCCTATGGCACTTGCCGGGAACAGGTCATTGAAAAACTGCGGGATTTTTTCATAGACCGGCACGGTAAGCTGGAATAATGGTTTATTTGACGCATTTGTGGCGCTGTCCACCACATTGTATTTATTATTGGTTGCAGTAGTTATGACAGGGAGTACCTGATATACCTCCTGGCTCTTCTCAACCTTTGTCTTTATATCCGTTCCAAGCTTTGCTCCTTCAGCCCGTGTCAGATTCAACTCGTCAATTGCAGCCTGGCTAAGTCCAAGTCCGTTGTAATTCATTACATCATAGCCACCGGAGGGGAACAGTCTTGAGCCTTTCTTAGTCATGGCATCCTTTGTAACACGAGCAATTCCATAGCCTATAGGCGCATTACCCTCACTGTTTATCATGCTTGGAATAATTCCATTAGGGTTTGGCTGACCGATTACGGTATGAAACCACAAGCCGTTTTGTGACTGATATCCATAATCAGTTCCATCGGAGGTCTGAGCAGCCGCCTCACTGGTCAGCATGAAGGAACGGCAGGGAAACCCGTTGTCCCTTCCTGATACATAGTCCAGCAGTAAAACTGCCTTGCTGGCTCTCAGCGCTGCAGACTTCGCTCCTGCGATTTCCGCCTTTTGAAGGTCGGTAGGATTTACTCCATACTGTTCCTTCAAGGTCTTATACCTGAAAATCTCACCTATTGCATACATGGCTGTCCATAAACCATCATTATCACTGGTTTTGGCGCTGCTTACAAAATTACCTGTTTCGGAACCATAGTTGACAGCTGTGGCTGCAGAATCGGTAAATGTAAATCCCGCTCCTTCTACCAGACCAAATCTGTCATTTACATCATTTGTCAGCCTGGAGTATACATATGTCTTTTCAAGCATAGTCTTCTGAGGCATTTCAATATGAGTAACACCGCTTGCTGTTTTAACCCATACGCCTCCGTTATTGTCACTGGCCACGGCGGTTACAACATCGTCTCCGCCATATAGATAGCGGGGGCCTGCCATGTACTGTACAATATCTCTGGAGTCCTT
This sequence comes from Bacillota bacterium, assembly GCA_023400235.1. Classification (GTDB taxonomy): domain Bacteria; phylum Bacillota; class Clostridia; order Acetivibrionales; family DSM-1351; genus Ruminiclostridium. Next base: position 20,167 of record JAEXFI010000043.1, read on the forward strand.
CTCTGCAAAATTCACTCTTTGAAGTCCGTTAAGGGTTCCTATCCAGTAAACACCCTCTGCATCCTTAACGGCACAAACCACATCACCGATCACAGTTCTGGGGAGGTAATCCAGAGCGTCAGAGTTTACAACCCATTGAATATCTGCCGGAATACCTGCATCTCCGGTCTTATAGTAAGTCATTTCCTTTGTGGGAGCAGCCTCAAGCTGTACGGAGCTGAATGCTGCGCCGGGAAGGGCACCTCCGGCCGCAAAAACGCTGGACACGGGCCCGGTCAACAACATGGCTGCAGTTAAAACACCAGAGAGTACCTTTATACTTTTCTTATTTTTGATCACGTATTTAACCCCCCTCTTATTCTTTAATGTGTGACACACCGGTTTTAGTTATGGCATAAACACCAGAAGCTTTGTCATCAATCAGAAGGAGCACTTCATCATCTGAAAGATTATCGTTAGCTTTGTTATAGCCTGCCATACTGTTATCTGACAGCTTGATTTTTGTTACGCCTTCATTTGTCCCGATCCACAGCGTTGTTCTTGAAGCTTTCAGAACAGAGGTGTTTATTCCCCTCATTGCTGCAAATATTGACGGCTTGACATCATACCTTGCATTTACAAATGTATTGGCATTTGGCAGATTGGGCACCTGGCTGCCTGCATTTGCTATGGACGGCTTATAGGTGTTGTTCTGCATGAACCTGATGTATTGCTTTACAAGTCCTTGAGCACCGCTGTCGGAAAAATCAGCCAGTACGTTATCGTAGGTGAATATTTTTGTTGCCAGATCCAGCGGGCCGATTTCCACCTTTGAAGCATAGTACATGGTTTTGCCTACAAGTCTTTCTGTTGTAGCTGCACTGTAGCCGGAAACGGCTTCTATCCCGGTTGTCAATTTAGCCTGTCCGTTCTCATCAGTTCTGGCACGGCCAATGTACTTTCCGTCGGCATAAAAATCCACTATAACCCTTGCAATAGGGCCTCCGTTATCTGTTGCACTTAATACCAGATCAACCGAGGTACCGTCTGACGCTCTGCCGCTTGTAAGTTCCGTAGTCAGATTTTTATTTGCATAATACCCGCCATCAGCCTTTTCGGTTATCATTCCATAGTAACATCCAAACCAGTAAGACAAGGTAAATACTGTTCCGCAATCCAGAGAGCCTGCAGAATAGTTGCTGTAGGACTGTGCTGTGAAGCCCTGGTACCTGGTGAACGGATTTGAGTTGTTTTTGCTTATGCTTCTTTCGTCAGGCGCAAGTGCATAATTTGTTTGAGATGTAGTCTTGTCCCTTTCACAAGGTTCAATAAAGAATACATCCTGCCTGTCTCCTCTTACAGACATTGCTTGATTTCTGATCTGAGGTGAGCGGTAGAAATATCTCACAGCAGAATTCAAATCAACATCTGTCTTTTCGGGATGTGCCAGCTGATACAGGAAGGTATAGAAGGGATTCTCCTCCCGCTCCTCCTGATTTTCATACCATTGGTCATACGCAGAAACAATCTCTGCTTTACGCTGTGCATTTGTTTCCAATATCAGCAGTGAGTATACAGGGAACCAACCCAGCTCTTCATCGGAGTAATTGACATATTGTGTCCAGTCACTATGAAGTACTGCATTTGCGGTTTTATTCCCTCTGAATTTCTCCTCGAACTGAGTTACAGGCACATTGTCATTGTTATTATAAGCGTCTGTTGCCTGACGGATGATTCTGCGTTCTATATACTCTTTTGCCATATCTATATAGCCCTTGCCGTTGACATAGCCTTTGTCATTATTTACTCCCCCGCCTGAATATGGTGATTCATAGCAAAGGTCGTAGGCTGCTTCATATGTATTTACCTTGTCGGCATATTTTACCGGATCTGCATCTTTTGCAATATAAGCCGCTGTCTTGAGCGCCGCCATTACTTCAAGGGCATTGAGCGGTCCATCCTCAAAGCCATAGGACAGGTGATCATTTCCCTCGGTATCAACTCCAACCTTGAAATTCCATTGGGGCTGATTCTTCATCATATCCATTCCGTCATTAAAATACTCTGAAAGCCATCTTGACCATTGTGTTGATTTACCATGTGAATCTACTATATAATAATGGTCATCCTTTAATATAAGGTCTGTCATGTCTGTAGTAGCTTTGACAATAATGTCCTTGAGTTCGGAATCCTCTGCAGTATCACAGAGATACTTGTATGCAGTAAGGAATAAGGCATAATGTCCGTCAACCTCATCAGAGGAGGTATCCGCTTTGTATACGATCTGTGTGTCATCTATAAGTCCGTCTGCTCCAATTGCACTTGCCGGGAACAAATCGTTGAAGAAGGCAGGAATCCTTTCGTAAACCGGTGTTGTCAATCTGAATTTGATTTTGGAAGGATCAACATCCGTGGTGTTTCCCGAAGCGGGACTTGTATTAACACCTTCAACCATTACAGGGAAAACCTGACCATTACCCGAGACAACATCTGTGCCAAGCTTATCGCCTGTAGCTCTTACAGTATTAAACTTGGCAATTGCAGCCGGGTTTAAGCCAAGACCGTTATATAAGTCGGAGCTGGCCAATACCTGAGACCCTCTTTTATTCATAGCGTCCTTTGTAATTCGGACTGTTGCTATTCCTATGGGCTCTTTGCCCTCCAGCTTCATTTCGTCAATAATAGGATCGGGATATGTTTCATTCTCATCCAACAGCCTTTTTTCAAACCAGAAGCCGTTTTCAGTCTGGAAGTTATTATACTTGCCCGTAAGAGGAGTCTCTTCCTTGAGCATATAGGATCTGCAAGGGAAGCCATTGCCGCGTCCTGAAACAAAATCCAGAAGCAGTACTGCCTTGGTAGCTCTCACAGCTGCAGCCTTTGCTGCCGATATTTCTTCACTTTGAGCACCTGTGGCCTTAAGGGTCTGATATCTGAATATTTCTCCCATTGCATACATGGCAGTCCACAAGCCGTCATTGTCCTGAGTAGCTACGTATGAAGAATAATACTCGTCCTTTGCGGCATCATATGTGAAAGCATTGTTGGAGCTGATCATTCCACGCCTGTCATTAACATCATTTATCAGCTTTTCATATACATAGGTTCTTTCAAGCATTGTCTTCTCAGGCATTCTGATATGAACAGAGCCCTTTGCATTTCTTACCCATACTCCTCCGTTATTGTCCAGAGCAACACCGGTAACAACGTCATCTCCGCCATACATATATCTTGGGCCTGCAAAATATTGTACGATATCCCTCTGATCAGTTTCTTTAAAGTTGATACGCATCAGACCTTTATTTGTACCAACCCAATATGTATCCTCGGTATCCCTGACAGCACAGGTAACATCTCCAATTGCTGCCCTTGGCATAAAATTCAGGTCCGCAGACTGGGTAACCCAGGTTACTCCGTCCGGTGCTTGTGTATCATAATAATCCATCTCCTTTGTTGGAGCGGAATCCAACTGCACCGGCGAATACCTGGCTCCCGCCGGTGTTCCCAATGAGCCGGCAGCATCGGCATTTGAAGCCGGTGCTGCAAATGTCAAGCTTGAAAACAGCATAATCATCGACAGCGTTAATGCTATTATTTTGCTTACCTTTTTAGCCTTTAACATAATAATCCTCCTTTTGGAAAATTTTTGTTCATCATGGTTTAATTTTAGTTACTCCATCAGTTGTTATTACCCAAACGCCTGTGCCAGCTGTATCATCCACCACCAGCAGCACCTTTCCCGAGCTTATGGACGAATCTGTGTAGGAAGTCACCTGATTGGTCTCAAGATTGACAAGATCAACTCCACCAGCTGTATAGCCCAACCACAATGACTTGCGGTCACTTTTTAAAACAGAGGACGACACGTTTTCCAGTGTGGGGAAGATGGATGGCTTGATAGTAAAATCCTTATTGACAAAGGTCTGTGCATTTGTCAGTGTAGAGCTTATTTCAGTCAGGTTATTGCTGGGGGTGTAGGTAGGATCCTGTAAAAACTTTATATACTGCTTCACAAGTCCCTGTGAACCCGAATCAGAAAAATCAGCTAATACATTATCGTAGGTATATTTTGATATTGCAGGTTCAGTTGGATTTGACGGATTTGACGGGTTGGAGGGATTGGATGGGTTTGACGGATTGGTGGGGTTTGACGGCTTTGTAGAATCCGTTGGTTCAGCCTTCTCCTCCTTAACCACCGTTTTTCCCAGAACAACCACTGAGCCTGCCACTTTCACATCAACAAGTGTTACAGTATCTCCCACACTTGGAGCAACTATAAGATCGCCGGTAATATCAGCGTCCTTTATTATAACTCCGGGACAGTTTATTACTACATTACCCTTGGCAAGCTTTGTATAGGTTCCGGGTTTGTATATATAGTTGGGAACAACATTTGAAATGATTTTTATAGCCTCTGCACGGGTCAATTGGCCCTGGGGATCAAATAAATTACCGGGTTTCCCTGATACAAATTCTTTATCAAATAATGCTGCAACAGCCTCCAATGCATAATTTGATATTTTATTGGAATCCCCAAAAGAAGGAGCGGAACTTGCATTTTTAATGCTGAACGCCTTTTTGATCATCAGAGCCGCATCCTGCCTTTTTATAACAGCATTGGGCATGGCCTTCCCGTCATATCCACTCATGATGCCTGCTGAGGCAACAGCAGTTATATGCTGGTAAAACCAATCTGAGGATTTTACATCGCTGAATACTGCATTTCCTTTGTCATACTTCATTATTTTGTTCAGTACTGCTGCAAACTCTGCTCTTGTTATTTTGTCATTTGGCCTGAACTTTCCATTTGACCCTGCCACTACCTGTGCATCACTCCATTTTTCAATAGCCTCTCCTGCCCAAAATCCCTTGTTTACATCATCAAAGGACTGAGCCATGGAAACTAAAGGAGCACAGGTCAACAGCATGGCCGCAACTACTGCTAAAATAATAGCTTTTTTGAATGAGTGCCTTTTCATTCTTTTTCCTCCTTTAAATTTGATTTTATATTCATTAAAATGATACATGGTAAGTTCATATATCATTTTCAAAAATATACAGGTTTAGACTCCGTAATACTTTTCAAAAAGAGCTCTGTTCCATTCATCTCCGCCATCCATATTGGAGCTTTTGAATACCGGAGGGAGCATGCCTCTGGAAGCCAGCTTTTTGGACAGCAATACTGAAATAAATTGAGCTCCATAGGCTCCCGTGATTGTTGATAAAGCACCCATGCACGTACCTGCCTCTTCCACATAAAATGCGGCATCACCTGTTCCCGTGCAGTTGTCAATTACAACATCCGCATATTGATAAAGATACCTTCCGCTGGGATGCCTTGATTTCTCCTTTTCAGGCATTCTGGGATTGGCCAGAGCGATTACCTTTGCGCCCTGCTCCTGTACAAGCCTTGCCAGCTCCACTATCATGCCGTTTCTTCCGGAATTGGAGGCTATGAGCACCACATCTTCCTGTTTGATCTTGTATATTTTCATAATGACCCCTGCATAGTCAGTAACCCTCTCAACAGCAGTGCTCTTCAAGGGATGCTCATGCAGCATGAATTCAGAGGGAAGTATGGGATATACATTTCCAAAGCCACCTGCTCTTGCATAGAACTCCTCGGCTATCATATGTGAGTGTCCGGTACCTGTAACAAAAAATTTTCCGCCCTTGATAATACTCTCAGCAATCAGGTCAGCCGCAGCCTTCAGGTTATCAAGCTGGGTTCTGTAAAATTCTTCTACAGCTCCAGTCACATAGCTGTGAAAATCCTGCAAATAATTTTCCATAAATAACCTCCTCCTATGGATATATTTTTACATCAATAATGTTTACATAATTTCTATAACACTGATTTTGGGTATAGGAAATAGACGTTCCGGAATACTCCTTTAAAACATTTTGAGATTTCCAATATGAAAACTTTTGATTATGTATACGTAATTTATTACTAAGGTTTATTTATACTAAAAAGAGCAACATTACCAGCCGTATTTTTCATATCCCCATTTTTTTATTGTAAGCTCCTGCTTAACCTGTACAAGACTGTTTTCTTCAACATCCCCACTCATTATTACTCCCGGCCCTATAACACTGTAAGCGCCTATTTTGCACCCAGGCATGAGAATTGCATTGACTCCAGTACGGCAGTAATCCCCAATATATATGGCATCTCCATAGGATAAGGGAATTTCATTTCTGCCCCTTACCCTCTGGCGGGAGTCGCCGTCATCAAACCTCAAGGTGCCGCATACGGTAGCCGCTCCAATGTCTGCATAGTTTCCCAGTGCTCCGTACATTTCACAGTAATGATATAAATAAACCTTATCCATCATCATGCCTCCTATAAATTCAGAGCCATGATCTAAAATGCATTCAGAGCCTATTGCTACTCCATCGTATATCTGACAATAGTTTCTGATTTTCGTACTGTCCCCGATGACAGCACTGCCGCTTATTATTGCTCCATTGTCTATTATAGTATTGTCTCCCGCAATAACATTACCTTCTATGACGACATTGTCACCAATTATTGAATTTTTACCAAGCTGCACATAACCTTTCACAACTGCCTTTTCAGATATCCTGGCTCCCTCGGCCAGAATATTTTCGGTTAATCTTCCTGTTCTTATCCTAACCATTTTCTCATTTGCTTCCAGCATATGCCAGGGTTTATCTATGTCAAAAAATATTCCCTGTCCTTCAACAGCCTTGATTCCGCCCTGCTGTGCAAGCTTTATGAGTCCTGCCTCTACAAAGCGTTCTCTTGGCACTCCAACTCCGCATTTAACATTGGGAAAGTAGTCGGGAGTTTCTGTCATATTAGAAATTATGTCAATATCTAAATTAAAGGCTGCAAACTGGTGTGTTATGAGGCTCCCTCTGTAGTGAGCTCCTATTTCACTTATCCTGTTATCTTTAATGGAGGCTCCTATCCAATTTTTTGAAGCTTCAACCAAGGGGTATACAAGTGCTGACGGTTCAGTCTCCCGATAAAGTCTTTCAAGGTCACTCCCGTCAATTATCGTATCCCCGTACAGTACTGCTGCATTATGATTTTTGCAAAAGCCGGCACCCAGCAATAAGCTGTCGGCACTGCCTGAATTGCCAGGGGCGGATACAATATGAATGTTTTCAAGCTGTGATAAGCTGGCCTCAATGCCTCTTCGGTATAAGTCCGAGGCCACTACCACAATATCCTGGCAGCCCAATTCAATAAGCTTTTCTGCATTATACCGTATAAGTGGAATGCCTGCTATTTTTATTGTGGTTTTTGACCTTATGCTATTGAAGGGAAACATTTTGCTTCCTGCTCCTGCCGCCAGTATAATAGCACTTTTTTGAACCTTCATATGAGCTCCCATCCACGCCCATCGGGCGTACACAAATAGTAGTCATGTATTTTTTACATTACCAGAACCTGAAAATACAGTGCATTCCCAAAATCATGGCTTCGTATGATTTTCTTAGTGAGCTCCGCAGCAGTGGCTTCCTCTGCGCCGGAGACTTCAAATTCAAGCTTTATTCCGCTTTTTGCTATAAAGTCATATTTAACATTATCCTGATTATAGCTTGTAAGTGCCTCAATTATCTTATCTCCCATAAGCGGCGAGTTAACAATTATTTTCATAAAACTTCATCTCCTTGGGTTTAACGCTTTTTAATATTGAACAAATCTGAAACTATTACCTCCGGATTTTATGCTTTCCAGCAGGCCCACAGCTTCCGGATGAACAAAGCCTATGCTGTTGTGCTCAGAAGAAGGTTCCATATCCTGCATTGCAATATGAAGCTCTCCCATATAATGAGCCGCATTACTGTTTAATATTGAGACCGAAAACCTGCTGCGCCAGGTACAATACCCAGGTGCTGCTTCAATGCCCCTGGTATCGGATATTCTTAGCACTCCACCAGGCTGATCAATTCGTGTTTTCAATTCCATGCTCATAATTTTTTGTTTCAGTGCATCACTTATGTAATGATTAAAAACTATTGGTATTTGAATTACAGCATTCCTCAAATACCGGGCCATCAGCTCAAGTTCACCAATATCAGCTTTTGAATCACCTATATATACAAAGTCAAATCCCTCTCTGAAGAGCTCCTGCATTGAGATATAAGGGGGCATGTATCTATGCTTCTCTATTGTTGCAATTCCAAAGCCGCTTTTATGTAAATCCCTGGGAGAGGACTGGGAAGCCACAAAACCGCCAACGGGGACATCATATTGTCTGAAAAGCTCATTGATGTCCCGTAAATCCGTCACGTCCATTCCTGTTCCCGGCAAAGGATAGAAATTGTGACAAGCTGTGATATTTTTAAGATTACCTTGCTGCTTAAGGGCATGGAGAAGTTTTTTTGCCTCATTATAGTTATCACAGTCTATCTTCCCAGGATATGCCGCACTAAGTTCTATCTTGATATCATATTCATTTTTTGAAAGTTCACATAACTGTTCAACTGCCATTCCGTCATCAATACGCAGTCTGCTGATACCAACCTTCACCAGGGGACTTAGGTCAGATAGGCTGCAGTCCCATTCTTCAAGCACCCTTCCATTCATGTCCGCTGTTATGTCAAGCTCCAGCTTCCTGCATACGGCAAAAAGTGCCTTCAGCTTGACGAAATCTGGTTCTGCAGCCTCAACAAAGCCGTGATTTCCTAGAATCAAAGAGGTAAAAACCTTGGTGAAGCCCAGCGCCTTTGCCTTGGTCAGGTACTCTTCAATACTCTGTGTCGAATTAAAATCCGTATATGCGCTTACCCCAATTTCATGCATGCCAAGCCTCCCGCCTTGTTTCATAGTCAACTATCCTTACTGCTTTTTAATATAGTCAAGATAAGGACTGTGGGCCTCAATAAACTCGTCCAGAATAGCTTTTCCGTCTGCATACTCTGTTATCAACGGGTTGGCATTTATTGCAGTTAAAGCATCATAATAGCTGCCGGAAACTGCTGCCTTTACAGTTAATTGCTCATATGCCTTTACCAGGTTTATAAGTCCTGATATTTTGGTAGGGGCTGCTCCAATATGTATGGGCCTTGGTCCATTTCTGCCTATAATGCAGTTTGCCTCTATTACTGCATTGTCCGGGACATTTGTAATGGTACCGTTGTTTAGCACATTTACCGTGTGAATCTCATTCTTATCATTGTATATTGCGCTTATCAAGGAAACGGCAGCATCCGAATAGTAGGCTCCGCCTCTCCCCTCAAGCTCTTTAGGCTTTACATCCAGGTCAGTATTTTTGTATATTTCAAACAAGCTGCTCTCCAGCTCCTTGACTTTCATTGCTCTTGAGCCGCCGCTTCTGACAGCTTCCTTCTCTTGCGCAACCATGGTTTTAGTTATGTAATAATATCTGTGATAAGGACTTGTGAGCATACCCAGGCTTTTAATAAAATCAATGTCCCAGACTATGTCAGATATGGCCTCAATCTTGTCCCGCAGCTCCTGCCGGGAATAATTCTCTATTAAATCGCCTATTACACTGTAGCCGTCCACATAAACATTTGTAATGAAATTCATGTGATTAAGGCCTGTAAAGTCTGCTTTCACACGTTGTGCATCAACCTCCAGAAGCTTTGCAATATCCATAACCGAGCAGATTGGTATGTTGCATAGCCCGATAACCTTGACCTTTGTATAGGTCTTTACCGCCTCCGTAATAATGCCGGCGGGATTTGTAAAGTTGATGAGCCAGGCCTCAGGTGCCAAGTCCTCAATATCCCTGCAAATATCAAGTATCACAGGAATGGTTCTCATTGCTTTTGCGTAGCCGCCGGGACCTGTGGTCTCCTGTCCCACCACATCATACTTTAATGGAATCAGCTCGTCCTTTTCACGGGCTGACAGTCCTCCCACTCTGAATTGGGTTATCACAAAGTCAGCACCCAGAATGGCTTCTCTCCTGTCAAGGGTTGAAAATACTTTTATATCAAAGCCGCTTTTGCGCACCATACGCTTTGCCAATGCCTCAATAATCTCAAGCTTCTGCCTTCCTGCCTCTATATCCACCAGCCAGAGCTCACCTACCGGCAATTCCCTGTACCTTCTTAATATTCCGTCCACCAATTCCGGGGTGTAGCTGCTGCCACCGCCCATTACCGCTATTTTTAATTTTTTATCCACCATTTTATACTCTCCTTTCCAGCGCCATAATCAAGGCTCCATACACGGGCTCATACATGGGATTGCAAATCTGAACCTCCGGCAGGCATGTATTCATCCTGTCAACAAACAGGTCATAGTATATTTTTGAATTCAACATCAGACTTCCCCCAAGTGACAACCTGAACCTGGTGCTGTTCATCTTTTTTGCAAGAGCACTCAGCATATCCTTCAGCCGTTCAACCTCACTGCTTAAAATCCCCAGTGCGGCTGTGTCCCCTTTTAGGGCTTCCTCCTGCACAATTGGCGCAATTGAGGCAATATTATCAACTCCAAAGTTTTTATCCATGTATATTAAGTCCATAAAATCCTCTGGAGATTTTAGCTTGTAATGCTTCAATATCCTATCTGTCAGTGAGGTATGTTCAATAATTCCGTCGTAATGGTCCATAACTGCAGAAATAGCCTTTATTCCAAGCTTATATCCGCTGCCGTCATCACTGATGGTAGAACCCCAGCCGCCTGTCCTTACTTCCCTTCCGGCTTCTGAAATCCCCAGGGCAATGGAACCCGTTCCGGTGATCAGAAGCGCTCCGTTCCTGCCCCCATTACCTCCAATTAAAGCTATATATGCGTCATTGCATACTTCAAAGCCACAATCGAAGGAACTGTTTAAAACAGCCTCCCTGTATATTTGAGCATCCTGCGGCCGGTCAATTCCCGCCGAACCCATCACAAGAAAGGCCTCCCTTATCTGCTTCTTTCCAAAGCAGGCAGCCAGGTCAAAGTAAATGGACTTCAGCACCTGTTCAAGTCTTTCCTTCCCAACATTATTATAATTTGTAGCGGGATATCTCTTTTCAAAAAGCATATCTCCGGAAAGAGATTTTTTTACAATAACCTTGGTTTTAGTTCCTCCCCCATCAATTCCTATTCCCAAGCTATCTGACATCTGCAATCATTTCCTTTGTAATATTTTTTCCATTTATATCTGAAACAGAGTTTTTCTGTGTCTTTTCTCCGACTATTGTTCTTACCATAAAATCATAGCCTGTTCTGGACTGAGGATTTGCGAACATGGTAAGAAGTGAAATAATAAAAGGGATTCCCTGTAAGAAATACAATAAAACAATCTTTGCAAGACTTCTCAAGGTCATCAGTAAGTAATGCACCGGCAATTTCCGGTCAGGCTTCTGGGGTAAAATCTGCAGACCCAGTATAAGCTTTCCTATAGTAGCACCCTTAAATAAAAGCTGAGTAATGGTTTCATATCCAAAATACACAAGCAAGGCCTGTATATAAACCATATTAAATATTGATAATGAGCTGCTTACCAACGCCTGCCACTCCGGCGTGTTTATCTTACTGTTCGCCTCTGCCATGGCAGCCATTACAACCGGAAAATTCGGAAAACCAAACAGCTTGTAAAGGGAGGTTAAGAGCAAGGCCATAACACCCATATCAATCACAAAAGCTGCAAAACGCTTAATTTTCAGGCTTCCTAATGATTTTTTATACAATGAATTCATACTCTTTCCCCCAATTTTAAAATATATACATTTGAAAAATACGTTCACTCCTGGACAAACTTCAAATAATGCCTGTGTATAACACTTTTTGCGAAATTGCGCTTCCAAGTCAAGCTTACACTTGGAAGCCTGCAATTTCAGCAAAAGGTTGAATTTATGCTTGTACCGCCATAACATTCACTTCTTCAGACTGTTTTTCAGATAAATAGTTCCTTCTGTCCCAGACCCTTATAAACGGAAGCCATATGACAAAGGCCACTGCGAATGAAATTACCTGTGCTACAACCCCCATGACATTTCCGCCGGTCATGAGATAACCGCTGATAAAGTATGGTGTGGTCCAAGGTATGATAACACCGGTGGTATATGGGAATAAACCAATCACAGTTCCAAAATATGACACCGTAGTTACAGCTATAGGTGCCAAAATGTAAGGAATCATAAGGAATGGGTTTAAAACTACCGGCAGACCAAATACAACCGGCTCGTTGATATTAAAGATACCTGGAACAATGGCCAAACGCCCGATTTGTTTTACAAGCTTTGATTTTGCGAATACCAGCATGTAAACAACTACTGCTAAAGTTGCACCTGAACCACCCATCCATACTCCATTTTCATAGAAAGTATAGGTTACGATGTTAGGCAGACTTGTTGCTCCGCCTTTGAAGGCTTCAAGGTTTGCACCGGCATTTGATATCCAGATAGGCTCCATGACTGCCGTCATGATTGAAGAACCATGAATACCCACAGACCAGAGCAAATGCTCAAACAAGCAGGCAAATACAGTACCGATATATGAAGAACCTGCAAGCTCTATAGGTTTTTTAAGGACACTTTGAACAAAGGTTGCCAGATCTGACCAGGGTGTAAAAGAAAAGCCTAATCTGACCAACATGAAAAATATAATGATTACGAACCCGGGCAAAAGTGCGGTGAAAGATCGCGCGACAGTTGGAGGTACTGACTTTGGCATAGTTATTACAATCTTTTTCTGTAACATAAGCCTGTAAATTTCTGCCGCACCTAATGAAACAACTATTGCCAGAAACAGGTATTGAGATGAGAAAATACTGGTTCCCCAGGCTTCAACTGCTTCATCTCCTGTTCCGAAAACACTGACAATATTAACTATGAAAAAAGATGCCACTGCTAAAACACCAGCAGGTATACCATCAATTTTTTTGCCGTCCACCTCATAGCTTCCCGCCAGAGAATAGGCAATACCGAAAACTGCAATAAGGGATATGATGCCCATTGTACCATTAAGAGCCACACCTTCAAAGGCAGTCCAGTTCTCACCGAAAATTGAAGCCATGAAGTTCTGATAAGCATTAATCGGCAGTTCTGCCAATATAATGAATATTGAACCGATAATAAGAAGGGGCATTGTAAACATTATTCCATCTCTAAGTGCAATAAGGTGCTTCTGATTACCTATTTTTGCCGCTACGGGCATAAACTTTTCTTCAAAAAAGCTTTGAACACTCTTCTTTTTGGTTTCCATTGTTAACTCATCTCCATCATTATTTGTTATTTATTCAACAGGGCAAGTGCATCGCTTAAAACCTTTACTCCGTTCATCAGACCGTAGTCAGACATATTAATCACTTCAATAACCGGAATCTTACTGCCATATTCCGCCCTCATTCCCGATATCATGTATCTTATTTGCGGTCCGAGAAGCAGAATATCCGTTTCTCCAATATTCTCCTTTATTTCTGTTTCGGACAGTGCCTGCATCTGTACTTTAATTCCCTTATCCTCCGCAGCCTGCTTCATTCTCTCCATAAGCATGCTTGTAGACATTCCTGCTGAACAAACCAGAGTAATCTTAACCATTCTTTTTCCTCCTCTCCTTTTATTAATTTATTTTGAAAATTTCTCATACATTAAGACAATCTCTGCAGCTAAATCCTTGATTAATACGGCACTCATCAGATGATCCTGTGCATGCACCATTATTAGTGCCAATTCCATTTTTTCGCCCTGCATTTCTTTAGTAATTAATTCCGTCTGAATGCCATGAGTATCTCTCAAGGCTTCTTTTGCCTTTTCAAGGCTTATGCGCGCTTCTTCATACTTTCCTTCTCTTGCAGCGTATATGGCTTCCATTGCATAGCTTTTTGCATCACCGGCACCTGCGATAATAGACATAGAAGTTTGTAAAATATCCATAACCCTTACTCCTTTTAAACTAATTATACTAAAATTATGTTAACTTTCACCCAGTCCTCCTAAGAAAAGCTGATTGATGGTCTTGGAAGCCTCAGTCTCGTCAACTCCATCAAACTGGATAGCGAACTCATCTCCATATTTGCCGTTTAATGTTATTGTGCCTCTGACATTTTTCAAATCATAGAGCTTTCCTTCCTTCACTGCGTTTATTGAACATTCAAAAGCTGACGCAGTCCTGACAAGCTTGGCTGCCGTCCTGGCATGTATACCCAGCTGATTCATAACTTTAACATTGATTGAAATCATTTTATACTCTCCTATTGTGATTTTCTCTTTAAGTAGGCCGGAATAACACTCCGTTCCGAAAAGTGGTACGCAAGCGCCGGTACTTGCTGAATTTAAGAATTTAAGATTTTTAGATTTTTAGATTCCTAAAGTCCATGGACATTTCTCAACTCTAGAACATTGAACATTAAAATTGAAACTGTGTTTTTAGATACTCTTCAACTTCATATGCATCATCGAAAGCTAGAACCTTTTCTAAAACCGGTGTCAGGTCTTTTTTATTCAAATTGCAGATTTGCTGTCTCACTGCAAGAATTGAGGGGATACTGACACTTAGGTTATCAACCCCCATGGCCACCCAGACAGGAATCAGATACGGATTTTCACCTGCATGTCCGCATATATCCACTTCGATACCATTCCTTTTGCCGCAATCAACAACATCCTTTACTACCTTTAAAAGCTGGGGGTGAAAACTGGAATTTAAATATGCTACCTGCTCATTCATCCGGTCCGCGGCAAACAAATACTGGGTAAGGTCATTGGTTCCAATGCTAAAAAAGTCTACCTCCTTTGCAAAACGGTCAGCCATCAAGGCTGCTGACGGCGTTTCAATCATCATTCCAACTTGTATATCCTTGCAAAAATCCATGCCCTTGCCTTCAAGCTCCTGCTTAACCTGGTCAATCATATCTTTTGCGCTTCTCAGTTCCATTAAGGTTGCTATCATGGGAAGCATGAATTTTATGTTTCCCAAAGTGCTTGCCCTGAGAATTGCAGAAATCTGGGCCTTAAATATATGTGGATTTTTCAAGCAGTACCTTATAGCCCTAAACCCTAAAAACGGATTTTCTTCCTTTTTGATATTCAGATAGTCAATGCACTTATCTCCCCCGATATCCAGGGTCCTTATTATAAACATCCTGTCCTTGTTCTTCCGGGCAATATCTGAATATATTCTGTACTGAGCTTCTTCTGTGGGGAGTGTTTTGCTGTTTATGTAAATAAATTCTGTCCTAAACAGTCCAATACCTTCCGCGCCATTTTCAAGCATATATTTAACATCATTTTCTGAAGAAATATTTGCCAGAACCTTCATAGCAACTCCGTCCTGAGTTCTGGTATCCCTGTCTATGAATTTCTTAAGCTCTATATTTTTTAAATTATTATTTTGCTGATACTCTTGAAAATCTGAAATGTCGTCTTTACTTGGATTTATGTTAACATCTCCGGTATTTCCATCAATGATTACCTTCTGACCATGTGCAACCTGCTTCCTTATATCCTCCAAGCCCACTATGCACGGGATACCCAGGGAACGGGCGATGATTACGCTATGGGAAGTCCTGCCGCCATATTCCATTAAAATCCCTTTAATATTTTTTCTATCCATGCTCATAACCTGAGATGGAAGCATTTCATCAGCAGCAATTATACATTCCCCGGCCATACACGAAATATCCTGCAAAGGCTTATGCGCAAGCACCATCTGAACCCTTTTTTCCATGTCATAGATGTCGGATATTCTTTCCTTAAGGTAATCATTTTCTATTTTTTCAAAGTCTGTGATAAAATTATTTACACATTCATGCAAGGCATATTCACAGTTTACATGCTGGTCATTTATGTATGTTTTTATATCATCGAAAAAGGATTCATCCTCCAGGAACAGGAGTTGATAGTCCAGAATTCCTACATTGTCGTCACCTTCACATTTAACAATGCTTTCCATCACTGCCCTTATCTGCTCTTTTGCAACTTCCCTTGCATTGTCTATTCGTTTACATTCATCCTCAGTATTATCATTTATGTATTTTTTTATTTCTACACTATCATTATTTAATATATAAATCTCTGCTAAAGCCTTTCCTCCTCCTGTTCCTATTCCTTTCATCGAATTCCCTCCCTTAGGACTTCTGTCTGCACTTAATGCCATATTCATTTTTCAACAACCCTATTCTTTAAATAAAAATTTTTCCATGACTTCTCCATATACTGACATATTGTTATCAGTTACAAAGCAAATGTTTACGTTTTTTACCACAAAATCATCAATTAATAAATTTGAGCCTATATTACTGGTAATAATAATCGGCTGCCTGACATCTCCGTCAACAACTTTTACATACATATTGCCTTTTATATGCAATCTATTATTGTCCTCATAAAAACTGTTTCTTACCAGACTTTTGATTTTCGCGGAATCATATGCACTGCTCTCGTCTATTATCCGGTCTATATTTTGAAGCAGGTCTTCAATATTCTGAGACAAGCCCTCAACTTTTGAAGCCAGTATCTTTACATTGGTATCATTTTTTTTGGAATTCTTTAATATATAGCCATTTACGTACCTTTTTATCTCATTGATATTGTCCTTATCAAGTTTTGCCGGCACCTGCAGCACAGGCTTGTTCTTATAGCTCAGGGGCATGGTGGAAATAATAAATCTGTAGTTATCGTGGTTTCTCAGGTTTAATTGATAGTATGAGCAAATGTCCACCACCTGCATCTTTGGAATATGTTTTGTCAACTGATTCCTGATTTCCAATGCAGCCTGCAGGCTGGTATCGGATATTATAATTGCCTTGTTTTTGTGCCACTTTCTCTCAATGGCAATTAAAAAGTACCGGCTAACCTCTAATATTTCATCACTGGGAATATTAACTGTAACATTTGCATATTTTTTATAAAGCGTATCGGTAGTCCATACAGCCATATATATCTTCTGGAAGGTATCGTCAAAGCTTATTTCCTTTGAAAATCCTATGCTGGCATTATTCTTAAGTCTGAAGATCGATGTTTTCAAGTAGAACATTAATCCTAAGAATAATATCTTGTCTTCTGTAAAATCCATGTTTAAGATGTTGCCTACGTGCCTTACTATTTCATAGACCAAAGTCTTAACATTGCTGGGAATACTTAGCAGCGCATCGTCAACATTCATCCTGTCTGTGCCGCTGTATATATTCAAGCCCATTAAATGCATACATATATATGCAAATTCGGCCTGCGGAATGGATATGTTGAATTCCTTTTCCAATCTGGATACAATGTATCTTGCCACCTGGGTTTCAATATCATTGCACTGGCCTTCGATTAATTCGCTTTCATCATCAACCTTTATTCCTTTGAGCAATCTGCCTATACTTATTACCAGATGGGTGAACATTGAATTATAATGTTCCTCCGGCATAAAGAAGGCGAATTCCTTCTCGGCATTATGAATTATGTTACCAATTTCATCCACATTAATTCTAGGATAAATTTTTACGATTTCATCATATTTATTACTGCGTTGTTTTGCTTCCATACTTTTCTGTATTTTAGCACTGGATAATTCAGGATTTATGTTACCTAATTGCAATATGGCCACGATTGCATTCCTGATATCCTTTTCACTGCCTAATATATATACACCCTTGTTCTGCTTTTTTTCAACCTCCAGATTATATTGCTTCAGCCACCTGTTTATCCAGTCCAAATCTTTCAGGATGGTACTCTTGCTCACATAGTACTGATCTGCAAGGAATTGCGTGGTCAGCTCCTCGTTGGAATTAATCATCATATTCATTATTTCCAATCGTCTGGTACTATTATCCGTTTGTAGCTTGTCAGCTGCCAAACTTTTTATATCCAGCTCGCTAAGGCTAAAATCAGGTGACTTTGATTTCAATCTGATTCCCGAGCCGCTTTTCCTCTCGATGTACAATTCCTCTGAGTTAAAGCACTCACTGATATGCTCATCCAATTTTTCTATATCCATTCGTATTGTCCGAGCTGATACATTTAGCTTTTGTGCTATATCTTTTACAGAAATATAATCAGAACTGCCTAATAGTAACGATATAATCTCCAAAGCTCTTATCTGAGATTGATTTTTCATATTGCACACTCCCAAAAACTTTAATCATATCAATCAGTGCGCTTATCTTAAATTAAGTTTATATCATAATTTTTTTTTAGTCTACTTGCCAATATTCCTTTTTTGTTTATGGTATTGTTGCAATTTTGGAATTATTTTATCTAATTATGTCGATATTTATACATCAAAGCATATTAGCCTTCTTCATAAGTATGTAGTTGATATATAAGGTAATTCATTGAAAAAGTTTCCTGATTTTCTCCTTCGGCCTTGTTCCCAGCTCCTCCCGCAGGAGCTTTTCCAATGCCATATACTGCTGCAATGCTTCATTTTTCCTTCCCAATTCCATATATAAGAGAATGATCTGATTATGAATATCTTCTCTGAAGGGATTAATTTCAAGGATTTTATACAGCTTTGCCAAGGCTCTTTGAGGCTGTTCACATTCTATACAAAACCGCGCCGCCTCTTCCAGCAGCTCCAGGTATTGCTTCTCAAGGTTTCGAGCCTTTTCAAGCGCCCATTCATAGCCTTTTCCATTGAGGAAGCTCCCTGAATAAAGCTCTATCGCCCTTTCATAAATACTTATATCTCTCTTGCCGTCAATTTTGCTTTTCCTGACTAACCTCTCAAATTCAAACAAATCACAATCAATTCTGAAGGCTTCTATACCGATTTCTTTCTTTCCTGTTTTTATACAATCCTCCAGCCCATAAATACTCAAGGTCTTACGAATATAATATATGTTGGAATTAATATTTTTCAGCGCTTTATTAAAATCCAGCCCCTCCCACAGGGCATCCACTATCTCCTCCCGATTTGTTGTACCTCTATGTAAAATAAAGGCAAAGAGTTCTTCTGTTTTAGGGCTTCGGAGCTTTATTTCCCTTGTTTCAGGTCCTGTGGAAAATATCTTGAAGCCATTGAATAAAGATAGCTTTATACCTGACTTTTCTTGTAAGTCAGGGCGTTTTTTCCTGATTTTATCCAAAGTGTTTTGCATCCGCTCCAGGGTTACCGGTTTCATAAGATAGTCAAGAGCATTGAGTTCAAAGGCCTTGACCGCATGCTCATCATATCCGGTTACAAAAACCACATCAATATTACTGTCAATATCCCGAAGCATATCCAAGAAAGTCATTCCGTCAACGTCCGGCATTGCTATATCCAAAAAGGCTACATCAATATTATTCTCTTTTATATATTCATAGGCTTCCAATGAGTTGGAAAACGTACTGCATATTTGTAATCCGCCGCACTCAGTCAGAATTTTTTTCAATCGTTTAATGGACAATTCTTCATCATCCACCAGTATTGTTCGTATCACGATTTATCCTTACCTCCTATACCTCAATAATATTTTTTGCATAATCATACCCTCTATTAACAACGTACAATACGTTTTTGAGCGGCGAATTTACCCTCCGGTTACGTAGTAAGGCACAAAGCCTTCCTTCGCGTGTTACACATTGTCTACAGAGGGTATGGAAATATGAAATAAAACCCTGGTTCCCGCTCCTTCTCTGCTATCAAGCTGAATACCCTTTCCATATATCAGTTTCAATCTCTGGTTTATATTCCAAATGCCCACTCCTTTTTTTTCCAAATCCGGGTTGAGCAATTCCTTAAGCTTATCACTTTTTATTCCTCTCCCATTGTCCTCTACCATAAAGCTTATACTGCTGTCCATCTTCTTTATTGCTATTTTTACCGTCCCCCCCTTAAGGTTTGACATCAATCCATGCCGCACCGCATTTTCTACCAGGGGCTGCAGAACCAGAGGAGGCATAAGAATATTCAGGTCTTCATCAATATCATATTCTACCTTCAGTCTTGTACCGAAACGTGCCTTCTCAATATTTAAATACGCTTTTAATAATTCCAGCTCTTTATCTAAGGTAACCAGAGAATCCAATTTTTCAAAATCAAAGCTGTAGCGGAGATAGGTTGATAGCTGTAAAATCAAATCTTCAGCCTTTTGCGGCTCATCTATGCACAAAGCTGCAATTGAATTAAGTGCATTATAGAGGAAGTGGGGGTTAATCTGAGAGCGCAGGAAAGCAATCTCTGCATCCTGTGCACTTTTTATAGATGTCTTAAGCTTGGTCAGTGTTCCCACTCTGGTTCTTAGCTCTTCCCCCTGGAAGGGCTTACCTACAAAATCATTGGCCCCATTTTCCAAGGACATGACAATATCACTTATGCGGTTTTTTGCCGTAAGCATTAAGACCGGCAATTCAAAAATCGTATATCTCTCACGAATCCTGGTCAACACCTCATAGCCTGAAATATCGGGCATCATTATATCAAGAATAACCAAAGTGATATCCGGCTGCCTTGCGATTTCTTCCAACGCCTTCTGCCCGCTGTTTACCGCGGTAATAGAGTACTTCTCCATCTTAAGCAGGTTGATGGCAGCTTGAAGGTTTGTATAATCATCATCCACAATCAGAATTTTCTCCGATAAATCCCCCTTGATGTGGAGGGGATATATTGAATCCTGGGCAAATCGCTTCTCGGGTAATGCTTTCAGATGGGGGGCATTCAACATCTCGGGTCCTGTATTGGACGCCGGAAGCGTGAATGTAAACGCTGCGCCATTCCCCAGGCTGGATACAACACTGATATTCCCCCCATGAAGTTCCACCAGTTTCTTGCTTATACTCAAGCCCAGACCTGTTCCTTCATATCTTCTGGTTGCAGATGTGTCCACCTGCTCAAAGGATTGAAAGATGATTTCCTGCATATTATCCGGGATTCCGATTCCCGTATCTTTAACACAGATGCTGACAATGTCCTGATTTACTGATGCACTTACCTCAACATAGCCCCTGTCGGTAAACTTTATCCCATTCCCAATCAGGTTATACAAAATCTGCGTCAGCCGGTCACGGTCGGCATAAACCGGAGGAAGTTCCCGGGCTACACTGTTGACAAGGGCTATTTCCTTTCCCCCGGTAATAAATCTATGAACGTTTATTATGGTCTCCACTATAGTTTTCAGGTCAATGCTGCTCTTGCGCAGCTCAATATCTCCATTTTTCATTTTTGAATAATCCAGTAAATCATTTACAAGATTTGAAAGCCTTCTTCCGCTTACTGCAACGATAGATAGATTCTGGGCTTGGGAAGGGTTAACCGGGCCCTCAACTCCTTTGATTATGGAATCGGTAATGCTGATTATTGCATTCAAGGGTGACTTCAGCTCATGGGAGGTATTTGCCAGAAAATCATCCTTTAGCTTATCTATTTGGAGAAGACGGTTTGACATGCTCTTAATAGTGCTATACGCCTCAAAATAGCGGAGGAACAGCAAAAAAATCATCATAAAGGCAAAGATTATAATGCATACCTGCCCGAACCAAATATTCGTCTTAAGGGCAATGCCAAGAAGGATAAGGTCAAAGGAATATAAATTTATAGACAGTATGGCTATAAACAGTATCAAATGCTCAGCTAAATCCTTTTTACCACTTTTCACAAGCAAGACAGCAGTTCTATAGAGTAAGACAAGGAGCAACCCCACGTCCAGCAGTATGATTGCTTCCTGAACCTTCATATAGTCAAGAACGGGAAGAAGTGCAATGGCCAATAGATATACGCCATAGATTAGCGAAATGATCCTTGTGGCTCTTAAGGAAAGGAGGCCTTTCCGCAATTGATACACCATTCCTGTCAAGGCAATAAAACAAGCAAATATGAAAAAATCTCTCAGCTTATATACGATTTCAAAGGGGATAGCAGGTAATATATCCAGAATAGGACGTTCGCTGGTAAATGCATTACTGATAGCTAAAACCAGGGATAATACGGCAAAAGCCAGCAATGAGTAATCTTTTCTTTGTCCCAATGCCGCCGTTATGAAAAATATAAGATAAATCAGTGCAATGGTCCCTAACATGACAAAAACACTAAACTCGATCAGGCTGTTTTTTTGCTGTGCCTCGTTCATGGCCGATTGCTCTCCGATATTTATAGAGACAGGGATTCCAGAATTGTAATACTCATAGTTGGCTACTTGAATCAGAATTTCCAGGTCGCCCCCGCTATGATTAAAAAACCCGATTTGAGGCAAATTGCCGGATCTATACTCCTCAGCCCTTTTTGAAGGGTTTCCGTCTTCCATGAATTTAACACCGTTGATAAATATCCTGCTGGAAAAACGGATAATATTCTTTTTCAAACCGTAAACCCGATCAGAGGGCAGATTCTTTAAGACAAGCCTGTAAGTGGCACTCCCATGAACAGGCAAGGTAATTCCATTGAGCCTTTTCCCGTTCCATTGGGAGGGTACGTGCATATACCCGGTTAAAGCTGGCTTCGCATTTTCTTCCTTTCGGAAATCCTCCGGTGTCAGCAATTGATCCCAGTAAAATTCCCAGTCTCCATTGAGTTCAATCACGCTGTCAGCCTTTATATTCCATTGTTCAAGGTCCATGCTGCCTTTTACGGCTTGTGCTCTTTGTTCAAGCTGATCATTATCCCTGGAAATTGACCAGGGAATCATCAAAAAGGCGATTAATATTATCAAGCTAACTGCTAAAATCCTTTTAGCCAAACCCTTCCACTCCCTGTTATATTAATGAATCACAGCTATTATTCAGTTTTCATATTTTGAGTCCATTATACATGTTTCGACAAGGAACAACAAGATTCTATATTGAAGCAGTTTGGATATGGCAGTTTGGATAGCCCAGGTGCAGAAGTAATGTGTCTCAATGTTTATTTTTTGTTTATTACCAAAAAGTATAATAATTAGTAAATCTCTGATTGTACATAATCAGCCAAATTCATGTGAGTGAGAAGGAGGTGTCAGAATCAGAAGTCAAGATGCACTAATTCCCATAATCAATTTAATATTCTGAAATAGCCAAAACCGCTATAGCAGAATATGTCGAAAGAAAAAAAATTACCCTAAGGAGAAGATTATGAAAAAAGCTAATCAAAAGGTGTTAAGCCTCCTGCTGATCCTGTGCGTGCTGCTGGCACCCTTTCCAGGAATCACGCCACAGGCTGTGGCCGGAGGCACCTCAGTGCGTACCTCAATGTTAAATCTGGCAGACACCAGCGTTTCCTATACCAATGTCAACGGGGGGCCAAGCTATAGGAATCCCGCACAAAGCGACATAACAGACACTGGAGAGGGCTGGTCCTGGTACAAGAACTCCAACGGCACCTACGCCGCAAAAACCCTTGTACTGCACGGTATTAACCTTAGCACCAACGAAGCCTTCGCAATAATGCTTCCAGGTGGTTCCACAATTGTGCTGGCGGATGATACCATCAATACCGTGGAGAGTACCTATAACGACTCGGAAATGGCTATCTCCATCTACGGCCTTGGCGAACTGACCATAACGGGAAGCACCGGTATGCTTAGAGTCACCGGCGGCAATTCCAACAATTATTCAAGTGTAGCACTTACCGCATATTATAGTCTTAACATATTGGGCGGAACTATTATAGCTGCGGGAGGGCGAGCGAACACCCTCAGCGCCGGCCTGTCCTCAGAGAGCGGTTCTATAAGCATCAGCGGCGGAGACATCAGCACCGCAGGCGGAGAGGCTTCCGAAAAAAGCGTCGGCTTGTATACCAAAAGAGGTCCTATGAGCATCAGCGGCGGAAATATCACTGCCGAGGGAGGGGCTCTGGGAAGTGAAAGCTATGGTATATACGGAACTGGTGAGGTCTCCGTCACCGGCGGAAACCTAAGGGTTATTGGTAACTCTGCCACAGCTCTCAGTTCTGGTATTTATGCTTACGGAGATTACGCAAGATTCTCAAATGGTACTGTTTATGCAGCTTCTTCACCCTCTGCCCCACTGTCCTTTGCAGTGTGTTCTACTGCCAGTATAATGGACAAATGCATGATAGCTCTACAAAAGGATGATACGGAATACACTGTGCCGTTGTCAAGCTTTGGATCCTTCTATGTCTATAATACAAATACCAAGGCAACCGACATCAAAATTTCTCCTGCTCCTGTAAGCTTTTCAGGCTCGGGTACCGAAGAAGCTCCCTATCTGATCTCTTCTCAGGAGCAACTGAAGGAAATGTCCGATCGTGTCAATTACCTGAACGACAGCTTTGGGGGCAGCCATTACAAGCTTACCGGCAATATCATACTCAACGCAGATATTACCGGTAGCCCTGAGGAATGGGTTCCAATCGGCACAGGTTATCTCACCACCTTCAAGGGGGTCTTTGACGGCAATGGTCATACTATCAGCGGCCTCTTTATGGATGGAGACGCTGAATATGCCGGCCTGTTTGGATATATCAGCGGAGGGACGGTGAAAAACCTCGGACTTACAGGAGGAAACGTGGCAACCGGCAATCCGGAATCCTATGCAGGTGGAATAGCAGGCTTTAGCTTCAGAGGAACAATTGAGGACTGTTACAATACCGGTACGGTAGAGGGCGTGATTGCCGGCGGTATAGTGGGAAACAACTTAAAGGGGCATATCCAGGATTCCTATAATTCCGGCACCATCTCTTCCTCCGGCAGCTATTGTGTGGCAGGCGGTATTGCAGGAGAGAATTTTGACGCCGACCTGACCATTGTCAACTGTTATAATACAGGCACTGTGACAGCGGATGTATCCGGCATGTATGCTGAGGCATATATGGGCGGAATTACAGGGAAGAATATTGAGTCTTCCATAAAAAACTGCTACAGCACAGGTACTCTTTCAGCAAATGCTGAAGACAATGCTACTGCTTATGTGGGAGGCATCATTGGAAAAAGTGAGCCCGGCCCCAATGAGACAATAGAAGATGTATACTGGCTAAGCAATACTGCGGTTGCCGGAATAGGCTACAAAGAACAAAGTGCGAATGCCAGGGGTACAACAGATGGAACTACAGCCATGACGGAGGCAGAGATGAGGGCCCCGGACTTTGTCCAAACCCTCAACAGCAACGTGGATGAATTAAGAGATACCTATGGAACCATCTCCACCTGGAAGATGGATGCAAGTAATGAAAACCTGGGCTATCCTCTCTTTGGCACTGAACCTGTCACCTATACCCTGAACATAATTGACGGCGGTATAGGAGCAGCGGGAGGAGGCAGCCATTCAGCCGGTACAGCGGTAACTGTCAGCGCGGGCACAAAAAGCGGATACACCTTCAGCAGCTGGACTGCCTCAGGCGGCTCCTTTGCCGATGCAAACAGCGCCAGCACCACCTTCACCATGCCCGCCGCCAATGTCATCATCACTGCCAATTGGACTGTAACCAGCAGCGGCGGTTCAACCCCCTCTCCCGGCAACTCGGGTAACTCGGGAAATTCAGGCGGAACTGAGGAAACGGCTGTACTTGTAAATGGGCAGCCCAAGTCAGCAGGTTCTACAAAGACCGATACCGGTTCCGACGGCCGGACAGTCAAAACCGTAACCGTGGACTCCGAAAAGCTCAAAGCCCTCCTTGCCACTGAAAAAAGCGGCGCCAGGGTGGAAATTCCGGTGACGGGCAGCCCTGATAAGGCCGCCGGCAAGCTGACCGGTGAGATGGTTCGTTCCATGGAGGACAAGTCTGCTACACTCATAATCCACACCGGAACCTCAACCTATACCTTACCCGCTTCTGAAATCAACATAGCTGCAGTATCCCAGCAACTGGGCACCAACGTATCTCTCTCAGACATCACAGTAACGGTAAGCATATCCAAGCCCTCCAGTACCATGGTTAAAGTTGTGGAAAGGGCGGGTGAAAAGACCGGCTTCTCTGTCATGGCACCTGCAGTGGATTTCAACATCAGCTGTGCCTATGGTGAAAAAACAGTAGACGTCGGCAACTTCAACGCATATGTGGAAAGGATGATTGCCATCCCTGAGGGAGTTGATCCGTCGAAGATCACCACCGGTGTTGTGGTCGCTCCTGACGGAACAGTATATCATGTGCCCACCCGGGTCACAATCATTGATGGAAAATACTACGCAGTCATCAACAGCTTGACAAACAGCACTTACTCCGTAATATGGAATCCCTTGGAGTTCTCCGACGTGACCAGGCACTGGGCTAAGAATGCCATCAACAATATGGGCTCCAGAATGGTTGTGAAGGGCATTGGAGAGAACAGCTACAATCCTGACAGGGCTATAACACGGGCAGAGTTCGCCGCCATTATTGTTAAAGCTCTGGGTCTTAAACCAGGGATGGGCTCAAGCAGCTTCAGCGATGTGAACTCCTCCATGTGGTACAGCGGATACATCAAGACTGCCGTATCCTATGGAATCATTAAAGGCTATAATGCAGCGACCTTTGGACCTGAGGACAGCATTACCCGTGAGCAGGCTATAACTATGATTGCCAATGCCATGAATACCACTGGTTTGAATGCAGACCTTACGGACAGCGATATAGCTTCCCTGCTTGGAACCTACGAGGATGGGGCAAGGGTGGCAAAATACGCAGGCAGCAGTATGGCAGCCTGCCTCAAAACAGGTATCGTCTCGGGCAGACCTGGGAACCTTCTGGCTCCTAAGACCAACATTACCCGCGCAGAGACTGCCGTCCTGGTAGAAAAGCTGTTGCTTAAATCCGGACTTATTTAATAATTAACGGCTAACTGGTACATATTCTTAACTTGTGCCAGTTAGCCGTTAACATATCATAATCTTCTATATACACAATACACAAAAAATAAGGCGTTTTTGCATTTATGTCTGAAATATGGTCTATATCGCCTAAAATTCCCAAAAGCAGCATTACCAATTACCATATTAATAATTTTTCATATAATAATGATTTCATTGAAGATATTTTTTGCATTCTTCCACATTATTTTGCTCAAACTCAAGCAGTTTATTTGCCAGAGAAATTATCTCCTGGTCTGCATCGGCATACTCTTTCAACTTCTTTGTTAAATCAATAATCCCCATTGTACTGCCCTGTATCAGCATCTCAGAAATGTGAGACGAGGACTTGTTTACTAATGTCTTTAAATTAATCATGGCATAGGTTGTTACTTTTGAAAAAGCATTGATATTTTTTGCATCTTTATTTAGTTCTCTTAATTTTTTATCGGTACTGCCATAAATAGATGTATATTCCTGAAGTTGAGACCGGAGCAGCTTCTTATACTCCTCATCTTGAGAAATACCAATTAATTGGCTGATAGTAGTTTTCCCCATCTCGGCATTTTGGTAAATATAATTTAACAATTCCACATTTCCATTCATATTTAACACCTCCAGACAATAGCTTGCTCAAAATCAGTATTTATTATTATCTCTATTTTTAATCTGGAAGCATGAGGGAAGAGAGCTATTGAAAGGATTCACTACACCTTCGTCAGTTCAATACTGCGATTCCAATGTTCAAATAAGTGGCAAAAATTATCCAAAGCACATAAGGAAGCATCAGACACCCCGCCACCTTATTAAGCCTGAAAAACCATATGGCAGTGGTCAAGACCAACACATCCAGCAGAAGAATAACTGCCACAGATAACCAATACCACTGAAAACGGAAAAATACTATGGGCCAAAGAAAATTTATCAAAAGCTGCACCCAGTACAAAGTGATTGCCTTTTGTCGTTCAGGTGTCTCGGGGGCCTGATAAATCAGATACGCCGCAATCCCCATCAAAAGATAAAGCACAGGCCAAACAACTCCGAAAAGCCAACCTGGAGGTGACAGCGGAGGTTTTATAAATGAAGTATAGACCTGCCCTGTGCTGCCGGACAGCAAGCTGCCAAGAACACCTGTCAACTGGGTAATCAGTATGATAACAAGAAGTTGGAACCAATTAATCCTTTTCATAAAATACGCACCTCCATATTATTATATTCGGGTTCCGTATGTTTATTCGTCAGTTATAAGTGCCCCTTTGTTCTATTCCCCTCATTTCCGCTTGCGGTCTTCTTGTATGGGCATATGCAGTAAAAAGGCTATTAAAGTATTCCTCGGTTATTGAAAAGGATTTGAAATCAATATTCCGTTTGCCCACTCCACTTTACCGCCATTTAAAAGATATTGCTTTAATTTCCGCTGCAAAGTGGTCTCTTCCGGTAAGTTTTCAAGGGGTATGTCCCTTCTTCCATAAACCCAATCAAGAAAACCGGGGCTGTCATTCTCCTGGCTGGTCAGCACAAATGAATTCTGAAACTGTATAATCCTGGAGTCACTCGGTAAAAGTTTCCTTAATGCAGGCGCAAGCAGCCAGGACCCACAAATCATATCTGCCCCTGCAAAGTCAGGATAGTATTCTCCGAAGAAACTCCTGGCCTCCAGGTAAGATTTTCTAAGATTACTGCTATCCATATTGGAGTCTGATGGAATATGGATGCTTATTAACTTTTTATCCTCTTGTATTATCATTTCATACTCTAAATCACCGATGCGAAATTCTTGCATCGAAATCAGTCTTACGGCCCACCATCCCCAAACATACTTATACTCACCATATGTTTTTTTATGACAATACAAAAATCTTGAAAAAAATTTCATGGTACTAATAAATATATTCTCTGAAATTCCCATTGCCTTATATTTTTCACAGGTAATGCAAGCTGCATGCAGTTGGCATGTCAACAGCTTCAGGCCATGCTCATCCGGTGCCAGAAACTCCGCAAGGCTCTTTATTGCTTTTTCCCAGGTTTCAGGATTATCCATTTGAGCTATTTCAGCTTCTATATTTTTGAAATCTATTTCATTTTCATATATGACTACCTTATCTTGAACTTCTTTTGGCATGTCAATCAAATTACAAAGTTCATTTATTTGCATTATTATACCTCCAAAGCATGGGTCTTGACGGCATCTTAACATTACATACACCTTTATATCTTATCCAAGTGCAAGGCAGGCGGCCTGTCGGCTGAAATTATGCTATTTATTGTTGAGTGCCGCAACACCTGGAAGGATTTTGCCTTCAACAAGCTCCAGGGAAGCACCTCCGCCTGTAGAAATATGCGACATTTTATCAGCTAGTCCTGCCTTATTTACAGCAGAAACGCTGTCCCCTCCGCCAATAACGGTACATGCATCGATTAAGCCGGCAATAGTCTGTGCCAGAGCAAAAGTGCCTTTTGCAAAATTAGGCATTTCAAATACTCCCACAGGCCCGTTCCAAAAAACTGTCCTGGCAGTGGAGAGTACATTTTTGAATAGCTCTATGGACTTCGGTCCTATATCATAGCCCTTCCAGTTATCTGAAATATTTTGATTGGAAGTTATTTCGGCCATAGCATCAGGACTCATCTCTTAACTAATATCCTTGACCGTTTTTTTCGATATGCTCATATGCAACCTCCTTGATTTTTTACTACTTTCTGTAATTCTTTCTGATGAAGGGTTCTTCAATAGCTTCTGAAACAAGCAGCCCGTATTTTCGGGGATGGCGGTAAGCGTTTCCGTGAACCTCCCGCTTTCTGTATTCCCTTATTTCCTCAATAGGAAAATCTGCTATATAGACTCCCTCCCGTTCCCCAGCCTCAAGGATAAGAGTGTCTCTGGAGCCAGGTTCGTCAGGCCTGTATGCAATTCCGTCAAAAGCTGTAGAGTGACCGTTGCAGTCAGGCTGACCCAGGGGATAATTGACTGTGGCAATACCAACCATGTTTTCAAAGGCTCTTGCCCTCAGCTGCGAAATTCGGTTTATTTCCATTGGGCAGGCGTTTGGCACCAAAATAATCTCGGCACCCTTGAGCATAAGTATTCTGGCACTTTCGGGAAATTCCCTGTCATAGCAAATCATAGCGCCTATTTTTATGTCTCCCTGTGCAGTATTTAAGTCAGCCACATAAAAATCCTCGCCTGCTGTAAGCCTGCATTCATCACTGAAATCGCAGGTGTGTACCTTAGCGTATGTAAGCACCTTGTTTCCGAAGCGGTCAAACAGGCACAGTGTATTTCTCGGCAGCGGCACATACTTTTCAAGAAAAGTTATACCGATGGCCATATCAAGATCCTTTGCCAGCTTACCAAAGGAACCGACGAAGTCGCTGTGGGCGGATACGGCGTGTGCATTCAACTCCTCAAGGCCTTCCGGAATATTATAGCCCACGCTCCACATTTCGGGAAATAATGCAAGGTCTGCACCCATTTCTTTCGCTCTTCTGCAAAATTCCCATCCTTTTTTCATATTCCCGTCCAGGGTATCCTGAGGTAAAAGCTGCAATAAAGCAACCTTAAAATTTATCATATTTTATCCTCCTGTCTGCTCCGGGGACATAAATATTAAGCAGTCATTCTTATTATAACCTTGAGCCTGCAATTATTTATCTCTCAGTATCTTTTCCATAGCCTTTCCTTTAGCCAATTCATCAATCAATTTGTCCAAATATCTGATTTCCTGCATGGTGGGCTCTTTTATTTCTTCCACCCTGACACCGCAGATAACCCCCTTTATAAGAGTTCTTGACGGATTCAGCAAGGGAGCATCATTAAAAAATGTCTCAAAATCCGTCTGCTTCTCCAATTGTTCCTCTAAGCCCTCCTGGGTATATCCGGTCAGCCAGCGGATGATTTCATCAACTTCTGCCTTGGTTCGTCCTTTTCTTTCAGCCTTTGAAATATAGAGCGGATATACGCTTGCAACACTCATGGTATAGATTCTGTGTTTTGACAATTCCATTCCTCCCCGTATTAGGTACTATAATGTGCTGACTTTATTATATACTTATTCAAGGTAACTATTAAAGTATTTCAGCAGTCCCTGTTCTCTTGAATATTTCCTGTTTATTGAATTATTGTCAAATAATTTGACGTACTCTTAGATATGTGGTATAATATGAAAGTATTTTAAAGGTGATAATTATTTGCACACATTATTGTAAATGATTTTAATATCATTTATAACGATGTGTGTTTTTATTTTTTACATCGAAATATAATAAAATTGATGGAGGTACCAATATGAATAATGGTACAGTAAAATGGTTCAACGCAGAAAAAGGATTTGGGTTTATTACCGTGGATGGTGGAGATGATGTATTTGTTCATTTTTCTTCAATCCAGTCAAGTGGTTACAAAAGCTTGGATGAAGGTCAAAGAGTGAACTTTGATATAGAAAAAGGTCAACGTGGCATGCAAGCAACTAATGTTTATCTTGCTTAAATTTCTTTTGATTAAAGCTATCTCTTCTGAGGTAGCTTTTTAATTTAAAGGACAAACGAAAATTATCAAATTTGTGTATTATTTTTTTATAGTGCCAGCTAATAATATCTTATAACAGCATCTGGGAAGCACCGTTCAAGAAAATTCGCTGCTCTCAGTTTTTACAGTGCCTATTGGTGTGATGTGCAGCAAATTTTCTTGTTCGCTAGGGGGAACTACTTCCCCCTTCGACGAACCTGTTTTAAAATATATAAATTCTTATATTCTAAAAAAGAGCTGCCTCAAACATAATGTAATTCCATTATGCTTGAAGCAGCTCCAGGGTTTATTCCTTATGAATTACTTTTGTGAGGCTAAGAAATCATCAACCTGTTTTTGTGCATCAGCGCAAACCTTGTTGATACCAGCCTTTTCAAGTGATTCCTTCATCTTTGGATAATACTTGTCATAATCAACGATACCTTCGTTTAACGGATTACCCATATTCTTACCTACAGTCGCTAAAGTAGCAATTTCTGTTTTTACAGCTTCCGGATTATATACCCAACCCAAAAGCTTTTCAGCTTTTGCAGATTCATTGAACTCTTTCATCTTGGTCCATTTATCCGGACTCTCGTTTGCCCACAGGTAATCAAGGAACTGATCTCCGCCCATTGCCCACTGTGCGATACCTGTATAGCCTGAATTATCAGCTGTTACGCCATCTGCAAAGTCAATCTGGTTTTCACCGATCTTCTTATAGTGCTTGTTTTCAATACCCCAATCAAGAAGATTCTTTACTTGCTTGTCGCTGAACAGCAAATTAATAAACATCATAGCTCTTGCAGGATCTTCTGAGCTTCTTGGAATAACCAGCATGGAATTTGTCAGGTCACCGGTTGTGGCATAGTAAGGAATATCCTTATATGCATTTACCTGTATCAGGTCATATCCCAACTGAGCCTTCATCTCATCGTTCTTACCAGGCTTCAGCTGTTCTGCCCACATAAATGCCTTTTGAGCTTTCTTTACAGGCATACCGTCCTTAAGTGTAGCAACATCCTTGTTTATGTATCCCTTGTTGTACCATTCTCTGGTCATTTTAACTGTATTCACATACTCAGGTGTTTCCTGAAGATTTACAATCTTGATATCTCCATCGGTCTTCTGATAGCCTACTGGAACCTCTGTCTGTGATATATGCACCAATGCGTCCTGAGTGAAGTAAGAAACATGGTCACCTTGTGAAGACAGGAAAGGTACTATTCCAGGTTCCTTTTCTTTAATCGTCTGCAGCATGGGTTCAAAATCAGCAGGTGTCTTTATATTTGAAAAATCAAAGTTGTACTTTTCTGCTAATGCTTTGTTGACAAGTACTCCGCCTACCCCGAACATATCCTTGTTGGTAGGGATTGCATAGAGTTTGCCGTTAATAACCGGTGCCTTTAAATACGCAGGATTGATATTTTTTGTAATATCTTTTCCGTATTGTGCCAGCAGTTCATCCAGATCCAGCCATGCCTTCTGAGCTACAAACGTACTCCAGCCCCACCAGGAAGGTGAAAACATGACATCAATCTTTTCGCCGGAAGCTACTACCAGCTTCTGTTTGTCCTGATAATTATCCCAGAAAAAGTAATTAAGCTTGATGGTTGCATTAATCTTTTCAGTTAAAAGCTTACTTGCCTCCGCCTGAACCAAAGGGAGATCCTTTGTCTGAGGAGCCAGGAAGTAGCAGTTCAGTTCGTAGGGTTTCAAAGCTGGAGCCTTACTGTCCCCTGAGCTGGAACTGTCACCCGCTGAAGCAAGGCTGTTTGTTGAAGATGACGTACTGCTATTCTGTGAGTTGCCGCAGCCTGTTAAAATAACACTGCAAATAAATACCAGGGCAAACACAAAACATCCCATCTTTTTCATTTTATTCATTTATTTTCCTCCTTTAATATGAAAATGATATATTGACCGGTAAACTACTAAACCAAGCTACCGGAATCAACCTTTTACTGCACCAATGGTGAGACCCTTGATGAAATATTTCTGGAAGAACGGGTAAGCAAAAACTATAGGCCCTATACCTAGAATAGCCATAGCCATACGCAAGGTCTCCGCAGGCAGCTTGGCAAGCTCACTGGAAGTGTTACCTATGGAAACCGCGTGGGAGGAGGTTAAAAACTCTACAGAACGCAGGGCCTGATACATTGAATACTGGAGATTGAAATATTTCGCATCATTGATGAAAAGCAGGCACAGATACCAGTCATTCCAGTACGCCAGCATGGCAAACAGCCCAACAGTAGCAATTGCAGGAGTCGACAGGGGTACCACAATGGTATAAAAAATCCTGAATTCGCTGGCACCGTCGATTCTGGCAGACTCCAGAATTGAATCGGGCAGATTTGTATTAAAAAAGGTCTTCATTATCAATACATTAAATGCATTCAGCAGGGCAGGAATAACCAGCACCGCAGGGTTATTCTGAAGGTGAAGATATTTGGTATACAGGATATACCATGGAACCAGCCCTCCCTGAAACAGCATGGTAAAAAACATAAAGAAAGAAAAGAAGTTCCTGTACTTAAATGACTTCCTGGATATTGG
The DNA here is from genome assembly GCA_023400235.1 of Bacillota bacterium. GTDB lineage: Bacteria > Bacillota > Clostridia > Acetivibrionales > DSM-1351 > Ruminiclostridium. Next base: position 53,756 of record JAEXFI010000043.1, read on the forward strand.
GTATGCATACATCATAGTCAGCAGTACACTGAAAAATGTTCCTATAATACAAGCTCCGATAGTAATACCGTATGCCCTGAATAGTTTTTCAGAATCCATAAACAGGTACTTGTAAGTAGTGAAGCTGATCTCAGTGGGAAAAAATGAATACCCGTTCGTCACAAGAGAGCTCTCGCTGGTGATGGACACCATGAATATCAAAAGAAGCGGTGCCAGACACACAACGCAGTATATAATAAAACCGCAGTTGAATATTGCATTTGAAACACGAGAAATTGAGTTTGAATGAAAGGATGACCTGGATGCTTTAATCTTCATAGTTTTTCTCCTTGCTTAAAATATTTTGTTTTCAGCACTGATTTTGCCTACCGACCAGTTGGCAAACAGCACCAGGAAAAAGCCTACAACGGACTGATAGAAGCCCGCCGCCGATGACATACCCAAATCGCCGCTGTAAATCAAGGCATTGTATATATATGTATCCAGTACATCCGTGGTTTCCTGAAGCAGCCCCTGCTGCATAGGCACCTGGTAGAACAGTCCGAAATCCGAGCGGAATATGTTTCCTAATGCCATTATTGTAGTTACAATCATCAAGGGCACCAAAAAAGGAATTGTTATTGAACGTATCTGCTGCAATTTGCTTGCGCCATCCAGAACCGCCGCTTCATAGTATTCCTGGTCGATTCCGGTGATACCGGCCAGATATATGACAATTCCATACCCGATGTTCTTCCACAGATTTACAAAAGGCAGTATAAACGGCCAAAACTGAGGCTGTGTGTACCAGTCTATGGCTGTGAGGTTGAGCAAAGGTGCGATGGATTTGTTATAAAGACCTTCCGGACTGAGTATGGCAAGCACAAGGTAGGCTACCACCACCCATGATAAAAAATACGGAAGGAATATTACTGACTGGTACATTTTAGCCGCCACCTTATTTCTCAACTCATTGAGTATAAGCGCTATAGCTACTGCAAAAAATAAGTTTAATGCAATGAAAACAAGATTATAGCCTATGGTATTTCTTGTGATTCTCCATGCCGCATCAGATTTAAACAAAAACTCGAAGTTTTTGATTCCCGCCCAGGGACTGTGCAAAAACCCATCCTGGTAGTTGAACTCCTTGAAAGCCAAAATTATCCCGAACATGGGCAGATAATAGTTGATGACTACCAAAATAAACGGAGGTAAAAGCATAAGAAACATTGCTTTGTTGGTCACCAATTCTTTCAAAAAGCCACCCCGGCGTTTCGAAAGCTTTGGTTTGAGTGTGGTGTCCACATTTGTAAGCATTTCATACTCTCCTTATATGATTTTTATATTTAGTTGACTTATGAGTTTTTATAGATAATGTGAGTAGATTTTAATAAACCGACTTGTTAAGTCCGGCCATTTTCCTTACAAATTCTTTTGAAGACATTCTTCCTGCAAACAGCTCGGCAACAAGGTCCTTGTGTGTCTCAGCGTCAGCTGCCGGCAGGATGGTATCCCACCAGTTGACAAAAGACGTTCCGGTTTCCATCAGCTTCAAGGATTGCTTGGAGATGGGAGACATCTGGGATTTATCCAAATCATCTGTTTTCCAGCAAGAGAAACCCGCTCCGCTTAGATACCCTTCTTTACCGGCCTTTTCACTGATAAATTCCAGTACGTTAACAGCCTCCTGCCTGTACCTTGTATTAATATTTACATAAAACCCGTCCGCACTTCCTCCGTAAAACTCTGCCAATGTCCCACTTCCGCCGTTTATAACAGGAAAAGGTACCACAGTTACATATTTTTTAGTTGCGGAGCCTAATTCTTCTATAGTGGATTCCACCCAATTTCCCTGATACATCATTGCCGCCTTCCCCTGTGAGAATTCAGCCACCATATCATTGAAACTGGTGCTCAAGGCGTCGTTATTAAAGGCTTTTGCGTTTACAAGCTGCAGCAGCTTGTCAGCGGCAGCTTCAAAGGCTTGATTTTCAAACTGAGCAGGATTGTCAAGGGCATTCAGGCACACCTGATTGCCTGCCTGCCGCATGGCAAGTATGTTATACCAATACATACCTGTCCAACGGTCCTTTTCACCTACCACAACAGGTATTATTCCTTTGGCTCTCAATTTATTCACGGCTTCCAAAAGCTCGTCATATGTTTTGGGAATTTTTGCACCTGCCTGCTCAAATAATTGAGTATTACAGTATAAACTGGCAATAAAAATATACATGGGCAGACTGTATATCTTTCCTTCAAACCTGCAGTAGTCTACTGCTCCAGGAACCAGCTTATCCAAGGTTCCCACATTTATATATGTATCCAGAGGAAGTATATTTCCTCCTGAGATATACGGCTCTACAAAGCTGCCTCCCCACATATAAAACAAATCCGGAGCTTCATTTGCTGCCAGTGCAGTTCTTATTTTTGATTTATACTGCTCACCATTCCAGCTTACCTCTTTAATCTGGGTGCCTGGATTTTGAACATTCCATTCTCTGATTGCATCCTTTAACGGGTTTGTCTTTTTATTGGACACATTTACCCATTGATGCCACAAAATCAATGTCTCCTGCTCTGAAGATACATTTTCCCGAGGGGTTTTATTGAATTGCATTGTTATAGCGCATGCAGTCTGGCTGAATAATAAAGAAATCACAATTACCGTTAACAAAATAATTCTCATTAACCTGCTCATTGTTTGTTCTCCCTCAGTTAAATTTAACTTCAGCTTGTATATAATTATAACTGGTACATTTATATAACTCGATTCATTATTTTGCTTTTTACATTCAAAATCTTAGCATGGAAGAACTATTTATTAAGATATCCTACTGGTATTATGGATAATGCTTATAGAATTATGCTTTTGAGTTTTTTCGGAATTCATTGATGCTGCAGCCAGTATATTTTTTAAATATTATACTGAAATAGTGAGAGTCGTTTATTCCTATTCTTTCACCTATCTCATACACTTTAAGATTGGTCTCCATAAGAATTTTAACGGCGCTCTCCATCCTGACCTTTGTGAGATATTCCACAAAAGTCTGGTTGGTTCCCTGCTTGAACAAACGGCACAAGTGGCTGGAACTGATAAAGAACTCTTTGGCCACCACCGAAAGTGAAAGCTCCGAATTACTCATATTGCTTTGTATGTATTCACAAATCTGCATAATTAAAGAATTGGCTTTTTTTTCATTAATACAGTGCACCTTGTTTATAACTCTGGTAATCAAGCTTTTAATATAGCTCTTTAATTCAACCAGGTTATCTATTCTTGAAACCTGTTCATAAGCCTGTGTAGGATATTCCCACAGGCTGGACCCATCAATTTTAAGTTCCAGGAGGACATGCATACAGGCTGACAGCACATCAAAGGCTTCCAGGCGCAAATTTTCCACAGTTACTGCCGAACAATAACAGTCTTCTGCAAAGAGCTCTTCAATCAGCTCATACATTTTTTCCTTCATACCTGCTTTAATATAAAAATCTATCTTTTCTGCCTTGTTGGGTATGCTTCTTCTGGACACCTCATTGCTATAGGTTATATCCGAGTAGTTTATAACCTGGTTTTTGCCGATGACAACCTTGTAATTTAGAGCATCACAAGCTTCATGATACGAAATTTTTATATTTTCAATACCGTGAACCCTGCTTCCGATGCCAATACACACAAAACAGTTGCAGCTGTTAATAATCATGGTTTTTATTGCTTCGCAGCAATCGGTAAGATCCAGTGCTTCATTATTGCTCATAAGTACAATTTTCCTGCTGTTGTCAAAAAAAGTCCATGTATAATCATCTTCCCTTGTAATCTGACGTATGCGTTCGGCACACTTAATATCCAGGAGGATACTGTTTTCCTCTCCCGCATCCTTCACCTTAATTGAACTGCTGACTTCCACCACAGCCGTTTGAAAGTAATCGTATTCAGGATTTACATCCAGCCGGAAGTACACCAATTTATCCGCTATCTCACCTGTGCTCAGTTCACCCTGTAAAAGCTGAATCATAAACTTTTCCTTAAGGTAGGGAAGATTCTGCTCCAAATGCTGTTTCAGCTTCTCATATGCCTTGATTTGAGTCCGCTCGGCTTCTATTTTTCTTTTCAATTCCAGTGCAACCCTTTTTATCTCCTCCGCATTGATGGGCTTCAAGAGAAAATCTGATATGCCGAGCTTTATGCTCCTCTTTGCATAATCAAATTCATCATGGCCGGTTATAACCACAATTTTAACGTGGGGGTACTTTTCAATTACATTTTTGCTGAATTCGATTCCATCCATAAAAGGCATGCAAATATCAGTAAAAATGATATCAGGTACCAAAGCATCAATCATTTCCAGAGCCTGTCTTGCATCAGGAGACTCACCCACAATTTCCATGTCCAGCTCTTCCCACTTGATACGCATTTTTATAAGATTCCTGATCAGGTATTCATCATCAACTATAAAAATTTTTAAACTAGGCATGATTATATTCTCCATTTCCATTATCAACAGGTATCAAAATTGTTATTCTGGTCCCAATACCCTCTTCACTTTCAATATGAAAACAGTCCTCGGTACCGTAAAAAATAGAAAGCCGTTCAATTGTGCCCTTGAGACCAAAGCTTGTATCATTTGCCTCTGTGCTGTTTCCTAAAATTTGAGCTATATGTTCTTTGGACATGCCAATACCATCATCTTCTATTGTAATCCGTATACTGTCAATCAAATGTTCTGTCTTTAAGGTTATGACACCGCCCCCATCCTTGTTTCTGATACCATGATACAGGGAGTTTTCCACAAGAGGCTGTAAAACCAGCTTCAGAATTTTGTAGCTGTTGCATTTTTCATCAAGGATGAAATGTGCTGTAAACAAATCAGGATATCTCATTTTCTGAATCTTCAGATAGTTTTCAGCCATGTCTATTTCCTGACCGACGGTTATAACCTCCTTCCCCTTGCTCAGGCTTATGCGGTAGTAGCTGCCCAAAGCCTCCACCAGATTGCACACCGAGGAGGTTTCTCCCATGAGGGCCAGAGAGTTTATGGAGTCCAGAGTATTATAAAGGAAATGTGGCTTTATCTGGGCTTGCAATACATTGAGCTCTGCCTTTCTTTTTACCTTCTGTTCCGTTATCACTCGCTTTATGAGGTTTTGAATTTCGAGGATCATTATGTTATACCCATCCCTCAGCTGTCCAATCTCATCCTTGCCGGTTTTGATGCTAACCTCGTTAAATTCGCCTTTTTCCACACCCTTCATGGATTTTAGAAGCTTTTTTATAGGTATGGTAATCATTCTGGAGGTGAAAATAGTTCCGATGAACAGCAGCACGCTGTTTATCATAATTATTGCAAACCCAATCAAACCCGGAACCGACGTTTCATTGGACAATTCCTTGACCGGCATGGCACTGACTATCTTCCAGCCATACCTGTCTTCAAGCAGATATGATAACAGGTATTCCGTATTATTAACATTCCTGATTAAAAAACCCTGTTTTTGATTGTTAAATAACTCTGCCAGATCACCTGTATCCATATCAACACCGTTGGATTTTATTATGCTGTTATTATTCTGGTCAAGTATTGTAATATCTGTGGTATAATTGCTGGTTATATTTGCAAAGGAATCCTTGAAGGTATTTGCAGATATGTTAATTATCAATACTCCAAGCGCCTCTGTGGTATTGATATCTCTGATAAGCCTGATCATGGAGATAAAATTATCCTCGGGGTCGTGCCTGAAGTCGCCTCCGCCGTTGAGACTCAATATGTAGGAGCCTTTTTTGTCAAGAACTGATTTGTACCAGGCGGCGTCCTGGATTTTTTCCGGAATAAATTTCAAATCATCCTGGCTGCCCACCGAATACTCATTACCGGAGGCATCAAAAATGTATACAGAAGATATGTACGGTGTTTCCTGCGTAAGTTTATTTAAATATGTACCCACTTTTTTCTGAATGTTCAAGTCGGAGTACATGTTTCCTCTTCTTAAAAGTATCTGCAAATCATCATCGGATATAATCATTTTTGAGTAATTGCTTATATTTGATATTGTGATGTTCAAGCTGGTCCTGATGGAATAAAGGGTTTGGATGGAAACTTCACTTACCTTGTCTAATGCTATACCTGAGTATATTTCCTGAAAAAGCACATTGCTCATCAATATGGAAAAAACAGATATCAGACTATAAATCAAGGTGAAGCGGGCTCCGATTTTAAAATTATTAAACTTATTCCTGATGCCGTTGAATAAAGCCAATACCCTATTTAATACTCTTTTTAGCATATTATTATAACCTCATATACCAGATAATATTTATTATAGTGCATATAAGGATTACAGTAAACATGCGTTTATAATTAAATACATTCCAGATGTACCAAACAGTACCTTCGGTACAATGAAAGGAGGGAGGCCCACGGCCCCCCTCCTTTCATTGATTGGTTATATTTAACTGTCTTAAGGTAAAAAGCTTTTGGCGCATCAAATGAGCTTGGATTTCTGCAACAGCTTTTCAACCATAACCGCAACCTCTGCCCGTGTCACATAGTCCTTTGGAGCAAGTATATTGTTCTTCCTGCCGGAAACAATACCTGTTTTGATGCAGGCAGCAGTACTGCTGCCTGCGTATTTCGCCACACGTGCCCCATCCTCATAGGTTCCAAGCAGGGAATCCATATCGATGTCGGCAAGAGCTGCATTCAAACCTGTGGTCTTCATGGCATTGGCAAGCATTGTAAAAGCCTGCTCACGGGTGATCATATCCTCAGGTCCAAAAGTATTGGCATTATATCCCTTAATGATTCCATAAGCTACGGCAGTTTTGATGTATCCACTGTACCACATAGCTGAGTCCACATCACTGAAGCTGCTTGAACCAATCCCGGGTTCAAGACCCAGAGCCTTTACAATTACAGTGGCAAACTCTGCCCGTGTCATATTTCTGTCAGGCTCATATTTACCTGCTCCAACCCCGGTTACCACCATTCTGGAGCCCATGTTATTGGCAGAAGCCTTTGCCCAATGCCTGTTCACATCGGAAAACTCAACAGGATTCCACACTACTGAATAGGTGCTGTTGGTCAGACTGTTGATGACCGCATAGTATTTTCCATTGATGATTGTTACCCGGGTGGGCACATGATAAAATGTGCCGTCAGGCTTGACTACTATGCCTGTTGTGATTTTCGCCGGATCAACCCCGTCTGGAATTGCAACCGTTCTCTCAACATATACGTTAAAATTGCTGACGCTTACCGTACGTTCGCCATAGCTGCAGGTGACCGTATAGTCCACCGGCGGTACCATCAGGGTAAAACCGCCATCCTTTGCGGCGTTTTCCACAACGTCTGTCATCTGGCTGGAAGGCTCCGAGATGCTGACGGCCACTGTAATATCCTTCAGTTCTACGTTGGCACTGAGCTGCCGGGATACTGCTGAGATATCAATTTCTGAGGCAGGCAGGGTATAGGTGGCTGAATCTGTTCTGACCTCAAGAGTCGCAGCCTGCTTCTCCATGATCTTAACCATTTGGCCGGTCAGCACACCTGCCGCCTTATCAGCATTGCCTGCCACAGGAATCACCACGGTAGCACCGCTCTTTTCAGACGCGAGAATACTCTCAAGTCTGCCGGAATCCACGGTGACTGTTTTGGTGGTTTTGCCATCCGAGCCAGTAGTTGTCTGAGCTTTTCCAGCCGATTTGGATTCTCCGTTGACAATAACGGAAGCAGCATCACTTGCCCCTGCTGAACCGGAGCCACCCGAGCCGGAATTTCCGGAACCCGAATCACCGGAACCGGATCCGCCGGAGCCGGTCTGACGGGTAATCCTGAGGGTATAGATCAATGCATTTCCGTTCTGTGCCGTGACCTTGATATACGAAGTATTTAAACCCAGGTTCAGGCTCATGGTCCTGCTGATTTCATGGGTGCAGCCCAAGTCACTGTAGAGCTTCCAGCTTGCACCCGCACTTACCGCAACATCTACGGTCAGCCCGGTAACACTGTTGTCAGCCGTGGCAGTGATGGTATTCTCCTCCTGGTTTACTACGGCACCGCCTGGAACCGTTACAGAGATAACAAAATTTTCACCGCTTAGGGGCTCTGCTTCTCCAATTGCTATGCTGTTGGAATCCGGACTTGCATTGTAAAGCTCGGTTTCCGCAAAACGAATATAATATTCACCTGCGGGTAAGCCGGTGATTTTTCCGTTTGCATCTGCGGCAACCTCACTATATGTGCTTGCTGTAATGAGTCTGTACCCATACCTGACGCCGGGTATCAGATTTATGATTTTTCCGTCGCTGTTTCCGATAGTTGCGTTTTCAGCGCCGTAACCCTCCGGAGAGTTCTGATCCGCCTTATTTACTACAAAAGTCAGCTCTACTGTCAGGGATATGCCGTCATCCCCTGTGATGCTCAAAGTGCCGTTGTGGGTTCCTGTGGTCAGACCGGTATCAGGCCGGACACTGACGGTGGCAGCTGCATTTGGTGCAAGCTGTACCCCCGACAAAGGCGTGCTGATGGCAAAGCCTTCACCATTGGTAAGGGCAGCCGACAAGTTGGTAATTGTGCTGCCTCCGTTATTGGTGATGGTGAATTCCTGTGGCTGCTGCGGATTGTAGCCATACACCGCCGCTGTAAAGGTGTGGCTGGACTCGCTCACAGTAGCAGAGTAGGGCAAAGGGTCCTCTCCAATAGTTACTGAATTTGAGTCAGGGCTTGCTGCGTGCAGGCTGTTATCGGGATAGCGCACCACATATGTGCCTGCCGGAAGGCCCGTAATCTGACCGTTTGCATTTGAGGTTGCCGAGGTATAGCTGCTTGCACCGCTAAGCTTATACTCGCACTCCTTGTTGGCCATCAGTCCAGTTATTTTCCCATTGCTGCTGCCTGCAGCAGTATTTACCGCGCCAATATTTGGTGCGTATATGGTTCCTTTGGATATGTTCAAAGTGAATAATATTTTCTCTGTCTTGGCATAAATATCTGTTTCTTCTGTTACAAGTCCCACTACAAAGGTACCCACGTCTGTAAAGTTAAGCTGGGAGCCATTAAAGAATCCCTGACCGGTGGTTCCAGGTTCAAGTGTATATACCCGCTGGCCATTACTGGGTCCATAATTAATCCAGTGTATTAATTCCCACGGGGTTCCATTATATGCGTTATTGTAGGTGGAGCCATACTTGAGGGAGTTGGAGGTCTGTATCTTATTTACCGTAAAGGACAAAGCCACTGTCAGTGAAATTCCGTCAGTTCCTGTGATGGTCAGTGTTCCGGTGTGTGTTCCTGCCGTCAGGCCGGTCTTTGGCTGCACGCCGATGGTGGCTGTTCCGTTTGGAGCTATCTGTGACACAATTACCATATTGGTGATGGTAAAGTCTGCATTATTAAGAGAAACCGACAGGCCGGTAATGGTTTCGGTGCCGTTATTGGTGATGGTGAATTGCTGTTCTGCCGGCTGGGTATAGTTCACCTCTGCCGCTGTAAAGGTGTGGCTGGCTGGGTCAACCTTAGCGGAGTAGGGCACTGAATCCTCTTCGATAGTCACTGACTCCGAATCCGGACTTGCGGTGTGCAGGTCGTTGTCTGGGTAGCACACCACATATGTGCCTGCCGGAAGGCCGGTGATCTGGCCATATTCATCAGTGGTTGCCGAAGTATAGGTATTTGTACCCGCGATTTTATACTCGCATACCTTGTTGGCTCTGAGCCAAATTATTTTACCGTTGCTGCTGCCAGGGGCCGCGTTCACTGCTCCGACCACCGGCGCAGGTATTGTTCCCTTGAATACATTATAAATGAAGAATATCTTTGGGGTTTGCTCATAGATATCTGTTTCTTCCGTTACAAGGCCCACTACAAAGGTACCCGAGCTGGAGACAGTGAGCAGGTGTCCATTAAAGGACCCCTGACCGGTGGTTCCCTCTTCAAGAGTATATACTCTCTTTCCATTGCTGGGACCATACTGAAACCAGGGAGTCATATTTAAAGCAGGTGCGCCATTGTAGTAGTAATCGTAAGAACCTGCTGCAAGGGTGTTCACGGTCTGTATCTTATTTACCGTAAAGGACAAAGCCACCGTCAGTGAAACACCTTCAGCGCCGGTTACAGTCAGCGTGCCGGTATGTGTTCCTGCCGCCAGGCCGGTCTTTGGCTGCACGCCGATGGTGGCTGTTCCGTTTGGCGCTATCTGTGACATAATTACCATATTAGTGATGGTAAAGTCTGCATTATTAAGAGAAGCCGACAGGCCGGTAATTGTTCCGGTGCCGGTGTTGGTTATGGTGAATTGCTGCTCTGCCGGCTGGGTATAGTTCGCCGTTCCCGCTGCAAAGGTGTAGCTGGTTGGGTTCATTGTTGCAGAGTAGGTCAGGGAAGTGGCGTCACCCACCGTTACTGGAGCTGAGTCAGCACTTGCGTTGTAAACAGGGGTATCCGGATGGCGCACCACATAAGCACCCACAGGCAAGTCTATAATTTGACCGCTTGTGTTTGCAGTAGCTTTAATATAGGAGGACTCATCCACCAGCTTGTACTCATATTCAATGCCACTTGTAAGCCCGGTAATTTTGCCGTCGCCTGCACTAGAGGTGGACGCATTCGTTGCACCAAGACCGCTTGGGGCGTTCTGCATCCCCTTCTCAACGGTAAGGGTGGCGATTGCCTTGCTGCCTGCCAAATGAGTTGTTGATTCCGCTGTCTCAAGGCCGATTTTGAATACTCCCGCCTTGGTGACGCTGAGGCTAGTGCCGTTTATTTGACCTTCACCGCTGCCTTCGGCGGGTGCTGCTTCAAGTGAATAGGTCCTGGCTCCAGCACCGCTATCCACTGCAAACAGGCCGGATATAGAGGAAAGGCCAATAGGTGCACCGGCATATGTGACAGAGGTGGAGCCGGGCGAGATTGTAACCGGCTGCTTTGGAGCCTCTGCAAATTTCATTACTTTAACGACGGAATTGGTGGAAAAGGATATATAGGGTATGCCGCTGTCCACAAACAGGGATATACCTTTGGCGTTGCCGCTGCCTGAGATTTCCGTATTGCCCAGGGTTGCCCAGCTGCCGCTTTGCGCATCAAGCTTTTTCACAGTGACACCGGCATTTGAAGCTGCGCCACCCTCCTTATAAGCTACGCAGGGCGTTTCACCATCCAAAGACAGGGATATGTAGGATGCTTCTCCTGCTGTGAGATAACCGCCGCCAACGGTTACCCAGTCCCCCTCACTAAGCTTCTTCACCGCAAGTCGATTGCCGGTGCCTGGATCGGCATAGGCCACATAAGGTGTACCGCTGCTTGAAATCTTCATGGAAACAAACGCACCGGTCACGTCAGACGATTTTTTGGTTGAGATCTGGCTGCCGCCCAAAGTATACCACTGGGAACCGTCGTATCCCTTCATGGTGACATAGGCACCGCTGGCATAAGTATCATTGACGCAGTAAGCCACATAGGGAGTACCATTATAAATATCCATAGATGCAGAATAGGCCTGGTCCCCGGAGACAGATGGACTGCCCACATATTCCCAAGCCGAGCCGTTGTATTTTGATACAGACACACGACCTGACATGTTGTTTTGATTGGCTGCAACATAAGGAGTCCCGCTGTTATCTGCAGACAGTGAGATGTACGACGCCCGGAGGGCTGCCTGATTAGCTGCGGGAACAGGAGCCTCCAGCGAAGTCCATGACATACTGAATTTCATCACCTTCGTGTGCCCGGTGGCTGCCGAATCGCTGTAGGCCACATATGGCCTTCCTGTTTTATCTATAAACAGAGAGGTGTAGTTTGCTGTGGTGGACTGATCGAGCAGCTGCTCCCAGCTTGAACCGTTCCCCATCAACACCTTGACCTTGCTGCCGGTAACGGCTGATACATAAGCTCCGCCGTTTACCACATACAGAGAGGTAGACTGGGCCGCGCTGCTGAGAACATCACTGGACATCTGCTGCCAGCTGAAGTTGCCGGTCAGCGTACCCTGGGGCAGCACATCATATGCTACTAATCCCCCGTTCATGCCCAGGAGGGGTACCGCCATGGCTGTGGACGGAGCGCCCAGCAACATGGCTGCAGACAATACCGCAGCCAATATTCGTCGTAAAAAAGTGCACTTTTTCATAAAATTCCTCCTTTTTTAGTGTTTTTTTGTAAGCAAATACTTATTTTTTCTATTTTTCGACATGTAATTTTATTTTACATCCTTGCTATAAACAAATAATAAACAGAGTATAAATGCAAAAAATGCCCTCTCCCCAAAAAAATTAAAATGGAACCTATAAAAGGACATTTTTATTGTCCGTTTTACAGGTTCCATTTTGCTTGTCTATATGGAAGGGAGCATTTTAAGTTACTAATCAATTATGATACAGTCTAAAATACCAGTCCTTAAATCAGATCTGATTTTTTCAGCAGTTGCCTTACCATAACCGCAACCTCTGCTCTTGTTATATTATCCTTAGGAGCAATCAGCCTTCCATTTCTGCCGGATACGATTTTTAACTTTACACAGGCTGCGATGCTTTCCTTCGCATAGGAAGATACCTTTGAGGCATCTCCAAAGCCTGCCAGTAAAGTGCTCATATCCGCGGAGGTAATTCCTGCTTCAAGGTCAGTGAGTTTCATGGCCTTGGCTATCATGGTCATGGCCTGTTCACGGGTGATTTTGTCATTTGGCCCGAATCTGCCTCTGCCATAGCCGGTGATGATGCCATACTCGCTTGCCGTCTCTATATATTCACAATACCATGCCGAAGAACTGACGTCCGTAAAGTTATTGCTTCCTTTTCCAGGCTCCAGTCCCAGCGCTTTTACGATGATGGCTGCAAATTCTCCACGGGTGATGTCCCTGTCAGGTTGATACAGACCGCTGTCCAGCCCGCTGACCACCATTCTGGAGCCCATGTCATTGATGGCTTCCCTGGCCCAGTGGTTGGCTGCATCAGCAAATTCCAGCGGATGCCATACCACGGAATAGGTACTATTGGTCAAGCTGTTGATGACTGCATAGTATTTGCCGTCTATAACGGTCACTCTGGTTGGAACATGACGAGTTTTTCCCGTCGAATCCACTACCACACCTGTAGTTATCCTTGTAGGATCCACTCCGTCTGGAATCGCAATAGTGCGCTCCACATAAGAGTTAAAGCTGCTGACATTTACTGTACGCCCTTCATAGGTGCAGGTGATATTAAAGTCTACGGCCGGCACCATGATGGTGTATCCACCTGTTACAGCCGAATTTTCCACTACCTTTGTCATTTCCTTGTCTGGCTCAGCTACGCTGACAGCAACATATATATCCTTCAGGGAAACTCCTGTTCCAAGCTGTCTGGAAACATCGCTGATGTTAATCTGAGATGCAGGAAGTGTATAGGATGCCGTATCAGTTTTCAGAATCAGGGTTGCGGCCTGGGTTTCCATGTTTTTAACCATTTCTCCCGTCAGCTTTCCTGTTGCGGTATCAGCCAGACCTGATACAGGTATAACAACTGTTGCACCTTTTTCCTCCGCTGCCAATATGGTTTCCAATTTTTTAGAATCCACTGTTACGGTTGTTGTCGTCCTTCCGTCAGAAGATTTTTTTGTCTCAGCAGTACCGGCGGTTTGTGTTTTGCCGTTGACAATCACATTTACACCAGGGTCAGCATTGGTATTGCTTGAAGAACCGCTGCCGGAAGGGCTGTCGGGCGGACTGTCCAGCTTAACGCTGACTGCATTTGAATAGCATACTATATCAGCAGGCGTATAGACATCGGGCAGAGAATCATGCGGCATTGTCATGCTTGTAATTGTTATGACTGCCCGCAGCAGGTAGGTCTTTTCCGTGGCAAGGCTTACAGCGGCTCCTGTAGAATTCCCTGTCAGTGGTGCTTTAACAGCGGCCGTTGTCCAGTTGGCCCCATTATCCTCTGAGACTTGAAGAATAAAGGCTTTCTGGTTTGCTATGGCAGCCTTTGCTGTCTTTGAAGCCAGAAACTCCAATGTTGCAGTGGAGCTGTTCTTATCCTTCAGTTTGAGAAAGCCTCCAAAATAGGCCGCAGTCCCATAATTCTCCAGGGGAGTATTTGTAGTGTCGGTATAATAGTCATTCTGGTCAAGATTCAGCTGAATACTTCCTTCCAGATTGCTGGTAATGGTATTTGCGGAGGTAAGTACCTCCCCGAGCAGATAAGCATTCTCGCTTGTGTCCAGAGTAATTCCATTTACCTCAATACCGCATGGATATGACAAGGTGTGCCATGCTCCCACAAGGTTTATTCCCACTGTGCTGTCTTTCAAAGTATTGCCTGTTATGGAGGCGACTATGTCATAATAGGCCGCCGTTGCAATTGAACTGCTCAGATATCCCGGGATCAAGGCCCCGTCATAACCGCTCATGGTGTTATTTCTGATTGTTGAGTTACCGCCATAAAGATAAATGCCGTATTCATATCCGTCAGAAACATTCAGAAGCTCCGGGGTAGCAGTACCTGTAAAGGTGCTGTTTTCGATTAATGCCGTACCCCCTCTAACTGCAACTGAATTTCTGAATGCATTGGTAGAATCAAACTCACAATTTTCAACGGTCAGAGCCAAAGCTTCCGGCTCGGAATGAACTCCGAAATTATTGACTGTACCACTGTCGGCGGGATTGGCGTGAAAACCCTTAAAGCTAACTCCCTCCAAGCTGACGCTGGCACCGGTTTTTGCATTTATTCCGCACAGGAACAAGGTATTTCCTCCCAGAATCGTCACATCCTTAAGCGTGAGGCTGCTTCCAGCCCCATTAACCTCCAGGAATACCTTTCCGGTGGCAGCAGGGACCTTTCCGTCTGTCATCTTGACAACGACCCCATCAATTCCCGTACCTGCGTTTATGACAGCTCCGTTGCCGTTTATGGTAAGCGCCCTGCTGACCGACGCACCGTCATAATCATATGAACCCCCCTCAACCAGGTTGATTGTGGTGACATAAGAGGCAGCCATATAGGTTTTAAGTTCTTCTGTATTATGCGCGGTTACCACCGCACCGGGATTCAAAGTAATTTCAGGTGTTGGGCTTCCGCCGGCAGGAACAGTCAGTGTGCCTGAGTTGTAGCCGTCTGCGGCCAATGTCTTTTCTCCCGCAGGCAGCCACAAGGAAGCCAGTCCATCCTCTTTTGCAGGCGCCCTGTAGAGATAACTGCCCTTTGAACCCACTACGCTGGATTTTATTACAACCTTTGCGGCCGGAAGCACATTAGCCTTAACAAGATAAAGCTCATCTCCTCCTGCGACATTTTGAATGGTATGAGGTGCACCGGCTTCCATTGAAATTGTACCGATGTTTCCAGTTGAAACATAAATGGCACGGCCCATTATAGAATCTCTTTGTGCTGTTGCTCCCTGTCCGCCCCGGACATATACATCACCAGCATCAGCTGCAATTTGGACGGTTCCTGGTGCAGAGCTGCTTCCTCCTGTTTCACCATACGCTCTGATTCCCACGCCGCCAACACCACTGGTACCGTTGCCTGCAATGGCAGATACACTGGCACCGCTGCCGATATTTACAGCACCGCAATGGGTATAAATTGCATGAGAACCGTTGACTGCGCCATTTCCTCCTGCTGCAGTTATATTTCCGCCCGTCAGATTGATATCTGTGTAATATGAATATAGCCCCAGTGAACTGTTGGTATTTCCGTTTCCGCCTGTTGCGCTGACAGTGCCTCCGGTGATATTCAATTCTCCCTGATTGGCTTGCACAGCGGTGCCGCCCACTCCTGAAATACTGTTCCCGCCTTTTGCACTGACAGTACCACCGCTGATGCTGAGTTCTTTCATGTAGGCTGCTATGGCTGAGCCACCTGCTCCGGAGGTACTGTTTCCGCCAGTTGCACTGATAGTACCTCCACTGATATTGAACTCTCCCTGATAAGCATAAAGAGCTAAGCCACCCGCGCCGGAGGTGCCATTCCCTCCATGGGCTTCAACGGTACTGCTGCCGTTTATGCTCATGGCACCAAAGGCATCGATTCCTCTTCCGCCTCCCACATCAGAATTTCCCCCTCTAGCGGTAACCGTACTATCCTGGATAGTAACACTTCCCCCCTTCAAGGGATTTGGTGCCCCATAAGAAACACGGATGGCCGTACCTCCGCTGCTGGTACCGGTACTCACTCCGCCAATGGCACTGACTGTGGCATTGCTTATGGTCAGGTCTCCCCAGGCAACGTCAATACCTGGTCCTCCTGCATAACCTTGTGAATCACCGCCAATTGCATTAACCTCAATACCTCCGTCTATGGTCAGCCTGGCTCCTGTCTCCGTTCCATATGTATAGGTATTTACAACAATACCTGTGCCGCCATCGCCGTTTCCCGAGGTGCGATTTCCTCCTCTTGCATTCAGTTTCCCGGTTCCGGTAATCCTAAGATTCTGGTCCTGAATTGAAGCAATTCCATGCCCTGCCTCACTGCCATTAAAGGAACATTCACCGGTAACATTAATTGTCATTGGTACCGAATCCTTTACGACCTTGTTCAGAACAAGCGCATTTCTTGCAAGTGCATCCGGATTTACAGACACAGCAGGTGCTGTAACATTTACATTGTCAAGATTAAGTGTAATGTCATTGCTGACAACTATATTCATCTCATTAAACGCTATGGAATTTCCATTGATTGTAACTGTGGAACCGTCCTTTGACGCTATTTCCAGCTGAATATAGTCCTCTGGAGACTTATGAACCGTAAGAGTATCGCTGTCACCTGATAAAACCAGCTTTTCACTGCTTCCGGTCCACAGATAGCCTTCGCCATTAATATCATAATCAGGTTCAGTGGGAGGAGCTCCAACCCCGGTAACAGTGCAGGCAACGTCAAGTGTGCCTTTCAGAGAGGCAATATTCAGTGTTGCTGCAGTCGTAACTGCGGAATCATTCCACTCATAGGTATAGCTGGCTGCTCCTTTTCCCTTTGCGGTAATAACTACGCTGGTATTTTTTAATACCAGTGTCCCGCTTTCAATAGAAGCACCATTTGCTGTGGCTACAACAGTGCTTTCAGAAGTAGTACCTGCATTTATGGCTGAAAAGCTTACTGAGTAATAATCCACTTCCACAGAGCTGGGAGCGCCGTTGATCATTATTGAACGTCCGGTATCCACACCGTTTATATAAACCCAATAATCCCCATTTGGAACAGCTGCTGTATAGACTCCAGTCTCAGCCTCATCTTTTACAGCCTCCGCTGCCAGGCTGTTGTTTCTCCAGAGCCGCACTCCCCCCGTTACGTCAGAAGGTACATTGTTAATGTACGTCTTAACTGTTACATTATAGGTTGTCCCTGCCGGGCTGACTAGAAAGCTTACGTCAAAGCTCTTTGCTTCCACTCCGTCCCCTGAAACGGTGACTGTAGCAGTATAGGTTTTAGCAGAGAGTCCTGTTACCGGTCTCATCTGAAAGTAGTCGCTTCCCCCCGCTGCAATATCCGAGATACTGGCTTTGGAAAGCCAAAAAGCCGCTGGGTCGGCTCCCCCAAGTGTTACAGTCAAAGCACCGGTTGATATATTCCCCGTATTTGAAAGGTTTACCTGATGCAGCGGTTGATCACCGTATTCCCCAGTCACAGAGCTGAACACATGCGTGGTACTGGTGCTTAAGGTCAGCACCGCTTGGCCGGACTGCGCCCCTACCTCTTGTGACATAACCAACAGCATGCTTGATATCATTGCAAAAATCAGCACAACTGCCGTTATCTTTTTTCTAATTTTTTGAAACATTTCATTAGCCCCCCATTCATAAGTTCAAGTGAAAAGTCCTGCCATTAGGAATATCCTATGAGTCATTCCCTTGTTCTTTATAGTTTTTAATAATTAATTTTATCTGCAAAATGTTACAAAAAAATTACAAAACTTCGGTTTTATAGTCTTTTTCAGCAGTATTTAGTGAGCGCCTAGTGTTGGAGCAGTTTTTGATAGATATTCATTATTGTCTGGCTAAGCTTGATTTCAGCTTGAGAATCCCCCTCTGCCTGCTGCTGAAAGAAATGGATAAGTGCACCGGTGCCCTCTACCTTTACAATCAGCGGCATAATTTCAGCAAGCAGTGCTTCTTTCCATGGAAATTGCTCATACAAATAGTAAAGTGCCTGAAGATACGTTGCCACCCTTTCCCTATAGGGCTCAAGCACTTCCATTGCCCATTTGAAATAAGCATTTTCATACTCCTTCAGTCTTACCAGCCACATGTAGTCCTTTTCTTCAATGATGTCAAGAAAATTGTACTTCTTTAAGGTCTCCAGAACAGAGCCTTCAGTATGCTGTAAAGATTCCGGCTGAGGGAACTGCCGTATGGCTATAATTTCATTTTTGCATGCTGCCGGAATGAAGTGATAGTAACCTTTTGAGGATTTAACGCGCAAATCCAGGCCCTGCTTTTCCAGCACTTGATTTAGGCGAAAAGCGGTGGTTCGGATATTTGCCCCTCCCTTTTCCGGCCCCTTGTCAGGCCATAAATCCTCTATGATTTCCCACTTTGAAATCAATTGTCTGTTCCTGAGCAGCATATAAAGGAAAAGCTCTTCACACTTGGCAGTAGGAAATTTCAGGTTGATATCGGTGATGGAAAGGCAACGCTTTTTTATTGCAGGCTGGCTCGGACTTCCATCCAATTCAATTCTTTTACTGTTAAGCCTTTTTTCAAGTTTTGCCAAAACTCGTTCCAAATCCTTTATGATTACAGGTTTTACAAGGTAATCCAGGGCATTTGCACGAAATGCATCCAGAGCGTATCCGGCATAGGCTGTTACAAATATGATTTCCGGTGAAATCTCCAGCATGCTCAGCTGCATAGCCAGCTCAATGCCGGAAATTTCAGGCATTTCAATGTCCATAAACACCACATCGATATTGCCTGTGGTTAAGTGTTCCGTTAGTTCAAATGGATTTTGAAGGATATTAACCACATCTACCATCCCAGTTTTTCTTAATTTTTCGCCAAGCCATTCTCCCGAAATACTTTCATCATCTAATACGATCGCTTTAATCATACCGTCTATCTCCTCATTCTCTTCAAGCCCAAAATTTCCGCCGTACTGCATTCAATTCATGTAAATTTATCTCCATTATTATACCCACTATTTTTTAGCACAATCTTCCATAACTCGATTTTTTTTATTTAATTCATTTTTCCTACAAATTTATTCTATACGACAAAAAAACCTTGTCTAATTTAAATATGACAAGATTTTTTGTGTCTCTCCTCTTAATTTCTATTGGCAATTGTGCTTATTTATCTTTTCAGATTCAAAGAGAGGATTGAAATATATCCCTTGTCTTTTTACACCAGACAAGATTTTTAAACAGTTACTGTAAAATTTTGATTACCAAATCTGATTTTAGTTGTTTCGGTCTTTCATTTCTCAGTCAACCTCCACTCAATTTCCGCTGATTTTATCAGCTTTGTCATATGAGGCTCAATATATCATCTTACTGCACTAAATAGATTGTATATTATTGTTGATGCTTCCGCCCTTGTTGATTTGTTCATAGGAGCATATGAACCACTGCCGACACCTGAAACAATACCTGCTTCCTGCATTGCCTCTACTGCTTCAATTGCATAGCCGGAGATTTTGTCCTTGTCAGTAAATTGATTTACACTTTTACTCCCGAGATTAACTTTTGCAAGCTTGGCTGTCTTATATAACATTACAGCCATATCCTGACGAGAAATCTGGTCTGTCACCCCAAAGTTTCCATCTTTTTTGCCACTTACTATTCCAAGCTTCTGAGCTGTTGCAATGGAGTTGTAATACCATGTCCCTGCTTTTACATCATTAAAGGTTGTAGAAGCGCTGCTGTCGTTTAGTTCAAATGCCTTTATCAGCATTTGTATGAATTGGGCTCTGGTTACATTTCCATAAGGATTGAATTTATTATCTTCAACTCCAGCTACTATTCCTCTTGCTGCAAGCGCTTCAATTTTTATCTTTGCCCATGTTGGCTTCTCAATATCGCTGAAGGTCACTTTACTATAGACTGCTGCATATTTGCTGAAATGCTTTGGCATAAAAGTAATCTTCCCAGTTTTTTCATCATATCTGGCATTCATTACAATTTCAGGCTTTCCATCGTCATTTAAGTAATACAGGATTACTTTTTCAGTATTTTCTCCTGACTTTAAGTCATACTTGATACTAACCGTCACTTGTCCTACGTTCTCGAAGTTACTGATAGTTCTTGTGCCAATCATCATAGTAAAATCGTATACCGTACTTTGGTTAATAATATTCTGAACATCTTGTGACAATTTGGAATTATCTATTTTATTTATGTTTAACTTTAATATATCTGATTCATTCTGCATATTTTGCTTAATTAGCTCAGTTGCAGCAGTTATTGTTGAAAGACCAGTGTTTATGGATACCTTCTCAATATTTTTGTCAATAGCTTTTTTAATCTGTTGACCAGATATTGAAACACTTATGTTTTTTGCACCGGCATCTGATTTAAGCTGTATATTTACTGTTTTATCCTTAGCACCGCTGATTGCGGCATCCATATCGGAATCCTTTATCTTGGCATCTGCTAATCCATTGGCGTCGGATTTGATATTGACTGTTACAGCACCATTCTCTACGTCACTTGTCTGATCTGGTATCGGTGTTGGTGTACCAATGCCGGTACCACCACCGGATGCCGTAACTGTTACTGTACAGGTTGCAGTCTTATTACCCTCTGCAGTTGTTACAGTTATAGTTGCCGTTCCGGCTGCTACTGCCGTTACTGCACCGGTAATACTGTTGACTGTTGCTACCGATGGTTTGCTTGATGCAAAGCTTACAGTTTTATTTGCCGCATTTGCAGGTGCTACTGTTGCTGTTAATGTTCCTGTTGTTCCTGCCAAAAGATTGAGTGCTGCAGGGCTTAGTGTCACTCCCGTTACTCCTGTTGCCGGCGATGTCGAAAAATCAACATAAAATGTTGTAATTGCAACTGTTGCTCCTTGACCTGCAACAACGGTATACTTTCCAATTGAAGCATCTGCTGGGATTGTAAATGTATCTGAATAGTTCGTTCCACTTACAGTATTAATATACAATACGGTCGTATCCGGGTTTATTACCTTTATACTGATTGTTCCCAAGGAATTTGTACCGGATAAGGTTACGGTGTCTCCTGCTATTTTATCTGGAATATTATTTATCGTTACTAAAGCCTCTGAAGCAAAAGAATTAAATATAAAACTAAGTAGGAGTACTATTATAAGCAAAAAACCAAACTGTCTTTTTATTGTCATTTTAAACCTCTTTCCATTTTTAATCCAATAAAGCTACTTAAAATAAGTATCCTATAATATACACAGCTCTCCAATACCCTTGTTCCATCTACCTTTTGAGATATTTTGAGTCAAGCCTACCCTCACGGATAGGCCTGACTCATGAGATTCTGAACTGTCATATATTTGTATGAATGCTTACCTCAGAACTTTTCCATCTGCGAGACTTATAGGTGCAGTCAAATCATTACTAAAGCTGTCAAACACAAAAGTCTTTACAGAATATGTAGTATCAGCTGGATCTACATTAAAATATGCGGTAAATTCCTCTTTTTCTATTATATCTCTTTGAAGAGCAACGATACTTACAGGAGTACTGCCTTTCATAAGCTGGAATAAAACTACTTCCTGCCCGGAATGAGTTACTGCGCCTTCTTTCAAATCTACATTTACAGTCGCACGTATACCACCGGTTCTGTCCAAAACACCATCGGTTGCTATTTCAAACACCCCTGAAGAAGATTTAGACTGAGCGAGCAGCCACTTCGATGTCTCCGGATCCTGGAATGCCGGTACCATTGCAGCATGTCTGTCTATACGAGGACCTGGGAGATCAGGATTGAGGTTGGCAAAAGGACCTGATGGAGTGCTGAGCCCTGGGCCTTGTGCTTGGAAAGCACTGTCGGGGAACACGGTTATTTTTATAAGTTCAGCGATCTTCTCGTCACTCAATCCCTTAGCCTTATAAGCGTCAACGATTCTCTGATACGAAGCTATGGCATTCGCGCTTCCAAACAGATGGTCATACTGTCCTTGGAACAAGTGCATCGGTATCTCAGCGTCTGCGATAGCATTAGCCTGATCCTGATTGTTGGGCATAAATGAATCCTGAATAAAGGCAGCGAAAAGATCGGCACGGTTCTGCACCATCCACCAGCCTAACCTTGAACCCATAGAAAGGGTGTAGCCATAAACACGATCAGTATCAACAGCGAACTCCTTTGAGAAATTCTCAATTAATTCGGCTGCCTGTTCCGCCTGTATATCAGTTGTTTGTCCAGTCCTGGTGCTTTGCGGTGCAAGGAAAATAACGTCTTCACTGACAGGTACATCCTGCTCGCCAAACCAGAATTGAGGAGTACCATCACAGATTAATTGCCCCCTTAAATTGTTAGCTTCTGGAAAATATCCTTGTCCATTACCATTAAAATATACCACGAGCGGATACTTTTTGTTCGGGTCATAGTTATCCGGTAAACGGTAATCGTAATTCAGTGGCAAGCCCGCTGACGGGTTCTCCACTATACCATGGACGAACTGGTCAACTCCGCGGTTGACAACAGCAGGACCGGTCAGCTTCAGCGGCTCGCTGCTGGCACTGGCCAGCAATTCTCCACCTGTGGAGTATATATCTTTGCCGATGGTAATCTCAGTCGGCTGGTTCGGGTTTGCCATCATGCCGCCGCTTACAGAAATTTTGGTTCCACCGTTGAAGTTCGGCTCAACCATGACAACGACATACTTGCCGGCGCCGGCAGGACGCTCATTTTCAAGCAGCAACTCTGGATCAGCGACAGTAAACACATCAACTACCTGCTGGTCTTCCATGAAACTTGGATCATCAACACTTCCAGTGTCAAAGTAAGGATTGAAGGACGTATCACGCACCGCAAAGTCGGCAGCTATAAACTTAGTGTCATCGACCTCTTTCGCAAACTCCAGAACCACACCGGTCACTCGCTGCCCCCACCAACCCATGTCAGTCAGGGCACGCACACTCTGGACACCATCTGAACCTTCGGCAAAAGAGAGCGGTGAAGAACCAACAATCATAAATAAAGCCAAAAGTACCGATACAATTTTCCCACCCATTTTTTTCTTTGTGAATTTCATTATTAACTTACCTCCCTTTCTTGTATACCGACCAAATTTATAGAATGGTCATCGTAAATTGAAATTCTAGCTCAAAATTTAAGGCTGCCCGCTTGTGAATATGATATATTTTTAGCGGCTACCTTAAAATCAAGGTCACTATGTTACTTTACTGTACTAAATAGGTTGTATATTATTGTTGAAGCCTCTGCCCTTGTTGATTTGTTCTTAGGTGCAAACATACCATCACCAACACCTGATACAATGCCGGCTTTCTGTACTGCCTCTACTGCTTCAACTGCATACCCGGAAATTTGACCCTTGTCAGTAAATTGAACTACGCTTGCACTTGCAAGATTAATTTTTGCAATCTTAGCCGTCTTATATAACATCACTGCCATATCCTGACGAGAAATCTGGTCTTTTACTCCAAAGCTGCCATCAAGTTTACCACTTACTATCCCCAGCTTCTGAGCTGTTGCAATTGAATTGTAATACCATGCCCCTGCTTTTACATCAGTAAATTCCGTAGTTGCACTACTATCGTTCAATTCAAATGCCTTCATCAACATCTGTATAAATTCTGCTCTGGTTACATTTCCATAAGGATTGAATTTATTATTTCCAACTCCGGCTACTATTTCTCTTGCAGCAAGCGCTTCAATTTTTACCTTTGCCCATGTTGGCTTCTCAATATCGCTGAAGGTCACTTTACTATGAACTGCTGCATATTTGCTGAAATGCTTTGGAATAAAAGTAATATTTCCAGTTTTTTCATCATACCTGGCATTCATTACAATTTCAGGCTTTCCTTCGTCATTTAAGTAATACAGAATCACCTTTTCCGCATTTTCCCCTGACTTTAAGTCATACTTAATACTTACAGCCACTTGTCCTACGTTCTCAAAATTGCTGATAGTTCTTGTACCAATCATCATAGTAAAATCGTATACCGTACTTTGGTTAATAATATCCTTCACTTCTTGCGACAATTTGGAATTATCTATTTTATTAATGTTTAGCTTTAATACATCTGATTCATTTTGCATATTTTGCTTAATTAGCTCAGTTGCAACAGTTATTGTAGCAAAACCAGTGTTTATGGAAACCTTCTCAATATTTTTGTCAATGGCTTTTTTAATCTGCTGACCTGATATTGAAACACTTATGTTTTTTGCATTGGCATCTGCTTTAAGCTGTATATTTACTGTTTTATCCTTAGCACCGCTGATTGCTGCATCCATATCGGAATCCTTTATCCTGGCATCAACCAATCCGTTAGCATCAGACTTGATGTCTATTGTTATAGAACCATTGTCCACGCCACTTGTCTGATCCGGTGTGGGTGTTGGTGTTGGCGTTGTCGTTGGTGTTCCGGTGCCGCCGGCAGTATCAACCTTAAATGTCGTAGTTGCAACTATTGAACCTTTACCTGCCACAACAGTATATACTCCATTTGCAGCATCCGATGGAATTTTAAATGTATCCGAATAGTTAGTGGCACTTGTAGTATTAATATACAATACTGTTGTATCCGGTCTGATTACTTTTATACTGATTGTTCCCAAGGAATTTGTACCGGATATTGTTACACTATCCCCGGCTTTCTTATCTGAGATACTGTTGATTGTAATAGATACCGGTGCTGCTGTTACCGTTACCGCACAAGCTGCTGTCTTGCTTCCGTCTGCGGTTGTTACAGCTATAGTTGCTGTTCCGGCTGCTACTGCCGTTACCGCACCGGTAATACTGTTAACTGTTGCTACCGCTGGTTTGTTTGATGCATAGCTTACAGTTTTATTTGTTGCATTTGCAGGTGCTACTGTTGCTGTTAAGAATCCTTTTGTCCCTGCCACAAGACTAAGAGCTGTTTTATTTAGTGTTACTCCTGTTACAGATACCGTCGGGGGAACAACATTAAAGGTTGTAGTTGCAACGGTTTCTCCTTGGCCTGCCACAACAGTATATTTTCCAATTGCAGCATTTGACGGAATTGTAAATGTATCGGAATAGTTAGTTTCACTTACTGTATTTACATACAATACTGTTGTATCCGGTTTGATTACCTTTATACTGATTGTTCCTAAAGAATTTGTACCGGATATTGTTACGCTATCCCCGGCTTTTTTATCTGAGATACTGTTGATTGTAACAGATACCGGCGCTGATGCTACTGTTACAGCACAGGTTGCAGTCTTGCTTCCGTCTGCGGTCGTTACAGTTATAGTTGCTGTTCCGGCTGCCACTGCCGTTACCGTACCGGTACTACTAACTGTTGCTACCGATGAGTCGCTTGAGGTGTAGCTCACAGTTTTATTTGTTGCATTTGCAGGTGCTACTGTTGCTGTCAGGAATCCTTTTGTCCCTGCCACCAGACTAAGTGTTGTTTTATTTAGTGTTACTCCTGTTACAGATACCGTGGGAGAAACAACATTAAAGGTTGTGGTTGCAGTAGTTGTTCCTTGACCTGCAACAACAGTATACTTTCCAACTGCGGCATTTGACGGGATTGTTAATGTATCAGAATAATTCGTTTCGCTTACCGTATTTACATACAATACTGTTGTATCCGGTCTGATTACCTTTATACTGATTGTTCCCAAAGAATTTGTACCGGATATTGTTACGCTATCCCCGGCTTTCTTATCTGAGATACTGTTGATTGTAACAGACACCGGCGCCGATGTTACTGTTACAGTACAGGTTGCTGTTTTGCTTCCGTCTGCGGTTGTTGCAGTTATAGTTGCTGTTCCGGCTGCCACTGCCGTTACCGTACCGGTAGTACTAACTGTTGCTATCGATGAGTCGCTTGAGGTGTAGCTTACAGTTTTATTTGTCGCATTTGCAGGTGCTACTGTGGCTGTCAGGAATCCTTTTGTCCCTGCCACAAGACTAAGTGCTGTTTTATTTAGTGTTACTCCTGTTACCGATACCGCCGGGGGAACAACATTGAAGGTTGTAGTTGCAACGGTTTCTCCTTGTCCTGCCACAACAGTATACTTTCCAATTGCAGCATCCGATGGGATTGCAAATGAATCTGTATAATCCGTTTCACTTACTGTATTTATATACAATACTGTCGTATCCGGCCTGATTACTTTTATACTGATTGTCCCCAAAGAATTTGTACCAGATAAGGTTACGGTGTCCCCTACTCTTTTATCTGAAATACTATTTATCGTTACTAAAGCATCTGAAGCAAAAGAACTAAATATAAAACTAAGTAGGAGCACGATGATAAGTAAAAAACTAAACTGTCGTTTTATTGTCATTTTAAACCTCTTTTCTGTTTTTATTCCAATAAAGTTACCAAAGTCAATTACGGTTGAAAGCCTTCGCAAGGACAGAATATCAGACGATATTCATATGGTTTTTCAGATAAATATTGATTTCAGGCCAGCTTTCAACGCAGTTTGGGCTTGTATGATTTTTATATGCTCCTCGGAGGCCTCAGAACCAAACTATGGATGGGTATCATCAAGACAATATAATCGTTTAAGCCCATAGTAATTGACTTTAAAAAGTTTTTTATTATATACGCAGCTCTGAATGCTCCGATTCCTTCTGCCTTTTGGGTTATGTTTATCAAGCCTACCCTCACGGATAGGCCTGACTCATGAGATTCTGAACTGTCATATATTTATATGAATGCTTAGTTTAAAACTTCTCCATCTGCAAGACTTATTGGTGCAAGCAAATCATTACTAAAGCGGTCAAACACAAAAGCTTTTACAGAGTATGTAGCGTCTTTCGGATCTACATTAAAATATGCAGTAAATTCCTCTTTCGCTGTTATATCTCTTTGAAGAGCGACAATGCTTACCGGGGTGCTGCCTTTCATAAGCTGGAAAAGAACAACTTCCTGTCCGGAATGAGTTACTGCGCCTTCTGTTAAATCTACATTTACAGTCGCACGTATACCGCCGGTTCTGTCCAAAACACCGTCCGTTGTGATAGTAAACGCTTTAGGTGACTCTACCGGATTCCACAGGTAATCTTTAGCGAATATAGTGAACTGCTGGGCTGCTGTCATCATATCATGAGCCCCTGGAACCAGAACCGTCTCACTTGGGATTCCTCTGGATCTGAAATTGTCACGTATTGCGTTCCATGCGGTGAGGTCACCTTCGAAAGAACCACGACCCATGAAAACAAATGGCACATTTGAGCCTGACATGGCTGCGATATTGTCATAATTCTCTGCAGTAAAGGAACCATTTCCAGAGAAAAATCCGTAGTATCCGAATGTATTAACATAACTGTTCATTACATATGAGCCGGTCATTCCGCCCATTGAGAACCCTATATACGCACGTCCTGTACGCTCTTTCGATACATTGTACTCTGCCTCTATTTTGGGCAATATGGTATTAACCAGATTATCAGCTGCATTCTGCCTGTTATATGATGAAAAGCCCAGGGTTGCATCTGAAAAATGGTTACCCATGGTGACAAGTATTGTCGGCTCTGTTTCACCCTTCGCAATCATGTTATCCAGAACGTTCGGAGCACTTCCCGGAATCATCCAGTCGGTTTCATCACCAAATATGCCATGAGCAGCATATATTACCTTATAAGGCTCCGCACGGTTTGCGTCATAACCCGCCGGCAAGTATATTCCAAGGTTAAACCCTTCACCGCCTAAACTAGTCGTGTAAGGTATATACTGGACAGTACCTCTTTTTGCAGCATCCGCTATAGGCAATTGATATTCCGCACGGCTTTCCAGTGTGGGGTCATTCTGTTTTGCATCGTATGGCACATACACTGCATCGAGTACGTCATTATTATTTCTTACACGGAAAGGAGTAGAATTGTCATCAGTACCAACTGGTCTGAGATTCGTAGAAGCTGGATCCCAAATACGGTGATTGGTCCATCCCTGTGATGAATCCCATACACGGTACCAGTAACTCAAAGCACCTGCATGCATCGGTATCGTAACCGACCAATTTCCATCTCCATCATTGACCATTTCTCTTAGGAATTCCGTGCCGCCTGTGTGGTACGTACCGGTCTTCCAATCCTCCGGCTGGAGTCTGATGGCACTGTTGGTAGTGGAGTCAAGCAGCGACAGGTCACCGCCAAGCTTTACTTGCTCGGCATTTGGATTGTGGTAAACAAATGTAACAGTGTAGCCTGTCGGTGAAGTAGAATCCGCCGTAACGCTAGGTCCTTCTATGGTATCTTGCGCAAAGGCGGTTATACCCCCTCCAAATGACGTGCATATGAGCAACGACAAAACAAGACTAATCATACGTTTTCCAATTACCTTTTTCATTAAGACTTACCTCCTTGTTTTTCTTCCCTTTTTGTTTGACACTCAGACGTGAGTAACATATCAATATCAATATGATCCTTTATTTATTGCCGCTTGTTGTATATTTAAACTTATGTCGATACATAAAGCTTACTTTGATGTTTCCCGGTAGTCCATAATACCTTTGCAAGAGCCGACTGCCGGACATGCCGGCAATACACTCCAGCCATTCAGCGCCAACATTCTTACAGCGGCCTAAAGGACAAAGGTTTCCTATGAATACAAGGGTTTTGCCATTCATGATTGCAGCTGCTGTACTCCTTCCAAAAGAGGATAAGCCGACAACAACCCCACATTTTTAAATACCATTATGCAGTTTCATTTGTCTTCTATTTACTTCCTCCTCCCATAAAATAGGTTTATTTCTGGCGGCCACCTTGAGAACTTTTCAAGTTCCATAGTTGTATTATAGAACTTTTAACTATATATGTCAAACGTTTGATATAAAAATTATAAAATTGGTCGGACTTAATGCTTAAAACCCGCATTTAGGAACTGAATTTAAGTAATCTATACCTGCTTAGTCAATACTAAAATTCCCAGCAAACATACAATAATATCAATTTTTATAATAAATACCTACAAAATTACTGTATAGAATAGCCTTTTAACAACGTCATTTATCATATACCAACCGATTTATACACTCATGGCTATTCAGCCTCCCATGCGGGTGCGAACAATTCTCGTCAAATTAAATATAACGGGCATATCATCCTTGACATATCATCCTTGACACATTAAGATAATATATAATAAGAAAACAACAAGTAATAGGAGTGATTTTTTGTCTACAATAAATGACATCGCAAAAATTGTCGGGGTAAACGTAGCTACCGTTTCCAGAGTATTAAATAATAGAGGATATATTAGTGAAAATTTAAAAAGCAGAGTATATGCGGCCATGGAAGAATTGAACTATCAACCCAACGAGATTGCACGTTCCCTCTCCAGGAAGAAATCTAATGTCATAGGTTTGATTATTCCAACCATTTCCCATCCTTTTTTCTCTGCAATTACTGAGTATATTGAGTACTATGCATACAAAGAAGGTTACAAAATTCTCCTTTGCATCTCGCAATTAGATGCAGTAAAAGAGAGCAATTACATTTCCCTTTTAAAAGCCAGTCAGGTAGACAGTATCATCATGGCCAGCCAGACCATAGATATAGCTAATTTTGACATTAATCTGCCAATGGTAACCTTTGAGCGAAAAATCGGAACTATTCCGTATGTCTGTTCAGATAATTACAACGGCGGGATGCTTGCAACTCGTCTTCTTATTGATAAGGGCTGCAAGAATCTGGCCTATATTGGTGGAAACTTAAAGTTGGATATGTTGTCAAACGCCCGCTATAAAGCTTTCAAGGACCTTTGTGAGGAGAATAAAATTTGGAATGTTAGTGCACAGACTGAAATCAATGGCTTTAATAATGATGAATACACTAAAATCATTTCAGAACTGTTTAATGACTATACCAACATCGACGGAATTTTTTGCAGCAGTGATGTAATTGCTGCCTATGTTGCTAAAATCTGTATAAATTTAAAAAAACGTGTTCCTGAGGATGTACGTATTATTGGCTATGATGGTGTCGATCTTGGTGTCATATTTACACCCGCAATTACTACAATCCGCCAATCTATCAAAGAAATGGCCGAAATGCTGATTGAGCTTTCAATTAAACAGATTGCAAAAAAGCCTGTACCGGATAAAGTTATTTTTCCAGTAACTCTTATAGAACGTGACACTACCTGATACAAATCCAAAAATAGGCATGAAAACCAACCTTCATATGACACCTGGCTTAAAAGAATAATTCACCTTAGCACAAAAATGTGGTCCAGATATTTTTTGTGCTAAGGCTTGAACTGCAATTGACTTCAGTTAAATATATTTTTCTTATCTCAATAATATACATTTATTCCAATTCCAGCCGCACCATACTCCCATTTTCAGCCCTGTACAGCACCTTAAATTCGTAGGTTGACAGATCTGCGCATAAAACTGCCTCATATTCCCCAGTATTCCTGTGAATTTCCAATATGTTGTCCTCTGTCTCACTAATCAGGCATTCTCCGTCAAAGGCCTTATAATCATTTCTGAAACGCATCAGCGAGTACATTTTCCTCAGCACGGACCGTTCCATATTCTTCTCTATTTCTTCCAGCGTATAACAATGGCGGTTGATGTCTCTCCCCTGTTTTGTGGCTTCAAGCAGCTCAATGTCGTTTTCTCCTGCCAGCAGTCCAACATAATATACCTGCGGTATGCCCGGTGCAAAGAACTGTACTGCTCTTGCCAGCAAGTAGGCATCATCGTTATTTCCCAGAGCAGAATAGTAGGTACAGTTCATTTGGTATACATCCAGGTTATTGTACTCCGCTGTGTTGTATTTTCTTTTTACATTTGCACCCTTTTGGAAAAGCAAATCCTGCGTCAGCTTTATTTCATCATCTGTCAGAAGATCCTTAACATCTACAACACCTATTCCATCATGGGTATCAAGCGTAGTGAACTGCTTCCTCGGACAGATGCGCAACCAGTTCTTCAGCCTTTCTCCCGAGCCCATATAGAGTGAATAAAGCAGGAGCATCGGAAGTCCAAAATCATATACCCAATAGCCCTGTTCAGCAATCTTGATCTGTATGGAATAATGCTCATGTATTTCTGGAAGCAGGGTAACCCCGTGAGGATTCAACAAATCTCTTATCTCCCTGATCATTTCCCATATCTCAGGCTCAACAAAGAAACAGTTGGTTCCAGCCTTCTTTATTGCATAGGCAAAAGCATCAAGGCGTATAATAGAAGCGTTGTTTTTAACCATGTTCAATATGGTTTCTGACATAAACTTCTTTGTAACATGAGTATTTACATCAATATCAATCTGCTCCTCACTAAATGTACACCATATTTTTTCATTCGAGCCGTCACTAAATATAGCATCAATATAAGGTGCCCTGGGCTTGCGTTTATAAATCTTATCAATATCGGCTTGGGAATATTCTCCGCCCGGCCAGACTTCATCAAAGCGGATAAACATATCTCTATATTCTGATTTATCCTTGTTTTTAAGATAATCCATATAATAGTGAGATGACGATGATATATGATTAATCATAAAGTCAAACATCAGGTAATAGGATTTTCCAATTTGGGCCACATCTTCCCAAGTGCCGAATTCTTCTTCCACAACATCATACCTTATCGGTGCAAATCCCCTGTCGGCAGATGACGGGAAAAATGGCAGGATATGCACTCCACCGACAATTCCCTTATAGTAGGTATCCAGTACCTTTTTCAAATCTTTTAAATTCCTACCCATGCTGTTCGCATAGGTAATCAGCATAATCTTGTTTTCTAAATTCATATTGTATTAATTCCCCGTTCTGCCTCTGTCGCTGGTGGCAAAAATAGTAATGAAAAATGGTGTGCGACCTTCACCATGCCTTACTGTACAAGCTGAAGTTTCTATCTCCATTTTTTAATATGCATATAGGCAGGCATGATATTAACATCATCTGAAGTACAAGTTCTACAGAGGCAATCCTATTGTCTTGAAGTACCCTCTTCAAACAATGTCAAGCCAGTCATTTCCGACCCTTGTAATAGACGCTGTGCTTTCGCCCAGCCTAGAAGCAACTCCCAGATTTTTTATTAAAAAGTTGAAATATCGCAAGATACTTTAATGATAGATATACATATTATATATGCATCATTGCACTATGTCAACCGGTTTATATATTGCAAAAAATCCACCATATCATTATTCCGGTTTGCGAACAGAAAACTGATTAAGGGCGACAGTTCAGTAAAGATAATATCCAGTGAAGACCCCATATCAGAACTTCACTGTTCTCCTTTTCTGCTATAAAAGAAATTTTGAGATTAAGGCATTACGCTTGGACAATCAAGGGTATGCCCTTGACCAAAAAGCTCACGGACAAAATGAAGTTCCGAATGGTTAAAAGAAATAGCGAGTATAAAGCGACATTATAAGCCCTAATAACAGCATAATAAACCAGCTGTTGTAGAGATATTTTCTTTGATTATAGTCAAATGTTTCTATTTCAGGATATTCAAGTATGATAACTCCCGTTTTATTTCTGTTTACCTTGGCTTTAGCGCAGCTCTGCACATAATTTACTTTATTGATCCAGATATTACTCCAGTTATAATATGCTTTTGCAGGAATAGGAATAAGGCCAGCAAGGGAATCATAGTCATTAATAACCCAGCCATTAAAGGACCATAATCGGTAGCGTAAGATCCAAAAAAATTATATGTAGACAGCTGTAACGTTCTCAGGTTTGGTGACAGCAATATCAAGTTGGGCAGTAAGAAGTCGTTCCATATCCATAGGACATCCAATATAACGACGGTAATTGTCGTGTTTTTAAGTAGCGGAACAACAATCTTAAAAAAAGTTTGAATCCTTGTACATCCATCAATCACAGCCGCCTCTTCCAACTCAACGGGTATGCTCTTTATAAAACCATGATAGATAAAAACCGCCATGGATAAGCCAAACCCTACATACATATATATCAATGAGCCCATATTATTAAACATATGTATATCCTTGAGGACTGGAATCCCGAAAAAGTCAAATGAGCTATAAACTTTAACTAAAGGTATCATAATCGCTTGAAAAGGAATTATCATGGAAGCCAGCATAAGGAAAAACATGAACCTATTAATTTTCCATTTATTTCTCACAAACAAATGTGCTGTCATTGAAGCCGCCAAATTAATGAATAAAGTGCTTAATACTGTTATAACTAATGTGTTATAAAAGGAATGCATAAAGTTCATCTTTTCAAAAGCATCTTTGAAATTACTAAGATTTAAACTAGTTGGTAAAGATAATGCGTCTGAGATAAATTCTGAAGTTGTTTTAAATGAATTTATTATAACAATAATAAACGGAAAAATAAAAATCAGGAAAAGGGAAAATACACAAATCGCAGCCACAAACCGAAATTTTTTTGAGTTTTTTTCCATTATGCTTCCACCTCCAGCTTTTGGCTAAAATAAACCTGAGTTAATGCTATAGCTGCGACTATTATAAACAAGAAAATTGCTTCGGCTTGTCCCGACCCATATCTTGATGATGTAAAAGCTTCGTTATAAACGTGCATTGACAGCATTCTTGTAGTACCATATGGCCCTCCGTCTGTCAGTGCGAGGTTTACATCATAAACCATAAATGCTCTTTGCAAGGATAGAAATGTACATATTACGAAGGAGGATGTCATTAATGGAAGCGTAATAGACTTGATTTTATGAAAGAAATTAGCCCCATCAATACTTGATGCTTCTATAAGTTCTTTTGGAATCATCATCAGACCTGCTATGTAAATAACCATCATATAACCGGCATATTGCCAGACAGTTGCAAATACCATGGCCCATTTGGCGCCAACAGCATTTCCCAGCATCGAAACCGACAAAAATGATATCCCCAGCTTTTGACCCATTGTAGGTATAGCCGTGGAAAAGATAAATCTCCACACATAGCCCAGTGTAATGCCTCCAATAAGATTTGGTATAAAAAAACCTGCCCTGAAAAAATTCTGAGCCTTTAGTCCATTTGTTAAAAAATATGCCAAAGCAAAAGCTATGACATTTATAATGAGAACAGAGAAGAATACATATTGGATCGTTACTGCTAATGAATCCCAAAACTTCTGATCCTTTAATACATACAAATAATTACTAAAACCTACAAAATCTTTGCTGTTACGTATCCCATCCCAATTCGTTGTAGTTAAGTAAACTCCATATATAAACGGAATAATAATTACAGTGAAAAATATAAATGTGGCAGGTCCAGCAAAAAACAAATAAGTTTTAATGTTATTTAAAGATCTGTTCATTTTTTTCATTTTTATGCTCCTCCAGCAGCCGGTGAATATTAGCAGTAAATAACGGAAAGATATTTTTCACCTCCGTTATTTACTGCTATTTTGTAGAATGAATAATTGCAATTTATATTACTTTACAGTTTTCCAATAGTCTTGAACTGTTTTAGAAAGTTCTGCTTTATCGGACTTTCCAGCCAGGTATTTAAGCATTCCTTCTCCTACATTTTTGCCGAAATCAGCAGGCACTCCATAGAACCTTAATGTGTTTCCTTCTTTTACATATGATTGTACTGCCTTTGATAATGGATCTGTAGGTTCTACCGGAATATTCTTAAATGCTGGTATAATATTAGACTTTACAACTAATGCATCGTTGCCCTGAGCATCATATACTAACCAATTAAGAAACATTCTGGCAGCCTGCTGCTGAATTTCAGTGTTCTGCGTCTTGTCTATGCCAACAACCTTTGTTACGCCTGCTGAAATCCCTGTATTTCCGTAAGTTGCCGGATCATTGCTAACCGGAACAGGTATAATACCATATTCCCCATTGTTTGTGTCAAAGCTGCTCATTGCGCCCCACGCCCAGTTACCCTGGAACATAAATGCAAACTGGCCCGTTGCAAATAATTCGCAGGTTTTTTCATATGTCTTTGAAAGTGGGTCAGCTTTAAAGCTGTTGTATTTGGCAAATAAGTCAAAAGTAGATATCAGGCCATTAAATACAGCATCCTTTGATAAATCAATTGAACCGGCTTTCAAATTCTCTACATACTTGTCAGTTACTGCATTATCTTTATCCTGGTCCACTATAGCTAATGAAGAGAAATGGTCTCCAACAGACCATGACATAGGTCCAACGCCAATCGGAGAAATCGAAGCAGCTTCTAAAGCTTTAAAAGCTGTCTCAAGATCAGCTGTTGTTTTAATGGCAGCAGGATCAACATTAGCTTTTGCTAATAAGGTCTTGTTGTAGAAGAGACCGAAGCCTTCCACAGCAAATGGGAAAGTAACAATTTTTCCGTCAGCTTTGCAGGTATCCAAATTTACAGCTGCATCTGCAACCCACTTTTCATTTGATAAATCAAGAAGCTTGTCTTTTAATTGGGGGACATTTCCACCATCCATCATTATCAAGGTAGGAGCACTATCTGCCGCATACATTGACATCGCTTTTTCGAAAGGACTTGTTCCTGCAGGAGCAACAAACGATTCAACTGTGATATTCGGATACTTTGACATAAAATCTTTAGCAGCTTGCTGCATCTGAGGATCAATCTCACCTTTAGAATTTAGAAAGGATATTTTTACTTCCTTGCCGCCAGTTAGATCATCTGAAGCTGTCGAGGAATCTGACGCAGTTGTTGTGGATGCGGACACACTGTTACTTGCTGTTGTATCACTTGCACTCGAGCTTGACCCTCAACCAGTTAGTATTAGAGAAATAGCCATTACAGTAGATACACACAAAGATAAAACTTTAATCTTCTTCATATTTTTCCTCCAAATATTTTTTTGTCAAAGATGGCCATCTTTAAACCGCTTACTGAACTAACTAAATTATATATCCTTTTATTTTATATGTCAACCGTATTGCATATTATTATTCTAAAACTGCTATTTGTAGGATTTTTTTATTAATATCTTATGACGTATTACAGCAGTTTCTTCTATGTATTGAGCTTATTTCCGCTTGCGTTAATCACGGCTTCCTTTAACATTGCGCCAGTGAATTCCGTGCATGATCCGCCAGCCCACTGCAGTGATACATTCTTTAGACCGCAATAATACGCCGCAGAAACTCGTATATGTTTTTCCGGCTATTCTCAATGCCTACTGACAAGTCTATTATACATATGGTTAAATTTATATCAATCGAATGGCATATTAAGGAAGTAATTCAATTAAACAGAAATATGTAAAAGCGAAGAATATAGAGAGATAGTTACAGCATTTTTGCAACAGGCTTATGGGTTTCACTATGCACGCACCTAATCAAAGCAAAAAAGCCCCTCTATTAACGTATAATCATAAAAAATACGTAATAGAGGGGCTATGGGTCTATCATTACTCAGTCAACATCCACCCAATTTCCGCCGGTTTTATTACTGGCCAGACAGGCATGGACAAATTTTACACCGGAGATACCATCATCAATGGATGGGTAATCGTCATCATATTCGCCGAATTCCTGGCCGTTCAGCTTTTTCAGGTTTGCATCAATCCAGACTTTGTAGATATTGGCGAAGGCTTCATACAGTCCTTCCGGGTGCCCGGACGGAATGCGGCTCATTTGTGCTGCTCTTTCGGACAGGTATGACATGCCCCGGTTGTATATTTGCGTTGGCTTTCCCTTCAGCGTCACCGAAAGGATATTTGGGTTCTCCTGTACCCATTCGATTGAGCC
Organism: Bacillota bacterium; assembly: GCA_023400235.1. Taxonomy (GTDB): domain Bacteria; phylum Bacillota; class Clostridia; order Acetivibrionales; family DSM-1351; genus Ruminiclostridium. The sequence goes on from JAEXFI010000043.1 coordinate 90,445, forward strand.
TTTTGTACCAAATATGCGTACCACAAGTCCATTCATATGGCCAACACATACCTGGGAGGAAGAAAACACCCCATGGGCTCCATTGTCAAACTCTACAAGAATATTGGCATTGAGATCAAGAGGCTGCCCGAAATAGTCCATTTTGGCAGCTACCCTTTTTACCTTCAAGCCTGTGATGTAGGATACCGTATGTTCAATGTGGGTGCCTATATCACCTACACAATTGGAGCCTCCTGATGCCTTTGGATCTTTACGCCATACGGACAGCTTGTTCATGGTGTCGTCACCGGCACCAATGTCATCAATCAACCATTCCTGCAGGTATTCGCCATTGATATTGATTATTTCACCAATAACGCCCTGTTTAACAAGCTCTCTTGCTTCTTTTACCATGTTGTTGCCAGAGTAGGAGTAGTTGACAGCAAATAAAAGTCCTCTTTCTTCTGCAATCTTTTTCAGTTCCTCACCTTCGCCTACTTCAAAACAGAGGGGCTTTTCACACAGGACATTTATGCCATGCAGGAGGAAAGTCCTTGCCGCCAGATAGTGCGTATTATTTGGTGTTGCAATTGTGACAAACTTGATACCGTCCTCTCTGGCGCTTTCCTTTGCAGCCATTTCCTCATAGTCCTTGTATACCCTGTCTGACTCCAGACCGAGGGATTCGCCGCACTCCTTATTGGGTTCAGGCTTGGAGCTGAAACAACCTGCAACCAATTGAGCCCTTGGGTCGAAGGCGGCAGCTACTCTGTGCACGCCGCCGATAAAAGCATTCAAATGCCCACCCACCATACCATAATTCAATCGCTTTATCATACGAGCCTCCTAATTTGATATAGCATCATCAAACTTTATATTAGATGCTTCAAAGTCGATTTTCCGGACAAAGGCCGCTGCCTCGGCTGCACCATATTCCCTTTCCATGCCTGAATCTTCCCACTCTACAGACAATGGGCCCCTATATCCCACTTTGTTAAGTACACGTATAATATTCTCAAAATCCACATCACCGTGTCCCAAAGAGCGGAAGTTCCAGCCTCTGTTCAATTCTCCAAAATCAACATGGGAGCCCAGCAAACCATTTCTTCCGTCAAGGGTCACTGCTGCATCCTTCATGTGGACATGATAAACGCGGTCTGCAAAATCCATCAAAAACAGCTCCGGTTTGATACCCTGCCAAATCAGATGGCTGGGGTCAAAATTCAATCCGAATTCAGGCCTGTCAGCAAACTTTTCCAGCAACCTTTTTGTAGAATAGTAATCAAATGCGATTTCGGCAGGATGTACCTCCAAAGCGAATTTAACACCCGATTCCTTAAAAACATCCAGTATTGGCGACCAGAGATCATAAATCTCCTGGTAACCGGCCTCTATGATAGCTTCTGTTGTCTGGGGAAAGCTATACATGTATTTCCAGATGGGTGAACCTGTAAAACCGGTAACCACCTTACATCCAAGCTTCTTTGCTGCAATAGCGGCATATTTCATATTAGTGACGGCCCATTTGCGTATTGCCTCAGGCTTATCCGCCAGCTCAGGGGGTGCAAAATTATTTAAGCGAGGATCATTATAATCGCCTACACATTGGCCGATTATATGTGTTGCCAGCGCATATACCTCAAGATCGTACTGTTTAAGCAATTTCTTGATATCCTTTATATACCGGTCATCCTCAACAGCCTCTTTCAAATTCAGATGGTTACCCCAGCAGGCAAGCTCAAGTCCGTCATATCCCATGGCTTTTGCTTTCCGGCACATGGTTTCCAAATCAAGATCTGCCCATTGACAGGTCATAAGAGTCAACAATCTTCCCATTGTTCTTTCCTCCTGCTCTTTTGATTTTTGATGAGTGGCAGATATCCTGCCACTTGCTGCCAAACTATTCATAAACTGAATTCTTACCGGAAAAGGGAGTGTTGCAAAATGAAAATACTTTCATTTTACAACATTCCCTTTAGAAAAACTGCTTGTGGGTCAAACACTAAGGCCCACATTTTGTATCCATTTTTTGAGAAAATGGATACAAAACCACACTTTTCCCCTTCAACTCTGCATATTTATACGTTTTGCAACAGCCTCTTCTCCGGTTACGTTCTAAATTATCCTAAATATGCTGCATTTTTCGGACATTCAATCTCACATGCATAGCAATCAATACATTTTTCCTTTTCAACTTCCATGTGCTTCTCACCCTCTGCAATAGCTCCAACAGGGCAAAATTTTACGCAAATCCCACAGTTGATGCAATCATCATCTATAACTCTAGCCATAATCTATTTCCTCCTTCGGATTTTAAACCGTTTTCTGACGGCAGCGTTTGATTTTATTGTAAGCTTTTTATTAAGTATGTTTTGCCTTCAGCTTTCCTTCAGCTTTTATCATGTCCACATACTCAGTGGTATAGTGCTTGTCATATGTAGCACAGCCGCAATTGTGCTGACGTATGAGCAATTCCACACAATGGTCGCAAAGAGTACACCAGTGTACTTGCTTATCCTTGTCCTCCATCATCTTGGCAGGCAAGTAAGGATCAGCAAATGCCTGTCGGCCAATAGCTACGGCATCTACAACACCTTCCTTGATATTCTTGTTGCCCCAGAAGCGAAGTGTGTTATTTTCCGGCTTTACAGCGCAGAAGGGCTGTTTGCCATCCCGGAAGATGGAATATGCTGAACCCATTACAACGGTTTCCGGCTTCAAATTATCTCTGCAGGTCTTCTGGAAGAAGAAGTGCATATAAGCGTAGTCAGGTGTGCGACGGTCCGGGTGAGCAAGGTCAAGGGTGTGGGACGGGGAACCGGCAGATTGTAAAATGTAGTGTGCTCCGTGAGCTTCCAGTGTTTTAATGAGATCAATGGATTCTGTCAGATCCATACAGGCACTGTCTGGTCCCATTGTGCCTACACCGCCTGGAAAACCTTCATACATTGAGATTTTGGAGCCCAGTATGAAGTCATCATCGTTTACGGCAAGGCGTACCCTGTCATAAATGTCAACGGCAAACTGTCTTCTGTTTTCCCAGGCTCCCCCATATTTCCAGTTATCTTTGTTGAACGGACGCAGTATCTGTGTTCCAAGGTAGCCATGGCACAGCTTCAGGTCAACACCGTCGGCTCCCACTTCATATGCATATCTGGATCCAAGGACATAATCCTTTATAACCTGCTCGATTTCAGGCTCTCTCACAAGCTTGGCATCCTCATATCCGGCAAGTGGTTCCTCAGTAACGCGGATTCTTTGTGAATACACATTATTGCTTATTTCACCTGAATGGGTGATTTGGAACAGGAAAATGGTCTCCGGATTAATGGCCTTGAGGTGACTGACAAATTTCTTCAGTGCAGGCAGATTGTGTTCCTTGATGGAGAGCTGATTTTTACGTGCAATGTAATCATACTGGGGTGTAATAGCCTCTAAAACAACTACACCGGCTTTGCCTTTAAAGTAGTCTTCATAGCGTTTGTAGGTTAAAGGGCTTGGGTCACCATTTGGAAGCGCATCGCAGCATTCCATGGCATTGATAACAATACGGTTTGGCGCTACCTTCTTTCCGATTTTCAGCGGTTTAAACAATTCATTCATGTCATTACCTCCACAGATATTTTTATTAAAATTTTTTAATTTTTTGCCATATACTCATCTACTGCTTTGTCAAAGGCCTCATATTTTACCCTGTTCTTGTCATAGCTTTCTTCGTAATAAGACAGCTTCCATTCAAAAACATTATTGGTACGCTGCTGCATGTAGGTGTCCAGTACCCAGGATATGCCCTTGTCCGTGTTCTTTGCATCAAGAATAACAGAGGGTGTTATCTGAATTTGCTTTTCATAGGACTCTTTAGAAAAATATTTTACTATTTGCTGAACACACAGGTCGGCACTCAGAGAAGGAGGATTGGGAACAGAAATTGCAAGTGTCCCATCTTTCATGGCATCCCAGCCGGTGTCCTTACCATTGTTTGAAACAACAACCACGCCATCTTTTCCGTCATCCGGATATTGCTTTATCGGAATGTTTCGTTCTTTAAGAACCTGAATTACGCCAAATGCTGTTTCGTCATTCGCAGCAAATACCACATCAAATTTTTCTCCGGAATCGATTAAGGCTTCCATAATGGGAACAGTCTTTTCTTTCTGCCACTCTCCGCTTGCCAAAACCTTCAAAGGTGTCATACCGGCTTCTTCAAGAGCCATCGCAAACCCCACCACTTCACCTTCGGCCATTCTCTGACCAAGCTGCCCGGGTATTGTGACACATTTGGCCTTGGGATAGTTCTCGCTGATCCATTGCCCTGCCATATAACCCATCATTACATAGCTGTCCGTTACATGTCCCTGGATTTCAGAGCCGGCTTGCAATTCAGGCTTACCGCCAACATAAAATATTGGAACATCGGCATTATTTGCGGCAGCTATGGCAGCCGAGCTTCCCGCGGTATTTGCACTTATTACTGCGATTGCATCAACACCGGCAGAAATCATATCCTGGACATTGGCCAGCTCCTTTTCTGCACTATAGGCAGAATTTAATTCCACAACGCTCATGCCGTAAGATTTTGCTACTGCTGTAAATGCGTTGCCGAAGGCGGCATAATAGTCATCTGGTCCCGCATTTATAAAGGCTAACTTCTTGTCCTTAAGACCTACAGCATTTGCCGTTTTATCCCCTGCCGTGTTTACCGCATCCGTTCCGGAAGCTGCTGTTGATTGGGCTGCCGGAGCATTGGATGAACATGCCCCCAGGGACAGCACCAGGACAAACACCATAAATATTGTTGCAAGTTTTTTCATTGTTTCCTCCTTCATCGTGAACAAGTTATTTTGAGAATTTCACTAAAGCTATTCTCAGGCTATACTTTTCTGATTGGGTCTTAGTTTTGACTTTTTTCTCAATCCGCTATAGTATCCAATGAAAACAGATAAAACAATTAATCCTCCCTTCATAACATATTGATAATAAGGATTGACTCCCAAAATGTTCAGCGCGTTTGAAATACATCCAAGCAATATGACCCCGATCAAGGCTCCCCAGACATTTCCCTTCCCGCCGGACATTGCAGTTCCACCCACAACAACTGAAGCTATTACATCAATTTCTTTTCCCTGTCCCATGTTGGGCCCGCCTGTACTCAATCTGGAAATCATTATCATTGCTGCAATAGAAACGAAGAAACCATTCAACCCGTAAACCCATAGCTTAAAATTTTTGACGCCGATACCTGCTAAAAATGCAGCACTTTCATTTCCACCTACAAAGTAAAGCCGCCGCCCGAACTTGGTATATTTAATCGCCAGCCAAATGATGACTGTCAGTAATATGTACAGGATGACAGATGAGAATATTTTAAAGTTGCTGGTTATATTAATAGAGGTTTTGCCAATAAACTCAAATTTATCTCCGATGCTGATTTCCCGGCCATTTGTAATGAGATATATGAAGCCTTGATATATGCTCATAAACCCTAATGACACAATAAAGGATTCCAGTTTTGTACGGGATATTATCAGGCCCATCAACAGCTCGCAGCCAATTGCCGTGAACATTCCTATCAGCACGATAGACCAGATCGGCAAGTTACCTGCCTTTATCAGAGAAGCCATCAGAACACCGATAAAGCCCATCAGCTGTCCCACCGAAAGGTCAATCCCACCCATGAGCATGACAAGGGTCATACCTATTGCAAGAATGCCTGTGATTGAAACCTGCTGCAAGACACTTGAAATATTTCTTGACGACAGGAAGGCAAGATCCTTGAATACCATATTTCTTGCAAAAAAGAATTCGGCCAGCACAACCAGAACGATAACAAGCAGCAATACAAATAAAATGGATGAATTTTCATGATGCATAAGTTTTTTGATTAGTACATTTTCTTGCTTTTTTCCATTGTCCAGGTCCTTTTTAATCATCACTACCACCACCTATTGAAAATTTTAAAATGTTTTCTTCCGTCATTTCATTTTTGGGGATATCAGCCACTAACCGCCCCTTGCGCATAACCAGCACACGATCACTCATTGCAATTAATTCAGGCATATCAGAAGAAATCATTATGATACTTTTTCCTTCCTTAAGCAGTTGTGTCATGATTTTGTATATTTCTTCCTTGGCCCCGATATCGATTCCACGGGTAGGCTCATCAAAAATGTAAATGTTGCCGTTGGTTGCAAACCATTTTGCCAGAACCACCTTTTGTTGATTTCCGCCGGATAAGAGATTTACCTTCTGATGAACAGTCGGCGAGACAACATTCATGCTCTTGCAGTATTTTTGCGCAACCTTTAAATCCTCTGAAGGCATTACAAAGTGTTTATTGTTTTTAGAATACATAGCAATATTGGAATTACTGAGTATGGAATGCTGCAGAGATAAACCGGTGGATTGCCTGTCCTCCGTAATGAAGCACATGCCATTTAATATGGCATCTATGGGAGAATGGATTTGAACCTCTTTGCCGTCTATCTTAATGCTGCCGGCGTCAGCCTTTTTGACCCCGAACAAAAGCTCTGCCAGTTCAGATCTGCCCGAGCCCACCATACCCGAGAAACCCACCAATTCGCCTTCACGGACAGAGAAGGATACATTGCTGACACCGTTACCTGAAAAATCCGCCGCTTCGAATTTGATGCTTCCAATATCCACCTTTTCACGGTTAAAAAAGGAACATACGTCACGCCCCACCATGTCATTGATTAAGGTGCATTCGTCCAAATCCTTGATATTGTAGGTATTGATTTTCATACCGTCACGAATGACCGTGACTCTATCAGCAATTTCAAAAACCTCTTCCAAATGGTGAGAGATATAGATAATACTAATTCCTTCGCTTGCGAGCTTCTTAACAATATGCAGAAGATTTCTGATTTCTGCCTGGCTAAAAGAGGCTGTTGGTTCGTCAAGAATGATTACTTTTGATTCTTTTATGAAGGCTCTTGCAACCTCAACGGTTTTTTGCTCACCGCTTCCAAGCTGACCAACAATATCATACGGTGAAATAGTAGAATTCAAAAACTCCAATATCTCTGCAGTCTTGTTTACCATTTGGGACTTCCTGAGCAATCCGCCTTTGGTATATTCGTTTCCTGCAAATAGATTCTCATATACGCTTAACAGCGGAAAAAGATTGTGCTCCTGATAGATGGTTTGTACACCCAGCTCCATTGCCAAATGGGGAGTATTATTCTCAACAATCCTGCCATCTATACGTATTGTCCCGCTATCCGGCATATGTGCTCCGGAAAGTATTTTGATCAAAGTGGATTTCCCGGCACCATTTTCGCCGCAAATACAATGTACTTCTCCTTTGTTCACATCAAAACACAGGTTATCAAAAACCTTTACACCCGGGAATGACTTTGAAATACCGTCCATCTCCAGTATCGTCTTGCTTTGCATAGTCACTTACGCCTCCCCCTGACCATATGTAAAATTTTCAAATTGGGTAATAAGACTGTGTGTGTTTTAGTGCTTTTGCTTAAATTTCAATTGACTATATTCATATTATTATGCAATATGCACAATTCCGCCATCCCAACAATGTAATAGATAAATACCAGTAAATATTAGTATTTGAATATATGCTGTTATTCTTATTTTCCAGGAGCGGAGATGGAGAAAGGTAAAAAAGCAAATAAAAATAGCGTCCAATTCAAAGCTGGACGCTATAATAAACTATTTTGCAAAGTTTGGTACTGCCGTATTTGACTTTATGACTTTCTTTATATGTGCATTTTCACATACACTTCCATATGCATTTTCATACACATCTTTATACACGCTTTATATATTTTTATATGAACTTTAATTTACATATTCATTTCTATATATCGCTGCAAATTTACCTCCGGACTGAGATTCAGCTTTTTACGGATATTGGTGCGGTGAAAGTCTACTGCCTTTTTCGTTATCTGCAGCTCATCGGCAATCTCTTTACTGAGCTTGTTTGCAACTATTAATTTTGCTATCTGAATTTCCTTGGGTGATAATCGTTCAAAAAGATATTCTTTCTTCTCTGTTATTGTATGTGTGGAAAAATCCAATTGACGTTTAACAATGTTCATGGCTTCTGTATCTATTATATTTTCCAGGTATCGCAAAACGGGCTGAATGATGCGATCTATATTCACCGCAAAATTGCGTTCCATCAGTTCCTTTTCTTTTCGTTTTTCATCAAGAAAACCCAACAAAAGCTTATTTTGACTTTCTATCAATTCCGAGGATAGCTCTAAATGCTTGAATTTACTGATGTCTCGAATATATTCAATAGCAAGAATAACTTCGTTGTCATTGTCAAGTATGGGAGCACAATAAATCTGCTGCCATCCAAAAGTAGACTTGCCATTTTCAAACGGAACTACGCCTGTTGCCGGATTTTTATCCTTAATCGCCTTCAGAACAGGACATTTGTCACAGGGCTCAGAACGGTGGTGATAAACTGCGTAACACTTGCGACCTTTTGTTGGTACATAGTCAGGATACCAGCACAGGATTGTAGGGTTGATGTAAATAATGTTTAAGTCCTTATCCAGGAAGCAAATGCCATCCTGTATAAGTGTTAATAGACTTGTCAGTAACCCGTCACTCAAATCTTCCATGAGGCTGTCCATTTTGAATTTTTTGGGTTCAGGAAAGTTTATCCAATCTTGATTTTCAGATTTCATTGATTTATCCTCCGGATATAGTGTCAATATAAACTAAAAGCTGTCAATGTCAATGTTTATAGAACATTAACGCAAGCACTGTTCCATTTTATTGCTGTACTGATATTTTCTGGATATGTACTTACAAGGCTGCGTTTTAGGGTGTTTACTGAAAATTTTGCCATTGAACAATTTGGATGGTGCGGACTAAGTTGAAAACTTTTATTTGAAAATCTTTCGAAAGCTTTAATCATTTATGCAAAGTAGTTATGTATATTTATAATACACGAAAAGAGCACATTTGTAAATTGTGCTCTTTGAACTTTTTGCTTAAAATTACCCGGAAGCGTCTGCTTCCATCTTTATGCTAAGGGAATTTATGCTTTCTGCAGAATAACATATTCCTTACGCAAGCATTTACTGGCCAGCACCAGCACCCAAAGCAAGTATGTAAATATATTAATGCGCTCAGTAATTCCCAGCCACGGTGTTGGCAGCTGTGCCGCAACCCGCGGACCGTCCAGGCCTGCCAAAATACCAAACAGGAGGAGTATTAATATTGTCCCTATAGAATAGATGCGAAACCGCTTCCCGTGTATAACAGCTCCGAATCCTATGGATAACAAGATAAATAGTACCATTACACTAGTAAGAGTTGCGTGCATAATGTCGCTTGTTGTCTTTTGGGCACCACGTAAGTGCATGGGAAAGAACAGCAACGTCACAAGTCCCACCAACCCGTATGCGATCACCACGATCCCTGTAAAGCGTGCTCGCTTTCGACTATCTGATACACAGATTCCTAATCCGAATGCGATTACAAATATACCATATATACTAAAAAGCAAAACGACAAATGGTCTGGTCGGAGCTCCTATAGCCATCAGTTCGCTGACAGCTTGAGAGGTGTAGCTGTATTCCGTCCACTGCATGACTGCAAGTATGTCAGTACTTACATAAAGCAGTGAAGAGAGTATGCCGCAGATGAGAAACACCTTCCTTATTATCGGTATTTGCAGTTCTTTCCCTTGAATTGTTGTTATTGGTTTCATTTTTCACCTGCAAAAATTCACTTCTTCCTAAATTACCTGAGAATGAAATCCCTTTGATACCGTGGTATATTATTGTTTCTCAGAGCAATCCGTCAAGCCTTTCATTGTAAATTCTCCCAAATATTCTAAAACTTGAGGGAAATATTCAACCCCAATTTCTTCCTTGTGTGTTTCTACATTGACTAAAGCAGAAAAAATGGCCATAATCATCCCAGCTTCAATATCTTTTCTCACTTTTCCCTCAATTTGCCACTTCCTTACTATGTCAATAAAACTGTCATATAGAAAATCAACACTCTTAAGCCCGTTATCTTCACGAAAGCTTTGTTCTATTCTAGTAAAAACCTCTCTATTATACCATTCCCTTAATATGGGATTTGAGGTCATGCCCTTAAGATTCAGAAACATAATTTCCTTCATGACATGTATGGGATCGGCTTCTAAATCAACGGACTCCATAATATCCTTTTTCAGTTTTATGTTTTCTTCCAAGTAAATCTCCATAAATAGCTTATCTTTTGAAGGATAATAGTTATAAAAAGTACCTGTAGCCATACCAGCCATTTTTGCTATTTCAGCAACATTTGTATCTTTAAACCCTTTGGAACCGAACAACTCTCTTCCATATTTTAAAATATCAGCTTTTTTATCAATCAAATCTGTGGCCTCCCTGTATTTACAAACTTCCCTTTATTTATGCTTAGCCATCTTGCGCCCTAATAAGTCGAAAAAACTTCCAACAATTTTTTTTGATGGTCCTAAGGTCGTTTCATGATAATAATCAGACTCAAACCAGCCTTTAGCTTTATAATAGTTATAATCAAAGTAACTCTCGTCAATGGACTTAATACTTGTTCGCGACATTCTGAACATCATCAGTCTAAAGACCGAAGGCTCTGCCGGTGTGGAGCGAATAAGCCCTTTATAAAATTTCTCAGAAGATTTCTTAATTTCCTGTTTTAGTTTTTTATGCTGATGTTCATTCATTGGTTCCAATGTGGAAACACAACTGCCCTTCGTCACATAAAATCCCAGGTTTGCTCCCATACCTTCCAGATATTTAAGAATTTCATTACCGCCAAAAATCCCCTGCGTAACAATTGAAGTAAAAGTCTTGCCAAAGAACCTTGGTCTGTGTAATATATACGCAAATCGGTCAAAAAAGTTCTTCATCCGAGCTGATACCTGAAATGCATAATTCGGAGTGGCAAAAATAACGCCGTCCGAATGCTCCATCTTCTCAAGCAGTACATTTCTATCATCTTTTAGAGGACAAAATTGTTCTCCCTTATCAAAGCATAGTTTGCAGCCCTGGCAAAACTCCAGATTGTACTCACTTAAAAAGACATACTCAAAATCGAATTCACCATATTGCTTCAAATTATTTTCAAATTCCTGAATTGCCTGATAGGTTGTTTTTTTGCGTGCACTTCCTATAAAAGCAGTTATTTTGTTCATTAAAGACATCACCTCTCACAATTTATACATAGTTGACACGCTGCTTATGATTGAACATAAATATGAATGAATATTTTTTAGTTCATTCATATTATAGCATGGATGTATATCTCTGTAAATCCTGATTTGATTTTGATTAAAATCATAGAGCACCCTATGCTGATTTAAACCTTACGCTTTTTGTTTAAAAAGATTACAGCACCTATACACGCTGCTGCAACCGTAATAACTGCCGAAACAGTTATTATTGCCTTATCGGAGATTTCTTCCATACCTGCAGTATTGTTATTGCTGTTCTTCAGGCTGTAAGCACTGATTGTCTGGGCAGCCGCACTGTTATCAGCCTTCTCTATGGATATGGGAGTTAGATAGCGGGTACTTTTCTCTATGATATCACCCTTCCAGTCTGTAACCTGGCACAGGATTTCATAATCCACCGCCGGCTCCAGCCGGCATTCAAAATAGTTGCTATTCTCTGCATCAATAATTTTCTTGCCATTGTTGTCTGCATGACTAATGGTTGTTTTTGACTGTTTTTCCGGAGTACCGAAAATGTCACACCAGATGTAAAAATATCCGTCTCCCCTTTTCTCAACATTTATGTCACCTATTGATGTTTTTTCTTCAAGCCTGCCCTGGGGCAGCTGACTTTTTATGTACACTGCAAGAACATTCTGTCTGGCTGCTATTGCCTCATTATAGCGCTTTATAAGCTCTTGTTCATTTTTTTGCTCTGCCAGCCGGTCTGCTTCCTTGAATTGCTTTACATTTTTATCTATCTCTTCACTGCTGTAGCCAAAATTCTCAGCATACTCCTTGCTGTTTTTAATACGGCTCTCATTATAGGTAACATTCAAATCATAGGTTGGCTCAAAATCAGAATTTTCCCAAATAAGCTCATTGCCGGCAAATCTGAATTTGCCGGGGTACAAGTCAGTAATATAGTATGGCTTCATATCTCCCAGCTTAAATGTCACTTTTGCCTTCCCTATATTGCCTTTCCAGGCTGCACCCGTACGCATAACATATCCGGAATAAATAAATGACATGGAATCATATGTGGGATAAAAGGAATATGTATTTTTAACAGTAACACTTTTACCCGCTTTTAGGTGTACTTCAAAAGTAAACCATTCGCTAAATTTGTCATATGGCTTTTCCGGGTCATTCCTTACAGTGTTCTTTTCTTTTTTTATGGCAACCTGTTTGCCGTCAATGTATGCCTTAAAATTATGTACAGTGAGATTTACAGGTCCTGTATGGTCACTGTTATCAGTCAGTACACCTGGGAAGCCCATCAATATTGTTTTGTCCTCTCCTGAATTGTAAAAATGGAATTCACACCGGGCTGTGTTCTTTGTCAAATCAACTACAACTGTTTCCTCCTCCATGCTTATATCATCTTCTCCAATAGGGAATACTCCGTCAGGCATTCTGCCAAGGCAGGTATCATCCGCCTTTACATTACCGCAGGTCAAGCAGAGCAATGCTGCTAAAAAGGCAATAGCTGTGACTAAACATTTAGACAGTTTCAATACAAACACCTCCAACACATATGAAGTCTCCATGCTACATTATCCTGGTGCAACAAATATCTCAATCCATTTTTTTATATTTATACCATAATTTCACTATATTCTTATACCACATTAACACATACGGCTATTTCTTTCAATATTTCTTATGCTGCAGCAATTTCGGTTACCTGTCTATAGCAATACATATGTAAAATATGATTTGATTTGAAATTCAGCAAGAACGGCTCTGTAAAAAGCCAAAAGAAATATAAACAGCTTCTGCAATTACAGCACTAACTCACATATTTTCTTCCAGCCATGTACGCACTATATGCACATCCTCTTTTCCCATAAAAGGATGTTCACTGTCTTTAGCGATGGCCAGCTTGCAGCCATTCTCGTTTGCAAATTTTTGAATTACCTCTATTGATTGCAGATTGTCTTTTCCTCCATAAAGTATGGAGGTGGGTATATTCCATTTCTTTACAGGATGCTTCTTAACATACTGGTAATAGTCCCAGCGCAGCAGGTCCACAGGAGTGGGAATTTCTTTTTCACTGCATAACTTTTCCTCTGTAACATTAAACCAGTGAAACATCTGCTCAATAAGGTATTCCATGTCAATTACAGGCGACTGAAAAAGACAGTTGATAAAATTTCTGTCTGTATACGTATTCAAGCTAAAGTATGCCCCCAGGCTGCAGGCAAACAAGGAAACCCTGCTCCACCTTGAAAAAGCATAATTACCAATCAAAGAGAGGTCGTGCATACCATTCCAGATGTCACAACGATAGTCACACTCTTTTCTCTCCCCGTGTTCCGGCAAATCAAAACTAAGTGTTTGGCAGCCCTTTTTCTCCGCTATTTCAGCAAAGTTCTCCGCATGCTCTTTACAAGACATTTTTCCATGTACATGAATATATATACTGTCTGATTTTTCGCCCCAAATAATGGCGGGGATACTGTTAATTTTTATGCTTTGAGTTTTCACTTTTTCCTCCGGTTATTTCTTATGCTTATTGATATAAAGAACTGCGATTAATGCAAAAGCAAAAAGTTGTGCAATCAATGTTCTTAAAATCATTGGTCGGCTTGGGCTTTTTTATAATTTTGGGGGGCTTTTGCTCGCTGTTTCACAGCTCGCACCTCATAATATTATACCATCAAACATCTGTATCAACGATGCCTTTCAAAAGACCCTACCTGCATCATATACAATTTGCCGAAGTTCTTCCGGAAGAAATAAAAAAATATCCCCTCCCAAGACTCAAAGACTTTACATTGTATTTTTGCATGTTATAATATATAATATAATACATTATATATATGTTTACTATGTTTTAAATTTTTACACCTGTTACCAAAATAAATCTTGCAAAAAGGGGGAATGACGATGGCGGATGGAAAAGGTACCGGCCGTGACTTGACGCTGGAAGAAGTGCTCCAGAAATACAGCAATGTATCACCGCTTGTTATTCTGAAAACGGACTTGCAGCGCAGGACGGTAACTTATACCGGACGCGCTGTGGCTGCGGCTGATAAACGGCTTCATCAGGTGCAGGCGAGAGGTATTTTTACATCAGTGGGTGAACTAGAGGATTACTTTCCAGTATCTCTTCTGCTGCGTGATGGTTCGACCGTTCTGACAAGCCCGGTGCAGACCGCAAGCATCCCCTATGTAATTGACGTGGTGGACGGGAAAACCGTGATTACCGACAACGGCAAAATCATTGACGAAGTGGAGTATTGGTATGCTCCAGATTTTCAGTACCAGCTTACAAGCTCCGGCCGGCCGATGTGGCAGGTAGCCTCGGCCCGTCCTCAGCGGCTGGATATCGACCCATACAGCTACTGCCATTTCTGGGATAACGGCAAGGGTTGCCGCTATTGCAACATGGGCAGCAATTTTCACAAAAGTCACCGGGAATTTAAAAAACCTGCGAGACTGGACCCGCGTGACGTATATGAAACCGTTCGCGAAGCGCTCAAGCAACCTGGCCGCTTCGCCTACATCAAGATGACAGCCGGCTCAATTTTAAGCGGCCAGGAGCTTTTTGACGATGAGGTGGATATGTACATCGAGCTGCTGCAGGCCATCGGAGAAAATTTCAAGACCCGGCGCTTCCCCAGTCAGATTATCACCTCGGCGTTTAATGAACGCCAGCTCGCACGTATTTATGAACAGACAGGCGTCACCTGCTATACCTCAGATATTGAGGTACTGAATGAAAAAATGTTTGCGTGGATATGTCCCGGCAAACAAAGCCTGGTCGGGTATCGCGAATGGAAGCAGCGCATATTTGCCGCCGTGGATATCTTTGGAAGAGGGTATGTCAATTCCGGCATTGTGGGCGGCGTTGAGCTGGGGCGGCCAAACGGCTTCAAAAACGAAGATGAAGCGTTGGGACATATCCTGGAAGAAGCGGAAGACTTTGCGCAACACGGCGTTTCCGTCGTACACTGCGTATGGGTGCCCTATCCCGGTTCGGCGTTTCAAGGCCAAAGCAATCCTTCGCTGGAGTATTACG
Organism: Bacillota bacterium; assembly: GCA_023400235.1. Taxonomy (GTDB): domain Bacteria; phylum Bacillota; class Clostridia; order Acetivibrionales; family DSM-1351; genus Ruminiclostridium. The sequence goes on from JAEXFI010000043.1 coordinate 105,639, forward strand.
TACGTCTTTCCACTGGGCTTCACGAGCTTAGGAAAAAATACGGCCTTTCCATCGACCTTGACGATTACCGCCGTTGCGGAAACCATCCCGACTCAGATCTTGACCGTGTTTGGACCCATAAATAACGGTAAAAAGAAAATAGTTTGAAGGAACTTATCTTCATACACGGTTTTGCGCCATTTGGTTCAATGTCCGGACTGTTGTCACTTACCACCGAAATTTTTATAGCTGAGCAGTCCACTGTCATATGAAAACCCCACAATTCCCAGGAAAGGAATGATTATTAAAATGGAAGTCAGTCTATCTGAAAACATCATCCGCTTGCTTCGCGATCCTGAAACGGTGAAGGTACTTGCCACCACCGACCCGTCAGGAGCGCCGCATGTAGTATTTAAGGGTTCCGTCAGTGTGGACGAAGAGGGAAGGCTTTATGTCTTGGAGCTTCTCGAATCCTCGCAGACAAACCGGAATCTTGTGCACAGTCTTTGGTTCAACCGCAAGGTAGCCGTCAGCCTGCGTTCAAAACATGGCGAGAGCTATGAAATCAAGGGGGTACCGCTGCAGTGCATCATCACCGGGCCGGTGTTTGAAAAATACTACCGCCTGGTGCGAGAACGCCTGGGTGATATTGACCTTGCCGCGGTCTGGTTCCTTACCCCCGAAGAAGTCAGAAACGAGACCTTTCAAGTACGTTATACGGAAGAAACTGAGGCTCACCCGCTATTTCTTCATCTGGACAGAATTGCTAAAGAATAAATGTGTGGCACCGGCTTACGCCGGCCAACAATTTAAATCTGTGTAAAAGAGGTTGTAGTATGAGCGAAGATCAATCATATTCCATAGGAAAAGCAACGGATAAAGATGTGGCATTAGCACTAAGCCTTCGCAAAAAGCTGTTTCACCATATGGGGGTGCCGGATGAGGCACTGCTCGATACCGTGGACGATGTTCTTTTCAAGTTGTATAAGGCAGCCTACCTCCGCGGTGAAATGGTTCACTTCATCGCTTACGATGAAAACAGAAATCCGGCAGCTATAGCAGGAGCCTTGTTAAAACGGGATTTTCCCTACTTGCTTTTCAAGCCCGGCGTTTATGGCTGGATCATCGATGTGTACACCGAGCCCGCACACCGCGGGAAGAGGCTTGCCACAAAGCTCCTTGAGCTGACTCATAACTGGCTTCGAGAGTGTGGCGTGCAGGAGGCAAAACTCATTTCAGCCGGCGCAGATGCGCGCCGACTCTATCAGCGGATCGGCTATCGCTCTACTTGGGAAATGAGCTTCAACCTTGCCGGCATGCCCACCTATAACGAAATGATGGATGTGCGCGGAGAGAACCCACTTGACCCACCGCAACACATCAAGAAGGAGAAAGATTTATGAGTACATTAAAACTGTTCCGCACCGGAAGGAGTGAAGGCAGAACGACCTACTCCAAAGGTGTTTTAATTGCCCTGCTGGTGATATTCACCGCTACGCTCTGCGTGACCGGCCCACTGGCGCTGCCCATCGGCAAAACGCCCATTACGCTTTCGGTATTTGTACTGGTTGCCGCCGGTTATTTGCTGGGCCCGCTTTGGAGTCTTGTTCCTGTTGCAGCTTATATTCTTCTCGGTGCGGCGGGATTATCGGTTTTTTCCGGAAGGGCAGGTGGTGTGTCCATCTTGTTCGGCCCCACAGGTGGTTATATTTTCGGTTGGCTCTTAATTGCGTTCCTGACAGGCTTGTTCGCCAACCGATTTCGAAACCCGTTAATACAATTTGTCGGAGTGCTGGCCGGTGAGCTCGCATTCTATATAGCAGGCGTAGTCTGGTATATGGCGGTTTCCAAGGCGATATTTGTCATCGCCATCCTGTTCGGCGTGCTGTCTTTTTTGGTCAGCAACCTGATTCAGGGTATCGCCGGCTTCCTCGTTGGTTTTGTCCTGCACAGGCTCCTGCCGCATGCACCGGCAAAGAAAGGATAACACTATGAAACATACATGGTTAAAAAGAATTGTTTTGACTGCATCCATCACAGTGCTGGTGATGTCGGCGGGCTGCTCCTCAGTGTCCCAGGAAAGCGCATCACCCGGCCAGATCGTGGTCAAGTATGGCTATCAGCCAGGGCACGCACAGACCGTGATTGCCCATGAAAAAGGTTTTTATGCAAAAGAACTCGGCGACAAGGTGGATATCCAGCTTGTGAAATTCCAATCCGGCCCATCGTTGATTACGGCACTGACAGCCGACAAGCTCGATTTTGGGCAAGTGGGCGATCAGCCGGCTATTCAAGCCAAGGCTAACAATGTGGACCTTAAAATTATCGGCAAATTTCTGTTCTCCGATAAGGTCAACGGACTGATTGTACGCAAGGATTCCGACATTACCTCCATCGAGGGTCTCAAAGACAAAAAAGTGGGTGTCACCGTTGGCTCCACCGGACAGCAGTTGCTTTACATATACCTTGAGTCGGTGGGCCTTAAACCGTCAGATATCAAGCAGGTCAACCTGCAGCCCGGTGACATCGTTTCAAGCATCACGTTCCGGAACATCGACGCCGCCGTTACCTGGGAGCCGTATGTTACGCTGACGTCCTCACAGGGCACCACCAGACAGATTGCGGACGGTACGAATTACAAGACCGAGATCGATGTCATTATCGGACGCAATAAGTTTTTACAACAGCATCCGGATATCGCACAAGGCATACTCAAGGCACAGGCCGAAGCCGGCAAGTGGATTACCGAAAACCCGGAAGAAGCCCTGGCGCTCGTCGCAAAGGACGCAGGGCTAGATAAATCGGTGTTGCAGCCCATTTTTTCAAAAGTAACTGTCGACAATGTGAATCTGACAGATGCGGACATTAAGTCCATCGGGGAATCCATCGACTTTTCAGTAAAATACAAGCTGATTTCCGAGGCTTTCAAGACTCAGGATTTCATTGACACACAGTATCTCAAGCTGGCGGGCCTGCGCCCATAAACAGCCGGCATCGGACCAAAATAAAGTCCAAGGAGGACGCATTATGCCAACATGGTACCATAAGGATTCAAAAAAAGAAACCATATTACATAATATACTTAAATTCTGTACTCCTGTGGCAGTAGTAGTGCTCTGGCAGCTCTTCAGTGCAGTCGGCTGGATCAACGCGTCTGTTCTGCCCGCCCCGTTGGCCATTATGAAGGTATTTATCAACCGGATTGCAAGCGGTGAGTTTTTTACAGATGCGGGCATAAGCCTTTTGCGTGTACTGCAGGGCTATCTCCTGGGAGGTGCGCTGGGCATTGTAGTGGGCACCGCCATGGCATTCAGCCGGCGGTTTGAGAGTGCCCTCTCGCTGATTTTCAATCTTATTCGCCCCATTCCAATCATTGCCTGGGTTCCGATTTTCATCATGTGGTTGGGTATCGGTGAGGTATCCAAGGTAACAGTAATTACCTTCGGCACATTTTTCCCTGTACTGCTCAATACCCTGCACGGCATCCGTTCCACAGACCCCAAACTGCTTGAGGTTGCGGGCTCCTTTGAGAAAAAGCGCAGCCGTATTTTCTTTTCCGTGATACTGCCATCTGCATCCCCGGCAATCTTCACAGGTCTTCGGTTGGGGCTGGGGCTCGCGTGGATGAGTGTGGTAGGAGCCGAAATGATCGGCGCCTCTTCCGGTATCGGGTATCTTATCGCGTTTGCCGGCCAACTGTCGCAGCCGGCTGTAATGCTTATGGGTGTGTTCGTCATCGGCATCATCGGTTGCGTAATTGACTTGCTGCTGCGGATGCTGGAACACCGCCTCATGAAATGGAACGTAAATCCCTAAGGAGAGAATTACTATGCATGACACTCACGAAAACATTCTATCAATACATGACTTATCCATTCAATTTGCCATTGAATCCGAAACCGTGCATGCTCTGGACAAAATCAATCTGAACGTAGGATGCAACGAAATCATCTGTATCCTGGGTCCCAGTGGCTGTGGCAAAAGTACGCTTTTACGTGTTGTGGGCGGATTTGAAACCAGGTATTCCGGCTCGGTCGCTTTCAAGGGACTGTCCGTACAGGGACCTTCTACCGACCGAGGCTTTATCTTTCAGGAGGCACGTCTTTTCCCGTGGATGACCGTTGAAAAGAATGTGGAGTTTGGCTTGAAAGATCAGCTTGAAAAAGCTAAAAAAATTGAAATTATACGGCATACTCTTGCACTGGTAGGTCTGGAGCGGTTTTCCTCCGCTTTTCCTCACCAGCTTTCGGGCGGTATGCAGCAGCGAGTCAGCATTGCACGGGCACTTGTAAATAATCCTTCACTTTTGCTGCTTGATGAACCCTTCGGCGCATTGGATGCATTTACTCGGATTCAGATGCAGAACGAGGTGCTCAAAATCTGGGAACAGGAAAAAATGACGATGATCCTTGTCACCCACGATATTGACGAAGCAGTGACGCTGGCCGACCGCATCGTGCTCATGAGCCCTCGTCCGGGCAGCATCAAGCGCATCGTCGAGGTACCCATCGCACGTCCCCGGCGTCACAACGATCCTGATTATACCAGTATACGCAATATTATTTATACAGAATTTTTTTCGAGCTCCAATCTGAATCCGGAATATTTTATCTGACCGGAGAAATGAAAGTATTAAAAAAGAAAGGACACAGCTATGGCGAATAAAAGCACTCTATCACGACATGAGGTAATTGAAAAGTATCCGGATATTTCACCTTTTGTGATTTTAAAAACCGATATCCAGCGAAGGACGGTCACCTATACAGCAACTGCGCTGGCAGCGGTCGATCCGTCCGTCCATCAGGTTGAGTATGTGGGCTACAATCTGGATAAAAAAGACATTGTCATCCCCTGCTCGCTGCTGCTGCGAGACGGCACTACGGTTATGGCAGGGCCTTTTCCTACCGCACAGACACCCTATGTAGTGGATTTTATCGACGGAAAATTCATTTTGACCGACGGCGGAGTACCTGTCGACGAAATATTTTTGTGGGATAAGCCCGACTACTATGATAAAAAGACACGCTCAGGCATACCCATGTGGCAAATAATCAGCGCCCGGCCGCAAAGGCTTGACATCAACCCATATAATTTCTGCCACTTCTGGGACAACGGGCGGGGATGCAAATTCTGCGCCATAGCGGCCAATTATCATAAGCATAAAAATGAGAAAGCCCTAAGTCTGTCGCCGCAGGATATTGCAGACACAGTCCGCGAGGCATTAAAGCAGCCGGGCCGTTTTGCCAACATCCTGCTGACGGGCGGTTCCATCACAGCAGGGAAAAAGTCCTTTGATAACGAGGTAGATAATTATATTGAGGTGCTGCAAGCAATCGGCGAGATTTTTAAAACAAAGCGGTTTCCCAGCCAGTTGATTGCCACAGCTTTTGATGAAGAACAACTTGCACGTCTGCACGAAAACACAGGCCTCATGTCCTATACTTCCGATATTGAGGTTTTGAATGAAGAGAAATTCAACTGGATATGCCCGGGAAAAGCCGAGTGGCTTGGCTACAGTGAGTGGCGAAGGCGAATTTTCGCAGCGGTGGATATTTTCGGCCGCGGGTATGTCAATTCAGGCATTGTGGGCGGTGTGGAGCTTGCCACACCGAACGGGTTTGGCTCTGAGGAGGAGGCACTCAAGGTCACACTTGAAGAGGCAGAAAATTTTGCGGAGCACGGCGTCAGTGTAGTCAACTGCGTTTGGAACACTTTGCCCGGCTCAGTATTTCAAAAGCAGGAGGTGCCGTCACTGGAGTATTATGTGCGACTTGCCAAGGGTTTGCAGGGACTGCGTGAACAATATGGCCTGAATATCGACATGGACAATTACCGCCGTTGCGGCAACCACCCCGATTCCGACCTTGCACGATGACAGAGAAATGGTCGGACATCCATCTCATTAATACAAATTCATTAAGAAAAGAGTGATGAACAGTTATGCGTTTTCCTGAGCGGGGAGTTCCCCGTGAAAAGCTTTTAGAATCTCTGCGGGCCTTAAAGGAACATGACGGCGATTGGAAGCACGGCCGAACCTGGGCCCTTGTGTACGACGCGGGGGATGAAATCACCACGGTGATGGAAGAAGTCTACCGTGAATATTTCCACTCCAACGGAAACGACCCCTTTGTGTTTGAGAGCCTGCGTCGCTTGGAAACCGAAGCGCTTTCTATGACGGCAGACCTGCTGCACGGTGATGAAAACACCAGAGGTTCACTGACCTCCTGCGGCAGCGAAAGCCTGCTCATGGCCGTCAAGACCTTCCGTGATGAAGCGCGCGCCACAAAACCGCACATTCGGCAGCCTGAAATGCTTCTTGCCTCTACAGCACATGCAGCACTTTTCAAAGCAGCGCATTATCTGGACGTGAAGCCCGTCGTGGTGCCTGTGGACTCTGCATATGGCATTAATCTTGATGCCGTACGCGCTGCTGTGACCGAAAATACAATCCTTATAATCGGCTCAGCGCCTCAATATCCTCAGGGCATAATAGACCCTATTGAAGATTTAGGAAAAATTGCCCTGGAGCATGACTTGCGCTTACATGTAGACGCATGCCTCGGTGGCTTCACACTGCCGTTTATCCGTGAGCTGGGCGGTGACATCCCACCGTTTGACCTCGCAGTACCGGGAGTGTCCTCCATTTCCGCAGACCTGCACAAATACGGCTTTGCCGCCAAAGGTGTTTCCGCCATTCTGTACCGGAACGCGCAACTGCGGAACTATCAGTATTTTTCCCTGGCAGGATGGCCCGGCGGGCTTTTTTCAAGCCCCACCGTCACAGGGACGCGCCCGGGTGGCGCTATTGCCACAGCATGGGCGGCTCTGAAATACATTGGCCGCGCGGGATATCTTGAACTGACTCAAGGTATTCTTAACACTACAAAAAAGCTGACCGACGCCATTGCAGCCATCGACGGCCTGCATATCCTCGGCATGCCGCAGGCCGGCATCTTTGCGTTGGGCTCTGAAACAGTCGATGTGCATGCCCTCGCAGATGCATTGATAAGCCGAGGCTGGGTCATCAGCCAACAGACAAACCCGGACTCTCTTCACTTCATGGTGACGCCGGCCCATGCGGCATCAGCGGACGCTTTTATCGCTGACCTTCAGGAAACGACGGCACAGCTTATTAATAATCCTCAAAAGTTTGCAGATGGCAGCGCCCTACTTTACAGAATGCAAGCGCAAATCGGCGATGCGGAAACTGCAAACACTCTACTGACTGAGCTGCTTAGTCAAGCTATGACCGAAGGTGCCTCCCCCGTATCCGGGAGCGGCGGACTCAGTCTGGGATTGTAAGTTACATCCGTTGCACAGCCGAAGGTATATTTCATCTGTTTTTTAACTGCTTACTTCAAGGGTCTTCTGGCCTTGGAATTCTCAGTTAATAGTTTGTTGACAGTTTGCACGAAATATAGTAATATATCAAAGTAATCATATAAGAATAGTATGATTTGTGCTGGCGTATGAATTTATTGGCAGGGACTGTATCCTGGATTTTGCTTAAGTCAATTACCATCTGCTGAAAGCCTATGGCTTGGGTTTGAGGCTAAAGCCTTCTGAAGTACGAACTCTTTAAAACCCAAACCGTTGAAGCCCTTAAATAAAATGCCTGAAAGCATATATTCGCCTGTAAGGCGAAGGTTTAAACCATAATTGACTTAATGAAAGGAGCATGTTATTTTGGATTTTGATTTTATTGCACAATACATACCTATGTATGTTGCTGCAGCCGCACTTACGCTCCGGATTGCATTCTGGGGAATCGTTTTTTCCCTGGTGACAGGACTTGTTTGCAGTTTGATTCAATATTATAAAATACCTGCTGTGAAGCAGCTTATATCATGCTATATTGAACTATCCCGGAATACGCCCTTATTGGTACAGCTGTTCTTCTTATATTTTGGTTTGCCAAAGCTGGGTATAATGATCAGTTCTGAGGGCTGTGCCATACTTGGCCTGTCCTTTCTCGGCGGAAGCTATATGGCTGAAGCCTTCAGGAGCGGATTGGAATCAGTAGAAAAAAGTCAGGTGGAGGCGGGACTCAGCATTGGTTTACAGCACAAACAAATAATAAGGTATATTGTTTTACCCCAGGCTATTTCAGTTTCGGTACCTGCTTTTTGCGCAAATATCATATTTTTGATAAAAGAGACTTCTGTTTTCAGCGTAGTGGCACTTGCTGATTTGATGTATGTGGCAAAGGATTTAATAGGACTGTACTACAAAACTGATGAAGCACTGCTTATGCTGGTTGTATCCTATTTTGTCATTCTGCTGCCGATTTCAATTATCGCGTCATTACTGGAGAGGAGGTTGCGCTATGCAGGATTTGGGCATTAGAGTTCTTTTTGAAGGAAGTAATTTTTTGAGGCTGCTGGGTGGTTTATGGATTACTGTAAAAATAGCGCTTATCTCTGTTTCCATTTCCTTTGTATTGGGGATTTTTCTTGGAATAGTGATGACCTTAAAAAATCCTGTGACAAAAGCAATTACAAGAATCTATCTGGAATTTGTACGTATCATGCCACAGTTAGTGCTGCTTTTTCTGGTTTATTTCGGCTTGACGAGAGCTTTTCAAATTAATCTTTCAGGCCAACTGTCAGCCGTAATTGTCTTTGTTGTGTGGGGAACCGCTGAAATGGGGGATCTGGTGCGAAGTGCCCTGATTTCCATATCAAAACATCAGTATGAAAGCGGAACAGCTTTAGGGCTGACCAACCTTCAGGTGTACAGGTATATAATCATTCCACAGACAGTGCGAAGGCTGCTTCCTTTATCAATAAACCTTATGACACGCATGGTAAAAACTACTTCTCTGATTGTTCTCATAGGTGTTGTAGAAGTTTTGAAGGTGGGGCAGCAGATTATTGAAGCTAACCGCTATACTGCACCCTCGGGTGCACTTTGGATTTACGGGACTATCTTCTTACTTTATTTTATTGTTTGCTTTCCCATTTCACGTTTGGCGGGCCGGCTGGAAAAACGTTGGATGAATTGACAGGAGGTTAGCTTGAAAGATACATGTTGTGTATCAAAGTGACTTTCAAGCAGCGAAAGCCACTGCGTGCCTTTCATTACTATTTGTGTACGCGCTGGGCGCGTAGATGAGAGGTTAGCGTGAAAGATAAATGTGGTAAGTCAAAGTGGATTTCACGCGGAGAAAACCACTACGTGGCTTTCATTACTATTTGTGTACGCGCTATGCGCGTAGATGGGAGATAAAATGACACAGGCACAAAAGCTGTTGGAAATCCAGCATTTGAAAAAGCAATATGGAAAGGATGCTGTTTTGAAGGATATCTCCCTTGATATTCACCAGGGTGAGGTTGTGGTGATAGTAGGTCCTTCGGGTTGCGGGAAAAGTACGCTTTTGAGATGCATCAACGGACTTGAGCCAATCCAGGCAGGAGATATCCTGCTGGATGGAAAGGTGATTACCGACGGCAAAACTCAATGGAGCCAAATACGTCAAAAAATAGGCATGGTATTTCAAAACTATGATCTGTTTCCTCACATGACGGTAATAGATAACATACTGCTTGGCCCCACGAAAGTTCAGGGACGTACTAAGCAGGAAGCTGCTGAGGATGCAAAAAAGCTGCTGGAACGTGTAGAACTTCTGGATAAAACAAGTTCCTATCCCCGTCAGTTATCCGGCGGACAAAAGCAAAGGGCAGCTATTGTAAGGGCTCTGATGATGGAACCCGAAATGATGCTGTTTGACGAGATCACTGCGGCGTTAGATCCTGAAATGGTACGTGAAGTACTGGATGTAGTTCTGGAATTGGCAAAGGGCGGCATGACCATGATTATTGTAACCCATGAAATGCAATTTGCAAGAGCAATAGCAGATCGTATTATCTTCATTGACAGCGGAGAAATAGTAGAAACCGGGAATCCGGAAGAATTTTTTACCGAGCCGAAAACTGAGCGTGCGCGCAAGTTTTTGAATATATTTAATTATTAACAGAAAAGGGGATTTATAATGAAAAAATCAAAGAGAATTTTATCATCTATCTTAATGCTGGTGCTTGCACTCACACTTTTTGCAAGCTGCGGAGTAACAGACACCTCAAGCGCCGGCTCTTCAGCCGCTCAAACTTCTTCAGCCGGCACTGCCAGATCACTGGAGGATATAAAGTCAAGCGGTAAAGTTATCATTGGAGTATTCAGCGATAAGGCTCCATTTGGTTATGTAGACGAAAAAGGAGCATACCAGGGTTATGATGTTTATTTTGCAAACCGTATAGGTAAAAATCTGGGAGTAAACGTGGAATTTGTATCAGTTGAACCTGCCAGCCGTGTAGAATACTTGAAAACAGGTAAAGTAGATATTATTCTTGCAAATTTTACAGTTACTGAAGAGAGAGCTCAATCAGTAGATTTTGCACTTCCGTATATGAAGGTGGCACTTGGAGTTGTCAGCCCTGACAAGTCACTTATTACTGATGTATCCCAGCTTAATGGCAAAACTCTGATCGTTGCAAAAGGAACCACTGCCGAAACCTATTTTACTAAGAATCATCCGGAAGTAAAATTACTTAAGTTCGATCAATATACCGAAACCTATAATGCACTTTTAGATGGACGAGGAGATGCTTTTTCAACAGACAATACTGAAGTTCTTGCATGGGCTTTGCAAAACAAGGGCTTTACTGTTGGCATAGAAAGTCTTGGAGATCTTGATACCATTGCTCCGGCTGTTCAAAAGGGAAATACCGGACTGCTCAACTGGCTCAATGATGAAATCAAAACCTTAGGCAAGGAAAACTTTTTCCACAAGGATTTTGAAGAAACACTTGCCTCTGTTTACGGTGACGCTGTTGATCCTGACAGTCTTGTAGTTGAGGGTGGCGCTGTTGAGAAGTAATAATTTGAAAAATTTTTTTCTGGCAATGGAATTGCAGTCCCTGGATTCCTTAGGCTGCTTAATTGCGTACAGTGAGGACGGAGGAAAACGACTGTCACCTATCTGCTCTTTATATTTTTAATTAAGTGATTCTATTGGTGATGGAGGTATGATTCTAGTCATACCTCCAAAATAACCTTCTTGATCTGAAAGGTAACAATCTCCACTATTCCAATTGTCATGTACAACAAGGAAATCATAACTTCCAACACCATAAAGAAAACTCACCGTATAATGGAATGGCTGTGAATATAAAATTCTTCCTGACTTGGCTGGAATTTTTTCTCCAGCTTTTCAAAATTCTCGTCAAAGCGCTGGGCTTCTTGTTCGTCAATGCTCATCACAGGGCTGTCATAGTAAAACCATTTCCTTCCGTCCAAAGCTTCCGGTTTCAATTCTTTTACCATCATTGCCGCCGGGAATGTTTCATCCTCAAGACATATATTGAACTTTTTACAGCTCTTAAAGCCACGGCTTACATAATTGCCCGGATTTCCAAATATTACGACCACATCATAACCAAGTGCAGCCGCCTTATCAAAAGAATGCTCAATAAGCATTTTCCCGTACCCCATTCTTTGGTACTCCTGCATAATACAAACCGGACCAAAGGTAAGGATTTCCTTCTCCTTCCCAGACTCATCCACCAATTTTGCCTTTGTGTACATGATATTTCCGATGATCTGATTATCAACTTCAATCACAAAATCCAACTCCGGGAGAAAATCCTTATGAGACCGCATGACATGAACTAAATAGTGTTCATTGCACCCCGGAATATATAAATTCCAGAAAGCTTTCCTCGTAATTTCTTCCACTCTCTTACAATCTGCTGCTTCTTCATTCCTGATTTTAATCATTTTGTCCATTTATTAAACCTCCCTTAATTTATCTAAGACACCCCATACTACCAACTATACCTGATTATTTTCAATATAAAAACCCTTACGGTTTCGCTTTGCCTCATACAAGGCTTCATCCGCAAAATTCAGCATCTCATCATAGGAAAATGCCTCTCCCTCAATCCACTCACAATATTTCAAATCCTTTAAAGTCAAATTTTCCCACCTACTCCTTTAAACTTATCTACAAAAGCAGAAATTTTCTGAAAAACGCTCTGCTTTTTTGTTAAATATTGAGGATTAAGAGGACTCATTTTAGGAAGAATTTCGTTAAGTCCAGTTCCATTTTCACTGGCATATTCTCTTTTTAATGAGGTTATAATATATCTTTTTGCAGCCTCTTCATTAAGTTTTTCAGTATTGATCAATTCTTCAGCTTCACGTTTTTGCTCAGTCTGAGCAAATGAAAAGAAAGCATCTATAATACTTGCTTTATCTTGAATATTGTCCAAATCGGCTTGGTTAATAAAATCCACTACCAAGCTTTCTTTTGCACGGTTCCCCACACTAGAACGAATTAAACGGCGTACCTCTTCAACCAATGAGCCTTTATCTTTTACTTTTTTGTTATGCTCAAAAATAAGTTCAAGAATGTAATCTAAATTTATCTCTTGGGATTTTAATAGATCTATTTCAAAGACTACATCCTCCCAATCAATAGAGGAATTTTCTTTATCATTTCCGGTTTTTTCACGGCGAAGCCACTCACGAATATCATTATATGAAGAACGATAATCTTGAATTGTTCTTTCTTCTGGTACTTGAATCTTTTGCATAGCAGCTATTTCTTCATCACTTACATAGTATGTGGATTTAAAATTTTCTAAAGCCACAGGATCAGTAATATCTACTGTTTGTAAAGCTTTTAAAACTGTAAACTCATCATAATTCCGCAGAATATTTTCAATACGCAAATATTCACCAAAGAGTTTAGCAAATTCTTTTTTATCCTTTTCAGTAACAATAGCATCAGTACCAGGAAAATGTTCCTGTAGCTCTTTTACTACGTCTGCATATCCTCGACGGGCTTCACCGGTTGCCACATCAGTGAATCCTTCCATGTATTCTCTGTAACTTTTTTCCAATACTACATTTTTAGTATTATTATCCCCAAAAAGAGTAATTGCATCTATAGTTGCTTGTTCTAAATCTCTGAAAGTAACAATGTTTCCAAAGGTTTTGGTAGAATCATAAATACGATTTGTTCTCGAAAAAGCTTGTATTAAACCATGATACCTAAGATTTTTATCAACAAATAGAGTATTTAACGTAGGTGCATCAAAACCTGTTAAAAACATTCCAACAACAATCAGCAAATCAATCTCTTTATTTTTTACACGTTTAGCAAGGTCACGATAATAATTTTGAAATTCCTTACTTTCTACTCCATAATTGGTTTTAAACATGGCGTTATAGTCTTTAATTGCTGAACTTAAAAACTCTTTTGCACTACTTTCCATTGCCGAAGGTTCAAAAGTTTCATCCGTAATTTCACCTATAGCATTTTGCTCTTCATTAGCCGCAAAAGAGAAGATTGTAGCAATCTTAAGCGGTTTATCACTTCCCTTTTGTAAGTTATTTAAGGATTCGTAGTAGAGTTTGGCTGCATCAACACTACTCACGGCAAACATAGCATTAAATCCTTTTCCATTAGCATTTAAACGATGCGTTTTCACTTTATAATTATTAAGGATATATTGAGAAATTTCTTTAATCCTTTCAGGATGCAGCAAAGCTTCTTTATTTTCTGCTACTGATAGCTTTTTCTCATCCTTTTCTGTTTCAATAGTTCTGAATTTGGGACGTACATCATTATAATCTACTTTGAACTTTAAAACTTTTTCATCTCTTATTGCATCAGTAATTACATAAGAGTGCAGCTCACAGCCAAAGACAGAAGCAGTCGTCTCAGAACCCAAAGCATTTTCCGGAAAAATAGGAGTACCCGTAAATCCAAATTGATAGTACTTCTTAAACTTTTTATTGATATTTTTTTGAGCTTCACCAAATTGTGAACGGTGAGCTTCGTCAAAAATAAATACCACTTGCTTATTATATATAGGTAAATCTATTTCGCTTTTAATAAGTTTATTTAGTTTTTGAATAGTAGTAACAATAATTTTATTATCATCCTTTTCAATGTTACGCTGTAAGCCTGCGGTACTTTCTGAACCATTAACACTATCGGGAGAAAAACGCTGATACTCTTTCATAGTCTGATAGTCCAGGTCTTTCCTATCTACAACAAAAAATACTTTATCAATAAAATCCAGTTCAGTAGCCAAGCGAGCTGCTTTAAAACTGGTAAGAGTTTTCCCCGAACCTGTTGTATGCCAGATATACCCTCCGCCTTCAGTAGTTCTCCATTTTTTGGCTTGAAACGAGCTTTTAATTTTCCATAGGATCCTTTCTGCAGCGGCAATTTGATAAGGACGCATAACCAGCAAATTATCACTAACATCAAAAACCGAATATTTCAGTAGTACATTCAATAAGGTATTTTTCTGAAAAAATGTAGCAGTGAAATCCTTTAAATCTTTAATCAGCGTATTATCCGATTTTGCCCAATTCATAGTAAAATCAAAACTGTTCTTATCACGTTTAGTAGTATTAGCAAAATAACGACTATCAGTACCATTAGAAATCACAAAAATCTGTAAATATTTAAACAGAGAATTATCCGAATTAAAGCTCTCTTTACTATATCTGTGAACCTGATTAAATGCTTCACGTATAGCAATCCCACGCTTTTTAAGCTCAACTTGTACTAAAGGCAAGCCATTTACTAAAATGGTAACATCATATCTGTTAGCTTGAGTTCCTCTTTGTTCAAATTGAGAAATCACCTGCACCTTATTATTGGCGACATTCTCTTTATCTACCAGATAAATGTTTTGAATATGCCCATCATCAAAGACAAAGTCATAAATGTGATCGTTATGAATTTTACGAGTTTTATCAATATGGCTATCACTAGGCTTATCTAAAAACTGCTCACAAAATCTAAACCATTCATCTTCTGAAAATTGCAGTTTGTTAAGGTTTTGCAGTTGTGCACAAACATTAGCAAGCATTTTTTCATGAGTATTTAAATCAGGTAAATAATCATAGCCTTGATTTACTAAATCTTGAATCAGTTCCCGCTCCAAATCGGCTTCTGCTTGATAGCCAACACCTTGTTGGTCTAGCTTGGTATACTTATCCAAAACTATAAAATTGTTTGCTTCTGCGATGGGTTTAAAATCGTACATTAATTTTCCCCCTATATAAAATTTCTTTTCATTTATCTTATTTAAACTGGTAATTTCTTTTAATTTCATTCATTAAATAAGCTAACACACGTTTATCATCATCTGTCAATTCAACAATCTCATTCGCTGAATGCTTTGAGTGACTTGAAATATTAATAATTCTTGTCTCATAGGGATTAGTTCTCCCAATTGTATCTTTAGGCAGAAGTTCTCCCCAGTTATCATAACCTAAAAATGTTGATGTTTTCTCCAAAATATTTCTCAAAAAATTAAAATGATACTTCTTTAACTGTCCTGCTTCAATAGCTTTTTCAATTTCACTTTTTAAGAAAAGATGATATGAAAAAGGAGAATCATTGCTTTGGGAGATTAATTCATATTTTCCGTCTTCACTTTTTTTGAGGAAATATTTTTTAAATTTATCCTTCTTAAGCTCATTATGTAGAACATTATAAAATAAAGGATTATGTGTGGTTATAATAAATTTAAGGTCTGATTTACTGGATTTTATTAATTGTGCCAAATTTACCGCCAACTCAATCAAGTGGTTCTCATCTAATGAACTTACAGGGTCATCTATAAATACATATTCCAGCTGGTCAAACTGATCTGTTTCTCTCTCACTTGGTTCAGCTACATTTAATACATCAACAACCTGTTCAAGCAGAGAATAAAAAATACACCATACAAAGTTGCTCTCTTCTCCTTTTGAAATTTTAATGTTATCTGAACGCTCATCATTGCCACGCTCATATGAGAAGGTTATTTCTGTAAAAGCTTTTATTGTTACTATATTCCCATCCTTATCTTTAATTGTATATTCTTCATTAAAGTGTGGCGTTAATTTTTCATCAGTATAGTGTTGAAAATTTGAAATAATATTCCTGTCTTGTCCCTGAACTTCAAAAATCCATTTTGTAAATGAGTTCGGTTGAATTTTTAGTTTTAGGTCAACATTATTTTTTAAATCATTATCCCAATAGAACAAATCCTCTGTAAAAGCATTATAATAAAGTATTTTTTTATCGGATTCCGCAGATTCCTCCAGTTCCGTATCACCTTCTGCTTTCGGAGCGATTAACAATTTGAACTCCCGTGAAAGCCTGGTTTTACCGGTTCCATTAAACGCATAGATTAATTGAACCTGTACATCCGATACACTTTCAGCTTTAGCTTTAGTTTTATGTTTGGCATCTTTTAACTTCTGTGCAATATCAGTTAATGAATCACCCATGTTACTCCTCTACCCCCTTTTTTGGAAAACTAAGAAGCATATTACGGTAATACTCATATTGTTTTTGACGCAGATTTATTTCACGTGGTAAACCCTCGGTAATTGAGGTTGTCAAGGAGTCGAATTTATCTAGGATAGAGACAATGCGCTTTTTTTCTAAAGGCAAAGGATTTGGAACTATGATGCTATTCAAATTCTTTTGATTTAATTTAGGCTGAGCTGCCCCCGATATATACGGAGTTAAATCAATATGATTTAAATAAAATTCAATAAATCTACGTTCTTCATAAGTATTAAATTTAAGTACATGAGCATGATTATTTACCCAGATTTTTCCGCTTACACTAAATGCAATTGGTGTATTTCTAGCAACTAAGTTTGCTCCATCTTCCGAAATAAGCAAAAAATCTCCTTCAAAAATATAATCTTTTACATAATCAACAATACCTGATGCTCCATAATATGGAATATTACCAAACTCTCTTAAACCACTAGTAACAGGTTTACGCATTGAGTCGAGGTTCTCGGCGAGCTCTCCCAACATCTTCCACTCAACTTCACCCTCTTCAAAAGTCAACAGCTTATCACGATAATACTCATATTGTTTTTTACGAGCTGCAAGCTCTGCTGCAAGCTCTGCTGCAAGCTCTGCTGCAAGCTCGGTAAAGGCATCCAAAATACGGACGATTTCGTTTTGCATTCCAATGGATTTTTCGAAATTTTCTGGGCAAGGGATGGGGATTTCGAACTCTTTGACCTTCGCATCAGAAATTGCCGGATATGCTGAACCACTCTGATTCTCTTCAATATAACTTCTAAACTCTGACGAAGTAATCCAATAATAGATCCATTTCGGTAAAACCTCATTTTTTTTTGCTCTTAAAATGCAATAACCTGTACTAGCTACTTCACCAGAGAATTCTTCAGTAATCAAACAAAGTCTTTGCTGTGTAGGACGAGTTGTTGCAAAAATAACATCATCTTTTACGATTATCTTTTGAGCTCTGCTTGGTGCATTTTCAGCTGATATCTCAGATGTCTCTATTATTCTATTATTTTCGCGACAAACTGAAGTTAAATCAATATACCGATAAGTATCATTTGTATCTTTCCACCTAATATTAGCAGTTGGTAACGTAACTTCCCCCAACGTCTTCCACTCAACCTTAACCCCATCAAGCAATTTCTCCATAAAGTCCATATTTACACCTCCTCCGTCTTAAATTCACTATACCCCTCATAGTAATAACTTACATCAATTCCTTTCATAAATATAGAACGGTCATTAATTTTACTGGTTAGGGCTTGTTTGAGGATATATTTAATCTCAATATCTTTAACAACACTTCGTTGCATAGCAGATAGATATTCCTCTTTGTCAACAAGGTTCCAATCTACCACCTGTCTAATCCCTTTTTTGAGTATAAGATCAAGCCATATACGAGTTGCTCGACCATTCCCTTCTCTAAAAGGGTGGGCAATGTTCATCTCAACATATTTTTCAATGATTTGTTCAAAGGTTGTTTGAGGCATTTTATCAATATACTTCAATGAGGACTCAAGATACATAAGAGGAGCAAAACGAAAATCTCCTTTAGCAATATTGACATTTCTAATCTTTCCTGCGAAGTCATATATATCTTCAAATAGATAATTATGAATGTAGGCAAGTCCCTCAAAAGTTCCTACTTTCACATTGGTAATATCTCCAGAGTCAAAAAGCTGTTTAGCTTTTTGTTTGCTTATTTTCTCTTCTGCTTTTGAGAGTTCAATTTGATTGGTAATATTCAATTTATTATCTAAAATCATGATTCAATCACCTCAATAATCTTATCAATTTCGGCACGAAGTTTGTCTATCTTTGCCACAGTCTTTTTTATCTCTGCATTCAGCTCATTTATATCAATGACTTCCCTTGTATCCTTTGCTTCCACATAGGAACTTACAGAAAGATTGTAATCCTTTTGAACGATTTCATCATATTCAACAGATTTTGCAACATAATCAACATCTTCTTTGCTGTCAAACATTCCCATAATCTGTGCAATATTCTCATCTGTAAGTATGTTATTATTGGTTTCTTTTTTATAAAAATCTACACCACTTGCATCAATAAACTGTGTTTTATTATTACTTTTATGCTTAGAAAGCACCAGTATATTAACAGCTATTGAAGTCCCGAAAAAAAGATTGGGTGCTAATGAAATCACAGTTTCTACAAAGTTGTTGTCAATCAGATACTTTCTGATTTTTTGTTCTGCACCGCCACGGTAAAATATACCTGGGAAACAAACTATTGCAGCACGTCCCTTGCTTGAAAGATAGCTGAGTGCATGAAGTACAAAGGCAAAATCGGCTTTGGATTTTGGAGCTAATACTCCCGCTGGGGCAAAACGCTCATCATTAATAAGAGTTGGGTCATCACTTCCAATCCAGTTTACCGAATAAGGAGGATTAGATACAATTGCATCAAATGGCTTTTCATCACCAAATTTTGGATATAAGAGTGTATTCCCCAAAGCAATATTAAACTTATCGTAGTTTATATTGTGTAAAAACATATTCATACGGGCAAGGTTATAAGTTGTATGGTTAATCTCCTGTCCAAAAAAACCATCTTCGATAATATGAGCATCAAACTGCTTTTTTGCTTGTAATAAAAGTGAGCCCGAACCAGCTGCAGGGTCATAAATCTTATTAATTGTTGCTTGCTTGTGTATTGCTAATTGAGCTATAAGCTTAGATACACACTGGGGTGTAAAAAATTCTCCTCCAGATTTTCCTGCATTGGCAGCATAATTAGAGATTAAAAACTCGTAGGCATCACCAAAAAGGTCGATGTGATTATCTTCAAAATTACCAAAATTAAGCCCTTCAACGCCTTTAATTACAGCGGCTAAACGACTACTCTTGTCTTTTACAGTATTCCCTAATCTGCTGCTTGTAGTGTCAAAATCAGCAAATAATCCTTTAATATCTAATTCAGATGGATAACCATTTGCTGAGCTTTCAATATCTTTAAATATCCTAGCTAAATCTGTATTCAAACTTTCATTTGTATTGGCGGTTTTAGCAGTATTAGCAAATAACTGACTGGGATATATAAAATAACCTTTTGTTTTAATTGCATCGTCTTTAATTTCTTTAGTTATAATATTATCATCAAGTTCTGCGTAATGGACGCTTTCGTCGCCACCTTCAATATAATTAGCAAAGTTCTCACTAATAAAACGATAAAAAAGCGTTCCTAAAACATATTGTTTAAAATCCCATCCATCTACAGATCCACGGACATCATTGGCTATTTTCCAGATTTGAGATTGTAATTCTGCACGTTGTGCTGCACTTGACATTCGTATACCTCCAATTATTCTTCTATTACATTGATTATAGAAGCACTTCTAAATAAGTTTGAAGTTTTGCTTCCACCTTCAGCTTCTTGCCGTACTGGCATAATAAATCTATATTCTTATCTTTTCTTATAACATAGCGTTTAAAGGCATCTGTGATAATTTGTATATCCGTTTTATTGTGCTTTCGTAAGATATCGCATAGGGTCCTTTCCATGTTATAAGCTCTCACAATATTACCGGCTGGCGTTTTCACCTCGATAACTCCAAGCTCATACAATTCCATAATGACACGATTGCACTTCACTTTTTCGCCTTTCACTGTTGAAATATTGTAATTATGAGGAAAGGTCATTTGAAATTTTGCCGGCGTTCTGTCGGTCAAGCTAAATAAATATAGTGCGGTAGCTCCAGAGAAAATCCCCCGTTTATAACGAACCTGAAAATTATACATCTCATCTTCCCACGATCCGGTCAATTGATATACGCCTCGTCCTGTCCGTTCTAACAAACCTGTATCAACCATATATTTAAGATTGCCACGTGAAATTCCCGCTTTTGTTACCTCGGCAGCAGTTATGGCACCATTATTTTTTTTAATCATTTCCATAATGAACTCAGCACTTGCCATAACACACCTTCTCTCAAAAATATAAAAGACCCTACGCATATAATTATGACCATCTTATGCGTAAAAGTCAAAGCGTTTTTACTAAAATTTCCCGCTCGAAACTTAGTGAGTATAACCTAGTCTTAAATGTTTTCTTTTGAAATTAACACACTACGTGGCCAATCTCAGCTTAACTATATGCCACATCCCTAAATCCACACATTCACTGTCATGTGCCTATACTCATATTTTTCTTATACCTGTCTCGCCACAAGAATACTTCTCCATTTAAGTATCAGTTCCCTCACATTAATCCAAAATTTTTAATTAATTTATCGTAAATTCTCCTTTAATGCATACCTGGGATCTTCCCTCATCTATTCAATCAGCATACATTCTTGTTAAATAATTATTGTTATTCAGATTTCTTTACATATTTTCGGGGATTGTTTATAATATGTTATATCTAAATTTTGTAAATTGAGGTATTTAAGTCAGGATGTTCCACTTGCTCAGGACTAGTTAGTGTAGCTTTTAAATTGGGTAGTAAATATGGTACAGCTAACTTAGTGTCAAGCTCTGGTCCCTTTAAAGCAGTAACGGGAGCTCCTCAGTGTATGGATATATATAACAATTCTGGTGATCATGTTTTTATCCTTTATACAAGCAGTACTATCGCTGG
The DNA here is from genome assembly GCA_023400235.1 of Bacillota bacterium. Classification (GTDB taxonomy): domain Bacteria; phylum Bacillota; class Clostridia; order Acetivibrionales; family DSM-1351; genus Ruminiclostridium. The sequence continues at coordinate 126,562 of JAEXFI010000043.1, forward strand.
GGAACTATACTATAATATATACGAAGCTACTACAACCTATAATTATCGAGGCGGCGGAGGTGCTCACGCTGACAAAACTGTTGGTGCAGGATTTTATGTTGATGATGCAAATCTTTCCGGATATGTTCATGCCAGGCGAAGTGGATGGTAAATAAGCAGTTCAAAAAATAATTTTCACTTCTGTTAATTCGAACAAGAAACTGGGACTTGGCATCATATAAAACTTAACAGAATAGGGAGGGGAAATAAGAATATGAAGAGGATAAAATTTACATTATTGATAGTCAGTTTATCTGTCTCTTTTATCATGGTTTCTTGTTCCAGTCTTGAAGGAAACGATACTCCAGTAAGTACTACTACAACTACAAATACCTCTGAATTACTTTTAGAGAATAATACTCTTAGGAATGAAAATGACAAGTTAACTTCTGAGAATGATTCTTTGAAATCAAGAAATGAATATCTTGAGAAAGCAATGAAAGAATCCAGCGTCTCACCGTTATTAAATAATTACACTACAGATGTGCTTCTTAATAAAATTTACACTGAAAAAGGTAAGGTTGATATATTTCCTGGAAGATTGCAAGAAATACGTGTAGAAGAGGTTGGAGAGGAAACATATTTTATTTTTAGTATCGATAGAATGGCGGTTAATCCAAAGTGGGATGGTCCGGGTTCAGATTCGGGAAAAGGTTATTTTATAGATTCTGAAAAAAAATATGAAGAGTACAAGGGTGGACTTAGTATAATTTTCTCCTACCAGGGATATGAAAATACTATAAAAAAAAGAGAAGCTATTCTTAATGATCCCAACTATAAAAATGATCGGATTTTTAATTTTTATATGATTAATAATGAGATTGTTTTTGTGGGTCCGGATCCAGGACCGTAATAAAATATCATAATTATATATAACATTAAGAACGTAATGAATTTCAGCGGTAATCCTTATAGAATTTAAAAGTAATACATTTACATTTTGGAGGGTATGAACATACTTTAGTGCAAATGGAATAATCATCCAAAAGTTTGATAATACTATTACTGTAGCATAAATCGGGCAACGCTGAGGATCAACCCAACGCTTGCTGCGACTTATACGATGAATGGCGAACCCTATAGTTCGCCGTTTTTCTCTTTTCATCGGTAAGTCCTTGCGAATAAACCTTGGAATCTGAGGTCAGAGCTCTCAGGGTTTTACGCAACTATACCTTATTATTTTCAATATAAAAACCCTTACGGTTTCGCTTTGCCTCATACAAGGCTTCATCCGCAAAATTCAGCATCTCATCATAGGAAAATGCCTCTCCCTCAATCCACATTACCCCTGCTGATATCATAACAGGAATTATTTTCCCATCAGGAAACAAAATCTGTTCCTCTTGCAGCTTCTTATAGAAATGATTCAGGCAATTTCTGATTTCATCTCTGGATTCAAATGCGTAGAGTAATACCACAAACTCATCTCCGGACCTTCGGCCCAGCAGAACATTAGATGCCGGTGCGATCTGATTTAAGTGTTCTACAGCAGTAATGATATATTGGTCACCCCATTTGTGCCCATAGGTATCATTGATGGATTTCAGGTTATCCAGATCAAACATGATCAGAGCCGCCTTGCTTCCGTAGGGGTTGCTTTTTGCCCAAGCCTCATAGTACCACTGAAAGCCCTTTCGATTGAGCAGCATGGTTAATGGATCATGGTCTCTTTCTCTCTTGATCTGCCTTTTTTCAAGGATTTCATCGGTTATATCCATTACGACACCAATGGTAGCGTTTTCTTGGGCTGTCTGCTTGAACCTAATCCATCGGCTGCTCTTTCCTTCTATTTTGTAAACATCTGCTTCGTCTGCTTCCGGAGATGACAAGGTAGCTTTGAGCCTTTCTTCAAAGGCCTTGGCATCCGGTGCTATCTGTACGCCCTCCATGTTCCAGCCAAGGATTTCATAAAAGTTATGGGTTACAAACACAGTGTTTATGTCATGACTGATTTCGTATGCACCAATAGGCAGTCCAAACAGCTCCACAATTTTTGCCAGCCTGGAAGCAGACTCCAGGGTGCGCTTGTTGGCATGCTCAATAGCCCGCCTAAGCTCATCCAATTCAAAAAATCCGGTTGGCTCTAATTTGAAGGTTTTCAGCTGATTGCTGTCATTGACCTGCTGAGCGAGCTTTACCACAGGCTTGCTCATCCGTATACTGATGAAGCTTCCACTGACTGCTCCGAGCAGCAGGGCTATGAATAATGAAATCCAAAGTATCTGTTTGATGCGGTCAACATAGCTCAGCAAGTAATCCTCCCGCATAATACCAACCAAATACCATTGCTCTTCCTCAAATGGTGTGTTGTACTGATACAAGCCAACCTTTTCAACCGATGCAAATAGCGTTTCCTTGCCTTTGTGGTTGTTTATCAGATAAATATTCCTATCTGCATCGACAGCTTTAAGGCTCAATTGCTGAGTCTCATCAATCAAGCGCTTTTGAAGAGCGCCTCCCATGATGATAGGCGACAGTCGTTTTCCTCCGTCCTCGCTGTATGCAATCAAATAGCCTAAGGAGTCCCGGGGCTGCAACTCCGTTGCCGGAAAAAACTTTTCCAGGTAACTCAAGGTAATTTCTATACCGATGGTGCCTCTCAACGTCCCGGCACTGTCAAACAGGGGAATGGAATAGGTGATAATGGAAACATCCTCAGGCTGTAATTTGAAGGGCTTGCTCCAATAACCCAGCAAGGTTGCTTTGCTGGTCATGGAAGCCTTGTCATAGGACTTTTTAATAAAAGCGCTGTTTGTTTCCGTTACTTCAAAGTTGTATCTCCAAACCTGATCCAGCGGTATCTTTAAGGCTTTTGCAAGATGTGAAGGACCATATACCATATAAATATCATCATTGCTGTAGGTATTCATAATAGGGTCATAGTCTCTCAGATATATAGCCGGAACACTATTGGAACGGCCGCTTTCATCATTGAGAATAATATAGGCCCCTGTTGCCTGAGTCGTTCGCAGCATGGGTATCAGCTCAGCTACTGCCGAATTGAAAAAGGAATTGGTATCAAAGCTTCTGGGCTTTCCATTCAAAATTTTTGCAATATTTGTAACATAGGGGTCAAAGTTGGTCCAGTTATTTTTCATTTCACGCTGAATATAGTCTTTCCTGCTGGCGGCTTTCTCATGAAATAGCTGATAAGCATTGCTTTCTGCCTGTTTAAGAACGCCGCCCTGAATCAGAATTGTTGCAAACAGAAAGGTCTGCAGCAGTATAATCCCTAAAATCATTCGGGTCAGTCTATATACAATTGAAGAGGAGTTATATTTGAATATACTCATGATTATTTCCATACCTCCACTTCGCACAAAACTCCATGAAAGTCACGGTATAGAATCTGTGCCACATTTTTATATGTTTCAAAATTTCTGAAAACCTTTTCCTCACTATTTCTTATTGAGAATCAAATTAGCCTCATTCACAAAATCATTGTACCAGCGTTCAAAGGCCTTATAGGAGCATAGTCCATCAATCAAGGCTTTGCGGTTTTCTCCATTGCTCACTTTTTCATTGAGGATTGACAAATCACTGTTAATCTTATTAATAAGGTTTGTGTCCAAAAAGGTTCTCATTTCAAAACTGCCTATAAAAGGCTTGCTGTTGTATAAAGCAAAATCATTGAACATAATATTGCTGGCTTTGATTGATTCTACAATCGCTTTTAGCGGTGCTTCTCCCTTTTCAATCAAATCCAGCATTTTGCCTTCCTCAAGGGCATCGTTTTCCACAGGGAAATAACCTGTGGACACTGCAAACTTAAGGTTTTGTTCTGAAGCTGTAAACCATTTCAGAAACAGCATGGCAGCGTATTCATGCGCCTTATCGCTTTTCGTAACACACATTCCCGCCCCTTGCTGAATTGCCACTGCCGAGCCGTTTTTAAAATGAGGATACGGCAATACCAGGGGCTCAATATTCACCATATCATTCTCATTAAAATTCACTGCTGCAGGAAAATATGCCGCACCTGCGGTTGAACCCGTATAAGACAACACAGAGCCCGTTTTGGCATCGTCCGAGCTGAAGCGGCCTGATTTTACAAAGTACCCGTTGATATAGGGCTTGTAAAAATACTCCCATATGATTTTCGCATTCTCTTTCTTAAAGTTCAGCGCTACAGTGCCATCCTGAGAATATTTATAAAGCTCGCTGCCCAATTGCATATTCGCCGCCAGCATATAGTTTGCATTTGCGTCCAATCCAAAGAAGCCCTTTCCTGTTTCTTCATAATAGGTTTTTGATACCTCGAAGAGGCCTTCCCAGGTTGTCAGATCCTCACTGGTATAGCCCTGCTTTGCTGCAAAGGGGACCCAGTAGTTTTTGTTGACATAGAGGTTTTCTGAGGATTTTGCAATAGGAACAATGTAATATTTATCATCCGTAATGAATTGTCCCTCTTCTAAAAACTCCTTCCTGTAGGCCTTCAGCTCTTCTTCTGAATAATATTGATCCAAGCTGACAAGCGGGGCAATCTGGTGAACTCTGAAAGCATTGTCTGCATAAGAAGCAAAGATTTCCGGCATAGGCGCCGCTCCAATAGATTCATTGGCTGCATCAAAAACAGCAGTCGCCAGCTGATTTACATCCCCCTGACTTTTGGCATCCACAACAATTCCTCGTTCAATTCCGATGGTTTCGTTGAATACTGAAACCAACCGGTCAAAGGCTTCCTTTGTGATGCCATTGTAGTAATGCCATACTGTTACAGTAATGGGTTTATCCGGGTTAAGCGGATCTGAGGCAGAGGATGCAGCACACCCTGCCGTTAACAATATAAAAATCATCAATATGATAAAAAACATTATTTTTTTCATTTTAATCTCCCTGCATATTTCCTCCCTTGTTTTTACAGGAGCTTTTTATTTTCCGCAGTTCTTCCGGCTTATGGCAGTTTTCAAATTTAAATATTACTCAATATAAGTAGTCCACTTTCTGCAATTATTACACAAATATATGGCAAAGTCCAAAATGTCATCGACTTTAGCTAAATCTAAAGTAACCGTTTCCTCGTCTTTTATGAAGCCTATATTCCTTTGCCAAATGCTGAAGTTTTCCTTTCCACAATTTGGGCACTCTGAATCACACTTTCCCACATGCTCAAAGTCGTCAACAGTTATTCCATTATTTTGTAGGAGCTTTACAACCGCTTCTTCATAGCCGGTTTCTGAACAGCCCATTATCAAATCTTCCAATCTTAAAAATTCACTCACAAAAGCCTCCTGTTGTTTTTAAATTCTCTTTACTGCATATTTTATAGCCCACTGCATATAATGGTCAAGCCCTACTTTTTCTAAGCGGAACCACAATCTTGTCATCACAATTATGGCTTTCACATACTTTAAGGGGTCAAAAATAATCCCTCTTCCATACCTTTTATATTATGCGCAGCAATTCTTCGATTCTACATGTAATCTCTTCCCAATGCTTATGTAAGATAGTGAGGTAATCAGAATTTTTTATAACAAAGTGTTTGCAGTTTGCTGATAATTCGGCCAGGCTTTTTTGCGACTCATACCACCCTGGAAGTTTCTTAAGAGAGCTATCGGCATTAACCGGGGGGTTTACTGTTGTTGAAAAGAAAAACTGCATACCTGGTGGATATGCAGTTTTTTCTTTAACGGTATTATTTTATTTTATAGTTTTTATTAAGTAATTCTATTTTGGTGATGGAGGTGTGATTCTAGTCATACATCCGAAATAGCCTTCTTGATCTGAAATATAACAATCTCCACTATTCCAATTGTCATGTACAACAAGGAAATCATAGCTGCCAACACCACTTAATACATAACTTGTGTAACCTCTTACTGCAATTGTATGGTTATAATATGGTCTGGAAGCCAGTGAGAAGATAACAGGTCTACCAGCGTTAATTTCAGTAATAAATTTGTCAAACATAGAACTTTGACCACCCCACCCATAGTCGTCTGTACCGCTACCATTTGTGTAACCAAAAGCTGCCCATACATTAGTTACTAAGTTGTTGTTTTTTGTTACTGATATTCCGTCAGTTGGATTATATCCAAGTTTAACTGCTTCGGTACGTACTTTACTATATATCGCAACTTTGTCAAGTGGTACTTTGGTACAACCATTTATTGACCAATAGATAAGGATATTTGCCAGTGAAGAAAGTGTACAGTTGTTGACTTGTGCCCCTGCTACATTAACACCATTGGTTGATTCATAATCTTGCATTAGCCAGTTACCGACATAATCCAATTTTTTCGTTCTACTATTATTAACTGTATAAGTATTACTTTGCCCAAATCTGTTTTTTAGATATGATGTAGGATTAGTAATTACACCAGCATAATTATTTTCAGCGCCATTACTGGAAGGCTGACTAACACCAGCAACAAACAACTCATTAACCATATTTCTATCTATCTGTTTCAATGATTCCCAAATATTTCTATTCTTAGCAACTTTCTTTTTATTAACTTTAATCTGCCTTTTAATATCACCCTTTTTAATTTTATCACCCGTAATAAGTTTACAATTCATGTCATTATTTTTGTCTTTTACCTCAACAAAATAATTAAACCCACCTGTATAATATACTTTATCCACAGAAGAATCACTATCGTTTTCTACTGAATTTTTCAATGTTTCAGAAGGTGATTTTGAAGTATACGAAAATTGAATAATCGGGAATAAATCACTGCTCGCAGATACAATGATATATCCTTTATATTCCAATTCTTTAACAACCTGACATGAATATGCAGTAACAATATTATCCAAGTCAAAGAGTGGTGTAACTATTGAAATTTTGCAACTATTATCCCATTGACTATCATTATTGTTAACAATATCGCTTAACAAGAATGCAGCCGCAGCTTTATCGATTTCTGGCTTTTCGACATCAAATTTTGTTACCTCGGATAATTCATTATTATCTTCTGCGAAAGTGACTTGTGAAAAAACTATAGTGCAAATAAGTGTTATCACTATTAAAATTCCTATTATTTTTTTGTCATAATAAGAGGCCTCCTCAAAATGCTTGTTAATTGATAAACTTTGGTTTACTTCCAACATCATATTGGTAGTATTGTTTTGTAGTTGTATCAAATAAAACTACAATACTAGCTTCTGATGGTCCTACTACTTTTCCGATATTTTCATCATTATAAATAAACTTCTTTGTAATTTGCATAACACCAACAGAACCATCTTTAAACATATCAATATTGCTTTTTGCTTTTAATATTTTAACGCTTTCCAACGTGGATTCAGTTTTGTACTCTAGTTCAGGTAAATCAGTAGGATTAAGAATAGAATCAAATAAATCTTTATATTTATCTGTAATTTTACTTTTTTCAGAATTCACTACTGAATTTTCGTAAATCAATATATAGTCTTTAAGCGTTGGGTCAATAATTAAATAACAGTCATTCATATCTTTATCTTTAAACGAACAATAATAGCTGGCTTGATTGCCTCCTAAAATTGGAGGCGCATCCAATACTGCTGATTGTACTGATAAACAGTTAAAATTTTTTTTCAAGTAATCTTCTATATTAACTTTGTTAACTTTTGTTTGTTGCTGCGTACAGCCCATTAATAAAAATGAAATAGTTAAAAAAACAAAAATTATTTTTAAATTTTTCATGGCAATTACCTCTCTGGTATTTATTCAACATGTGTTGAACATTAACATAATAGAACCATCCTCCTCTATAGTATTATAATAAGTTAAAGATAACCACATCCTTTTAATTAATGATATAAATTTATATAGTATATTTTTTACTATTTTTAAATTTATTACCAGTATACTTTAATTACCATTATAAAACAATATAATTATTTAATATTCTGTTTAGTTTTCAATTTCTTTAACTCCGATGATGGCATCCTTATATATTTTTGTTGAAGTATGAAATTGAAAATAGAAATTATACATTGTACTAATTATATACATTTTAATGTTATGGTAGCTGGTTTTACAAAATGTAGTTTGTTTAATATAATGTAGTCACCGCAAAATATCCACTCTATAAAATGGGTTTCTCCCCAAAATAAAACCCCAAGGACTCTGAACTTACTCTGATTTGATAGGCACAGAGAAAAGGCAAGAAACAACCACTCGGAATACCGACTATGTATGCCAGAGCTATGCAAACGCTATATGCACTAGCACTTGAACAAATAACCAAAGTTACAGGCGACCACATATCGTTTTTCTTCCGAAAAGAAAAAGCGCCAAGATGCTTGCGAACAGATATTCAATATACTGGCAAGAAAGTGCTCACCAAGTCGGATATTAGAATGAGATACCCCTTATTGTACCTATTAATAGTAAAATGCAAGTCCCGAAGAACCCACAAGTATTGTAAAACTAATGTATGCGAAACAAAATTATTCAACAAAAGAATTATACCGAATTTAACGGATACTATCAATTAGTTTTGCCATTAAATTTGGAAATGTTAATACCAGAAGATGATTCTGTCAGACTGCTAAACCACATATTGAAGGGATTGAATTACATAAAGTTGTGCAGGGCATACTCTTCTACTGTTTTTTATGGGAACGTTTCAAAGTTTGTGTAAACGATAAAAATTGATGTTGAATATTAAATATTTCTTTAGGGACGGGTGCCTGTTCTTAAGCATCCTTTAATTTTGGGTATGTCAATAATATCCCTGGGTTAGATTTGAAATTTTATTCTATCTTAGCCTGTCTGAAAAGAATACCTCTAGCTGAGAATAAACTTTACCCCAGTCTCTACGGCTCTGAGTCTATTTCTTTGTAGCATCAATCATCGCTAGGTATAGCATCTTGAGAAGGCTTTCGTCAGTTGGAAAAACAGGCTTGCTTTTAGTCACTTTCCGCATTTGACGATTGAATCCTTCGATGATATTACTCTTACTGTTTCTTACGAGAACTGTCCTCAGAGTATACAAGTAACAGCTTGTCTTTTATATTAATCTTTCCATTCCACCTTAATGCAATAGCTTCAAAAGGCTCTCCCTCATTTAATATCATATCGTTCATAAGATTTTTACAAATAATTATTCTATCAATAATCCCTATATTCCTGGGCAGCTGTTTTATTCTACAGTTTACCAGAGGATTAAATGTAATGCGTTTGCTATTCTTATAACCCCTGTAAAGTTTATAAATCTTATTAATGGTATCCCTATATTAGGTATGGATGCTTTGGGATAATGAATATGCTTGTTAGGACTCGTCCCATCCACAAGTGGTGGTTTACCATTTACCATGTTCCTACTGTTCACCTTCCGAATATTATATATAATACTTACAACTATTTTTTCAATAAAAATAAAAGACCACTAGAAATCACATCCAAAGGCCTTCTGCTTTTAGTATTTATACTTTTTTCTCAAAAATGACCAGATTGTCAAGGTAAATAAAAACCCCCTTAACTGAAAATACATATTTCCAGCTAAAGGGGTAAAATATACCGAAATACTATTTTATTCCATACTCTTTCTGAATTGCTTCAAACAAATCTGCATACCTGGAAGCCTTTTTATAAAATGCAGGTATAAAGCCTATTCCTGCCTCTACAGAAACTGTCCCGCCCTGATACTCCTTGCCCGTCCAAAGGTGAACCCACTGGTCTTTTGGAAGATAAACCTCCCATTCCCTTGTATCAGGCAAATATACAGGTGCAATCAGCATATCCTCACCAAATAAATACTCTGTTTGAATATCATAGGTTTTTTCATCATCTTCATAGTGTAAAAACAACGGTCTTTGCACCGGGAGTCCTGAAGCTGCATTAATACTTACAAGGCTCTTTGTATAAGGCGCCAGCCTTGCATATATCTCCGTCAGTCTTGCAAACTGCTCCAAAGTATCTGCATCATCATAATATTGAAAATTCTCTTCCGGTCTGTTTCCTTCATGAGTTCTCATTACAGGAGTAAATACAGCCATTTCCGCCCATCTCAAAAATACTTCCTTTGTCCTGCAGTTATTAAACAGGGAGGTATATCCTCCGATATCGCTATGATGCAGACCGCATCCGCTCATGGCAGCGCTGAGTGCCCCGCAGATTACAGTAACCAGACCATCGTGCATTGAAAAATCCACACTTTGATCACCTGCCCACAGCAGTGTACAGTACTTTTGGGTACCTGCCCCGCCTGCTCTCATAAAGTATACGATTTCTCCCAGCTTTCCTGTTTCTGCAAGGGCTTCATAATTGCATTTCGCCCAGAGCACCGGCCAATGGTTGTGTTCTATCATGGCGGAAGCACCGCTGCATAACTGCAAATCTGTAGGGAGGTATTCCCCGAAATCTGCCATCCAGCCATCTATACCAAATTCGATGAGATATTTTTTAATCAGCTCTTTAAACCATTCATAGGCTTCTGCATTGGTGAAATCCACAACCCCGCAGTCAAACTCCCCAAAATCCACCAGATAATCATTTCCATCAAGAGACTTGGCAAAATAGCCCTTTTCCTTGCCTTCCTTATACAAATCCCCCTCTTTTACAAGGTAAGGGTTGTTATACGCAAGGAATCTGATATTTTTCTCTCTATATTCCTTAATTTTTTCAGGCAAGCCAGGATACATTTCCTTATTCCACTTCCAGTTCCAGTTAAGGCGCTTGCCAAATGAAGTAATTCGCTTTCCAGCCCAATCCTGACACCAGACACCGGAGACTTTTATCCCATTTCTCAGGGAACGGTCAACAAGAGCAAAAGAGCGTTCGGTTCCTCCCTGAAGCCCCAGGATTGCACCCTTGTATATCCAGTCAGGCAATTCTGCCTGTCTTCCAAGAAAGCCGGTGAGCTTTTCAAGCAACTGAATATAGGTAGGCGCGGCCTCAATCCTGATCTGCTTTGGCACTTCCCACAGCTGCAATTCGTGAAAAGCTTTATTTTTAAAGTTAAAATCCGCATAAGCAGTTGAATCAACGTGGAGGTAATAATGTTTAGTAGATACGTAAGTAGGCTGTGGAAAATTAGTATTGTAATAGTCTCCTCCGGCTTTATTCTCCACGTCAGATCTCCAGGTTACATAGGTGGTCTTATCTCTGCCAACACCCGGCTCCGAGGTCCAGAGAGGAAAATTTCTTCCTCGCAGATTAAAATAGGACATCTGCTCTCCGCAGCCGTAACACTTCTCATTTTCATCGGCAGCTATTCTTATCCAGAACCTGTTGATTTTATCATCTTTCTTTTCAAAGTCCATCAAGAACCTGTTATCTTCGATTTTAATATAAACCGTCAATGTATTCTCAAAATTTAATGAATATCCATTGTTATTCTCTTGTATAGTAAAACTCTTTAATGGATACCTTTCAATTACATAATCCTTTATGTCAAAGTTTCCTCTATACATCTCCACGGTTTCATTGCCATACCCTATATAAATAGAAGGATTTTCCGCCGTGTGATGAATAATACATTTATCCTGATATAATAGCTTAAACCCGTCATTTAGTTTAACCAGTTCCATATTTATTTCCCTGCCCCCCGCCTGGCACAAAACTCCATGAAAGTCACGGCATGGAATCAGTGCCACATTTTTATCTGTTTCAAAATTTCTTTCAAACTTATCCTCCCGGCATATTGCGGTAGAATCAAAGCATCATCCCTTTACAGCGCCGCTTGTCAAGCCCGATATAACCTGTTTCTGGAATAACATGTATCCAATAATACTAGGAGCTATACTGATTATAATTGCAGCGTACATGGAAACGTAATCTGTAGTAAACTGGTTGGTAAAATATCTGATACCTATTTGTATAGTTTTTGTCATGGGTGATGAAGTCAGAAGATTTGCATAAACAAATTCATTCCAACAGGTAATAAATTCAAAGGTTGCCGCTGTAACCAAACCTGTTTTTGTCAAGGGTAAAATCATCTTAAAGAATCTTCCGTAAAATCCGCTGCCGTCAATATAAGCGGCTTCTTCTATTTCAGCAGGGAAGCTGGCCATAAAACCACGGATGATAAAAGTTGAAATAGGCAGCCCGATTGCAGCATAAAGTATTATTAATGCACCTAAGGAATCTACAAGCCCCAGCTTGCTGAATATGGAAAAGTAAGGAACCATAAGTGCATTAAGGGGAACGAGTACACCTACCGAAAAGAATGTAAATATGATTTCTCTTCCTTTAAATTTAAAACGGGATAAACAATATGAAAGCATAGCGGCAATGAGGACATTTATCACTGTTGCAGTTATGGCAACAATAACAGAGTTTGAAATCATTCTGCCTAAATTTGCCTGTGTAAATGCATTTACATAGTTCTGCCATTGCGGTACGGCAGGTAAGGAAAATGGATTATCGAAATATTCCGCATTTGTTTTTAATGATGTAATAAACAGCCACAATAGTGGAAACAATGTATATACTGCAAAAAATATGATTAAAATCCATTTAAAAAACGATGCTAAATAATCCTTAATGGTCTTTTTATCCCTTACAATTGACTGAGCAGTTTTCGCCGACATATTTCTCCTCCTTTACTCCTTATTTAACTTGGCAAATATACCTCGAATGATTAAAATAACACAGGCACCTGTTAATATAAGCATAACACTGGATGCATTTGCTCCACCATAATTATTAGTTTTCATTTGATTGTACAGATAAAGCACCAGCACGGAAGTTCTGTTTGCAGGTCCTCCATTTGTAAGCAGGTACACCTGTTCAAATGTTCTTAAGCCGAATATCATAGCCAAGGTAACACAGGTCTGAAATGAACCTTTGATTAAAGGTATCGTAATATGAATATGTTGTCTTATTCCGTCGGCACCATCAATCTGAGCTGCTTCATAATAGCTTTCATCAATATTGGTTATATCCGCCAGCATTATAACCATATAATAACCGATATAAAATACCCAATAGATCAACATACAGGGAAAAGCTGTTTTTATAGTGCCAAGCCAATTTGTTGCATATTCGCCAAGACCCACAGCTCTCAGCAAACCATTAATCAAACCAAACTCGCTGTTGTACATTGCTGCCCATAACATGGCAAGAGCAATTCCTGAAATAACCTGCGGCAAAAAGTATACTGTTCTGAAAAATTGCCAGCCTCTTGGTTTTTTCGATAATATTAATGCCATGAGCATTGCAAGCGGAACCTGTATACCTCCGGCAACTACAGCCCAAATGACATTATTTTTTACACTGCGCCAAAACACTTTATCGCTAAAAATATCCTTATAGTTATATAAACCTTTAAAAATAGGAGATGTAATACCATTCCATTCAAAAAGACTGGTTATCGATACATAGCCTACCGGTATAATAAAGAATAGGGTAAATAGTGCAAGTCCCGGCAATATAAAGATGCAGATGTTTTTTATGTCATGCTTTTTAACTTCCATCGCTCCTGCCTCCATTGTCCAAACCACTCAAAATATTATAGTCGTTATTTTTACATTGGCAGGCTATACAGCCTGCCAATGTATTTGAATCTATTTATTATTATTTATTTTGCAGCTTTTTTTAATTCCGCAATAAACTGCTCTGGAGTGTATTCTCCAAGAATAAGTCCTTCAAGTGCAGGCGGGAATGCAGTTACTACCTTTGTAGGCATTGCAGATTCAAAAGTTCCAATCATATACGGAGCGGCAGTACTTTGTTCAATCATTGTAGCCTGAAGCTTCTCTGTCTGATCAGTAATCTTTGACTTGATAGTAAATATTGAGCCTGAAGAATTGGACAATTCAGTAACTCTATCAACATCACAAATATATTTTAGGAACTTGACTATTGCTTCCTCTTTTGCAGGGTTATTCTGCTTGGCAGCAGCTATATAAGCCTGAACTGCATTTACGTAAGCTCCCGGCTTACCACCGTTGTAACCCAAACCGGCGCTGATAGCAAGATTGTCATAAAGGCCCTGAACACCTTCCGTTTTGATTCTTGACAAAATCCATGATCCATTGGTATATATTGCTGATCTTTCATTAAAGAAATGTCCGTTTACAACTGTAGCATCTGCTCCAAGTGCATCAGGCGAAGTGTAAGTAAACATCTTTTGCATAATCTTTGCCGCTTCTAAGAAAGCAGGATCATCCAGTCCTTTTTCATAAACATCAGGTCCGCCCACTGCTGCAAGAGCATATGAATACCAAAGCATTGAAGTCCATGCGTTTTTATTGGTCATCTGTGCAGTTGGGAATATTTTCTTTGCTTTTAATGCATCACATACTTTCCACAACTCTTCATAAGTAGTAGGAATAGTGCTTACGCCGGCACTTTCCAATAATTTCTTATTAAACATTATTGCAATAACCGCATTCTCATATGGGAGTGCAAAGTTTTTGCCCTTATACTGAGCCGTCTTTATTACACCTTCTGCAAATTTATCGGCCCATTCCTTCTCAGCCAGATAGGAAGTGAGATCCATCAGCTTTTCTGATTCAGAATACAATTGTAAGTCCGCAGTGGATTTGAAGGTAAAAATATCAGGTGCATTACCGGTTGATATCATAGCCCTTATCTTATCTTCATAAGCATCGTAATCAGTGTAGCCTTCAATTTTAACTTCGATGGTGGATTCATTTTCCTTGTTGAAGGAATCTACCATTTGACCAAACACTTTTGCTTTTCCGTCTGTTCCAACCCAAATACTTGGGAAAGTAATTACAACCTTTTCAGTACCTGTACTTTTCCCGGTTGATGAATTTGTTGACTGACTTACATCTGACTTACCACAGGCTGCAAAAATTGCCATTGTCATTGAAAGAACTACCATTGATGCCACAATACGTTTGATAATCTTCCCCATAATTATTAACCTTCCTTTTCATTTTTTTTACCAATTGAAAATTTGACCCTGCTGTATGGATTTTAACATTGGGCACAAGCTATACTTTTAGGCATTTATGCCAATTCTTCAATAAATTAAAACCTTTAATTTATTGAAGAAAAAAATAAAACTTGTCGGTTACTGTTCTAGTTATTAAGGCAACTACTGGGTTCTGCGAGCTACTAACAACTATACATATTCACCAAAAACATTAGTTTACACTGGCAATTATATATCATATATTATAAAAAGTAAACAGTTATTTTATATTTTTCGACTTTATAATACATTTTATATTTTTTGCAATTCAGACCCTAAGCTGATTTGTTTAAATATTTTAATTATGTCTCATTGGATTTAGATATTTCAGGGTATACACTCCATCCTTTTAATGCTAGTTCGGGCATAATACGGTTATTTATACATCTATAATTGTTTTAAGTTCTATGATTGAAAGATTTTGATTACTGTGATATCCTTAAATAAAGCTCTACATGATATTTTTTTGACTTTTTTATTAAAACTTATAATTAATTCCTCTTTAACAATATAAATTCAGAAATATATTTCCATATATTGTGTAGATAGCTTTATATTTTTTAATAATATATAATAAATATAAGGAGAGCTCAATGATAAACAATTTAAGGCAATTGAATCCTGCTCTGCAAATAAAAAGTATATTTGATGAAGCATTTTTAAGGTACGGAAAAGTTCTTGAACAATATGACTTTTCTCAATGTATTGAAATCATGCAAGTCAAAGGTATTCCGGCTTCAGGTAATGTCTATGTTGCATGTGACCATGAATTAATGGGCACTGCTGTTGCAAAAGAGCTGCGTAATAATTTTTACGGCAGCATGCCTGTTCAGATAGGATATTGTAACGGTAACAGCAGCAAGCTCAACGCTCTGGAATATCATAAGGGTTCTGAGATAGATGTGGCCGTAACAGACCTGGTGCTTATTTTAGCAGATATAAGGGATATTAAGGATAATAAGCTGCACAGTTCATCTGCCGAGATTTTCTTTGTACCCGGCGGGTCCGCTGTTGAATTATACGGTACCACACTGCATTTTGCCCCCTGTAAAGTATCAGACAAGGGTTTCAAGAGTATAATAGTGCTTCCTGCAGGTACAAACCAGCCCCTCCCTTCTATTCCATCACCCCTGTGTGAAGAGGACAAGCTTTTATGGATGCAGAATAAATGGCTGATTGCCCATAAGGAAAGTGTTCCGGCATCCAAGGGAGCCTGCGCAGGAATAACAGGTGAAAATATTGAAATAATTTACAAATGATTCTAAGGTAACTAATCTAGCGAAAAGAAGTGGTATAGGTTGAAAGAAATTTTAAAGCAAATAAAAATGTGGCACCAATTCCATGCCGTGACTTCCATGGAGTTTTGTGCGGGATGGAGGGCACGGAAATAAATATGGATCAATCCGCAAATGGAATTAACATGCTGGGAGTTAAGATAAAGAACAGGAGTTCAATCTTATATTTGATTTACCGTTCAGGCGGAATCTCCAGAAAGGATATAGCCAATAAACTTAATTTGACACCGGCTGCTATTACCCTGATTACGACCGACCTGATAAATGAAGGAATTCTTGTTGAATCGGCGGTGGAGCAAAACAACAATCGCAAGGGACGTAAGGAAATCCTCCTGGATATCAACAGGAGAAAATATGCAACTATTGGTATCTATATCAGTACAAATAAATTTCAGCTCCTATGTATGGACTTAAATAATACGGTTATTTTTGAGGATACGGTATTTACTGCAGATTGTCATAAGAAATCCTCAGCCATATTGGATAAGGTATGTGCAATTTTGGAGCATAAGCTTATTTATTATGATATAGTCAGAACGAGAACCATTCTGGGTGTGGGTATCAGTGTTAAGGGTATCGTGAATTCCAGAGCCGGAGTAAGTATTAATTCTTATAACGTCTGGGAGGATAATGTCAATGTTGTTGAATATATTCAGAAAAGAATGAAGGTCCCCGCAATATTGACAAACAATATCTGTTCACTGGCACATGGAGAAAGTTTTTTTACCAATATGGAGCACCCCAAGGATATGCTGTTTATAAAATATGGCCCCGGGGTCGGAGCAGCCAGAGTATCCTATCAGGATACCTTAAGTGTTTTTGATTTTAATGCAATTCAGCTGGGCCATACTATCGCAGATCCTAACGGCTTAATCTGCGAGTGCGGCAATAGAGGCTGCCTTGAAACAATCGCAGGCTATGATGCCATTGAAAGAAATGCTGCCAATATATTATCAGGCAAGCTGACGCCCTGTCTCTTCTCATACACAGACGGAAACGCTGAAAATATAAATATGAAGAATATCATAAAAGCGTACAATGATGGGGATAAATTGATAGAGGACATTCTGGACAGGTCTATTTATTTTCTGTCTATTGCAATAAAGAATTCAATGTGCTTGTTTGATCCCAAATCAATAATCTTGTACGGGGAACTTTTTGAGAACGAAAAGTTCAGAAAGAACCTGTATATACAACTGTCCAACTATTCCGGTTATGAAAAGGTAACCTTCAGCAGCTTTAATCTCCAATTGGAAACTCAGGGGCCCGCTTCCACAATAATAAGCTTTTTCTTTGAAAACGGCGGCGTAATAGATATTAAAGATTAACCGATATGAGTTAAAAAATGCGGGTTCCTCAGGACCCGCATTTTTTATTTTAGCGGCCAAGGGAGTGTTATAAAATGAAATTACTTCCATTTTATAACACTCCTTATGAGAAACTGCTGCATATTCATACGTTTTCCAATAACCTCTATTAGAAAAATCCAATTTAATCCAGCCTATGAATTTAGCTTTTTTTGCAATTCGGCTTTTTTCTTTTGCTCAAGCAATATCCCAAACGCTCCTGCTAAAACTATTGCTATTCCAATATACTGGCCCGACACCATAACATCTCCAAACAGGAGAAAGGCTACTATTGTGGCAACAATCGGCATTAAAAGCAGGAATACCTTAACAATCCAAACTGGGAAACGTCTAAGGTTATAATAATATACAATATAGATGAGAGTCTGACCCAAGCCTGCGACCAATATCGCCACCAACAGCGGCCTGTTTTCGGTCAGCCTGCCCAGTTGTCCCATGGTACCCATAAACAATGACGTACCAATAAACATAATCATAGTGATGAAGTTATTATAAAACGCCACTACATTATCCGCCGCAGGATTCTTCTTGTCCAGCTGCACGCTTTTAATTACAAAGGCGTTGATGGATACAAATAATGCGCTCAATATAAAGAATATATCTGCTTTGTTCCCGATTTTGAACTTGCTCAAATCAATTCCCATAACCATAAGAACACCAAAGAGCATTACAAAGGTGTATGTCCAGTCCAGCTTCGAGAATTTTTCCTTGTAAATTATAACAGAAATTAAATTGACAAAGATAATATCACACTTTAATAAAGCTGTACCGGCACCTGCATGGGATAGGCTCAGACCGATAAAGGCTGTTAAATCAAGAGAAAAACCCAGCACACCAATCAGTATTAATCTTAATAGAATGCCTTTTGTCTTAAGTAAAAGCTTTAGCTCGTTTCTTTTAAACATTATTACAGTTAAAAGAATCATAGTTATAAATCGGATAACAATTCCCACTGTAAAAACTGACATTTCGGAGACGGCTTTTTGACTTGCGACATAATAGCATCCCCATATGAATGCTAATAGCAATAGAGGAGCTGCTTGTTTTATTTTCATTTAGATCATGTATCCCCTTACAAGTTTTAATAAATCATCATAACCGCCAATAAAACCGGATACTGTAGCTCTGAAGCCGCCATATTTTTCAAATTCCTCATACTTCATACCAAATTCCTCAAAGGATTTGTGAAATTCGCTTAGCTTTCCCAGTTGATTCATATATTCTTCTTTAACAGGTATATCAATTCGGCTTGTTACCTCGATATCACAGGAGTTCAATTTCTTGTGCCAGTTGAAGGGTATGGTCATTGATAAATCTCCGCCTATCAATTGTGACCAATGATGGTGGTTTCTGCAAGCTGCTGACAGCAATCTGGTCTTATAGCCTCTTTCCTTGAATATTCTGTAGGCCTCCTTCATAACTGCGATTCCTGACCATTCCAGGCTTTCAGGATCAACAATTATATCCTGTTCATCAGTGTATTTCTTCATCCAGTCATCAGTCCTGCCAATCATTATTGTGCAAACCGGTGCCATGGTTTCAGTAGCCAGGCCTTCTGCCTCTCTCCTCTTCAAGCCTCTATCAACAGCCTGCGCAACAGCAACAGCCTGTGCAACAGTGAAAGAAACGGTAGCGTTTATGCTGATTCCTCTGTAGGTTGCCTCCTCCATTGCCTTGATGCCTGCCTCGGAAGCAGGCATTTTTACCTGCATATTTTCCCCAAGACTGTTTATAACATCTGCCTGCTGCAGCATTTTTTCAGTATCTCTGTAATACTTGGGATTAGTCTGAATTGACAGCCTGCCCTTTTTACCCTTTGATTCATTAAAAATGGGAAGCAGCTTTTTTGACCTAAGAGCACCTATTTCATAAATCAGAGCCCAGGCTACATCCTCTTCGGTCATGTCTTTTCTTTCCGACACCATTTCTTTTATACGTTTTTCCCATATAGACAGCTCTCCCTTGATAACGGAACCAACTATGGCAGGATTACTTGTAGCACTGACACAACCTCTCTCCAGTGCATAGTTCAGTTCGTTTTCCCCGCAGGAATCCATCCATATATCCGTATTTGGAAATTTAACCACTGTTTCATGTAATTTGCCTTTAAATGTGCTCATAATCCGACCCCCTATATTTTTTAGCCGCTTTTGTTAAGGCAATTACCATCAGTTGTTATCTGAAAAGTAATTGCCCAATATTTTTACTACTCTATAACTTCATAATTCATCATTTTTGCAGCAAGCCTCAATACATCCCTGTACTCTCCGTACAGCATTGCCAGGTGGTGTGCAACACCAGTTTCTGTCACTGTATTGAGCAAGTCATTAATGTTCTGTTCAAATTTTACCTTTGTGTAGGTTCCGCAGAGCTGTTTCTTCATTTCTATAGACTCCCCGGCTGCAAGGAACATTCTTGTTTTACCGCGGGCAGTGTCAAATCTCATAAGATTAACATGTCCCTCTTTCATTACAAAACCGGCAGTTACACCCTTACCTCCGGCAAAATAGGTATCAAGGGTTCTTTCACTCTTTCCGTCCCACAGATTCGCCGGTGCAACACCGCAATGCCACATAAGGGCAAAATCCTCCTGAAGGTCGACCTGAGAAAGGTCTGCCAGAAATGGTGTTTCAGCACCCAATGCTGCACCTGCCAGCATGGACAGAGCACCCTCAACATCCCCTTCACAGGATAAAATTATTCCTTTTGATTGAAGAATGGACATTGCTGCACAAGGTGAAATTCCGTAATTCGCTGCAAATTCCGGCCAACATCTTACCGCTGCCGCTGTAAGGCCATTTTTTTCAACAAATTTGGATGCACTTACACAGAGCTGAGCAACCTTTTTAACCTGTGCATCGTTTACTTCCTTACAAATAAATAACGACCTGACTTCCTTCTCTTCTTCTGCAATCTCAGCATCAGTAACTGGCTGTGAAAACATATCCGCAATTTCATAATGGTCTATGAGAATACCTGTTTTCTGGTAGATATCCATGTCATCGACACCAACATTAAAGAATCCGTGGGCACGGTAGCCTACCAGGCCTACCTTTGCATTTTGGAGAGCAACCTTTACCCTCAAGGCATCTACCCATTTTTCGTCGATACTGTCACCTATAGTGCAGGAGTAGTCATCTTTTCCGGTCTTATAAAGATTGGAAGCATTGAGGTTCAAACCACAGACAGCATTCAGGCGAATTTTACCTCCATCATAAGGAAGCTCGTTGTACGCCCAGAGCAAAAATGGCTTTTTAATATATTTTGCGAAAATCAAGGCCAGATGTCCTAAATGGAAGGTACCGCTTATTATAACCACTCCATCTACATTTGCTGCCAGCAGCTTAACAGCAGCCTCTTCCGCATCATTTATTTCAATCACGCAATCTTCAATGAACGTAAAGTCCACATTGGGCAGCTTTTTTAAGTCTTCAATCGTTTTTGTATACATTGCCTGTGCTGTTTTGTATTCATATGTGGTCCTGGTCAGGCAGACAACGCCGAGTTTAACTTTTTGTTTCATATTGGTCTCCTATCTACGCGCATAAGGGCGTACACAAATAGTAATGAAAGGCACGCAGTGGCTTTCGCTGGGTGAAATCCACTTTTTGACTAGCCGCATGTAGCTTTCACGCCAGCTACCAGATACGCATCCAGCGTTCTTTATATTATTCTTTTGCTGTACCATCCCAGGCATTTCTGAATACACCCAAGCCATATGCTGTAAAAGGATGCTCAAAGCTTGCCTTGTATACATCCAGTCCACAGGTTACAATGTCGGCACCCAGGGCGGCAAAATCACCGATTTGCTTACCGTTTCTTACAGCTGCAACAATTATTTCAGTATCAAAGCCGTAGTTTCTGTATATCTTAACAATGTCAGAAATATAATCAACCGAGTTGTCGCCGCTGTTTTCCTTCCAGCCTACAAAAGGAGAAACGAACTTAGCTCCAAGTTTTCCTACAGGAATGGCCTGTGATGGAGAAAATACCAGTGTAACGTTTGTTCTGATTCCCATTTTTTCAAGCTTTTTGGCTGCAATCAGTCCCTGTTCCGTGCAGGGGAGCTTTATTACGTAGTTTGGTGAATAGGCTGCTACTTCCTTAGCTGCCTCAACTATATCCTCCCACTTATCATGGTGTGGATTGATTTCGAAGGATACAGGAAATTTGTCCATACCCTCGATTCCTTCTTCTTTTATCCATGCCGCCACATCTTTAACCACCTGCATAAATGGCTTTCCGCTTAATTGAATATGTTTCGGGTTGGTAGTAACACCATCAATACGAAAATTTTCATATGCATACTTGATTTCATCCAGCTTCGCACTGTCTAAAAAATATTTCATAGCAGTATCCCTCACTTTTCTTTAATTGATTGGTTGGTTTATTTATAAATCTCAGCTTCAATATTTTTAACCTGTATTCTTGCATTCCTTAAATTCTTTGCCCGCCATTCTTCAAGATTCTGTGTAAACTCTGTATTAAGGAAGGTGTCTACCATGGCACAGCCCACAAACTCAGCAGTAAGCCAGCCCCCAAGGCATAAAATGTTGGCATCGTTTATAGCTCTGGCCTTTTCAGCAGCATAAGTATTTTCACAAACTGCCGCATAAACTCCCTTGTGCTTGTTTGCAACAATTGATACTCCCATACCGGTACCGCAGATTAATACAGCTCTTTCAAACTCTCCTCCCGATACTCTTTTAGCAACTGCAGAAGCCACTTCAAAATAAGGCTTGGGCTCCTCTTCGTTGAGTGTGCCTCCGTCAGTAACTTCATAGCCTGACTGTGTCAAATGTGCTTTTATAGCTTCCTTTAAAGGAAAACCTGATTTGTCGGAACCAATAATTATTTTTTTCATAAAATCCCCCTTGTCTTATCTTTTCATGGCTATGGCCTTTTCTGCTGCCAGCACTATTTCTTTTTCAGTAAGTCCGTATTTTTCTTTCAGAAAGTCTGTAAGACCTACTTCTCCAAAGGTATCCCTCACGCCGACTCTCTGTACAGGGACAGGGTTGTTTTCGCTGAGGAATTCAGCAACTGCTCCGCCCAAGCCATTGAGTATGGAATGATTTTCGGCAGTTACAACCGCTCCCGTTTTTCTTGCACTTTGTAACACAAGTTCTTCATCCAAAGGCTTGATTGTATGAATATTTATTATCTCTGGGTCAATTCCTTTTTCAGTGAGTGTTTGAGCTGCCTTCAAGGCCTCTTCAACCATTATTCCGCTTGCCAGAATGGTAACATCCTTCCCCTCCTTGAGAACACTTCCCTTCCCAAGCTTAAATTCAGCATTGTCATCGAATATCCGAACTGCATTTCTTCTCAGTAACCTTATATATACCGGGCCATAGTGCTCCAGTATCTGCGGGAAAATCTTCTTTAGCTGAGCGCTGTCTACCGGCTCGTAAATAATCATGCCCGGTATATTTCTCATAATGGCTACATCCTCCATACTCATATGAGTACCGCCATTCAGCTCCGCAGTCACTCCCGGGTCACTGCCCATTATCTTCACGTTCAAGCCGGCATAAGCAACGGATAATGTAACCTGGTCACATACACGTCTTGTGGAAAAGGGAGTGAAGGTATGAGTAAATGGAATTTTACCCATTGCAGACATTCCTGCTGCTACGCCTATCATATTTGCTTCCTGAACACCACAGTTTACGGTTCTTTGCGGAAAAGCTTCGCCAAAGCGTGTAGTTCCTGCCGCCTTCATAAGGTCAGCTTCCACTATGACAAGCCTTTCATCCTGCTTTGCATATTCTGTCAGCAGGTCCACATAGGTTTCTCTCAGCCATCTATTTTCAAGTTCCATATTATCTCCAATCTGCGCGTGAAGCGCGTGCTCAAATAGTTATGAAAAGCCGCTTCAAGCTAGGCCTGTTCCCTTTTATCCAGTAATTCCACAGCCTTTTTCCAGGTATCCTCCGGAATAGGCATATTGTGAGAGGCAACATTATTTTCACAGAAAAATCCGCCTTTACCCTTGATGGTATTCAATATAATCATATGGGGTTTTCCTTTTATCTTTTTAGCATTGTCAATGGCATATAAAATTTGTTTCAAATCATGTCCGTCAATTGTTTGCACATGCCAGCCAAATGCTTCCCATTTCCTGTCCAGGGGTTCAAGTCCGTTTACTTCCTCTATTAGACCGTCAATCTGCATCTTATTGTAATCGGTAAAGGCTATGATATTGTCAAGACCTCTGCCGCCTGCCAGCATGGCAGCTTCCCATATCTGCCCTTCCTGGCTCTCTCCGTCTCCAATGATGGTATATACGTAAAGGCTTTTCTTGTCCATCCTGGCTGCAACCGCCATCCCCATTGCGGCTGAAAATCCCTGCCCCAGGGAACCTGTTGACATGTCGATACCATTTGTCCTCTTCATGTCGCAATGACTTGGAAGGTTTGTATCAGGCCTGTTCAGGGTATCCAATTCCTCCATTGGAATAAAACCCTTTAATGCCAGTGCAGAATACAGTGCCGGGCCTCCATGGCCTTTTGATAAAACCAGCCTGTCTCTGTTTTCCATTTTTGAATTATTTGAATCAATATTCATAACCTCAAAATAAAGTGCCGACAAGATTTCACAAAGTGATAACGCTCCGCCTATATGTCCCACACCAAGTTTTCCAATGGCTTGTATGGTTAACTTCCGAATGTCACATGCTCTGTTTTCAAGCAGCTTGATTTTGTTTTCCATTTGCTTGCCTCCAAATCTTTGACTTTCAATCATTCGATAATATATTTAAATTTTTCATTATAAAATTGATTTAAGCAGCTCATAGACCGTTTCATTATTCATAACAGCGGGAGTCAGCTGAATAATTGCAGCACCAAGGCCGATTTCAGTTATGTGTTCCAGGTCAGCTTCCTTAACTCCGATTTGCTGTAAACGCACAGGCATATTCATACCTTTCATAAGCTCTTCAATTGCTTGGGAGAATTTCTCAAGACTTTCAAAGCCAAGGTAATCCGTCAGAGCCTTCATTTTTGCTTCAGCCTGCTGTCTGCTGATTTTAATAAATGCAGGAAGGGTTATTGAGCAAGCAGTTCCATGGTTTGCTCCAAATTCTGTTGTCAAGGGAAAGCTTAATGCGTGTATGCCGGTTGTTCTTGTCTGGCTGAAAGCAATTCCTGCTATCAGGCTGGCCTTGATCATTGCTGCTCTTGCTTCCTTGTTTTCAGGTTCGCTGTATGCGGTTTTTATATTGTCAAGTATCAGCTTCATGGCGCCGATAGCAAGCATGTCGCAAATGGGCTGTGATGCCTTGTTCCAGTAAGCTTCAATAGCATGGCAGAAAGCATCCATACCGGTGGATGCCGTAACCGGGGCCGGCAGGGTATATGTAAGCTCACAGTCAATCATTGAATAGTCAGGCCAGAATTCGTTATTAACCATTGGCATTTTTATGCCGGCCCTCTTATTTGTATATACACCCACATTTGTTACTTCACTGCCTGTTCCGGCAGTCGTGGGAATACATACCAGCGTTGCCTGTCTCTTTGACAGTGTCCTGCTGCCGCCGCTGTAATAGTCATAAATGCTGCCCTCGTTTGTAACCAGACAGGAAACTATTTTTGAAATATCAAGAGCGCTTCCGCCGCCTAAGCCTATGACACAATCAGCTTTTATAGCTCTTGCAACTTCTGCTGCCTTATCAACACTCTCACATGAAGGATTAGGTTCCACATCACTAAAGTAGGCAACATTTTTACCGGTCATACTTTCTCCGATTTGCTTTGCCACACCTGACTGATAAAGGAATGGGTCTGAAATAATCAGAACATTCTTTCCGCCGATATACTTATCCGCTTTTTTAGAGATTCCGGCCTCAAAACATATTTTTGTAGGCATAAAAAATTCAAATTGGTTATCCATAACTTAATCCCTCCTGAAAACAATAATTTTGCATTTTTTATATTTGATTAATCTTTTTAATTCTATTTCCAAAATTTTTTAAAATTATATATGGATTTCGACATCTTTCGTCGCTTTACGTATAAATTATATTGCATTTCAGTGTGGTATGTCAATATATTTTTAAAGGATTTAATTAATTAGCTTCAATTGGGTAAAATAATAAGGGAGTGTTGTAAAATGAAAGTAATTTCATTTTACAACACTCCCTATAGAAAAACTGCTTGCGGGCCAAACGCTAAGGCCCACATCTTGCATCCTTTTACCAAAAATGGATGCAAAACCGCACTTTTTCCCTTCAACTCTGCATATTTATATGTTTCGCAACAGCCTCTTGATACTTTTTAAATTGGGTTTTATTATTTTTAATTAAATTTTTTAAGCCAAACTTAAATCCTTTGTCAACTCAGTAAAAATTACTCCTATAGCAACTGCTCCGGCATCAGGATAGTTTACACTTCTTTCGCCTACATAGCTGGCTCTGCCTTTTGTAGCCACCATGGTTTTTGTTTTCTCTCCGCCGGCAACAGCAGCAAGAGCAGCAGCCTTCATTGCAGACAGCATTTCCTCACCTTTTTCAGCACTGGCCTTTAAGGCTTCCGCAGCAGGAATCAAGGCATCCAGCAGAGTCTTATCCCCTAACTTTGCTCCGCCCCTCTTTTGAATACCCTCTACCGCGCTTTGCATAAGAGCTGCCAATTGGGACAAATCCAGTTCGGTCTTATCTGCCGCATACTTTGCAGCGCTTCTGAAGGCAGACCCCCATATGGGTCCCGACGCTCCGCCGCAGTACTCTGTAATTATCATTCCGCAGCCCTTAAGGAAAGCGCCTATATCCTCCTGTGGAACTTCATTCCAATCCTGCTTCAACTGCTTAAAGCCTTTTGCAACCGACATTCCGAAATCTCCGTCACCTGCAACAGAATCCAGTTCACAAAAATACACCTCGTTTGCTATGATAATATCTGCCATATTCATAACAAGCTCTGTTATCTTTTTAGTAGTCAACATATTCTTTTACTTCCTCTCCTTTTAGATTTTTAGTGCCGGAGTATCAGCCGAGGCATCCAAATAGCCCTTAAGCTCAGCATCCAGTTTAAGCAGGGATATGGAAGCGCCTGCCATATCTATTGCGGTCATATAGTTGCCCACAAAGGTTTTGTATATCTTTATGCTTTTGTTCTCAAGGGCAGCTGCAACTGAATTATTGAGCAAATATAGTTCCTGCAAGGGTGTTCCCCCAAGCCCATTGACCAAAAGAGCAACCTCATCCCCGGAAACTATGGGGAGATCCTTTGTTATCAGATCTATCATTCTATCTGCCAATTCTTCAGCAGTAGCAAGCTTTTCACGGGCAATTCCTGGTTCGCCATGGATTCCCACACCAAACTCTATCTCATCATCATTGAGGCTGAAGGTAGGTGTTCCCTTTGCCGGAACCGTGCAGGAAGTCAATGCAAAGCCAATTGAACGGACGTTTTTTATCGCCTTTTGTGCTACTTCCTTAACCTGCTTTAGTTCCATGCCCTGTTCAGCTGCGGCACCGGCCAGCTTATGCACAAAAACAGTACCGGCTACACCTCTCCTGCCAACTGTGTACAGGCTGTCCTTGACTGCAACATCGTCATTTACATAAACCTTTTCAACAACTATATCATCGTCTTCCGCCATTTCAGCCGCTGCATCAAAGTTCATGCAATCTCCGGAGTAGTTCTTTATTATCAGAAGTGTCCCCTTATCCGACTGTGTTTCCAAAATAGCATTGTAAACCTGTATGGTGGATGGAGATGCAAATACGTCTCCGCAAACTGCCACATCCAGCATGCCTTTGCCCACAAAGCCTGCATGAGCAGGTTCATGTCCGCTTCCTCCTCCGCTGATAAGAGTGACCTTGCCTTTATTCAGCTGCTTTCTTTTAATAATTTTGTATTTTTTACTGAAGGAAAGCTCTTCCGGATGTGCCTTTACAATCCCCTGGCACATCTCGATTACAATATCCTCAACCTTATTTATTATTTTTTTCATATGCTTTTACTCCTATTCTATTGGCCAAGTTTGTCGGCAGTCATTATTGCAGCGTATACATCCTTTGCCTTAACCGGGAAAGGCATGTTGTGAATTGTCTCACCTTGCGCAGTTGCAGCTTTTGCCACAGCCATGATCTTTTCCTCTGTAACCTGAACAATTCCAAGGTCTTTGAGACAGGTTGGAAGACCTACTGATTTGCAATAGTCAATGACATTGTCTATTTCTTCTTGTGGTGCATTTTCCAGTACCAGATGAACAACTGTTCCAAAGGATACTTTTTCACCATGCATATAATGATGAGTTTCCTCAAGGACGGTAAGGCCGTTGTGAATTGCATGTGCTGCCGCAAGACCGCTGCTTTCAAAGCCCAGGCCACTCAAAAGTATATTTGCTTCGACTATATTTTCAAGTGCAGGTGTAACAACTTTCATTTCGCAAGCCGCCTTTGCTTTCAAGGATTCCTCCATAAGTGTTTCAAAGCAAAGTGTCGCCAACGCATATGCAGCCTTGGTGCTTTTTCCTCCCGGCATGTTATTTGCACCGGATCGTATACAGGATCTTGCCTCAAAGTATGTGGAAAGCGCATCGCCCATTCCTGCTACAAGAAATCTTACAGGAGCTCTGGAGATAATTCCTGTGTCAACAAGCACAAGATCAGGATTTTTCTGCAAATGGAAGTATTCCTCAAATTCGCTTTTCTCGTTATATATTATAGCAAGCTTACTTGTGGGAGCATCTGTGGATGCAATGGTAGGAACAATTATTACAGGTTTCTTAGAAAGGAAGGAAGCTGCTTTAGCCGTATCCAACGCCTTTCCTCCGCCTAAACCGATAAATACCCCACAAGCTTTATCCTCAGCTAGTTTTTGCAATCTTGCTATTTCTTTTTTTGTACACTCTTCTCCAAACTCCCCGTACACTATATCAAAAGCGTCGGTTTCCAGGGCTTTGTCAATATAGTTCTGTACTCTTGCCTGGTCTACCTTGGATGCTACCAGTAATGCCCTGTTGGAAAATTCCTTTACATAGGTTCCTAAATTATACAGTTCATCCTCCCCCTGTATATATTTAGATGGTGATATCATTACTTTTTTCATAAAAATAAACCACTCCTTTAAATTTAATATGGAAATGAAATTATACCAATTACATTTTCATTATAAATTAAAGGGTGGTTGTGAACTTGAACATTAAGGCACAGTTCTAGGAAAAATCAATAGTAAAATTGCGCAATGATAGTAAAATTCAGCACTGCTTTTTTATGCACTTTTGTCAGAGGGCATCATTTCTGAATTTGGAGGGGGTGACTCCTTGGAATTTTTTAAAGACTTTAATAAAATATCCGCTGTCTTCAAAGCCCAAATCCAACGCTATATTAGTTATGGGAATATCGGTGGTCTCAAGGAGCTCCCTGGCTTTATTTATTCTTATCCTGTTAATGTGATTTGAGAAGTTATCACCTATTGTCCTTCTGAACAGCTTACTGAAATAGCTTGTACTGATATTGCACAAGCTGGCCATATTGTTCAGGCTTATATTCCGGGTATAGTATTTATCAATATAATCCAAAGCCGGCTTCAAAATAATATTTTCCCGGCTGTTCAGCAGCTCGCCATATGTCTGAGTATTTTTTTCATTTGAAGCCGTTCCGGACTTTTCAGGATTCTCAGCTGTTTTTTTATTCGAATAGCTATTATAGCCTGTCTCCCTAGAAACAGTCCTGTCGCTAAGGTTTATTTTCAGCACTGCCTCCCCTACGATATAATTACAGATGTTATATATCATGGCAGCGTTGGCTCGCACCTTTTGAAGCCTCATTACCGGCAGGCTTCGGTACAATTCCTCAAGCTCAGTTTTATTGATGTATTCAAGAATATCCGTCTTCTGACTGGTAATTTTTTCGAGAGAATCCATTTCCGAGAGGTCTTCAACGCGGACCTGCCCTCCCATGACAGCGCCAAGGTACTGACCGTCAACTGCTATAGGTATGGCAAAATCCACTATGCCCATATGGCATAAATATATATAGGGCTGATTTAACCGCGCAGCCTCCAGTCCCCCTCTGGAATCACACTTTTCACATATGCGGGACAGTCCGGGGTGAGAACGTACAAATTTGCACAAATTTGTACACTTGCTGTGCTGGGTTATGGGTTTCCCCTTGTAATCCACCGTAATAATAGCCATATCTGTGGCCTCTGCAATTGAATCCTGAATATTCCTATAGTTATCGGCATTAATTATATAATCCAGATCCAACAAATTCTTTTTCACTTAAAGACCTCCATTAGTACAGATTTTTACCGGATATTCCCTTTTATTTACATAATGCTTATACGTCTATAGATTAAATGTACTATAAATATTTATACTTTTGCAAGTGTATTTTATGGTGACACCATACGTCCCAATGCAGAATATTTCTTCATACCCGTCACTTATTTAAATAAATAAAAATAAACAGGCAGGGCTTCCTCGGGAATAATCCTTCTGGAAGCCCTGCCGTAATATATCCATAATGCAGCAATTATCGGAGCAGTTACTGCTGCTACTGCCACCTAATCCACCGTAAAAGTCAATGCAGCCTTACCACTAATAGCTGGTTTAAATGTAATAATATTAACAACACCGGACCAGGCTTTTCCTGCCGGGATATTTTTATCAACAGTAAATACGATAGTACCAGGATCATTTTGAACAATGGTTATACCAGTCCCTGCAATAGGCTCTGCTGCTGCTGCTATTTCTTTTTGATATGTCATGCTGCAGAGGTCAGTCACGCCAGCTATTTCCCTTGTGTCATATGTAATTTTAAAAGTACGGCCAGTAATTATTTCAATGTTTTTAAGCTTTAAGACCAGTTTAAAGGTTTTACCTGCAGTACAGTTGACTGTAGTTGTGCAAGCTGCGTTAAAAACAGGTGTTCCAAATGAATATTTTGCATATTCGGAGTGGCTTTTGTTGTCAATACCCAACTGGCTATGAGAGTTACTACCCCATACCCAAACCGTTCCATCATTCTTTAGTGCCAGGCTGTGAGCTTCCCCGCCTGCGATGGCTGTGATATATTCTAGTCCGCTTACATTCACCGCCACTTCCTTCATATATGTTGTCGTTCCGTCTCCTAGCTGACCATTATCGTTATTTGACCGGAAAACCATGACAGTGGACGGAGTGTCCTCTACAGCCTATGTCTATGATGGAAACAACAGGCTAACGGAAGAGACAAAGAATGAGGGACAGTCCTCAGAGACCACCCATTACAGCTATGACAA
>JAEXFI010000044.1 GCA_023400235.1 Bacillota bacterium
CTCTCTGCGCGCGCAAAAAATCCGGCGCGCCGTCGCAGTTCGCCGCTCAGGAACAACGGCAGGAGGCGCTTGCCGGAATACTCGAACAACCTGAATTGCAGCGTATTTTCCGGCTTGCCGAACTGGCGCCCCGGTTCGGCGACACGGTGCTGCTGGCGGCGGTCGAGGAACTGCTCGCCGCTTACGACCGCGCCAAGCAGCAGGCGAACCTGCAGACCTTCGACGATATGATCCGCGACGTGCACCGGGCGCTGATGGAGCCGGAAAGCCGGTTGCAGCGGAGCCTTCAGCAGCAGTATCCGCTGGGGATCGTGGATGAGTTTCAGGATACCGACCCGATCCAGTATGCGATCTTCAAAAAGATATTCATCGATCCGGCCGAACCCGGCGGCGCGGTGCCGGCGGCGACCCTCTTTCTGGTCGGCGATCCGCGGCAGGCGATCTACGGCTTCCGCGGCGGCGACATCGACACCTACAACCGCGCCGCGGACGACGTATTCCGTTACGGCGGAGCCAAATACACCTTGACCCGCAATTTCCGTTCGGCGGCGGGGATGATCGAAGCGGTCAATCTGCTGTTCAGCCGTCATGCGTCGCCCTTCGCGTCGGAGCGGATCACGCTGCCGGAGATTTCCGCTCCGGCCAAACCGGAACTGGGCAACCGCCCGGAATCCGCGCTGCTGGTCGCGGGACGCGAGGACCGCCGCCCGCTGCGGATCACCGACCTCCCCGACTCCGACGGCGACGCCTGCCTTGCGGCGGCGGTCGAAATCGCCAATGCGCTGCTCTGTGACGACACGCTGCATATTCCGCCGCGCGGCGACACTCCCGAACGGCGGCTGCGCCCCGGCGACATCGCGATTCTGGTCAAGAAGTGGAGCGAAGCCTACGCCCTGAAGCCGCTGCTGGCGGCGCGGATGATCCCGTCGGTCTTTTCCAACAGCGAAAGCGTCTACCGCAGCGACGAGGCGCGCGAACTCCTGACCGTGCTGGCGGCAATTGCCGCGCCGGAACGCAGCGGCGAAGTGCTGGCGGCGCTGGCGACCGGGCTGGGAGGGTGCGGCCTTGCCGAACTGCTGCGGCTCGGTTCGGAGGAAGGAAGCAACGAGCTTGCGGAGCATCAGACCGCTTTCGCCCGGCTGCGCCGGGAGTGGCGGCCGGAGACCTTTATCGTGATGTTTTCCGGCCTTCTCAAATACTTCGACATTCCCGCCCGGTTCGCGCGTCAGGAGGGCGGCGAGCGCAAGCTGGCCAACCTCCACCAGCTCGGCGACCTGCTCCAGCAGGAGAGCAGCCGCCGCAAGCTGAGCATCAACGCGCTGCTGAACTTCCTCTCCGACGCGGTCGAGGGGCGGATCGACGACAGTTCCGACGAAGTCAAGCAGATTCTCGAAAGCGACCGCGACTCGGTGAAAATCACCACCGTCCACAGCAGCAAGGGGTTGGAGTACCCGGTGGTGATCCTGCCCTCGCTGTTCCGCTTTGCGACCGGAAGCCGTTCGCCGGGAGGCAATTTCCACGAGGACGGGCATCTGGTCTATGAACTGCACGCCGCAGGTTCGATGAACGAGCGCGAACACGATGAGGCGA
The DNA here is from genome assembly GCA_023400235.1 of Bacillota bacterium. GTDB lineage: Bacteria > Bacillota > Clostridia > Acetivibrionales > DSM-1351 > Ruminiclostridium. The sequence goes on from JAEXFI010000044.1 coordinate 1,591, forward strand.
CAATGGAAAACCTCCGCCTCGCCTACGTCGCGCTGACCCGCGCCAAATACCGCTGTCACGTGCTGTGGGGCAAAGACGGTGCGAGCAGCTATTGCAATTCGCCGCTGGACTGGCTCGTCAAGTTCCGCGAGGCGACGCCGGAGGAAGCGGCCCATCCGACCCGGTTCCTGAAAATGCGAAAGGATGCGCCGCGGCTGCTGCCGGTGGAGCTTGAAGAGAAAACCCTGCCGGTTTCCACGCAGGTTTACCGCCCCGAACTCGACCGCAGCCGGCAGCTGGCGCCGTGGGAGTGGAATCATCGCGTGCTGCGCGACCACTACCGGATCGCCAGCTTTTCCTCGCTCTCCCCGGCGGCTTCCGGGCGGCTTGATCCCGCCGACGACGGCGCGGACCACGACGACAGCCAGCCCGAGGAACAGCTTCCCGCCCTGCCCGAAACCGCGCCGGAAGAGAATCCGGCCCTCGCGCTTCCGGGCGGCAAGGCCTTCGGCAATGCGGTGCATGAAATCCTTGAAGAGCTGGATTTTACCGCCCCTTTCGACACGCTCCGGGAGCTGGCGGCGCGCAAATTGCGCTTCTACGGACTCCTGGCCGGCGACGGTTCCGGCGCGGACCGCGAGCGGCTCGACGCGGTCGCAGCGATGGTTGAACGCACCCGCCGCGCCCCGCTGCGCGACGCGCAGGGCGACAGCTTCACCCTGTCGCAGATCGGGCGCGCTGACCGTCTTTCGGAACTCAGGTTCCTGTTCGGCTTCGGGCGGAAATTCCGCACCGGCGAGATCGCGGAACTGCTCGGAGACTATGCGGAGCGGGAGTTCCGCTTCACCGACTGGCCGGAGTGGAACACCCCGGTGGACGGCGGCTTTCTGAACGGCTTTATCGATCTGGTTTTCCGCCGCCGCACCGCCTCCGGCGACCGCTACTGCCTCGTCGACTGGAAAACCAACCGGCTCGACGGCGAACCGGCCAACTTCACGCCCGCCCGGCTCCCGGCGGCGATGAGCCACAGCTATTACTTCCTGCAATACCTCTTCTATACGGTCGCGCTGGTCAAATTCCTGCGCCGCACCTTCGGGAAGTTCGATGCGGAGGATTACCGCGACCGCTTCGGCGGCGTCTACTATCTTTTCCTGCGCGGCATCCGGGCCGGACAGTCTCCCAACGGCGACGGCGTATTCTTCACCCGGCCCGATTTTGAACTCGTCACCGCGCTCGAAGCGTTGATCAGCCCGGAGGAACCATGAAACAGCCTTTTGCCGAATATTGCGCCGCCACCGGCGAATTTGAAC
>JAEXFI010000053.1 GCA_023400235.1 Bacillota bacterium
AACATGTATCTTTCAAGCTAACCTCCCATCTACGCGCATGGCGCGTACACAAATAGTAATGAAAGGCACGCAGTGGCTTTCGCTGCTTGAAAGTCACATTGACACACAACATGTATCTTTCAAGCTATTCGCTTCCATTATAATTAATGCTTAATTATTATATTCATACTTAAACAGTTGGGAGCATGTCCGATAGATACATATACATAGAATCATTCATACACTGTAATATAGCAGAGGTTATTTAACTGATTTAACTTGTATGGAAGGGTTGGAATATGACAAAGCATCCATTTATATCGTTGTGCATGATTGTAAAAGATGAGGAACGATGGATTGAAGGCTGTTTGAAAAGTATATACAGCGCGGTTGATGAAATTATCATTGTGGATACTGGCTCCGGGGATAGAACAAAGGACATATGCTTGTCCTATGGCGCTGAAGTTCTTGATTTTACTTGGAGAGACAGTTTTGCAGAAGCGCGGAATTATGGGATTAATAAGGCAAAAGGAGAATGGATACTGTGGTTGGATGCAGATGAGGAGATGAAATTGGAGGATAGTGAGATGTTTCTCACCGTGCTTCAATCATATAAAAAAGATGCACTGGAAGTTCCTATTATAAGTTATTATGGTGATTTTCCTGTTAATGCAGGCAGAGCATACACTTTTTGTTCGTATAGGCTATTTAGAAACAATAAAGGGTATAAGTTTGTGGGAGATATACATGAATACCCGGAAATTGAGGGTTTCACTCCGGACTATGACAAGGAAATGCTTAAGCTGGCAAAGATATACCATTATGGTTATTTGGATGAAGTCAGTGAAGCCAAAAAAAAGAGTGAGAGAAATATTAAGATGCTTCAAAAGGCTAGAGGACAATCCGCTGATAATCCGTGGGTTGATTATCATATGGCCAGTGAATACTATCGTGCCGGGAAATATGAAATGGCTTTTAATCAAGTTAATATGGCCTTATGGGGATTTCTGAACATGAAGCAAATACCTCCTGCCATAGCATATAAATTAAAATATGATATTTTGTTAATTAGCAGTAACTACGACTGTGCCTGGCCAGGAATTGAAAAGGCTATAGAATTATATCCTGATTATGTTGATTTTCATTTTTATAAAGGACTTATTTTTTATGAAAAAAAGATGTATTCAGAGGCCATATCTATTTTTCAACATTGTCTCAAATTAGGTGAGCACAATTATAAGTACTTAACATTAGTTGGCTGCGGAAGTTATAGAGCCTGGTATTATATCGGTATGTGCCATGAAAAACTTGGGAAGCAGGAAGAGGCATATGAGGACTTTAAGCGTACAAAATCCATATATAAGGATTACAGTGGTTTCAAAAATATAATTCTATAATGCGATAATCAAGAACATATGAGAAAAACATACATAATATGTAAGTGTATTATTATGTAAACGTAGGAGGTATTTTTAGTTATGTCCCAACCGAGTTTTCCAAATCTAAGTCCTGCCATCACCAGGGATGAGGCAGTAAATCTTATTCTATCTTCCATTGCTATGGAGGAACTTGGACTAAGCCACATAATTAATGCTGAAGGAGAAAAAATACAATATGTTATTGGAACAATTCCAGGAATAAGTGGGCCGCCTTCAACCGTTAATGATGTTCTTGCTGTAAATGACAGCGTTAGAGACGTGCTTGAAAGCGTGGCACAAAATCAGTTGTCACTAAATACTAAAATGAGAAATATTCTTGAATTTAGTGGAACAGGAACAACGGGAGCCACAGGAGCCACGGGAGCAACCGGGGCAGCCGGAGCCACAGGAGCCACAGGAGCAACCGGAGCAGCCGGAGCTACAGGAGCTACAGGAGCAGGAGGCGGAGCCACAGGAGCCACAGGAGCAACCGGAGTAGCCGGAGCAACTGGTGCCACAGGAGCAGCCGGAGCAACTGGTGCCACAGGAGCTGCTGGAGCCACAGGAGCAACCGGGGCAGCCGGAGCTACAGGAGCCACCGGAGCAGGAGGCGGAGCCACAGGAGCCACAGGTGCAACCGGAGCAGCCGGAGCAACTGGTGCCACCGGAGCAACCGGAGCAGGCGGAGCCACAGGAGCAACCGGGGCAGCCGGAGCAACTGGTGCTACAGGAGCAACCGGAGCAGCCGGAGCCACGGGAGCAACCGGAGCAGGAGGCGGAGCCACAGGAGCCACGGGAGCAACCGGGGCAGCCGGAGCCACAGGAGCCACAGGAGCAACCGGAGCAGCCGGAGCAGAAGGTGCCACCGGAGCAACAGGAGCAACCGGGGCAGCCGGAGCAACTGGTGCCACAGGAGCAACCGGAGCAGGAGGCGGAGCCACAGGAGCCACCGGAGCAACCGGAGCAGCCGGAGCAGAAGGTGCCACCGGAGCCACAGGAGCAACCGGAGCAACTGGAGCAGGCGGAGCCACAGGAGCCACAGGAGCAGCCGGAGCAGAAGGAGCCACAGGAGCAACCGGGGCAGCCGGAGCTACAGGAGCCACAGGAGCCACAGGAGCAGCCGGAGCAGAAGGAGCAGAAGGAGCAACAGGAGCAACCGGAGCAGCCGGAGCAACAGGAGCAACAGGAGCAACAGGAGCAACAGGAGCAGCCGGAGCAGAAGGAGCAACAGGAGCAACCGGGGCAGCCGGAGCTACAGGAGCTACAGGAGCTACAGGAGCTACAGGAGCTACAGGAGCTACAGGAGCTACAGGAGCCACCGGAGCCACAGGAGCAGCCGGAGCAGCCGGAGCAGAAGGAGCCACAGGAGCAGCCGGAGCAACTGGAGCTACAGGAGCAGCCGGAGCAACTGGAGCCACAGGTGCTGCAGGAGCCACAGGAGCAACCGGAGCAGCGGGAGCTACAGGAGCTACAGGAGCAGCAGGTGCAGGTGCTATTATACCATTTGCATCAGGGATACCAATTAATATGACTACTATATTGGGTGGATTGGCAGGCATACCATCTTTCGTTGGGTTTGGAAGTTCTGCGCCTGGACTAACAGTACTTGGTAGTACAATAGATCTTACTAACGCATCGGGAACATTGACAAACTTTGCTTTTTCCGTGCCTCGAGATGGATTGATTACTTCAGTATCTGCTTTTTTCAGTACTACTGCCGCATTGGCGTTAGTTGGTTCAACCATAACCATAAGGGCTCAATTGTTCGCATCAACTACACCTGATAACATTTTTTCGCCACTGCCGGCGATTGTTACTTTAACACCAACATTAACTGGACTGATTTCAATAGGCGATATTGTAAGCGGTATTACAACTGGATTAGCAATACCTGTAACTGCGCAAACCCGCCTTTTATTGGTATTTTATGCCAATGCAGCCGGATTATCTCTTGTCAACACTGTAGTTGGTTATGCAAGTGCCGGAGTTGATATTGTCTAAAGTGAGGTATTTCCACACTTGATAATTTTAAACCGTTAATATTTTTGAAATTGACATCACCGTAAATGTTAGACTTACTAATCTAACATTTACAGGTGTGTTTTTTTGCCCGAATGAGACGCAGCAAATTGGCAGAAGGGTGAAATTTCTGCTAGTGTGAATACCTATAATTTTGAAAAAGGAGAGGTAAGCATATCTGGTAAGCACTCTCATTCCGCGTTATTTGAAACTGATAATAAGCTTTCCGTCTTCAAAGCTTATAAACCTGTGTTTGCTCCGGGGAATATTATTATAAGAGCTGCTTATCAAATTATTTCTCCGCCATACAGAAAGAATTATACCCACAAGAACCATGTTTGAAATATACCCAACTCCTCCATAGGATACAAATGGCATATTGAAATCCGTCAAAGGAAGAAGACTGAAATTCATCAATACACTGAATATGAACTGTGCCGATAAAATTGTACAGGCACCCAGTGACAGGTAAAAGCCATAAGTATTTTTAAGCTTAATGGTGGTCATAAACAGTCTCCCGATAAACACAGCTATTGCCAGGACCAACGCCAGACCCACCGCCCAGCCAAGTGTGGCAATAACATTTAAAAGTACATAGTTTGAAGTGAGGCCGGGCATATCCATGTCTATACTGCAACCATTTACTGTTTCCGCGCTTTTTCCAAGCAGGGCGGAGGCTGCAAACCATTTATCGGCCATTACTTGCTGCCAGCCTTCTCCATAAGGGTCAGACTGTCCTCTTGTTATAAAAGTGGATATACGGTGAAATCTGTATGGCTCAGATATAATGCCAAAGGCTATGATGGATATTGCTACAAAGCCTATGCCCCCCAAAGCAGCCAGCTGCAGCCTTCTGTAACCTCCAAAATGGTTTTTGAGGACTGAAGAAATAATCAAAACAGCATAACAAATTATCAGAACAAACGCTACTGGTAAATTGGGTAAGGCAAGTACGGGGATTATAGAAATAAACGACAATGCCAGTATACCTGCAAAAGCTGTGCCGCCTTTACCCCTGCCCTTTTCCATAAAGCCTGCAATGGCAGCCAGGAACATTACCGGCACATAATCAGAGGCTATGGATTTCCCGCCTATGGTCAAAAAACTTCTGCCGTTAAAGTCAGCTCCCGTATATAGTGTAAATAGCAGTAGCATTAATGTTATTATATACAATGGAAACGCCAGCTTCTTAAGTTTTGTGTAGTCAAAAAAGTAGATACCTGCCAGTACACCAAAACCAATAACAGCATAAAGCAAATACCTTTCAAAGCTTACAGCCTGTAAAGAAGAAAATTTACTGCTCATATACATGATAATCCCGCCAATCACTGCAATAATAGCGGTCAGTACAATAATTGACCATTCGGTCTTCGGCTTGTGCTGTTTATTGAGCCGGTTTCCCAGTTCATCACAGTTACCCATGGCAGAAATGGCCAGCTCAAGAGCTTCTTCCTCATCAATAGCCCTATTGGCATATTCCTCTTTCAGCTCGCAAATATGATTGGTGAGTTCATCGCGGATATCCTTATGTACCGCCTTGCATTTTATATGAATACAAACATCATCAAGAAAAGTGGTTATCTTTTTATTCAAAGCAATTCCCTCCGATTATTGAATTTATAGCCTTGGCATAGGTATTCCATTCTTGCTTTTTATACTTTAGCAGTTTTCTTCCTACATTAGTTATTCTGTAATACTTTCTGCGTTTGCCGTTTTCTGCCTCAGACCAGTAGGACTCTATGGCGCCTTCGTTCTCCAGCCCATGCAGCATGGGGTATAGGGTGCCTTCCTTCAAATCAAAGACATCCTCGGATTTCTTTTTTAGTGCCTGCGCTATCTGATAGCCATACATATCTTCGCGTTCCAGCAGGGTAAGGATAAGTATTGAGGTGCTGCCCTTCATCAGTTCCTTGTTAATCTTCATTTTCGGGCCTCCTGTGCTGATAAATTAATACCTTTGTATACATAGGTTATCTATGTATATGGTAGCACTTGCTAATAAAGTTATCAAGAGTTATTTTCCTTAAATTATATAAATATGAAACTCAATACAAAATCATTTATTTTACAAAAATAATCAGATTGATAATCCTGAAGAAATATATTTGCTTCAGGATGGAAATTCAAAATATACAATAAAGGATTACCCGCTGTTTAAAAAGGATGATGTTCATGAAAAAGGCAGAAGAACCAGTTAATACATTCTGGATTTTAGGCGTTAATACTTGTGTAATCAGAGTAGTAGATGTAGAAAAGGAGAGCTTTGCAGTTAAGCAGGTTGGACAGTTTAGAGAATTTCTCAACATCGGAGCAGAGGATACTGGTTCAAATCTTAGGGAGGTTTTGGTGAAGAACTATAAAGTTGAAATTCCCTGATGCTACCAAAATACTGCCAGAAGCCTATCGGCTTAAGGATTTGGAAAGTGAACTAGAAAAAATGAAAAGTGAGGTAGTTGGATATTGAAAAAAACATTAATAACAATACTCTTAATTACAGTTAGTTTGACTGCAGTAGCTACTCAATATATATTCGCACATACAACCTATCAATCTAGCTAGCAAATCTCCCTAAACCCATGGGAGTATTTTACATAATGATTTCACCGTATTGGGGCATACGGGAGATTGCACCGGCCCTTAAAATAGTATAATATAAAAATTATATTGATAATTTTTTATAATGAGGGCTTTAATATTGAGATATTTTGTAAACTTTTTTTCATTTAAGAGCATTCAAACTAAAATGATGGTGGTTTTTATTATCATGGTTGTTTTGCCCATGTTATTGATAACTTATTTCTCAATTAAAGGTTCAGAAAGGTTTCTTCAGCAGAAGATAAGTCAATCCGATTATCAGGTGCTCGAACAAATGAGCAATTCAATCAATTCCTCCTTGCAGGCCATGATTAATGCCTCCAGCTTATTTACACAGGACAGGCAGATTGTTGATTTGCTGTCCATGAGCAACAATTTGGATTCTAATCAGACTTTTAATAAGACACAACTGTTTGACAAGGAAATGCAGAAGGCAAAAAACAGCATTTTACTGAATTTTAACAGCTATATTTCCATATTTGATTTTAATGGAAACCTATACACCTCAGGGTCAAGGCAGGCTACGGATAACTTTGAAAAGTATTCAAGGACTCAGTGGTTTAAAGATACCATCGCAGCAAATGGGTTTATGCTGTGGATAGCCCCGCAAAGCAATTATATAAAGACGGAGGATTTAAGCTCCGGGCCTGTAATAACTCTGTCAAGGCTCATAAAAGGAAGCCGTTCCTTGGGGGGGTATGGTATTGTTACCATAAGCATAAGCGAAAGTGAATTCTTCAGGAAGATTTTTAAAAATACTGCAGGTGATGTGGACAATAACGTATTCATTATTGATGACAAGGGAGTAGTCATAAGCAGCGGTCAGAAAGAAATAATCGGAAAAACTCTCTCTGAGGAGTTTCATATAAATAATATATCAGATAATAGCAAAAATAATTATATTACAAAAATTGAAGGTAAAAAAACTATTATCAGTTATGCCTCAATTGAATTAACTAAATGGAAACTGGTGAAAATGAACAGTTATGACATACTGTTTATGGATTTGATAAAGGACAGAAACAAGAATTTAATCCTCATTTCCCTTATGTCGTTAATATTTTTGGGAGTCACCACTCTGATAGTCTACGGTATTACAAAGCCTATCAAAACCCTGAAGGAAACCATGAAATTGGTTGAAGACGGAGATTTGAACATCCGTGCCAATATAAAGGGGCATGATGAGGTCTCACAATTAGGCACCGGCTTCAATAGCATGCTGTCATATATCAAGGAATTAATCGAAAACATACGGGATAAGCAAAAAAAAGAAGAGGAATTGAAGCTGGAGGTTCTGCAGGCTCAAATAAATCCTCATTTTCTGTTTAATACCTTGAATACTATCAAATGGACAGCTGTCATCAATCAGGCAAATAATGTTGCAAGTCTGATTGAAGCGCTTGGCAGAATTCTGGAAATGAGTGTTAAGGATATGAACAAGCTGATAACCATTAAAGATGAGGTTGAAAACTTGAAAAGCTATCTGATGCTGCAAAAGGCCAGATACAACCAGAGGTTTACTGAAAGTATATCCATTGCTGAAGATATTATGAATTTGAAAATTCCTCGCCTGATACTTCAGCCAATTGTTGAGAATTCCATAGTTCATGGTTTGAAGGAAGATAAGGTGGGAGATCTGAAAATAATAATCACAGGTACAATAAGGGAGGGCATGCTTCTGCTCAATGTTGAGGATGATGGGGCAGGTATTGGAAAAGAGCGTTTGGATGAAATATATGAGGATTATAAAAACAAAATCAGCCGGAACCGGTTTGGCAGGATTGGCTTGCAAAATGTCCACAGAAGAATAGAGCTTTTGTTTGGAGCTCCATATGGTATAAAAATTAACAGCAAACTGCATATTGGTACTAATATTGAAATATTACTTCCAGTTATTGAGGAGGAAATGGCATGATAAAAGTAATAGTTGCAGATGATGAACTGTTGGTAAGAGTGGGGCTGAAATCTGCCATAGATTGGAATATCAATGGATTTGAGATTGTAGCTGAGGCGGCAAACGGAAGAGATGCGCTGGAGTATCTGCTGGAAAATGGAGCCGATATTCTGCTCACTGATATAAAAATGCCCATAATGAATGGTATTGAGCTGCTCCGGGAAATCAGGGAAAGGGACCTGCAAGTCAGAAGCCTTGTGCTGAGCTGCCATGACGAGTACGAGTATGTCAGGGAGGCATTAAAGCTTGGAGCCAGGGACTATTTGCTAAAGCTCTCCTTAAGCTCTGAAAATCTTCTCGCTTTACTCAATGAATTAAAGAAGGAAATTGAAATCAATATGGAAAGCGTGGGATATAAAGCAGTCAATCCCCTGGTACTTGAAGAAAAATGGCTCAAACTGCTGTTGAAATACGATTATGCTTTGTATGAAGAGCTAGTCAGCCTTGGTACCCGTTTAAAGCATGAAAATATAATGGTTTTTGTTTTGAGTATTGATAATTATAAGGCCAACCTTCATATATCCAGCCGAAACAGTCCGAATATATTGAAGGATTCTGTAATGGGGATACTTAACAGCATTATTAACGATTATGCGGCAGGAGACATTTTTGAAATAAAAGAAGGAAAGTATGTTGCCGTAATAAATCCCAAAACAACCGAAAGGGAATACCTGAGTCAAATAGCCCTGAATATTCAGCAGGCACTGAAAAGATATGTGCAGCTTTCAGTAACCATAGGTATAAGTGAAATACAAAGGGATCTGTCTTTTATAAATAATGCATACAGGCAGGCGTACGAGGCTTTGAGCAGGAAGATGTTTATTGGAAGCGAATCTGTTGTATTTCATTCCGACATATTAAAGGACAGAGATAAAGCAGACAAGGTTTTTCTGAGGCTTGAGGAAGAGGAAAGCTTAAGCAGGGCCATATATTTTTCAAAGGTAAACAAGGTCAGCGAATTTTTACAGAGCTTATTTTATGATATGGAGAAGAGCTCTTATTGGGATAATGAGACCTTGCACAGAGCACTGGATGATATTTTGTATCATTTCTCAAAAAATCTGAAAATTTACGGTAAAAGCTTTGAAGATATCCCTCAATATAAGGGAGCTGCAATAAAGACTCAATTAAGGGATATAGAATATTTAAGTGAAATCAGGCAGTGGTTCGCTGCTTTCATAAATGCGTATTTTGAATATGTCGCCCATTTAAAGAAATCCACCCAAAGGGAGGATGTTACCAAGGCAGTGGAATATATTATTGAAAATTATAATACCGGGCTTACCCTGTCCAGGGTTGCAGGTTATGTTAACATGAGTGAAAACTATTTCAGCCATATCTTTAAAAAGGTACTGGGAGACAGTTTTACAGAGTATATAACTAAATACAGAATTGAAAAAGCAAAGGAACTGCTGAGAAGTTCCAGCATGAGAATAAATGAGATAGCGCAAAGGGTAGGGTTCGATAATGTTTACTATTTCAGTAATGTATTTAAAAAATATACAGGGGCCAGTCCGGTAGAATATAAAAAGGGACTGCTCAAATCGTAGGATTTTATAAAACCGTATAAAAAAATTATAAAAGGCTGCCGGAGTATTAACCTGGCAGTCAATTTATTTTGTAGATAATTATAAAAAGAACAAAGCAGCCTTAATTTTATTAATATCTTATTTAGACTATAATTTTTATTGTGATATCACGAACATATTACTAGGAGGAACCATTATGAATAAATTGATTCGACTTCTGAGTATTGGTGCGATAGCAGCGATCTTAGCCACATCCTTTGCGGGCTGCGGCAAGGAAAATAATACTGGAAATAATTCCCAAGCTTCGGCGGGAAATACGGCTGGAAGTGTTGAACCGGTAAAGTTGACATTTTGGGGTGGAATTCCTGAGGAATCAGGGCCCAAGAATGCGGTGGATGCATGGAATCAGAAGAACCCCAATATTCAAGTTGAGTATATAAGATATGTAAATGATGAAAGCGGAAATACAAAGCTGGATGCAGCTATTTTATCCGGCAATTCGGTGGACTTGTTTACAAGTCACGGAGCTGATAATGCCACCGGCAGGATAACTGCGGGAATGGCAGCTCCCCTGGATGAGTACTTGAAAAAGGAGAACATGGACATTCAAAAGCTGTTCGGAGCGGGTTATTATAATTATAATAACGAAGTTTATGGTGTACCTGATACCAATCCGGCTGATTTTATATGGTTGAATAAATCCATGTTTGACAAGGCGGGTATCCCCATTCCGACAGAGTGGACTTACGACGAATTCAGGGCTATTGCACAAAAGCTTACAACAGGCTCAGGCGACAGTAAAGTATACGGTACCATGATGTACCCCGGCTGGTCAGACAACTGGATGAGAACTGCCTATACGGTTCTGGGGCCTGACAACTACTCGGAAAAAATGTCCTTCAATCTGGACAGCGATTATTTCAAAAAGGCGCTTCAGTTAAGATATGACATGGAAATGACTGACAAGTCCTGGGTTCCCATAGTCAATATAACTGCTGAGAAGCTTACCATTCAGGATATGTATTTCAAGGGCAAGGTTGCTATGGTATGGGCAGGAAGTTTCCCTCTCCGCTATCTGAAGGATGACAAAAATTATCCCCATGATTTTGTGACCGCATTTGCACCTGTACCAAAATGGGATAAGGGTCAGGAGAAGTACTATAATTCGGCAGGAGCAATCGATGGCGTGGTGTCCATAAGTAAAAGCACAGCTAATAAGGACCAGGCCTGGGCCTTTATGAAATGGTGGCTGACCGAAGGTTTTGAAACCTACTGCGTTCCTTTCGGTAAAATACCTTCATATTTAAATGCTGACAAGACAAAAATGGAGGCATCCCTTCTGAATAATGACTATACCAGGCAGAGAATCGATGTTGACTCCTTTAAAAGAGTTTTCCTGGGTGATACTGCAGCTACCGGCGAATTTTTTACTACTCCTTTGTCTGAAGCAAGAAAAGAAGTTGCAACTATGATGAACCGCGAGGTGGAAAAATGCCTCACGGGCGTTCAATCGGTGGATCAGACCATGGATTCAATGAAACAGCAGGCTAACGAAATAACAAAGAGAAGAAATAAATAATTATTGACTGTAATTAAATCTGAAAATTTTGAAAAGGTGCAAGGTGCTTGCACCTTTTCAATTGAGAAAGGAGCAGGTATCAAGGTTGAAAGAAATTTTAAAGCAAATAAAAATGTGGCACCGATTCCATGCCGTGAATTTCATGGAGTTTTGTGCGAGATGGGAGGCATGGAAATAATTATGATAAAACAAAAACAGATGAAAGAGTATCTTACCGCATACTTATTTATACTTCCGAATCTGTTGGGATTTTTAGTCTTTATTCTGATTCCGGTAATATTTTCACTATTCTTATCCTTTAGTGACTGGGATCTGTTTTCAGGGATAAAGGGTATAAAATTTGCAGGGCTGGAGAACTTTCAGGAAATGGCCCAAAGCCCCATAGTCATCAAGTCCCTGGTCAACAATATACTGTTTTCACTTATAACAGTGATTTTTATAGTAGTACTTGCATTATTGCTTGCTTTGCTTTTAAATAAAAATTTATTTGCGAAATCCTTCCTCAGGGGAATGTTTTTCTTTCCCTATGTTTCAAATATAGTGGCATTATGTATCGTATGGATGGCTCTTTTTAACAGTCAAAGCGGTCCTATAAACCTGCTGCTGAAGCAATTGGGCATAGATAATCCGCCCGGCTGGCTTACAAGCCATTTTTGGGCCTTGCCCTCAATAATGATTGTAACTATCTGGATTAATGTAGGCTATGTAATGGTTATATATCTGGCGGGGCTGCAGGGCGTGCCGGGAGAATTGTATGAGGCGGCTCAGATTGACGGTGCCAATGCATTTAAGAAGTTTTATCATGTAACACTACCCTGCTTATCACCTACCACATTTTTTGTGGTTATAATAACCTTGATAAATTCCTTCAAGGTTTTCGGGCCGGTCAATATTATGACCCACGGAGGTCCGGGGGATTCAACCCACGTTCTGGTATATTACATTTATATAACTGCCTTCAGACATTACAGGATGGGCTACAGCGCTGCCATGGCATGGGTTTTATTCATAATTATATTTGCAATAACAATTATTCAGTGGAAGGGTCAGAAGAAATGGGTCAATTATTCATAAGGGGGTGAAAATATATGGAGAAAATACCGTTCTACAACAAGCAAATTATTTTCCAGAACAAAAGCAACCTGCTCAAATTGCTAAAAAGTATAATATTGGGGGCATTTGCATTGATATGGATAACTCCGTTTCTCTGGATGCTTTCCACCTCATTTAAGCGGAATACCGATATATTTAACTATCCTATAGACTGGATTCCGGCGGCTCCGATTTTGGAAAACTATCATGAAGTGTGGTTTGGCAGATACCCATTTCTGACTTTCTACCTGAATTCCTTATTCGTAACCGGAATCACGGTAATAGGCGCCGTTATAATCAGCTCCATGGCGGCATATGCCTTTGCCAGAATGAAGTTTCCCGGAAGAGATGTCATTTTTATATTGTTCCTTGCAACAATGATGATACCTACACAGGTTACCTTGATTCCAAGATTTATTTTATTCAATTCCTTAGGTATCCTGAACTCGCACACTGCATTGATCTTACCCGGTTTATTCAATATCTTTTGTACTTTCCTGATGAGACAGTTTTATCTGCAGGTTCCCTTTGCACTATCCGAAGCTGCACGTATTGACGGGGCGGGAGAATTCAGGGTATGGTTTCAGATTATTATGCCATTGACAAAACCTGCCTTGGTGACAATGATTGTTTTGATTTTCACCTGGACCTGGAATGATTACGAAAATCCTTTGATATTCTTAACAAGTGAGAAGCTATTTACTATACCATTGGGGCTCAACAAATTCATCGATGAATACGGTACCCAGTTTGGACCAATGATGGCAGCTGCAGCATGTTCACTCCTGCCAATGTTTTTAATATTCATGTTTGGACAGAAATATTTCGTGGAAGGTGTTGCGTCTTCCGGAGTAAAAGGATAATTATTTATGAGGAGATACGTTTATGGAGTATTTACTGGAAAAGGAAAAAAGTGTTCCTGTTATTGAGGATGTGGATATATGTGTGCTTGGAGGCAGCTGTACCGGTGTCTTTGCTGCGGTAAGGGCGGCCAGGCTTGGTGCCAGGGTAGTAATTGTTGAAAAGCAGAATTGCTTCGGAGGAGTAGCTACCGGAGGTATGGTTAATATATGGCACAGCTTGCTGGATACCGAATACAAGACTCAGGTAATTGCGGGCTTGACTCAGGAGGTAGTGGAAAGATTGAAGAAAAGGAAGGCTGTTACTATAATGGAAAACCAGCTGGATGCCTTTTTCCTGAATACCGAGGAGTTAAAAATTGAATTGGATGAGCTGCTTGAAGAAGCGGGGGTAAAGCTTTATCTGCATACGGCCTTTGCGGCTCCTGTGTATGATAATGGTAATGTGTCGGCAGTTATGGTGGAAAATAAATCGGGGAGAGGGGCTATTAAGGCAAGCTGCTTTATAGACGCCACAGGTGACGGGGATCTTTGTGCCAGAATGGGACTGACGCATACCTCCCACGAAATAAAACAGCCGCCCACCACTGGTGCCAAGGTTTGCGGATTTAATTCGGAGTTATACGGAATGGCCTCGGTGGGGAGCTTTGACTTAAAGACTGCATTGCTGAAATACAATGAAGAGTTCGGCTTGCCGGAGGGCTGGGGCTGGAGCTCGGAAATACCCGGAGCTCCGGGATTAACCTTTCAGGCCATTACCAGGGTTTTGGGTGTGGACTGCTCCGAGGGAGCTTCTCTCACAAAGGCTGAAATAGAAGGACGAAGACAGGTTCGTGCAATCATGGACATGATACGCAAATACGGGCCTGAGGATGCAAAAATCGCGCTGCTTGGGCTAAGTTCCTATATCGGCATACGTGAAACCAGACATATTAAGTGCCTGCATACCTTGCAGGAGGAAGAGGTGCTCAACGGCAGGAGCTTTCCGGATGCCATAGCCAACGGAACCTACAGGGTTGACATACATCACGATGATAAACCCGGCGTTACCTTCCGGTACCTGGACGGTACCCAGGTATATCATAGAAGCGGCTATCCCAAGGAAACAGGCCGTTGGAGGGCTGAAACTGAAAAAAATCCGGTTTATTACCAGATACCCTATGGTTCTATTGTACCTATGGGCGCAAAAAATGTATTATGCTGCGGAAGGATGCTGGATGCAGATAAAGGTGCCTTTGGAGCTGCAAGGGTTATGGTCAATCTGAATCAAACAGGTGAGGCAGCGGGAGTAGCCGCATACCTGGCAATCCATCAGGGCAAGGAGGTTGCCTCCATAGATTGTGAGCATTTGAGAAAGAATCTCAAAGCAGGCGGCAGCATAGTTTTATAACCATGGTATCATATGGGAATTTTATATCAGAACTATATGTATAGCATTATAAGTATGGAAGCATACCTCAGATAAAAATAAACAAAGCACCAAAGATAAACAATGCACAAAGATACGTGTGAAAAAATAAAATTTTAATAGTAATAGGGGAGGGGATATTGACGGCTGCAGCAATATCCCCTCCCCTATGTATTTACACCAGCCTTATACCATATTCAATAGAGGGCTGTGAATATGAAATATGATAAATACTTAATGAATTACAATTTTGCGGCAAGGCTACGCCTATTATTATGATTGTACGTTTAAGAAGGCGGACGGTATAGATCCTGGCATACGATTTGCTGCATAATGTAATTAAACGTCATTAAATATCATTATTTCTTCTTTTATAGATAAAGAGTTGCCGAATTTTGAGTTAAATGGTAACATATAATATAAATTACGCAAACTGGGAGGAACAATGAATGGTAGAACAAGTAAAAAAGAAGTCGGGCTTTCTGAAAAAATTATTAATAGGAATAGGAATCTTTATTGTTTTAGGTACAATTGGTGCTATAGGTAGTCGTATATACGATTCGGCTGGTACTTCTGATGGGTCTGGTGCTAAACAGAATTCGGAAAAAACTGATGTGACTTTATATAATGAAGCACAAGCATTGTTTAATAGCGGCAAGTATGCAGATGCTCTAGGAAAAATTGACAAAGCTATCAAAATTAACAAGGATGAAAAATATGAGAAGCTGAAAACTGATACTACGTCAAAAATAGCATCAAGAAAAGAAGAACTTGAAAAAAAGCTTAAAATAAAAAATGATAAGGTAGAAAATGTTACGTTTATATCACCTGATGAAAAGATAACAAAGGGACTGACATTTTATCCTTACATAGGTATAAAAGATTCTGAAAAATATATGCTGCTGCGCGTTGGATACCAGGAAAGTGTCAAGAAAACGTTATTTGCTTTTACCAGTATAAAAGTCCGTGCAGGAGAAGACCTTCAGGAATTGGATTTTAATCTTTTAGACAAAAAGAGCGATGTTGATATCCTGGGTACCGGAATTACAGAATTGGCTGACGTCGAGGTGGATAATAAGGTTATGGAGTTATTGGAAACAAAGATTCCAAATAGCAAGGAAGTTATTGTCAGATTCCAGGATGTCTCCAATAAGACAGAAGATTATACGTTGACTGATAAACAGAGGGAGGCTATTACTAATATTTTGGAATATTACAGCTACTTGGAATAAGTTACTTTTGAAAATTATTAATGCAGAAATAGTCTATGTAAAAGATGGTAATGCATTAGAGCTTTCAGAATATACGGATTTGAAATTGATACGGATGAAAGTCATATAATTTTCCAATACCTCATTACACATTGGAGTGATGTGGCTTCCTTCCTGGATAATAATTTACATTAATATATTTTTTAATATTAATAATTTTCCCACACCGCACATTCAGTATAAGGATGTGCGGGTTTTTTTAATTCACAAAATCAGTCTATTACGACGCAAAATTGATCTTTGGCAACTGAATAGTGCGGTATATTTTATTGACTTATTCTATTTTCAAGATATAGTATAATTATATTGTTTTTAAAAAGGAGAAGGAAAATGAGTACACCAATTATCATAACTGCAATAATTTCAATTAGTGTATTAGCTATTGTATTATCAGAACAAATAAAAGATTATAAATTGAGAAAACAACAGATGAATGCAGATGCAATGGTCCGAGCTGAAGAAATAAAGGCAAAAAACCAGCTTGAAATAGAGCAGTTATATATGTTAAACAATCATCAACAATCTAAAAGTGCTCTTAACGACAATGGTGACGAATATAGAAATTCTCGGCTAAATAAGGAAAGACTATAAAAAGTTTTTAACACCAAAATCGCACATTCAGTCACCTGAATTTGCGGTTTTTTCATGTCCGCATTAATCCTCAAAATAAAAATATTTTGACACATCAGCCACAAAAATAACTTGAACGTTTTAGAAATAGTAAACGTAATATATAAATAGAAAAATTAAAAGGAGGAGCATATGGGGAAAGATTGCAACTGCAATAATGGGCTCTTTTCTTTAAGCCCTTGTGAACTTACTTCACTAGCAACAGCTATTTCTTTATTCCTTTCTAACGAAGTGGAAGGATGTCAACGAGCAGCCTTAGGGAATTTTGTACTTTCAATTGGTCAAAATATATTAACTTTCGATTCACAAGCGAGCTGTTGTGATAAATAAGAATAATTAAGGGTAGTATTTTTCTAGTATGAAAAAACTTCTACCCTTACCAGAGGTAAATAAGGACAAGCTGAAAATAAAACAAGTGAACAATATAAGAATGTTGCGGTGAGACAAGCAATAATCTTGAACAGGGTAAACTATTTAGTCTCCCCTCAACAATTACAGACATACAGAGTAACAATAATAAAATTCAAAATATTACTCTACGTGGTACTAATTATGGTGGAGAGCAGCCGATTAGCCATATATAAGATGAACTCTATATTCCATAAGGCCGCTGGCCATGGACATTCTGTTATTACTAAGAGATACAAAAGTAATTATCATAAGGAAGTCGAATTTCACGGTCAAATTATACTTAATTAATATATGTAAATTGAAAATGTGGAGATATGTATATATAATGTAAAAAAGTACAAACAGGGGGTGTTTTATGAAAAAGGCTTTTTTAATATGCTTTATTTCTATTGCTTTAATTCTGGGAGGCTGTGGTAATCAAAACAGTATAGCAGTTAAGGATACACCTAATCAAATTGGTTCTAAGGGCCAATCATCTGCAAGCATAATATCTTATAACCTAAAAGAGCTAATGGAAAAAGCTGATATTGTTGCACAGGTAGAAATATCAGAATGGCTGAAAGAAATGGATCAACCAGTTGAAATGACCTTATTTAAAGCAAGATTAGTGAAAGTTTACAAAAATACTAAAACTGATAATCTTAAAGAAATAGACTTGCTTCAAGATGGTAATTCTGAATTTACTATTAAGAATTATCCTTTATTTAAAAATAAGGATAAGCTAATTTTGTTTTTAAAGAAGTCTGAAGATATGGGACTGGATAATACTTTCTGGATATTGGGAGTTTATAGCAGTGTAATCAGAATAATGGATATTGATGGAGAAAATTATGCAGTTAAGCAGCTTGGTCAGTTCAGAGAGCTGTTAAAAATCAGAGATGATGCAATGAACCAAAAACTTCGGAGCGTTTTAGCAAAAGATTACAAGGTGGAATTTCCAAACGGAGATAAAGTATTGCCTGAAGTATATAAATTAAAAGACCTGGAAAGCGAGCTTAATAAAATAAAGAGTGAGGTAGAAAGAATTGAAAAGTAAATTATTTATATTAATAACGATTGCAATTATTCTGATGAAACTGCACATACGGCTGCAAATAGTTTTACTTATAAATTTAATACCTCTGATAGATATTTAACAGATGAATACAAGGCTTTAGCCAGAAATGGCGCAAGTATGTGGAAAACCAGAGCTGAAAGCAATTCATGGCAAATTGCTCATCAGCTCTAGTTTTATTTTTTTATTTTACTGGTAATTTACACCAGACTTATATCATATTCCTTAAACCAGTATTCCAGCTGCAGCAGCCAGGCTATGAGCTGCGGACGCCCCATCAGCTGTCCGAACCAGGTAATGTTGCTGCCTGAACGCAAAAGTGTCAGTGCATCCTGATGGAGTATATTCCTGAGCATGGATTTGGGGTCGGAGAATATCTCCTCAAACAGCCGGGTGACTATTTTTTCATACTCTGGATTGTGGGTTTTGGGATAGGGGCTCTTCTTCCTGTTTAGAATTCTGTCAGGCAGATACTCAGCCATGGCATTTCTCAGGAGGGCTTTTTCCACCTTGTGCTTGAACTTTATGTTCCAGGGTACATTATATACGTATTCCAGAATTCTGTGGTCGGAGAAGGGAACTCTCACCTCAAGGCCGCTGGCCATGGACATACGATCCTTGCGTTCCAACAGGGAAACCATGAACCAGTTCACCGACAGCCAGGTGGCTATCCTGCTGGTTTTCATTTCCTCTTTTTCTCCTGGAACCAGCGGACAGGCATTTTTGCTGTCCAGATACATCTGCTTTACATACTCAAACCCTTCCTTTGGCTTGGCGAAATCAGGCTTGAACAGGAACACTCTGGATTCTGGGTCGTGAATCCAGGGAAAAAAGTCCCTGTTCAGCATTTCAGGCCTGTAAAACCAGGGATAGCCCCCAAATATTTCATCTGAGCACTCACCGCTGAGAGCAACTGTATGTCGTCTTTTCACCTCCCGGCAGTAGTACAGAAGAGAGGAGTCAATGTCCGCCATACCGGGATAATCCCTGTATCTTACGGCATCATTAAGCAAAAGGGCGATATCCAGCTGTCCGGCAGTAAGTACGGTGTGGTCGGTCTTAAGATAATTTGCCAGCCAAACGGCGTATGCATCGTCGCTTTCAGGCTGAAAGCTGGTGGCCTCAAAATGCTGCTGATTGCCTTCGTATTCAAAGGAATAGGTGGAAAGGGAGGCACCATTTTTCTTGTCTTTTTTAGCCACAGCAGTAATTACCGAAGAGTCAAGGCCACCTGATAAAAAAGTGCAAAGGGGCACATCTGATACAAGCTGGCGCTTTATGGCATCAGTCAGGTAAAATCTTGTTTTTTCAAGAACGGTCTCCTCACCATCCTCCAGCTCATATGCCTCAAGAGACCAGTATCTGTTCAGCTTTAACCCGTCAATATCATAAAGGCCATGATGGCCGGGAGCAATTTCATATATATTTTTGAAAATACCGTTATTGGAGGGGCGCATGGGAGAAAGAAAGAGCATCTGCCAGATGCCTTCATTGTCCAGCTGGGCTCTGATTTTTGGATGCTTCAATATAGCCTTGACTTCTGAGGAAAAAATAAGGGTGTTGTCAAGCCGGGTATAGAAGAAAGGCTTTACTCCCATTCTATCCCTTGATAAATATACTCTTTTCATATGGTCATCATAAACTGCAAAGGCATATATTCCATTAAGCTTTTCAGAACAGCTCTGTCCCCAGATTATGTAAGAATACAGCACGACCTCCGTATCGCAGTGGGTAGTGAATTTCACCCCGGCTGAAATCAGCTCCTTGCGCAAATCATCGGCGTTATATATTTCACCGTTATAAACAATGGTATAGCTTTTTCCTTCAAAAACGGCGGACATTGGCTGTAATCCGTTTTCTACATCTATTACTGCAAGCCTGTTATGTGCAAAGCAGACGCAGTCGCTGCGAAAGAAGCCATTTTGGTCAGGGCCTCTGTGGGCGGTTGTTTTCCTCATTTCATTTAAAACTGACTGGGTAATTTCAGATGTTGAATCTTTAAAATTAATTAATCCAAGAATTGAGCACATAAAACTTCCTCCAAAATCTGATACTGAACTTATAATCAAAACAAAAGGACAAATCACATAATCAGGCCAATAAATAATAAATACCGGCCAGACACCATTGTCCCTTTCGATCAGGTAAAAAGCGGTTCCAACAATGTATTCCGCAATCTTTTTACCAAAGTCAACTATGTTTCAAAGCATTCACTTTCAGGTGAATATGCCCTTAAGCCCAAACCTGACGAAGTTCGGGGCTTGAAAAGTTTATACTTTAAGGCAAACCGCTTTAGCTTAGGATCCAAATTATCGGCTTTCAGCCCATAGTAATTGTAATTGACTTTTATTCAGTATATGAAGTTTGGAGGATTTTAGTGCATAAAAAACAGCAGGACAAGCAATAAATTATTGGTTTGCTAATTCAAGCCTTCACACTATTTGATGCTTATATCTATACCTACCACGCCCACGATTTCTCCAGAGCTGTTTTTGATGGGAGAGGATACCGTAACGCAGGGGTTTCTGGTTATGGCTGATATGTATATGGAGGATATGAAATCTTCGCCGTCCATACTGTGTTTAAACCATTCACGTATGTTGGCATTGGCTATCCCTGCCTTGGGAATTGAACAGATAAATCTGCCCTTCCTGTCATTAGTCCAGGCTGCTTCAACAAATCCGTACTTATCCATAAAGTCCTTTATAATGGCTTCATGGATTTCGGAATCTTTGGAATTCATTATTTCCGACCGGGAGCATAACTCCTCTTTTATAATGATAAGTGAATTCCGTGCCTTATCCATGGCCTCATTACCAACTGTTTCCAGAGCTTCGGCTTCGTTGGAGAAAAGGTCGGCGAGGCAGGTGGAGGCTTCATTGAGACGAGTGCCCAGAGAGGATATATCCTCCATATTCTGCTTTTGCTGATGGACGGAGGCACATACATCATCAACGGATATGGAGGTCTGTACAATCACCTCTTCAACCTCTTGTATCTGATCGCCCACATTTTGTGCAATTTGAACCTCCTGCTTGGAAAGCTGGCTGATGCTGTCCATCATGCCGAACACGTCATTAAAGGAGGAATCGATTCTTTCCAGGTTCGCTTCGATATTTCGGGTTGCAGAAATTCCTTCATCAACCCTGGAGGCATTCTCACGAACCACGGAATAAACGCTTTCGACTTCAGCCTGAATGCCCTTAATCAAAGAATTTATATCACCGACAGACTTGTTTGTGTCGTCTGCCAGCTTATGTATTTCGGAAGCAACTACGGCGAAACCCCTTCCGTGCTCCCCGGCTCTGGCGGATTCAATCGTAGCGTTTAATGCCAGAAGCTGAGTTTGCTTGGATATGTTGCTGACTGTCGCAAGAATATGAGCAATTTCCCTGGAGGTCTTTTGAAGTCTTTCCATATTTGACAGGGTTTTATTTGACGACTCATGTATACTGTCTATCGTCTGAACAATTTGCAATATTTCTTCAAGACTTAATTTGACGGTATCCTTTGAAATGGTGCTTTTGTTAAGCATGTCAACGGTAATACCGTCTGCTTTGTCCAGAAGCTCCATAATACTTCTCACTTCGGACAGTGTATTTGTAATGCTGGAATTAACTTGATCATTATTATTAGCCATATCTCTGACTTTGTCATATACGTACTTTGCAAATTCATTATTTTCATCGATTGTCACAGCGATACTCTCAGAAACAGACGAAATCTGGCTTGAGGTTACTTGGACTTCAAAATTCAGGCTTCTTAAATCATTTTTCAGCTTTTTAATCTTGCCGGTGTACAGCTTAGAGTTACTTGACATAATGTGCCAAACAAATATGAAATACCCCACAATTAAGACAGTATTAATTGCCAACATAAGGAGATTCCATCCTGAAACTGCTGCAAGAACAATAGTGCATGTGAGAAGTGCACCTGAAGCAATTAGGTAGGAAATTTTCTTCATGATAGATTCCTCCGTTTATATAAAAGGGCAACGGTGCAGGCCGGAATAATACCGAACGCGCGGGGGGCGCGTCACCATTGCCCTTTTTCAATCAAATAGTATTAAACATTAAAGAGAAGATCAGCATAAGTTGGGAATGGATAAATATCCTTTGGAAGAATTGCTTCCAACTTATCAGCATCTGCTCTAAGTGATTCCATAGCAGGTATAACTGTCTTGCTGAAGACCTCAGCCTGTTTTAATGCACCGGCAGATTCTGCGCTTGCTTTTTCAAGAGTTTTCTTTAAAGCAGTCAGGTTTGATGCAAAGGAACTGAGCACAGGTGAGAGTTCCTTCAGTACTGAAGACTGAGCAGCAACCTCAACTGACATTCCGGTAGCTTTAACAGCGTTTATTGTATCTGACAATTCCTTGCTGAATTTGAACGCTGCCGGGAGTACTTCAGTCTTGGCCATATTGAGCATGGTCAATGCTTCGATATTAACAGTCTTAATGTAGTTTTCAAGGAGTATTTCATACCTTGATTCTATTTCAGATTTGCTTAATACGCCATGCTTAACAAATACAGCAACATTCTTATCCTTGATGAAAGTAGGAATACACTCAACAGTGGATTTCATGTTTAGAAGGCCTCTGCTTTCTGCTTCAGCAACCCATTCCTCAGAGTAACCATTACCGTTGAATATGATTCTCTTATGCTCCTTGGCAGTTTCTGAAAGGAGAGTAGCAATGGCAGCATTCAAATCAGTTGCAGCTTCAAGCTTATCGGCAAATTTCTGCAGTGTTTCAGCAACTATTGTATTGAGTACAAAGTTTGCACCGGCAATAGATGCGGAGGAACCAAGCATTCTGAATTCAAACTTGTTACCTGTGAAGGCAAAAGGTGAAGTTCTGTTACGGTCGGTAGTATCCTTCGGAAGCTTAGGCAAGCTTGCAACACCTGTCTCGAGAATATTGTTGAATATTTTGCCCTTAACCTTGCCGCTTTCCAGCTGAGTGAAGATATCAGACAACTGATCTCCAAGGAATATTGATACAATAGCCGGAGGAGCTTCGTTGGCACCGAGTCTGTGATCATTTCCGGCAGTTGCAACCGACAGGCGGAGTAAATCCTGATAGTCATCCACTGACTTGACAACAGCAGCCAGGAATACAAGGAATTGAGTGTTTTCATGGGGAGTGTTGCCGGGTTCCAGCAGGTTTTGTCCGTCATTTGTTGACATTGACCAGTTGTTGTGCTTACCTGATCCGTTTACGCCTGCAAATGGCTTCTCGTGCAACAGGCACACCAGGCCATGTCTTAAAGCAACCTTCTGCATAAGCTCCATGGTCAGCTGGTTGTGGTCGGTAGCAACATTTGATGTAGTAAATATCGGAGCCAGCTCGTGCTGCGCAGGGGCAACCTCGTTGTGCTTTGTCTTGGCAGAAATACCAAGCTTCCAGAGTTCTGTATCCAGATCCTTCATATATGCTGAAACTCTTTCCTTGATGTTTCCGAAGTAATGGTCTTCAAGCTCCTGACCCTTAGGAGGCTTAACGCCAAAGAGGGTTCTGCCGGTGAAAATCAAGTCTTTACGCTTTTTGAAAAGTTCCCTGTCAACAAGGAAGTATTCCTGCTCTGGACCAACGGTAGTTGTAACTCTTGTAGCGGCTGTATTACCCAAAACCTTGAGAATTCTTAAGGCCTGCTTGTTAAGAGCTTCCATTGAACGGAGAAGAGGAGTCTTCTTGTCCAGAACCTCTCCTGTATAGGAGCAGAAAGCTGTGGGGATGTATAGAGAACCATCCTTTACGAAGGCAGGTGAAGTACAATCCCACGCAGTATAACCTCTGGCTTCATAAGTAGCTCTGAGTCCGCCGGATGGGAAGGAGGATGCATCAGGCTCGCCCTTGGTGAGCTCCTTGCCTGAGAACTCCATTATAATCTTTCCGTCTGAAGTTGGAGAAATAAAAGAGTCATGCTTTTCAGCAGTGATTCCTGTCATTGGATGGAACCAGTGGGTAAAGTGAGTAGCTCCCTTTTCAATAGCCCAATCCTTCATAGCGCTTGCTACTACTTCTGCTACAGACTCATCAAGTGTCAAACCCAACTCGATTGTTTTTTTCAATGACTTATAAGTTGCTTTCGGAAGACGTTCACGCATGGTTGAATCATTAAATACGCTGCTTCCATAGATTTCTGGTACATTTGACATACTAAATAACCCCCTTAATTAATTTAATTTATTTATTTTGTTTTTAATTTTATAAAAAAAGGCATTCCACTCCCTTGTTTAAGAAGGAGTGAAACGCCTTTGTTTCACTGATAAATTTAGTTTTTAGCAAATCACGCAATCAGTTCCTCAGCAATCCCTGCTGTCCCTGAGCTTGTTAAGTTCATTTCGCAAGACTTCCTGAACCGTTTTGGGATTGCCTCTGCCAGACAGAGCTCTTGAGCACTGGCCCATAAGGAAGCCGAATGTCTTTTCTTTACCCTCAAGGTATTCGGCCACAGCTTTTTCATTGGCGGCAAGTATTTCTCTTACGGTATTTTCAACAGCACCGGTATCCTTGATTACCTTGTACCCCTTTTCGGCCACAATAGCCTCCGGCTCCATGCCGCTGTCAAACATGTCTGCAAGTACCTTTTTTGCATTTGCCGCGGTGATTTCTTCACCATCCACCATCTTCAAAAGTCTTCCCAGAACATCTCCTCCAAAAGGAATGGCTTCGGGAGCAAGTCCGGAATCGTTCAGCCTTCTGAGCACTTCAACTATGATGAAGTTTGAGGCGGCTTTAGGATTTCCACATTCCTTTGCCGTACTTTCAAAGAAATCCGAAAGACTGACAGAAGTCAAAAGCAAATTTGCATCGGTTTCACTTAAGCCGAACTCAGCAGTATATTTTGCAAATCTTTTGTTGGGAAGCTCCGGCAATGAATTGCGCAACGCCTCAATCTCCGGCTTTGTGAAGGATATGGGGACTACATCCGGCTCGGGAAAGTATCTGTAGTCGTGAGCATCCTCCTTGCTTCTCATGGACTTGCTTTCGCCTTTGTTGTCATCCCAGCGCCTGGTTTCCTGTGTTATTGTTTCACCTTCATCCAAAAGCTCGGATTGTCTTTCTATTTCAGCATCGATGCATCTTGCGATGCCTCTGATAGAATTTATATTTTTCATTTCGGTTCTGGTCCCCAGAGTATCTGTACCCACCGGCCGGATTGAAACATTTACATCGGCTCTGAGCGAACCCTCCTCCATACGGCAATCGGAAATGCCGGAATAGAGCAGCATAAGCCGGACTTTTTCAACAAATTCCCGGGCTTCATCAGCAGAGGAAAGGTCGGGCTTGGTAACTATCTCTATAAGAGGTACTCCGCAGCGGTTGTAGTCTGCCAAGCTGTAGTTGTCATAACTGTCGTGAAGCAGTTTGCCTGCATCTTCCTCCAGGTGGATTCTTTCAATTCTGATGAATTTTTCACCTTCAGGCGTATTGATCGTAAGACCGCCATCCTTGCAAACAGGCAGATCAAACTGTGAAATCTGATATGCCTTTGGCAAATCGGGATAAAAATAATTTTTCCTGTCCAGCTTTGAGAATTCATTTATCTGGCAGTTTAACGCCAGGCCTGCCTTAACCGTATACTCCACGGCAGTTTTGTTTAAAACCGGCAAGGTACCCGGCATTCCGGTACAAACGGGACAGCATCTGGTATTGGGCTCTCCGCCGAAGCCTACGGGACAATCACAAAAAATCTTTGACTTCGTGGATAACTCTGCATGTATCTCTAATCCAATAGTTGGAATGTATTTCATTGCACTAACCTCCTATAATACAGGAACTCTGAACTCTGGGGCAAAATCAGCCTCAAAAGTTGCAGCAGCTCTGAGTATTTCCCGTTCTCCAAGCGGTTTCCCAGTGAAGGACAATCCTATTGGAAGTCCGTTTGCATCATAGCCGCAGGGAAGAGATATGGATGGGAGACCTGCGATGTTTGCTGAAACAGTATATATATCGGCAAGATACATGCTCAAAGGATCATCTGTATTTTGCCCCAGCTTAAATGCTGTTTCAGGAGTTGTTGGATGCAGTACAACATCATATTTGGAAAAGGCTTCATCAAAGCCTTGGCTTATCAAAGTTCTGAGTTTAAGCGCTTTTTTGTAATAGGCGTCATAGTAACCTGACGCTAGAGCATAGGTGCCCAGCAATATTCTTCTTTTAACCTCACGTCCGAAGCCTTCGGCTCTGGATTTGCCAATGAGCTCATTAAAGGATCTGCAGCCCTCAGCCCTGTAACCATATTTTACGCCGTCATATCTGGAAAGGTTTGAACTGGCTTCTGCTGAAGACATGAGATAATACGCAGGAACAGCATGCTTCAGACTGGGCATTGAAAATTCTTCAACCTTGGCACCAAGTCTTTCCAGGGTTTCTATTGATTTATAAAGGGCATTTCTCACTTCACTGTTCAGACCTTCTGTCAGGTATTCTTTAGGCAAGCCTATTCTATAGTCCCTAATTCCGCCAGAAACTGCTGAGGCATAGGGCGCATCCGCTTCATAGCTCAGTGATGTTCCATCCTTGGGGTCCTGTCCACATATTCCATCCAATATTATAGCACAATCTTCCACAGTCTTGCCAATAGGACCAATCTGGTCAAGAGACGAAGCAAAAGCAACCAAACCATATCTGGATACCAGGCCATAGGTGGGTTTCAAACCAACAACACCACAAAAAGCAGCCGGCTGACGAACAGAGCCTCCGGTATCAGAGCCAAGAGAGCCCAATGCCAGGGAGGCCGACACAGAAGCAGCCGACCCGCCGGAAGAGCCACCGGGTACTCTTGTGGTATCAAAAGGATTCTTTGTGTTTTTAAAGGCGGAATTTTCAGTGGAACCGCCCATTGCAAATTCATCCAGATTTACCTTCCCCAGAATAACAGCATTTTGTGCTCTCAGCCTGTTAACAGCTGTGGCTGTGTAGGGAGGGACAAAATCCTCAAGCATTTTTGAAGCACAGGTAGTTGGGTTTCCTTCTATACAAATATTGTCTTTAATACTTAAGGGAATGCCGCAAAGCGGGTCACTCTTTCCTGAATCAATGAGCTGCTGAGCCTCTGAGGCTTGTTCAAGAGCACTTTCCTCGCACACTGACAGGTAGGAATCGATTTTGCCGTCATATGTTTTTATTCTATTTAAATATGTTTTGGTAAGTTCGGTTGCACTTATTTTCCTGGAATCCAGAAGAGACCGGGCTTCCTTTATGGTTAATTTAGTGGTATCCATTTAAGTCCATAGCCTTTCCGGCTCACAAAAAATATAAACTAATCCACGCTCCTACAGTGAGCCAGATAAGACGTGAAGGTTATTTCGCTAATTCTTTCAAACTGTGCTCCTAATCAAGCATCTTCGGTATGGAAAAACAGTTCTCCAGGGCATGCTTCGAATTGGAGATAATCTTTTCGGTTTCAAAGGAAACACCGGGATTATCCTCCCTCATGTTGTTCGTTATTTTTGAGATGTGTTCCGTAGCATTGATACTGTCGGTGTCAAGATCCCTTAAGGTATCCATCAGGCCGATTATACCTGTCATATCCTGAGCCAGGGACTGCATTTCACTATCCTCCAGTGAGAGTTTCGCCAGTCCGGCTATATATTTAATGTAGTCATTTGCTTCAGCCATATATCCTCCAAGCAAAAAATAAATTTTGTACATATATATGTGTGCCTAGGTACATTTGTAAGGTAATATTTTACCTTTTCAATTTGCACATTAATTAGTATTATACCAAAAATTTAAAAAAAGCTGTACCAGCCAAAAAATATTTTGGTTGACACAGCGCCATTGCTGCAAAATAATTCTTAAATTACAATCATTATAATACACCCCTTGCAAAAAATCAATACTTTTTCACAAAGAATTTGATTATGAAAAAACGGCTAAAAATAGGCATATATGTAGGTACACAAGAATATTTCATGAAATCCAGGTTTGACGATAAAAACAAATATCTAGTTTTTTGCAGGATTTGATTTATAAAATTGCAAAAAAATACTTGACTGAGCAATAATTTATTAGTAAAATAATTCTGTGATTAAATAAATAGCAAGAATTGAAGAAACAAGGGCGTTTCTCATAATCCTTCCAGGAATGTATGAGTGCGCTTTTTTAGTTCTTCTTATATTATTATATATAAAGCTAATACTAAAATAAATACTGTTTTATTTGTTCCGTGGTTATATACACAAAAAAAATAATTGTGTAAAATATTAGTAATTAAAATAAAAGGAAAGAGGTGGGAAAATGGCTTCCAAAAATGATTTACTTAAATTTGTTGAACAAAACGACGTTAAGTTTATAAGACTTCAGTTTGCTGACATTTTTGGCAACATGAAAAATATAGCAATAACCGACCAACAGCTTGAGAGGGCTCTGGAAGAAGGAGTAATGTTTGATGCGTCTGCTATTGCAGGTTTTTCTGAAGTAGAACAATCTGATATGCTGCTGTTTCCTGATCCGGATACATTCCAGCTTATTCCGTGGAGACCCCAGCATGGAAAGGTAGCCAGATTTATATGTGATATCAAGAATTACGACGGGTCACAATTTCTGGGGGATCCCAGGTATATATTAAAGAGGTCCGAGGAAAAGGCCAGAAAGCTGGGCTACACCTTCAACATAGGACCTGAATGCGAGTTCTTCCTATTCCACACCGATGCGGAAGGCAGGCCAACAAACAAGACGCATGATGCGGCAGGCTATTGTGACCTGGCTCCTTCAGACCTTGGAGAAAACTGCAGAAGAGAAATCTGCATGGTATTGGAGGACATGGGTTTTGAAATAGAAGCCTCACATCATGAAAATGCTGCCGGGCAGCACGAAATTGATTTCAAGTACAGTGATGTCATGACTGCCGCAGACAGAATCATGACCTTCAGAATGGTAGTAAAGACTGTTGCTCAAAGAAACGGTCTCCATGCTACGTTCATGCCCAAACCCATATATAATTCCTATGGCTCCGGCATGCACATTAATATGTCACTTTCAAAGGATGGCAAAAACCTGTTTAATTCAGGTGAAAACAGCATGGATATATCAGATGTGGCAAAAATGTTTACAGCAGGTATCCTGGAGCATGCAAAAGGTATTACCGCTGTTGCAAATCCGCTGGTCAACTCATATAAGAGGTTTGTTCCCGGCTTTGAAGCGCCTGTCCATATTGCATGGTCTCACATGAACAGAAGCTTGCTGCTTAGGATTCCCGCTCCCAAGGGAGAATCCACCAGAATCGAACTCAGAAGTCCCGACCCGTCCTGCAATCCATACCTGACACTGGCACTATTACTTGAGGCGGGGTTGGACGGATTGCAGAAAAAGCTGGTAATTCCGGCACCGGTTGATATCAACACCTACAATCTCACAGCTGAACAGGAAAAGGAACTGGGTATTCAAAGACTTCCTTCAAATCTTATCCTTGCTCTGGAAGAAATGAAGAAGGACAGCTATATCAAGGAAGTTTTAGGCGAGCATATTTTCTCAAAATATATAGCTGCAAAAGAAGCAGAATGGGCAGCATACAATAGCATTGTTCACTCATGGGAAATTGACCGCTATCTATCCACTTATTAATAGTTTTTCCACTGCTGTACAGCGGCGCAAGTAAAGAAGGAGTGTAGATGGAGGTGATTGCCAGTGGGTGCAGGAGGGATTCTAATTGTATGCAGCAGGCCAGAATTGATAAAAGATCTTCGAACCCTCATGCTTCAACAGGGATATTCGGCAGCAGAATACTCTTTATCTGCAAATGAGGCCAGGCGTAAACTTGACATTTTTGAACCTGAATTGATACTCATAAATGCTCCTTTACAGGACGAACTGGGTATTGACCTGGTTTTGGACATAGCTGATAAAACTGATGCTGGCATAATCGTATTAGCAAAACACGAGCATCTTGAGGAAATGCAGTTTAAACTCGAAAGAGTTGGTGCTTTGATACTTCCAAAGCCTATTAATAAAACTATTTTATTGCAGACATCAAGATTTGCCGTTAATTCCAGAAAGTCATTGAAGGGCTTGAAGCATCAAAATGATGACCTGGAAAAGCGCATCAATGACAGAAAGATCATTGAGAAGGCTAAATGGCTGCTGGTAGAAAAAATGAATATGTCGGAACCTCAGGCACACAGATATATTCAGAAAAGGGCAATGGATACCAGGGTATCTCAGATCAAGGTAGCAGAAGAGATATTGTCGAATTACTGACAAAATATTGTACTTACCGAAGCAGCTATTTGTTAAAGCTCATAGAAATTGACGTTTAGCTGCTATAACATATTTTAGTTTATTATCTCAAATAGATATAGAAAATATAAGGGTGCAGAAAAGGGAGTATCGCGAACTACTTAAAAAGTAGCTAGTGATGCTCCTTTGCTTTTGCCTGGACTTTCTTGGCCTTTAAAATTTTATGACCTTTTTGTGACTTTCATATGTTTTGTAATTTTTAAGCGTACTTTAATAGGCCTATTAAGGTTTGTAGCACTTTTTAGGATATGCAGTTACATTTTCATATTTTAGGGACAAAAAGGGGACTGCTGCCCAATGAATAAATTTATTCATTGTACAACAGCCCCTTTTATCTCAGAGTGCTTTAAATCAAACTATATAGCTTTTTCACCCTCTTCACCGGTTCTTATTCGTATAACCTCTTCAACATTGTAGATGAATATCTTGCCATCTCCAAACTCTCCGGTGGGGGCGCTCTCCAGAATAGCCTTCTTGACAGCTTCTACATCGCTGTCGGCTACTACAAGATCAATGCATATTTTCGGAATGTAATTAACTGTATACTTTTCTCCACGCCAGGACTGGGTTATACCCTTTTGGTTACCCTGTCCGGTGATATCTGATATCATTACTCCTTTGAAGCAGCCTGTCTTCTCAAGGGCATTGCGGACATCATCAAGCTTTTCCGGCCTGATAACAGCTTTTATTTGTTTCATAAGTAATTTACCTCCTTAAAAAAAATTATTGCTGTTAATATGTAAATACGAAGCCTTCATAATTCAAAAACCTATACCTGCTTGCGGGCTGCAACAAAATCAGGATATGCTTCATTTCCATGTTCCCCGATATCCAGACCTTGAATTTCCTCCTGCAGGCTGACACGTATGCCCATGGTCTTTTTCAGTACCCACCAGGTCAGATAGGACAGGGTAAATACAAAGGCACCAACTGAAACTATTCCCAGCAATTGAGTGCCAAGGAGAGAGAAGCCTCCACCCATGAACAGTCCGTTTCCTGTTTCTGCTCCTGTCATTTTGTCCTGTGCAAACAATCCCACGCAGATTGTTCCGAATACACCGTTAACAAGATGGACAGAAATTGCGCCAACAGGGTCATCAACTTTAATCCTGTCAAAGAACACGACTGCAAATACGACTATAACTCCTGCAACAGCACCAATTATTATTGAGCTTGTAACACTTACAAAGGCGCAGGGAGCTGTTATGGCAACAAGCCCTGCAAGCAGGCCGTTTATGCTCATGCCGAGGTCGGGTTTTCCAAGGAACAACCAGGAGGTAATTGTGGAAGTAAGTATGGCAACAATACCTGAAGTGTTTGTTGTCATGAGTATGTGGGCTATAGAGCTTGGATCTGCAGCCATGGTGGAGCCGGGATTAAATCCGAACCAGCCCAGCCAGAGGACGAAGGCACCTATGGTTGCCAGGGACAGATTATGTCCGGGAATCGGCTTGATGGTACCATCCTTTTTATATTTGCCAAATCTGGGCCCCAGTGCTATAGCTCCCGCTAATGCCGCCCAGCCTCCAACCGAGTGAACCACGGTAGAACCGGCAAAATCCCACATTCCTTTTGAAGAAAGCCAGCCGCCGCCCCATATCCAGTGGCCAACAACCGGGTATATCAAGAGAGTCAGAACAAAGGAGAAAACAATAAAGGAAATATACTTCACTCTCTCTGCAACTGCTCCGGAGACAATGGTGGCTGCAGTACCGCAGAATACCAGCTGGAAGAAGAACTTTGCCCAAAGCGGAACTCCCGTCCAGGAAATAGCCGAGTACACGCCGGTATATGCGTCGCCCACGGCTGGTGAGTTATCAGCACCACCCACAAAGAACAAACCGCTTGTTCCAACAAAGCCATTTCCGTCTCCGAACATCAATCCCCAGCCCAGCAGCAGATAACCCAGAGAAGATACAGCAAATACAATAAAATTCTTAGAAAGAATATTTACTGCATTCTTGGATCTTGCAAAGCCACTTTCCACAGTAGCAAAACCAAGATTCATAAAGAATACCAGCATAGCGGTAACAAGTACCCATAGGGTATCCAGGGCAATTTTTACGTCACCTATTTGTAATTCCATTATACATCTTCCTTTCCATAATATATTATTTTTATTTTTAATTAAAATACCAATATCAACAAAATTAAGAGGTATTGGTATTAAAAATATCAAAAAAGCAATAACTAAAACGCCTTCCTTCTCAATTGAAGAAAGGGAAAAATAAAGGCGGAAATTGCAGCAAATATAAAACCGAGTGGCTGACATGGAGTTATACTGTTGCCTGGTATGCATTTTTGAAATTGGCTTTTAAGTGAAAGCTGAGAGAAGGTTTTTGAAATAATATTGTTTGTCAATTTCAAAAAGATGGTATTAAGTTAATTATCGTATATAACATAATAATGAAGAAAAATTAATGTTATTTAAAATAATTGCAACTTACATCTTCGAAAATTGCAAATCAAGTCTCTTATTAGTAAGAATTTACTTTAATATACAAGTTTATGAGGTTATGATACTACTAAAACTTCAGATTTTCAATAGGTCAATGAAATATTTTTTTATTTAGCACTTGCAGGATTTTTATTTCAGTTATTCAAACAAAGTATTGACACTCCCAAAAACCTGTGCTACACTACTATCAGATAAAATATAAACGACAGCGATGGGGCTGCTTGGTTGATTACTTTGATAATCGACTGGGTGGTTTTTTTAGTTTTATGGGATACTAATCAGTTGTCTGTCTGAAAGCCACAAAATCTATACAGTGAGAAGCTTAACGGCTTGTCAAGGATAACACAACGGTGTGTTTGGAGGATTAAATTTTCTCTGAGCATACTGTTTTTTTATATTTTATTGTATAGATTAAAACTTAACCGGTATATAAAGAATTGGTTAAGAGGCAGGTAATAAATTAAAATGACACGGAGGGGTTAATTATGGGAACTATTAACACTGGGGATACAGCTTTTATACTGATCTCCGCAGCACTAGTATTTTTTATGACACCTGGTCTGGCACTTTTTTATGGAGGTATGGTAAAAAGAAAGAATGTACTTAGCACTATGATGGCATCTTTCTTCATACTTGGTCTTTCTTCGGTGCTCTGGGTGGCTATCGGTTATACTCTTTCCTTTAGCGAGGGAGGAAGCTTTTTTGGAGGTTTCCAATGGGCATTCTTCAATGGCGTTGAGGGAGAGGTCGGAACAATACCTCATACTCTATTTGCGGTATTTCAGTTGATGTTCGCTGTTATAACAGCAGCAATCATTACAGGTTCTTTGGTTGAAAGAATGAAATTTTCAGCACTATTCTTCTTTGTTGCACTATGGTCACTGATTATATACTATCCATTGGCACACATGGTGTGGGGCCCGGGCGGATTCATACTTGAGCTTGGTGCTCTAGACTTTGCAGGAGGTAATGTTGTTCATATCAGTTCCGGTGTTTCCGGTCTTGTAGCAGCTATTATTCTTGGAAAGAGAAAAGGTTACGGAGTGACTTCCACCCAACCGCATAACATCCCGTTGGTAGTATTGGGTGCTGGAATCCTTTGGTTCGGCTGGTTCGGCTTTAATGCAGGAAGTGCATTGTCGGCTGGAACTCTGGCTTCACATGCTTTCATTACCACAAATACATCTGCTGCAATGGCATTGCTTTCATGGATGCTGGTTGAAAAGATTACCAGAGGCAAGCCTACACTCTTAGGCGCAGCTACAGGTGCAGTTGTAGGTCTTGTTGCAATAACTCCCGGAGCAGGCTTTGTGCCGGTATGGGCGTCATTCATAATTGGTGCTCTGGTAAGCCCCATATGCTATTTTGCAATGAGTGTCATCAAGCCCAAATTCGGATATGACGATTCCCTGGACGCATTTGGATGTCATGGTATCGGCGGTATCTGGGGCGGCATAGCAACCGGCTTGTTTGCAAGCAACAAGGTAAATGAGGCAGTGGCAAATAATGGCTTGATATTCGGTGAGACCAAGTTAATCGTGGCGCAGCTGATAGCTATTGCTATAACCATAGTGCTTGCTACAGTAGGTACTGCAGCAATAATGTTCTTTCTCAAAGCAGTCCTCAAGGGAGTTAGAGTTACCCCAAGAGAAGAATCTGAAGGACTTGATATCGCACAGCATGGTGAATCGGCTTATCCTTCATTCTCAGGAATGGATTGATAAATTGTCGGTAATCATATTTAATATAGAGAGTTGGAGGATAAGGTATGAAGAAAATTGAAGCTATTATCAGACCGTCCAAGCTTGAGGAATTAAAGGAAGCTTTGCTTGCGGCAGGGTTGGATGGTATTACTATATCCCAGGTAATGGGAGCGGGAAAACAATTGGGTTGGAAAGAGTATTACAGGGGTCAGGAAGTTTCACTGAATGTCCTGCCCAAGGTTAAACTTGAACTGGTTTGTACCGATGAAAAAGTTGACATAATTACAGAGACCATTATCAATCATTCACAAACAGGAGAAGTTGGTGACGGAAAAATATTTATATCAGATATTCAGGAATGTATCAGAATTCGTACTAAAGAAAGAGGAAATGCTGCAATATAACTAAAGAGAGCTTTTAATTAAAAAACAAACAATATTTATTTTATTTTATCTTAATTAGGGATCTATCATATGTATTATAATTTAATTAATTTAAATTCAATTATAATATAAAATTCAATTTCAATTTAAAATTCAATTGACACTGAAAAACAGTTCTGCCGGTTATGGGCAGAACTGTTTTTATGCGCTGTACAGCTATATAGTTATAAGGCTTTATTTGGACATTGACAGGAGTACCTCTCTCAAAACCTTGCAGGCAAGTGCTGTTGAAGCACCGCTGTGGTCATAGTGAGGTGAAAGCTCCACAATATCTGCACCTATTATGTTCAACTTGGAAATCAAAAGGAGAGCGTTTACCAAATCTGTAAAACTTACCCCACCGGCCTCGGGAGTCCCGGTGCCCGGAAAGTTTGACGGGTCCAGTACGTCCAGGTCTATTGTGAGATAAACCGGTGAATTACCAATGTCCGGGATGGCTGTATTCAGAGTGGCAAAATTATGAAGGCACATGGAGGTGTGTCCATCCCTGGACCAGTAAAATTCCTCCCGGGTCCCGCTGCGAATGCCGAATTGCCAGATTCTGCCGTCTCCCAGTATATCCCAGGCACGTCTTATAACGGAGGAATGGGAAAGGGCCTCACCCAGATAGTCTTCTCTCAAATCCGTATGAGCATCAAAATGTATGATTTTGAGATCGTGGTATTTTTTTGCAGCCTGCTCAATTACAGGCAGGGAGACAAGGTGCTCCCCTCCAATCATTAAAGGTTTCTTATTACTATTGAAAATATGAGCTGCAGTGTGAGATATCATATCCAGCGCCTTCCGGGGGGCACCAAAGGGAAGATCCAGATCACCGTAGTCATTGATGGAATAATCGGTAATATCCGCGTCAAAATATGGACTGTAAGTCTCTATTCCGATAGAATCCATTCTCATGGTTGAGGGAGCAAATCTTGTCCCCGGCCTGAAGGTTGTGGTGCCGTCGTAGGGGGCACCAAAAACAACTATTCCGGCAGAGGTAAAGTCGCAGTCGCAGCCCAGAAATTTAGTGGAAAGGGTGTTGTCGTTCATATATTCAACCTGCCTTTTTAAGTTTTATGCTTGCTGCATAAATCCGGTATATGCCAAAGTCTTTGGAATTCATGCCAGTCATGCGGGGAGAAGCAATCCCCATAACACCTTTTGCTCGTTATATTTTACCATTAATATATCAAAATACAATAGTTATTATTTCTGTACGAGTTAAGAAAAATCTAGTATACTTAATATGTTAAAAGTATACAATCCGGTGGAATAGGTAACCCTAGGAAAAAGAGCGCACCTAAAAATTATTCTGGTTAATACATTCTGTTGCCGGCTTTTATGTGTGCGGTATAAGGAGGTCTTATGGCATTTGTACCTGAAATAGAAGGAATACTGAGAAAACACATGGTTAAGATACCGGAGGTAATAAATCGGGTAGGGGGTATCAATATTTTTGGGAAAAACATAAAATCACTGATGTTCACAACAGATGTGGCCATAATCAAAAACTGCAATGCAAACGCGGTAATGGCAGTATATCCCTTTACACCTCAGCCCATAATAACACACTCTATAATAAATGCATCGGATATTCCGGTGTTTTGCGGAGTGGGAGGGGGAACTACTACCGGCAAGCGCGTCATAAATATTGCTATGGACGCTGAGTTTCAGGGAGCAATTGGTGTGGTGGTCAATGCACCTACCTCCAATGATATAATAAAGAACCTGTATAAAAGAATCGATATACCAATAGTGGTCACTGTAACCTCTGAAAATACTGATATACAGGCAAGATTGGATTCGGGTGCGGAAATCCTGAATGTATCCTGTGCGGCACGCACTCCTGAGGTTGTCAGATCAATCCGGAGCAGGTATCCGCATGTTCCAATAATAGCAACTGGCGGACCTACAAATGAAAGCATTCTGGAAACTATTGAGGCCGGAGCAAATACCATTACATATACTCCGCCAACAAGTGCAGAACTCTTTAAGCACCTTATGATAAAATACAGGGAAGAATTCTAGAAACATAAGAATGTGGGGTAAAAATGATAAAGCACGTGATTTTTGATTTGGATGGCACGCTGGTGGATTCGCTGCAGACATTTATAGAACTGGGAAATGAAATGGCTGAAAAATACGGATATAAGCCCGTCAGCCAGGAAAAAATCAAAGAACTTCTAAAGCTTCCTATGAGAAAGAGAATAAAGGAACTGGAGATACCCGTCCTCAAGCTGCCAAAGCTGGGGGTTGAACTGCTGAATAATTTCCAGGCTCATGCAGGGGAGGTCAAACCCATCCAGGGAGTCTATGAGATGCTTGAGAAGCTCTATTCCAAAGGCTATGGCTTAAGTATCGTATCCTCTAATTCCGTCCATAATATTGAGACATTCCTGCGTAAGAACAATCTGGATATGTTTAGTAATATACAGTCCTCCAAAGGACTTTTTGCAAAGCATATAACCATAGGCAGGCTTATGTCCAAACTGGGAATAAATAAAAAGCAGGTAATTTATGTAGGAGATGAGCAGCGTGATGTTGAAGCATGCAGAAAGATTGGCATTAAAGTTATCTCCGTCCTTTGGGGCTTTGATTCCCTGGAGCTGCTGACAAGGGAAAAGCCTGACTTCATTGCTTACAGGCCTGAAGAAATAGTGGAGATTGTGGAGTCTATAGAATAAAAGCAACTGTGAAGTAACAAAAACTAATGCAGCTAAAAGTCAATTGCCATGGGCTGGAAGCCGATAGTTTGGGGTGGAGGCTAAATGCCCTCCTAAAAGTAAAAAAACTTTTCAAACCCAAACCACGTTAAAAGTCAGCTTAAAAGCACTTAAAAGTGAAGGCTTAGAGCCGGAATTGACTTTGGTAACCGAGCGGAGGAAGAAATGTTATTAGCCGATGAATGGAAAGACTATGAACTTATAGAAACAGGGGACGGTGAGAAGCTGGAAAGATGGGGAGACATAATATTAAGAAGACCTGATCCTCAGATAATCTGGCCTGTGCGAGACAGGAAAATATGGGACAAGGCTGATGCGCATTACCACAGGAGCCAAAACGGCGGTGGACAGTGGGAGTACAAGAAAAAGCTTCCCAAGAGGTGGAGCATAAATTTTGAAAATTTAAAATTTTATATTGAGCCCACAGGCTTTAAGCATACTGGGTTATTTCCGGAGCAGGCCGTCAACTGGAAATGGATGATGGACAATATAAAAAAAGCTGACAGGCCCATAAGGGTACTTAATCTTTTTGCTTATACGGGGGGAGCCACGGTTGCTGCGGCAGCAGCAGGAGCAGAGGTTTGTCACGTAGATGCCGCAAAGGGCATGGTTGGCTGGGCAAAGGAAAATGTTGCCCTGTCAGGGCTGGCAGACAGACCTGTAAGGTTTATTACGGACGATTGCATGAAGTTTGTTCAGAGGGAAATCAGAAGAGGCAAAAAGTATGACGGTGTAATTATGGACCCTCCATCCTATGGAAGAGGGCCTAATGGGGAAATATGGAAGATAGAGGATTCCCTCTATGATTTTGTGGAGCAGTGTATGGGTCTGCTCTCGGACAAACCGCTTTTTTTCCTCATAAACTCATATACGACCGGTTTTTCTCCAACAGTCTTAAGCAACATACTGAAGCAAACCGTAGGCAGCCGTTTCAAGGGCAGGCACAGCTGCGGAGAGGTTGGTCTTCCGGTCAGCCGGTCAGGTATGGTACTTCCGTGCGGTATATATGGAAGGTGGGAAAACCCGTGAAGCCATGTGTGATATATGAGGATAACCACTTGCTGGTGGTGGAAAAACCAGTTAATATTCCGGTTCAAGCCGATAATTCCAAAGACCCGGACTTCCTTAACATATTAAAGCAATATATCAAGGAAGCCTGTAATAAGCCCGGAGCCGTGTACCTGGGGCTGGTTCACAGACTTGACAGGCCGGTGGGCGGGATTATGGTCTTTGCCAGAACCTCCAAGGCAGCCGCACGTCTGTCCGACCAGATAAGAACAAGAATGTTTAAAAAGACTTATCTGGCAGTAGTGCGAGGAAGGCCTGAAAGAGAAAAAGCTGTTCTGAGAGATTTCCTCCTGAAGAACGAGGCAGCAAATATGGTTTCGGTAGTGCGGGAAGGCACCCTGGATGCAAAGGAGGCTGTGCTGGAATACGAAGTTCTCAAGACCCGGGGAGAACTCAGCCTGTTGAGGATCAAGCTGCATACAGGAAGGCCTCACCAGATAAGAGTACAGCTCTTAAATGCCGGTCATGTGCTGTATGGAGACCAGCGTTACGGTGCAGACGTAAACAAGCCGGGCCAGCAGATAGCTCTGTGGGCATATGAAGTAACTTTCCAGCATCCCACCAAAAAGGAAATGCTTACATTTCACAGTAATACTCCAAGAACTGAACCTTGGCTGATTTTTGAATAAGTGTAATACAATAAATCATGTTTATGATATAATTGAATTACATTTATGGCGAAAGGAGGTCTAAATGGTCAAAACGAAAAATATTATTAGTATATTGATAATTATATCTCTTTTACTGGAAATATCGGTTATCAGTATAAACTATAATATTGTCTCTAAAAATAGAACCAGGAATAGTCATGTTTTAACTAAAGTCAAAGTTTTTAGTAACAAAGCTTATTGTGCTGTCAGAGAGGATTTAAAAACACCCTCCAGAACGTCAAAGTTCAAGCCCGACAATTCTAATGAAAATGGTGTCGTCTTCACCGGTTTTATTATAAAGGATTTAACAAACTTCAATAAGCTGATTGATTATAGGAAAAATATCAGGCAATCTATTCCTCACTATTTTAATGGCAGCAATTATAAGGTGTTTACTTCACTTCAAACCCTTTAATCATTAAATAATGTGAGGTGGAAATATGACTAGAAAGAATCAGGTCAAAAGAGAGATAATCAGATATGTCTTTCTATTTATAGGGTCAATATTAGCGGCAATCGGATTGGAAATATTTTTAATACCCAACAATATTATTGATGGCGGAATAGTTGGCATATCAATAATTGCAAGTTACTTATCAAAATTACCCTTGAGTGTGTTTATAGTCGGATTAAATATACCCTTTTTATTCCTGGGCTATAAGCAAATAGGTAAAACCTTCGTTTTTTCGTCTATGTTTTCAATCGTATCACTTTCGGTTTGGGTTCAGGTGTTTCATCCCATACCCGGCTTGACAAGTGATGTTCTACTGGCCTCGGTATTTGGAGGAATTGTACTTGGCATAGGTGTAGGGATAATTATTCGCTATGGGGGCTCTCTGGACGGAACGGAAATGGTTGCAATAATAGTTAATAAGCAGACTGTTTTTTCAGTAGGTGAGATGGTTATGTTTTTTAACATTTTCATCTTGAGCAGTGCGGGACTTGTGTTTGGATGGGACAGGGCCATGTATTCGCTGATTGCCTACTTTATTGCTTACAAGGTTATTGATATTACCATAGAAGGGCTGGATGAAGCCAAGGCTGCATTTATAATCTCAGAAAGAGCGGAAGAGATTGCAGAGGCCATCACGGCACGTCTGGGAAGAGGAGTTACCTTCCTGGAGGGAAAAGGCGGATTTTCAAAAAACGATAAGAAGATATTATA
Source organism: Bacillota bacterium (assembly GCA_023400235.1). Taxonomy (GTDB): domain Bacteria; phylum Bacillota; class Clostridia; order Acetivibrionales; family DSM-1351; genus Ruminiclostridium. The sequence continues at coordinate 40,239 of JAEXFI010000053.1, forward strand.
TTCTGTAGTAACCAGACTTGAGGTATCAAAATTAAAATCTATCATATATGATAAGGATGAAAACGCTTTTGTTACCATAAACGATGTGTCGGATGTGATGGGAGGTAAGCACAAGAAACGTGCTATCCACTAATACTTTTACATATGCACACTGTCAAACAAAAAAAAGACGCCAACACCATTTCTGGTGTTGGCGTTAAAAATATAAGGGTGTTACTTAGTACGCAATTCCATGAGAATACATGGCAGTGGCAACTTTCAGGAAGCCTGCAATGTTTGCACCGGCAACCAGATTGTCCTCCATACCGTATTCCTTTGCTGCCTCACTTGCACTTTTGTAGATATTTACCATGATATCCTTGAGCTTGGCGTCAACTTCTTCAAAGGTCCAGGAATAGCGCATGCTGTTCTGGCTCATTTCCAGTGCTGAAGTTGCAACACCGCCTGCATTGGCAGCTTTGGCAGGTCCGTAGATAATCTTGTTTTTAAGGTAGACATCAACTGCTTCGGGGGTTGATGGCATATTAGCTCCTTCACCCACTGCATAGCAGCCGTTCTTAACCAATAATTCCGCTGAAGCACCATCTATTTCATTCTGTGTCGCACTTGGAAGTGCAATATCACATTTGATACTCCAAATACCTGAACAACCTTCTGTATAGGTGGCATTTGGATGAATTTTCACATAATCGCTGATGCGTTTTCTTTCAACTTCCTTAAGTCTTTTGACCGTATCCAGCTTAATTCCGTCAGGATCGTGTATGTAGCCGTTTGAATCGCTTAAGGCTATAACCTTTCCTCCGAGCTGATGAACCTTCTCGGTTGCATAGATAGCAACATTACCTGAGCCGGAAATAACTACGTCAGCATCCTTAAAGGATTTGCCCTTGGCCTTTAAGGCTTCGTCCATAAAGTAGCATAAACCATAGCCTGTAGCTTCGGTTCTCACCAGACTGCCGCCCCAGGTCAGGCCCTTGCCTGTCAAAACGCCGGTATATTCATTTCGCAGTCTCTTATACTGTCCGTACATGAAACCGATTTCTCTTGCACCTGTTCCTATATCGCCTGCAGGTACATCGGTATCAGCTCCGATATGTTTTGAGAGCTCAGTCATAAAGCTCTGACAGAATCTCATAACCTCATTATCTGATTTTCCTTTTGGGTCAAAATCACTTCCGCCTTTACCGCCGCCGATTGGAAGTCCGGTAAGGGAATTTTTGAAAATCTGTTCAAAACCAAGGAATTTAAGAATACTTACATTAACAGAAGGATGGAGTCTCAACCCGCCCTTGTAAGGACCGATTGCGCTATTGAACTGAATTCTGAAACCACGGTTTACATGTACATTGCCGTTGTCATCCACCCAAGGCACTCTGAAGATGATTTGTCTTTCAGGCTCGACTATTCTGTCGAATACTCCTGCCTTAACCCATTCGGGATGCTTTTCTGCAACTACCTCAAGAGATTCAAGCACTTCGCGTACAGCTTGATGAAACTCCGGTTCACCGGGATTTCTCTTGATAACCTGTTCCATGATATCCTGTAAAACTTTCATTTAAATAACCCTCCAATACTTAATAAAATAATCAAATATTATTATGGCGACAGGGTCATTTAAATATGCAAAACCAATAGAGCTCCGGGAAAAATCCGGAACTGTTCAAGCATACCCCATTGTACGCCAAATATTAACAATTAATTCTCCTAAATTATACTATTTGAATTAATTAATTGCAAGCATAAAATTAATATCTTTCATTTATTTTTTTATTTATTCATGCAGATTAATACAATAAACTCTTAAAATATGCAGAATTAAACAATCAAAGCAATGTGAGTTTTGAAATAACAATAGCAATGTCGACTGACGCTTTGTAAAGGAATTGCAGGATGTAATAATATTAGCGTCAATTATTTCATACATTAATGTAATATATTAACAAAAAGGCAGCTGTTTACAGAGATTTTGATAAAAGCTGTTTGTAGTTCCCTGAAACTGTACCCTCTATTAACAATGTATAATACGTTTTTGAGCGGCGAATTTATCCTTCAGCTACGTTGAAGCCGTTTGTAAGGCACAAAGCCTTCCTTCGCGTATTCGCTTTGCCGCAAGTCAAAATATCTCGGTGTGAGGTGTGTTATACATTGTCGATAGAGGGTAATATTCATTGGAAATAATTTGTTGTTATATAGGTCATACAAGGTTATAATAGTAGTACTTCAAAAAATAATATTATTACTGAAAAAATCATTGCGAGATATAGAAAAAATTTTTGAAAGGCATATACATGGGAGAATTTGAACTTATTGCAACATCAGCTTTTGGAATTGAGGCGGTAACTGCAAGGGAGCTTAAAAAACTTGGATACACCCAGCAAAGGGTTGAAAATGGCAGGGTGACCTTTACGGGAGATGAAACTGCCATTTGCAGGAGTAACCTTTGGCTGAGGACTGCTGACAGGGTTTTGCTGAAAATGGGGGAATTCAAGGCTACAAGCTTTGAAGAGTTGTTTGAGCAAACAAAAGCCCTGCCCTGGGAGGAAATCATACCGGTTGATGCAGAGTTTCCTGTAGAGGGAAAGTCAATAGATTCAAAGCTTTTCAGCGTACCTGACTGTCAGGCCATAGTAAAGAAAGCTGTTGTGGAAAAGCTGAAAATGCGCTATAAATGTGAATGGTTCCAGGAAACGGGGGCACGGTACAGAATAGAAGTGGCCCTGCTGAAGGATGTTGTAACCCTGACTGTTGATACAAGTGGCGCGGGCCTTCACAAAAGGGGCTACAGAAAGCTTGTGGGCGATGCACCTCTGAAGGAGACTCTTGCCTGCGCCATGTTGCTCATAAGCCATTGGAACAAGGACAGAGTGTTGTTGGATCCTTTTTGTGGGAGCGGTACTATTCCTATAGAAGCTGCCCTGATTGGCAGGAATATTGCTCCAGGGCTTGGAAGGGAATTTGCTTCTGAAAAGTGGGGCATCATTCCCGAAGAAGCATGGGCCAGGGCGAGGGATGAGGCCTATGATACAATGGAGGAGGACCGTGAGCTCAGAATACATGGCTCGGATATAGATGAGGAAGCAATGAGCCTTGCCAGATATCACGCGAAAAAGGCCGGAGTTGAGGATGCCATTCATCTCCAGCGTCTTCCTATGTCCGATATCAGTTCAAGATACAAATACGGAATTATTATCTGCAACCCTCCCTATGGTGAGAGGCTTGGAGAAAAAGAATACGTTGAGAAGCTCTACATGGAGATGGGAGCGGTGTTTCAAAAACTTGAGAGCTGGTCCTATTACATTATTACCTCCAACCTGGAGTTTGAAAAGCTTTTTGGAAAGAGGGCCGACAAAAAAAGAAAACTGTATAACGGTAAACTGTTATGTAATTACTTTCAATATTTTGGACCTCCTCCACCAAAAGGTGCAGGTGATAAAGATGAATAATTGGATATTTCAGGTAAAAAAATTGACGAATTCCACCTGTTATAATAACATAGTTATTATAACAGGTTAATGCAGTAAAGTAGCATGGTATAATCAGATGTTTTGTAATATAATGAAAATTGGTAATATGGCAGGTGAAGAATATGATTTTAAAGGTTAAGCCATCGGAGGTTGCCGGAGAAGTTGGTATTCCAGGGTCAAAATCCCATACTATAAGGTCAATGTTTTTTGCAGGACTTGCGGAGGGACAGAGCATAATAAGAAATCCTTTGATTTCAAGTGATTCCATCTCTGCGGTAAATTTATGCAAGGCCTTTGGTGCATCCTATGAGTTGGTTTTAGACAGGTATACGGTAGACGGAATTGCCGGGCAGCCCAATGTTCCGGAAAACATTATAGACGTTGGGAATTCGGGAACGAGTTTAAGACTTGGTCTGATGACTGCTGCTCTGGTACCCGGGTATACGGTTTTTACAGGCGACTATCAAATAAGAAGAAGACAAATTGGACCTCTGGTTAAGGCAATAAATAATCTTGGAGGAGAGGCTTTTACCACACGAGGAAACGAATCAGCTCCGGTTGTGGTTAGAGGCCGGGCAAAAGGCGGATTTACAACACTTGACGCAGTTACATCGCAATACTTATCCTCAATTCTACTTAACGCTCCTCTTCTGGAATACGATACGCATATCGAAGTTACAAGACTAAACGAAGTGCCATACGTAGAAATAACTCTATGGTGGCTTGATAAGCTGGGAATCAGATACCAGCATCAGAATATGAAGGAGTTCCTCATACCGGGACAGCAGAAATACCCGGGCTTTGACTGCACCATACCGGGAGATTTCTCTTCGGCGACGTTTTTTATGGTGTTAGCTGCAATTTCAGGACGGCAGTTCAGGCTGACCAATCTTGACATGAGCGATCCCCAGGGTGACAAGCTGGTACTGTCCATATTGGAAGACATGGGTGCAGGAGTTTCCTTCCAGGAGAACAGTGTTATCATAGAGGGCAGAGCTTTAAAGGGCAGGTCTATCGATATGAATTCCATACCTGATGCTCTTCCGGCAATGGCGGTTGCAGGTTGTTTCGCTCAGGGGGAGACAAGGCTCTTAAATGTTCCGCAAGCGCGGCTTAAGGAAACCGACAGGATAAGTGTCATGTGCAGGGAGCTTTCCAAAATGGGTGCGGATATTGAGGAACTGCCGGACGGACTTGTAATACGTGAAAGCAGTCTCAAGGGCTGCAGGGTTTGCGGGCACGATGATCACAGGGTGGTTATGTCTTTGGCTGTAGCAGGCTTAAGGGCTCAGGGTGAAACTATAATCGACACTGCTGAAGCCATGAATGTTACTTTCCCTGACTTTGTAGACCACATCGTCAAATGCGGCGGAAATATTCAACTTGAAGAAGAATAACAGGTGGCTTATGGCGCTGTATACATAAAAGTATACGTTGTCCGGTTATTTGGCGTTTTTAGCATGAATTTTATTTTATTATATGGAGGCAGCTATGGTTGGAAATTCATTTGGAAGAGTATTTCGTGTTACAACGAGTGGAGAATCCTATTCGGGAGCCTTTAGAAAAAGTGAAGGTGTTCCTCCGGAATTATGGGGCGGTTTGGTGGTAATTGTGGACGGAGTTCCTGCAGGTGTAAAAATAACATCCTCCATTATCCAGGAGGAGCTGGACAAGAGGAGGCCGGGTCAGTCAAAGCTTCACACACCAAGATCTGAAGCTGACAAGGTGTATATCTTTTCGGGTGTGATGCAGGACGATATTACTACAGGCGCACCTGTGGCGATGCTTATTCCCAGCAGTGACATTGGAGACAGGCATATTGAGCAGCACAGAGGCAACAAGGAGCTTCTGAGGCCTGGGCAGGCAGCATACACCTATTATAAAAAGTACGGAGAGCATTCGGACTATCTTGGTGCAGGCAGGGCATCAGCCCGTGAGACGGCAGCCCGGGTTGCGGGTGGAGCTGTTGCAAAGCAGGTTCTGGACAGACTGGGGATTGATGTACTGGCGTATACAGTAGAATCCCACGGTATAAAGGCAGGCCCGTTTACATACGAACAGGCGAAGAAAAATTACAGAGCAAACGAGATAAACTGTCCAGACCAGGAAATTGCACAGAAAATGACTGAAGACCTGCTGCAGGTCATAAAGGAAGGTGATTCCTGCGGCGGTGTGATAGAAATTATTGCAAAGGGAGTGCCGGCAGGGCTTGGCGAACCTGTTTTTGATAAACTGAGTGCCACTATTGCCCATGGCCTTATGTCCATAGGGGGCGTAAAGGGTATTGAAATAGGCGAAGGCTTTGGGGTTTCAAAGAAAAAAGGTTCGGAAATGAATGACACTCCTTATTATGACAAGGAGACAGGCAGAATCAGATTTAAGACCAACAGGGCAGGGGGGATGCTTGGGGGTATATCCAATGGAGAGGAAATCAGGATTCGTGTCGCGGTAAAGCCTACGCCTACCATTTTGCAGGATCAGCTGACAGTGGATGTTCAGACGCTTGAGCCTGTAATACACAAGTTTGCTTCACGAAGTGACCCGTCTCTTGTACCGAGGGTATACTCAATATGTGAAGCAATGGTAAGGATTGCGCTGCTTGACAGCTTCATCATGTCCTCCGGGCTTAGAAGCATAACTGAAATGGATTCCAGGTGGGACAGCCTATGATAAGTGAAGACGCGGTTCCAAACATTATTCTTATCGGTATGCCGGGAACCGGAAAAACCACAGTTGGTGAAAAGCTGAGTGAAATCCTGGGCTATGAATTTATGGACACTGATTTGATTTTGACAGTAAAGACCGGCAAGACACCGAGAGAACTGGTGGAAGAGTATGGACGGGAGCATTTTCTGAAGCTACAGGATGAAGCAGTTTTACAAATCAGTACTACCAGGTGCGTGATTTCTACAGGAGGCGGTATCGTACACAGTGATACTGCCATGCGGCACCTGAAAGAAATTGGTAAGGTTGTATTTCTGAACACGGGTTACCAGGCAATAGAAGCCAGAATGGATGCAAACAGAAGGTTGGTCAGAAATGGAAGTTCCTTGCTACAGCTATACAATGAACGGACACCTTTGTATAACAAATATGCTGATACGGTTATCCAATGTGACAACTGCGAGCCCCAGACAGTATGTGAAAAGATAATCGATTCTATGAAATGAAGTATAAGTTTGTTTTTTAGTCAGCCATAAATATATGAAAAGGGTTAAAGAGAAACAATGAGTAAAATTAGGGTTTTGATAGTAGATGATAATTTATTAACTGCAAAGGCATTATATGAAAAACTTGGCGAGTGCCAGGACTTTGAACTGCTTAATATTGCAAAGGATGGGCTCGAGGCCATAGAACTGATAAACAGGGAAAAGCCTGACGTTGTGCTGCTGGACATAATTATGCCCAAGCTGGATGGAATAGGTGTTCTTGAGTACGCAAGAGAAAATAAGGAAGGAAACCTGCCTGTATACATAGTCTATTCTGCTGTAAGTCATGAAAATTATGTAGCCAGAGCAATGAACCTTGGAGCGAATTATTACATAATCAAGCCTTTTGACGAAAGTGTCTTAGCTTTACGAATAAAGCAGCTTTATACGGATTCCAATATCAAGCAGTACATCAAAAAAGACTACAGTGCCGCTGCAGTCCAAAAGCAAAAAAACCGCTATGATGATGAACTGAAGGTACTGGCAACAAAGTATATGCGGGAATATGGCCTCAAGGCGCATATGACAGGCTATTGCTACATCAGAGACATAGTTACCAAGGCTTTCGACAGCTATTGCCACAACGGGAATCTACCAAAGGGTATATACAGGGAAATAGCTGAGAAAAACAATGTGACTATTCAAAAGGTTGAAAGAGCCATTAGAAATTGCATTGAAAATGTTCCTGCAGAGGAAAACGGACAGAAGAAGCCTACCAATTCACAGGTTATCTGTCAGCTGATCGAAAAGATACGAGCAAATAATTGACATGCTGTACAAAGTAAAAAGGCCTTAAAATGCCATACAAAAAGCCCTGAAGCGTATTCAGGGCTTTTATGTAATGTACCTGTAAAGGTGCATTTGCTGTATTATGCGTTAACATTATCCTTTAATACTTTACCAGCCTTAAATACTGGAGCCTTTGATGCTGGAATAGTAATTTCCTTCTTAGTCTGTGGGTTTCTACCCTTTCTAGCAGCTCTTTCTCTTACTTCGAAGGTTCCGAAACCAACCAAAGTAACTTTATCGCCAGCTTTTAGAGTGTCCTCAACGGAAGAAATAAATGCATTCAAAGCGGCTTCACTGTTTTTCTTGTTAAGACCTGATTTTGAAGCAATTGAGTTGATTAAATCTGATTTATTCATTATACAACCTCCTAAAAATGGAATTCGACATTATTTTATAATGAAAGCTCGCTAAAGTCAAGCCTTTGAAGGCAAAATAGTTAATTTGTACCAGGCAAAATAGGAATGTTTTTAGCAATATCTGCCTTAATTGGGTACAACATGTATTTCAACGCTATCCAAGCTGTTTTTTAATGATTTAAAGAAGTGGTTTTCACTGTGATCACCTTTGGAATCACCCATAACCAAAAGGCTTATATCATTGTCCCAGGCATACTCAACAATAGTATCAACAATCTCATCAGACCTGAGAACTGTCAGATTTGCGCCTATTGATTTGGCAATGCCGAAAAGATATTCCAGAGCTTCACCCTCCTTGTCATTGTCAAGAAAGCTCCAGCTGTTTTTGGCCACGTGAATGATAAAAATGGAATCCTCTTCCCTAGAAAACTCTAAAGCCTTTTTTATAAGCCGTTCACAGGTTTTTTGTTGAGTGACGCATACTAAAATATTGTTTACAGTTGGCTTCAAAGAATAACCTCCCTTCATGCATATAATTATACTAGATTATTGCTGTTTTGTCTTTTATTATTGCCCGGTCCTTTTGAACAATTTATGAACATTTTAGGTTGTTTTGCAATGGTATTTATATGTATAATTATATAATCAGTGGATATGACTCCCACGGCAATTTAAATTACAAATGGAGGCATTAATGAAGGATATCGATGTAAAGTCAGTAATAGAGGCTGTAAAAAAGTTATGTATGGATGCCAACTATTATCTTAATAATGACATTAAAGAGGCAATGGAAAACGGGCTTGCAGTTGAAAAGTCTCCCATTGGCTCGGAGGTGCTGGAAAAGCTGCTGCTGAATGCGGAGCTGGCCGCCCGGAAGAAGGCCGCAATATGCCAGGATACGGGGATGGCAGTGGTCTTTGTTACAATGGGCCAGGAAGTTCATATAACAGGCGGAGCGTTGTCAGATGCCATAAACGAAGGCGTGAGGAGGGGCTATAAGGAAGGTTACTTGAGAAAATCGGTGGTGGGTGACCCCATAGAACGTATGAACACAGGAGATAACACACCTGCTGTAATACATTACGATATTGTTCCGGGTGATGCCTTAAAAATAGAGCTGGCTCCAAAAGGCTTCGGAAGCGAGAACATGAGCGCCCTTAAAATGCTTAAGCCCTCAGACGGAATAGAGGGTGTAAAAAGCTTTATACTGGAGACTGTTGATAAGGCCGGCCCGAATCCTTGTCCCCCGATAGTTGTGGGTGTGGGCATAGGCGGAACTATGGAAAAAGCTACTCTGTTGGCTAAAAGGGCCTTGCTGAGGCCTGTGGACAAGAGAAGCTGCATCGGGTATGTGAGGGAACTGGAAGCCGAGCTGCTTGAAAAAATCAATGAGCTGGGGATTGGCCCTGCGGGACTGGGGGGTACAAATACCGCTCTTGCCGTTAATGTTGAGACATATCCCACACACATAGCAGGATTGCCCGTTGCAGTAAATATTAACTGTCATGTTACCAGGCATGCTGAGATAGTACTATAAGGAACAGGGGGGATGAAAATGCACCATATTGTAACAGCACCTTTTGACAGGGATGCGGTTAAGGCATTCAGGGCAGGAGATACCGTAGCCCTTAGCGGCACCATATATACAGCTAGGGATGCCGCACATAAAAAAATGATTGATTTATTGGCTCAAAACAAGCCTTTGCCTTTTGACATACGAAAGCAAACCATATATTATGTTGGACCTTGTCCGTCAAGAGAAGGGGAGGTAATCGGTTCTGCCGGGCCTACCACAAGCTATAGAATGGACGCGTATGCTCCGGCGCTGATTGAACTTGGACAAACAGGCATGATAGGAAAGGGCCTGAGAGGCTCCGAGGTCATAGCAGCAATGATGGAACACGGCGCAGTTTATTTTGGTGCTATTGGCGGAGCAGGCGCACTTATGGCGGAATGCATAAAAAGCCAGGAAATAATAGCCTTTCCGGAGTTGGGTGCAGAAGCACTCAGAAAGCTTTTAGTTGAAGCACTTCCGTTAACGGTAATAATCGACTGTTACGGCAGCAACCTGTATGAGATTGGAAAGGCGCAGTACCGTAAAGCAAAATAGTTGACGGCTTTTTATATTTTGCATAGCTGTATATTTTTAAAATTCATTAGTGTATAATAGTTCTATGCAGTTGATAATTGTAATTGAAATATGAATCAAGGAGGTTTATGATAATGGCTATAGTGACAAAGGATATGATAATAGCTGACGTTTTAAATATGGACAGAGGAACAGTACCCATTTTTTTAAACGCAGGAATGCACTGCCTGGGCTGCCCTTCCTCTTCAGGAGAAAGCATTGAGGATGCCTGTCAAATTCACGGTATTGATGCCGACCAGCTTATTGGTGATTTGAATAAGTTCCTGGAAAGCAAGTAGGCCTAAAGTACGATTTTTGAAAAGACCTGAGCAAATAAAGGCTTGAGACCAGATGAAGCACATCTGTCCTCAGGCTTTTTGTATTGTGAGTTCCTGTCAAGCTGGAACCCAGTTCACCCAGCAGTGCAAGCATTTATCTGAAGCAGCTGTCATACCTCCAGCTCTGTATTTCCTGTCCAATAATTGAGTTTTTGTTGAATAATAACGGGTACTAAGTTATAATTTAATAGGTTGATTTAGTAAATTGACAAACAACAGTCATATGCTTTGGTATATTTATTAAAAGTCAATATTCAAATAGAATCAGACATGCATTCATAGACAGGAGGAGCAGCTATGGCAGTAAGAGTAGTAGTAGGAACTCAATGGGGTGACGAAGGCAAGGGCAAGTATATTGACATGCTGGCTGAACAGTCGGATATAATAGTCAGATTTTCCGGGGGGAACAATGCCGGTCATACAATTGTAGCCAATGGTGAAAAATACGCGTTACACCTGATACCTTCAGGAATACTTCATACAAATAAAACCTGTATTATCGGTAACGGAGTAGTAATCGACCCCGCTGTATTGCTTAAGGAGATGAAGGGATTAAATGATAGAGGAATTACAACAGATCATTTGCTGATAAGTGACAGAGCACACCTTATCATGCCTTACCATATAGGTCTTGATGAACTTCAGGAGAATTTCAGAGGAAGCAACAGCATAGGTACTACCAAAAGAGGTATCGGACCCTGCTATGCGGACAAGATTGAAAGATCCGGTATAAGAATGTGTGACCTTATAGACAAGGACGAATTTGTTAAAAAAGTAAAGTCAAACCTGGAACTTAAAAACCTTATCATAGAAAAGGTATACGGCGGAAAGGCCTATAAGGCAGAGGCCATCATTGAAGAATATCTGGGCTATGCTGAAAAGCTGAAAAAATACGTAACCGATACAACAAGCATTCTTGGGGAGGCCATCGACGATGGCAAAAACATCTTGTTCGAGGGAGCTCAGGCAAATTTCCTGGATATAGATTTTGGTACCTACCCTTATGTTACCTCGTCAAATCCCATAGCCGGAGGCGTATGCACAGGCTCAGGCCTTGGACCTGTCTATATAAACGAGGTATACGGAGTTTTGAAGGCATATACCTCACGAGTGGGGGCAGGTCCCTTCCCAACCGAGCAAAACAATGAAATCGGGGACACCATCAGAGAATTGGGCTGGGAATATGGTACAACCACAGGACGCCCCAGAAGATGTGGCTGGCTTGATACAGTAATGATTAAATATGCAGCTAAAATAAACAGTCTCACGGCTCTGGCCATAAATCATGTGGATACCATAGGCAAGCTGAAGGAAATCAAGCTTTGCGTGGGCTATAAATATGAGGGACAGGTTATCAGATATTTCCCTGCCAGCCTCAATGAGTTGGCAAAGTGTGAGCCAATTTACGAAGAATTTGAGCCCTGGAATGAAGATATATCCGGTGTTAAGAGCTTTGACGGCTTGCCGGCCAATGCAAAAAAGTATCTTAACAGAATAGAGGAACTGGTTGGAGTTAAAATCGGACTTATTGGAGTAGGAAAAGACAGAGAACATGTTATCGTTAGATAGGTAAGATGGTCGGCCTGCTTGACTTTGGAAGAAGCCTGTAAAGACTGTTATGAAACGCCTGACAAGGGAATTTCATAGCAGTTTTTGTTGTACCTCTAATACTGTGACGGTTGAAGGCCAGCCGGAATCGTTTTATGTATTTGCTTAATCATTTGGCTTAATTATTGTTTAGTATTTTTTATTAAATGTGTTGACAAAATACTATTTATTAAGTATTATTTATACTTGTGGTCGAAAAAATCACAAAACAAATGACCCATTAGCTCAGTTGGCAGAGCACTTGACTTTTAATCAAGGTGTCCGCAGTTCGAATCTGCGATGGGTCACCAAAACCTCATAACCTAACGGTTATGGGGTTTTTTATTTGGTGCGCCCGGGCTTTATGCCAAAGGTGAGGCTAAGACGTCCTTTTACGGTGCAGCCGAGAGAAAGGAATAGGATTATTGATAATAAAATGTATCAGTGATAATATATACCATAATTAATTAAATATAATACAATATGGAAATGTGTAAAATGTACAAAAATATATAGCCTGTTGGAAAGGTTATTTTCTTATGAAAAAAAATCTTAATATAAGTAAGGCATCAGTTACAATTATAACATTAAATATCATACTGATTATTGCTGCCATATTATCAGCATTTTACGCGTTTGTTCACGGCGGATACAAACATGTCATATTCACGGAAAATATTAATTTCATACTGCTCTTTGCAATTCTCACTGTTGTCATAAACAGCTTTATAGTAATCCATGATAAATACTCACTCAGAAAGGCAGATAACCGGTATACCGTCCTTAGAAATTCTACATTGCAGATAGAGGCCCTGAACAATTCACTTAGAGCCCAGCGACATGATTTCCTGAACCAGTTGCAGGTAATGTACAGCCTGCTGGAAATGAATGAGTTTGACGAGGCTAAAGCATATATGGAAAATGTTTACCAGGACATACTAAAAGTAAGTAAGTACTTAAAGACTGCAAGTCCGGCGGTAAATGCACTTCTGCAGGCTAAAATGCTGGCCTGTGAAAAGGCCCGGATAGAAGTCGATCTTAATGTTACCTCACAACTAGACGGCATTAAAATGCAGGCGTGGGAGTTATGCAGAGTATTAGGCAATCTCATAGATAACTCCATTTATGCCCTGAATGAAAAGCCCTCCGACAGAAAGCTATCAATCCACATATTTCAGAATATTAGGCATATAGGTTTCAGAATATCCAACAATGGTCCAGAAATAAAAGCCAGCCAGCTCCAGAAGATTTTTTGTGCAGGGTTTACCACAAAAGGTGAACAGGGTGAGGGGATGGGACTTTTTATTGTAAAAGAGCTGGTGGAGGCTGTTGACGGAGTAATAACCGTTGAAAGCACGTCGGCTGAAACTGTATTTGAAGTTAAAATCCCCAGGTAGTGCTTTCGTTTGATGAAAACGACATGTGGCTATCTCTGATGTATTTTATATGGATTATGCATTTATTCAGCAGAAAATCTGTTATAGAATCTGATTAAGGAGTTATTACCGGGAGGTGAGAACGTAAATGAGCATAATATACTTGCTGACAAGCATTGATCCTGTGGCGGCAGCTTGTTTCATACTTGGATTGGTGCTGGTCATATTTGAAATGTTTCATCCGGGACTGTCTTTTCCGGGGATACTTGGAGGGATATTGATAGTAGTCGGAGTTGTATTGACAGCTAAAACGCTTATGGATGTATTCACTCTTATCATTTTGGTGCTGGCTGTTTTGGCAATTGCACTGACCATAGTGCTGCACTCGGCCACCAGGGGGCATCTTTCACGAGTACTGGTGCTTTCGGATTCACTGGATAAGGAAGTAAAAAATACATTTAATGATGATATGGAATATTTTCTGGGGACAGAAGGAATAACACTGACTCCTTTAAGGCCTGCGGGAAGTACGGACTTTAACGGAGTGCGCCTGGATGTGATTTCAGACGGAGAATTTATCGAAAAGGGCAGGCAGGTAAAGATTGTAAGAATGCAGGACGGAAAATTCGTTGTCCAGGAAATCCAATGAGCCTATGATAGCATGAAATTATGGTCAAGGCACCCTGAGTGCTGAATAAATTAATATGAAAAGGGGTTTTTTTATGGTTGAACTTGGTATATATACAATAATTGCAGTGGTAATAGTATTCATTATACTGTTTTTTAATTTTATTCCTGTGGGGCTGTGGATTTCGGCTTTTGCAGCAAATGTACATGTGGGGATATTTACACTTATAGGTATGAAACTCAGAAGAGTAGTTCCCAAAAAGATAATAATGCCATTGATTAAATCCACAAAAGCCGGATTGAGTCTGAATGTAAACCAGTTGGAGGCTCACTACCTGGCCGGAGGAAATGTTGACAAGGTTGTGGATGCATTAATTGCGGCTCACAGGGCTGATATGAACCTTCCGTTTGAAAGAGCCGCAGCTATTGATCTTGCAGGACGTGATGTGCTTGAAGCAGTAAAAATGAGTGTAAGTCCTAAGGTAATAGAAACCCCAAGCGTATCAGGTGTGGCAAAAGACGGCATTGAGCTTCTTGCAAAAGCCAGGGTTACTGTAAGGGCAAATCTGGAAAGGCTTATTGGCGGAGCCGGAGAGGCTACCGTTCTTGCCAGGGTGGGAGAGGGAATAGTTACCACCGTTGGTACGGCTGCTTCCCATAAGGAGGTACTGGAAAATCCCGATATGATATCTAGAACCGTCCTTGCAAAAGGCCTTGACGCTGGTACAGCCTTCCAGATACTCTCAATTGATATTGCGGATGTAGACGTTGGAAGAAATATAGGTGCCCAGCTTCAGACTTTGCAGGCGGAGGCGGATAAGAATATAGCCCAGGCCAGAGCTGAAGAGAGAAGAGCGATGGCGGTGGCAAGAGAGCAGGAAATGAGGGCGGTGGTACAGGAGAAGAGGGCCAAGGTTGTAGAAGCCGAGGCTGAAATCCCAAATGCCATGGCTGAAGCCTTGAGGCAGGGAAGAATAGGAGTAATGGATTATTATAACATGCAGAATTTGATATCAGATACCCAGATGAGAGATGCCGTTTCCAGAGTGGGCAAGGCGGATGTAACTGAAATGGGAGAGAAATAGCTGTAACTAGGGGGGCTGGGATATATGGAAGAGAGCAATAAAGAGCAGACTGAGCGCACCGTAACAGAAAAGTTCAGGAGCTACATGGAAGATGGCGGGTTTCAGAAGGTTGGAAAAGATATTTCAGGACATTCCGGGAAGGCTATGGCTGAAGGCAGTGACAATAAAGGGATTGTTGAAAAAGCAATTGCCGGAATACATAGGGAGGGTCTTGTACAGGGTCTGATTTATTCTGAGCTGTTCGGCCTCCCCTTGTGCAAAAGAAGAGGTAGGTGATACGGCTGGATTACAAGGTTATGGTAGTAGATGATGACAGTGGCATGAGGTTTGTCTTGAAAAAGGCCATTGAAAGAATAGAAGGCTTCAATCTTGTGGGAGAAGCTGAAAACGGGCAGGAGGCAATCAATATGGTTGCTTCCTGCGGGCCTGATATCATATTTATGGATGCGGAAATGCCGGTTTTAAATGGAATCGAGGCTTCAAAAAGAATACTTGAAGCAAACCCCAAGATAATTATCATCATTGCAACGGCACATGAACAATATATGTCGGATGCCTTTGAACTGTATGCTTTTGATTATCTTCGCAAGCCATTCAAAATCGAACGGATCAAGCAGACCCTGGACAGAATAAAGGATATGCGGAAGGTCTGGGAGACTTCAAAAATGAACGAGATTTTCAGGCATGAAAAAGGTCTGGAGAAGCTTGTTATCCGAAATAAGGAAGGTATAAGTCTGATAGATTTGAAGGATATTATTCTTATTCAGAGAGAAGAGGGAAGTACGGTGATTTACACTCAGAAAGCCAGGCATGTTACTTCGGAAGGCTTGAGCGAAATTGAGCAGCGTCTGGACAAGACTTTGTTTTTCAGAAGTCATAAGTCCTATATTATTAATATATCAATGATCAGCAAAATTGAGGCATATGGGAGATGGACCTATTTGATCAAGTTCAAGGACAGTGACAAGGATGCTTTGCTGACCTATGAAAGATACGGGGTGCTTGAGAACTTCTTCAACTCCAGCCTGTAAGGTGAATCAGGCTGAAGGTATGAAGAATGACAGGAAGAATGAGTTTCAGAAATTAAGAGGGCTTGCCGGAGAAGTCAGAAGCTGACTTTAGCAGTTGGTATCAGTGGGATTTAGCCAAAATTGATCACATAAACACCAGCGTCAAAAAAATACGGCAAGAAAACTGTAAATCAGTATAAGACAGTAGTTAAAAAAAAGTTAAAAGAAAGATAAAAAAAATAGCTTGACTTTTTGTACAACCCCCGTTAAAATATACTTTGTCAGTCGGCGAGCAGTCACCGACGCATAGCATGGCCCATTGGTCAAGTGGTTAAGACACCGCCCTTTCACGGCGATAACAGGGGTTCGAGTCCCCTATGGGTCACCAGTAAAATCAGATTCCGTTAAGTCACCAGATGAAGCTGTTAAGTGAAGTCAGGTGATGATAAGGGACTCGAACCCGGGAGGGCGCGAACGGTTAAGAAATGACCGCAAGGTCATTTTGAGTGAGCGTAGGAGCCCGGCACCGTAAGCAAGGCGAGCGGTGGGCGACGTCAATAGCAGGCGGAGCGTGCGTGAGTCCCCTATGGGTCACCAATGCAGTTTTTTAAAATGGCCCGGTAGTTCAGTTGGTTAGAATGCCAGCCTGTCACGCTGGAGGTCGACGGTTCGAGCCCGTTCCGGGTCGCCATTTTAAGTTTATATGAGCTGATGTAATACATCAGGAAAGAACAGCTGACTTGTAACCAAGTCAGCTGTTCTTTCCTTTATAAGCAGTCCTATTATATTAGGTATAAGTCACTTTTACGGTAAATTAGTAGTATATGAAACATACAGACAGAGTGCTTATACAAAAGAAGCACGGGAATGCCAAAAGAAAACAGCTATTGTTCAAACGGAGCATTGCCAAAATAATGATATATAAACTCACCTGTTGAGCCCACGGCTGCACCATGAAAGTATTCTGTATATGTTTGATTTGTAAAGGGCTTCACTTTTGTCAATTCAAGAGTCAGTTCCCCATCGCCGCCATATGATATGTTATGGTCTATTCTGGGAAAATACCCCTTGGAATATGTAATAATTGTATAGCCATAAGGGTAGGTACCTGTCTTGGAAGGTGACTTCTGCTTAATTATGGGATGACTGATAATGTTATTCTTCTCACTGATTTCAAAGGTTTTGTCAAGCTCTGCTATGGCAATCTCAGCTTCTTTAATTTCGTTACCTGTATCTGCATCAAACAGCTTAACTGACCATTTGTATTGAGGTATGGAATTATTATGAGTATAAATGCCATATGCTCCAAAAGCCAAGACAACAACAAGAGCTGCTATCAGACCAGAAATTTTGAGTTTTTTCACTATAGATTCCTCCGGATTTTATTAATTCAAATAAATCATAAAGTCTATTGAGATTTACAACTTTGGAATTGACTTTTAGTATGCTTGAATCTATTATTCAGTTTATATTAATTTGTAAATAATTTCTACAGAATATTACAATTCCCAAGTATGAAGATTAATACTGTGAGTAAAAATATATAAATTATATAGCCTATTAAGCCTTTCAACGCCGTACAAACAGCCTATGAATGCTGAATTCTGGCAGCGAGAAAACTGGACAAATTTTCTTTATAAAAAGTGTTGACACTTAAGCAGACCCCTGTTATACTATCAAAGTGTCAAGAGCGCAGACGTTGTTCTTGTAGCTGCTTAAGCAGTGAAACACAGTAATATGTGCTGGTGTAGCTCAGCAGGTAGAGCAGCTGACTTGTAATCAGCAGGTCGGGGGTTCAATTCCGTCCGCCAGCTCCATATGGAGGGGTTCCCGAGTGGCCAAAGGGGGCAGACTGTAAATCTGTTGCTTCTAGCTTCGATGGTTCGAATCCATCTCCCTCCACCACAAAGCCTTGTGCATTCGCGATTAACGCTGTGCGCGAGGTTTTTATTTTTTTCGGTATTTTAATTCCCGGTTCTTATTTTTAAGAGCGATTAAAAAACCGCAGGTGCAGGTTCAAAATAACCCTATCTGCGGTTTTATGTTTTTAATAGCTTTCGGTATGCCTTTTTAGCCGTAGCAGCACCCGAGGCCTGCAATTTCAGTAAAAGCTTTTAATCATACTGCGCATTTCTTTAAAGTCGTCCTCATGTGAATTGCAAACTTGCCTCTAAATGACTTTATAACTAGCACAACGGGTTAAAATAAATACCATAAAATCAATATCTGAAGCTCCAGCCGGGAAACCACGTCAGGAAGGTGGCATACCACCTTGGAACAATGGCTCCTGAAAGTATGGGATAAAACATGACAAACAAAAGTGCGGTGAGTATAAGATAAATATAAACTATCTTTTTTGCTGTATTCCCAAGTTCATAGAAGATTTTCAAAAGATAGACCATTACTATAATCAAAAATGGAACTACGGAAAAGTAGTGGTAAATAAAGGCCATTCTTCGAACCACCATCCAGGGGATATACTGGAACAATGCACCCAGAATGGGAACCACCATATATTTATCTTTTCTTTTGATGGCAAATACGATTCCTGTAATAAGGGCGGGTATGCTGAACCACCATATGAGAGGATTACCCATGCAAATGATGCTGGATGTAAGACCTTCTGCTGCCAGCGCCTTAGAGCCGTAGAACCATATGGGCTTGGCCATGATTGGCCATGACCACCAGGGTGAAGAGTAAGAGTGTTTGATACTTAGCTCGTTATGGAAATTATACATATATGTCTGATTGTGAACAAATTCCTTGATGCCATTACCAGGAACCATCATTATAGATGTATATGAGGCAAAATAAATTACTCCGGGGATAATTACAAAGAACAGGACACAAGCCAGAGCGGTGAAGATATAATATTTTCTCCAGAATTTATCAAAGAGCGAGGAAGACAGTCCATATTTTCTATATGCAGTATAGCAGGCTATCTCGTCAGTCTTGGTAATTACAAAAATCAGAAACAGTCCTACAGCACCGTACATGGCTATCCATTTAGTAGCGGTACCTATACCCAGAACAAGACCACAGAGGAATAACGGAATAAGTGACTTTTTTAAGCCTGCCTTATAAGGCTTTTTCATAAAGTAGTCATAAATATAGTAGTACATAAGAATAACAAAAAAAGTCACATATACGTCGATGGTAGATATACGCGTTTGTACGAAATGCATGAAATCAAACATCATCAGAAAAGCCGTACAAAAGGCAAAAAACCTTTTCTTAAATACCTTCAGCCCGAAAAGGTACATTAGAGGTATCATAGCCACTCCAAACAGAGTACCTGTTATTCTCCAGCCGAAAGGATTGACTCCAAAAGCCAGCATGCCCAGCATAACAAAGTATTTTCCAAGAGGAGGATGAGTCCTCTCAAAAGGAATGTGGCTATATATGAAGTCAAGTGCGGTTCTAGGATAAAATACCTCGTCAAAATATGTATTTGTATCCGACAGGGTGTAAAAATCGACCTTTTCCTGTTCGTCTATAAGATTTGACAGCTCATTTGGAGAATGGTCGGCATTTTCAATTTTCACATAATCCTTATCAGGCTCTGAAGGTACAATACTTTTTATAGGCAAAGGCTCAACGGAACCCTTTTCAAATACTGCTATCTCGTTTATGGCAGCTCCCGGTCCGTTGGGTACAAATTTTATCTTGCTGGTTTTAAAGGTTTTCGTTGAAACCTTCCAGGAATAAAAACCGCTTTTATCAATTTCTTCAGAGTTCCAATAGGTGTCATAGTCGCTTAAGTACATAATGTTGTATTTTACGTTATCATATTGCTCCTTATTATAGCCCTGGTACAGCATTACCTTGGATATCTCCACCTTTTTGCCCAGATCCACAATAAAACCGTCATTTTTTGCAGAAGGAGCCCAACTGGTTTCGGGTACATTCAGCCCGCCAAGATTATATATTGCTATAACGGCGTATAATACAGTCATGACCAGCATTATGAGAAAATCCTTCTTATCTGCTTTAAAAAGGGGCTTTACTTCCTCGGTGTTATCCAGCAATTCACTTTCAGGAATAATTAATGAGCCGTTTTTTATACTGCGTATACGCAGAAAGCCCCATATGCCTATCACCAGTAAAGAAATGCAGGTAACTCCCAGCATCATGGTTGCAAATCCGGGCATTTCTATTTTTGAAATATAGCCGGAAATATTTTTATACAGATTGATAAAAAAGTCCTTCAAAATTTAACCTCCGTGAGCTGCGATTGATACAGTTAATGTTATGAAAGTCACAATGGTCTGAGAAGCCGGTTATCTGACCATCATGTCAGTAGTACCAGTAGCAGAAAAGTTTTACAATAATTATAATATAGTATGAATTACAATACAATTGATAATGTTCAGGAAAACCGCAGACAAAGCCATTATAACCATATATATTATTTACAGTAAAAAGACTCTTTAGCCCCGTATTGCCCGACAGCCGCACTTCGCTGCCTTGCAGCTTGTGCCGGGCGATGTTATTATCCTCAAAAAGCTTTACAAAGGCACCAAGCTTTTTTTGCGGTAATAACGGCTGAGGAAGATAATAGAGCCGCACTTCGCTGCCTTGCAGCTTGTGCCGGGCTATGCTATAATATGAAAAAGTTAGGAAGTTTTATTGGAAGTTTTATATGTTATATTGCAAAAGCAAGCTGGTGTGGCTTTATGAAACTAAAGCCGTGAGCGCTGAAGGGGGCTATTAAAATGAAATTTACCAAAATGCAGGGTCTTGGAAATGATTATATATATGTAGATTGTACTCGTGAGACATTGGAGAATCCGTCCCATATTGCCAAAAAGGTAAGTGACAGACATTTTGGCATTGGATCCGACGGGTTGGTGCTTATTCTTCCATCTCAAGTAGCTGATTTCAGAATGAGAATGTTCAATTCCGACGGCTCCGAATCGGAAATGTGCGGCAATGCAATTCGATGTGTAGGAAAATATGTCTTTGACAACGGCATGACTGATAAAAACCTTGTAAACATTGAGACTTTGGCAGGCATAAAGGTATTGACCCTTACTGCCCAGAACGGAAAGGTTGAGCTTGTAAGAGTTGATATGGGCGAACCAATTCTCGTACCAAGGGATGTACCTGTTGCATCAGACAAGGAAAGCTTTATATCCGAACCTGTAACTATTGATGGTCGGGAGTTTAAGGTGACTGCCGTGTCAATGGGAAATCCACATGCAGTATCCTATATAGAGGATGTGGAGAATTTTCCGCTTGCTCAGATAGGACCTAAAATGGAAACCAATTCACTGTTTCCAAGGAAGGTCAATGCGGAGTTCGTTCAAGTGATAGACCGGAAAAATCTTAAAATGAGAGTATGGGAAAGAGGCGCCGGAGAGACGCTGGCCTGCGGAACGGGAGCTTGTGCTGTACTTGTGTCTTCTGTCCTCAACAATTTATCTGACCGGGCTGCAACAATCAAGCTTCTCGGTGGTGACTTGTTAATAGAATGGTCGGAGAAAGACAATCATGTCTACATGACCGGGCCTGCTGTCAAGGTTTTTGAAGGTGAAATAATTATCTAATTATAAATTATAGAATATAAGAGAGGATTATAAGAAAAATGGCATTTGTAAATGAGAATCATTTAAAATTACCCGGCAATTATTTATTTGCCGAAATTGGAAAAAGGGTTAATACATTTAAGGACGAAAATCCTGCTGCGGAAGTCATCAGGCTGGGAATTGGCGATGTGACCCGCCCATTGCCCATGGCATGTATTGAAGCAATGCATAAGGCCGTTGATGACATGTCAAGAGTTGAGACTTTTAAAGGTTATCCCGAATATGAAGGCTACGACTTCCTTATTAACAAAATCGTTGAATTCGATTATAAAAAAAGAGGAATAGCAATAGGCACTGATGAAGTTTTTGTAAGTGACGGAGCAAAAAGTGATACGGCCAATATCCAGGAGCTTTTTGGGGCTAACAGCAGGATCGCCGTTACAGATCCGGTTTATCCCGTATATGTTGACAGCAATGTTATGGCAGGAAGAACAGGAGAATATGTGGAGGGCAAATGGACTAACGTCACATATCTGCCTTGTACTTCAGAAAATGGTTTTATACCTGAGCCACCTAAAGAAAAAGTAGACCTCATATATTTATGCCTTCCCAACAATCCCACAGGAACCACCCTTACCAAAGAGCAGTTAAAGGTATGGGTTGATTATGCGCTGAAGAACAAGGCGGTTATACTGTTTGACTCGGCATATGAAGCTTTTATCACCCAGGAGGATGTACCTCACAGTATCTATGAAATTGAGGGAGCAAAAGAAGTAGCCATTGAATTCAGAAGCTTTTCCAAGACTGCCGGATTTACCGGAACCAGATGTGCATATATAGTAATTCCAAAAGAATTGAAGGCAGTAACTGCTGAAGGCACAGAAGTGGGACTTAACAGACTTTGGTACAGGAGACAGGCTACCAAGTTCAATGGAGTATCCTATATAGTCCAGCGTGGAGCTGAGGCTGTATATTCACAGGAAGGCCAAAAGCAGGTTAAGGAAACCATTTCGTACTACCTGGAGAATGCGGCAATCATTAAAAGCGGGCTTGAAAGCATTGGAATAACTGTTTTTGGAGGTGTCAATGCGCCTTATATATGGATGAAAACACCAAAGGGCATGGACTCCTGGCTTTTCTTCGATAAGCTTTTAAATGAAGCAAACATTGTAGGAACTCCGGGTGTTGGCTTTGGACCAAGCGGACAAGGATACTTCAGATTGACGGCTTTCGGAAACAGAGAAAACACACAGGCTGCAGTTGAGCGGTTTAAGACAAGATTAAAGCTATAATATTTAACCATTGTCTTAAAGAAGTATTTGATAAATTAAATATTCTATAATAATGTAAAATAAAAATGTTTTCTATTAACTTTTAGGCCGGCTAAGTTTAGTCGGCCTAAAAGGTGTAATAGAGCCATACTGTAAAAAGAGGGGGCGTAAATATGTTGGATTGGATACAGTTGAATTCCGCTTGCAGCAATTGCCAATCCTGTGAACTTGGACGGACAAGGACCAATGTGGTTTTTGGAAGAGGAAATACCGAAGCACCCGTTTTATTTGTCGGTGAGGGGCCAGGAGAAAATGAAGATGCCCAGGGTCTCCCATTTGTAGGGGCTGCCGGACAACTGTTGGATACATTGCTTGAGGCACTGATGTTTAAGCCTCCTGAGTATTATATTGCAAATGTGGTAAAGTGCAGACCGCCAAATAACAGAGTTCCGTTAGACCAGGAAGCTGAAAAATGCCTTCCCTATCTGAGAAATCAGGTTGCTCTGATAAGACCTCAGATAATAGTATGTCTTGGCAGTACTGCAGCAAAATATATCATTGCCAGAGACGCAAAGATAACGCAAATCAGGGGCAGGTGGATAGAGCGCAAGGGCTATTGGATTATGCCTACTTTTCATCCGGCTGCCCTACTTAGGGATCAGAGCAAGAAAGCTCCGCTTTTTAGTGATATAAAGGCAGTAAAGGATAAATTGCTTGCAATAACAGAAAAAAAGGATTAACAGACTATGACAACTATCGAATCAATAAATAACCTGGATGAATTGAATACAAAATATCAAGAAACCTTTGTGAATGAACATATAGTCCTGGGAGAGGGTTCTTTGCGAAGCTCTTTGGTTATTATCGGAGAAGCCCCTGGAAAGGATGAAGTTAAAGAAGGAAGACCATTTGTGGGAGCTGCCGGAAAGAATCTTAAGGAATTCATGGATATTATAGGTATATCCAGAGAGTCCGTTTATATAACAAATGCAATAAAGTACAGGTTGGGAAAAGTTAATGAGAAGACTCAGAGAATCATAAACAGACCAGCTACGAAAAACGATATTATCTCCAATCAACTCTGGCTCTTTAGGGAGATATCCTTTCTGTATCCGCAAATCATAGTTACCTTGGGGAATGTTCCGTTGAAAGCAGTTACAAAGGATTTCGGTGCTTCAATTGGCGCAATGCATGGAGCCCTTCACAAATGTAGCATCGGTGAGAAGGAGTACAGGTTGTTCCCGTTGTATCATCCTGCCAGCATAATATACAACAGGTCCTTAAAAGAGGTTTATAATATGGATGTTCTTACATTAAAAGAAGTTTTGCAGGACTTATGTGCATATAATTAAAGTGCAGTATTTGATGGTATAATTTGCATCTATAAAAAGAAATATTTATTAATATAATATATTAAATAACATATTGACAAGTTATAATTGGCTATGCTATCATAACTAAGCTGTCGAGGCAACAAAACATCACTGAATGCAGTAATTTGTGACAAACAAAAAACTACAAAAAGTGTTGACACTTAAGTGACAGTGTGGTAATATATAAAAGTCGCTCGGCACTACCGGGCGTATGAATAGCGGATTTAAAGCAGATGAGGTTCATTGGTTTTATGATTTGTTATTTGATGAATTAAGATGATAAAAACGAGAAAGTATATCGTATATAGCATCTTAAGATGGACTTTGAAAAGTAAACAGTGACAAATACATGCAAATGTATGTACATTCGTGTACATTGTAAAGGACTCTATTAAATTCCAGAATCCAATGGATTCTAAAAATTGAGTAAAGAATTCGGTTCTTAACGAACCAAATTCACTTGCGAACTTTACAACCCGGTTTTACAAACCTTCTTTAGAAGGTGAATAGAACTGGAACAAAAAGTCAGCAATTTTAAATGAGCATGCTGAATAAAATTCAGCAGTCAAGCTTATCAAGTTAATTGCGTAGCAGATTCATCTGCGAAACATATAAATTTTAATTTGAG
>JAEXFI010000007.1 GCA_023400235.1 Bacillota bacterium
GCCTTGACAAACTACAGCATGGAAAATGTAGGGCCTATTGTGTCGTATATGCTGATTGAACTGGGCTTTGCTGTTGCACTCATATCCATAACGCTTGTACTGAGTAAAAGAAAGCAGCTCAAAGGTACTTGATATATTGTTATCCCAATGGTAAACTGATATAAAATTACCAATAGTGAGGAACTTTATGTTATCCGACCTTAAAGAAAAGCTTGATTGTTACCCGTGCCCAATATAGCATTTGCATCTTGAAATTCATAAGGTGCAAGTGCTTTTCACGCTGTCAATTCTTGAACTGTAAAAAGAGTTTGAAAACGGGCCGGAGCACAGTGCGGATAGAGTAAATGAGATCGCTGTACAGCCCATGTACGGCGATTTTTTTATTTCCGTGTAAAAATTTGAAAGGACTGATTCTAATGCTGTTAAGCAAATTGTTGGGGGAAAGGCTTAAGGAAAAGCCCGGAGAGGCAAGCATAATAAGCCATATTTATTTATTGAGAGGCGGATATGTGCGCCAGGTGGCCAATGGAATATATTCCATGCTGCTGCCTGCCAAAAGGATTGCCGCGAAAATAGAGAATATAATCAGAGAGGAAATGGACAGGATTGAAGGACAGGAGGTTCTTTTTCCAGTGGTGCTGCCGGCGGAGCTTTGGCAGGAGTCCGGGCGGTTTGACAGCGTGGGCGGCGAACTGCTGAGGATAAAGGACAGGTCAGGACGTGATATGCTGCTGGGAATGACTCACGAGGAGGCTGCGGTGCACCTGGCCAGAAGTGAGGCAATGACTTATACCAAGTATCCCTTTATGATATACCAGCTTCAAACCAAATTCAGAGATGAGCCCAGGTCCAGAGGAGGACTTATCCGGGTAAGGGAATTTACCATGAAGGATGCCTATTCCTTTCATACTACACAGGAGGATTTGGAGCTTTACTATGAGAAGGTGTATGCTGCCTACCACGAAATATTCAAGAGGGTTGGACTGCCACAGGTGGTTTCTGTTGCATCCGATACAGGAATGATGGGCGGCAAGGTGGCACATGAATACATGCTGCTGGCCGAATCCGGGGAAGATTCCATAGTAGTGTGCGACAGCTGCGGCTATAGGGCTAATATGGAAGTGGCAGTATCTGAAATCCCACGGCAGGATAGGAGCAGCGACAATGAAATAACCCAGGACGGCGGAAAAACAGCGCAGATATATACACCGGGTATGAAGAGCATAGAGGAGGTATGCCGGTTTTTGAAGGTAGATGCGTCACAGCTGATAAAGGCGGCGGTATTTTCTGTGGAGGACGGCAAGAAGCCTCTTATTGTATTTATCAGAGGTGATTTGCAGGTAAATGAGGCAAAACTGAAGAGGATCGTCAAGGCAAATGTATTTCCCTATGATGAGCGGGAAAATGACGGAAGCGGAATCTGCTTTGGCTTTATCGGGACGCAGGGCATAGATACTGAAAACAATATTGTGTTGTTTGACCAATCCCTCAGCGGGGAAACCTCAATGGTAACCGGAGCAAATAGAGTGGATTACCATATTACGGGAATTGACGTAGCCCGGGATATAAGGCCTGAAAGCTTTGTAGAGGTATCAAAAGTCAATGCCGGAGACATATGCTCCAAATGTGGCGGAACCCTCACTGTAAAACGAGGAATTGAAGTCGGCAACATTTTTCAGCTTGGAACCAGGTATACACAGAGCATGAACATGACCTATACGGACAGTGACGGAAAACTGAAAAATCCTATAATGGGTTGCTATGGTATAGGCGTGGGAAGACTGCTGGCATGCATAATCGAAGCCTGCCATGATGAATATGGACCAATCTGGCCCAAAAGTGTGGCTCCCTGGCAGATACACATATGCATGATTAACAAGAAAAATGAAGAGGTCAGACAGACGGGCCTGGAGTTATATGAAAAGTTATCCAAAAGGTATGAGGTTATAATGGATGACAGAGATGTTCAGGCAGGAATCCAGTTTGCTGACGCCGATCTTCTGGGCGTACCGCTGAGACTGATAGTAAGCGGCAGGAACCTTGAACAGGGAGAGGTAGAGGTTGTGTCCAGAGACAAGACCGTAAAAGCCAGGGTAAGGCTTGAAGCTTTGGAAAGCTACCTGGAGGGAGTGGTATAAAATACCGGTATGCAGGGTGCGGCCCCCGGGAAATTTATCTATATACGAGGTTTCGTTTATGTATACATGTAATGAAAAATTTATGCTTAAAGCATTAAAGCAGGCAGAGCTGGCATTTTCCAAGGGAGAAGCGGCAGTTGGAGCGATAATTGTCAAGGACGGGACCATAATATCCCGGGGGCATAACAGGAAAGAAGCCAAACTGGACGTCACTTCACATGCGGAGATTGAGGCTTTAAAAAAAGCGGCAAAAAAACTGGACACCTGGAGGCTGGAGGGTTGTGACATGTATGTTACACTGGAGCCGTGCCCCATGTGTGCCGGAGCTATAATACAGTCCAGAATAAAAACACTTTATATCGGGGCTATGGATAACAGGGCAGGAGCGGCGGGTTCAGTTGTGGATCTTTTCAGGGAACCCCGGTTCAATCACAGGGTTGATGTGGTAATCGGGCTGCTTCATGAGAAATGCACCGGGCTGCTTAAGAAATTTTTCCTTGAGTTGAGGAAGAAGTGATGTTATTGGAATAATACACCCGCTATAAGGGAAGAACAATATTTAAATTTCAGCTTATATGAATTCACTTGCTGCTCAGCGATATTTCTATAATATGTTGAAGGAAGGTATACTTATGATTAACCGTAAATTGATACAGGAAGAACAGGCCATGAGAGCTGTGGAAAATGGTGATTTTGAAAGTGATATGCTCACCTCCTGCTCCAAAGTTGTTGTAATCCTCACCCAGGACTGGTGTTCCCAGTGGCAGCATATGAAAAGCTGGGTTTACAGACTGGACTTTGAAGAGGATATAGATATTTATGAGCTTGAATACAACAAGGTGGGCTATTTTGACCAATTTCGAGCCTTCAAGGAGCGGAAATGGGGAAATGACTCTGTTCCCTATTTAAGGTTTTATAAGAACGGAGTCTTGTACAGGGAGTGCAATTATATCAGCGAAGGGCAATTTTTAGAGGTTCTAAGCAGTTTCTAGCACAAAATATAGTGGCTCATCACAGGCGGCTTCACAGCCTGCCCGGCGGATGCCGGACAACTGCCGTGAGACTTTGGTGATGAGCCTTTAATCCATGAAAAATTCAGCTTTTCTACTCTGCCAGGTAATCGGCTTTAGTCCTATTGCTTTCAGCCTTTCCCGCACTGGTAACACTGATATACACACTGCCTGCCGAGCTGCCTAGCTGGGCAATGGAAACAATGCCGGCAGTGGAGCCGGAGGCTACGGTGGCTGAACCCAGAAGGCTTCCGCCTGCTGCGGCGGAATAAACATTGATAATATCCCCTTCTGTCAGGTTGGATACCGTTATGGTGTCAAAGGTGCCGGTCTTGTTATTTACCACTTTGATATAGCCTGAATAGGGCTCATTGCTGGTTTGCTCAGAAACATACTCCACTTCGGTTCTTTTACTCTCGGTTTTTCCCTTTGAGGTTATTGAGACATATATGCTTCCGGCCTCTTCACCCAACTGCTTGATGGTTATTTTGACCTGGTTGCCGTTTGAAGCCGCGGTTGCCGAACCAAGCAGGACTCCGCCGGAGGAGGAATCGTATATCTTTACCTTGTCCCCGCCTGACAGCCCGGATACAAGAACGGTGTCGGAGAGTACAACATTATTGGTTATATAGATATTTCCGGAGTATGGCGCAGTGGACTTACCCTCTGCAACATAGCTTGCCTCTGTTCTGGAGCTTTCCGTCTTACCCTTTGTAATAACTGAAATATATACTATGCCGGCTGCCGAGCCCAGATCCTCAACAGATACTGTTACCTCAGTCTTATTGGCTGACACGGTAGCATAGCCCAGAAGATTCCCGCCAGAAGCCTTGTCGTATACCTTGACCACATCGCTGGCATTAAGATTGTAAACTGTGATGGTATCGTCCAGATCAACATTATTTACAATATAAATGTCTCCGATATAAGGAGCGACCGTGCTGGTCTCCGCAATGTAAGAGGCCTTGGTCAGACTGCTCTCAGCCCTTCCGTAATTGCTTACGGAAACATATATCCTGCCCGCAGCGACAGTCAGCTGTGTGACGGATATGGTAACCCTGCTGCTGCCGGGGAGTACGGTTTCCCAGCCTATGAGATTGCCGTTGGAGGCGGCATCATATACCTTGACCACATCATTTTCGTTAAGGCCTTTGACCGTAATTGTGTCAGCCATACCTGCATTGTTTACTATTAATATGTTGGAGGACAGCGGAGCAACCGATTCGGCTTCGTACTGTACCTGTATTCTTTTGCTCTCGCTTTTTCCGTAGTTCGTAACAGTTACATATATGCTTCCGGAACCCGTACCAAGCTGTGATATGTTGGCAGTTGCAACCAGCCCGGAATTATCTGCAGTCAGAAGGGCAATACGTGTACCGCCGGTGGCCGCGTTATAAATACGCACAACATCATAAGCCTGCAGGCCTGAAACGGTCACAGTGTCTGCAAGGCCTGAATTATTGACTACCTCTACATTCCCAGGAGCCAAAGGCTCGGACACCTCTTCTTCGGTATAGGTAATTGCCGCTCGGGAGCTCTCCGTCTTGCCGGAGGTGGTGACAGATATATATACCGTACCGCCCCCAGAACCCAGTTGAGTTATATAGACAACTGCTTCAGAGCCATCTGCGGGAACGGTGGAGGAGCCTATGGGGCTTCCACCGGCTGCAAGGCTGTACACCTTTATGACTGCGTTTGGCTCCATGCCGCTCACTACTATTTCATCAGGTATACCCACGTTATTATAAATTTCAATATTTGAGACTTCAGGAGCGGAAGAAGCAGGTTTTGCAGAGTAGACTACAGGAGTCCTGACGCTTTCCAGCATGCCTGGGCTCTTGACAGAAATATAAACCGTTCCTTCTCCATCGCTCAATCGGGAAACGGATATTGTAAGCTCTGAGCCATAGGCCGAAACTGTTCCGCTTCCCAGCAGGCTTCCGCCTGTTTCCGCACTATACACCCCAACCACATCGTTTTCTTTCAGGCCTCCAACGGTTATGGTACTTGCAATTCCGTAGTTATTTGAAATAAATACCTTTTGCGCCTCGGGTGCCTTGGAGCTGGCTTCAGCGGAGTAAGCTGCAGAAGTTCTGGAGCTTTCCGATTTGTTAACACTTGTAATGGAAACATATACAGTGCCTGCAGTAGCGCCAATCTGAGGTATTTCAACAACAGCCTGAGTACTTGACGCGGAGACAGCGGAGGAGCCTAGCAGGTTTCCGCCCGTTGCCGAGTCGTATACCTTAACCTGGTCGCCCGGTGTCAGGCCGGTTACCTGCACGGTATCAGCCGCTCCTGCATTGTTTGCAACGGAGATATTGCTGCTGCTTACAGGCGAGGTTGCAGGTTCACTGTCATAAGAGGCTTCAACTCTGTTGCTTTCCGACTTATTTTTGCTTGTAACGGTAACATAGACCTTACCCTGTAAAGTACCAAGCTGTGTTATTGTTACAACTGCTTCAGAACCAAAGGTTGTGACGGTTGCGCTTCCCAGCAGGTTTCCTCCGGTAGCTGCGGTGTATACTTTTACGAGATCCTCGGCAGTAAGCCCGGAAACCTTGACGGTATCGGCTGCACCGGAATTATTGTTAATAGTTATATTGGTGATTTCAGGAGGCTGGGATCTGCTTTCTCCCAAATATTTTGCCTCAGTTCTCTGGCTTTCCAGCTTGCCTGAATTGGTTACGGAGATGTAAACACTTCCCTCCCCTGTTCCCAGTTGGGCCACTGTTATTACTGCAGATACTCCATTGGCCGGAACTGCTGCAGTGCCCAGCAATATGCCCTGGGACGCTCCGCTGTAAGCCTTTATAACATCTTCCGGGTTCAGGCCTGATACAAGTATGGTATCGGCGGTGCCGGTTATGTTGTTTGTAACAACTATTTGCTCGGTAGCAGGCTTTTCAGTTGACGCTTCCGCACTATAGGAAACTTCCACTCTCTCACTTTCAGACTGGTCCAGGCTGGATACTGTGACATAGACATTTCCTGCCCCCTTGCCCAGCTGCTGGATGCTGACAGTGGTGTCGGTAAGCCCGCCTGCAACAACCGCCGAGCCCAGAAGTGTACCACCTAATTTTGAATCATAAACCTTAACCATATCACCGGCTGAAAGCCTTGTAAAGTACACGGTATCTGCTTTCCCGGCATTGTTTGTAACAGTTATGCTGGAGGAATCTACTCCCGAATAGACATTTTCAGCCCTGTAGTCAGCCTTTACACGGGTACTCTCAGTTTTGCCGGTGTTGGTCACGGTTACGTACACACTGCCTGAAGCCGCTCCAAGCTGGGATATGCTGACCGTAATATCTGAAGCTGTCCCAGCAACAGTGGCAGAGCCTATGATGGTGCCCTGAACGGCTGCATTATAAATCCTTACGATATCACCTGAAGCAAGGTTGCTGATATAAACCGTATCAGCCTTGCCCACATTGTTTGTAATTGAAATATTGTTAACATTGGGAGCTGTGGAAGTTCCTTCGGCACTGTAGTCTGCCTTTGTCCTCCCGCTTTCCTGGGCTCCCGGCTGGGTTACCGAGACATAAATGGTGCCTGAGGCAGTTCCCAACTGTGAGATTGTAATGGTAGCATCGGTTCTGGAGGCCGAAACCGTTGCAGAACCAAGCAGGTAGCCTGATACAGGTGCGCTGTAAACCCGTACCACAGTTCCGGCGGGCAGGCTTGTAACATAAACAGTGTCGGATGAACCGGCATTGTTTGATACAGTAATGGCATTGGCATCCAGAGCGGAGGATTTTGACTCTCCCAGATAACCAACTCCTGTTCTGCTACTTTCCAATCTGCCTGAATTTATAACTGTAAGGTAAACCATACCGCTGTCAATACCCAGTTGAGAGACTGATATTGTGGCGTCGGTACCAGATTTTGGTACAGTGGCGCTTCCCAGCAGGTTTCCTCCTATATCCCTGTCGTATGCTTTGATTACGTCTCCCTCACTGAGGTTGGATATATATATTGTATCTGCTTTGCCTACATTGTTGGTGACTGTTATGTAAGCAGGGGAAATATATCCGGATTTTGACTCGGGAGCATAAGTGGCCTTTACTCTGAGACTTTCATTTTTACCCGCACTGGTTACTGACACATAAACTGCTCCACCGGTGGTACTGAGCTGAGATATGGAAACTGTCACCTCACCGGCGGTAGTAGGCACTGTGCCGGTGCCCAGAAGGCTTCCTTTCATATCCGAGTTATATACCTTTATAATATCACTGGGGTTAAGCCCGGTGACCGTGACGGTATCCGGCTTCCCGGAATTATTCATTACAGTGATATACTCAGACACCGGTCTGTCGGAAGAAAGCTCGGCTTCAAACTGAACCGGTACGCGTATGCTTTCGGCACATTCGGTATTTGTCACCGTAAAATAAATTACTCCGGCCAGGGTGCCAAGCTGCGCAACGGTAATGGTGGCATCGTAGGAGGTTGAGGAAACTGATTTGCTGCCTATCATTTTTCCGCCGGTTTGAGCATTGTAGACCTTGACAACATCCCCGCCGCTTAGGCCGGAAATATAGATCGTGTCCGCTTTTTTTGCATTATTGTTGATTGTTATGGAATCAGGATCAAGTGGTACAGACGCCGGTTCGGCATCAAAATTGACCCTTGTTCTTTTACTTTCAGCGTAGCCTTTGGCAGTGACGGTCACGTAAACACTTCCGGCTGAGCTGCCTACCTGGCTCACATTGATAGAAACCTCAGAGCCTGTGGTTGAAACTGTCTTGCTCCCCAGCAGCTTTCCTCCGGAAGCGGCACTGTAGACCTTGACCACATCACGGGGATTTAGACCTGAAACATATATGATATCTGATTTCTGAGCATTATTGGTTACAGAGACAGCATCAGCCGGTATGGCATCAGACTTTGGTTCGCCGTCAAAATCCACACGGGTCCGGCTGCTTTCAGAATTTCCCTTTACTATTGCTGAGATAAATATGCTTCCACCGTCTGCTCCAAGCTGAGGAATGGTGAAGGAAATATCCACCTTGTTGTTGGGGACGGTTCCGTAAGCTAATATTTTATTTTCGCTGTTGGAGGAATAGACTTTGATCAAGGTACCTGGATCAAGTCCGAATATGTACACGGTGTCTGATTTTCCTGCAAGGTTGTTGGTTATGATTACATTGCTGGCCGCAGGAGCGGTGGATTGAGCTGCAGATACATTCACCGTATCCAGTGATATATTGGCAACAACAATAAAAATAATCATAAAAATTGAAATTATTCGTTTCATTTCGTGGTGGTCTCCTTTTCAGAAATTCTCTTTGGTATCTGAAAATATTGTCGGATAATTATATTTTCTACTTATTTATCGGTAAAAGGTGCTGAAAATATTAGGCTAAAAAGTTGAGAACTGCTTATAAGCTTATAATGGCAAGCAAATTTCGGAGATTTGACAGTAGGCATATGCGACTTTTCAGGTGGTACAGACCACTGGTTTATTGGTCCGAATATATAATAATTCAAATCATTAAAAAGGCAGTTTAAACTGGTCAGAAAACGTGAAGGCTGCATTGTTGACGGTAAAAGGAATAGATGCTATAATTATTTCAAATATGAACTTACAGCTTTTTCAAGTTCTTACAACCTGAAAGCGGTAAATGTTGAAGTAAACAATAAACACTTAATATATTGATCGATGATGGAAGCAAGATGTATTTATTCGGTTCAGAGAGTCAGCGGATGGTGCGAGTTGACACGAAAAGTGCATGCATAACTCATTCCGGAGGACCGATGCCAAAGATGTCCTTATAGCACAGTAGGTATCGGCGGTGGCTACGATATAGCCGGAGCACCGGCGCGCGCCTGGTTGCTCACTGAGAATGCAGTTATAGAAGTGATTGCATTAAATCAGGGTGGTACCGCGGAGGAATTATCCCTCGTCCCTGCATAAGCAGAGCCGAGGGCTTTTTTATACCTAAATGGCAAGCTGAAAATTCTTGCATTGATTTATTAACGAATAAAAGGAGGGCGGAGTATGAAGTTGACAGGAGCACAGGCTATGATAAAGGCATTGGAACTTGAAGGTATTGATATCATATTTGGATATCCGGGCGCGGCTATTTGTCCGTTTTATGATGCTCTGCTGGACTCCGAAATCAACCATGTCCTGACCAGAAATGAGCAGGGGGCGGCCCATAGTGCCAGCGGGTACGCAAGGGTTACAGGAAAGCCGGGAGTTTGCGTGGCTACCTCGGGTCCGGGGGCAACAAACCTTATTACGGGAATTGCCACAGCCTATTCCGATTCAATTCCCATGGTGGCCATAACAGGGCAGGTATCGCTGGAGCTCATAGGAAGAGATGTTTTCCAGGAAGTTGATACTACCGGAGCAACTGCTCCGTTCTGTAAGCACAACTATCTCGTAAAAAACGTACAGGAGCTGCCAAGGATTATAAAAGAGGCCTTTCACATTGCTTCCACAGGCCGGCCGGGGCCGGTAGTAATTGATGTGCCTGTGGATTTACAGACACAGGAGTTTGAGTTTAAATACCCTGAGACCGTGGATATAAAGGGTTACAAGCCAAATTATAAAGGGCATCCCCAGCAGATAAAGAGGATAGCAGAAGCAATAGCAATGGCTAAACGGCCTGTGATTTGTGCCGGCGGCGGAGTTGTAACCTCAAAGGCGGCGGACATAATGACTGCCTTTGCTGAGAAATGCGGAATACCTGTTGTAACAACCTTGATGGGCATAGGTGCCATTCATGGAAAGCATCCGCTTAATCTGGGGATGTTGGGCTCCCATGGGGTTTTCGCGGCAAACTATGCGGTTAATAAAACAGATCTGCTGATTTTAATCGGGGCAAGAGTGGGAGACAGGGCGCTGGGGACTGCTGAAAAGATTGCCGAGAAGGCAAAGATAATTCATATAGACATAGACCCGGCTGAAATAGGTAAGAATGTCAGTACCACCATACCTGTAGTAGGTGATGCCCGTCTTATACTTGAAGAACTTAACAGTACCATAAGCCGGTGTGACACTTTGGAATGGGTTGAAGAGGTAGAGAAGATAAAGGCTGAAAGGACGGCGGGGAAAGAGCGGGCCGGGGAAGAAGCTGCCTCCGGCACATCCGGGGTTAATCCCAGGCTTGTGATTGGACTGCTTTCCGAAAGACTTGAGGATACGGCTATTTTGGCAACCGAGGTGGGGCAGAATCAGATATGGGCTGCCAACAGTTTTATAGCAAAAAAACCTGGGGCGTTTATAACTTCAGGCGGGCTGGGGACTATGGGATACGGATTGCCGGCGGCTATTGGTGCAAAGCTGGGAAGTCCCGGCAGTACGGTTGTGGTGGTAGGCGGAGACGGAAGCTTCCAGATGTCAATGCCTGAGCTGGGTACCATAAAGCAGTGCAAAATAGGCGTTAAAATACTTATTTTAAATAATACGAGACTGGGAATGGTTCGTGAGATGCAGAAAAACAGGTTTAATAAAAGATATTCCCAGGTATTTATGAATGACAATCCTGATTTTATAAAGCTGGCCGAAGCATATGGCTTCAAGGCTGAAAGAATAAATGCCGACTCTCAGATAGAGGCGGCTCTGGACAGATTTCTGGGGGAGGACAGTACTTATTTGCTGGAGTGTGTGATCGACCCCGAGGAGCCCACCATCTGAAATGGAAGCCGGAGAGCTTTTCAGCCGGTGGAGTAGCTTAAATAAAAGGAGGAGTTAAGATGGCAAAATATACATTGTCGGTATTGGTTGAAAACCGTTCAGGAGTTTTATCCAGAGTAGCCGGCCTTTTCAGCAGGAGAGGCTTCAACATAGACAGCCTCGCTGTCGGAGTGACTGAAAATCCTGAGGTTTCCAGAATGACCATAGTGGTAAACGGTGATGAATATACTGTTGAGCAGGTAAGCAAGCAGCTTAACAAGCTTATAGACGTAATAAAAATAAAGGCTCTGGATAAAAAGGATTCGGTCAGCCGGGAGCTTGCACTCATGAAGGTTAATGCGACGGCGTCCACAAGATCCGAGATAATCCAGATAGTTGAAATCTTCAGGGCCAATATAGTGGACGTATCCAAAAACACTTTGACAGTGGAAATATCCGGGTCTACTGACAAGGTTGAAGCATTGGAGGATATGCTCAAGCAGTTTGGAATAAAAGAGATTGTCCGGACAGGAACCATAGCGATTGAAAGAGGCAACAAGTATATAAAGGCCGGTAATGCTGAAGAATAGTCAGACTCCTCAATGTCGGGTTCATAAGTGCTGAAAGGTACTGATTGCAATATTCCTGGTATTGAAGGTTAAAATAAAAATTTACAATGCTTTAATTGTACAATAAAAAACTAGGAGGTAAGTTAGAATGGCAAAAATGTATTACGACAGCGATTGCAATCTGAAATTGCTGGAAGGAAAAACTGTAGCGGTAATAGGATATGGAAGTCAGGGGCATGCACATGCTCAGAATCTTAAAGATAGTGGTGTAAACGTGATAGTTGGCTTAACACCGGGTTCTGCAAGAAGAAAGCAGGTTGAGGCTGATGGGCTGAAGGTTTATGATACGGCAGTTGCTGCAAAAATGGCTGATATTATCATGATTCTCACACCTGACCAGTCACAAAAGGCAATGTATGATGAAAGTATAGCATCTAACCTTGAAGCAGGAAATATACTTATGTTTGCTCATGGCTTCAACATAATATACAACCAGATAGTTCCCCCTGCCGATGTAGATGTAATTATGGCTGCACCCAAGGGCCCCGGACATACCGTAAGAAGCCAGTACAAGGAAGGCAGGGGAGTTCCTGCTTTAATAGCAATAGCTCAGGACGCTTCAGGCAAGGCAAAGGAATACGCACTGGCATATGCGGCAGGCATTGGAGCAGGAAGGGCCGGAATACTTGAAACTACCTTCAGGGAAGAAACCGAAACCGATTTGTTCGGGGAGCAGGCAGTGCTTTGCGGAGGAGTTACGGAATTAATGAAGGCGGGCTTCGAAACACTTGTAAATGCAGGATATCAGCCTGAAATAGCATATTTTGAATGTGTTCACGAAATGAAGCTTATAGTGGACCTTATAAATCAGGGCGGCTTTGCCGAAATGAGGTATTCAATCAGTGATACAGCCGAGTATGGTGACTATGTGACCGGAAAGAGAATTGTAACTGATGAAACCAGAAAAGAAATGAAAAAAGTACTTAAGGAAATTCAGGATGGAAAATTTGCATCCAACTGGATTACTGAAAATAATGCAGGCGGAAGATCAAACTTCCTGGCAATGAGAAGAAATGAAGCAGAGCATCAGGTAGAAATCGTAGGCGCAGAACTCAGAAAGATGATGAGCTGGCTTAAGAAGTAAACCTAAAGTTAAAAACATATTAATATAAATCTTATAAATATATAAGTGGAGCATTCCACGTAAAGCATAAACCGGGTGACAGGGCAAAGGGCCGGTAAAGGCTGCCTTTGGTACAGCGGGTACGGCTTAAATTAATGAACCTCCTGAAATTGCGGACATTGATTTAAGCTTGTACCGCAGTACTGAAAAGATGCAGATGCCCTTTGGAAGGAAACGGTTTGTAAATTTAAATTTATTTTAGACATTTATGAATGTTAGTATGGGGCATTTATCCCCAAATAGGGAGGCTGTTTCTATGGCAAGAAGGATTAAGATTTTTGATACGACATTGAGGGATGGCGAACAGACGCCGGGAGTCAATTTGAACCTTCAGGAAAAAATGGAGATTGCCAAGCAGTTGGCAAGACTGGGGGTGGATGTTATTGAAGGAGGCTTTGCCATAGCCTCACCAGGTGACTTCGAATCAATAATGACCCTTTCAAAAAACATAAAAGGGGTTTCTATAGCCAGCCTTTGCCGGGCCACCGAAAAAGATATAGACAGGGCCTGGGAAGCTGTAAGATATGCTGAGAGTCCGAGAATTCATACCTTTATAGCCACTTCGGACATTCACATGAAGTATAAGCTAAAAATGACCGAGGAAGAGGTCTTTGAACGTGCTGTTGCCATGGTGAAGAGAGCAAAAAGCTATTGCACCGATGTGGAATTTTCAGCGGAGGATGCCAGCAGAACCCGTGAAGAATTTCTTATAAGGATTGTAGAAGCTGTTATAAAAGCAGGAGCTACAGTGGTGAATATTCCTGACACTGTAGGCTATACAACGCCTGTAGAGTTTGGCAGGTTAATCCGTAATATCAGAAACAATGTTTCAAATATTGACAAGGCGGATATAAGTGTCCACTGCCATAACGACCTGGGTCTTGCGGTTGCAAATTCTCTGGCGGCGGTCGAAAACGGAGCTGCACAGGTAGAATGTACTGTTAACGGCCTTGGAGAAAGAGCAGGAAATGCGGCAGTTGAAGAAATTATCATGGGTATCAACACCAGAAAAGATTACTATGACATTACACATAAAATAGATACGACGCAAATATACAGAACAAGCAAGCTTGTATCAAGTCTTACAGGAGTGAGCGTACAGCCCAATAAGGCCATAGTGGGTGCAAATGCTTTTGCTCACGAGTCGGGTATTCATCAGCATGGAGTTTTGTCTGAAAAATCCACCTATGAAATAATGACCCCTGAATCTGTAGGCGTAGGGAAAAACAGAATGGTCCTGGGGAAGCTTTCAGGACGTCATGCCTTTGAGGACAGACTCAAGGAAATGGGCTATGCCTTGTCAGCAGAGGAGATTAAGGTCGCCTTTGACAAGTTCAAGGATTTGGCAGATAAAAAGAAGCTGGTTACAGATAAGGACATTGAGGCCTTGGTGGACGAGAACATAGCTGTGCCGGAAATATTTGTAATTGACAGCTTTCAGATCAATAGCGGCAACAAGATGATTTCTACCTCCACTGTCAGCATAAGAAGAGAAAATGAAATAATTACCGAGGCCGCCACAGGGGATGGTCCTGTTGACGCTGCCTTTAATGCTATTGAACGTGCGACGGGAGTAAAGGCCGAGCTGGTGCATTACAGCATAAAGGCTGTTACCGAGGGAAAGGATGCGTTGGGTGAGGTTACCGTAAAGATTTCCACCGAAGACTCTGTATACATGGGCAAAGGTGTAAGTACAGATATTATTGAAGCAAGTGTCAAGGCATATCTCAGTGCTATTAACAGATCCATCAGCGAAATAGGAGAATCTGTAATAATTAACCCATAGGGGCGCTTGAAGTCGGAGCAGCCCCTATAAGGGCTGCTTTTTTTAAATTTAAATATTTGGCAGCAGTTGGCAAAGTTTCTTATAAAATGTTGTTCTTTCAGTAACTGCCCATACAGTCGTATTTTATGGAATATAAAGAAAGGAGAATAAATGTATGTCAAACAAACTCGTAATATATGATTCAACCCTGAGAGACGGTGCACAGGCACTGGGAATTTCCTTCACCGTGGAGGATAAGCTTAAAATAGTAAAGAAGCTGGATAAACTGGGGATTGATTATATAGAGGCCGGTAATCCGGGTTCTAACCCCAAGGATCTGGAGTTTTTTGAGCGGGCACTTAAGCTTGAACTGAATACTGCCAGGATTATAGCCTTTGGAGCAACCAGAAGAGCCAACATCAAGGCCCACGAGGATGCAAACCTGCAATCCCTGTTAAAAGCCGGCACTGAAGCCATTGCCGTATTCGGTAAGTCTTGGGATTTCCAGGTTACGGATATTCTGAAAACTACCTTGGAAGAAAACCTTAATATGATATACGATACAATAA
Organism: Bacillota bacterium; assembly: GCA_023400235.1. Taxonomy (GTDB): domain Bacteria; phylum Bacillota; class Clostridia; order Acetivibrionales; family DSM-1351; genus Ruminiclostridium. The sequence continues at coordinate 14,859 of JAEXFI010000007.1, forward strand.
AGTTCCTGAAGGATAGGGGGAAAATAGTCGTATATGATGCAGAACACTTTTTTGACGGCTACAGGGCAAATCCCGAGTATGCCATGGAGACATTAAAGGTGGCCAACAATGCAGGAGTTGATACAATCTGCCTGTGCGATACCAAGGGGGCCAGCCTTCCGTCCTATATAGCCAAAATTACCGGACTTGTAAAAGAACAGGTAAATTGTGCAATCGGAATACATTGCCATAATGACAACGGAATGGCGGTTGCAGGGTCAATATCGGCAGTCGAGGCAGGTGCGGTGCAGATTCAAGGGACTATCAACGGCTTTGGAGAGAGGTGCGGAAATGCAAATCTTTGTACCATCATACCAAACCTTCAGTTAATGATGAATTACTCCTGTATTCCTGAGTCAAGTATGGAGAGACTTACGTCTACTGCCCGGTATGTCAGTGAAGTGGCAAATATCATCCACGACGAAAGGGCCCCATTTGTGGGAAACTGTGCCTTCGCTCACAAGGCCGGCATGCATGCGGATGCTGTAAATAAAAATACCTCGGCCTATGAGATGATTAATCCCGAAGCTGTGGGTAATCAGAGAAATATACTCATGTCTGAGGTGGCGGGAAGAAGTGCTGTTATGAGTATGATTAACATGGTTGACAATACAATAACCAAGGATTCGCCTCAGACCAGACAGATTATCGACAGATTAAAGGAACTTGAATATGAGGGATATCAATACGAAGGTGCTGAAAGTTCCTTTGAGCTTGTAATAAGAAAAATGCTTGGAAAATATAAATCATTTTTTGAATTGAAGGAATTCAAGGTGATTGTAAATGAGCCCACAGTCAGTGTAAATTCGTCAGCCATGATAAAGATTCTGGTTGACGGGCAGACAGAAATAACTGCGGCGGAAGGAGACGGTCCGGTCAATGCACTGGATAAGGCACTTAGAAAAGCTTTGGAAAGGTTCTATCCACAAATAGCGGAAATGAAGCTGACAGATTATAAGGTTAGAGTTCTGGACTCAAATTTTGCAACAGCTTCAAAGGTAAGAGTTCTTATTGAAACTACCGATGGTCAGGATGTATGGACTACAGTCGGAGTGTCTACCGATATAATCGAAGCAAGCTGGAGAGCCCTGGTGGATTCTGTTGAGCACAAGCTTATGAAAGGAAATTAGAGGGTTAGCTTGAAAGATACATGCTGTGTGTCAAAGTGACTTTCAAGCAGCGAAAGCCACTGCGTGCCTTTCATTACTATTTGTGTACGCGCTAGGCGCGTAGATGGGAGATTAATATGTGGATTCATATATTGCCGGCGGTTATATTTTTCCCGCCGGGCAATATGAGTTTCAAATCTTTCCGGCTACGAGGAAACTTTGCTATTATCATGGGTTTTGGTATATAATAGCCATGTCTTTGTATAATATATTAATAACTCACTAAGAGGAGCGAAAAGTTGAAACTATACGGCAAAATAATCAAGAACGGCAAGTTAATAAAGGAAACCTGGGCGGTTCCTCAGAACACGGCGGGAGATTTCAGGGATCAGCTGGAGGAATGCCTTATACTGGTTTGTAAGGAACTGGATGTAGAGGTGCCAATCTGGCTCAAAAAGAATTCTACCGAATTCGGACTGTACAAAAAGACCAGCTTTAACAGCGATCATTTCGGAGAAGCTATAAACTTTGACAGGCTTGAAATTGTTCTGTATTAAGTCCGGCTTGTTTTGAATGCCGCATAAAACTTTAGCCCGCAGTTACAAAACTGCAATAAATTTTATTATGTATTTTTAACAGTCAAAATGCAAATTCTAAACACGCATGGTCAAAAGGCCATGCGTGTTTTTAGCTATCATGAAAAAACGATGTTAATAAGGTGACAGCAAAAACTGCTGCTTTTTCCAAAAATCGTTTTGACAGGATGGGGAATAATTGATATACTTTATAATATAATATTATAAAGTAAAATTTTAGAAAGGGGGACTATACATTGTCTTTTCTAATTGGTATCGATCTTGGAACCTCGGGAGTTAAGACTGTATTGTTTGACGAAAACGGCAGACCTGTAGCAAGTTCCACCGTGGAGTATCCACTTTATCAGCCGAATCTTGGATGGGCGGAGCAGGATCCGGAAGAATGGTGGAGGGGCACCTGCGAGAGTATAAATAATGTAATGTTAAAAAGTGGTGTTGATAAGCGAGAGGTAAAGGGTGTGGGCTTGTCAGGCCAGATGCATGGTGCCGTACTGCTTGATAAAGAAGACAAGGTACTGAGAAAAGCTATTATCTGGTGCGATCAGAGAAGTGCGGCTGAATGTGATCAGATAACAGAGCTTATCGGCAAGGAAAGATTGATAGAAATCACAGCAAATCCTGCACTTACAGGATTTACAGCTTCAAAGATCATGTGGGTGAAAAACAATGAACCGCAGATATTTGAAAAGATTGCAAAAATTCTTTTGCCAAAGGATTATATCAGATTAAGATTGACAGGCGAGTACGCCACTGAAGTATCAGATGCCAGCGGCATGCAGTTGATGAATATAGCAAAGAGACAGTGGAGCGAGGAAGTGGTGGGTAAGCTCGGCATATCCACCTCCATGCTGGGAAAAATGTACGAATCACAGGATGTTACAGGCAAGGTCACCGCATCAGCTGCTGATATAACTGGCTTGAACGAAGGAACTGTTGTAGTGGGCGGAGCGGGAGACCAGGCTGCAGGTGCGGTTGGAAACGGTATTGTAAAACCTGGTATAGTTTCATCTACTATCGGAACCTCGGGTGTTGTATTTGCTTATACCGACAAGCTTACAATCGATCCCCTTGGAAGAGTTCATACTTTCTGCCATGCAGTTCCTGACACTTATCATATTATGGGTGTTACTCAGGGTGCGGGTCTGTCCCTGAAGTGGTTCAGAGATACCTTCTGCATGGAGGAGCTCATGACGGCAGAACTGTCGGATATAGATGTATACAAGCTTTTGGATGCAGAGGCTGAAACTATCAAACCCTGCAGCGATGGTTTGATATATCTGCCGTACCTGATGGGCGAAAGAACTCCTCACCTGGATCCCAATGCAAAAGGAGTATTCTTTGGTTTGACTGCAAAGCATACAAAACCCCACTTTGTTCGTTCAATCATGGAAGGCGTAACTTACAGCTTGAAGGATTGTATGGAAATAATCAAGGATATGGGTGTCAGCGTATCTGAAGTAAGAGCGTCCGGGGGTGGCGGAAAGAGCGGCATATGGAGACAGATGCAGGCAGATGTGTTTGGTACAAGCATTAACAGGATAAAATCTGATGAAGGTCCGGCACTTGGAGTTGCAATACTTGCAGGAGTTGGTGCAGGAGTGTACAGCAGTGTTCCGGAAGCTTGTGAAGCAGTTATCCAGGTTAAGGATACTCTGGCTCCTGTTGAAGCAAATATCAGCAAGTACAATGACTTCTACAAGCTCTATACCAAGCTTTATAAATCCATGAAGGACGACTTTACACAGCTGAGCAACATATTGAAATAGGCTTTTGTTTAGCTTTCGTCAGCTTAAGTCTGTAAGTGTAACATTATAATGTGAGTTTACTAAGTCAGACCTTTGATAAAAATAAAAAGGGTGACAGGTTGATATAGATTTTATTGCAGTATTGCGGGGGAGATGGGGGAGCAGCATATGAAGTTGGGGAAAACAGGCAACAATAAATTTTTAAAGCAATTTAATGAGACTTCCCTGCTGGAGTTGATACGGACTAACAAGCAGGTATCAAAAGCAGATTTAGCCCAGCTTTCAGGACTTTCCCCCACCGCAAGCGGCAGTATAGTTTCAAACCTTCTGGAAAAAGGCTATATCCGTGAAGCAGGCATTGGAATATCAAAAGGCGGAAGAAGGCCAAATTTATTCGAACTAAACCCTAGAAGCTATTATTCCATTGGTGTGGATATTGACGTGGACTTTATAAGATTTATTCTTATGGATATTACCGGCAATGTGGAGTACCGGGATAAAATATCCAGCGGGTTTGATCAATCTGTTCCCGAATCCATAGGTGCTGTAGTTGAGAAAGTGCGCCAGATTGTCAGGGTGAACAATATCAGCGAAGACAGGCTGTTGGGTGTGGGTATTTCAGTTCCGGGCATGGTGGAAAACAAAACCCATGAAATAATTTTTGCGCCCAATCTTGGGTGGGAGCAGGTAAACCTGGAGCACATGATGTCAGGCATAGGCGATTTCCCCATATATGTAGACAATGAAGCAATGTGTTCGGCAATATGTGAAAACTGGGTGGGCTGTTGTCTGGAGCAAAAGGATTTTGTATGTATTAACATGAAATCCGGTATCGGGTCCAGCATTTTTGCCGGAGGCAATCTATACAGAGGCTGCAGCGGGAGTGCCGGAGAAATAGGCCATATTATGGTGGATCACAACGGTCCAAAATGTGCATGTGGAAACTATGGGTGCCTGGAAACTCTGGTCTCCTCCAAATCAATGGTGGAAAAAGCACGGCGGCTGGTGAGACAGGGATTGATAACTGATTTCTCTGAGACACTGGATATTAACTCTATAAACACCATTGATGATATAGTAAGCGCCATAAAGTCCGGAAATGAGGCTGCAAGGGTTATCTTTGTGGAAGCGGCGGGATACCTGGGGCTAGCATTGGCAAATCTCATTAATACCATTAACCCTTCCAGAATTGTTCTGGGAAAGGAACTGGTAAAATTCTCAGAGGATATTTTGGAGCACTTGAGAAACATAGCTTTGGCCAAGGCCTTGAAATATCCGGCATCAAGAGTGGAAATACTCCTTTCGGAACTCGGAGAGGACACCTCTGCACTTGGGGCGGCAATCATACCTTTAAAAAAGCTCTTCGGCTACAGGCTGTGAGCGATAATATAATACACGTGGTTTAAAATACTAATTTAATAGCGTGCAAAGCACGCAGATGGAGGGTATTATGTCAGAAATTTTTAACGGAATTTCAAAAATCAAGTTTGAAGGCAGTGGATCAGATAATCCATTAGCATTCAAGTACTATAATCCCGATGCGGTTATAGGCGGAAAGACCATGAAGGAGCATTTGAGATTTGCAGTAGCTTACTGGCACACTTTTGCAGCAGGCGGAGCTGATATGTTCGGAGCCGGTTCCTATGTAAGACCCTGGAATGCTATGAGTGCAATGGATGCAGCAAAATATAAGGTAGAAGCAAATTTTGAATTCGCTGAAAAAATGGGTGTTCCATTTTTTGCCTTCCACGACAGAGACATTGCGCCTGAAGCAGATACTCTTGCAGAAACAAACAAGAACCTTGATATTATAGTTGCAGCAATTAAAGATAGAATGAAATCAAGTGATGTAAAACTGCTCTGGGGAACAACCAATGCATTCAGCAACCCAAGATTCATGCACGGTGCTTCAACATCACCAAATGCCGATATATTTGCATTTGCAGCAGCACAGGTAAAGAAGGCTATGGAAATCACCAAGGAATTGGGCGGAGAAAACTATGTATTCTGGGGTGGCAGAGAAGGTTATGAAACACTTCTTAATACAGATCTCAAGCTGGAATTGGACAACCTGGCAAGATTCTTGAAAATGGCTGTCGACTACGCCAAGGAAATAGGTTTTGACGGACAATTCCTTATCGAACCAAAGCCAAAGGAACCTACAAAGCACCAGTATGATTTTGATACTGCAACAGTTATCGGATTCTTGAAGACTTATGGTCTTGATCCATATTTCAAGATGAATATAGAAGCAAACCATGCTACATTGGCAGGACATACCTTCCAGCATGAGCTTGCAATGTGCAGAATTAATAACATGCTGGGAAGCATAGATGCAAACCAGGGGGACGTAATGCTGGGCTGGGATACAGACCAATTCCCAACAAACCTGTATGATTCAACTCTTGCCATGTATGAAGTGCTGAAGGCAGGAGGACTTGGCAAGGGCGGCTTGAACTTTGACTCAAAGGTAAGAAGAGGCTCCTTTGAACCTGCTGACTTATTCTATGGACATATTGCAGGTATGGATACCTTTGCAAAAGGTCTTATCATAGCAAACAAGATGCTTGAAGATGGTAAGTTTGAGTCATTTGTTGCAGACAGGTATTCAAGCTACACTACTGGAATCGGTAAGGATATCGTTGATGGTAAAGTTGGCTTCAAGGAATTGGAGAAGTACGCTCTGGAAGCAAAGATTCAGAACAAGTCCGGACGTCAGGAAATGCTTGAATCTATATTGAACACATATATCTGCGAAGCTAAATAATATGCTGTTTCATAATTATATGGACTGAATATGAACTGATTGAGGCTGTTGCAAAACGTATAAATATGCAGAACTGAAGGAAAAACTGCTTGCGGGCCTTAGCGTTTGGCCCACAAGCAGTTTTTCTATAGGGAGTGCTTGTAAAATGAAAGTAATTTCATTTTGCAACACTCCTTTTTATCGGAATTCCAAAATACTTTTTTTATCCTTTAGCACTTTTTCTCTGGGGATGTATTTGGGACGTCCTATGGGAATTACACTCAAAAGACGCAGTCTGTCATCTGCCCCAAGCAGTTCTTTCAAAGCATCGTCCGCAATAACGGGGTCATTCATCCAGCAGGCACCATAGCCCTTTTCGCTTACTGCCAGCAAGAGATTCTGTATGGCTGCACCTACTGAGAGTATGTCATAGTACCCCAGCCGGTCAACCATGCCACGGTAGTCATAGCCCTTCTCATAAAAGGCTTCAATCGCCTTCTCGTCATAGAACCTTGTACTGTCCAAAAAAACAAATATTACAAGGGGAGCGTTCTTGAAAAAGCTGACAGCCTTTGTCCGGGTAAGAAGAAATTCAGGGGTAGTGCCGGAATACCCGTCACTGTAAAAGTTACGGGCGGATTCGCCTGCAGCATCGGCTAACCTGTCAATCAGCTCCCTGCTGTCTACAGCTATAAAGTGCCAGTTCTGACTGTCACAGCCGCTGGGTGCGTTTGCGGCACAGGAAATAAAGTATTCAACTGCTTCCCTGGGGACAGGCTCATCTGTAAATTTTCGTATACTCCTTCTTTTTATAGCCAGATCTAAAAACTCATTTGCCATATTGATCTCCTGTCTGTTTGGTATATTAATAATTGATATTAAGCCACAAATTTTTGACTTTATAATATTTATTTTATCATAAAGTCAATTACGGTTGGAACCTTTAAGGCGAATACCTATAGCCTCAAACCAAAACCTGGACTTTTGAGCCCCTAGTACTTTTTCATATAAGGTTAATATTTCCCAAAACTCAATTGTTAAGAAATATTTAAAGATTTCATAATTCGCCCTTAAGAATGGTCTGCTATGATTTATAGTAGGAAAACAATCAAGGAGGTCAGATATGAGCGAAATAAAGGGAATTCTCTATAAAACCGAATTGAGTACGCTTTTAATTTTCAACAGGACCATGAAATGCAGAGTACTGGATGTGGTAATGCCGTTATTAACGCACCTTGGAAGCGGAGCAGCAACAATATCTTTTTGCTTTCTGGTCATCGGCTTGGGAAACGGAGAAGTAAGAGCTGCTGGAATTCAGGCATTAATAGCCCTGGCATCCAGCCACCTTATGGTACAGCTATTAAAAAGGCGCATATGCAGACTAAGACCTAAGGATGTGCTGCCGGATATAAATACCTTCAAGGTTCCACTTGACTACTACTCTTTTCCGTCAGGACATACCGCCGCCGCATTTTCAATAGCAACTGTACTGGCGCTGAATATTCAAGGAGCCGCGGTTCCTGCCTATGCTGCCGCATCAGTTGTTGCTATAACAAGACTATACCTGGGAGTTCACTATCCTTCCGATGTTCTGGCTGGAATGCTTCTGGCTGTGGTGTCATCGCTTGCAGTAAACTTTTTTGCGTATATGTAAAGGTGTTGAAAAAGGGGCAAAAGTATCTAAGTATCTCAAAGCAGACATTAAATTTTCGGGGGACAACTATGGAATTTTTTAAATATACCAGTTTTAGCATCAACGTGTTATTTACGGTGACGACAGGGATTGTAGCAGTTGTTATGGGTTACTTCTTTATCATATCTGCTTTCGGCTGGAGAAGACTTAATCAAAGAAATGAGAATATCGGTCCGGTGAAAAATTATGCAGTCATTATAGCAGCACACAATGAACAGGCGGTTATAGGAAGCACTATCAAAAGCGTGAAAGCCATGGATTATCCAAAAGACAAATATGATGTGTTTGTGGTAGCTGACAACTGCAGTGACGACACGACAGCAATCGCAAGGGGGTGTGGGGCAAGGGTTTTTGAACGTCGTGACAATTTGAACAAAGGAAAAGGAAAAGCCCTGAAATGGATGTTTGATATTATATTAAGCACTGAAACAAAGTATGATGCTGTTTGCATACTGGATGCGGATAACCTGGTATCAAAAGACTTCCTTAATATGATAGACAAAAAAATGCTGGAAGGCTACCAGGTGGTACAGGGCTACAGAGACATGAAAAATCCATGGGAGTCATGGATAACCTCCTCTTATTCCATAACCTACTGGCTGGCCAACAGGTTGTGCCAGCTGCCCAGGCAGAGGCTCAAGCTAAACTGTACTCTTACCGGAAGCGGATATGCCGTCAGTCTGGAGACTATCCGGAATTTCGGCTGGGAGGTGGAGACGTTGACAGAGGATGTTGAATACTACTTTCAGCTATGTCTTAGTAACATAAAAATAGGATGGGCTCATGAGGCAGTCATATATGATGAGCAGCCCATAACACTTTCACAATCATGGAAACAGCGTACCAGATGGATGCAGGGACATTTCAGCTGTGTATTTCTCTATGGAAGACAGAGTGTATTAAAGCTCATCAGAGAAAGGAGCCTTCAGTCTTTTGACACCGTTATAATGATGTTTTATCCTTTCATTTATGTGGCAGGCAGTCTGTTAATGCTGTTACAGGTAACAAAGGCTCTCTTTGTTCAGATAGATGATCCGAATATCAGGAGCATGGTTCTGTTTTTACTAATATCGCTAACTACATTTATCATACAGAATATTTATTCTGTTTGGGTATTGCTAAATGAAAAAAAGGCGGACAAAAATCTGTTGATGGGATTAGCACTCTTGCCCATATTCAATCTCACCTGGGTTCCAATAATGATACTGGGGTATTTCTCAAGGAAGAATAAGGAGTGGGCTCATATAACTCACAACTCGTCGGTGCTAAAATCAGCCTGATAAGAAACAAGCGAGAGATAGATGTTGTAAAAGCTGAGGTGGAGCAAAACCCGGAGAAATTAATCTCCGGGTTTTTTGGCTGGGATGGAGTCTAAGGCTAACAAGTTATTTAAGTGCAGGAAGTCAAATCAGGAATTTAATAAAGTAGGCACACCCACAGAGTGGTAGAAGGAGCATAAAAATGGCTTGAATATGGCATGATAGCAGCATTTCGGCCTTGACATATGGGAAAAGCAATTCTACAATTGCAGTAAGTAGGAAAGCTTTTCAGCGGAAACGGAGGATTATTACATATGAAAATTGTAGTTTTGGATGGCTATGCAATGAATCCAGGAGATTTGTCCTGGGGAGGAATAGAGAGACTGGGAGAGTTCAAACTCTATGAAAGAACACAAAAGGAATTGATTATTGAAAGGATATCCGATGCCGAAATAGTTTTGACCAACAAGGTTGTATTATCTAAAGAAATACTTGAAAAGGTGCCTTCTGTCAAATATATCGGAGTTATGGCTACTGGCTATAATGTAGTTGATATTGATGCGGCGCGACAACTGGGGATGGTGGTTACAAACGTACCTGCCTATAGTACCGGTTCAGTGGCTCAATTAGTACTTGCATTTATACTGGAGTTCTGCCATCATGTGGGGGAACATAGCAGAGCTGTACTAGGAGGGACATGGACCTCAAGCAGGGATTTTACCTTTTGGAACTATCCTCTCATTGAGCTAAAAGGAAAAACTCTTGGCATAATAGGATATGGAGCCATAGGCCAGGCTGTTGCAAATCTGGCTGCGGCCTTTGGGATGAATATAAAAGTGTGCAGCAGGAGTGAAAAAAAAGAGCTTGAAACTGATAAGATAAAATTCACGGGTTTTCAGCAGCTTCTGCAAGAGGCTGATTTTATAAGCCTTCACTGTCCTCTGACGGAACAGACAGAGGCGTTGATAAACACAGAGAGTATTTCAAAGATGAAGACAGGGTCCTACCTGATAAATACCTCAAGGGGGCCTGTTATAGATGAACAGGCGGTGGCGGATGCCCTGAACAGCGGAAAACTGGCAGGTGCGGCAGTGGATGTGGTTTCAGCAGAGCCAATAAAAGCTGACAATCCGCTGCTGGGTGCGAAGAATTGCCTTATCACTCCTCATTTTGCATGGGCCCCGCTGGAAGCAAGGAGCAGGCTTATGAACACTTTACGTGACAATATTGAAGCTTATTTAAAGGGTAATCCCATTAATATGGTGAATAAATAATTTATTGGGTATAAATAACTAATATTTATTCCGTGTATTGGACAATATGAAAATCAAGAGGGTATGTATTTGCTTAATAAGGCATATAGAAGTAAAGCAGAAATACTGAATGAGCTTGACCGGTATATTGATGAGGTATGCTTAAAATCCCGGCTGGGTGAGGCAAAAATGTACATGCAGCACGGAAGTACAACGCTTTTTGAGCACAGCATATCTGTGGCATATTACAGTGTGAGGGTTGCACTGGCATTGAGACTCCCTGTTGATTTGCAGACCCTGGTAAGGGGAGCGCTTCTGCATGACTATTTTTTGTATGACTGGCATATAAAAGATCCGTCACGGCCTTTGCACGGATTTTATCATCCGGTGGCAGCCTTGAGGAATGCAGAGAAAGAGTTTGAACTGAATGAAATTGAAAGAAATATAATCTTGAGGCATATGTTCCCGTTAACTCCGATTCCGCCGGTACATGTGGAGTCCATACTGGTTTGCGCGGTAGACAAGTTTTGCTCTATTTGCGAGATAATGTGCAGGTGGCGTAATTCCGGGAATAAATTATAAGAAATTTAATAAATATAGAGGGAAACACCGACAGGATGGCAGGTGAGAATATGAGTCATATGGAAAAAATAAAGCAGTACTATGAAGCGAACAATGTAGAAGGATATCCGGACTATTACATATTGGGCTGGGAGAGCGAGGCTGCCCAAAGGCTCAGATTTAAACAGCTTGTGGGAGATATCCGGCTGGACAATAAAACTGTATTGGATGTAGGTTGTGGTACTGGCAACCTGCTGGAATATATTTCTGAGAGGTTCTGCAACGTGGACTACAGGGGAATAGATGTTTTACCCCACATGATAAGAAGAGCGGAGGAGAAAAGGCTTAACGGCAGATTTGAATGTATTGATCTGTTTAAGAACAATCCATATAATGAGAAATCCTTTGATGTAATATTCTCCTCGGGGATTTTTAATCTTAACCTTGGAAATAACCAGTTATTTATGTCAGAAGCAGTTGATATTTTTCAAGCATTGGCACGGGAAGAGATATCCTTCAATCTTTTATGGGATAAGTCAAAGGACAGGGATAATAAATATTTTTATTTTTCACCTGAGGAGGTCTTTGAAACTTTGAGTAAAAAATATATGAATCAGTGGAATGTAAAAATTGAACAAGGGTATCTTCATAACGATTTTACCGTACACTTAAGTATAATTATATGATTCTTAGGAGGGGATACCTATTAATTAATAAATATTTGCTAGGACAGGCTTAAAAACCCAATCTATGAGGAGTATGACGACTGGAGAGAAAGTATACATAATGTAAATCAGTTTATTGGGCGATTTTTGAATGAAACAAGGATAACCTGAGGTTGAAAAGAATCCGCAGCCGGTGGTATACTAGCAAAGCCGTCGCAAGGCGCGGCGGACATGCCGTTAGAAACTATAAACGTTGAGAAGAGAGTATGGAATTAATTACTTTAAAATCAACTGTTGACAAAGCTGAAAAGGCGTGATATTATATAAAAGCTGATTGCGGCAAGCAAACAGTTGAAAAGCCTTGAAAGGCAGCGGTAACAATGCTTTTGAGGAATGGACTTTGAAAAGTAAACAGTGACAAATACATGCAAATGTATGTACATTCGTGTACATTGTAAAGGACTCTATTAAATTCCAGAATCC
>JAEXFI010000014.1 GCA_023400235.1 Bacillota bacterium
TTTTCGTACAAAATTCAAAAAAGACACTGAATTTGAAAATATCAGTTCAAAATTCAGTGTCTTTTTTCTTCTTAAATGCCAAAAAGCCTGATAAATCAGGCTTTTCAGACGAATTGTGGCGGAGAAGGTGGGATTCGAACCCACGTGACGTTTCCGTCAAACTGATTTCGAGTCAGCCCCGTTATGACCACTTCGATACTTCTCCATGCAACCCTAAGTTAATGCCATAAACTTCATGATTAACTTCAGCATATATATTCTACACGGAAACAACCCTTGTTTCAAGTTTTTTATTTTTCCAGCATTCTACACACGCTCTTCACATTCATGTCACGCTGCCTTTAATGTCAGGAGTTATTATTTTTCCTGTGGAACCTAATTAAGTCTCAGCGAGGTAAAGCGATGGAAAAACTAAAGAATCCTTGTAAATTCAATAAGCTAAAGCCTTTTAAGATTGTGCTGGATATAGCTGTCGGTTTTGCTGATATTAATGTATAACTGCAGTTTATATAAATCAACTCCTTTAATGTGTCAGAAATAAAATGGCTGCCTCTTATCCAGCAGCCATTTTATTTCAAAGCTCCATTTTATTGTAGATTCTCTGCGCAACCCCTATTGAAATGCTATAAAGTACAATGTCCAAAAGTAGGAATATTGCAAATAATGCAGTTGTATTATTTAAAACTGCTATATTTGAAAGCTTCTCCATTGTCTCAGGTTTAATGCCCTTGGCTATTATACCCACCAGGAAAATCCCCAGAAAGGGTATAAAAGATATGAATTTCCCCTTGATTGCACCAAATTTAAAATAGGCCGGCAGCTGGACTGCTGTAAATAACATATACATGGTCAATCCCACGCTGACAGACGCAATTACCTCCTCCATATTAAAAGGCTTTTTTGTGAGAATGAAGAAGGCTATGTTCATGATGCTTCCGAAAATAGCCGCAATAAGGCCGGCAAGTGCTGAGAACAGATACCTGCCCCCAACTATGTCCTTCCTGGTGACCGGCAGCAACCCATAAAGCCTATTCAAATCGTTTTTCTCAGCAATTGAGAATGTATAATTGGAGGTCATTGCCATTATGCTCATGCAGAATATAAACCCCGAAACAATATCCTGGGTGCTTAATATTATTATAAGAGGAGCAATAAAAACCACCAGCAGGGATTTGGAATAGGGTTTTATCAATGAAATATCCAGGCTCAGCATTTTTAAAACATTATTCATTTCATTTGCCTCCTTTGCTTGTAAAAACTATAATGTCATCGATTGAAACCGGTTCGCAGCTCAGATGGCTGAATTCCCTGATATCCGTACTCCTGATAAGTCCTTCAAAGCCGGTGGAATATTTTCTTTTGCCAAGCAGCTTCTCTTCCAGACTATGGCTGAGCTCGTCCTTGCCCCCCTTAACCATTCTGAAACCACCTGTAAAATCGTCCTTCGGACCTGTGTAAAACAGACTTCCATTGTTGATAAAGGTCAGATAATCTGCAATTTTGTCCAGGTCTGAGGTTATATGAGTGGAAAAGAGCACACTTCTCGTGCCGTCCTGTATGAATTCCGACAGTATTTCCAGCAACTCATCCCTGGCAACCGGGTCCAGCCCGCTTGTGGGTTCGTCCAGTATCAGAAGCCTTGCATCGTGGGAGAAGGCGCAGGACAGCATTAATTTCATCTGCATGCCTCTTGAAAGCTCCTTTATTTTTTTATTCAGGTCAAGTCCGAATCTTTCTGTCATTTCCCTAAACTTCCCGCTGTCCCAGGCCTTATAAAAAATTCCCACGGATTTATCCACCTGCCTGACAGTCCAATCCTGAACAAAGTAGTTTGAGTCAAAAACAGCTCCCATATCTTCTTTTATCTTATTCTGGTCGTTAATACTGTCCATGCCTAATATTTTAATGCTGCCGGCGTTTTTTTTCAGCATGTTCAGCATCAGCTTTATTGTAGTTGTTTTCCCTGCCCCGTTCGGCCCTATCAGTCCCATTATATATCCCTGGGGAAGGGAAAAGCTTATATCCTTTAACGTAAATTTGTCATATTCCTTCTTTAGTCCCTGGATTTCAATAGCATTACTCATTTTCATCCTCCTCCATAAGTATACCTAGCATTTTTACAAGTTCTTCTCCAGATATCCCAGCCCTTCCAGCAGCTTTAATCGCCGCAGACAGGTTATCCTCAACCTCTCTGAGCAATTGCTCCCGGATGAGCTCCGAGCCTCTTCCCATAACATAGCAGCCCTTGCCCTGAACATTGGTGACAAAGCCCTCCTGCTCCAACTCGGTATATGCCCTGGTTGTAGTCAGAACGCTGATCTTCAAGTCTCTGGCAAGTTGCCTCAGAGAAGGCAGCAGTTCATTTTCTTCAATCTCTCCTGAAAGGATGGCACTTTTTATCTGCTCCTTTATCTGCTCATAGATGGGTATCCCAGATGTATTGGAAATAATTATTTTCACTTAATTCCTCCGGTTCATTGTATATACTGTTATATATGTTACATATACAGTATATACATAATAAACATTCATGTCAATAATATAAGAGAAAGTTAAAAAACCTGTTCAGTACAAGGAGTCTGAACAGGTTAATTTATTAATTTGCTTGCTTACTTCTTTGCTTACTTATTTGCTTACTTTTTGCTTCAAATCTCTTTTTATATCCTTAAGCACCTCTTTCAAGTGGCTGAGCTGCACGTTATACCTCATGCTCCGCATATGAGGAAACGCCCGAAACAGTCTTTGTACGCTTCCGTTCCTGGAGGTGAGAGCTTCAAAATTCTCTCGAAGCTTTTTATTAAGGTCATTTTTGCCTGCCTCTATCTTGTGGTTAAAGCCGGCTTTTCCTTCTTCTATCTTGTGGTTCAATCCGGCTTTTCCTTCTTCTATCTTATGGTTCAATCCGGCCTTTCCTTCCTCTATCCTGTGACTAAGTCCGGCCTTTCCCTCTTCCAGGATAACCTTCAGCTTTTCAAAGCTTTTGAGAAATTCCTTTTCGTTGAACCACTCTCCAATATCTGAATTCCTGCGGAGCTCTTCCGTAAACTCATAAAGCTTTTTAAGCCGTTCATTAAGATTTACCAATGTATTCAGGGTAAAGATGCTGTCCACGGTAAATGCAGCCAGCAGCAGCAAGACCACAATATTCAAATATAAGGCAGGCAGGCTTGAAACCAGATACTCCGTGAATGGATGCACCACCTTGACCAGCAGGACACTCATGATTCCAAAGTATACGGAATTCTTAAGACATACCCTGCCCTCAAGATTAAACCTGTTTTGGCTGTAATCCCACCACTTGGTTGCAAAAAATGTCTCAAGCAGCCAGCCTGTAATATACTCGACTGTGCTTGTAATTACAATGCTGCTTATAAATATGATAGGAATGCTGAATTCAACCGGTTCAAGTATCCATATAATGAAGAGAGCCCCAAATCCATAGACAGGGCAGTAAGGACCTGCCAAAAAGCCCCTGTTTACAAGCCTTTTTGCCAGCAACGAACAGTAAATGACTTCACATATCCATCCAATAACGCTATAAATGGTAAAATAAACAATTATTACTTCAGCATTCTGCAAATGGACTCCCTCCTGTAAGCTTTATTAACCTAATTATACAATACCCTGTCCCCGGGTTCCATAGTTGACATTTGCTGAAGCTGTTTCCTTTCTAAGTGCTATTTTTCTACATTATTCTTTAAAATTTTACTTATTAGTACAATTTTTCACCGATTCCAGACTTATTTTCGATTTTTTCCCCATAGACTCATTTCAAATACTTCCGGTTTATAGTAAAATATCTCTAGACAGGTTTATATAAAATTATTCCAGTTATATTTTGAAATAGATAAAGGTGATAGTATGGAGCTTCAAATACCCATTATAAATATGGTTTTATCACTCTCCGGTGCCGTTGATCTCATCGACTCCAGCTTGTCCAATCACCATAAGAGAGTTGCATACATTGCATACAGCATTGCAAAGGAAATGAATTATTCAGACCTTGAGCTCAAGGATATTGTATTGGCTGGGCTGCTGCATGACTGCGGCGCAGTCAATCTTTCGGAAAGAAGTTCATTATTCGAATTTGACTATGGAAATTCCGCCATGGAAAGGCATTCTCACGGCTACAAGGGTTGGTTTATACTTAGCGATTCACAGGAACTGAAGGCAGCAGCCGAAATAATCAAGTTCCATCACGTGTTCTGGGAGGAAGAGGCAGAGGGTTATCTGGATGCATATAAAATACCCAGAGCAAGCCATATACTCCACCTTGCCGATAGAATCGACATTCTCATCAACAGAAACATGGAGATATTAAACCAGAGGAAATTTATAGTTGACCAGGTTGAGAACCGCAAAGGAACAGTATTCCTGCCGGAAGCAGTAGAAGCCTTCAAAGGGCTTGCCCCAAAGCCCTATTTTTGGTTTGACATAGTGACGCCCTATATTGATGAGCTAATAAGCAAGGAATTGTCATCATACATAGTAACACTTGATAACCAGCGCCTGCTTGAATTTGCAAATGTAGCGCACAGGATTATTGATTTTCGAAGCAAATTTACAGCCACACATTCCATAGGTGTGGCTACCAGTGCCAGCAGTCTGGCTGCGAAGCTGGGATTCAGCCGGGAGGACTGTGAGCTTATGCATTGTGCCGGGCTAATGCACGACCTGGGCAAGCTTTCCATATCGGAGAATATTCTTGAGAAGCCCGGACCGCTTACCAAGCATGAGTACAATGTCATAAAAAGTCACACCTATCATACCTACAGAATCATCAATTCAATGCCGGGACTTGACAAGGTCCGAGATTGGGCAGCCCTCCACCATGAAAAGCTGGACGGTACGGGCTATCCCTTCGGGCTTGGAGCTGACAAGCTCACACTGGGCTCCCGTATACTGGCAGTAAGTGATATGTTTACGGCTCTGACCGAGGAGAGACCCTATCGTAAAGCCTTGTCGGTGGAGGCTGCAACGGATATAATCATGAAGACCAGAGGCCTGGACCCCGACGTAAAGGCTTGTCTGTACAAAAATCTTGAGGAAATCAATTGTGTGAGAAAGATATCTCAGGAAAATATTTTTGTAAGCTGCCACGAGATCTTAAACAGTGAATACGGCTTCTTGAATTCCAAGCTTAAGCCTTGCAGTCATACTAAAATAGGTAATGTTATAAATTTCAAGGTGACAGGTTAGTACGCTGACCGATTATATGTTCAATGGGATAGACAATAAAAAAGCCGGCCAAAAGGCCGGTCAAGTGATTGTTAAGGGTATTTCACAATTCTATTGTATATTGTTTCAGGGGTTTTTACACTGTCAATAGCTGCCTTGTGAGTAAGGTTCTCCCTTGGAAGGTTATGCCTTGATGTTTTATGACAGTTTGATGTTGACAAGTACTATGGTGTAATGTAAAATATAAAAGCGGCTTAAAAAGAACCGCATATTTTAAGTGGAGAGATGGCTGAGCTGGTCTAAGGCGCACGACTGGAAATAAAGTAAAATATTAAAAGTTTGCATCTTGTAGCCTCTTGAAAATTTAATAGTTTTTATATGGAGAGTTCGCCTAGTTGGTCGAGGGCGCATGACTGGAAATCATGTAGGGTCGCAAGGTCCTCTAGAGTTCGAATCTCTAACTCTCCGCCAAAATGAAGGGCTACAGGTTTTTACCTATAGCTCTTTGTTATGTCTGAAAGTTGATTTTACCCCTACAATACCCCTCTCGAAAATTAATGCCATAATCTATCATATACAACACCACCAATGCTATTGAAAATTTCAAAACAAATGGACAGGACGGGTTTTCTTGAAGTGTGGTCTTTTCTGACTCAACCAATAACTCTAAATAAAAATCCTTACTTGGTAAAAGTATATGGACTTTTATTGCAAAATAGCATATTATGTTACATATTATTCCATTGTATTAAAATCTTTGTAAAAATTAAATTAGGCTAGGTGCAATATGAATAAAACTCAAAAAAACTTTAAAAAACAAATGAAAGAAATTGAACAAGATTTACTAGATAAAGCAAAAAACGACGAAGGTCTATTTAATAATAACTTATATAAAGATAAATTTTATGGTAATCCAACTTCTCGATCAAAAGGTTCTATTAGCTTTATAGCAGTTATAGGAATTATTGCAGCAATACTTTTCTTTACGAATCCGAACAAAAGCGATTTTAATGAATGGGCAAAGTCACAATTACTTTCGCAAACTAAAAGCGACATGGAAAGAGGACTTATTGAGTTACTAGGAGGTACAGTTTCCGAAGCAGTAACAGTTAGAAAAGACTATATATTGTTTTCTATTTATGAGTCAAGAATTAGTGGGAATAATAACCAAAAAATACTAGGTATTTTTAAAATATTTATACCATTATAATACTAAATTATCCTACTATTTATGTTCAGCTGGGACCAATACCATAGGCCTGTATGAAAATAAATTTTCTGATTATTGCTGATACCTAGAAACCCGGCAAGCACCGGCACATCTAATTTAAAAGCTTAAAACACTTATGGGGCAGGCAATCCTAATACTAAATGAAGGTCAAAGTGAGAAAATATTACTCCCTTTTTCACAACACAAAAAAGCTTGTACCCCCATATTATCAAAGGGTTACAAGCTTTTTCCTCACCAGTGTCAAAGATGGGATAATAACACAGTACAACATATATTTTAAGCTAAGCAGCCTTTAGTCTTCAATTCCTATTTCAATTGACCGGCATTTTAATTCTTCCTCCGGCAGCCATATTCTATCCTGCCCCATAATTTCATTGTAAATGCCAGCCCTTAAAACCCCATTAACGCTATACTTCCTCTGCTTGCTTCCGGTATTTTTATATTTCAGACAAATATTACAGCCTTTTATGGAAATTAAAAATTCAAATTCTTCGAAGGGCACCCATGAAGCAGTCTGAATCCATATACCGGACAGTTCAGGTTCAAAACCGAATACATACCTTATCAGAGTTTTAATAAGCACATTTGAACTGCCTGTCTGCCAATCCCCCATTGACTCTCCGTCAATAAGCAGCTTCTCGTTGAATACATAGGAATTGGGCATGACAAAAGGAGAATGAGACAATTTTTCATGTGTAAAAGGCAATATTTTCACTAGCTGCTCCCAGGCCTCTTCTGAATGGCCTATACGGTATAGTGCCATAGCTGCAAAGGCAGTGGCGTGTATATATGCAGCACCGTTTTCCGCAGTTCCTGCAGGCAGCTTGGGAATTCTCCCCACACCAGGTGTATTAGGTGAAAAATGAGGCTCAAAGGTTTTGTAGCCATATTTTGAATCCAATGCTTTAAAAGCATTTAGTATTGTTTCTTTTATTCCCGGATTAATATCATATAACCCGCTGAGTACCCAAAAGGCATTGGATGTTAGGCCATGACGGGAACAGTTGTCGGAATCGTCAAAGCTCCCCACAAAATATGACCTCTGGTCACCCCAGCCATGTAATATGCGGAGTTCACCATTTCCGTCAGCTATTACGGCATATTTATGCAAATTAAGTTCCAGCTCTTTTTTAGCTTCCCTGTATGAGTCAATTCGGCTGGAATATACCTTCTCATCAAGCCTAACCAGCAAATCCATCATTTCAGACAGGTTCTGATATACCTGAAGGGAAGCCATAACAGAAACCCCTGTACCATAGTCCACTCCCTCTCTGCTGCTCACTCCCAGGCCATCCAGTGCATCATTCCAATCCCCATATAGAGCTCTGATGCAGCCAGTATTTTCAAAATCGCGGTTTGACAGCAGGTAATCCATTATTCTGAACATATGAAGTAATACGCTGTCTTTTTCCTGACTCCTTGCTACTAGCCCTTTCTTTTCATCAACTATTTCATAATAGCCGCATTGTTCACTCAGAAATCCCATATCACCGGTTACCTTAAGGTAGGTATGTATTGCAGATATTATCCACACTCCCTGGTCAATAAAGGGTCTTAAATCCATTTCTGGAGCCTGTCCTTCAATCCTCGGCAGAGAATACTGCCTGGGTGTTCTTCCGTTTGTAAATATAAAATTCAGGGCTTCAAGCATCTTATCCCTTGCAGCCTTAGGCTTCCAGAAAATCAAGCCTTCAAGGGACTGAAATATATCCCGGACTCCTATAAGAGACAGTGAATAGGGTTGAATATATCCTTTTACCAAGGAACAGAATTCCACCTGCTTTTTAAGGTGATATACAAAAGGATTAAACACCCCGTCTTTGATTTTTTGTGATTTGGAGCCTTTGACACTGACACTCAGCTGTTCCTCAGCCTGTTCTTCGCCTGCTTCAAGTTCAGCAAGCCTTCTGTCGATGTCAAAAGCAGATATTCCTGCCGACAGCAAATTTTCCAACGGAGCTTTGTCTGTGCAATTTGCAGCATAGCAAAATCGCGAATCGTATCTGACCATTCCGGAGCCGGCCACCTCCATATGAAGCATATCTCCTGCTATCCCGATATCGGTAAAAGCACATACATGTTTTTGAGTGCCGAAGCTTCCTGCTCTCAGAGACTCAGGATTATGCAGGCTGGCTCTGCTGCCTCCCACATATTGATATCTTGATGTGGTAATCTCCTCCTTTACAAGCAGACTATGAGGTCCAAACTCCAAACAGCGGTGAACTACCCCGTAATTAGATACCGAAGCGGTTCTGCTTATATCCTCATTAACCTTTATTACAAAACTGCCAAGCTTGCCATCTTCCTGAGCTTTTAAATATCTGGCTTCCCTGAACCAGCGATTTTCTACATTTTCAGAGAAACTATGAACCATAAAGGGATTAAGATATGTAGAAATAAACAATCGCTTGCTCTGATTACACAGATTTTGAACGGATAAAGTAATGTTCACACATTTTTGTTCATCAGGAAATAATCTTACAGAAAACCTCCAATCTCGGTTTTCTGTAAAATAATATGCACTTGCCTTAGCAAATACAACATACCTCTCAAAGGAATTGTCTAAAGCTCCGCTTAAGCTGGGTACCGGCAGAAGTGATATTATATCGTATCTTCCTGAATCATCTGCTATACCTGCAAAAAATGCAATTCTTGGCTCCTGGCCTTCTATTGCCTTTATAAATTGAGTAAACAGCCCATCATTACTGTGCATATATCCAGATGAATAAGTCCAAAAATTAAAGCCGTTTCTACCATACCGGTACCTGGAATCTCCGTCATCCCTCGGAAGTGTCAGAATGTCGTTATTCTGCAGAAAAAATGCTCCGGCCGGCATTCCTGTCTTTTCGGCCTTAACTGCGTCAAGTTTTAAATCCTTATATTGTTTTGAAAAATTATTTACGGTATTTTTTAAACTGTCCATCTTATGTACTCCGCTCCTCTAAAATTGTATTCTGAAAAAGTAATGATAAGCCGCTTTAATAATTTTATTTATAAAACAAGACAGGGAAATCCCTGCCTTGTTTTACATTTTATATTTTTATATATTTTTTTAGATTCTACCGTTTATCTGCCATATACTTCGATTTCATCAATAAACATCCAATCAGCATTAGTTCCAAAAGTTTTTGTTGCCGTAATTTTTACAAACCTTGCCTGAGCATCTGCAAAATTCACCTTGAGCCAGTTATCCGAGCTTGCTGCCGATTGACCCTTTTGAACAAAATTAATGCCGTCGGTACTGGTATATACCGTTATGGTATCTGGAGAATAATTATGTGAGGTCCCATTGTATTTTAACATTCTTACAGTATTAAGAGTTTTGCTTGCACCTAGATCTACGGTTACAGAAACATTAGCGTTCTTTCCTTCCGCTATGGAGTAACCATATGACTTCCCGTCACTGAAGGCCCCTGCCAGGATTCCATCTGTGGATTCTGAATTCCCGTTATCCGGATATGCGCCCGAAGGTAATATCTCCTTTTTATAGGTTTTTCCTGCGGCAACATTTGTGACCAAATCCGAACCATAGGCCTGGAGTTCATCAATAAACAGCCAATCAGCATTACTTCCGTAAGCTTTAGTTGCACTTACTCTTACATATCTGGCTGAAGCATCTGCAAAATTAATTATGTACCAATTGTTTTGTGCATTAACCGTTGATCCCTTTTGTGTGAAATTTACACCGTCTGTACTGGTGTAAACAGTTATACTGTCCGGTGAATAATTTTGTACGCTGCCATTATGCTTTAAAAACCTAACCTGTTTTAAGACCTGGTTTGAATTAAGGTCAACGGTTATGTTAGCGGTAATACTCTGTCCGCTTGCTATGGGATAACCGTAAGATTTGCCATCTGTAAAGGCTCCGGCAATTACACCATCGGTGGACTCCGTATCTCCTGTATCTGGGTAATTAGCTGCAGGCTGGACTTCCTTGCTGTAGGTCTTTCCAACTGCAAGATTTGAGAATGAAGCAGCAGTATTTGTCTCATCTACCAGAAAAGCATCCACATCAATATAAGTTCCGCTTTTCTTTATTCCTTTTATCTTATGAGTTCCTGCAGCCAGGCCTGATTTGCTGAATACCACCTGCTGGTTGCTGGTACCTGAACTGTTGCAGTTTACTGTTTGCTGGAAAACTCCGTCAATGTATATGTCGACAGTTCCGCAGTTGGCTCTTTTATTTGATATGTACTGTATACCGGTGCCATTAAAGGTGAATTCAAAATAATCCTCATTTTCCAGCATAAAATGTATATCATCCTTATATTCTCCGGCACCTCTGTTGCGGTCATAACCCCAACTGTCCCCGCTGTATAATATCCGTGTATCGGTATCATTATGCTTCAAAGTTGTTATATCAGGTGTAACAGCTGCAGGTGCAGGTGACAGGGCTGTACCTTTATAAACCTTTATGGCATCCACATCCATATAAATTCCGCTTCTTTTAACACCTTTTATTGTATGTGTGCCAAAGGCTAAGCCGGTTTTACCGAATACCGCCTGCTGGGTCTGCATAGTTGGACTATAGCAGTCAACTGTCTGCTGGAATACATCATCGATATATATATCTACAGTTCCTCTGTTACTTCCTTTATCTGTAATGTATTGAACACCGGTACCTGCAAAGTTGTATTCAAAATAATCCCCATCTGCAGTTGCATTATGAATATCATTTCCATACTCTCCGATTCCTCTGTTGCCGTTATAGCCCCAGCTGGACCCGGTGTAAATTATATTTGTATCTGTATCATTTACTGTGTAAGTACAGTTTGCAGCACCTGTTATTGCATAGAGCTTGCCTTCTCCCGGCAAAAATACCGCAGATATATTCCCTGTTGAACTGTTGTAGTTTGTAGCCACCTCAAGTCCTGTAGTTTTTGAAACCTCGGTAATATTGGATGGCTTTGACGGTATATTGAAGCTCAGTGTCTGACTGCTGGAGTAATCGTCATTAACCACCATCACATATTCTCTTCCGGATGCATCCTTAAAATGTGATATTATGTGATTGTTCACATTATTCAATGGCTGCCAGAAGTAGCCCGACGGCACCGGATTGGTACCTGCAGGAAGCCAGGAACCGGCATGGTATACCTCAAGAGAATCCAGACCCATAAGGGTTGGTCCCAGCTTTTCAACTTCAGAGTTGATAGCTTTCATGTAGGGATATATTGGGGAAGGCGAACCATCTCTGTTCATAACAGCGTAGGTCATGTCGGTATTGAGTTTGGGAACCCACCAGACAAAGGTGTAATATCCTTTGGCACCATAGGCAATGCTGGTATATATATTCCATCTCAATTCCTCTTGAGTTGGCATGCGAACTCCGGCGCCCGGTCCTCCGAAGTCACAGGTCTGCAAATAAACAGACATATTTTTAACGCCATACTTCAGGCATGCCTCTCTGAATATTTCAGCATTCTGGTAATAATCCGAGGTCTGTCCGCTTGGTTTAGGGAATGGATAATGGTCATAGCTCAAGCTTTTGATATTCTGAGCACCGGCATTATTAATAGTCTGCAAAATGTAGTTTCTATAATTAGCTACTCCTATATCAGCCGCATAGGTTGGCAGTAAATTCAAACTATTAAAGGAATTTGGCTGATAGTGTGAAAACCTTTTCATTGCGTACGCAGCTTTGTCAATTTCAAAACTGGCAAAGCCGGGCTCATCAAAAGCCACATATCCCTTAGTGGCAGGATGATTTTTATAGCTTGAAGTTACGGCGTTTACAATAGAGTCTATCTGAGAATGTGAATAGTGCTCATACCACCAGGGTCTCTGCCTGATATCCGATACCTGAACACCAACATCGTATTGATTTGCCAGATCAAGTATCTGATTTATAACAGGCTCATTATTTGATGTATAC
The DNA here is from genome assembly GCA_023400235.1 of Bacillota bacterium. GTDB lineage: Bacteria > Bacillota > Clostridia > Acetivibrionales > DSM-1351 > Ruminiclostridium. The sequence goes on from JAEXFI010000014.1 coordinate 12,285, forward strand.
CCCCAGCTCATTTGAAGAGTATTTACATGGGCATCCGCCAGATATTGGAATGTTTGAGCATTAATATAGGGATCTTCAGGATTTCCGTACGCACCAATTATGAAATTATCATTAGCAGCCTTGATTTCAGTAACAGTGAAATAACTTACAGCAGCTGTACAAATTATAATTACAGCAACTGTTAACAATACCTTAAAATTCTTTAACCTGTTCACAGTTTTATACCTCCTAAAATAATATTTGATTTAGCAGTTCTTGTGTTTATGAATAGAACTTGACTAACTGCTCTTTAATTAATCCCATCTGGAGCCCTGCCAGAATTTCACCGACCGTCCAGCCGGTTTCCATTGCCCAGGGTCCCCACCCCAGATCATTGGGAAGAGCAAATACCTCCATAAGCTCAACATCCACTCCTCGAGCCCATCCGCCGTTAATTTGCTTATTTTTGCTACGTATTTGCACCGACATCATAAATCTGGCAATATCTTCCCACAAGTCATAAAAGTACTTGTCGCCGGTTACCATATGCGCCTGAATAAAGGCAGACGGCAACCAGTTTAATGAGTAGAGCAGGTCCACAACAGGATCTCCGTTTTTGGTTAATAGTGAACATTCATCATTATTCTTCCCGAATCTGGTTGACTTGTAGCCTGTATCCCACTCAAGGTATGCACCTGATTTGTGTCTAACCCTCTGTAAATCTTCAGTAACCTTGTAAAGCCACTCTTTATGTTTATTTTCCTTTGTAATCCAATAGAGATATGTCAGCGGCATTATCAATCTGCATAATTCCTGAGTTTCACTATGCTCTCTGATTGTATCCGGATATACCGACATTATGGTTTCCAGACCCTTTATACCGGTTTCTCTGAACTCCCTAATACCGGTTAATTTGTACGCAAGCAGCAGGGCCGCAGAATAAAAAGCATTATAGTGTGCACTTGGGAAATTACCCGGCTCTTCAGCCAGCTTTTTTCTGAGCGCTTCATCCATATCCTTTATATCAGTCCTGAATACCCTGGTGCCATCAGTTCCTGTGGTCTTCACCAGAAACTTCAAAGCCTCTACACACTCATCAAGATAGAGTTTTTCACCTGTATACAGACATTTAAGAAGTTCGGGCAGCAGTGTCCTTGCCACATCATCCTGGTAGCAGACTCCCCAGCCTTGATTAGTCCACCTCAGCATTCCCTTAAAAGGCCCCTCTTCTTTTATCTGCATAAAATTAAAGTAAATGGCTGAAAGGTTATTGGATATTTCCAGACTTCTCTCATTTTTCTCCCGCATATGCTGCAAAAAATAAGCAAAGGAAACCTCCCCCATACAGTCATGCCTTAAGCTGGAAAGCAGCCTCTGACTTCCGTCAGGGAATATTTCAGTGGCAAGTCCTTCCTTAAGGCCGCCCTTGCCGTTATCAACAAGCAGCTCAGCTCCTTCAAACCAGGCCATGCCCTCCTTTACCGACTCTTTCACCTGTTCATCAAAGGACTGGAGATCTTTATACCCCTTAAGACTATACGAGTTTTCAATACTGTCCAAAGCTATTTTCTCGTCACTAAGCCATTCCAGTATATATTTAATCAAGCTCCTCCACTTTTTAACCGGTGAAAATCTTGCCTTAACAAAGTTAGAAATTCTAAAGGCACAAACCAGAAGATTATCAGGTTCATCAAACCATATAGCTCTCTCGTCTATTTTTTCAAGCATTTGTTCTGTAACCTCGGTATTGCTGTGTACGTTGACTTTTACATACTGAAGCAGGGGTCTGTTCTTGGAACAGGTAATATCCCAGGGCTTTACCCTTGTATTGTTCTGCTCGTCCAGAATATCCCCATAGGCTATACCGTCTATTGAAATACCGTCATGGCAGAAGCAGAGCCTTTCAAACCTCGTACAGGAGGGCTCCTGGGTATATACATGACCCAAGCTGAGACAAAACTCGCTGAATACCTTTTTTCCCTTTTTGAGCTGCTCTTCAACTGCAATCCTCTCCCAGGGTTTAAGCAGTAAAGGTTCTTTTTCGGTTCCTGCCAGAACAGCTATTGAATGACATTCCTCCAACAATTCTTTTGTAATATTTTCAGGCTTAATTATTCTTAGTATAATTCCGCTGTGACTTTTAAGAATGTCCAAAATATCACTATCAGTTTGTGTAATGATTCCTATTATTTTTTCGGCCATAGTGAATTCTCTCCTATGCTATTTACATTTTAATCCCGCCTGATGCGATACCGGAGGTTATTTTCTCCTGCATCAGTATATATATAATCAATGATGGAAGCATGATAATAACCATACCTGCAAATAATGCTCCCCAATCAGTATGGTACTGCTGCCTCGCCATAAGGTTCACCAGTCCAACAGGCAGGGTTCTTTTTGTATCTGTAACTATCAGGGTTGCAGCATATATATACTCATTCCATACCCCCATAAAATTAAATATGGCAATTGTTATAATTGATGGCGTTGCCAAGGGTAATATAATTTTGAACATTATTCCATACCTGGAGCATCCGTCAATAACCGCTGCTTCTTCGTATTCTCTCGATATACCTGCCATAAAGCCTGTTAAAACAAATACTGAAAACGGCAGTATAACCGTTATGTCAATTATTGTAAGGCCTAGTCTGCTGTCATACAGCTTCAGCTTGTTCATTAACAGAAACAATGGTATCAAGCCAAATATCGCAGGCAGCATAAAAGCCGACATATATGCTCTTTTAACTATTCTGGTATAAACATTATTGAATCTGGTCAGAGTATATGCCGTTGTATAACTGATTAAGAGGCATACAGCTACTGAAATTACGGTTATGATAACAGAATTCAGGAAGTAGTTTCCCATATGGGCTTCTACGAATGCATTATAATAATTTTGAAAATAGAATGTTTCAGGAAGATTCCAAGGATTCTCCAAAAACTCACGAGATGTTTTTAACGAACTATAAATTGACCATATAAATGGAAATACAAATACTAGAGAGCAAAACATAAGAAATACTCTCATAATACTGTTTACAATAATATTGCCACCCTTGTTTCTCATATTAACCTCCATGAGCCGCAATAGCGGCCACAAAACTGTAATGAAATCTCTTTACTCCCTCATCCGCTGTAAGGCGAATAAAGGAGGTTAATTGGCTATGTGCGCTTTCAAAGTATTGGTAAATACTTTGAATATTTCGCACGGCTATGAGTTCACAGGTTAGTTTGGAAGACGAACGCAAGTGAAGTCTTTCAAGCTAACCTCCAATCAGCTGCGTTGTAAAATTCATACTGAAATTGTGATACTTCATGCTCATATCTACTGGAACTCCACAGTTTCTCTCTTAGAAATTTTATCGGCAGCCAAGGACAAGGATATTCCAATTGCAAATATTGCAACTCCCACCGCAGTAGCATACCCCATGTTTGAATTCTGAAAAGCCAGATTATACATGTAGTTGACTACAGTCAGTGAAGCATTGTCGGGTCCTCCGTTTGTCATTACCTGAACAAACACAAGCGCTCCATAAAATGCATTTGATATTAATAAGACAAAGGATACTCTCATTATTTCCCATAATAATGGGAGTGTTATTTTGAAAAACTGTGCTGTTTCTCCGGCACCATCTATAACCGCTGCTTCATAGAGGTGCTCAGGTATTCCCTGAATACCTGCCATGAACAATACCAGATAAAATCCTATATAGCTCCAAATCATTGTTGCAGCTACACAGAGCAGCGCAGTTGTTGAATCTCCAAGCCACACTCTGGTCAAGCTCTCCAGCCCCACACTTTTGAGGAAAGTATTAAATATTCCAAGTGAGGGATGGTAAATCAGCTGCCATAGCATTGAAATGACTACAACAGAAAGCACATTGGGAGAGAAAAATATTGCCCTGTGTATGTTGTTTTCACTGTAATTGTTCCTGGTAAATAATACTGCAAAGAACAAGGCCAGCACAACAATCCCCGTTGGTACTATCAGCATCAGTATGGCACTGTTTTTCAAGGTATGCCAGAAGGTTTCATCCCCCAGCAGCTTTTCAAAATTTCTTAACCCTATAAATTTCTCTGTGCCCGATGTCAATCCGCTCCACCGGTAAAAGGACATTATTATGGCACGGAATATGGGATAGAGAAAAATAACAGAGTAGAACAGCAGCGCCGGCAGTGTTGTAATTGCAATGAATATGTTTTGACTTTTTTTCTTCATTTAATCCTCCCATGTCCGCTCCGCGGACATAACTTAAGCAGTTGAAAGCATTTTTCCCTTCAACCTTAAAACCTGGTTTTACCTGGTTCTTTCAGTAACAAAACCTTCCGAATATTTATTTTCTGTATCCGGAAGGTTTTGTTAAAAGTCAATTACTATCAGCAGAAAACCGATAGTTTGGTTTTGAGGCTAAAACACATATTCGCCTGAGGTTTCAACCGTAATTGACTTTATGAAATTATTACTTAGCTGCAGCGATATCTTCTCTTAATGTCGCCATTGCTTTTTCAATCTTTTCACTCCACTGATCCACGGTACTCTGCTTGTTGGAAACTGCAGTCAAAGGATTCCATATGGCATCACCAGGTTTTACTGATGATGCGGCAACAGCAGCCCAGCTCATCATAACAGGTTTTACACCTTGATCATAGGTCTTAAAGGCCTCATATATTGAAGAGTCTACATATGGCTTTGCAAATTCAACAGCACCTTTTATACAGGTTACAGCCTGTGTTTTTTCAGAATTTAATTTAGCACTGGCTTCAGTATACTGGTATCTTAAAAATTCTTTTGCAAGCTCAGGATTTTTGCCCTTTGCAGGTATGACATAATATGATGTACCTGCCTGAGCATATTGCTGATCTCCGGCATTAAATACAGGCGGTGCTATAAATCCGAAAGAGAAGCCTTCTGTAGGAATAACATCTTTCATTTCGGCAGCAAACCAGGTTCCATTTGGACAGAACAGAGCATTACCCTTTAAAAACTCTGTCTGTGCCTGAGTATGGTTCATACCTGTAGTTCCTTTTAAAATATATCCTTTTTGTGCCATCTCATAGTAAATGCTCATGGCTTTTTTTACTTTTTCATCTTTCCACGCGCCCTCAGCATAGGTTTGTATCTTTTTAAGAGCATCTGTGCCGGCTATACTTGCGATAGACGGAATTAAAACCATTTCATTATAGCTTGGATAAATACCCTGATAGGTAAATAATGCCTTACCTTCTGCTTTGGCCTTCTCACCTAAAGCCATAAATTCATCCCAGGTTTTAGGTGCAGTCCATCCCTTGCTTTCAAAGTATGTCTTGTTATACCATAAACCCATGATGGCTTCATCACTCGGGCCATAGAATATCTTGCCGTCTCCCATAGGCTTGCACACATCCAGAAATCCGTCGGCAATGACATCCTTCAATGGTACATCCTTGTCGAGAGCTTTGCCTTCAAATACATCAGTCAGGTCCATAAGTGCACCATCAGAAGCATATGAGGAAACATCAGTAGTATAATAGAAATCGGGAGGATTTCCGGCAAGGAACAGAGGCTTAACGGTATCAGCAATTTTAGGACTGCTGGTAATATTAACCTTTACTCCTGGATAATCCTTTTCAAAGCTTGCTGCTACCGCATCCCAGTATGCCCTTCCGAATCCGGCCTCAACCACGGCAATATTCAGGTTTTTGTTGGTAAACTCTTTCTTTCCATCACTGGTAGTTGTAGCTTCTGCCTGCGTTGGCTTCTGGGTGGATTCCACCACTGCAGAATTCTCCCCTTCCTTTGATGCTGATGTTCCACATCCTGTCAAAATTAAACCTGTTAACATAAATACACATACTGCCAAACAAATCAGTCTTTTCATTTTCATATCCTCCTAATTTATATTGAACTAAGCATGCTTCCGCACACCGTCACTTGCCCAAAGACAGCGAATATTCACTGTTATAAAACAGTCTTTATTTTTTTGTTCTTTTGAATGAATTGAAAAGTCAGAATACTTTTTGTAGATAATTTTACCAATATCCATTTAATGTGAATTTATTATGTTAATAACTAATGCTGCGAAATGAATCAGGTTAAAGCCTTACTTATTGTTTCTACAAATCTTTGTGTTATTAATTGAGGTCTTGTAATCGCTCCACCTACAACCACTGCATATGCTCCAGCCTCCAGGCAGGCTAGTGCTTGATTCGGAGTCTGAATATTCCCCTCTGCAATAACAGGAATATCAAGCTTGTCAACCAGCATTTTTATAAGCTCCAGATCTGGTTTTTCTCTGTCTGCCGTGTACGGGGTGTAGCTGGACAAGGTAGTAGAAATGACATCGGCGCCAGAATTATAAGCAGCTACTCCTTCTTCGTAGTTTGATATGTCAGCCATTATGGGAATGTCACATCTGCTTTTGATAGCTGATATAAACTGCTCAGGTTTTTCAAATTCCGGCCGCGGCCTTGCAGTTGCATCTATGGCTATTATATCAGGCTCAGCCTCAATCAGCCTTTCGACTTCCTGCATGGTAGGAGTAATATAAACCTCATAGCCGGGATAATTGGCTTTGATAATTCCGATTACAGGCAAATGGCAGACCTTCTTAATGTTGCTGATGTCATCTACTCCATTTGCTCTTAATCCTACGGCACCTCCGCTTTTTGCAGCCAAGGCCATCTTTGGCATTATGCCCGAACCAAACAACGGTTCATCTTCCAGGGCCTGACAAGATACAATCAAACCCCTTCTAAACATCATATCCTTCCTCAGAACTCCCATTTTTGTTCTCTCCAGTATTATAGTTATGTCTTATTTACTATAAACACATTATAAAGTATTATTTCTCCAAAATCAATATTTTTTTTGAAATATTTTTTCATAATTGTCTACAGTTTGACAAATGGCTTTCTGAACCCCTCATTTGACTGGTCTTATAAATGCCTTTTCACCTTTACTCAGGTATATCTTTATATATTTCGTGTCCTTACAATTCATATTTGTAATTTGTCCCTGCTTTTCAATACTTACCTTGTGCAGGTCAAAGGAATTATCTATTAAAAATTCTCCTTCCCGTGTTGCTTCCAACTCTATTTCAACTATACCTTGCTCCCTCATTTCAGCCGAAACCAGAATGCCGTTCCATCCTCTGAATTTTCTGAAACTGACACCAAGCTGCCTCCATTGTTCAGGTATGGCGTGAAAAATCTTAAGGCTATGACCGTCATTTTGCAGGAGCATTTCTTGAAGAGCATCAGCCGCGCACATGTTAGTTTCTAGTGTGAAGGGTCTGTAATGCCACCAGGATACTCCTCTTTTTTTGTAATCCCCATTCAGATTGAAGCCATTTGCTGAACAAAAATTCTCCCAGAAAAGCTTAAGCTGATATGCCGCTCCTTCACCATTTCCCTGCATCGCATAAAATTCAGCCATCCAGGTAAATCCAAAGCCTACCCATAAACCCGAACCCAACATTTCCAGTCTTGCTACAGAGGCATCAATAACAGCACGGTCTCTCTCGCAGCCATAATCAAGTACTTTAAGGGGATATATGGCTATAGCATGAGAATGGTGCCGATGACTTTCCTCCAGTGTTTCATCCCGGCAAAGCATCAGCTCATTGCTTTTATTTACAGCCAGCTGATGTAATTTATCAAGCTTGCTGCTCCAATATGGCGCCTTGCCGTTGTTTAATGCATCTGCCATAGCTGAGAGAGTAATAAACAAATATCGCAGCAGTGCCAGGTCGTAATTGCTGTTAGGTGTAAGCCATGCCCCCGGTAAATCATCATGTATTTCAGGCGAGCTGGATAAGGGCAGCAGCAGCTTTCCCTGCTCATCCGGAAACAGCCATCTTAAGGCGCAGGCAGCGGTTTCTTCAAAATATGTATATGCCTTATCCTTTAGAAACTCCATATCCCCGGTGTAACGCCAATACATTTCAAAGGACATGCAGAGCCATATCTGGTTCGTTATATTATAGGAGTACATGGCCCAACCACCTAGAGCCTTGCCGTCTATACTCATTGTAGAAGGCAGGCACAGCCCCGGTGCATCAAAAAACTCAGCTGCAAACCTTTTGGCGGCAGGTCTCAGCTTCCAAAGAAAATCTATAAAGCATTCTCCCTCTTCAAGATGATTTGCTTTGAGATAATGCATATATGAGAACTGAGTATTTAAATCGTTGTGGTAATCCCCTTTCCAGGGCGGCAGTTCTCCGTTGTCTGCTGTCCACACTCCTTGCAGCGGCATTGGCGGACAATTCTTTCTTGAACAGGCACCCAAAAAATAATTGGTAAGATACCAATGCTTTTCAAATTCTTTATCAGGAAGTCTGACGGAGCTTTTATTCCAAAACTCCTCCCACCACAGCCTATGTTCAATAACGCTCTTGTCATAGCCCTTGGTGAGCTGTTCAGTTACTTTATCCATAGCTTTTTCAAACCAGTTGTCGCCATCCATGCTTGACGCCACAGTATAAACCGCTTCGAGAGTTCCGTTCTTTTTTGCAATAGCAAGCAGTATTCCATATTCCATTCCTTCAGCAGTCTTTTGGACAAACCAGGCTGCAGCATCCGTCTGTCCTGTTCTGGGTGAGGGATAGCCAAGCTGCCTTAAGGAGCCGTTGGAAATATTCGCCTTATGATCTGCATATATGTCAGCCTCCGGGCTTTCAATTCCAAAATCCGGATTTGAAAGAATCAGCCTGGGTAAAGCAGCTGTTCCTGAAATTTTAATAAAACCTGAATTTTCCGTGGCATGAACAAAACACTCAACCATAGCTGAGTCCTGGCCAAATGACAGCATAATCCGCGCCTCTCCCCGAGATAAATCAAGCATTGATTCCATCTTATGTGCTTCTGCTCCAAAATCGGCAAATATTTTACCGGCAGGGATTTTAGTAGGTGTGACGGCGGAAAAAGGTGCCTCAAAGCAATTTTTAATTTTATCCTGCTCATTATTTTTCACATATTCTATAAGTTTTTCATATTTAAAGTCATCAGCTAAAATCTCCTTTGAGGCTCTGGTATCCCACAGGTCTCCACGGTCCAAGCTGAATCTTAAGAGACAACCGTTTCCCCAAACAAGGCATCCCGTCAAGCCGTTCCCAAGAGGTATCGCTTCATCCCAGCTGTTAATTTTTTCTGAGTAATACAGATTGCAATAGTCCTTCGGTAAATAATCATGCTTCATATGCTCCATTGTTTCTCCTTTTGCTCATTGCTTCTCCTTTTGCTCATAGCTACTGCAATCTTTCAGATATGGCTTTTGATGTTATTTCCTTCTTACTTAGAGCAGCCTCCTTCATGCACTTGAAGACCGCATTATATAGAACATCGATAACTATGAGCTGTGAAATCTTTGACGGAAACAAGCCTCCCTCCAGAGGTCCTTCCTTTGAACCATGGAGCAATACAATATCCGATATCCTGGTTATTGGTGATTTGGCATGATGGGTTATGGAAATTATTTTAGCTCCTGCATTTTTTGCTGTTTGCAGTACCTCAAAGGTATCCTTTGTGCTTCCTGAAAAGGAAATACCTATGGCAACATCTGCCGGGGTAAGTAAAGAGGCCTGCATCAGCTGAATGTGATAATCTGAATAAGTAGCAATGTCATAGCCAATCCTCAAAAACTTATATGCCGCATCCAGTGCCGTTGTCTGAGAAGAACCGGCACCAAAGAAACTGATCTTTCTTGAGTTGACAAGCAAATCAACTGCCTTCTCCATCTCCTTCAGGTTTAGAAGGGACAAGGTTTCATTAATTGCAAAAATATTGCTGTTGGCGGTTTTCCTGGCTATGTTCTCCAAGGAGTCATCAAAGGTTATTTCATTATCCTTCATATCAATGACTTCTGCACCCGAGTTAGCTATCTCCTTAGCTAGGTCCAGCTTAAAGGACTGATAACTCTTATAGCCTATTTTTCTGCAAAACCTGAGAACTGTGGCATCACCCACATTGCTAATATCCGCGAAGTCTGTAATCGTACTGTATATTACCTTCTCATTATCATTTAGAATAGCATCTGCCACTTTTTGCTCCGACTTTGTAAGTGAATTGTATATGCTCCTGATATAAACTAAAATTTCGTTAGCTTTATTATGCATCAATTTTCAACCTCCTTATGATTGTTTTTAAATATATACGTGCTTATTCCCAGCAATGCGGCACTATTGCCAGCCAGTGCAGGTAAGACCTTCAAATTTTTACTGTATACCGGCATAACCTTGCTATTTACATTTCCAATCACCTTATCCATTAAAAATCTGCTTTCGCTGACTGCACCTCCAATGACAATGGCATTGGGGTTTAACACATTGACAAGACTCGTTATACCATCAGCTATATATTCAACATACTGATCAATAATAATCTGTAATTTACGGTCCAGAGGATATCTGTCAAAAAGCCACTCCACGCCAGTATCCTCTGGCAGATAATCCTTGCCCAGTTCTTCTGAAACAGTTCTTTTAAGTCCTGTTACAGAAGCATATTGTTCAAAACAGCCCCTATTGCCGCAATTGCATTTTCTCCCTCCTGCTTTAATAACCATGTGTCCAACCTCACCGGCGATACCGTCGGCACCTCTCAGCAGCCTTCCTTCAGAAACAACTGCACCTCCTATTCCGGTGCCAATTGCCAGACATAAAAAATTTGTGAAATTACTGCCATTGCCAAAATACATTTCACCTAATGCGGCACATTTAACATCATTATCCACGTGACATTTTATCCGGTATCTGTTCTCTAAAATTTCCTTCACTTTTGTTCCGGCCCACCCCGGGATATTATCTGTAGCCGACAAAACTGTCCCTTTCTCATAGCTGACCTGCCCTGCACTGGATATTCCTATTCCAATGATATTTTCGCCGTCTGAACAAGCCAAAAGCCGGTCTATAATGCTAAATAGCTGGTGCAATACCGACTCCTGCCCTCCCTTACTTGTTCTCTCCCTGTTCAAGCCATGTATATTTCCATGCTTATCTACCAGGGCATACTTTATAAAGGTACCTCCAATATCCAAACATATTGCGTTGTCCATACCCAATTAATTCACCTCAATTTTTATTCTTTATATTGGATGTTCAAGTATTCGACATTGCACTGAAAAATTCCTCCTATTATTCTATTGAAAATAATTTTTTTTTCCAAATTAATAATATATACATTTTATTGTCAAAAAAGGCTAAGTAAAAAATTGATTTCACTTAACCTTCTATTATTAAATAATTTCATTTGTAAATGGTTGGATTATTATATATAATATATCCTGTCAGAACGTGACAAAGATTTAAGAGTGTTATATAAGATGCTTTCAGGATGGTACATAGTATGGAAACTATTGAAAAGGGGAAAAAATTAGTTACCAGCATTATTATTTTAATACTGCTAATTGATATATTTACTATTGCTATAACTTCATCAATAAACGCTGTAAACGGTATGATGAGTGATGCCACTTATAAAATCATACAGGGAATATTCCGGCTTGTGCTGGAAGGTCTGATTTTGTTCTTCCTCTACAAGGGACATAAATGGGCAAAATGGCTTATGAGCATATTACTTTTTATAGGTGGTTTATTTTCAATCATCACATTTATAACAAGCTTTAGCATTATTATATTGTCAATGGGTTTGGTATATATAGTTTCCGGCATAAATCTGACTTCTTCAAAATCTGTGAAGCTGTTTCTGGAGTATCAGAAAAATGGATGAATATTGCTATTATTTGAATATATAGTAATAAGGAGGGGTTCTGTAAAATGATGATTACCATTAATTAATACGCTTTAACAGTTAAAAGTCCAGAAGAAGCCTGTTTTATAAGCTTTAAAGCAGGTCTTGTTTGTCTTACTTTTGCTTGTAGTGATATTGGTTAAGGGATGTCTTTTACAGTATACTGTCTGGTTTCAGGTATACCGCTGCACAGGGTCTGTTTGTGCTTGCTCTATAAAACTGAACAGTAAAGCTGTATTGGCGTTTCATGCCAATAGCAGCTTTTTTTTTGGAAAGGAGGAATATTATGAAAAGTATTACTGATTTCTTGAACAAAATGCTCCATGCAAAGTCTACTATATGAACCCTGGCGGTTAATTGCATGGAGCTTTTTTACAATCGCCGGCTTTCATTCCTCAAGACTGACGGAAAAGAGTTCATAGAGCAGACTTTGCTCCCTTAAGATGAATAAATATTTTAAGGAGTGGAGTTGGAATGAAATATATTAAGGCAGAGGTTGTTCTTCCTGAAGCTTTGCTGAAGGAAATACAAAAATATATACAAGGGGAATTGCTATATATCCCCAACCCCAAAGGTACACGCAAAAAATGGGGTGAATGCTCGGGTAGCAAGCTGTATTTGAAGCAAAGGAATGATGCTATTCGCCATAGTTACAGCAAAGGCTGTTCCATGGAGCAGCTGTGTGAAAAGTTCAGTCTTTCCTTTGACAGTATCAAAAAAATTGTCTACTCAGCTAAATGATTGATAAAACCGAGTAATTTCAAAACCCTGTCGGGCCTTTCAGCCTGATAGGGTTTTGTGCATAGAACAGTTAATAGCTATTCTATATATATCCTCCCAAAGCCCTTTCACCTATAATTATTCATATACACTGCTCTTGGGGGGAAGGACACCGAAAACGGAGCCACACCCCCAACAGCCTATACAATATTGAACTAAATAATAGCCAAGTGGAGGTACACTATGAAAACCTATCATCGCAACTTTATTTATGAAAGTAAGGATTTTGACAATATGTGCAGCTATATCCTTGAGGATAACAGGTTGAAAAAGGAACATTTTATCTGGCATATAGGGCGCATCGTAGACTGGAAATACAACCTTGCAAACTTCAGCAGGCACTTTCCTGATAACTATTGCCGGGCGGCGCAGCTATGGTTTGATTACTTTCACAATCTCATAGGCTTTGCAATTTCTGAAGAATTCAATAATGAGTTCTCCCTTCTGCTGAAAAAAGAATACTCCTTTCTATATCCGGAGATGCTTGACTGGGTGAGGACAGAATGGGGCTGCCAGCACAAAAGCCTGGTTACACAGGAAATAGAAACTGAGACCGGCTACATTAAAATACTTGAAGAACATGGCTATAAAAGGACTGAAGGAATAGAGCTGAGACGGGTATTTGATACAAGTCATTATAAGGATTTCAATGTTGAGGACTTGTCAATATCCTTCCAGAGCATGGCCGAAAACAAGGATTACTCCGCCCAGGCAATCCTCAGAAGAAATGCCTGGCCGAAAACCTTCAGTGATGAAATAGACTTGCAAATCAGGGAATACACCCGAAGAAGCCCTCTATATAAGGCAGATTTTGATTTTGTACTGGTCAATAAGGAAGGCCGTCACGTCTCAGGCTGTGAAGCCTTTATAGATTATGAAAATAACACCGCTGAAATCGAAAGGGTCTGCACCCATTCTGATTTTTATAACAGGGGCTATGCCGGGATGGCGCTTAAAGCCTGCATGAGAAAGCTGTATGCACACAATATTTTAACAGCTTTTATAGGAGGCTCATATGATAAGTCCATCCACCTTTATGGAAAGCTGGGACACGTAAAAGAGTATGCCCGCTTCACCTATGAGTATAGTACAGGAGAATAGCAGGATAATTTTATGTTCCAAGCATTCTCTTACTCTCTCTGTTACTTGATAAAGCTGAATAAAAATTATATATCCAGACGGTAATTATAGAAATTAAAATGCGAGGTATAATCAAATAGGCCGGATTACAGCCCAGTGTCATAAAATTAGCGGTTTCCTGAATCATTGAATGACTGGTGCATATTGAAAGCTTCAGCTTCTTCTGTTCGATTTCGCTGATATGCCTTTTATCCTTGGCGTCTATCAACATGCTCGCCCCGTATATCAGCCCCACGATATTAATAATCAGCCACATGAAAGCCGATTCCTTTGTCAGGCCGAATACAAGCATGATATGTTTGAAAAACCCGCTGACCTTGGCAATAATCCTATACCTGTTCAGCAGCCTATAGAAAATGATTATCAATATATTAATCTTTATTCTTGCCATGTACAAACTAAAAAAACTCCCCAAAGCATTGACTTAACGCTGCATGTTGGTTCTTCTGGATTGTCTCCAGCAGCTCTGCAGCCCTGTCTATTAGGGTACTGTTTTTAGTCATTCCGTATTTTATTATCAGGTTAACCAGAGTATTTGCATTTTCAAGTATCTGCCCAAAGCCCTCTAAAGCTTTTTCACCCTGGTGTTTGTTCAGATGGCCTTTTTCAATCAGGTATCTAATTCTCAGATCCATTATTCTCGCATGGTCATAGATCATGTAAAAAGGTCTTATGTCAACACTACGTTGGCTGTCAGGCTTCATTCTCACCAGGTAGTTTTTCAGGCTCGAAAATACCTCTCTTCCGAAAACTATATCCTGCTTGTTATCCCTGTTGTACATATTCCAGTACTCTGGAGTTTCGGCATTCAAATAAGCCCGTATGGCGGTTGTAATATTTTCAAAGGAGAAGCTGTAGTCACAGACAGGGTTGTATTCATACAGATACACTCTGGCATTGAAAAAATCCTGTCCCGGATTGGTTGTCTCCCCCATTGTCATGTACCCTTGGCTGAAGTCTCGGAAGGAGACCTTCTCAAAGCTGTATTTGCCATACTTGAAGAAATCAGCCACATACAAGCTTTCTTCCTCCGAGTCATACCCATAGACAAGAATATCGTGCATTGTCCTGGATTTTTGATAATGCCAGTAGGCAGGAATATAATAGCGGTTTACCATCATATGAACATAATTGTTCATATTTATGCTGTCTATGATGAAAGCAACAATGGAATTCCACTTCTTCCGGATGAACTCCCTGCTTATTTTTTGACTGTAAATCCACTTGCAGCAGTCCGAGGGCCTGAGCTCGTAGGGCAATGGGAAATAGAAATCCCCCCAGTTATGGTTGAAATCCCTGTTCAGATATAACTGTATATAGTTGCTGAATATCCACGGCTGCGTCTGCTCATAATTGCCAAGGATGGAAAGCAGGTCTGCATGCTGTGTATATGTGGTAATAACAGGATAGCTGACCGGCAAAATCTTCTGCGGTTTTTCATTACTAATAACCATGGGCATCTTCACCTCTTAATATCATTGAATTATTCACCTTGCTTATTACATCCGGCTTTTCAACCAGCTAACTTTTCATCCTGCTTACTTTCTTTCGTTCAGCTTGGACTGAACATAGGCCGAAAGTGATTTGAAATCGGGAAGCTTGTTGAAGGTCATATCAGCATCACCGAATTCAAGTTCAAATTCATTTTCTATGGCTACAATCATTCTGATAAATGTCATGGAGTTAAAACCCAGGCTGTCAAATTTTGAGTCCTCCTGAATATTTTCAGGACTTATTTGCACATCACAACTGGCTGCAATCATTTGCTTGATTTTTTCATTTATCATGTTTATTTCCATGCCCCCCATCTGCACAAAACCCCATGAAAGTTACGGCATGGAATCGGTGCCACATTTTTATATATTTCATATTTTCTTTCAACCTTATACCTCTCAAATAAAACTTATATGTGAATATGTCCTGCACTATGAGCCTGTGCTTTCATAGTGCCTGATGCCCAGGGACCACAGTCTGTAGGCCAGTACGAACAGGACAACTCCAACTATGGGGGTGCAGTATTGAAGTGCGGGGTGAAACAATGTATTCCCCGACTTGTTCAAAAAATAAACGGACGGATAGAAGTTTACAAAGGCATAAGGAACTATAAAAGTCAGAAGTATCCTTATGAAGGTATCATACAAATTTATAGGGTAATCTACAAAACGCCTAATACCATAAATAAAGGTGTCCACCAACTGTGAGGAATTCACAAACCAAAAGCTCAAAGCCCCGCCTATTATAAACATAGAGCACTGTATGAGGAAGGCTCCCAGCAGGAACAATATAAAAAACACTACGGCAGAAGCCGACCAGCTTATTTCCAGGCTGCCAATGCTTATTCCCAGAACTACACCTGCCAGCACAGTATGTCCTAAAAAAGCATATGTGAAATTCTTAGCCAGCATGTGGTAGAAGGGATTCAGCGGCCGTGTCAAAATGCCGTCAAAGGATCCGTCCTGTATCATATTGCCCAGTTGCCTCATGGGGCCCCATACAAACAGAGCACTTAACCCGTATGAAAGCAAATTCAGGCTGTATAGGAATACCACCTCATTATAGCTCCATCCGTTCATGGTATTAAACTTGTTGAAAATTACCCATATTCCCAGAAAATTTATTGAATAGGTAAAAACCTGTATAAACATGTTGGAAATAAAGGAGTACCTGTATTCCATACTGGTTTTTAATGAAATTGATATGTATCTGAAATACAAGAGCAACTTCTCCATATTAACCTCCTAAGCCGTATTATGACTTTGGCCAAAACCGGCAAAAAATGATTATGATATCTTAGCTTGCTTTCCCAGCCTGGGTCCAAGTCGATAAAACCAACCAGCGTGCATCTGACCTCAGGAAACTATCCTCCCTGGATTACCAGCCTTTTTATACCTTTTTTCCAGAGAAGCCTTTCAAGCAAAAGCAATATGGCAATCCATGCAAACTGCTGCAGCAGCATGACAAGCGCCTCTTTTAAGCTCACCTTCTGCAGGTATATGGAGGTAGGAGCAAAATAAATAAATTTAAAGGGAAGATAATCGGAGAGCACAAATAAAAACCCGGGGAAGAACCACAACGGAATCCAGGCCCCGGAAAACAGCCTTATCAAATCCTGCAGCAGCCTGTCAAAATGCCATATTTCCAGATACCAGAAGCCCAGAATCCCCAGTATGTAAGTTATCAAAAAATTAATGACGATGCCGTTAAACAGTGCGGCCATAAACAGCACAAAGTTAAAGAAAGTGGTGGGCTGAAATCCAAAAACCAGTCCGCCTATAACCACCACCGGTATCAGCTCCATAATGACACTTGAAATGTTATTCCCCAAAACATTACAAAACTGCCAGGCCTTATAGTTTATAGGCTTTAAAAGATCCAGTCCGATTGCTCCCGACTTTATTTTATCATTCATAATGCTGATAACATTATTTGATATAAACACTGAGATAGAACTGCTTATTATTGAATACATTATCATATCCTTAAGCGTTACAGAGCCCATATTTGACGCAGTCTCAGTACTTCCCAAGTACAGGGCCTTCCAGATGGACACTGATATAAAAAGGGCAATTATCCTGTTAAACAGCCTCAGGAACAGGTTGAATCGATAAGTGCTGTTTACAAGCAGAGAATTTTTTACGAACTCAATATACAGCCTCACGTCAACGCACCTCCTTAGCCATCTCTTGGGTCACTTCTCTCTTATATATTCTTCTGATTATTTCCTCTATCTCGGTTTCCTTCAACTTAAAATCCTTTATTTTATACTCGCTCATTACTTTTTCAATGATTTGAGTGGCATTTATGGAATCAGTGCTGTACCTGACCAATATCTTATTCTTTTCACAGGTGATATCAGCAATATCCATGTCACGCAAAGAATCCACCCTGTTGACGATTGAATCCGTCTCAATGACCAGCTCTTCCCCCGTTCCAAAATTATTCTTCAAATGAGTTAAGTTGCCGTCATACATTTTTTTGCCCTGATCTATTACCATAACCCTGGAGCAGAGCTTTTCAATATCCGATATATCATGAGTGGTCAATATTACGGTAGTCTCAAAGTTCTGATTTATTTCCCGAATAAACTGCCTTATGTTTTCTTTCACAACCACGTCAAGCCCTATGGTAGGCTCGTCCAGAAAAAGAATTTCCGGATTGTGCAGTAATGCGGCGCACAAGTCCCCTCTCATTTTCTGCCCCAGGCTTAGCTGTCTTACCGGAACATTTATGAAGCTGTTTATGTCCAGCACCTCTGCAAAACGGGCCAGATTTTCCCTGTACTGCTTCTCAGGTATTTTATAAATGTATTTAAGAAGATTGAAGGATTCACACAGGGGGATGTCCCACCACAGTTGAGAACGCTGTCCGAAGACCACACCAATCCGCTTGGAATTCTCTATTCTGTTCTCATAAGGAATGACACCCTTAACCGTCACTTTACCCGAGGTGGGCGTCAGAATTCCAACCATCATTTTTATGGTGGTTGATTTTCCTGCCCCATTAGGCCCGATATATCCCAATATTTCGCCCTTTTCTATCTGGAAGGAAATATCCTCCACAGCCATTTTGCTTTCATATTCCCTGTGAAAAATACTTTTGACGGCATTTGTCAAACCGGGCTTCCTTATCTCTCTTTTAAAGGTCTTTCTAAGGTTTTCTACTTCGATTAATGCCATACCGGTATACCTCCTGAAATAGATGCTGGTCTCGGTGGGCCGTTACAGGCCGAACCGCACATTTGATAAGCTTCCTTAACTCCTTAATCTGTTACAGCATCCTTATTTAAGACCAGTTCCTCTGCTTTTTTCTTTGAAGGCGAGGCAATTTTTCTCCGTTCAAACCCAAATGCCACGACAGCCATCAGCTTGAGAGCTTCACCATAGTCAATCAGCTCCGCTATCTGGGCCTCCTTGCCAAAGCAGTCTCCTGTCCAGCAGGAGGCAATGCCGTTGCTCTCACCCTCCAACAGCATGTTTTCTATAGCAGCACCAATAGCCATGGCATCCTTTATCTGGTCATAGCTCTCATTTTTATTTAAATACACCAATATCAGCAGGTCTGCCGTAGCCAGCCATTTATTGCCGGTCAATATTCCGGCCAATTTCAATATCAATTCTTCCTCCCTGACAATATGAAATCTCCAGGGCTGAAGGTTTTTACCTGACGGGGCCAGGGAAGCGGCAAGTATCAATCGGCCTATAATCTGCCCGGATACCTTTTTACTTTTATCAAAAAACCTGCTGCTGTGCCTGTTCAGAATCTCTTTACAATTAATCATTTTTTCACCTTCAATAGAAATATTTAAAAAAGGGCGCCTCTTCCGGTTCTTATAAGCTTTCCCGAGGCATTCCGGTTCAAACTACCCGTTATATTTATCTGGCTGGGCAGCTGATAGCTTGGGAGCACCCTGGAAATCTCAGCCATGAGCTCCTTTTCACTGCATTGTACACCTTCCTTAAGGACAATATCTACGGCAATTGCCTGAACTCCTCCATCCAACACACCATAGGCCATATTTTCCCTGACCATGGGCAGTTCATTGAGGACATTTTCAATTTCCTTAGGATATATATTCATTCCCGCCTTAATAATCATGTCATCCACTCTTGCCAGAATGTACAGATTGCCCGCAATGTCCTTATATCCAACATCTCCTGTTATGAGCCAGTCATCTTTAATCTTCTGCCTGGTCAAAGCCTCATTTCCGTAATAGCCCTTCATTAAACTGGGAGATGAGACCCACACGTTTCCGTGCTGCTTTGGTTTCAATTCATTTCCCTGGTCATCTGCAATTTTTATTGTAGTATTTCGAAGCCCCTTGCCCACTGATTCGGGAATGCTGTCAAACAAGCCGGGCTCCAGATAGCTGACCCTGGGAGAGGCTTCTGTAAGACCGTAGACATTGTAGATATGGGCCTCACTAAACACTTCCCTTATTTGCCTTGCTATTTCTCCTGTAAGACACTCTCCGCTGATTGCAAGCACTTTTAAAGCATACGCCTTTTTTAGCCTTCTGGAGAATATGGACAAATGCTGGAACAGCGTGGGCGTACCGCACAAAACCGTAATTTTCTGCTCTGCAATACAGTTCAGAACGGATATTGGATTGTATGTGCCGTCTAAAAACACTATATTCAATCCTTTATACAAGGAGATTAAGAATTCCCCGGTGAGAACGGCACAGTGGTATAGCGGCCTGGCAATCAATATGTTATCGCCTTTTCCAATCTTAAAATATTCGTCAATGGCCAGAATGTTCAGGAGCAAACCTTTTTCAGTTATCATTGCACCCTTGGGATTGCCTGTGGTACCAGAAGTATTCATTATCAAAGCCACATCCTTGAGCAGCTCCCATTGGTCATGCTGAACTATGTCACCGGTAAAGGAAAGGCTGCGCAGGTCAAAGGACGGCACTTCATATACACCGCTTATTTCAGGGGTATCAGTAATAATGACCTGTGGACGTGTGCCCTCAATTATTTTTTTACAGTGTTTTTCCCCATAGTTTACGGACATTGGAATTGGTAGCATATCTGCAAACCAGCATCCTAAGATTGCCAAGGCAGTGTTGTAATTGCTGCTGCATAAAACAGCGCACTTGGCCTTAACCCGGAGCCCTTCCTTTAGTTTGCCTCCCAACAGCCTTGCACAAGCCAGCACCTCACCATATGTATGCCTTTGCCCGGAATCCGAAAACCAAGCCTCTTCAAACAGGGACATTCTCTCACTTATGAAATTCCACAACATACCTTTATCCTCTATATATGTCTATTGACCAAATCCACAAGATCCTTGACGTACCTGAAATTTGCCGGATTCAGCTCCGAGTCGTCAAACTGTGTCTGAAATTCATTTTCAATCTGTATGATCAACTCAACTTTTTTTAAAGAGTCGAAGCCCAACTCCAAGAGGGCCTGTTCAACACCTGTTATCTCCTTTATTACTGCCAGTTTCAGAACCACATCCAGCACTTTATCCTCTATAGTTTTCATTAACAACCTCCAACCTTTCTATCAATTGTTTTTTAAAAAGCTCTTCCATAATATAAATACTATTGATTATCTCATGTAACTTTTCAGTGCTGTAGCGGCCTCTTAGACGCATGTACTCCAGCTTTGTAAACTTTTCATCCAGGAAGTTGTAATAATCCTCCAGAAAGCCGGAATCAAAAAACTTCCCGCACAAGGCCTCAGTCCTCTTGACTATAACCCTGAGAACACCCAATATGTCCCTCAGCATTTGTATTTCAATATCTCCGCTGAACTCTCTTCCTTCCCCGGAGGAGGAATTTAAAACCGACTGATGAAAATGCCTGAATATTTCCAGCTTCCTGCTATGGGCAAGCTCAGACCCCTGCAGGTCAAAAGCAATTGTTTCACCTGCATGTATCCGCTTTATATCGGCCGGGGAAAGAATTCCATCATCCCGGGGATTATCATTAATATATTGAAACAGGCCATCCTCCTGCTTCTTGAGCAAAATAAAATGGTCGTCTCTCCAAAGTTTAATCTGATATTTTTCTGAAATATATTCCGGTGTCACCCTGATAGCAGCTATACTCCACTGCTCAAGCAAGTCTTCCACCGGGACATTTCTTATCATCCTTATGTCTATTTTTTGCAGTTCCCTTCCCACTTGCTGTATGCGTGGAATCCTGTCAAAATAACTGTACTGCTTTTGTCCCGAATAAAACTCCTCAAATATTTCCGCAAAACTGAGATAGCTCTTGTAGAAAATATATTCCCAGTCTAAATCGCAATCCTGCAGCAGGTAGATAATATAGTTTTCTATGCAGGACAAGCCATACCCCAGTGTCAATTGGTTTTTATCAAAATTCATTTATAGAACCTCAACATTCTTCAATTCATTAACTCTCTTCCTGCTTAAAAACCATTCCTTGAAAGTCATGTCATACTGATACAGCTTTTTGTCCATTGGGTCCAAAATCTGCTTCATGAAGCTCAAGTCTCCGGGGCGGATTTCATCCAGCATGGCATCAAACCCATTTAACTGCTTCAGCTTGGGGTATATTACCGATGCATTTTCAAAGGTATAATAGCATTCCTTCTCTACGCCGAATTTAGCAACACTTTTTGCCAGCTCCTTGTAGTCCGCCTCCAAAATACACTCATGGAAAAAAATATTAATATCGCTGAATTTGTACAACTGCAAATCCCGGTTGCCTCTGACCCAGTTTATTATGGTAGCCTCCTTGTACAAATGGCAGCATAGATGTACTAAAAAATCTATCTTGTTCAAGGTTCTGAAGCTTACCTCTTCAAACTGAACTTCTGTGGTATTTGCCAACAATTCCGGTACTATCTGGTTCTCACCGGCAGGCTTGAAGTCAACCGAAAAATTCAGATCTATACACAAGGGCTCCCCGTCAATTATTTTAATGAATGGAATAGTCTCTCCAAAATTCATCCTGGACATGATGACTTCCCTGCGGGTTGCAGGTATGATACCTGTACCGGGCTTAAACTCACCCTGTATGAACTCCGCATTCAAAAGTATATTCTGACAGTTGGTAATATCCTTTTCATTTATCAGTATGTCAATATCGTTTGAAGTCCTGCAGCCGGTCTCGTACAGCTTTGTAGTAAGAAAAGAACCCTTTAAAAACGCATAATTAAAATCAGCGTCCTTAAAAATATTTGACAAATACTTTATATTCCTCTTGAAATGCTCGGTTTTTCTTATATTCTCCTTGTAAACCGCATCCAGGGTTTTCACAAACTCCTTATGTACTCTGAAGTTCTTGAACCTGCTTAGATTTTTATAGGCAATCCCCGCTATTCTGTTAATGCAGATATCCCCCAACAGCATGCAGCTGTCCTCCGGACTGACGAATTCTTCAATTTCGTCCATATAAACGTCTGAGAATTCAAATATCAATTCACGCATCTTTAACCCTCTCCTTACTGTATAAAAACTTTTTTATAGACCTATGAAGTTTTTTGCTTTAAGAACCGCATCAACCTTTTCTCTCACTACTGCAAACGGCTTTTCAGGCTCACAGCCTGTATCCAGCACCGTAAAATCAGCTTCCTTGCCTATACTCAGATAATTTCCGGCAACCTTCCTCAAAAGCTCCTTATCCAAATATCTGTCCTTTTCCTCTTCTCTGGATAAAATACGTTCTATTGCCAAATCCGGGGCTGCATTGGCCAGAAAGGCCAGATCCGGCTTTGGAATATGTCTGATTACATCAAAAAACCAGCTTTCGTCCGTATAGCCTCTTGCCAGCATATTGGCTATGGTGGTGAAAATGTACCTGTCGGAAATAACTATCCTGCCTTCCTTCAGTGCAGGAATAATTTCTTCATGGCAATGCTGGAGCCTTTCGGACAAGGTGAGTAAAACCACAGCTCTATAGTCGATATTGGGATTTTTGGTATACATCATGGTTTTGAAGATATCCATGTTCCTGACTATATCTCTGGGCTGTTTTGTTATCAGCAGCCTATCCTCCGGCATAATGGTGGAAAGATAGTCAATAAGATACTTCATCATGGTGCTCTTGCCGCTTCCATCCACCCCGCAGAAAACAATCAATGCCCCGGGGTACTGTTGATTATCCAGGATAATTTTATTCATAAGCTCATCTCCTAAAAAGTTTTTATCCTAAAATTAAGTTGCCAGCAGTAAACTATATATCAATAAATACCTTGCTGAAAAAGCCTTCACTCATATCCGAAATGGTTTGAAGGCAAGGATTGAACTCTTCCAATAAAAAGCTGCCCTCCCAGTCTTCAAACCTATTCCTCTTCTTTTTCTCCTCAGTAGTCAGCAGGAATCTGCTCTCCCTAAGAGAGTCCATAAAGGTGCGGACTGTATTATCACAATATTTGATTTCATTCTCAGTGCAATACTTTTTAACGTCCTCCTTAACCTCATCCTCTGTCAGGCTTCCGTCAAACTTTGAGCAGATAAACATTCCTGCCTTGTTCATCTCCAGCAGATTTACACTTTCAGGCTCCAGAACTATAATACCTTCACTGGAAAATGAATTATAAATCAAATCAGGATTAATATATGGGTACAGTTTCATAATAATTCCTCCAATATTCATCATTTGGCTCACAGCCAAGCTTAACGGCTAAGACTGCCGGTTTTATTCACATAACGGTTTGCCAGCTCAAGGTTATCAACCATCCTTACCTTGTTAAAGCACCCCAGCTTTGAGATGACCCTTGCTATAAAGGTTTTTTCAAGGTTGTTTTTCAGCTCCGTATCCACCTGCGGGGAGCCCTCCACAAGGTCCAGCAGGTCGGACATATATTGGGTAAATATAAGCCTGAGCTGGATATAGTGCTGGTATTCTTCTATTTCAGTGTGTTCCCACAACTTATAAGTCAGGGAATGTGCAGTAAGTATCATTTTCTTGAATTTATCCGTCATAAGCAGGTGATAATACTTTTCAATTTTTTCCTCCTGATACCTGTAGCCCGGATATGGAAATGCCTCCAGCATAAGCTTGTCCTTTTTAACCTTTTCCAGCATTGGCGTGCCGTGCTGAAGCCGCAAACTGCCTATAAGATCGGTGAAGTACCAGAAGAGCTTTACTTCGGACAGGAACTTTATATTGGTTCTAAGGTCCTCTATATTTATGTACGGACTAAACATAATCCAACCTAATCTTGTATGTATCTTTAACTCGTTTAAAATATCAACTGCCTTTAGTATCTGGCTGCCGTCTATCCCCTTGTTATATATCTTGAGTATGCGATTGCTGAAAGATTCAACTCCTATGAGCACTTCAACCAAGCCGGCCTGTTTGAGCAAGCTGAATAATTCGTATTCGATATCTTCCACACAGGCATCTATTCTGAATGGGATGGTGTATTTCCTGGAAATGAGAAGCCTTGCAAATTCCTTTGCTCTTTCCTTACAGATATCATTGGCCAGAAAGTTATCGTCCACAAACTCAATCTTCCTGAAGGGATAATATTTTTCATATATTTCTATTACTTCACCTGCAATATCCTCTGCCGTCCTGCAGGTTATACGGTGTCCGCCTATCATTCTGGTAAATCTTACGGCGGAGCAAAAGGAACAGTTTTTATTGCAGCCCCGGGTAGCGTTCACATGAATTTTGGGAAGTTTGTATCTTTCTATGAAAACCCTGTCCGGATACCCTATTTCTGCAAAATCCAGCCTCTGACCCACTTCATTTCTTATCAGTCTGCCATTTTCAAGGTAGCAGAGAGACTGGCACCCTTTCCACTGACTCCCGCCCTCATCATTTAAAGCCTTATACAATAGGTAGAAGCTCTCTTCACCCTCTCCCCGGATGATGGAATCTGCGGGATTTTCGTCACTGAGCAGCTTTTCTGCATGAAAGGTTGCAAACAAGCCTCCCAGAGTAATATGTGAGCCGGGATACAGTTTTCTCAGAACTGGCATTAGCTCTCCAAGCATTTTATAATTATTATCATGCAGGGAAATCCCGATTAATTTATATTCCCTCTTCATTGCCTGCAGCTCATGGCTCATCCTGTCCAAATCGTCGTGGACAGGGTCGTAGAGGTCGCAACTGACCGAATTGTTTTCCATATACTTCATAATATAGGCAAGGCCCAGATTTTCGTGAGGAACAAAAGCTCCAAAATATTTCAATGAATTCCATAAGTTAATTAATAAAACATTGCTCTCCATAATTTTCCCCATTTTAATTTTTAGTAGAGTTATTAGACGTATTTATTAATGTACTGACAATTGCAATATTTTTTTTAAGCTGTTCTACCTGTATGTCTTCCAACTGATGCACCTTCATAAAGGATTGCAAATAAGTCCTGCCCGCTGTTGTATCGGCTTTTTCAATATCTCTTAGAACCCACTGCTCCTTGATATCTATGAAGCCGTTTTTAATTAAATAATCCTTTATCAAATATGTAGTAGAAACCCTCAGGCAGTACATTGCCTCACTGTATTTTTTCTGCTCATAGCGGGACATGGCTTTTACAAACTGTGATTTCGCCCCCACCAGATATTCATTTGAGTTCCTTATTTCATCAACTATCCTTGTACATTCCGCAATGACAGGATTTATCACATCCTCCTGCTTATACACAAATTGTCCTTTTGTTATTGTTGATATAAATCCCAGATTCCTGTTTTTCAAAGACTTCTCAACATGCAAAAAGGAATAGAACAGAACATGAAACGGTACGTTTTCCAGGAAAAACTTTACCTCTGCAAAGGGATTGCGATCTTCAAACAATATAAGCTTTTTATCTGTCAGAAATTTCTTAAAGCTGTCACAAGTCTTCTCAAAGTCCCTGACAATCAGCCTCAGGTCCAAATCAGATTTTGGGGAATCGGTTTTTTGTGAAGTAGACCCGGTTATAATAGCTGCGTAGGTATTTTCCAGTCCGAGATATTCCAACAGCCCGTCGAGTAGTCTAGCCCTGATGTCGTTAATTAATAAAGCATTTGCTTCCATCATATACTACCTTTCCATTTATATATTAACAAACAATCCTTAGCTGCTCTTTAATGTAGTCATCAAAATCATTAATCGTATATATTGTACTGCAGACAATACCCATGCCTGCCAGTTTTGCCGAGGCACCTCTCACCCTGTCGATGATACCAGCAAACCCTATAACCCGGCCTTGCTGCGCCTCAATTATCTCCTTACACCTCATTACGGTTTTTCCGCTTGACAGCACATCGTCAACCACCACTACTTTCATACCTTTTTCAGGGGTAATATCCATGTAGCCATTGATACCGTTTTCCTTCAATTCCTTTCTTATGTAGTAGCCCTGCAGCGGCCTCCCCCCAAGCTGGCTCAAAGTCAATACGGAGCCCACCAGAGGACATGCCCCGGATACCTCTCCGCATACAGCATCAGCCCCCAGCTTGTAAACCTCCTCCAGAATAAGCTTGGAACATAAATACAGGCTTTCTGAATTGGAGGTCAAAACCTGACCATTTATGTAGTAGTTTGTATTTGTGCCGTCTTTCATTTTGAAATTGCCAAAATTATAGGCCTGCTTCACCAGCTCATAAAGGAGCAGCCTATCCTCGATCAGATTGAGATCCGACATTTTAATCTCCCATCTACGCGCATAGCGCATACACAAATAGTAATGAAAGACACGCAGTGGCTTTCTCTGCGTGAAATCCACTTTGACCTACCACATGTATCTTTCACGCTAACCCCTTCTTTACACGTATACGGCCTAATCTGACTATATAACCTTGACCGCACCATTTTCAACCTGTATCTTCAAAATAGTCTTAACATCTATGCCGGTCATTTCTTTAACCTTTTTCACACCGTTATAGTTAACCTTTTCAACCACAGCTATTATTTCCTCTATATGGGCGTTGCGTTTTCTGATAGCTTCAACCATGGATATTATGGTTCCCCCGGTACTGATGGTATCATCAACTATGGTGATTCTGTCCCCTTCTTCAATACCGTTGACATAGAGGTTTCCCTTGTAATATTCACATGTAATGGGCACCGAGAGCTCCTCAGGCAGCATATAGGGATACCATCTGGCTATGGCAAGGGGAATTCCCGTTATCAGTGAAACGGCTGTACCGATTGGTGCTCCCTTATCCTCTTCACATAAAATCTTATTGCAGTTGAATGTACCAATCTTGTTGATTTCCAATGCCGCCTGCCATAAAACCTTTGGCCTTAGCGCCGGTATCTGATCTGTAAACTCATTGACAGTGGTATAATGTTCTCCGGTTTTGATTACCTTTGCATTTTCATAAACTTGTTTTAGCATTTTTTATCCCCCCGTCCGCTCTGCGGACACAGATTCAAATGGTTGAAAGTGGTTTTCTTTCAACCTTGTTCCTCCAATAATCATACATTCATCAATTTACTTTTTAGTATTTTTCCTGACGCACTTCTGGGAAGCTCGTCTATAAAACATATTTTTTTGGGTACCTTGAAGCTTGAAAGATTTTGTCTGCAAAAGCTCAAAATCTCATAGACCGATATTTCAATATTATTCCTTGATACAATCACTGCCTTGACAATCTCGTTCTGCTGCTCATCATACTCTCCCATTACAACGCATTCGGCTATTTTAGGATTTAACAGCAGCAGGTTTTCTATCTCGGTTGGGTCCACCTTGTTTCCCGCCACATTAATTATCTGTTTCTTTCTGCCTGTGATGTAAATATAACCTTCCTCATCCAGCTTCCCAAGATCACCGGTCATAATGAGCCCATTCTCCAGAAAAACCTCCCGGCTTATCTCAGGCAGGTTATAATATAGCCGGGGAGGAAAATTTCTTTTAATGGCTATTTCCCCTATACTGTTATTTTCCAGCACACGGAACTTTTCATCCAAAACCGTCACTGAGACATTGTCTATGGCCCTTCCAACGGAGCCAGGTCTTTCAAGTCCTTTGGAACAGTCATTTATTGATACGATTCCTCCCTCTGATAAACCATATTCCTGTACAAGAGGAACCCCGTATTTTCTGAAGAAGGCCTCTGAAATCCTTACAGGCAGTGAAACTCCGCCTGTGATAACCATCTTCAGATTTTTAAGACTGTATTCCCTGGACTTATCAAGCTCTACCAACCCCTGAAGAAGGTAAGGAACTCCCAATGCAATGCTGACATTATATTTGTCACAATCCTCAAGAAACAAAGCGGGCTCAAAACCTTTTGTGACTACCAGCGTGGTGCCGGAATATACTGCCGCTCTCATAAACCCGCAAGCAAAGCTGTGAAACAGAGGGGAGGAACAAAGGATAACATCCTCATCCCTGAGGTTCAGTGTGGAATAAACATCCTGTGCTTCAGACAATAGATTTTCCATGTTTCTCAGAACCCCTTTGGGTTTTCCGTATGAGCCGGAGGTAAGGTGTATGACTCCCGAACTGCCTGTATGGCTGCCCCCGCCTTCACTGTCAATCAAGGCCCCGTCCCTGCTCCCGCTGGTTCCTCCCGCAAGCAGTTCGTCACACAAGAGCACTCTTAACGGGCCGTCTATGGTACTGCTTATTTCAAGCGCCTTTTCAGGCTCATCTACAATCACATTTTTAATACCGTATTGCTGGAAAAGATTTTTCAGCTCATATTCCTTCAGCTGTGTCCCTGTGGGCAAAGCAACAGCACCACAGCTCAGTATTGCGAAAAAGCAGCAAATGTAATTTACAGGGTGGGATACATATAGCAGTACTATCTCCCCGGGGTTTACGCCGCTGTTCTTTAAGGAAGTGCTTATTGCTTCTACGTATAAATACAGCTTCTCAAAGGTTATGCTCTCATTCCTGAATACGATTGCTTTCTTATTTCTGAAACTCACTGAATTAGACTTAAGAACATTTCTGAACAAGTTGTTATTTCCCATACTGTTGTACCTCTAGTAAGCTTTCAAAATGGTAGAAGAAACATTTCCGCCCAATTCAAAGGTATTGAGCATTACACAGTCCACAGCGTTGCTCCGCCTGTCTCCTGCGCCACCGACAGGTGATATGCCGCTCAAGTGTCCGGCGATGGAAGGCATCTTCATACTTTCAAGGGATAATGCAGCCCCGGCCAGCTCCAGATAGGAAGCGGCGCCTAAAGCATGTCCCATATATTCTTTCATGCCAACTGCAGCTGCATTTTTAAAGTTGTCTGCCAAAATTGAGCTTTCCGATTCATCTACGGCTTTTATCAAGGTATTGTTTGTAAAAACGCAGTTGATGTCATCGGTTTTAATTCCTGACTTGAGGATTACTTCAGCCATGGTTTTATTCATGACCTCCCGAAGCTTATCCGTTTCAAGTCCCTGGAAGCCTTTTGCAGAACAGCCCAGAACTTCTGCATAGATGCGGGCCCCTCTTTTCTGTGCGTTTTCCAGTGTTTCAAGCACAACAATGCCAATGCCCTCTGAAACAGGCAGATGCTTTTGCCCCCTATTCCTGGATGCAAGGTACGGAAGCTCCTGATAGACCGGATTCACCTCAAAAAACAGCTGGGAAAGGCCCTCATACCCTCCGCACAGCATCATATGGGCCTTGCCGGAGGACAGAAGGTTTATGGCATATTCCAGAGAGCTTGCCCCTGCTCCATAAGCATTTGAAAATGTTGCATTGGGGCCCTTCAGGCCCAAAATCAGAGACGCAAAAGTAGAGGCTGCGTTGAAGGTGTTTTTCGGAACATCATTGGGGTCTATTTTCCTGGGTCCGTAATTAATAATAGTGTTCAGCAGGAATTCAGTGGTACATTGTGAGCCAAAAAATGACTCCAGTACTATTCCTACATTTTCCTTGCTGTCATTTAATACATCAAAACCGGCGTCACCCAGCGCCTGTCTGCATGCATTCAACACCAGGGCAGACACCCTGTCCAGCTTGTACTTTATAGACTCTTCTTCATCAATTATGGCGGCTTCGTCAATTTTTCCATGGCAGGTGCTGCCTTTTTCAAGCACAGCCAACAGGCCTTCTTTTCCCACCCCTGAAGGTGTAATGGCTGCCACCCCTGATATAACAAGCCTTTTTCCAGAAATATCTGAAGCTGAGGAAAGGGTCCGGTTCTTTTGGCGGGTATCCTTTAACTTGGACAGGACTATTGCCGAGTTTACTCCCCCAAAGCCCATGGAGTTTGAGAGCACCGCATTTACTTCTGCCCTCCTGGGAGAGTTCATGACCAAATCAACCCCCAGATCCGGTTCAGGCTCCTCAAGATTCACAGTATACGGAATCAAGTCATTTTCAACAGCCAAGGCCGATACCACAGCTTCAATACTGCCTGCAGTACCCTGCAGATGACCTGTAGCTGCCTTGGTAGAGCTTACAGGAATACTGCCGGCATTTGGAAAACTCAGCTTAATGGATTCTATTTCATTTGTATCGTTGGCTTGTGTTCCAGTTCCGTGTGCATTTATGTAGCTTATGTCCTGACTTTCAATATTTGAATCCTGCAAGGCATTGCCTATGGCCCGGGACAGTCCCTCGGGCTGAGAACGGGTCATATGGTTTGCATCACAGCTTAAGCCATAACCGTTAATTTCAGCATAAATCTTTGCATTTCTGGCCAACGCGTGCTCAAGGGATTCCAGTACAAGTATTGCAGCACCTTCAGCCAAAATCAGCCCCGGACGGTTTTTATCAAAGGGCTTGCAAACACTGTTTGAAACAAGCCTTAGAGCATTGAACAGCGCGAAGGGCACCTCCGCTACAGCATCACTGCCTCCTGCCAGCATAATATCGTATTCTCCATGCCTTATTAAATCCATAGCATGGGCAATTCCCATGTTTCCGGATGCACATGCAGCAGTGATAGTAGAAGAATACCCTCTTAATTTCAGCTCTTTGGCTACGTAATATGTAGGGCGGAAATACGGCGAGTCCACAAGCAGCCGCAGGCTTTTTTTATTTTCTTTATTATTAAGATAATTGCGGTAGTACTTTTCACCTGAAACCCAGCCCCCGCTTGTGGTAGCTATTATACAGCCGGCGTCCCGTACAGTATGGAGGTCCATTCCCGAGTCCTCCACCGCCAGCTTTGCAGCAACAACTGCATATCTGGAACATTTGTCCAGCCTTTTCAGCCTGTTGGACTCAGAATAACCGGCTATCTGACCTATCTGCTCCTCACTTACCAACGCAGCCCTCTTTGTCCTGTACAGAGAGGTATCAATGCTCTCAACCTCCGAGAAATTTGTCAAACCTTCATTTATAGCATTCCAGAAATTATCCTTTCCAACTCCTATCGGACTCACAACACCAAGTCCTGTTACTACAACTCTTCTTCCCGTTTGTCCCATCATACTATTTTTTCCCTCAATCTATTCCTTTTTCGTTTAGCAGCTCCAGTACTTTTTCTACCGAATACATTTTCTTGACTTCTTCATCATTGATATTAAGATTGAACTCATCCTCAACTAACGCTACAAAGGACAGAATATCCAGAGAATCTGCACCAAGCTCCTTATAGACATTTGTAGACGGCTTTATGTCTGAAGCCTTTAGTCTGAATGCCTTGCTAAACATTTCGGTAATTTTTTGAGTCAATTCTACGTTTACCATATACACACTCCTATTTTTTATTGATAACTTAATTCAATTACATACCTGGGATATACGTCTTTGGGAAATTTAAAGCTCAGCCAGAGAGGTCGTTTAAGCAATATTTGCCATTATTGCTGAAAAATTGCTTAAAGATGTTTACTTACATAGCAGTTGTGATATAATAATAGACAGCAAAAAAATAGCTATTGCTATCACGTTGCTGGCCCATAAATCATTGTGTTCCGCCAAGAAGATAAATGATTTGTGGGTTTTATTATTTACGTAATATTTTTAGCAATTGCAAAAGTAAACAATATTAACCTTTACTTGGTTTATTTTACATCTTTATCAATTGATTTTCAACACTTTTTTTAGTAATTTATCACGTTAAAGTAGTTTTTTGTATTTTAAAGCAATAAATTGTATAATATTGTATGAAATTGTTGCATGACTACAGCCCTGAAGCAGGCTTCAGACCTGTGCAGGTTAATTTACAGGTTAATTAATATGTACGATATAGTCGGGCTCTGCATATACAACGCTTGGAAATTTTTTCAGCTTGATTATGGCGGCATATACACCCTTTACCGAGTCGTCCTTTAGCTTTAAAATCCATGTTGAGTGTCCCAGGAAGTTTTCTATCTGCGCCGGATTGCGGTATAGATTTTCATAGGAAACCACACCAAGTTCAGCCAGCGTCTTTTCATTTAAAATTTCGCTCTCATTTCCCAGCTTTATGGCAACAATAACTCGTCCCGGCACAATTTCCGGATTGGTTATGACAATCTGGTCTCCGGGATTTGGGATACTTGCATAAAGTCCGTTATCAGCGGCCCGGCCTGCGGCAAAACAACTTTGACTCATGAGTACCAGCAGCATTGATACCATAATTACAAAAATAAAGCTCTTTCGGATACGCATGTTTGAAACCCTCCTTAGAAATAACTTTTGATTTATAAGTTCGAGGCCTGAATAATACTTAACATATTACCATATATTGTAAAATAATGCAAATATATGTTTAGGCTTTTTTTAACGCGGCTGAGTGCCCCCAATCCTTTATTCCATAAGGTATTTGGCCATGCAGGGACTGATATGCCCTAAGTGCCCATATAAATTCCATATAGAAAATTTCATGTTTTTGAAATTGACTATTGACTAAATTGTCAATACTTTATATAATGAACAGGCTGCTATTAACCGGCGGTTAATTTACATAATTTTTATATGCGCCATTAGCTCAGTTGGTAGAGCACCTGACTCTTAATCAGGGTGTCCCGGGTTCGAATCCCTGATGGCGCACCATCACCCCCTCAAATCACTGGATTTGTCAGGGGGTTTTTCATTGAAAAAGGCTTCCAAAAGTGGAAGCCTTCATTTGCCATATTCAGAATCAAAGCTTTTCCGAGCCGGATATCTTCTTATTCTGACACCTTTTGCAAACCTTTATTTTATTGCCATCTCCTGAGATTATATCATATAAAACCTTTATCCTGGTAGTTTTGCACACCGGGCAGGTTCCCCTCCCATGGGATGGTAACCTCCATAAGGTTTTTCCTCTATGCATTTTTGTAGCCATTGCTCATTTCACCCTCTCTTATCACCCTTGTTGAACCCTTGTTAATATCCTTGTTAAAAACCCATTGTATCCTTCAGACCACCTTTTATATGTGGCGCCGGCTACATTAAAACCTTAACACAGGTGGTGTTCCCGTCGCAATTTCATAAACGGTTATGTAGAGAGTTTGAGCATGCCTGCTTTTCCTGACCTATTATCCTTCTGATGCTTTGCTCTGAAAGATAATATATTCTTGACAGGTCCGAAACGGCTGTACCGGACCTGTAATCACAATATATGCTTTTATTCCTCTCCAAAAGGCTGTCCCTTGTGCCGCTGGCTTCTCCCCATGCTTTATGCCCTCCGCTCTTCCTGGGTATATATAAAAATTCACCATCCACATACTTCTGAATAAGCTCAATAATTTCTTCCGGCAGCACATCCTGTGCCTTAATATATTTCATAGCTCTGCTCCTCCCAATTTTTTGACGGATGAAGCAAAGACCCCTTGAATTTTATTCAATAAAAAAACCGCAGTACAGGTGATTCCTGCTGCGGTTTTGTTAAATAAACAATCCTGATTCCCGGACTCCTGTGAATAACTGGTGCTGGAGATACGTAACACTAATAAACCCTTATACATGAAATAAGGGATGAAAGCATACGGTTAATCTCAGCACCGGCTACATCAAGGCTCCAGGCTCCGAGCAAAGCATCGCCGACATTGATTTTTGTGGTCTTTGCGCGGAGCAGATTTTTCGGTTATAGGATTGCAACGAGTTCATAGAATAATTCCTTTCTATAATTTGAACAGCTCTTTTTCAAAAGATTAGCATAAAAATTATTGATGTTCAAGCTCAAGAACAGTTATGAAGCATTCTTGAGCAAATACTTCATATGTTATTTTCATCAGAATGCTGCTCCACATTGTTCCAGAATAATCCCCCAGTGTATGCGAAAACTATAAAAGTTGATTTCACGCAGCGAAAGCCACTACGTGTCCTTCATCACTATTTGTGTACGCGCCCTGCGCGTAGATGGGAGATAATATGGTCCAGGCAGAAAATTACAAATCCAGCGGCGATGAAGCCCTGGTATATACTGATTGTAATTCATCCGGCTGCAATGAGTGCGGCTGCGAAACCTTTAATGTGGAGCTGTCCGACAAGGCTTCCGCTGAAAATTACTCCAGAGGCGTTTCCTTCACAACCTTTGGCAACCAGCTAAAGCTCACTTACGACGGGCAATTGGCCAAGGGCGGTGCCAGCGAGGTTTTTGCAGTGGTCAGTACCAGAGACGACACTGACGGCACGAACACCTCCACATACCATATGAGCAATACCAGCCTACAAAGGTATGAATTATCAATTCCCTTACAAAAGAACCGTCAGATATCCGTCTCCTTTAAAGACAATTCAGAAAACCGGGATGATAATTCGGGCAAAAGCTATAGTTATTATATCCAATAAAGCAGGTGGCCTTCGGGCTGCCTGTTTTTAAGATTCCCATGCAGACAATAAATATTTCTTCTCATAAAGCAGAAAAAAAATCCATGTGACTTTATCCCCCGGCGAGGAACCTTTTTAAGTTAAGTTCGAACCCATCGGTCACATGTGGAATATGCTTTTCCTGTCAGGCTCCAGCTTTGATGAGCCCAATTGTATCAAAAGCTCTTCCAGGGCTGACAAGCTTGCTACGGCACACACCGGATACATCCAGATATTTGTGGAGAGGTCAAGAAACAATGGAATCAGAAACAGAAGTATTCCTGTAAACTTATTGGAATAGGTATGGAGCATGGCAAAGGTTTTATGCTTGAGCGCCACGGTTATAATGGATGCTGCACGTACTGCTCCTATGATTATAACCCAGCTTATAATTGCAGTGGGCAGCTTTAAAAATGGATATAGTCTTACAAATAGAACTCCTGCCATTATTATATCCGCCACAGTGTCCAGCCTTGCACCGGCCTTACTTCCCGTACCGGTTTTCCGCGCGATGTACCCGTCCAGAATATCGCTGACTCCACAGATGACATATATGAGGTAAAATACATTTCCAAGAGGCTGAACCGTAAGCAAAACCAAGGAAAGGACTATTCTTGCAAAGGATAACATATTGGGGATTTTTTTTATCAAATTTAATCAGTCCTTTTCAATTCATCAATGACTGCAGGGCTATATCCGCAATACCAGTACAACATTCGGCAAATAGGGTGTATAAGTGGGAGGAGATCTTTTTGAAATACAAGGCGAAAAGAGCGCGGAATAATTGCTTTATTCCAATTTGACAAACGATGTAGTTCAAAAAAATATACCCAAGTTATGTGCCCGGACTTACCGAATGTTGTACTAGTGTTTACCGTATATGCTATTCCAAGCTGCCGTCCTTGTCAAGTGATTGGCCCATATGGCGGATATCCCTGTGGAATGCCGTTTTGCAAAGTATGGCCAGTTACAGCCCAAAGCTGCCTGTCCCTTGAGAAATCCTCCAGAAAAGCGGTTTATGACCACCTTGGCTGGTATGTGTACGCATTTTTTCTGTAACGCCTATATTTACTATGTTATACCTTCCGAATAGGTGGTAAAATAAATATTAATTGTAGAAAATTGTTTAGGGAGGTAAAATGTTTAGGGATTTTGTCATAAATGCTGGCATGCTTGTTGCATTTCTAAGTTTGTGTTATCAAATTTTCGGCAGCACGGGCCTGAACCACAAGCTCCCCATGCAGTTGAAAATCAAGGCTGGCTTCATTTTCGGCATTATGGGAATAATACTGGTTGAGTTCTCAGTTAAGATTACAAACAACCTTATCATTGATTTGCGCATTTTGCCCATTTTGATTGCCTCCATATATGGCGGCTTTATCCCTGGAATTTTCTCCAGTCTTATAATAGCCGTGTTCCGCTTGCTGCGCTTTGGTTTTTCCGAGGCTGCTGTATTCGCAGCCATATCTGTTTTGCTTTTACCTGTTCTGACATACCCCTTGTTTCGTAAGCAGCCGCCTTTACATAAGAAATGGATATATGGCCTGATTTTATCAGAAGCTTTTGTAAGCATTGCCTACGTCTTATTTATACCTGAGCCCCTGTACAGGTTTTTAATAATATTTCTGTTCTGCTCGGTATCTACCGTGGTAGCTTTTGCACTTTACCACTACGTTGGTTATCTTGAGGCCTATACCTTTGCCTTCATACGTTATAAGCAGGAAGCCAAAAGAGATTTTCTTACCGGCCTCAATAATGTACGTCAATTTGATACGGTCTATAACACTGTAATAAGGTCGGCGGAAGTCTCACAAAAGAAAATCTCACTGGTTTTTCTGGATATAGATTTTTTTAAGAAGGTTAACGACACATATGGTCACAAGGAGGGAGATAATGTTTTAAGAATTCTGGGGGACATTCTGCGCCAGAATTGCAGGGAAATGGACATTATCTCCAGAAACGGCGGTGAGGAATTTTCTGTCATACTTCCTGACTGCGAGCACACTCTGGCTGAAGACATTGCCGAGCGGCTGCGATTAAAGGTTCAAAACACGCCCTTTCTCCTGTCAGACGGTACCAAAATCAATATAACCATTTCCCTGGGCATTGCCTCTTATCCCGATAAGGTATCAGACCTGCATGTCTTGAAGGAAAAGGCGGATGAGGCCCTGTACACAGCCAAGCGTTCAGGCCGCAACCGGGTGGTATCCATAGAGTAACCTTTCTCCACTCAATAAAACTTCTCAACACCTTTAACATAACTCTCTAAATTTGAATATTATGTATAAACAGTATATTCGGGGTGAGTTATTATGTTAATTATTCCACTGCTAACTAATGGCATTGTAAGCTTTAATCTTTGGTTCTCGATTTTCCTGATGGCTATTTTCGTTGCGGCCCTGGCAGGTCCTATTTTCTATGAACATATAGCCTCCTGGCTTTCCTATAAATTGGCAGCCAGAAGGTATTATCTTGCTGCCCGGAAAGAGTATCCCCAGGAAAGAGACGACGACGATGGTGGTACCATTGATGAACTTATTGGTACAGCCGGTTATGCCTATAGTCCCAAAAACGATATCTTTTTTTCTACAATGTATGCCTGGCAAAGGAGCATGGGCTATTGCAGGCTTTATGATGAAGCTGCCGCTCCTCTAGGTATGATTATTGACAGTGAGCCCATACGCTTTTCCTATGGAGGAAGGCGTTGGCTTATTGAGTTCTGGAAGGGTCAGTACGGAATGACCACCGGCTGTGAAATAGGGGTCTATTCCAGTACCTGGCCCGACTTGAACATTCCCGGCGTTTTCGATGGTACCTTCTATTCCTGTGCCAGTAATCAAGACCGGCTATACATGGCCTTTGTCCTTTACAAAAACGGAGAAGAGCTTATAACCAGGAAGGGAAAGCACTGGTGGCTGACAGCCTTCAAGCTGGGTGAATATTCCGAACCCTCCGAACTTTCCATGGATGTCTATATCTCCTTGAAAAGCCGCGGAATGAGGGATGCCTTTTTAAAGAGCCTTATGAAGGCCGGCTACACCGAAGAGGAGTTTGAGGTTCGAAAAACAACCGTGGCGATCCATTACGACAAGCCACATACAAGGCAGCCCTACACAAGGTCGGCAGCCACGGATAAGCTTATGCTGGCACAGCTGAAAAGAAATTGTGAAGTGTATCAGGCACTTACCAAAGGCTTTACCAGAATGAAGGATAAAATGAAGGCTGTCAAGGATGGGTCTCCGGAATTATATGACGAAATGTTTAAGATAGGAAAAACGGCTTCTATTTTTAGCATGTTTGACAAGATTAAGAATTATCTGAATTTTGATTTTGACGACAGTCAGCTCCCTAAGTGAGGTGATAAAAAATGAATAAGCTGGAAAAGGTTACGCGAGTATATGGAAAATCTGACATCATACCCTTCGATGACTCCTCCAATTTTGTATTGATGAGTGACTGCCATAGAGGTGATGGAAGCCGTTCAGATAATTTTATCAATAACAGGAATATTTTTTACTCTGCGCTGACCCAATATTATTACCGCAACTTTACCTATATAGAGCTGGGTGACGGCGACGAGCTGTGGGAAAACAGACGCCTTTCGGATATAATTCAAATTCACAAGGAGGTCTTCAGCCTTATATCCAAGTTCCATGATGATAAAAGGCTTTATTTAATGTACGGGAACCATGATATGGAAAAGAGAAACTATAAATATGTAAATAGAAATATTCAGCGCTACCATGCAGAACGCGAGCAGGAGGACCCATCCATCTTCAGCAATGTAAAGGTACATGAGGGACTTGTTTTGCGCCATACCGAATCCAATGACAAAATTCTGCTGATCCATGGGCATCAGGTGGATACTCTGAACAGTACCTTATGGAGATTGAGCAAATTTCTTGTAAGATATGTCTGGAAGCCCTTGGAGACTTTTGGAGTCAACGACCCAACCAGTGCGGCCAAAAACTATAAAAAGAAAATCTCAATTGCAAAAAAACTGTCAGAATGGGTGGTTAAGGAAAAGCATATGCTTATAGCCGGACACAATCACAGGCCCTCCTTCCCGGAAATTGGACAGATACCGTATTTTAATGACGGCTGCTGCATACATCCTCATGCAATCACTGCAATCGAAATTTCCAACGGTACCATATGTCTTGTAAAATGGAGCGAAAAAGTTAAAAATGATGGTACTCTGTACATTGCCAGAGATATATTGGGAGGCCCCAACAAGCTGCAGGACTATTTTCACTGGCTCAACAAGCTTTAACCGGCATACATTTCTTATACCATAAAAAAATAATCTACTTTTTAAAAAAAAGATTTGTTAATTTTTAACTTTTCTGTTATGAATTAATTCAAATCCTTTTTTTTGGCAATTTTTTACTAAAGTATCAGCATTAATTCATACAATCATCACATTGGAATTTTAAAATAACATTTGTAAAATGAAAAGGAGGGGACACAATTGCATAACAAAAAACTAAAATACAAATTTACTTCAATCCTACTAACTGTACTTTTAAGTATTTCATCATTGACAGCTTGTACACTTCAGACTTCAAATACCGCCGGCAGTGATAATACTGCCCTTACAACTTCCTCAAAAACAACATCCGGGTATACCCCAGATAAAACAGCAGGAACCGGTTTATCGGTCAAATATGACTCCACTGATATGGATACCGGCTGGAGCAGTGACAGTTCGACAAAAATAACCTTTTTTTCCGGTACCATAGACGGGTATGGTGAAGGAATTGTTATTAACAAAAATATTGTCACAATTACTTCTGCAGGCACGTATATTATAAGCGGAACCATTAGCGATGGCCGCATAATTGTGGACACCAAGGATGAGCAGCCTGTAAGGCTCGTTTTAAACGGTGCGGATATAACCTGTATGGAAAGTGCACCAATTTATATTTCCAGTGCTGAAAAAGCAGTGCTTATACTGCCTGAAGGAACAAACAACAATATTACGGACGGCAAAAACTATGTCGCAGGCAATGATGAGGCTGACGAACCTGATTCGGCAATTTTTTCAAAATCGGACTTGACCATTAATGGAACTGGTTCGCTGACTATAAATGCAAATTACAAAAATGCTATTACAAGTAAGGATGAGTTGAAAATCATGAGCGGCAACATTACTTTAAATTCAGCAGGGGACGGCATCAAGGGAAGAGATTTTGTTGCTATCAGGGACGGGATAGTAAATATTAATTCCAAAGAAGACGGAATAAAATCCAACAACGATGAAGATGTGCACAAGGGCTTCGTTTTAATTGAAGGCGGCTCTGTAAACATCATTGCTCTTGAGGATGGTATTCAGGCTGAGACTGATATATCAATCAAAACAGCGGCTATCAACATAACCTCAGGAGGAGGCTATGCCAACGGTGAGACTAAAGCAGACGAGCAGTCCGGCAGGAGAGGGTTTGGCAGCTCAGACCGTAGTGCTTCCCAGGATAGTGCCTCTGAAGATTCCTCAGTTGATGAAACCATAAGCAAAAAAGGCCTCAAAGCCGCCGCAGGCAGCATAACAATTGAAAGTGGCAAGCTGGAAATTGACTCTGCGGATGATTCCATTCATTCAAATAACATCATTTGTGTGAACGGAGGCACTGTTTCAGTGAAATCCGGTGATGACGGACTTCACGCAGATACGGCAATCTATATAAATAATGGTGATATAAGTGTACTAAAGTCATATGAAGGTATGGAAAGTGCCAATATAACCATTAATAACGGAAATGTGCTGGTTAGCTCAAGTGATGATGGTATAAATGTCTCAGGCGGAACAGACAGCGACTCCCTGCAAATTAACGGCGGCTATGTGTATGTTGACGCCCAGGGTGACGGTCTTGATGCAAACGGTTCCATATATATAACAAATGGCACGGTAGTGGTCAACGGCCCTACAGAAAACAATAACGGCGCTCTTGACTATGACGGCACCTTTACGATGACCGGAGGGTTCCTGATAGCTGCAGGAAGTTCCGGAATGGCACAGGCTCCTGACGAAAGCTCTACACAAAATTCCGCCATGATTTCCTTTAGTCAGGTAATGCCGGCAGGCACACCAGTCCGAATCACCTCCGATGATGGTAAAGAGCTCCTGACCTTCAAACCGTCAAAAGACTATCAAACTATCGTAGTCAATTCACCGGAGCTGAAAAAGGGTACAACCTATACTATCCACTACGGAGGCAGCTCCAGCGGTTCTGAGAAAAACGGCCTGAGCAAAGGTGGCTCTTTCAGCGGCGGCACAAAATATGAGAGCTTCACAGTGACAGACCTTCTGACAACCGTAGGAACTGCAGGCCGCAGCAATCCCGGCGGTGGTCCCGGCGGTAAACAGGGCTCCCCGCCAACACGTAACAATTAGTGACCATGCCGGAAGTGATTGTGGGACTATACCGTGATTACAGTTTTAGAATCATCTACTATTATTAGACCACAGCTTTATTAAGAGAGTATTAAATAAATGTAAAATATTAATAAAAATGTTAAATCCGTCCGGAACACATACAGTGACGTGGTGCTATCCGACGGGGACAGGAGGTTTATTATGGCTATTACAACTTTTAAACGGTATGAAATGAAATTTCTTATATCCATCCAGCAATTAAACGCGCTTCTACCCAGAATCGAGGAATATATGAATCCCGATGAGTATTGTAAGGGCGGACAGAATTATAGTATTTTTAATATTTATTATGATACTGTGGATAGTAATTTAATAAGGACGTCACTCTCGAAACCGCTTTATAAGGAAAAACTGCGTCTGAGGAGTTATTCGTCCTCTACCAGTCTGAATTCCAAAGTCTATCTGGAATTAAAGAAAAAAACCCTGGGTATTGTTCACAAAAGAAGAGCCTCCATGACTCTTCAGGAGGCCTATGACTTCATTGAAAATGGGATCAAACCGGTTTCCAAGAGCTATATGGGCCGTCAGGTAATTGATGAGTTGAAATATTTTCTCAGCAAAAATATTGTCTCCCCTGCCGCCTATATCAGTTATACCAGAATGGCGTTTTTTGGTAAAGACGACAAGAATTTTCGCATAACCTTTGACAGCAACATTGTCACCCGCAGAGAGGACCTTCACATGGAAAATGGCAGCTTCGGAAAGCTGCTGCTGGGCAGCGACCAGTATCTCATGGAAGTTAAGATATCCCGTGCCACCCCCATATGGCTTGCAAGGCTTTTGTCAGAACTTAAAATCTATAAAACCAGCTTTTCAAAATATGGTACTGAATATCAGCGCCACTATCTTGAAACCATTGTGGAAAATCCCGATGCCTCCACACCTGCTGAAGAAGTGATTTCCGCAGAACTTCCTGTAAGGCTCCGTCAGGCGTCCAATGATCAGAAGTCGGCAGTAAGCGTCTGATTAGTCTGAGTTGTACAGTTTTATTTATTTAATGTTAAATATTGTTTCTTAATATTTATATACAAAAATGTAAGACAAAAGGAGAGAAAAGAAATGCTAGATTCTATTTTTACTGTTACATCCTCCGGTGATACCCTTACCCTTCCAGGTGTTCTGCTTGCCTTGGGCCTGTCACTTGTGCTGGGCTTGGTAGTCAGTCTTGTTTATATTGCCACTCACAGGGCGGAGGGATACTCTGCGGGCTTTACTGTCACCCTTATCATGCTCCCAGCCATTATTTCAATAATCATAATGCTTATTGGAAATAATGTTGCCCGTGCCTTCAGCCTGGCGGGTGCCTTCAGCCTTATCCGCTTCAGAAGCGCACCGGGAGACCCCAAGGACATAGCATATGTATTCTTTT
The DNA here is from genome assembly GCA_023400235.1 of Bacillota bacterium. Lineage (GTDB taxonomy): Bacteria > Bacillota > Clostridia > Acetivibrionales > DSM-1351 > Ruminiclostridium. The sequence continues at coordinate 54,739 of JAEXFI010000014.1, forward strand.
CCATGGCTGTGGGTCTGGCCTGTGGAATGGGCTATCTGCTGTATGGAATCATATTTGTAGTTGTTCTTTGCCTTGTTATGGTAGTACTGCATTTTTCACACTTCGCCAGGCCTCAGAGCTCAGTAATGCAGCTTAAGATAATTATTCCCGAGGACCTGAATTATATGGGTCTGTTCGATGATATCCTGGAACGCTATACCACCTCCTGGAGCCTGAAGCGGGTTAAGACTGCAGACTTCGGGACTATCTTTGAGGTTGCGTATATCATCAATATGAGAAACCCCGACGAACAGAAGCATTTTATCGATGAACTGAGATGCAGAAACGGTAATTTGAATGTATCCTTGACCTTGAAGGAATATGAAGATCGAGTGGCAGTGTAGGCACCGTGAATAAATCTTCTGATGTAGAGCCTGAGTCAGGGAAGCCGTCTCCATAGCCTCCCTGGCTCAGGCTTTATATATGACTCAAGGCAAATTTACTCATCGGCTTAACTATTTTGTAATTTTAAAATTTATTGAAAACTATTGACATTGATTAATAATGATTGTAATATTCAGTTAGCATATGCTAACTGAATACATAATATTAACAAGCCATCCACATAAGAGAGGAATCATTATGAAATCTAAAACACTTCAACTAATTTTTGCAGCTGTAATCACATTCTCACTTGCCTTAACAGGTTGTACCACATCAACCTCCTCTGATGCCACTGATACCTCTGCTGCCCGCACATCTTCCCCGGGAGGACAGTCTGCTGGTACAGAAGCAACCTATCCTATCACAATCAAGCACGCTTTTGGAGAGACTGTCATAAAAACCAAACCGGAGCGTGTTGCTACCATATCATGGGGTAACCAGGACCTGCCATTGGCATTGGGCGTAGTCCCTGTAGGAATTTCCAAGGCAAACTATGGTGTTACCGATAACAGCGGTCTTCTGCCCTGGACACTGGAAAAGTTCAAAGAATTGGGAGTGACTGCCCCGGTTCTGTTTGACGATGTTGCCGGCCTGAACTTTGAAGCTGTCAGCGACGTGAAGCCTGATGTCATTCTGGCAGCATATTCCGGCATAACACAGGAAGAATATGATTTATTAAGTCAAATAGCACCTGTTGTGGCATATCCCACACAGCCCTGGCAAACCTACTGGCGTGATCAGATAGTGCTTGACGCAACAGGTATGGGTATGAAAGAGGAAGGTGAAGCACTGGTGGACAAGCTGGAAGCCCTAATAGCGGAAAGCACCTCCAAGTATCCGCAGATTGCCGGAAAAACGGCTGCCTTTTTGTATTTCACTCCCACAGATTTAAGTAAGTTTTATGTCTATCTGCCCGGCGACCCTCGCGCCGCATACCTTATGGACTTAGGCATGAAGGCCCCTGGAAGTGTGACCAGTCTGGCTGCTGAAAGCACCAGTTTTGCTCTGGAGATAAGTGCTGAAAATGCAGATATGCTCAAGGACATAGATATTATCATTACCTACGGCAATGATAAATTGCTTGGCTCCCTGCAGGCAGATGCTCTGGTTGGAACGATACCGGCAGTAAAGAGAGGCTCCGTAGTGGTAATAGAGGATGGTACTCCCCTGGCAGCCTCTGGAACACCAAGCGCACTTTCCATTCCTGCAACCCTTGCTGATTATCTTCGTATTATTGGAGAGGCAGCTGATAAAGTGAAATGAAACACTCTAAATTAATTATCCTGGTGGTTTGCAGTATGACAGTCCTTATTCTGTGCATTTTGGCTTCTCTTGCCTTTGGAGCACGGTATGTGAATTTTCCTGATATTATTGATATTTTGCTAAATGGAAAAAAGACCTCCCTGATTGATATTGTAGTTCATGAACGTATTCCAAGAACTGTCTTTGGAATTATAGCCGGAGCAGCCCTTGGGGTATCCGGTGCTCTAATGCAGGCAATAACCCGCAACCCCATTGCCGATCCCAGCATACTGGGCGTCAATACCGGTGCTTCCCTGTTTGTGGTCAGCGGCATGGCCCTGTTTCATATAGGGTCCTTAAACCAGTACATATGGCTTTCATTAATAGGAGCAACCGCTACCTCCCTGTTTGTTTATGGAATCGGGTCTCTGGGCTATGGCGGTGCCACTCCTATAAAGCTTGCACTGGCAGGTGCCGCTACCAGTGCGGCCTTATCTTCCGTGGTCAGTGCCATAATCCTTCCACGCACAGAGGTAATGAATGCTTTTCGCTTCTGGCAGGTGGGGAGCATTAGCGGGGCTACCTGGGAGGGCATATACACTGTGCTTCCATTCCTGATAACAGGGTTAATTATAGGTGTGCTGGTCAGCCCTGCCCTGGATGCACTTGCCCTGGGAGACGATGTTGCAACAGGCCTGGGCATACGCACGGGAACGGTCCGCTTGCTGGGGGCCCTGTCCGGTATCCTTTTGTGCGGCGCAACAACAGCTCTGGCCGGGCCTATCGGCTTTATCGGCCTGATGGTCCCTCACATGATGCGGATGTTTTGCGGCCCTAATCTCAGATTGATCATTCCCATGTCTGCCCTGGGGGGAGCTATTCTTCTGACCATATCCGATGTGTTGGGAAGACTCCTCAGCAGCCCAGGCGAGCTTGAGTCCGGGATCGTAACTTCGTTCCTGGGTGCTCCCATACTTATTATCATTGCCATGAGAGCAAAGGTGCGTACATTATGACATTAAATACTTCAGATACAATTAAAGCCGGCTATTCCCAGAGAAAATTACGCTGGATCAGCGTGACCGCTATTCTGGGCATATTGACATTTACACTTTGTGTTACAGCCCTTTTACTGGGAAATACCATATATTCTCCTGAAATCGTTTTGAAGGTCCTGCTGGGTGAACAGATACAAGGTGCAAGTTTTGCTGTGGGTACCCTCAGATTGCCACGTATGCTTTCAGGCCTTTTGGTGGGAATGGCCTTTGGTATAGCCGGCAGTACTTTTCAGACTATGCTTCGCAATCCTCTGGCCAGTCCTGATATCATAGGCATATCCTCAGGCTCAAGTGCTGCGGCTGTTTTTTGCATACTTGTGCTGAAAGTAAGCGGCAATTTTGTCTCAATAGCCGCCGTCATTGCCGGAATAATGGTGGCAGTATTGATTTATGTACTTTCCAGGGGAGGCAGCTTTTCAGGGGGCAAGCTTATTCTTATAGGCATTGGAGTGCAGGCCATGTTAAACGCAGTCATCTCCTACCTATTGCTCAAAGCCTCTCAATATGATGTGCCCGGCGCCCTTGTATGGCTTAGCGGCAGTCTGAACGGTGTACGTCTGTCCAGGATACCCCTGCTCTTTATAGTCGTTTCCACCTTCGGCCTTGTGATTTTACTGCTGGGAAGGCATCTTAAAATCCTGGAGCTAGGTGAGCAGTCTGCTGTTACTCTTGGTGTAAGGACTGATTTAACCCGGCTTCTGCTGATATTAAGCGCCGTATTTCTAATTGCCTTTGCTACTGCGGTTACAGGACCTGTCTCCTTTGTAGCTTTTCTTGCCGGCCCCATTGCAGCCAGACTTGTGGGTATAGGTGCCCCAAATGAACTGCCTTCAGGCCTGGTAGGTTCCATACTTGTACTGGGGGCGGATTTAATAGGTCAGTTTGCTTTTGATACAAGATTCCCGGTGGGCATTATCACCGGTATTCTGGGAGCACCCTACTTACTGTACCTGCTCATACGCATGAATCAAACAGGAGGATCAGCATGAAATCCAAGCATTTACTCAAAGCCAGCAATATTGTTGCCGGCTATGATAAAAAAATTATTATTGACGGAATCAATATAACCATTCCAAATAACAAAATAAGTGTGATTATCGGCGCTAATGCGTGCGGCAAGTCCACCCTGCTCAAGACCCTTTGCCGGTTGATAAAGCCGGTCTCAGGTGAGATTCTCCTTGATGATAAAAGCATCAGCCGCATATCTCCAAAGCAATTGGCTAAGGTCCTGGGTCTGCTGCCGCAGTCACCAACAGCTCCTGAGGGTATTACAGTTGCGGATTTGGTGGGGCGTGGAAGGTTTCCTTATCAATCCTTTTTTAAGGGACTTGGAAAAAAGGACTATGAAGCAGTTGAAGACGCTCTAAAAATCATGGGTATCGCAGACCTGGCCAATCGCAGTGTAGACGAACTCTCCGGCGGACAGCGCCAGCGTGTTTGGATTGCCATGGCTCTTTCCCAGCAGACGGATATTCTGCTACTGGATGAGCCCACCACCTTCCTGGATATCAGCTATCAGATTGAAATACTGGATTTGCTTACAGACCTGAACAGAAGCAGGGGCACAACCATTGTAATGGTTTTGCATGACATTAATTTATCCGCAAGATATGCAGATTATTTATTTGCCCTCCGCAAAGGGAGGCTTGTGGCTGAAGGTGAACCCTCCCATATACTTTCAGAGGACTTGATAAAACAGGTCTTTGATCTTGACTGCAGGGTTATCCGCGATCCCGTATCCAACTCGCCCCTTATAGTGCCCAGGGGAAGGCATCATGCATGCTGCTGAAAAATGTTTTCTTATTTCAACCAACTTTCAAGGAGCAACTTTTAAACAATTTTCATCAAGCATATGCACTCCGATAATCCTGGCATTTTGTTAAAATATATGAGAAAATTTAAGCATGTGTAGAATCTCCCGGCTGCTTACAGGAATATTATTTATATAAAATGAAAAAATAGCTGTGAGGTGCTTTTAATCACCATCTGATACGTGCACAGTCACGCAAGGAGAGAAAAACATGGCTAAAAAAGGAATGAGAAGGCCCGACCCCTCTGAACCTCACGGAACTGAAAGCAATCACTCACAACACTTTCAGAAGAATGATGTGAGGCCGGTACCTGAGATACAGGGGAAGGCCAAAACCGGAAAGAAAAAGGCAGGACTCATATAATCGCAGCGGAGAAAAGACACTTAACCATAAGGTGTCTTTTCTTATTTCAAATAAATATTTTATTTTCATGTGATATTTTTAACTGCTGAGGGGTTTTAAATGTGAACAGACTGTTCAAGTCACTGCTGTATGGAGGGTAAAGTGGAAGAACTTCAGATAATTGAGCACTATAAGGATACAGTTTACAAAATCGCATATACCTACTGCAAAAACAAAAGTGATGCCGAGGATGTATTCCAGGAAGTGTTTTTAAGGTACTTCAGGAAGAAACCTGCCTTTCATAGTCCGGACTATGAAAAGGCCTGGTTTATCCGGGTAACCATCAATTGCTGTAAAAAATTGCTGCTTTCCTCTTGGTTCAAAAAAGTACTTCCTCTTGGAGAAAACCTGCCTTATGAGGCCCAGGAGGAAAGTGAACTTCTCCACGCTGTAATGGCACTGCCTTTAAAATACAGAGTGGTAGTTCACCTGTTCTATTATGAGGAATACAGGATCAAGGAAATAGCACGGCTTACAAATCAAAAGGAAACCACGGTTGCGACTCAGCTTCAGCGAGCCCGCAAATTGCTAAAAAGCAGGTTAATGGAGGATCTACAATATGAATAAATTCTTATATAAGCAAGCCCTTAAAAATATTAACGTATCGGAGGAGACAGTCCAGAGGGTAATCTCAAAATCCGGCATGTGCGCCTCTGCAGCCTCAGTCCCACAAAAAAAGCCCTTTAAGCTGCTAATTCCGGTTGCCGCTATTCTGGCCGTATCGGTGATAACAGTCTCGGCTGCGCCCCGCTTGGGAATTGGCACTATCTTCCGGGGCTTTTATTCTCAATTGTTCGGAACCAGCATAACCGACAAGCAGGCTGATATAATCGAAAGGTACGGCTATTCCCCCAATAAATCCTATACAAGAGATGGTGTAACCTTTAGCGTGGATGGAGTTATTGGTGACCGCAGCCTTTTGTACGTAAAGTATTCCGTTCAAATGGATAAGGGATATGACTCTAATATCCACTCGGGAATATTGGCAAACAAACTGTATCTGGGAGATCTTAAAAAGGGGTTTACGCCGGTTTCTGTGACTACGTCGTCTCTTCCCGAAAAATCTGAAGCTACAAAATACAATTACTCGGCTATATACAGCTTCGAGGGGGAAATCTCCTCTTCCGAGAAAAACGCCACCCTGGTCATGACCTTCCCGGATAAATATAAATCTACAGACATAAATCTGTCCAAAGCATATTGCGGTCAGCAAGCCTCAGCCACAGACAGCAGCAATATCACAGCTATCCCCAACGATAAGCTGAACCTGCCTCTTGAAACCGGTTACGGAAAAATCCTCCTGGAATCGGTGGGCTACTCAGGAGGCAGCCTTGTTCTGGCAGTGGATTCCTCAGGTTATTATAAAACCCCCTCCATATTTCTTCGTGATAAGAATACCAGCAGCATTTATAACCGCAATGATGGCTTTGTATCCGTGAGCAAGGATAAACTGGAATACATCCCCTTTGCAATTACCGACAGAAAATTGCTGGGCAGCCTTGAAATTGTCATGCCGGAGGAATTCTACCTGAGCTTTCCCCTGCACCTCACCGACAATATACGGACTTTTGATGTAAGAGATGAATATGTATATACCAATGAGGATACAAAAATAAACCAAATAAAGCTTTCTCCTCTTTCCATTACCATCACAGGGACAGTGCCTGAAGGCAGGGGCCCCGGGTTCTCCTCAAGCGACTGTTCCCTGCGCTTCAAGGACGGCTCTGATTTCAGTGATTTTAAGGGGGGAAGTATTATAAGCAATGGTGATACCGGAAGCTTTACCTTTAATATTCCCTTTGGGACACCACTTGAAATCCAGGATGCAAACAAGCTGATTATCAGGCCTGTAGGAGCTGAAAAGCCCCTTGAGATTCCCTTGTCATAGTTTCATATAAAGAGAGGTTTCTTCCCTCTCAACTCTTCTCTCCAGCAAGTCAAACACTTTTGGACTCGGTTATAAAGGCCTCCTGGGCTGAAAGTATTTTTGACCTGGTGTTGAACCTCTCCTTGTATTGCAGGAATATATGGCTGATTGCTCCCATCTCGCCCATGTATTCCCTTGCAAGGACTAACTCCTCAGCCCGTTCTCCAACAGTCCGGGATATATATGTCTTTTCACATGATTTCCATACTACTCAAAGGAATAGATATCCGAAAATTCAATCTTTATATTTTCAACCTTTGATTTGCCTTCGGAAGAACCTGCAGCGGGCATTTCATTCTCCACCGTCCGCACCGGCAATTCCATTACAACCTCGCTGCCCTCTCCCTCTACGCTGCTGATGCTTATATGCCCTCCATGAAGTTCCACCAGAGTCTTCACCAGGGACAGCCCTATTCCGCTGCCCTCCTTGTTCCTTGTAAGGGATTTGTCCACCTGCCCGAAACGGTCAAAGATGGAGTTCAATTTGTCTTTGGGGATACCTATGCCTGTATCTCTGACCGATATTGCAACTGTATCCTCCCTGTCGGAAATGTTCACAGAGATACTGCCTCCCGCATCAGTAAATTTAATGGAATTTGAAAGCAGATTCAGCATAATTCTCTCTATCTTGTCCGCATCCACAGCAACTGTCTTTTCTTCAATATCCGTGTCAAAGACAATCGAAAGCTCCCGGTTTTCAACATAATGGGCCACCGACAGTATGATGTCCTCCACCACGCTCACTATATTGAGGTTGCACAGATTCAGCTTCAGATACCCTGAGTCGAACTTGGACAGGTCGATCAGATTGTTGACAAGCCTGAGCAGCCTGTAGCAATTTTGCTTCATCACCCGGAGATATTTGTTGAATTTGTCCTCGTTTCCCTGAGAAATTTGAGGATTACCCTTAATCGACAGTATCTGAATTGCTCCGAGAATAACATTCAAAGGTGTTTTAAGTTCATGAGAGATATTAGAAAAAAATTCTGTAAGCATTTTATTGTACTCTTTGGTTTCAGTCAGCTTTTTTTCATTATCCTTTATGTGGTTTTCCAATTTATTTATTTGCTTTCTGGAACTTATGTCCTTAAAAATATTTATGTGGGAAAGTCTACCCTTATACAGCAGGTTGGCACTGGTGACCTCAATATCAATCTCATTGCCGCTCTGTGCCTTTAGTCTGGACTCAAATTTTATTTCACGGCACAGGTCATGGGCAGTCTGCATAAGCGACTCTGTCACCCATTCCTGTTCCTTGAAATTGATATAGTCCTTAACCTCCCTGCCTATTAAATAACCGGGATTATTGACTCCAAACATATTAGCCGCTCTCTCATTAACAAAAATAAATTTTAAGTCGCTGATAATAATTATGGCATCGCTGGAATTGTTTATAATCATGTCATAGCATTGATTATTCCTTGCCAGCATCTCTTCTATCATCTTTCTTTGATGTTGGGCCTTTTTAGGATATCTGCCGGTTTTGTCCTGCTTGGGCCTCATACTGTCTACCTTTTTGTAAAGAGCCGTATATGGCCTTCTCAAGCCGGTTTCAAACAAGGCCTTATAAAGAAAAAAGAAGGAAACCACTCTGAGGATATGGGCCAGATTGTTCCTCCAGCCGTCTGAGACGGAGAGACTGACAAACAGCATTTCATACATTGCCATTGTCAGCAGATGTGCTTCCATGAAAAAGAACAAGGTTGAATTCATGTTTTTTCTTAGCTTGAAATACAAGAAAGCCACCAGAAGATATACCGCCGATACAATCAGTTCGCTGGCAACTGTAAAAATCGTCATTCCTGCTCCTTCCACATAGCAGTCGGGAAATATTCCGAAATACAGTATAGACGCCAGAACCAGCAAACATGCAATGAAATAGGAGAAAAATATAACAGTTATGCGAAACTTTTTAACATTTCTTAGAATCAGTAAGGTGGACCCCAGAAGTGTGAAGGCAGTCATGTACCTTCCGGCAATCCACAATTGTTCAAAGGCAGTCTGACTGCCCCTTTCATATATTATGGAAACACCGGTGTATGTAAATATGTGAAATACATCAATTATCCCCACAAAAAAATAACCCACACCCAACAGTACGATAAAATTGTTCTCGCTTACTTTACTGATATTTATTGCTACAAAGAATAAACCAAAAGATACAATGCTGGCAAATAATTCTGCGGAAGTGTGGAAAAGCAGATGATAGTCTATCTGTGTGTGAATGAGAAACAGTAAAAAGAATGAGAATATCCATAATTCAATTATGGTTTCCTTTTTGACTGTTCCAGGCTTTCTGAGAATTACTTGCAGCTTGCTTCCAATTTCCATGAAAATCCCTCCAGATTAGCAAGTTAAATAAGCATACTAAATCGAGCTAGAAACTATATATTCTACATTTTTGTATTTTTACCTTTATTTGGTGAATAACAAAGTTGTTTGAACGAAAAGAAAAGGCAGAAATCCAGAAAGTAGGACTTTTGCCTTATTAATATACCCATTATTTTGTGTTTGTACCATTTTTTTACTTATTTTTCCGAACTATTTTCAACCAGCCTCTTTTCTCCGGTTATTTCCTGTATGGGTTTTATATCCTGTGTGAACTCAAGAGTTCCGAGAAATTCACCATTTTGGTCTTTGACTGCGAAGTACCTGATATAGACATACCTGGGTCCCATTTTTATCCAGAAATCCTCATGCTCTTTTTTCCCCGACTTCAGGTCCTCTACTATTCCTTCTACAATATGAACACTTGCAGGCGGATGACAGTTTTTAACCTCCCTGCCTATAATTGTTTTGGGCCTTGCAAATATTCTGTCCTTTCCCTGTGTAAAATACTTCACTATTCCATCTTTGTCAACAAAAGTAATGTCTACAGGCAAGGTGTTCAGCATTGAATTTATCTCCTCCGGCAAAAGAATCCCTGCATCAAATTTCACGTAGCCGTTATTTGAGGGCTGCTCTCCCTCCTTTTTTGCCTTTTGCTCAACATTTACCTTGGCAGGCGTCCAGCCTGAGCCTGGTTCCACCATGCAGTAGCCTATCTCCAGGCTGGCCTCCTGAATTTGCAGCCATTCATCTTCAGCCAGTGTCTCCAGCACCATTGGAAAGAGTATATTCTCCTCCTTGAAAATCATTTCTATCACTCTGCTGCTGGCTTCTTCTGCCATTGTGACAATCTTATGCCTGTCTGCTCCACTATTGCTCAGAGCCTTTAAGGTTTCCTTGACAGCAGCCCTTATTTCATCATCAACTCCCCACATTACCTTTGGGGGGGCTGCTATTCCATACTTTTCCATAAAGGGGAACAGGAGATTTTCTTTTCTGGAATAGTGCTTATCTATTTCCCATAAAGTCTTAAAGTCCTCTGTGAGCTTTAATATGATGTCCTGGCTGCCATCATTCCTTAAATCCTCCAAGTGGGGCTTTATTGCTTTGTCAATCAAAGCTTCAAGCTGCCTGTTTTCCATTTTGAAGGTGTGAACAGGGTGCCCAGGTACCTCCTCCGGCTTCTGAGGACGATGTATCTCCTCAATGGAACCCTTAAATACAGCGGCGTGCACATCACACAGCTTCTGGATCTCCCCCGGAGGCATACCCTCCATCATAAGCGCCTGCTCCATCTCGGATATTTCTGTGGGTGAAATACCCTTTATAAGCTCCTCAAATCTTGCTTTTACCTGGTCTACCGCCTTCCCCTGGTGAAGCTCCAATATTATTTCCTTTAAAATCTTTTGCCTGTATTCACGATTGTTTATAAATTCACTCATAACGCAGCACCTCCTTGTCTTTTATAATAAAACCTCTATTTTCCAGTTCTCTCATAATTCTTCCCAAATCCACACCTTTCATAACAGCACCCTTCGGAATTGTCATAAATCTTCCGGCGGTATTCAGTATGGCAGGGTTTGTTATCTGGTCAAAGCCCAGTTCCTTTAGTATTTCAACCAGGGAAGGATTCTCCTTGCACAGGTCGTGCACCGGCTTGGACAAATCCAAGGTGATATGAAATCTTTTAAACAGAATATTATTTTCCAGGTGTATGTGTATGAATAAGTCACTCTCTATTTCACTGAGCTTAGAATAGGTCAGCCCATAGGTTGCACAGCCATCCTCCGGTACAGTGTACTGTGCAGTTATTTCCCTCAGTTCCTTTAATATACCTCCCGCACCCTCATGCTCGTCCTCCGTCTCCTGCATTACTCTGCGGATATCCTGTAAAAGCTTTTGGGAAGGCTTGGCTTCATATTCGTTTATCAGCGGGAACAGAAGCTCCTCCTCCTTGATGAGATGCTCTTCAAGCTCTGTCCTCAAGGAATTGAAGAGTCTGTGGACCCTGAACAGCTCCTGATGCCTTGCCCCATGTGCTCTTAATATCTTTTCCGCCAACTCACCGGTTTCGGGAAGTACTCTTTTCAAAAATGAGTGATGAGTGCCAACAATATACTCTATAAGACGAGAGGAGATCATATCTCTAAAATCTTCCTTACTCACCTGCTCCTTCGCCTTGCAGCCGGTTTCCTCCAACGCCTTTAGCAATTCTTCCTCACTTAGCCCCTGTTCCCTTATAGTCTCCGCCAGAGGACGGTTTCCCCCGCAGCAGAAATCAATGTTATACCTCTTGAATACCGCACTTGCTTCCGGCTGTGCTGCAACTATTTCACCAAGGGTTTGCAATACATTTATTTTAGTCATAACATCTCCTATCTACGCGCACAGCGCGTACACAAATAGTAATGGTTAATGTCATTAGGAATCCTTCCCGATGACATAAGAATACAGCATTTGGTGAAATAAAACTGTGATTGGAATCATGGTTTAAAAAATTTTACAATAAAAAAAGCCCCTGAGGGCTTTTCACCGCATAGAGGCAGTCCTTAAATACTTTCCTTGAGTCTGTTCATATCCAGAATAATGACCTTTTTGTTGCCCATCATTTCAATAATGCCCTCCTCCTGCAAGAGGCTCATCTTACGGCTGACGGTTTCCCGCGTCAGTCCGATATAGTTTGCTATACCTTCCCGGCTCATGGGCAGTTCAATCAGTATTCCCCCGGATTCAGCCCTTCCATACTTCCGGGCAAATTCCAGAAGTACTGAGTTTACACGAAGTTCCACATTTCTGGTTCCCATGCTTTCTATGGTATTTTCAAGCCGGACAAGACGGTTGCAAAGCTCCTCCATCACCTTGAAGCTCAGCTCCGGGTACTCCCTCATAAGCTCCTGAAATGCCTTTTTATGTATTGTACATATTCCCGTATCCTCCAAGGCCTCCGCATTGTATGTGGCAGCCCTGTTCTGAAGAAGGTTCTTTTCCCCGAAAAAATCCCCTTCAGAAAAAATATAAAGGATATGTTCCCTTCCACTGCTGGTATTCCTATATGCCTTTACCCTGCCGGAATTTATGATTACAAGGCTCTCAATAACCGCTCCCTCCATTATAATCAATTCTCCCTTTTTATACTCCCGGCGTACGATAAGGCTTGATACCCTGGCAATTTCCTCCTGATCAAAAGAAGAAAATATCGGCACCCTTTTGGAACACATTTTATCATGGCAATTTTCACAGGCACAACTGCTACAACCCATAAGCACCCTCCTGCTCTTTTTGCTGCGGGAACCAATTATTTTCAGCACCTGCAGCAATTATAATAACTTGATGCTTTCCTGATAAGCCCAATTATATCATATAAAAAGTCAAAAAAATAAACTGGTACTGATGCTTTCACAGTCACAGCTTATTTTACAATTTCGTACGGTAATTTCTGACTTGGTCAAAAGCCTGTTTCTGCCCTTATACTACAGGCAGACCTTCTGCTTGGTATCCCCCTCGATTTTTCCGATTCCATAGCCATAGCAAAAGGACTGGTACATGCTTGTAATGATAAGTGCGCTGAGGCAGTTCCTCTCCTCCTCGCTTAGGCCCATATCCATTGTCCTCATGAAATTTCTGGTTTTATCCTTGGCTATAAGCTTAATCGCCTCTCTTGTACCCGCAAGATCCTTCTCAAGCTTCTCTTTTCCCTGCTGGAGGTACTCCTTTATAACAGCTTCAAATTTTTCGGATGGTGTGGTATTTTGCAGTTCTTCCATATCAGCCTCCTAGTAATTGCCTACAGTATTTGAGAACCAGTCACGGGTTACCCATCATGCTGTCAGTGTGTTATTACTAAGTGTTGCCACATTTGTATTTTATATACACCAGCCGGATAATTACCTGGAAATTGAGGAGGAATCCTGGGGCTCCTCCTGTGCAGCCGACCTGGCAATCTTTTTTACAGCTTTCTCAAACTTGGTTCTTGCAAGCATTACCTGATGGGAGCACCCCGTACATTTTATCCTGAAATCAGCGCCCGTCCTTATTACCTCCCACTGCTTGCTGCCGCACGGGTGCTGCTTTTTCATTTCAACAATATCTCCAACAGCATATTTGTCAGCCATTGCTACTCCTCCTTTGTAATCAAAGTCCGGTCATAGAATTCAAGACCCGTTTTTTCAAAAGCCTCTTTTATTTTCATTCTTATTCTACGTTCTACCCCCCATTGCTCATTTGGATAGGTACGGGCGGTAATTCTCAGGTTTATGCTTTGCTTTCCCAGTTCTGTAATTCCCAGAACAGCCGGCTCCTCTGTGAAGACATCGAACTCCTGCTTTACCTCCTCACATACTACCCGGGCTATTTCATATACTTTTTCCAGACTTGTGGAATACGCCACCGGAATGTCTACAATCACCATTTTATTGTCTCTGGTATGATTGGTGACTCTTTTTATTTCACCGTTGGGTATTATATAAATATCCCCGTTGTAGTTTTTGAGCCTGGTAACGCGCAGCTCCATATGTTCAACGGTTCCGGTCATATTATCTATGGTAATCAGGTCTCCAACTGCAAACTGGTCCTCCAGCAGGATAAAAAATCCTGAAAGAGTGTCCTTGATAAGGCTTTGGGCCCCGAGGCCAATTGCAACCCCGCCCACTCCGGCTGCTGCCAGTACCGATTTGAGGTTCAGTATGTCAGAAAGGATCATCAATACGGCCCATATATATACGCCATACTTAAAAACACTTGCTATCAGAGTGGACATGGTGTCCAGCTTTTTATCACTCATTTTGAATTTTAACTTCTTTTGCTTGTCAAAAAATTTGCGTATGATAATCTTGCCCAGCCTGGCTATTATCAGGGCAATAACTATTATTAAAATAATCTTGCCTATTTTGAATACAGGATTGTAAAAACCCCCGAGAAAGTCCTTCAGGTAATTGTCTATCTGATTTAGAATGGATATCTCTTTCATCTTCTTCCTTCCTAATTTGTATATTTTAATCAGGGCACTCACCCTTCCCTGAATATGTGCGTTTTAGTCTATTTTAACACACCGCTACAAGCCTTTCAAACAGCTTCAGATGTATTTTGTCCTTCCTCCATAGATTCTCCGGATGCCACTGAACTCCAAGTACGAACCTTTTACTTTCATTGCTGATGGCCTCTATAATTCCATCTTCCGAACAGGCATTCACAAGGAACCCCGGAGCAACCTCCCTGACAGCCTGATGGTGGAAAGAGTTGACCTTCAGGGTCTGTCCTCCGAATATACGGAAGAGGCAGTTGTTTTCCAATATCTCCACAGTGTGTACCTGGAACCATCTTGGAGCTGCCTGACAGTGTTGGATCAGGCTGTTTCCGGAATTATTCTCTGCATATATATCCTGATAAATACTGCCTCCTGAAGCTATATTCAATACCTGTATGCCTCTGCATATGCCCAGCAGGGGTTTATCCACCGCCAGGGCCTGCCTTGCAATAAACAGCTCCATATTATCACGCACGGGAGAAATTTCTTTTGTGTAGGGCATATTGCTCTGCCCAAATTGCAGAGCATCCACATCAGGACCGCCTGACAGGATTATTCCGTCACATATGTCAAGGTACTCCACCCAGACGCTTTTCACCTCGGTTACAGGAATTATCACAGGGACAGCACCACATTGAATAATCGCCTCATAGTAGTCCTCTCGTAGATTGCTTGTGCTTTTTTCAAAGTCAAAAGCAGCTGTTATTCCGATGACAGGCTTTCCTTTATACATTCAGAAATCACTCCTTGTTAATATTATATGGCTGTATAAGCATACAAAATAAATCCCCGGGCTTAAAAAAACGGCTCTCCGATGAGCCTGCGCTCTGGAAAACCGTCTTCAGTAATTTCATATGGCCTTTATTGCTTTTCAAACATGCTTTTATCTACTCCGCACAAAGGGCATACCCAATCCTCCGGAATATCCTCAAAAGCTGTACCCGGTGCTATTCCGCTATCGGGGTCCCCATCCTCGGGGTTGTACACATACCCGCAAACAGTACATACGTATTTATCCATTGGTTTTTCACTCCTTGTATAAAATCTTAC
This sequence comes from Bacillota bacterium, assembly GCA_023400235.1. Taxonomy (GTDB): domain Bacteria; phylum Bacillota; class Clostridia; order Acetivibrionales; family DSM-1351; genus Ruminiclostridium. Next base: position 70,003 of record JAEXFI010000014.1, read on the forward strand.
GAATTTGCTTAACTATATATTCCCCTGTGACATGTGGATTTGTATAGTTAATAATATATATATTCCCATCTTTTATCTTGTATAACATTTTTTTTTGAAATTTCTTTCCGGTTTATAAGCTTTCTGGTGCTTTGATGGCTTATATTTTAGAAGATTACTGTTTTCGGTCACATTTTCAGCCTTACCTTTTTCACCGTTCATAATAAATTGGCTGACTTCATTGTAAATATAGCTTTCCAGCTTTTCCAGCCTCTCTTGAAGTTCATCGCATTTGCTCATATAAATTCACCTTTGATTGCTCCATCCCCACAGGATTTGAGTTAATGACTATTATCATTATATGCATAAGCGGGCAAAGGGGCACTTATAGGCAAGCTTAATTCCTGCGATTTCTGAAAACTATCATCAATCCGCCAATAATCAGGATTGCAGGAACCAGGTAAAGTCTTAATATGGTTATCCTGCCTAGAGATATTGCAAAGAAAATCAAGGACAGCCCGCCGAGAATAAATACAGGTATAAGCAGTCCCTTTTCCTTCGAACCAAACAAGTACAGTTCAAACAAGCCTACTGCAACTGAGAGGATAAATCCCGGCCACATGTATTCCCATGCTCCAAACAGCATGGATATCTGGCAGGTGAGGCCCATTACCAGCAGGATTCCTCCTGGAACCAGCAAACCTGCATCGGATGTTTTCGCAGTAAAATATGAATAGTGAAATATCAATCCCGGTATTATCAAAAACATTGGCCAGAAGTTGGAGAAAAGGAAGCCAATATCAAAAATATCAAAGTAAATCTCAAAAATACCAAAGTTATTTAATAAATATGCTACACCGATCAGTATTAAAACCAATCCGACAATCATAGTGCCACTACGCCTTTTATTCATAAAACCCTCCTTAATATAACCGCCGCACCGGATAAAGTATGCTCCTCCTTAAAACACCAGGTCAAATTGGGTAAGGAGCGATTGAACTGCTTGTGCAACTGTCTTATACTATATTATAAGACTATAGAAAAGAAAAGTCTGAAAGTTCACCATAATTTCATAAAACAAATAAACAATATGTTTTGGTATTAATTTAACCTATAGTAATAATTAAAAATGTGGTAACAGTCAGAAAGTGCCACTCACTCCCCGACGAGCTTCAAATTGTCAGTTCCGTTTTGAACGGCTGAAGGAGTAATTGTCACAGTCCTTCCCAGCATTTCGTCCCGGGAAATTTTCCACAGCACATACTTGATACCTCCCGCAATAAGATCTGCCATCTTCATTACAGTTCCCAGCCGTGTATTCTGAAGTATCAAGAAGTCCATAAAGCCGCTGAAATTAACTATACCTGTAATGTGTATGTCTCCAATGGGCTGCAGGTCCTTATTCACAGCAGAGCCAGGTTTCAAAGGTCCCTGTCCTACAGTTATATGTCCCACATGCTCCATCTTTCCAAGGCAGGCATCCACAGCTATGACAAAGGGGTTATTATGGCTGGAATAGATTTGCCTTGTTATGTCCTCAAGGTTTTTTGCATGCACAGGCGTATCCAGATTTCCGAAAATGTGTGTACTTTCTTGTTTCAGCCCCTTGAGCTTGTGCCCTATTATGGGTCCCAGACTGTCGCCTGTTGATCTGTCAGTTCCTATACACACAATGACAATGGCTCTGCCCTTGTCATTCCTGACAGTTTTCACAAGCTCATACATGGCTTCTGAAAACACAGCAAATGCATTTACTGCTGTTGAGTCTATATACTTGGCGCTAGCGCCTGTTTTACCAAAATCCATTTTTCTCTCCATTTCCAAACAGTTTGTAAGTTCTCAGCCAAACTGCCTTTGCTATGCGGCTGCTTATTCATAATCATATTATTGACAGAATTTGTTCAGATTAATATTTTGAGAGCATATTGTTTATTTGGATTGAAACTATGATAAAATATATTTAGCTTTAATTACTATCTATATTCATTTTCTAAGCTTTATGAGAGAGGTTGATTTATTTGCCATATAAACTAAAAAATAAATTTGGCTCGGTGGCATGTGATTTTATTGAGGACATTATTGACGGAATGCAGGACTGGGTTCGGGTAATAAGCAGGGATGACACCATTGTCTTCGTAAACCGGTCCATGCGCCAGGCATTAGGCAACAATGACCTTATTGGCCAGAAGTGCTATCAAACGCTTGGTCGCAAATCCCCCTGCCCAAATTGTTTGTCCAGGTTCAATAACAAGGACTGGTCTGCAAAAAAGGAAGAATATATTGGCGGCCGTACATTTTCGGTTACAAGTTCTCCTCTCAAAAACCATGAAACCGGTGAGATTGAAGCAGTTATTGAAGTTCTTCACGATATAACGCAACTGAAAAACCTCACAATAGAGCTGGAAAAACAGAACGAAAAACTCAGAGGCGACCTGTCTATGGCCAGAAGACTCCAGTGCAGCCTGCTGCCACAAAATCAGCTTGCTACGGATAAACTGGATTTCAGTTTTATATACAAGCCCTGTGAGACTCTGGGAGGAGACTTCCTGGATATCTTTCAGATTGATGACTCCCACGCAGGTATTTATATTGCAGATGTTTCCGGCCATGGTGTTGCTGCTTCCATGCTGACCATGTTTCTGAGAACTGCTTTGGACAAAACACTGTTGTCCCCATCAAAAGCTTTGGCACAGCTATATGATTATTTCAATAAAAACAGTTTTTCAGATGAGTTGTACATAGCTATTTTTTATGGAATTATTGATATTGAAAACTATACCTTTACATATTCCAATGCCGGCTTGAATGTCTGCCCTTTTATTTTTTCAAGAAAGGACTTGAGGATACTTAGAGCTCCCGGTATTCCCATAAGCAATTGGGTGGAGGATCCGGAATATGTTGAAGTAAAAATTAATATAAATCCTAGTGACAGAATGTTCTTTTATACTGACGGAGTTATTGAAATCAAAAATCAAGAGAATTCTCAATTTGGTGAGGAGCGTATCGTTCAGCATCTTGTTGAGTCTGAGCTTGATCCGTCCTCAACCCTGTCGGGACTTATTGATAAGGCCATTGCCTTTTCAGGCCGGACGGATTCCAATGATATAATAGACGATATAACTGTAGCTCTTATACAAATAAAATAGCTGTTATAAAACTGTAAACAGCATGGTCATGGAGGTTAGTGCGTTGAACGATGAATTTACTGCAAGCCTTGAAAGTTATAAACTTCAGGGATATATAATACCCAACCCTGCAATTGTAAAGACCCCGGAGCAAATAGAAGGAATCCGGCAAAGCGGAAAGATTACTACTGAAATTCTGGATCTTTTGGAAAATGAAATCCACCCGGGAGTAACCACTGCACAGATAGACAAACTGGTGTATGATTATACTGTGGGGCACGGTGCCATTCCCGCACCTCTTAATTATAACGGCTTTCCCAGGAGCGTTTGTACTTCCGTAAACAATGTGGTCTGCCATGGTATTCCCAGCGACAGTGCCGTACTAAAACCCGGTGACATCATTAATGTAGATGTTTCTACCATTTTTAACGGCTATTTTTCAGATGCCAGCAGGATGTATCTGGTGGGGGAAGTAACTCCTTCCGCCAGGAGGCTGGTGGAAGTGACAAAGGAATGCCTGGAGCTGGGTACTGAACAGGTTAAAGCCTTTGGCTCCACAAATGACATTGGCAGAGTAATCGAACCCTTTGCAAACAGGAACGGCTATACGGTAGTGAGAGATCTTGGAGGCCATGGGGTGGGAATAAAATTTCATGAGGAACCCCATATAGACCATTTTGAAAAGCCCGGCAAAGGAGTGTTAATGCTTCCCGGCATGGTATTTACCATAGAGCCCATGATAAACGAAGGCGGCTACAGTGTAAAAATCGCCAGGGACAAATGGACCGTCACCACACGGGATGATTCCTTGTCCGCTCAGTGGGAATATACTGTGGCAGTCACCAAAACCGGCTATGACATACTCGCCAGGTAAATATTAAATGAAAAACAGAACACTGGCTAGCCTAAAATCTAACTAGTGGTCTGTTTTTTTATAACGTATAGGAATGCTGCTATATTGATAATTCCAGCAGCCACTGTGCAAGCTTGTCCACACCCTCTCCGGTCTTGCAGGAAACCTCTATGATTTCCGCCTTCTCGTTAAGAGCCCTTACACCCTTGTAGAAGCTTTCCCTGTCAAAGTCTATATAGGGCATCAGGTCAGTTTTATTCAATACAATTATGTCTGCAAGCTCAAACATTGAAGTGTATTTATATGGCTTGTCATGGCCTTCCGGAACACTTGCTATGACCATCTTGATGCCTTCTCCCAGATCGAAGGAGGAGGGGCATACCAGGTTACCTACATTTTCAATGAACAATATGGCTCCATCACTTAGTTTCAGGCTATCTACGGCCACCTTTATCATATTCGCATCCAAATGACAGCCTCCGCCTGTATTAATCTGTATTACCGGCTTGCCCAGCCTGTCTATTTTCTCCGCATCAATACTTGAAGCTATATCCCCTTCCACAACCGCAACATTGGCCCTGTCTCCAAAGGCTTCTATGAGCTTGAGGATAGTGCTGGTTTTTCCTGATCCGGGGGATGCCATTATGTTTACAGCCTTTATTCCTTTCTTCTGAAAATAATCCCTGTTTTCTCCTGCAAGCTTTTCATTGGCATGCATAATGTTTTTCATGATTTTGACTTCCATAAGTACCTCCTTTTTACCCTTTATTATTTCAGCTGCTTCCGGCTTACTCTTCCATTTTTACTGCCGGCTTCCCTGTTAAAGGTAGGCAGGTTCAGCCCGAATTTTACCGATATCAGCCTTATTGCAACTATAACTGCTACACATATATATGTGTTTACATTCACATTCAGTTTTCCGCTGTGGTGCAGGAGATAAAACAGCAGCGAACCACCTATGGACGGAATTGCGTATATTTCGCTTCTGAAAATAAGAGGAATCTCATTAACAAGGATATCCCTCAATATGCCCCCGCCCACACCTGTTATTACTCCTGCAAAAACTACTCCCAGCAGAGGCATTCCATACCCGACTGCCTTATAGGCGGCAGTAACCGTGAACACCCCCAGGCCTATTGCATCAAATAGTATTATGACAGAAAACATCCTGTTGACTATTTTGTACAAGATGCAGGTTATGACCATGGAAACGGTTATTGCGGCAAAGTATCTCCACTCCGTAAAAAATACGGGAACGGTTCTGCCTATAACCACATCTCTTATTATTCCCCCGCCTGATGCAGTTATCACAGCAAGTACATATATTCCGAACAGATCAAGTCTGTTCCTTATACCCACCAGAACACCCGAAACCGCGAAGGCAACGGTTCCTACAATATCCACCACGCTTAAAAGCACTGTAAAACTTTCTGAGAACATTTTAAAAGCGTACTCCCTGCAATAATCATACTCTATAATATGAATACGGCTGCACATGGTGAAAGCTATGCTTAAGCCATGCGCTCTCAGTCAACTTCCAGGCTCTCTATATAAAATTCTTTTCCCTTCTCCGTAGGCATGCCAAGACCACCGCACCTGGGACAGTCAAAGCCCTTGGGCGGCTTTACAAATACTTCTCCGCACTCCCTGCATCTGAACTGGGCCCTGACTCTGTTAAAAACAAGCCTTGCCCCCTGTGCCAAGGTTCCTTCACTCATAATGTCAAAGTACATCTGAACCGAATCATCCAGAATTGTAGACAAATCTCCAATAACAAGGCGAATCTCAAGAATTTTGGTTGCCCCGGCACGCTTTGCCTCTTCAAGTGCAATATTGAGCATGGACTGGGTTACTGCATACTCATGCATGTAATAATTCACCACCATCTAGGGAAATTTCCCTGTATATCTTATTATACCACTTATATTAATAGCTATAGCAAATACGCCGGCTTCCAGGCCGGCGTATTTGCTTTTACTGCGGTATGAAATATGCGGGCCTAAAGTCAACTACTATCGGCTTTAAAGCACTTAAACTGAATACTTAAAACCATAATTGACTTTCTGAAAGGGCCCTCATTGCTATTCCTTTTATGCCCTATAACCTATAAACAGGTCGATTACTAGGCGGTTACCTTGCTTGCATCCTCAACCTCCGCAGGCTTTTCCGCCTGAACAATCTTCAAGTTCTCCTTGACCGCGGAAGCTGTTTTGTGTGAAGCGCTTGCAACTATGCACTTTTTGGGGCAAACCTCTACACAGGCATTGCAGATAACACATTTGAACTGATTTATCTCCCAGGACTTTTCAGCCTTGTTTACTACAATGGCATTTGCAGGACATTTTCTCTGGCATATTCCACAGAAAATACACTTATCTATTTCACAACCTTCAATCTGTCCCCTGGAATCCTTAAAAGGCTCTCTTTTCTCAAAGGGGTACATCCTGGTTGCCGGCTTTGACACCAGATTTTTAAAAACATTTTCGACCATTTTAAACATATTAACCTCCATGAGCCGCAAATGCGGCTACAAAAAATTATGAATTATTCCAATCCCATATCCGCTGTAAGGCGAATAAAGGAGGTTAATTGGCCATGCGCGTTTTCAAAACACTACTTCTTCTGTTGTTTAAAAGAACACTATACTATTTTGAAAATCTCGCGCGGCCATAAATTCATAGGTTGAATTGAAAGATGAGTTGATGCGAATATTTCAATTTAACCTCCCAAGCCATGTTATGGCTTTAAGCCGCAATTAGGCAGCAAACATACATATATTTATTCCGTTATCTTTCAGTACAGGATATGCATGGGTCAATTGTCAGAATAAGCAGCGGTACATCGGCCAATTGGCTTCCGGGCAACATTTTTATCAGTGAAGGTATATTTGCAAAAGTCGGAGTTCTGAGTCTCAGTCTTTCAAGATTCTTTGTTCCGTTTGCCCTCAGGTAGTACAACACTTCACCTCTTGGCTGCTCAACCCTTGAAATAACCTCTCCCTTTGGAGGATTGCCCTTGACGGGAACCACATGTTCACCTTCGGGTATTTTAGCAATAGCCTGCTTAATGAGATCAATAGACTGATATACCTCATACAATCTTACGTATGTTCTGGCATAATTGTCGCCGTCATTGTGGGTTACAGGCTCAAAGTCCAATTGTCCGTATGCGGAGTAGCCTGTAGTTCTTAAATCCACGGGAATTCCTGCCGCTCTGGCCATTGGCCCTACTGCACACAATTCAATTGCATCGGCTTTATTAAGGATGCCTCTTCCCACCAATCTGTGCTTTACGGTGTAATTGTTCAGGAATACAGCTTCAACCTGCTGCAAATCCTTTTTTATCTCATCAATTGTTACATTGATCTTTACCATTTGTTCCTTTGAAAGGTCACGTCTGGTTCCTCCGATGGTGTTGGCTGATATGACAACTCTGGCACCTGCGGTTTCCTCCATGATATCCATAACCTTTTCCCGGTCTCTCCATACCTGCATGAAAAGACTTTCAAACCCGAAAGCATCAGCCAGAAGTCCCAGCCACAAAAGATGACTGTGCATTCTGTGGAGCTCCGCCCATATAACTCTAAGGAACTTTGCTCTGTCAGATATTTCAATGTTCATCAGTTCCTCGATGCCTTGGCAATATGCCATTGCATGCATTACACTGCATATTCCGCAAACTCTTTCAACAACAAATACGTTTTGCGTAAATTCCTTTGTTTCTGTGAGCTTTTCAAGGCCTCTATGAACATAGCCGATAGCCGGTATTGCATCAATTATGTTTTCATCTTCCATAACCAGCTTGATATGGAGGGGTTCAGGAAGCACAGGATGCTGCGGCCCAAAAGGTATTACAGTTGAACTCATTCTTTTTTACCCCCTCTTTGCTCAATAGTTATTTGCTGCCTTAAAAACGGTGACCCCAATTCCTCTTCCGATAAAAGCATGTGCCCGCCGTAATCAACCACTATACCGGTTATATTAAGTCCGAATAATTCCTTCATCTCATTTTCCACCAGCAGAGCACTGAAAATTATCTTTGAGATACTTGGTACTTCTTCTCCTTTTTTGACATTGACCTTGTAATTTCTCATTTTATAGTCCTTGTCAAAATGATAGATAATATCTATAGTGTCATCACCATTATCTGCACAGGATGCAGTAACAAATCTGTAGCCCTCCAGCTTGGCTTTTGATATCTCACCAAGCAATTGGTCACAAGTAATTTCCACTAAATTTTCGATCATACTAATCTCCAATCCGCTGTAAACAGCGATGCATTCTTTATACTTTACTCTCTTGCTTCATTGCATCTGCTTTATCGTCCAATTTACCGATGCCCTGAACTATTCCGTCTATTATAGCCTCAGGCCTTGCACAGCAGCCCGGAACAAAAACGTCAACCGGAATAACATGTTCGATGCCACCCATAACATTGTAACATTCCTTGAATATTCCACCTGTACATGCACAGGCACCTATGGCAACCACAACCTTTGGGTCAGGCATTTGGTTATATATATTTTTTAATACATGAGCATTTCTTTTATTTGCAGAACCTGTAACCAGCAAAATGTCCGCATGCTTGGGATTACCTACATTGATTATTCCCAGTCTCTCAGCATCATACAGCGGAGTAAGACAGGCCAAAACCTCAATATCACATCCATTGCAGCTTGTACAGTCATAATGCATTACCCAGGGTGACTTTTTCCTCGACTTGCTTATTATTCCCATAAAAACCTCCATTTACGTACTTTCAGCACCATATAGCGAAAATACAGCAATCAGTCAATTATACACTAATCTGGTACGCCCGAATATTTTCTAGATAAGGTACATCCAAACTATATTTACAAGTGCCGCACCTATTCCTGCAACCCAGGTAACCTTTACCATCCACTGCCAGGTCACTCTCGCACTTATATTGTCAATAACTATTTCACAGAAATAGCTTGCCAGCGCTATCAATATACCTACCCAGATCGGCTGGGCAAAAAACAATGTAATTAATCCCAGTAAAAGTACAAGGTCAAACCAGTGTGTCAGCTCTATGAGGGCCAGTTGGGTGCCTGAAAACTCCGTAGTCAGACCCTTTATAAGCTCCTGATGTCCGTGATGGGAAGTTGAAAAGTCAAAGGGCGACTTTCTGAGCTTGATAGTCAGGACGTAAAGGAACGCAAGGAATACCAGAGGCAGGCTGACCAGCAACGGCTGCTCGTGAGTGAATATCTCTGAAATCATAAAGCTTCCGGTTGTCTTATAAACTCCAACCACCATTAAAAGCAGCACAGGCTCGTAAGCCATCATCTGCATTATTTCTCTCTGTGCTCCTATTTTGCTGTAAGGAGAACGCACACTCATGGCTCCCATTATCAGAGACACGGCTGAAAATGCCAATATGAACATCAGCATCAGCAAATCCTGTTTCAGCACCAGCATAACAAAAGCACCCACAGCAAAGAACAAGTGTCCCATAACATAAACCATCTGAGTCTGGTTTACTGCTATTCCCTGCTTGCCCAACAGCTTGAAAAAGTCATAGAAGGGCTGCAGCAGCGGAGGACCAAATCTATTCTGCATTCTAGCAGTTATTTTTCTGTCTATACCTGTTAATATACCACCAACTATAGGAGCGGCTATTATGGCAATGACAGCAATAATTAAATTGTTTATGCTCATAATCCTGTCACCACCCCTAACATTATAATAATTACAGCTCCTGCAACAACATTAACCCAGAAGGTCAGCTTCTTCTCACCAAAGACATTTTCCATGTAATAGTTTCTGACCACAACAGTGTCAACCTTGTCACCGGGACTGATAAATTCCAGACCTCGCAAATCCTCATCGGCATTTGCACCGCAAAGATATGGTGATTTCAACCTGTTTGGCTTTATTCTGTTTGCAATTACGGGTATGGCCACCATAAGAACAAGTATTACGGCGAAGAACATGATGGAGGCAAATCCACCATACACTGCAGCGTCAACCTTCTGCAGCCATATTCCCATCCCTGTTCCTGTGAGCACTTCCTTGTCTGCAAGCTTAAATGCAAGTATCTGAGGCTTTACAAACTGATTGTACAAGGGTACGATGCCTACGCTTGCAGCCATAACCACCACAATTAAAGAGGAAAGTGCCGCCTTCATGGAGAAGGATAATTTTTCTCTGGCGTATTTAGGCTTATATGACATTGTCAATATTATTCCTATCCACTTGCCCCAGAAAACCACCGTCAAAGCACTGCCCAGAATCAGGAACAACAATACCAGAGGCTGGTGTACAGCGGTCTCTATGGCCATCCATTTTGTTATGAGAACACCAAAAGGAGGCAGCAGCATTGATATCTGGCCTATAACAGTGATTACCGTAGTAAAGGGCATTCTTTTAAACAAGCCCTGCATGTCTTCTATATCCCGGCTTCCGATTCCCAGCTCTATGGTACCTACACAAAGGAACAGAAGTCCTTTTGAAACAGCATGGAATACCATGAGGAGAATTGCCGCAGCCAGAGATATTCTTGTTCCGATACCCGCGCAGCAGATAATCAGTCCAAGGTTGGCAATGGTTGAATACGCAAGCACCTTCTTGGCGTTGCTCTGGCTTATTGCTATTGCAGATGCCGCCACAAAGGTAAAGCCTCCCACAATTGCAACCATCTGTCCAAGTATTGTTCCCGCAAAGGCAGGTGAAATACGTACTACCAGATATACACCGGCCTTAACCATGGTACTGGAGTGCAGCAATGCCGATACCGGCGTTGGAGCAACCATGGCACCCAGCAGCCAGCTCTGAAACGGAAACTGTGCCGACTTTGTAAAACCGGCTATGCACAGCAGCGAAAGCGCAATTGGAAGAACACCTGCAAAGGCTCCCTGCATTCCTGCTTCCGATATCTCCTGTATGGAAAGTGTGTTGAGCCCGGAATTCATTAATACTATTGCAACAATAAATGCCACGCCTCCCACAGAATTAATCCACAAAGCTCTTAAACCGTTCTTTATGGCTATTTCTGTTGCATCATGGGAAATTAACAGGAAGGAGCAAAGTGTTGTTATTTCCCAGAAGAAATACATCCAGGATAAGTTGTTGGTCATCACCAATGCGTTCATGGCCGCAAGGAAGATAAAGAGTATCATGAAAAATCTTGGCTGTCTCGATACCTTCAGGTGCAGGTGATGCTCATGTTCCTTCATATACCCGATGGCAAAAACAGTGATAATGGGTCCTATGATTGATACCAGCATAATCATGATTAGTGCAAGGTAATCAATTACAAATGCGCTTTCGGGCTCATGGACCTTTCCGAAAACCCCAAATACCTCAAATAGTGCCCAGGGAATAAATTGTAATACAGATAAGATAAATACTATTGCCTTTTTATGCTTTAACCCGATGTACGCTATATAGCAGAAGAGCAAAAGATCAAACCCCTTGATCACCCAACTTACTACTTCAAGTACACTGTGCTCCATATGGAAAATCAGTTTTCCGTCTGGAGATTTTACCATAAGTGCAATAAATCCGCCTGCTACCGCAAAGAGTAATAGTGTTGATATGCTTACTATTGCAATACGCACTTTCTGATTTCTGATTATAAAGCATAACGCCGCACTCAGTGCAGGCAGCAGAATAGCTGCCAGTAATAAATACCAATCCACAGCTAATTCTCCTTTCAAAATGTTATTTTAACCCCTTATATTTTTTTAAGAATCCCACTATTTATTAACCGACTAAATAATAAAATTCATAAAAGACAAACTTAAAAATAATCAGATACGGGAAAAATGTAAGTCCAGAAATCAATTCCCTAATAATCATAATTAGTAACCGTCAATTAGTCAATCTCTGTTAAAGTAGAATAAAATAGTGAATTATGACTTTTATCGACTATGCTCTCCCAATGTCATTCGTTTATCATTTTACAATATATTTTAATAAATTGAAAGCAAAAAGCCTATATTTGTAAGGGATTTCAGTAAAAAATTTGAATATTGTATACAATTATTACTATATGCTTCCAATTGGAAAAATGATTACACTATATTTAGTATTATTGTTAATAAAATCCAGATATATTGTGTAATACTGGCAGAAAAGTAATCCTTCTATCTTTACACAGTCTTTCCGTTTGACTAATATATGATATAAGCGGATGTAAAATTTTTTATTTCAGCTAACACTCAAACGCATAAATTTGTAATATAATAATATCAACAAGCTTCCATTTGAAAATTTGAACTTTTTGGAGGACATATGAGTTTTTGGGATAAGTACCAGAGTTCCATAAAAAAAGTCGTACTGATAATAATTATTTTTGCAGTCATATATGTATCCATTAAATACCTGCTGCCTTTTTTTGCTCCATTTGTAATTGCCTTGATTGTTTCATATATTAATGAACCTGTCATAAGGCTTCTGGGGAAAATAAAAATTCCCAGGAAGGTAGCTGCCTGCATCTCCCTTCTGTTCACCATGTCGGTGCTTGCTTTTGTCATAACTCTCGGAATAATAAAGATATATGATGAACTTACCGCCCTTCAAGACAATATCACTACTTATTCAAATGAAATAACCGTACAGCTGAACCGGCTCATACTTAAGTTTACCAATTTTTACAACGCCTTGCCGGTGGAAGTTACAGGCACTGTTACAACAAACCTTTCCACCCTTTCGTCAAAACTTACTTCACTTATCACATCAATCATCCAGTATGCAATAGGAACAGTTTCTTCTATTCCCCGGGTAACTGTTTTTGCTATCGTTACCATACTGGCCACATATTTTATCAGCAGTGACCGCAAATCAATTTCTTCTTTCTTTTACAGACAATTGCCCTTTTCCTGGAGGAAAAGGATGACCGGAATAAAAAAGGATACCATAAAGGCCCTTATTGGCTATTTCAGAGCTATTTTGATACTTATGGGCTTTACCTTCATCGAGGTAAGTGTGGGACTGTTTATTCTGGATGTAAAGTATGCCTTTTTGTTGGCCTTGCTGGTGGCCCTGTCCGATGCAATCCCCATAGTGGGAACCGGAGTTGTAATGCTCCCCTGGATTCTGTGGAACGTATTTACCGGCAATATGCCTCTTGCCTTTGGACTTGCAATTATATATATATTGGGAATATTGATACGACAGATAATGGAGCCTAAAATCATAGGCAGCCAGATAGGTCTGCACCCTCTGGTAACCTTGTTCGCCATGTATATAGGACTGCAGTTTTTCAGCATCCTGGGCATGTTTATAGGTCCCATCAGTATGATTATAGTAAAGAACCTTCAGGATGCCGGAGCAATGCGGCTTTGGAACGACTAAACGTCACTGCGGCCTGTCTTTAGCCTGCCTGACACAACTCTGTCATTGCCGCCCAGGTCCTTTATGACCGTCACTCCGTCAAAGCTTTCCTCCAGGAGCTTGCTTACGCTTTCGCCCTGGTTATAGCCTATTTCCAGCAAAAGATACCCGTTTTCCCTTAAAAATCCCGGTGCTGCAGAAGCTATCCTCCTGTAGAAGCTCAAACCATCCAAACCACCGTCCAGTGCCATAAGAGGCTCATGGTCTTTTACCTGCACCTTCAGCTCCTGCACTGTAGAGGTTTCAATATATGGAGGATTGCTGGCTATGATGTCAAACCTCTCCTCCTGGCCTATGGCGTCAAACAGGTCACCCCTGCGGAATTCCATACGGTTTTTGACTCCCACAGCTTCAGAATTCATCAAGGCCACTTCCAGGGCAGCCAGCGAAATGTCGCTGGCAACAATTGTGACTGCCGGACAGTAATGTGCCACACTCACCCCGATACAACCGGAACCCGTGCACAGGTCCAAAACCCTCAGGGCCCTGGACGACTGACGGCTCAGGCTGCCAATCAGCTCCCTGCATTTCTCCACCAGAAGCTCGGTGTCCTGCCTTGGTATAAGTACCGCAGGGCTCACTCTGAAGGTCAGAGACATGAATTCTGTCTCCCCCAGCAAATACTGCAGCGGGACATTTTGGAGCCGTTCCCCCAGAATAAGCTCAAATTGGTCGCATTCAGCTTTTTGAAGCACTTTGTCATCGTGTGAGTATAGATATGCCCTGTCACATTTTAGAACATGGCAAAGCATAACCCCGGCTTCTAAAACCGGGGCCTCATTACCTGCATTTTTTAAGCTTTCTGAAGCATAGTTCAAATACTGCTTTATAGTATTCATAATTCAATCTTTACTCTTTTTCCATACTTTACTGTTTAAACCTATGACTTGTCCCACTCGTCACTGCCCGTCTCTGCGGGAATTACTTCCTTGAAGGCTGCAATTGCCACCTCTATCTGACTGTCGTCAGGCTCTCTCGTAGTGAACGCCTGGAACATGAGTCCCGGTGCGCTGAAAATCCTAAAGATCCAGTTGTTATGCTTTACGGCAAACTTGATGGCCTCCAAAGCCACTCCTGCTACCACCGGAACAAGTACTATCCTGATAAGTGCGTTAAGAAACACATTATGCCAGCCGGTGAAGGAGAATATCAAAATACTGATTATCATAATGGTAAAGAACAGTGATGTGCCGCATCTGGGATGCTTTGTAGTGTATTTCCTTACATTCTCCACCGTAAGCTCATCATTGTTTTCATAGCAATGAATGGTCTTGTGCTCAGCCCCGTGGTATTCCCACACTCTTCTCATTTCCTTAAGCAGGGAAACCAGCGCCAGATAACCAATGAATAAGGTTACTCTTATTGCGCCTTCAATAAGGTTAAGCACAACGACTCCGGAAGATGACTCTCTGTCAACAGGAATGAAATTTGCTATAAAGTTTGGAAGCAATATGAAAAGACCCACGCTGAAAAATATGGAGAGTATAACTGAAAAATATATAGTAATATCTGCTATTTTATCACCTAATTTGTCATCCAGCCATTTTTCAAATTTTGAGGGCTCATAGTTTTCTCCCTCTCCAAGATCAACAAATTCTGCCGAATACATGAGGGCCTTTACTCCGATGACCATCTGAGAGAACAGGCTTACAGCCCCCCTTACAATTGGTATTTTTGAGAGCTTTCCCTTGGGTTTCTGAGGCTTCTTGTCAATAATAATCTCACCGTCAGGTTTTCTTATGGCCGTGGCCCTGAACTCGGGTCCGATCATCAGTAGGCCTTCCAGCAAAGCCTGTCCGCCAATAGTTGTCTTTTTCATATTAACCTCCCTTGTAATTTAATATAATCACCTTGTATATTAATGACTTCATACATTTAATATTTACCCTATATGGCTCATATTAAAGCAATTATCAATGCAAGTCAATTACCAAAGTCAATTACTATAGGCTTTTTAGCCCATAGTAATTGACTTTTTGATATATATAAAGATATGTGTTGAATTTTGCTGCTTACAGGTTTTTATTAATAATTACGGATTTGAATTGGTTCGTCTCTATATCTATATATTTTGCAAGAATGGATATCTTATTTTCTAAGTTTAGTGTATTCCAATAAAATTCTGCAGTCTCATTGATATTGTCAAATACAGGCAACAGGTATGGTTCCCCGTCAAAGGACGGCAGCGGCTGTCCATCCGCCGCATAGGTGTGAATACAGTGTCCGTATCCTGGAACTCCTTTTTCATAGCAATAGAACTGCCTTAAACAGAAGTCAGGGTTGCTGTGCATGGATTTTAGTATTGACAGCTTATAGGTGCACTTCTTGTCTTCCAGATCCATCAGCCCTGAGATTCTGGGCGTATAATTAGGCCCGTCCGGCTCAAAGGTCCTTGTGTTTAAAGCCTCTTCAAAGGTTCCGGCATGCTTTATTGCCTCATACACCGTATCTGTCTGGTCTCCGTTTGATATGATGTGCCTGGCTTCATGCTGTCTTGCCGCATAATATATTATCAATGAAGGATCTTCAACCTTGGAAGCATCCCATGCCTGTGTTTTTATAAAACCATTTTCTTCAACAAATATCCTGTTCCTGCTGTTTTCACTTCTGCCCATTATCCAGTATACCTGTACCAGGCTTTTAGCATCAGGACTCATTCCGAGAATTATACCCCTTCCGGGATAAGGATTATTTTTAAGCATATCAATGTTGGAATCGGCTAATAATTTAATATCCTGCATTTATACATCCTCCGTTGTTTTCATTAGAATATTCCATGGAACGCCAAGTAATTTCAGAATTTTACACATTACTCTTTACTTGGAATATTCTACATCTTAAACGGACAATACACAACATATTTTAGATATATTTCAGGTAAATGTGAATATGGAAATACTGACATAATTTCTGATTACTTTTACAGACATTAGTTCTCATCACTTGAAATGAGTAAAACAAAAGACCAGGAATTTGCTCCCAGCCTTTTAATGTTTTCTTATTAAGCGTTATCAACGATACCATACTTCTTTTTGAACTTGTCGACACGTCCACCGGTATCAATAAGTTTCTGTCTTCCAGTAAAGAAAGGATGACACTTTGAACAAATTTCAACGTGAAGGGCTTTTTTTGTAGAACCAGTAGTAAAGGTCTCGCCGCAAGCACACTTAACAACTGCTTCCGCGTAATCCGGATGTATTCCTTCTTTCATCGTTTTTCACCTTCTTTCAAACAAAATTGAAAAGTCCTCAATCTTTTTATATTCAACGTACAAAATGTACTAAGTTGCTTATTAAAGAGGCAAGTGATATTTTAACACAAAAATACACTTACCGCAATACCCTTTTTGCTTATTGACAGGGCAGGCCAGGTGGGAATTTTATGAATTTTTATCAAGGAAAGAAATCTTGATGCTGTTTACAAAGTCATCATTAGTCCTTGTTTGCAACAGCCTGTTTATCAATATTTCTGTAACCTCGGCAGTTCCCATGTTACTCATTGCTTTTCTTACCGTATATACACTTTCCAGTTCCTTCTGGCTGAGCAGCAGCTCTTCACGTCGTGTACCCGACTTGTTGATATCAATGGCAGGGAAGATTCTCTTTTCTGAAAGCTTTCTGTCAAGGTGAAGCTCCATGTTACCTGTTCCCTTGAATTCTTCAAAAATCACATCATCCATTCTGCTTCCTGTTTCAATAAGGGCTGTAGCCATGATAGTCAAGCTTCCGCCATTTTCAATGTTTCTGGCAGCTCCGAAGAACCTCTTTGGCTTATGCAAGGCTCCCGGGTCCAAGCCTCCGGACAAGGTTCTTCCGGTAGGAGGTATGGTAAGGTTGTAAGCCCTGGCAAGCCTTGTTATACTGTCAAGCAGTATGACAACATCCTTCTTCTGCTCAACAAGCCTCTGTGCTCTCTCCAATACCATCTCGGCAACTTTTATATGGTGCTCCGGCACCTCATCAAATGTAGAATAAATTACCTCTCCCTTTATGGAGCGCTGCATATCTGTAACTTCTTCCGGACGTTCATCTATTAAAAGGACGATGAGCTCAATCTCAGGATAATTTACAGTTATAGCATTCGCTATCTTTTTAAGCAATATGGTTTTACCGGCTTTAGGAGGTGATACTATCATTCCTCTCTGGCCTTTTCCTATGGGAGCAATCAAATCTATCAACCTGGTGGAAAATTCTCTAGGAGCTGTCTCCAGTGTAATTCTCTGATCCGGATAGATAGGTGTCAGGTATTCAAAGGGCACTCTCTTTGACGCAACATCCGGGGTATCTCCATTTATGGATTGTACATAAAGCAGAGCCTGAAATTTTTCGCCTTCCTTTGGTATCCGGCCCTTTCCTCTGAGCTTGTCTCCCGTTTTAAGCCCAAACCTTCTTATTTGTGAAGGAGACACATATATATCCTTTGGACCGGATAAGTAATTTTCACTTCTCAGGAAGCCATAGCCGTCAGGCAATACTTCCAGCACCCCTTCAACGGGGTCATCACTCTCAATTTTCTCAGTAGACTGCTGCCCCTGCGACTGCGCTGCCTGCTGTGGGTACTGCACCTGAGCTGGCTGCACCTGAGGTAACACAGGCTGTACCTGCTGGGCAGGCTGAGCAGGAGGCTGTTGCACGGCTTGGCCGTTGGTTACAGGTGTTTGTGGCTGCTGTGCGGATTGCTGTGGCTGCTGTTGTGCAGAAAACTGCTGTTGAGTCTGTCCGTTCTGTTGTCCTTGTACCTGCTGCGTATTGGCAGGCTGTGGTTTAAGTCTATGGGACGGCTGGTTTGCGGCCATCTGAGGCTTCACAATCTTGTGAGGCTGTCTTGCCGTATGCTGTGGTCTTCTTTCCGCGTCCCCGGCCTGATTCCTTTGTTCAGTTTTAGCTGTTGAATCTTTTTGAGAGATGTGTCTTTTATTATTATCTTCTGTCTTATCAGTGCGAATCAGCTTTTCAGACAATCTGCCCGGCCTTGGCTCTGATTGGGCTGGGGTTTTGATTTCCGCCCCTTCCGGAACCGCTGTCACGGCTTCTTCCCCATTAGCTTCCGGCAACGCATCCTTAAGGCTTTTGCTCGGTCTGCCTCTTTTGGATTTTCTAAGTACAGATATTTCAGCCTCAATGGGTTTCTCAGCAATAACTGCAGCAACCTCAACGGCTTTCTCTGAATCATTATCCTTATGTGACTTGGTTTTTTTTGTTTTAGCTGCCTGGGGTCCTGAATTGTCAGATATAGTTACTGAATTGTCTGCGTTTTCCGTGTTTTTGATATCTGTTCTGATTTTGTCTGTTTTACCTTTGCTGGCTTTGGGCTTCTCAACCGCAGCAACCTGTATTAAATTATTTGATATGGTTTCAACTTCAATACCGGACGTGCCTTCCGCCTCACTTTCATCATTCTTGTGACTCTGGCCGGAATCATCCTTTTGAGCTATTTGAGGATCATTTTTAATATTTGCTTCTTCTGAATTTTTTAGTATATCCAATAATTCATTCTTTTTTAACTTGGATATGTTTTTGACACCCATCATTTTTGCAATATAGCGCAAATCTTCTAGTGTTTTTGACTGTAAATCAATCTGATCCATAGTTCACCACCTTATAAAATCATTCTTATTATTAAACATTATATAATAGGAAATTAGATTCGAAAAAATCTTTAGAAAAACCGTTATTTAATTCCTTTTTCTAGAGGAGAATTTTTGAATATTCCACAAAAAGCATTATATCAAATGTGTAAATACATGTCAATCTTAGTGTTATTATTAAACATTAATGTTATAATTTCCCACATGCGCAGGGCAGCCAGATTTTCTGCCTGCAATTTTTATTTGTGCATATCTCAGCTTTACCCCATAGTGTAAAGGCAAATAGTATCCTAAATATTATTTGCTTTCAACACAAAATCATCTTTGCCAATAATACCTTTGTTTATACCCGCTGTCATCATACACTTTTTTTATTATTTGCTAATCTACACTCCTGGCAGTAACCTTCACGGGCCTTAAAGTATTATGTAAACTACATCCCACAAGACCTTATTGCGCCAAGCCGATGATTACTACTGACCTGTATTCTGCTGCATATATCAAATCTACTATTTTATAGTCTGAACCTGACACTATCTTAAGCTTTGGTCTCAGGCAGAATTCATGGTTGTTGCTAAGTACCAGCCCAGTTTCACCGTTGCTGAGCAATACGGTTGACCCCTCCGGGAAAGGATAAATCCTTGAGGCGAATATTTTAACCAGATTTGGGTCAAACAAGGTTCCACTGTTTGCCATAACATATTCTATTGCCTCTATTACTGAACAGCCTTTCCGGTATGGTCTGTCGGAGGTCAGAGCATCATACACATCCGCAATGCAGATTATTCTGCCGAATAGAATTATTTCTTCTCCTGCAAGTCCGTTGGGGTACCCTGAACCGTCATAATGCTCATGGTGAGACAGCACTGAAATGGTGGTTTTAAGAGAGAGACTATTTCCGCCCGACAAAATCTTATAGCCTTTCTCGCTGTGTGTTTTCATAATTTCATACTCTTCGTCGGTCAGACTTCCAGGCTTATTAACTATATCAGTGCCGATAAACAACTTCCCGATGTCATGCAAGAGTGCCGCAGTACCCACTATAAGCATATCCGACCTTTTCAATTTCAGATGAAAGGCTATAGCCAATGCAATAACGGCCACATTGACAGAATGAAAGTATGTGTAGTTGTCGAACATTTTCAATTCCAGCAGATTAAGATTTATATCTCTCTTTGAAAGCATCTCATCCACAATATCAGACAGCATTGATTGCAACCCGTCGATTTCGTTATAAGGAAGCTTACCGCCACTGCTCAAATTGAGTGCGCTATTAAGTTTTTTAGCCAGTGATACCCGTACTTCATTTGAGACAAAGTTCTCCTGGTATTCCACTCCTTCGGAAAACTCATCTTCTATCAATAATCCCTTATAGCCCAATTGTTCAAGCTTATTTATTGCGGGCAAAGTCAATATCGAATTTGCACTGATTAAAACAACACCCTGTTCGTTAAAGATAGTTTTTCCTACCTTCATACCTTCCTGTACGAGATTGATCGCCAAATACCTCACAGATGTCCCCCTAAACTTGATAATCTCAACAATCGCTATTTTACCCCACGAATAAAATAACGGTTAGTATTTGCCCTTACTGAACAACCAAATGAAAATAATTATATATTAATTAACATAAGTTTTGAAATAGTGATTTTGTACAAAAATTTGTGCATAGGCTAAATTTTATTTCCTGGGCTGCCAATTGTTGCAGTTGATCTGGTATGTAATCAGCATATTTAACAATTATAATATTATAGCTTTAGCTTTTCTATAAAGTCAATTGCCGTAGTCTGAAGGTTTATAGTTTGAGGCTTGAACCTCCCCAAGTCAAAGGAAATTTAAACCCAAACTGTGTCCAAAGCCAGCTTAAAAGCATACTACGAAGCCAACTTGATGGCCTTTGGAGGGCAAGGGCTTTGAACCTCTTAATTTACTTTGGTAACGGCATAATAATTTTTGATTTATCTTTATTTTACTATATTTTTAGGCAATTTACTATATTTTCCATAAAATGCTATAATAATTAAATACTATAAAATTAAATATACTCTGACAGAAATATAAGCATGTAGATTTAAATATTGTGAGGGAGCAGAACATGATTAAAGCATTATTATATGAGACAGGAAAAAGACTCAAGAGAGATTTTTATGAGCTAAATAGCAGTAACGCGAAGGAAAAATTTGAGCTGGTAACTGCAAGTGATATAAATGTTGAGGATTTTCTCATAGATAACTTAAAAGCAAAATACCCGGACTGCTCCATTTTTTCAGAAGAGCGGGGCGAAATAGGCAATAGAAGTGATAAGAAGTGGATAATAGACCCTATTGATGGAACGGCAGATTTCGTGTTCGGCGTTCCGTACTTTTCCATATCACTGTCACTTCAAATCAACGGTGAAATCACAGAGGGCCACGTTTATAATCCCATATCCAATGAGTACTATTTCTCATCTGCAGAAACTGGACAAGCCTTTCTAAACGGGGAGATAATAAAGGTATCAAGCACCTGTGTTGTTGAAGAAAGCTTGATAGCCTTTGGCTTTAGTGCCAATTATCCTTACATAAGCGACTATTATAAAAGGTGGGGGCATTTGTTTGATAACTGCAAAAAAGGAATGCCTCTCATTTCACCTGCATTGACTCTCTGCAACATCGCACGGGGAAGAATTGATGCTTATCTAGATTCTCGCTGCAGTATGGAAGGGCAGGCTGCTGGAGCATTAATACTGCAAAATGCCGGAGGAAAGCTTCTAAATTACGATCTGAGTAAATACAACCATAGAGCTGCAGGAATTATCGCAACAAATGGCAATTTATCAGTATTGCTTTAACAGGACGGAACCGCTCGGCCTCGCCGCGCTTTTGACGTCGCCCACCTTCGCTGCTCTCAGGTGCCGGGCTCCTACACTCGCCTGAAAATGTGCATTCAGCACATTTTCTTACGGCTCGTGCCCTTTCGGGTTCAATTCCGACAACAACAAAAAAGACTTTGATTTTCATCAAAGTCCTCTGGAGCTGGCGGACGGAATTGAACCCCCGACCTGCTGATTACAAGTCAGCTGCTCTACCTGCTGAGCTACACCAGCACAATGGTGGGAACTATAGGGCTCGAACCTATGACCCTCTGCTTGTAAGGCAGATGCTCTCCCAGCTGAGCTAAGCTCCCATTGTCAACAAGTATACATATGTTTTCCGCTAATATGCAGGACATATGTCTTTCTTGCAGGAGTTATTATAGCATAAGTGATTTTAATAAGTCAACACTTTTTGTATGGCAAGAAAGTGGTATGAACTGGATAAAACTTTTACTATAAATACATGTTAACCCTGCGTTCTTAAGATTTTTATGTATTTTTGCTGGAAAAATTGTATAATTTAAAATGAGCTGCAGCATATATAATTTTAGCGAGTTGGATAAAATAAGGATACTTGCCGCAGACTTTACAAATTACTATTTCTATTGGAGGGAAAATGTATGAATATTCCAACACCTCATATTAACGTAAGTGAGCAAGGCATAATAGCCGAAACCGTATTAATGCCCGGAGACCCTCTCCGTGCTAAATTTATAGCTGAAACCTATCTTGATAATCCCGTGGAATTCAATAGCGTCCGAAATATGTTTGGCTATACCGGCAGCTACAAAGGGAAAAAAATATCAATTATGGGTTCCGGTATGGGAATGCCGTCCATCGGTATCTATTCCTATGAGCTAATACATTTTTACGGCGTGAAGAACATAATCAGAATAGGCTCCTGTGGCGCTATACAGGAGGACATTAAAATCCGGGATATTGTTATCGGATTATCTGCTTCAACAAACTCAAATTATGCATCCCAATACGAATTACCCGGAACCTTTGCGCCTACCGCCTCCTGGACCCTGGCAAAAAAAGCAGTTGATATTGCACAGAGCAAGGGCATTCCCACAAGGGTTGGCAACATCCTCTCCTCAGACATCTTTTACGACGACGACCCCGATACATGGAGAAAATGGGCAAGGATGGGTGTTCTGGCTATTGAGATGGAGGCCGCTGCGCTGTACATGAATGCAGCACGCGCCGGAGCCAATGCCCTGTGCATTCTGACAGTCTCTGATTCTTTGGTCTCACACGAGATTACCACCGCTGAAGAGCGACAAACCTCCTTTACTAACATGATGGAAATAGCGTTAGAGCTTGCCTGACAAAAATGGGGCGAAGATAGCTGTCCGTGGTTTGGATATCTTAAAACCATGGATTATTTATCTCCGTCTCATTTTTTTCCATTCCAGCCCATAATATTTACTTTTCTGTTACAATTATTAATTTATAATTAACAATACTTTAACATTAAATATTACTTTGATATAATCTATTGGTCAATATAATCAATGGAAGCTGGGAAAAATAATGAAAAAAATTAACAACGGAATTTTATCCTTATTTGTCGCTGTTATAATCAGTACAGTGGACATTTTACTTAAGGGTAATGGATATACACAGTTTATACTGGCTTTATCAGCCTCATATGTTGTCTTTAATATGCCTCGCATACCCGACAAACTTAAATCCATACCCTACTCAAAAATTGTTTTATTTGCAGTAAATATTATTTTGCTGGCCGTTACCTTCAATCACAAGGTTCTTTTAGTGAATATGCTTCTTCTGTCCTATTTTATATGGAGTTTTGTAACACCATTTTTTCTTAGGTTCAAAGCATTTATACCGGTAACCTTCATGTTGAGCTTTGTAGGAGTATATGCAGCGCCTTTTCTGCCTTTGAGCCTTCCGCTTTTTTTGCTGGCATTTTATCCTGTTTATGCTTTGGGGGCAATGACCTGCCGGAAGAACATAATAAAGACAAAAAAAATCTGGGTATTTGGATTTTTTAACCTGGTGATTTCAGGCTCTTTGCTGGCCCTGTTCATGTACAAGTCCCTGGGGCGACAAATCCTGGAAAGCATCTTGTTTACAAATACTGCTAAGCTGGGAACCGTCACGGCGGTGTATCTCCCTTTTATAGCACTGTTTTTGGCCTGGTTTGCCTCTTCGGCCAATATACTTTTCCAAATGCTTGTTTCAAAATTTGTAAAGGGAAATGAGGCTTTCGACCTGACAGACTATGTAAAGCCTGTTTCAAGTTTTGTAGCCTTTTCCGCCATAAGCGCAACATCTGCATTTTTGTGTGAATTTTCCATACGGCAGTCTGTTAAAGCCACAGCCATAGATATGCTGCATCCCAACATATTGTTTAACCTGCTTGTTTTGTGGGGGTTGTATTCTCTTTTTATATCCATACTGGGAAAAGGTATATCCAATGTTATTTTAGCTATAGCTACTATTTTCCTGACTGTGGCAAATTTCATCAAATTCACATACTTTGATGAGCCTTTCTATCCATGGGATATGTATATGTTCAAGAATCTTATAGGCATATGCAAGGATTACCTGAGCCTGCCTTTAGTCATAACCGCGGCAATTGTTACAGCAGGACTGCTGTTTCTGCTTGTCCGGTTCAGGAAGAAGGTTTTCAGTTACCTGAGACCTAGAATAAACTTTGTGATACTGCCGTTTGCAATCTTGCTGTTTTTATTAAATGCCAACATACTGGCCGACTACAGGCTGTCTGTCCAGGTTGGAGTTCAGAGATCCTGGTATATAGGTAAGGCCGAAATCCTGGCAAATGGTATGTTTGCTCAGAATTATTATTATCTTACGGATTTGGAAAAATATTTGAATCCCAAACCAGAAGGCTACAGCCAGGACACCATGCAGGCTATTTCTGAGAAATACCCGGTTTCTGAAAGCGCATCTGTTCCTGTATCTGCAATTAATACCACTGCGGAGTCTGCAGAAAAGCCAAATGTCATAGCCATTATGAGCGAAAGTTACTGGGATTTGACACGACTTAACGGAATAAAATTCAGTAAGGATATTGCAGAAAATGTACACAAGTATCAAAAGGGACTGCTGGCACCCCCTGCAATCGGCGGCGGAACTGCCAACACGGAATTTGAAGCTCTGACAGGCATGTCCTTGTATTTTATGAGTCCTGGAATCATTGCCTACAATGCATATCTAAGAACTGAAACACCGAGCATAGCGTCTGTTTTCAAGGATAACGGCTATAGCACTACTGCCATTCATCCAAATGGAGGCTGGTTCTACAACCGGGACAAGGTATACAACTATTTTGGCTTTGACCAGTTTTATGATGTGAATAGCTTTAACATGAGCACTGAGACCAAAGGGCCTCATATTTCCGATTATGCCTTAGTGGATAAAATATTGGACACCTTGAACTCCTCCGAAAAGCCTGCATTTATTTTTGCAGTATCAATGGAAAACCATGACCCCTTTGACAATAAATATACCAGCTTTGATGTATCTGTAGAATCCGACCAGTTAAATGCTTCTCAGAAAAATATTGTAACAGGCTATGCGCAGGGGCTTTATGATGCAGACCAATCTCTCGGTAAGCTTATTGAGGAGTTAAAAAAGAGCAGCAAGCCCACCCTCCTGTATTTCTTTGGTGATCATGCTCCCAGACTTGGTTCCCTGGATGATTTCTTCAAGGTCTACGACCAACTTGGCGCAAAGGAAGATGCCGAACTTAAGCAGGGTATAGGCGAATTAAAGTACTATACTACTCCTCTGGTTACCTGGTCAAATTATCATGAAATGAGGACTTTCCCAAAAATCATTTCTCCCTCCCATTTATCCTATGAGATACTTAAGGATGCTGGTGTATCTTATCCAAATTATTTTAATATAATGCCAAGGCTGGAGGATAAGTACCCCATTATGCATCTTAAAAACATGGGGCTTGTGGACGCTGAAGATGACTTGGTCAAGGATTACCGGCTGATACAGTATGATTTGCTCTTTGGAAACAAGTATCTTAAAGATACTGTAATACCGAACTGAAGGTAAAAGTTGTATTATTATACATTATTGAAGTTCCGGCAGCCTGGGGTTTGTACATTGTTACAAAATCCAGGCTGCTTTATTCATACTATAAGCTTTAAAACAATACTCATGGGTATTCTTGCAACTTATGGCACTTCTCTTATGAGCGGCATACTCATGCAGCGGGGACCCACACGCACCCTGGAAAACTCATAGGAGTCAAATTTAATTCTGTACTCTTATTTCAGCGCAATGCTTCATTAGTCAGGTAGTTTCTATTGTAACAAACTACCTTTCAGATAGATACGGCAAGGGTATTGCTTCCGTCCGGCCACTGATCCCTGCTGGCAGCAATGCGGTCTGCTTATGAGGTTTTTCCAGATGCAACCAGCGACTTATTTTCCCATTTTCCCTGTTTATACCGTATAATGCTTGCTGCCGCCGTTATCACCCAGGTGAGCCCCGTGGTGGTCCATACGCTCCAGACACCGATTGCCGGAATCATAGCTAGACCTGTGGAAAAGCCCACTCTTCCTATAACCTCCACTATACCATTAATCATGGAATAGAATGCATCTCCGGTGCCATTTAAAACGCCCCTTGTAACATAAATCATTCCAAGGGCAAAATACATGCAGCTGGTAATCTTGATTGCCCTGGCCCCGATATCGATAACAGCCTCTTCCTTGACAAACAGTCCTATAATAGAATGTCCCCCCAGTTGGGCTGCAAGCAGGGCAATGACACTAAATGCCGCAACTATTAAAATGCTCTTGTAATAGCCTTTTTTTACCCTGTCCAGTTTTCCTGCTCCCATGTTCTGCCCAGCAAATGTGGCCATTGCAGCCCCCAGAGAATTAAAGGGCTGCTGTATCAACTGCTCTATTCTGCTGGTAGCGGTATAAGCGGCAACAGCCACCTCTCCAAAACCGTTGACAACTCTCTGAAGTGCAACCAATGAAACTGCAATCATTGAGTTTTGCAGTGCCACAGGAACACCAATCTTAATGCATTGCACAATAATGGGCCAGCTTACCTTCATGTGCTCCTTCTTTAACTTAAAATACGGATTGTTCCTAAGGGCAAAAATAATGCAGCCCAATGCGGCAAGCCCCTGGGATATAACAGTGGCTGCGGCCGTCCCTTCCACACCTAATCCCAGTTTGAGTACGAACAGCAGATCCAAGCCAACATTTATTCCGCAGGAAACCACCAGAAAAAACAACGGTGTTTTTGAGTCCCCCAGAGCCCTGAGTATGGCCGCCATGGCGTTATAAGCCGCCACTGCCGTCATGCCCCCCGCAGATACTCTGAGAAACCGGACGGATTCATCCAGTATTTCAGGCGGCGTATTCATTACCTGCAAAATGGGCCGGGCGAAGACTGAGGTCAATACGCTCATGATTATCCCGGATACGGCTATGACATACACAGCATTGGCTATGGCCTTTTTTACATCTTCCTCCCTTTTTGCTCCGAAGTACTGTGAAATGATTATACTTATCCCTATGGACAAGCCCAGGCAGACAGAAAAGGCCAGAAAGTTCAAGGAGCCCGTTGCACCTACTGCTGCCAGTGCACTTGCATCAATATATCTCCCCACAACAATTGAATTAATAATATTGTAGAATTGCTGAAATACATTACCAATAAGCATGGGAAGGGAAAACTGTATCAGATGTCTGACTTCATTTCCTTCCGTCATGTCTTGTACATAATTGATTGACATAGTTATTTCCATGCCCCCCATCTCGCACGAAACTCCATGAAGGTCACGGCATGGAATCGGTGCCACATTTTTATATGCTTAAAATTCTCTTTCACACTTTACTCCTTACTTTGTAAAACCATAACCTTATAGGCTTTTATGACATATTTCTTGTTAATTCGTCAATGCCATATTCATATAATTATACCAGCGTACTTAAATATTTTCTATATTACATTCTCATAAGGATATAGATAAAAAACCCATTAACAAGTGTCAAAATTGTTAATGGGTTTTATGCAGCACATGTCTCTGTACTCTTATAATGTGTTATTTCAGCTTTATTGATTTAATTCTGTAGCGGTATACCCCTGTAGGTGTATTTACAGAAACCATGTCCCCTTCTCTTTTGCAAAGCAGAGCCTTTCCCATAGGTGACAGTATGGTTATGCAATTGCCGGCACTGCGGCTGTTTTCAGGTATAATGAGCTTATAAGTGAATGTTTCAAGTTCATCAATGTCCTCAATTTCTACTTCACTGTTCAGACACACGAAAGGAAAGTAATTTGTTGCCTCCTCAGAAAACAATACGTTTTTAACAGCAATATCAATTTCACTTATATATCTGTCCATGAGTTGTTCAAACTCATCCCTTTGCTTGCCCAATTCCGGGTAGTACAAGTCTATGATATGTGACCTCCTTTCTTCAAAGTCCACCAGGTGGGCAAGCAGATTCTCATAATCCGACATTGCCATAACAAGCCTTTTCGTCAAAATAATTCCTCCTTTTCTCAGTAATTAAATGGAATTTTATCCAATAAAAAACATATGGCACTCTGCCCGGAGGCAAAGCACCATATGTAACAGGATACCATAACTGTTGTACTATGTCAAAATGGCAGCACAGGTGAGAACCGGCGTCTGAAATAGACAGACTCTCAATTATCGTTCCAAAGTAAATAACAGATCAGCCTGCTAAACGAATTTTCATCTTTGCGAATATTTCGTATAAGACAGTAACACATATATAGGCAGCAATCACCACCAGTAGATATTTTGCATATGAATTCCCGCTAAAGCTTGAAACAAGATATGTAAAAAAGCTTATGGGGACAAAGTGGAAAACATAATATGAGAAGGAGGCCTTGTTTAAATAATCCAAAGCCCTGTTTTTTCTGTTTAAGTACCTTTTTCCAAGAGCTAATATAAAAATTATTGCACAACATTCATATAGCCCTTTTGTTGCGGCCCAGAAGATCCACAAATCCTTGTCATGCACCAGCCATAGGTAAGATACCGCAATATATGCAGCAGACAGGACTGAAAATATGACCCCGGATATATTTTTAAGCTCATCCACCCGCTCTTGAAGCCTGTGGTCGCAAGCAAAAACAAACCCAAATACAATCATACTCAAATATACCACATCATTGGCCCAATCCATAATCAAGGTCTGCATACCTGTAAAAAAAGGCCGCAAATGCATTTCAGCCAGGATTATAAATAAGATCGGGTAATATATATTATTTCCCCTGCATAAAAAATCAGACAGCCCCTGCAACTTCTCCGGATGTTTTATCCACCTGCAAAATAAAGGAATACACATAAAAGTAAATATCAATAGATACAGCAAAAACCACAAATGCGCATATCCCAGATATGTGACTATTTTCTTTGAAAAAAATTCCGGAATAAATTCTATAAGACTGCCTGAGAAGCCATCATAAAGACCTTTAAAGTACGCCTGCACGGGGCAAAGCAGAAGAGTTCCCAGTATAAAGGGCAATAGTACTTTTTTAAGCCTTTCCATTAAGAATTTTTTGCTGCCTCTTTTTGTGAAGGAGTGATAGGTTGCAATTCCCGAAATAAAAAACAACAGTGTCATAAAGAAGCTGCCCAGGGGAGCTGTAATAATCAAAAAAGGCAGTACTTCCGGCTCTTTTATAGGAGCCTTTATGTATGTATCCCCCAGACCGGTATAAGTCAGTGCCGAATGATAGGGAATCAGGGACAGGATAACCAATATCCTTAACCAATCAGCGTAATATAGTCGTCCTTTGTTCACTTTAAGACCCCCTCCTCACTTTTTCAGTGAGAATTCATTTAGGTTACCACGGTCTCTATGTACGAACCCAAACCCCTGCAATTCCGTAAGATTGTATACTACCGACCATTGCAGCTTATCCTTGCCAGCATCGTCATATATGCCAACCCGTGCAAGTAATTCTGCAATTTGCGCACTTGTGAGCCTTCCATGATTCTCCTCAATCACTTTTTGAACAGCTGCATATCTTTCAAATTCAGTATAGCCTTCCCCGATATTGAGCCCATTATAGGCTATGAAATTTGAGGCGATCTGATAGGCTTTATCTGATTCCACAGACTGTAGAGCTCCATCCCAGTACTCAACAATAACCGACTTTCCGCTGGCATCAGCTATGAGATAATGGCATTTTATATCTCCAGAAAAATAAATATTATATTTTCTCAACAAATCAACCGCCTCGTCAACAGTCGCCGCCTTATCCAGTACAAGCCTGATTGCCGTTGTGGTATTTAAGGTAACTTTATCTTCATCTGTGCTTAAGCGTGCTTCAGGAACAGCTAGAAGTGCCATGGCAACACCCTTTTCATTCATGCCGTCAAAGGGCAGGTATGGAGCAGCCAGTGTTAAGAAGGTGTTTAAGCCCCTGGGAGTCGGCAGCTTGTCTTTTGAATATCCGGCAAAGGACAGATTTACAGTGGACACGGAAGCATAACCATTCCTTGGTTTGGTCCATAGCCGCAGCGACGGCGTATATGCAAAATCAAAATTCCTGGCAAAAACCGCATCTCCCTTTTCATTTTCTGCAACAAAAGCAGTACAGCCTGCTCCGGTCACATTTATGTCTATGGGCAGACCTTTTAACAATCTTTTCATAACAAACTTTTCAATATCCCGGTCGCTTTTTGCACCTGTCTTCAAAAATTCATCAAAGCCATAATCCCCATAGTAAGTCATCTGATACATTGGGTACGCATCTATGACTTTTAATGAAGCAAGACTTCTTATTTCATTGAAAAACAGGCTGAATACCACAACAACCAGAACCAGAATACAGCACAATATAGAAATAACTACTTTTTTAGGCCTATTCCCCTTTGCCATCCACTCACTCCTCCGCCTGACGATAATTGTAAAATTAACCGTACTGTACACTTTATAACAAATTTAAATTACATTATACAAATTATAACATAAATGCAAGTCTTTCGTCAGAAAAAGCCAGCAATATAAAATGCTATTTAATGCTCATAAGTAAGGATATTTAAAAAAGCCGTATAATGTATTTTGCCAATAGATATATTACCACCAGCGCAAATACAATAATTGTTCCAATGGCTTTACCAACAAAAATCTTCTCATACCTTACCCCACCTCAAAATAAATTCAGTGCTACTTTATTCCATACATTATCGGCAAATATTACTATCCTATTTACCAGTACTGCTTTAAACATTTTACATGTTTTCAGAATCACTTATGATACGTCTCATTCTTCATTATCTTGAACGCCCTGTAAGTCTGCTCCAGCAGGATAAGCCTTGCAACCTGGTGGGGAAAGGTCATCTTTGACAGACATAGCCTGTAGCCGGCGGCACTTACAAGGCTTTTATCCACTCCCAGCGAGCCTCCGATTATAAAGGTTATGTGTGAATTTCCCGACAGCATTACAGTTTCAAGTTTGGCAGCCAGACCTTCAGAGGTGAGCTGTTCTCCTGCCAGGTCCAGAAGGATTATATAGCTGCCTTCCCTTACCCTTTTCAAAAGGCGTTCACCCTCCCTTTGCCTGACCTGTTCTTCCTGCGCCGGGCTCAAGGAATCGGGGGCATGCTCATCCTCCACCTCCACAAACTCTATATCAGCAAATCTGGACAGCCTTTTTGCATACTCTGCCATACCCTCCTTCAGATACTTTTCCTTAAGCTTTCCAACAGCAGCTATTGTTATTTTCATGTTTATTTCCATGCCCCCTATCTGGCACAAAACTCCATGAAAGTCAGTCCCGGCATGGAATCGGTGCCACATTTTTATCTGCTTCAAAATTTCTTTCAGCCTTACACTCAGCTTTTGCTTTTTATAGTTTCCTGACTTTCATCGGGTATCAGCCCACCGCCACAAGTCCCATTTTTTACCTACAAAAAAGGAACCTGAAAACCGGCCCCATTGGATACTGACAATTATTTATATCATAGAATATTAATCCTGCCTGCCCTGTCTCTGCCTGCCACCTCCAGGAATACGTCTTCTCCTACCGCAATACGCTTTTCCGTAAGAGCATTGAGAGTGGTCTGGTATGCAAGCTCAGGAAAATTATTTTCGTGGCTTAGATGGCCTAATATAAAATTTCTGCAGCCCCTCTCTGCCAGATATGCAATACACTTTGCCGCCATCTCGTTGGATAAGTGGCCCTGATCTCCCATGATTCTTTTCTTCAAGGACCATGGATAAGGCCCCACCTTCAGCATTTCTACATCATGATTTGACTCCAGCAGAAGTAAATCATTGTCCTCTATATAGGACAGCAGCACCTTGTTCATATGTCCAACGTCAGTAGCTGTTGTAATGCGCCTGCCCTCTGCAAAAAAATTGTAGCCTACCGGCTCAGCGGCATCATGCGGAATTGAAAAAGGACGTACACAAATATCACCGATTTCGAAGCACTCTCCCGTGCTGAAGCAGACTCTGTTTTCCAGCTTGACAGGGCCAAGTCCATATTCCATGGCATTCCAGGTGCCCTCATTTGCATATATGGGAATAT
This sequence comes from Bacillota bacterium, assembly GCA_023400235.1. Lineage (GTDB taxonomy): Bacteria > Bacillota > Clostridia > Acetivibrionales > DSM-1351 > Ruminiclostridium. The sequence continues at coordinate 102,305 of JAEXFI010000014.1, forward strand.
CCTGTTTTCTGGAAATTATTCCTGCACCTCTGACATGGTCCACATGCTCATGGGAAATTAATATAGCGCTTAACTCCGCCGGATTTTCTCCAATAGAGCAAAGCGCTTCCAATATCCTCTTTCCGCTTAAACCTGCATCTATAAGAAGCTTTGTTCTTTCTGTGCCTATAAATAAGGCATTTCCGCTACTTCCACTGAATAAACTGCAAAATTTTATCATTAATTTCAGCCTCCATATACCCAACAGTCCATAAAATCCTGCTATTGGACACACGTAGAGTGTAATTGCTTAAGCACCGCTAATCCTCTGTAGTTATCCTTGTTATGTCTGCTCCAAGCAAGTTTAGCTTATGAACAAAATCCTCATAGCCTCTGTCTATATATTTTATGTTTGTGATTTCCGTAGTTCCCTTGGCAACCAGGCCAGCCATAACCATGGCCGCACCCGCTCTCAAATCGGTGGCCTTTACCGGTGCACCCGACAGGTGCGCCCCTCCGTCTACCACTGCTATTCTGCCCTCAACCTTTATCCTGGCACCCATTCTTTTAAATTCATCCACATATTGAAATCTTGAGTCCCAGACACCTTCTGTTATGGTGCTCACACCCTCCGCCATATTCAGCAGGACGGTTATCTGGGGCTGCAGATCAGTGGGAAAACCGGGGTAAGGCAAAGTCATAATATTTACATTTTTAACTTTATTTCCGCCAATAACTCTTATAAAATCTTCGTCCTCTTTCACCGTGACACCCATTTCAATGAGCTTTGCAGTTAAGGATTCCATATGCTTGGGAATTATGTTCTTTACAATCACATCACCCTTGGAGGCAGCTGCAGCTATCATAAAAGTTCCGGCTTCAATCATATCCGGAATGATGGTATGGGTTCCTCCGCCCATCAAGTGGTCAACACCCCTGATTTTAATGACATCGGTTCCTGCCCCTCTTATATTTGCCCCCATGGCATTTAAAAAGTTTGCCACATCCACAACATGAGGTTCCTTTGCGGCATTTTCTATAACGGTCTGCCCCTCAGCCTTAACGGCAGCAAGCATAAGGTTTATAGTAGCTCCCACGCTGACAACATCCAAATATATCTGTGCACCTCTCAGGGCCGATGCATCAATCTTTACTATCCCATGTTCTATTTCAACATGGGCACCCATAGCCTCAAACCCTTTTATGTGCTGGTCTATAGGTCTGAATCCAAAATCACAGCCTCCCGGAAGTGAAACTTCAGCCCTGCCAAACCTTGCTATCAAAGCCCCCAATAAATAATATGAAGCTCTCATGCTCTTTACCAGCTCGTAAGGTGCCTGCCAGCAATTTACCTCCCGGGTGTCACAAACTATGGTATTGTCGTCTTCCTTTGTTATCTTGGCGCCTAGCTTTGTGAGAATATCCAATAAAACTTTTACATCTTTAATATCAGGAACATTTTCTATTCTGCTGATACCATTTATTATTAACGCTGCAGGCAAGACAGCAACTGCAGCATTCTTAGCTCCGCTAATGGTAACTTCTCCGTTCAGGGGACATGGCCCGTTAATTAAGAACTTATCCAAACCCTTTTACACCAACCTTTTGTATAAACTGTAAAGTTTTTGCTAAACATTACACACACGAGAACATTATACCATTTAGTATATAATTATTCCACTAGAAATATAGCAAAAAAAAAATTACCAATTTCCAGATTTTCCATGTCTGTTAACAGAGCTTTGTCCTATTTCATACTCTCACCATTGGTGGCATTGAAAAAGTATTCGGTGCCGCTGAAGGTCTTTATCCTCCAGGATAATCCTTCATACAAGGTTTTCGTATCCTTGTCCACATTAAAGCCCTTAAACCCCATATCTATATCGCTGATTTTAATACCAGGATAATTGCTTATTTTTGATATGAGTATCTGATATACGGGAATCACGTTTATATCCCTGCTGGTAATGTCTACAGGCTTCTTGTACTGGTACTTTATTCCCTTCAGCCGGGATTTTTCAACATCAACCTCTATGTAATTGTCAAACACCGAATATCCTTCGTATATACCTTTGTAAACAGCCCTGGAGCCTTCTCCTGTAACCAGGGTATTAAAGCTGTCCAGCTGAAATTCATCAATGGGAATACCCAGCTTTTTTGACAGTTCCTTTAATTTTGCTCCCACCTCATTTTTACTCTCGGTAAAAACCTTATTGTTTTTGCCGCTATCTCTGTATTCGAAACTGCAATTACTGGGAAATACAAGCCTCTGAGTGTCTTTCACATAGGTATTTTCATCTATTTTTGTGTAATCCTCACCCAGTAGTCCGCTAATTATCGTATTTTTGTCAAGTATTGTTTCCTGATATTGCAATATGTAATCCTTCCCCGCATATGTCGGTATAAGGCATTCAACTATTATGTTGTTTTGCTCCAGAATCCTGTGAGTGTTCCTGATGGTCTCCTGAGAAACCTCTCCTCCCTTGATATTACGGTACAAAATTACCCCTAGAACAACATTCAGGGCTATAAATACAAATATTAAAATCAATTTTGCTCTTTTCCAGTCCATAATTGCCACCTGTATCCACATAGGATTATAAGATTTATTTCCCCCTGCTATTGTACGTTAAGGGGTATGGAATAGCTGCCTTCACCATTAAAAAGCACAAAGCTTGGATTTATTGAGTAATCTTTTGACCCCTGCACAAATACATAATATATTCCATAATTCTGTATGGGCAGATTTGAGTGCTTCAGCCTGTCAATGGAGTTGTAGGCTTTGTCAACAAATTCGGGAAAATTCCACTTATACTCAATCAGGCTTTTATCAGCCTGCAGTTTTAAAGCAAGCCATCTGCACTGTATAACTCTTTTGGAGGTAGTTTCGATTGTTATGGAACTGTCAAAAGGCTGGTCACTGCCCGGTAGTGTGAAATCCTTCAGCAGCACAGGCAGTTCCCCATATTCTCCACCTTGGGCAATGCTATAATCAAATTTGAAAGTATATGAGTTGCTGCTTTCGCTGATAGATGAAAGATACAAATTGATAGTTCCCATATATTTGCTTCTATCCTTGATATCCATTATAAAACTAACGGCCCGTTGATATGCCTCTAAAACTTTTGGCTTTTCGGTTGAAATCTGGGTTCCTATAAACTTGTATTCAGCTACGGAATTATTGTAAAGCCTGTATACGCTGTCGGAATTCTTGAAAACAATTGAACCGTACACGTCCTCATCAGGCATATAGTCGCTTCTCACCTCTCCGAAAAGCTCCATCTGAACTGCATTATATTCGGCAAGACTTGAGGTATGCCCATCCTGGCTTCCTAAAGGAGTGTAGTCCACTGTTGCATATGACTCCTCACTGTTGGACGTAAACGGAGCTATCATATCCTTGGGCAGCGTTGAGTTAATCCCGGTTTCTATTGCAATTTTATAATTTGGAACATGGAGTTTGCCTTTCAGACTTTTAAAAACAGAATCGAATACTTCCTGCTCCAGGGAATTCAGTCCATGATCAGTCAGTATATATGTATATATGTTAACCGCATCTCTTATGTATATGACATCATAATAGCCATTGTTTGGATCATCAGGGCAAATTACAACCTTGCTCAGTCCTGTCTGTATATCCACAGGCTTCTTAATGTTCAATATCCACTTTACAATGTCAATACTGACCTGGGTTTTAAATTCAAAGTAATAGGATCTATTGGCAAGAATAACACCCCACTTTTCTTCGTCAATGAGCTGTGTCTGAGTGGGTTTAGTTTCGAGAGCCTTTGTAATGTACTCTCCGGCATTTTCCCATAATAATTTATATTCCCTGGAGCCGTTAGGTACAATAAAATGCTCTTCATCATATCCTTTTGAAAGAACAACCTTATATGGCAGCATATAATTCTCTTTCATTTCTTCCAGAGATGCCTGGGAGGTTGCTTTTGAGTCGGGAAAAAAGGAAGATAAAAAAGGAAAACTGCCGGATTGACTACTCCACAGAATTCCTACCTGAACGATACAAAGAACTATCAAGAAAACCAGTAATGCCGCCTTAAATTTTTCATAATAATAATCCAGTGCTTTTGATTTTTTACTCATAGGTTAATCTTTCTTGTCTTTGTCACTATCTTTACCAGGGCTGGTTATCCATTCTATGGCCTTTTCAAACCAATTGCTCTTCTTCTTCTCTTCCCCCTGGGTGATTGTATATGTCTGAACCTGCTTATCCTTGTCATCCTTAATATCTTTTGTATATGCTATAATCCTTATTGTGTTCTCGCCCTTATACTTGAGCTTTATGTCTTTTCCAAACATCTTTCCGCTTCCGACTTTAAAGGTTGAATAGCCTTCTGTAGTCTCCAGCGGTTTAAATTCTTCACTGTCCCTGACTTTGTACTCAAAGGTGACAATAGTTTCGTCATAGACACAGGTTCCAAAAATAGAGAATACGTCTTTAGTAACAACCTCAGCATTGCCTTCAGGTCTTGAGATCTCTACAAACTTACCGGGGGCAGCACCTACGGGTGAAACCACCAATGACATAATCGCCGATATAATTATTATAAATAATAGAAGTCTGGACCTCATAAAACTCACCCCGAAGAAAATAATCTGGCACCATTTTCAGTACTCTACTATAAGTATAATACATTTTCTGTTACAAATCCATTACATGGTATTTAAATAAAGTTTACACCGGCATTCTTACAGTAACCTCAGTCCCCTTTTTTTCTTCACTGGTTATGGTTATGGTTCCTCCATGAGCCTGAATAATTTCCTTGGCAATAGCCAGTCCAAGCCCCGTCCCCCCCATATCCCTTGATCTGGCCTTGTCAACCCTGTAAAACCTTTCGAAAACTCTGGGAAGATCCTCGGCAGGTATGCCGATACCTGAGTCTGTAACTTTTACATATATGTCGTTATAAAGTCTTCCAACATAAACTGTAATTTCTCCATATTCCGGAGTATATTTAAGCGCATTGCTGATAAGGTTGATCACAACCTGCTCAAGCCGATCCTTATCACCTTTGATTGTGGGTATATCTCCGATGACAAAGCTCTCCAGCTTTTGATTTTTGTGGCTGGCTTCAAGCTGCATTCTTTCCACAATATCCTTTACTATTGACTTTAAAGAAACCTCGTTCATATTCCAGCTCATTTGCTCATTATCAATCCTGGACAACTGCAGCAAATCCTTTACAAGCCTTGTCATTCTGTCGGCTTCCGCATTTATTACATTCAAAAAGCGTTCGGTAGTTTCCCTGTCCTCAGCAGCTCCGTCCAGCAAGGTTTCAGTATAGCTTTTAATAGAGGTTATGGGTGTACGGAGCTCATGTGATACGTTTGCTACAAATTCTCTCCGCATGCTGTCCAGTTTTTGTTCCTCTGTTACATCATGCATCACTACAATTATTCCCTCTGGTTTTTTGTTTGTATCTGTAAAAACAGCAAAATATATTTTCACAAACATGTCGTTTATAATGGTATCGAATTCCCTGACCGGCAGTTCTTCAAGATATATAATGTTCTCCAGCTTTATCTCCAGCCCCACGTCATCGGCAAATTCCTGAAAGGGTCTGGTCTCAATGTCATACCCCAGAAGCTTTTTGGCAGCAGGATTTACATGTATGGCTGTTCCCTTCAGGTCATATGCCATAACACCGTCAGCCATATAGTTCAAAATGGTTACAACCTTGTTCTTTTCACTGGATATTTCAGAGAGGGTATTCTTAAGCTCCATGGCCATATAGTTAAAGGTTCTTGTAAGGTTACCAATCTCATCCTCGGATTTTACGGCCAGCTGCTGATCAAATTCACCCTCTGCAATTCTTTCCGCCTTGTGCATTACACTTATAATAGGCGAGGTTATGGTCTTGGACAGCAAATACCCCAGTATAAGCGACAAAACCACAGCTAAAAGAGCACTGTAAATTATGAGATTGTTGAAGTTCTGAAGCAAGGGCCCCCAGGCCTCTTTATTGTAAGTAAAATAAAAGATCAGCTCTTTCCGCTCCTCAGGCTGAATCAGATATTCAAAATATTGTTTGCCGGAATATGTCTTTATAAGATTCCTGTTGTCAACTGGGATTTCTATTTTGCCCGCCCTGAGAGGCAATAGGTTTTCAGTGGAGTTATTCAAAATCTCGTCTGCAAACCCCTCTTTTTTGGACTGCTCATCAGAGGAATAGATAATTCCCTTGTTAGGATCCGTAAATTTGTTTGTAATACTGAGGTCTATAATAGTAAGATTTATATTTGAATTTGATCTGAAATTGATAATATCCCGTTTTGTCTCCATATAATTATATATGTCTTCATTGGACTCGGGAATACCTCTCATTTCCTTCCAGGTCTTAAAGCCATTATCCATGTCCTGTTTGAAATTGTCAAAATAAATGGATTGCAAGCCGTAGTTTATTACTATATATACTACGCACACTAGTATGATGCACATGGATATGAAAATGTAAACAAGTTTCCACTGCAAGCTTCTCAGCAGCTTTAATAAACCTTTCCAGAACTTCATGCTAACTCCTTTTAATTATTTTGACTTGAGACCTGCAACAACGGCCTCAAGTCAAAATCGAATGCTTTTAATGCTTAAAATTCAATGCTGTAATCAGTCCATCTAATTAAAATTTATTGAAATAGTAGCCTACTCCACGTTTGGTAACAATGTACTGTGGATTCGCCGGATCCAGCTCCAGCTTTTCTCTTACCCTTCTGACTGTGACATCCACTGTTCTCACATCACCGTAGTATTCGTAGCCCCATACCTTTTCAAGCAGAGATTCTCTTGAAAAAATGGTCCCCTGCTGTGCCGCCAGAAATTTTACAAGTTCAAATTCACGAAGGGTGAGTTCAACAACGTCATCCCCTCTTCTTACCTCATAGCGGTCTGCATCTATGGTCAGATCGCCGTATTTGTTTACATGGGACTTTTCCGAGTTAACCTGCTCAACCGGCACAAGCCTTCTCAGGTTGGCCTTTACACGAGCCATTAACTCTCTGGGACTGAAGGGCTTGGTAATATAATCATCAGCACCAAGTTCAAGGCCCAATACCTTGTCAACCTCTTCCTCTTTAGCCGTAAGCATGAGAATAGGCGTTGATATTGACTGCCTGAGCTTTCTGCAAACTGTGAACCCGTCCATTTTGGGAAGCATAATATCCAGCAGTATCAGGTCAGGATTGTTGGACAGTGCCAGCTCAATCGCCTCTTCACCGTCGTAAGCCTCAAGAGTATCATAGCCTTCCTTTTTAAGATTAAATCTTAAAATATCAACAATGTTCTTTTCATCGTCCACAATTAATACTTTTTTGCTCAAAAAATACACCCCTAACAATATTTTTTATTGCCCGCTAATCCGAATTCTACAATTTGAATTATATCATTAAAATCTTGTAATGGAAAATTAATATTTTGGCAATACTGTAATTTAGACGTAATATATTTGAAAATTGTTGCAGTTTATTTATTGTAATTTATCCCATATGCTTCTGAATATGCTTCTGAATGTGCTTCTGATTATGCCGGTTACTGTCTAGTTATTCCCCGCCCTGCTCCCTGAGGTAGTATAGTTTGGCACAATTACCTTCATATATTCCCTTGCCTCCTCGGCATTATTGGTAATTATATCTTTAAGGCACTCTATCTCACGCCGGAGTATTGCCAGGTCGGTGTGCAGAGGCTGAGCCACAAATATCTTATTGTTTTTAGTTGCCTGAATCCCCTCTTCTGCAAGCAAGAGCTCTTCAAACAGTTTTTCTCCGGGCCGCAGCCCTGTAAACTCTATCTTTATATCCTCATCAGGCTCAAACCCGGAAAGCTTTATAAGATTTCTGGCAAGGTCATATATCTTTACCGGTTCGCCCATATCAAGCACGAAAATCTCCCCCCCTTCGGCCATGGCACCTGCTTGCAATACAAGCTGGACAGCCTCGGGTATGGTCATAAAATACCTGATTATTTCAGGATCAGTAACTGTAACAGGTCCCCCCTGCTCTATCTGCCTTTTGAACAGCGGAATCACACTGCCGTTGCTTCCCAAGACATTGCCGAATCTCACAGCCACGAACTCCGTCCTGCTCTGCTTTGAAAAGGCCTGTATTATCATCTCGGCCACCCTTTTTGTTGCCCCCATGATATTTGTGGGGTTTACAGCCTTGTCGGTGGATATCATCACAAAACGCTTTGCACCGAATTTGTCGGCGCACTCCGCCACATTCAAGGTTCCGAATATATTGTTTTTTATGGCCTCGGTAGGGTTTGCCTCCATCAGCGGCACATGCTTGTGGGCTGCCGCATGGAAAACTATATTGGGCCGATAGCTTTTGAATATATTCTCCAGTCTGGCCTTTTCTCTCACATTTGCTATGACGGTGACCAAATTCAAGCCCGGGAAATTTGTCAAAAGCTCATTTTGCACATCATAGGCATTATTCTCATAGTTGTCCAGTATTATCAGCTGCTTTGGTGAGAAGCCCGCTATCTGCCTGCACAGCTCGGAACCTATTGAGCCTCCTCCCCCTGTGACAAGTACCACATGGTCGCTTATAAAGCCTCCTACTTCCGCGTTATCAAGCTTTACGGGGTCTCTTCCCAACAAATCCTCTATAGCTACATCACGTATTTTCTGAACCGAAACTGTTTCATCAATCAATTGGGAGAGTGATGGCAGTATTTTAACCTTGCATTTAGTATTTGAACATATTGTAAAAAGCTCATTTATAGTCTTTGCAGGGGCCGACGGAATGGCGATGACTATCTCATCAATTTCCTTTTCACTTGCTATTCTTACTATATCGTTCCTGGTACCGGCCACGGGAACTCCGTTCAGCTTTTTGCCCTGCTTTCCCACGCTGTCGTCTATCAGAACTACAGGTGTACATTTCAGCTCAGGGTGAAGGCGGTATTCATTGATAAGTGAGGCCCCCGCATCACCCGCGCCTATGAGCATGATCTTCCGGGTGCTCTTGAGCAGCAGGATGTCTCCCCGTACCATGCGTCGGAATATGCGGTAGCCAAATCTGATGCCCCCAATTGCAAAGCAATCTATAAAAAATGTTATAATGAAAATACTTCTGGGTACAGGCGTCCTGGTCAGGAATGCATAGCCCAGCATGAAGGTATTGCTGGCCAAGGATGCCAGAACTATGTTTGACAATTCATATATTCCGGCATATTTCCAAAGGCTGCTGTACAATTTGAAAAAGTAATAGGAAACTATTTTTATACCGGTGGCTATTAATATCAGCTCCGGAATTTCCACCGAGAAATTTGGCGTAATATTGGCGAAACTGCCGTCAAAACGTAAAAGGTATGCCATTAAAAGTGATATGTTTATTAAAACAATATCCAGCACTGTTAAAAACAACACTCTCATTTTATATTTCATATGTTAAGCGCATCCCCACTTTTTATATTTTTACTGTTTTTACTATAGGATTAATTATAGCAGTAATTAACCCTGAGGAGAAGAAGAAATAGCTTACTTTGTTCGGATATCACCGTCTGTCTGAGGCTTTGTGATTTGAGTATATTGTTAAAACCCCTTTTTCAGTGTATTATTTATATGCAGGTATTCTTTTTTACAATACCCTTACATGATTTCTGTACTGAATATATGGCGTATTAATCTGTACGTTTGAAAATATTGTCGGAGGAAGAATATGAAAATTTATTTTTATGTAAAAATCATTTTAGACAGACTTACAGCTCTTATAGCTCTTTTACTTCTTTCCCCGCTCTTTATATTAATCTCTGTTCTTATTAAGCTTGATTCCAAGGGACCTGTTTTTTTCAGACAGCGAAGAATGGGACTCCGAAAGAAGGAGTTTGAAATATTTAAGTTCAGGACCATGAAGACAGATACTCCCAAAAACATGCCTACACATCTTCTAAGTAATCCTCAACAATACATTACCAGACTTGGCAGCTTTTTAAGAAAGTCCAGCCTTGATGAACTGCCTCAATTATTAAACATCCTTAAAGGTGAAATGAGTATTGTGGGACCAAGGCCTGCATTATGGAATCAGTCCGATTTGATTTCAGCCCGGGATGAATTTTTAGCCAATGATATATATCCTGGACTTACCGGCTGGGCCCAGGTAAACGGCAGAGACGAACTGCCCCTGGAAATAAAAGCTGCTTTTGACGGAGAATATGTTAGGAGAATGTCTTTGCTTTTTGATTTGAAGGTAATAATTAAAACTGTTACAAGTGTGGCAGGCTCAAAAGGAATCGTTGAGGGCTCAAATGAAACTACTGTTCAGAGTAAAACCTATACCAATGTTTAGGTCCGAAACATTTATGTTCACGCCTTTTCAGCAGTTAAGCCCTCCTGGCAATGTTTCGGTCAGTACCTTTTATATAACGTATTTTCAATGTCCCACTTAAATAGCCTTACAATTTTTTCAGCCTTTTTGTTGGAAAATACTGTCGAGCGGAAAAGTTTGTTAAAATTGTAAGATGACATACCTGTTTCTTTCTTGAAAATATGCCTGTAAAGCTGTTCAAACAGTATTATGAGCAGTTTGCAAATACCATAAGGTAATTTTAATGCTATTTTTAACGAATTATAACTTTTTTCCAATTCAATTATCTTTTTCACATCAATATTGTTGCTGTCGGAAATATTGAATATTCCGCTTTCTGAGTTTTCAGCGTCAAGATATGCCACTATGAAATCTGCTATATTCTCAACGGAGCAAAAATTAAACGAGTAACTTCCATCCTTAAAATAGTAAGCTATACTCTTTTTCAAAAGATAAACCCTTCTGTCTATATTCAAGGTAAAGTTTTTTGAATATACCGGGGAAAAGCGCATAACAGCATAGTCAAAGCCTGTACTTTCAGCTAACGACAGAAGCGATTTTTCAGCAGCCAATTTTGTTTGCCCGTAGTAGGATTTGGGGTTGCACAGGGCAGTCTCGTCCACTGTCGTTAAATTCTGTTCGCCATATACTTCTACTGTACTGGCAAACAACACCCTATCCACATGATTTTCTCCGCACAATTCAAACAAGCTTTTGCTGGCATGATAGTTTGTTTTGCTATACGACTCGTATGACAGGTCGTTTGATTTTTTATGAACAATTGCAGCCAGATGTATCACGGCATATGTTTTATTACTTTTTAATATGGTTTGAAGCATAGTGCTGTCACTTATATCTGCTTGAAAATAAGTAAGGTTGTTATGTACGAAACTACATTTTGGCAGCCTGCCCAAGCCTATGACTTTATAGCCTTCATCCAGAAGCCTCTTTGCAACATGTGAACCGATTATCCCATTAACACCCGTCATAAATATGTATTTGCCACTATTAATCATAAAGGCTCACCGCCTCTGCATACTTATTTAATGCATGTTCTTTCGTATACTTCAGCTCAAAAAGGTTTCTGACATTAAGAGCCATGTCCTGCCGCAATTCATGATTACCTGCCAAAGTGAGCAAAGTTTCGGTAAGCTTTTCATGTTCACCCGTTGTAACACTGAATCCGATACTATATCTGGCTATGTCCCTTTTTATATCATTATCATCTCCTGAAATGAGAACAACCGGCTTACCGCATGCCAGAATACCGTAATATTTGCTGGGCATCAGTACATTCCTGAAAGTATCATCAAATATTATCAGTGAAATATCTGCCATATTCAGGCTGCCATTTAAATCAGCTTTTTGCACATATTCCTCAAAAATCACATTTTCCAGACCTTCTCCTGTGCAAGCTTCCTTAAGCCTGGTATAATTAATACCACCTCCAACTATGTGAAACAGAATTTCCGAATTATGCCTAAGCCGTGTGATTGAACTGAGCAAGGTATTATATTCATGTGCCACACCGAAATTACCGGAATATTGCACTATAAACTTGTTTTCCAGCCCTCTCTGTTTTTTCAGGCTTTTATTGTCAAGCGGATATATGTCTCCAATTGCCCAGTTATTGATAATCTTTATATCAACAAATCCATACTCTCTCTGTATGTGGCTTTTCATGTCTTCGCTTATGGTAATAATCGTATGAGCTTTTTTCATGGATATTTTCATAATCTTCTTCAGAAGTTTATATCTGAAGCTGGATGCACTAAGAAACCCACTGCTTATAAGAATGTCGGGATATAAATCCTGTATAACAAAAATAGTCCTAAGCCGATTGAAAAGGTTTGCAAAGGCAACACTGCTTATTGCTAAGGGTGGATTTGTACCTGCAATAACTCTGTCGCATTTTTTCACAAAGAATAATATGTTTAAAAACAAACTCACCTGAAATGTAAGCAGGTTCAGCAGCTTCCCTAAAAATGACGATTTAGGGAAGGTTGTGTTCCATAGTCTTTTTATATTTACTCCATTTATTACCTCCCTATTGGGAGCAGTAACTTTTTCGCCGCTATGATAAAAAGGCCTGCCGGTCAGTACAGTTACAACATAACCTTTTTTGTGAAGGTGCTCGGCAATTTCCTGGAATACCTGCCCTGTTGATGCAAGCTCAGGATAGTAATGCTGATTCACAATATATATGGTTCCTTCTTTTCTTTTCATTTTACATCCCTTTAGTACTCGAATTTATAAATTCCAATAAATAAAGCCTGATTCCTCTGCCTCTTTTTTATCCTTAATGCTCTTAACGTCTATGAGTACATTTTTGCCGGAAGTGAACATTCCACACAGATTATTCAAGTCCAGTTTCCTGAATTCATCATGAGCAACTGCAATTATAACTGCATCCAGCTCTTTGAGACCATCCATGTCAATAATTTTAACACCATATTCCTTTTGGGCTTCCGATTTATCCACAATGGGATCCGCCACCAGGATTTGTACTCCATATTCCCTGAGATAGTGGACTATATCCATCACCTTGGAATTTCTTACATCAGGGCAATTTTCCTTAAAGGTTATGCCCAATATTGCAACTCTGGCATTCTTAACCTTTTTATCTGCTTCTATCAGCTTTTTTATAGTTGCTTGTCCAATAAACTGGCCCATATCATCATTTATTTTCCTGCCCGACGTTATTATCTGTGAATGATAGCCCAACTGCTCAGCCTTGTAAACGAAATAATACGGATCAACCCCTATGCAATGTCCTCCTACAAGACCTGGTCTGAAGCCCAATGCATTCCATTTCGTGTTCATGGCTTCAATGACTTCATTGGTATCAATACCCATCCTGTCAAATACCATTGCAAGCTCATTCATAAAAGCAATGTTTATGTCTCTTTGGGAGTTTTCCACAACCTTTGCCGCCTCAGCCACTTTTATGCTTCCGGCACGATAAACGCCTGCCTCAATAATCATCTCATAAACCTTTGCTATAGTGTTTAAGGACTCTTCGTCCATGCCAGATACAATCTTTTTAATTGTCTTTAAAGTGTGAACCTTATCCGAAGGATTGATTCTTTCAGGAGAATAACCAATTTTAAAATCAACTCCACAAACAAGTGAGGATTGCTTTTCCAGAATTGGAACACAAATATCTTCAGTAACCCCAGGGTACACTGTGGATTCATACACTACATAAGCACCTTTTTGCAAGTGCCTCCCTACTATTTCACTGGCACTGATTACAGGAGACAAATCCGGTGTTTTATCCATAGCTATGGGAGTAGGGACTGCAACTATAATAAAGTCTGCCTCATCAAGCCTGTCTTCATCAGAGGTAAACTGGCATTTAGTTTTACTGATTATTTCAGAGCCTACCTCATTGGTAACATCAATTCCATTTAAATAGCTTTGTATCTTATCTGAATTTACATCAAAACCAATAACCTCTGTTTTCTCTGCAAAGGCGACTGCCAAAGGCATTCCAACATATCCCAGACCTACAACGGCAATTTTCATTTTCTATCTCCTCATAAATGATTTTTTAGCTTTACCGCTTCAGCCCGGTTTGGGTCAGCTTTGCATAACAGCTCTTAATCACTGCTTTTCTACAAGCCAGCTAAAAATCATTTAATATATCTTAATTTTTTATAATCAAAATCAGTATACTCATTTGTCATAAAAGTTCTATGAGACAATTTAGGTGATAAATCCTTCATATAATCCATGCATTCCTGTGCTATATTATTATATGATAAAATTTTTAATAAGTCTTTTGAATTTTGTCTGAATGCTTTCACAACTTCTCTGTTCCTAATCATATAACCCAGCTTGTCCTGTATTTCCCTGACTGAGCCTTCATATAAAAACATTCCGCTGTTGCTGACCAGATGGCTGGTATTCCCGTTGTACCTGAGGATAAGCGGCAGTCCGGCGGCAACAGCATCTTCTATTAATGTAGTGTGAAGTTTATGCCAAATTCCCAAATCACTATATTTCAGCAGTGCCAGCGTGTCCGTCCTATCCATCCAGCCTATGTACTTTATCCGGGCATCTTTTTCAATAAGGCGTTGTACTTTTGGGTCTGATATTCTGCCAAATAAGACCAGACAGATATCCTGTGCTTTAATTCGGGAAAAGGCTTCAAGTATTTTTCCAACTTCTTTTTCAGGAGTTATTTTTCCTCCGTGGGTAATGATAAACTTTTTGCTGTCAATGCTATATTTCTTAAAAAAATCTTCTCTTGATATACTTATCTGGGCTTGCTCTGTATCGCAGCCAATTGGAAGCAATCTTATCTTTTCTTTACAGACTCCCAACTCTTCTTCCAGGAACAAACATCTGTTTGGAGATGCACCAAAATATACGTCTATCCCTTTGTCATACTTTTTTATATAATTACGCCAGAAAAAGTTATAGTAAAACATCCTCCATAGCAGATTTTTTCCCGAATTATTTAAATCACCGTGGTTATCCACTGCAATAAAAGTATTTGGATGATTCTGCTTATATTTAGCAATGTCCTTTATAGACGGTACAGTGGCCGAATAATGATAAATATACTCAGGCTCTTCTTTCTCAATATGCTCCAATAAGTTCTTGAAAAGGACAAACCGTCCTTTAAACTCGCTAATTATAGGTAATCTAATTATCTTTACTCCATTTTCCAAACTCTCTCCAATATTATTAATCCTGTTTAATGCAAAAGTATCTGAATAATTGGAACAAATTATCACTACATCATGTCCAAGTCTGGATTGATAGTATGGGAGAATATTTTCCTGATATCCCATGTTACTGCTAAAATATTGTGAAATGTGTAATATTTTCATAAACAGTTCCTTTGATACTTTCTATTTACCATACATTTTATCATAATATTCTGTGTAATTCCCATCTATTATCTCTTTAAGCCACTGTGAATTGTCAATATACCAATTAATCGTCTTTTCTATACCAACTTCAAAAGTATACCTTGGAAACCAACCCAACTCTGTGGATATTTTAGAATTATCTATAGAATATCTCCGATCATGCCCAAGTCTATCTTCCACATACCGGATTAAACTTTTCGCTTTTTCCAATTTTTTGAGTATAAGCTCAATAATCTCTAAATTAGTTTTTTCATTATTCCCCCCGATATTATATATTTCTCCCGGGGTTCCTTTATGCAGCACTGCGTCAATGGCACTGCAGTGGTCTTCCACAAACAACCAGTCTCTTATTTGCAATCCATCTCCATAAACCGGCAGCGGCCTGCTATTAATACAGTTGTTAATCATTAAAGGTATCAACTTTTCTGGAAATTGATTAGGCCCATAATTATTTGAACAGCGTGTAATATTTATTGGCATCCCAAAAGTTTTATAGTATGACATAGCCAACATATCCGCGGACGCTTTTGATGCTGAATATGGACTATTTGGGGCTAGTGGAGTCGTTTCACAAAACTTGCCTTCCTTCCCCAAAGAACCATATACTTCGTCGGTTGATATCTGAATATATCGAGTACCATCTTTATATTCAGTACTATATTTATTATTATCAATTTTCCAAAACGCTTTTGCTGTATCTAACAGTATTTGTGTTCCCAATACATTTGTTGAAACAAATATGCCAGGGTCTTCTATGCTCCTGTCAACGTGTGACTCTGCCGCAAGATGTATAACTGTATCAATATTATATTTTTGAAAAATATCTGCCAATAATGCTCTGTCTTTAATATCTCCTTTTACAAATGTATAGCAGCGGTTATTTTCAATATCTGCAAGATTTGATAAATTACCTGAGTAGGTTAATAAGTCTAGGTTAATGATGTTATAATAATGATGCTTTAAGAACCACTTTACAAGGTTAGCTCCAATAAAACCTGCACCGCCGGTAATTAAAATATTCTTCATCTATACTTCCTCCGCAATTCTTCTAAGATAGGCACCATATTCAGTCTTTGATAATTCTCCAGCCAGATAAAGCAATTGCGGCTTATCTATGTACCCCATCCTATATGCGATTTCCTCTATACAAGCTATATAAAGCCCTTGTCTTTTTTGAATCACTTGTACATATGTGGATGCTTCCAGCATGCTGCTGTGTGTTCCGGTATCCAGCCATGCTAATCCACGTCCTAACACTTCCATCTTTAGCTTGCCTTTTTCCAGATATACCTGATTAACGGCAGTTATTTCCAGTTCTCCGCGAGCAGAGGGTTTGATATTCTTTGCAATTTCTATAACCTCATTATCATAAAAATACAAGCCTGGAACAGCATAGTTTGATTTTGGTGCCTCCGGCTTTTCCTCAATGGAAATAACATTATTATTGCTATCAATTTCTGCCACACCATACTCCTGGGGATTGATAACATAATAACCAAATATCATAGCCCCATCTTTGACCCTTACAGCGGTATCCAATGAATCACGAAAGCCCTGTCCATAAAAGATGTTATCTCCAAGGATCAGGCATACATTATCACTGCCTATGAATTCTTCACCTAAAATGAATGCTTCTGCTATGCCGTGAGGTTTTTCCTGAATCATATATTCTATTTTCAAGCCCAGCCATTTTCCATCTGCAAAAAGGCTTTTAAAACTATCAATATATTCAGGGTTGGATATAATCAATATCTCCCGGATTCCTGCATACATCAGTACTGATATCGGGTAATAAAGCATAGGCTTGTCATATATGGGCAAAAGCTGCTTTGAAACAGCTTTTGTTATTGGATATAATCTGGTTCCGGAACCTCCGGCAAGAATAATTCCTTTCATTGGCATACCTCTTTCAAAAAAGTTTGATAATCTGTAATGTATTCATTTTTATCGTAGACACAATCAGAAAGTACTATCAGTACACAATCCTCAGAAAAGTTATACATGGTTTTCCAGGTCATCTTTTCAGTAATTAATGCTTTGTTGGGGTAATCCAGGTAATACTTGCTTTTTACCCTGCCATCATCAACCTCAACCTCACAGCTACCGGCAACACAAATCATGCAAAATCTTGAGTTTCTATTTGCATGGTTCCCCCTTACAGTCTCCTCTGTAAGTCCATAAATATAAAAAATCCTGGCGATGGAAAACGGTATTTCTTTCTGTGCGGTAATTACAGAAAGCAGGCCATTTTCATCACCCAATTTACTTAGCTCAATAATATGTGCCATTTCCTTTCTCCTCTACTGAATCATATTGAATAATTATTTACAACTTCTATAACTGTCCTAATCTCAGCATCAGTCATATTGTTAATAACAGGTAAAGAGACAACGGTTTTTGAATATTCTTCAGCAATAGGGAAATCTCCCTCTTTATGCTCCAGATACTTATATGCTTCAGACAGGTGTACCGGTACGGGATAATGTATTTCTGTCATAACACCATTTTCTTTCAGATAATTTCTGAAACTATCTCGTTCTATAGTTCGTACAACAAATAAATGCCAAACTGGCTCAACCCTTTCAGCAACCTTTGGGAGCACTACAGAAGGATTTCTTATTCCAGCCAGATAATGTCCTGCAATGCTTTTCCTATGAGCCGTAAGCTCTTCTATATGGGCTAATTTTACTCTGAGCATTCCTGCCTGTATTTCATCCAGTCTGGAATTGTAGCCCACATATTCATGATGATATTTTTTATTGCTTCCATAATTTCTTAATACCATTACTTTATCAATGATATTTTTATCCTTGGAAACTACCGCACCGCCATCTCCAAAACATCCAAGATTTTTAGTAGGAAAAAAGCTAAAAAAGCCCATGTCTCCCATCAAGCCTGTATTTATTCCATCAAATTTTGAAAAGTGTGACTGGGCACAATCTTCTAAAAGATAAATTCCATTTTCCCGGCATATTTTTGTAATCATATCCATTCTGGAGGATTGTCCGTACAAATGAGTTACCAACACCGCCTTGGTTTTGGATGAAATTTTTTCCTGAATTTTTTCAGGGTCTATATTAAAGTATTGATCCGGTTCGACAAATACGGGGGTAGCTTCATTCATTGTGATTCCCATTACTGTGGCTATGTACGCGTTTGATTGTACTATAACTTCATCTCCTTTACCAATTCCCAAGGATCTGATTCCCAGTACGATAGCATTTAATCCGTTATCTACTCCCGCACAATATCCTCCGCCGAGTTTTTCACAAAACTCATATTCGAATTCTGAAACTTCCCGCCCCAAAATATACCATCCACTATCCAGTACACTCAGTGCCTTTTTATTATATTCTTCCTTGTAGAGCTCATAGCCTCTTTTCAACTCATTAAAAGGTATCATCGCATATCCTCCTACAGCCGATCCAGACTAATAATATCAGAAATCGCTCTTATCTTAAACTTCATTATATATTTTTGAACAAAGGCAACTACAGGATTTGTTGAACAAATCTTCTTTAAGGTAAATTCCATTGCATAGTTTTCATAAAGCTCTTTTCTAATATTATTAATCATAACCAAATATCTATGGTAAATTTCCTTTTTTAAACTGATATCCGACTTACCAACATTAATATTAACCAGATTATCAGAAATAAACTTAATGTTTTGAAAGTGGTAGCAAATCAGCTCATAGCTTAACCTGCTTGATTTATGGACAAATTGTACTTTTTTTTCTTCCGCGCATAACAAATGGCATTGCTTAATATTCCAGGGAGCTAAACCCACACCCCAATGGTCAATCTCACATACTCTGTCAAATTTCTCTGTCCAGCCGTCAAGATATTTCTGGTCACCTAACCTGCCGTCACTCTTTTTGTAGAAGCACCATTCCAAACACTTCTCTTTCCACCAGGTCAAAGCACTTCTTCCATACTCATCATTTTTAAAGGTATTAAATTCTACACAATACCTTCCATACAACTGTTCCAATTTTGATTCCTGCTTCGTAAATCTATGTGGTGTAATTAAAATTGAGGCCTTTTGCTCTATCATTTTATCGAAAACAGGTTTGACCGATGAAAAAAACAGCATGTCCGCGTCAATATATGTACACATGTTTACATGGAAATTATCAAGTACATATTCTATGGAAATAGGGGTGCAAGTCCAACAGTACTCTGCTCTTGTACGCTCTTCCTTTATTTTCAGCATATCCGAAGTCTCAAATAGCCCTAGGCCTATTATGGTCGCATGCTGCAAATTCATTTTTGTTAATACTTCATAGCATTTATCATCAAACGCAAAGATATATAGATGAATTTCATCAGGTAAAGCCTCCAGGGACCGATATAAAGCTAAGCCCTTATCCAAATATCCCGAATCAAATAATGTGCAAAAATTATACATTGTTATTCCTTCTCTGTATTTTATTATCGCTTCATTTCGGCATGTATCTCATACATATCTATTAATTTTCCCCTTATTGTCATGTACCCGTCCTCTTTTTTTACTGTACAGTTATACTTTTCCTGCAATGTGTCCAATAACAGCTTCATAGGTAAAAATATTATTTGATAAAAGATATATTTATCATCATCTAAATCAATGAGCTCGATCTCTTCATAGTTAGTTCCGCATTCTTTGGCAGCGGCCTCATATGTATCATGTTTACCCTTGCAGTGAGGTGAAACATGCTGCCTATATTTATGTTTAATAAATTTTAACATGTTGTCTCCTAACAAATTAAGTCAAAAATCTTATCTGTTTTTAAAGCTTTTCATGGTTTTGATAAATCCCGTATATATGACTCTGATAATGTACTTTCTTGGACATGATAATAAAATAAACATCGTCCAGTAAAATGGATTTAATGCTGACCTTTTTGAGAATATCTTTTTTAAATATTTAATTTTGGACTTCTCATCAATTGCGTGAAATCCGGTTGTATCAATATCCATATATAAGACCAGGCTTTTATCAGTTGTCAGCAAAAAACCTTTCTTATATGCTCTCATAGTATACTCATAATCAGATCCATAGTGAGGAAGAAGTACCGGGTGAAATTTACCTATTGAAAATAAATCTTTTACTCTTAAAAATAATCCCCTTGTAGACAAGCAGTTTATCATTGAAGTATCTTCAACAGGTTTAAATTCCAAGTTCAGCCAGTCAACATGAACTCCCGCATCTACAAACTCCTCCGTATTTTTATCATAGCTCTGGGCCAATAATAATGTTCTCTGCTTATTCTTAATTATAGAAATACCCGTTTCTATAAAGTCTGGTAAAAAGGTTGTATCATCATTAATTATCAGTACATAATCTTCTTCAGAAATCTGTTTATTTTTCTTAAGCCAATCATACCCCTGCTGGAGCGAGCCTCCCCACCACCAACTACCATTACCCCTGATAACAATAGCATCCGGGATATATGACAGCACCATATCAGCAGTTCCGTCTGTTGAGCC
The DNA here is from genome assembly GCA_023400235.1 of Bacillota bacterium. Lineage (GTDB taxonomy): Bacteria > Bacillota > Clostridia > Acetivibrionales > DSM-1351 > Ruminiclostridium. The sequence continues at coordinate 122,961 of JAEXFI010000014.1, forward strand.
ATCATCAATTAAAATCAATTGAAAGTAAGTATATGTCTGAACTTTTAAACACTGTATAAAAGCTTCAGTAATTTTTTTTCTATTATGAACAGGCAATAAAATGTATATCTTATTCATTTTTTCTCCAATACAACTGTAATATTATCACCAATACCCAATGCATCAAATAACCGGGTAATAATATGGAATATTTTTAATTTATAAGCTGCATGTGCTATCCCCATAAGCAGCTTTTTATATATAGGTATTTGTTCGTATCTATGGCTCCAAAAAAGCGATCTATGTCCTTGCCCGGGATAGCAAATGTTATGCATAAATTGATAGTATATCCATTCACTGCTTGTAATTGTCAATACTTTGCTTACAGTAAAACCGCTTTCGCTGGCTGCCAATTTTATAGATTCAGGGCAGAAAATATTTATATGGTAGGGTGTATGCCAGTTAATCCATCTCTTCTTAAATAACTTGGCACCCCACCCGTTACAGTTAGGCGTGCTTATTATAAGTTTGCCATTTTGTTTAAGTATCAAACGAATTTCCCTTAAAGTATCAACAGGTTTTTCAATATGTTCTATGACCTGATCCATAGTTATATAATCAAAAAAATCTTTATTATACTTTTGGGCATCAAAAACCCCAATATCTATATTAAAACCATAAGCGTCAGCAATCTTCCTTACATTTTCATCTGCTTCAACTCCATATACTTCGCAACCTCTATTTTTATGATACCCTAAGGTTTGTGCAAAGCCACACCCTATGTCGAGTACTCGGACATTTTCAGGCACCCACCTGAATGCCGACCTTTTATCTCCGCTAAACCAGGCATTTAGCCTGCTGATTTCTTTGTAAGGCTTAAAGGATGATATCTCCAACGAAGATCTTGGATAATAATCTGTATATAATTCTGTTATCTGTTCCGAAGTAAAGCTGGTTTCTAAAAAAAACTGGCCGCAACTTTTGCATTTATATCCACTAAACATACCCTTGTATCCGTATCTATCGTCAAATAGCTGCATTACTTCAGCGCTCTCTGTATTACAGATATTACACTTCATTTTTATAACCATCCTTTTAATCGAATAACATTATAATTTCTCTTAACCATATTAGCAAATGTATTATATAATGTATTAAAATTAAGTTTATACTGCTTTATTCCCAAATAAAAGCTATTATCAATAGATTTTATTGTATTGAGAGCATCCAGCAAGCCATTAACATAAGTAGAATAAATGTACTTTTTTGCACTCTTGCTTATCAAATAGGCAGATAATTCAACTTTATTATTAGAATACCATACCAACCCGTGAAAATGATAAAATATTACGGGATATCCGTTAACATACGGCCCTTCTTTTATTTCATATTGTTGAATATTCCAAGGAGCCACACCTCCTCCTAAATGCTTAAGGACATGGACACCTGAAAACATGCTTGTCCAGCTGTCAAGATATTTTTGATCCCCCAACTTGCCATCCTCAGCTCTGTTATAGCACCACTCCTGGCAACGGTCCTGCCACCACTGCAAGATTATAAGGCCCCTATCATCAGCTTTAAAAGTCATAAACTGGACACAATAAATACCAGAGGTCTCCGATTTGTCATACATTGGCGTATATCTGTGTTCCGTAATCATGACAGATTGTTCTGACTCATGAAATTCATGCAATAATATATCAGGCTTATTATAAAAATACAGGTCAGCGTCTACATAGGTTACTTCGTCGATATTAAAGTTATCAAGAGAGTATCTGATTACGTATGGCGTACAGGTCCAACAATATTCAGCCTTTGTTCTGTCAGCTTTAACACTTAATAATTCTTCACTTTCAAAGTCGCTAAGTTTAATTAAGACAGCTTTATCCAGGTTTAGCTTATAAAGAATTTCATATGTAAGATCATCAAAACAGAAAATATATAAGGTAAATTGCTCGCCCGTGGCAACAAGGGACTTGTACATGGCCAGCCCCCTGGTTAAATAATTTGAATCAAATAATGTACAATAATTATTCATTTTGACCTCTACTTTAATCTAAAAACAAATCCATTTCCACTAGCGGTAAATCCTGGTATTTGATGCTGATCCATACAATCAAATTCATTAATCAAAGTGTATCTGTCACTAAAGAAACTAACAAGCTTTTCTTTATTAAAAAACCATGCAGGATAGCTGGCTGTGTATATCTCCGGCGGTACAACCTGAACAGTAACAATATCTCTATTTTCTTTTGTTTCAGCAAACATCGTTCTATCAATAATAATATATTTGAAATTAAATTCCAGTGTTTTTCTAATAAAGTCCCTGGGCTTGTCTATATACTGTAAAAAGCTTGAGAGAATCAGGACATTGGGTGAGTTTTCCCTTAAACATTCCTCTAATGAGTAATAAAATTTTAGCTCTTCAGTTTCAAATTCTTTCTTTCCGCACTCAATAAAATTTCTTTGCTCAATAATGTTCCATTTTAATGATTTAACCACATATCCAAGAATATTTTTATTTTGAAAGTAAGTGCTGCCAAGGGATCCACCATAGTCTACTATGATTAATTCACCCTTATTATCAAGAGCAGCCATCATTAGCCCGCATAATAGTGGAAAAGATATTTCTATTTTATCGAATAGTACCGAGTCCCTTTCATATACCGCTTGTCCATCTCTTACTTTCGCTAATGAATCTCTCACTTTATTTAAAATATCCTGACTTTCATAACTGGAAGTCATTTTTAAAGCTTCTTCCCATGAAGCATAGTCTCCGAAAAAACCATATTTCTTTTTACAAAGATTAATTATATCAAATATAATTGGTGGTATAACCTTTTTTAAAATCTTTATAATTTTCTTATTCACTAATTAGTACCCCCAAATGTTTTAAAAATACGTGGGAAATAAAAAGTCTATTGCGGTTCGCTTTTATCGGCATATATGCTTTACTTTGTCTTTAGTTCCCGCTTAATAATACTGTCCAAAAGCTCAGCTCTCTTTTCAAATGTATGCTCCCGCAATGTTCTTTCCTGTCCGGCCTTTGCAATTTGTTCCCTTTCCACAGGATGCTCAATCAGCCACTTGGCTTTTTCAATACATTCACCTGTTGACTTATATGTAACAACTTCTTTATCCGGTTCAAATAAATCATTAATGTTTTCCTTCCAGTCGGTTAACAGACATGTCCCTACTCCTGTGGTTTCAAACATCCTCATATTGGAGGCTGACCTGGGAGAAGCAGCTATATGGCTGTTAAACGTAACCTTGGAGTCATATAATGTTTGGAACATATTCAGACCAAAAACAGGTGGCTTCATATACTTTTTAAGTTTAAAACTGTAAGGTAATACTGGTCTGTTTTGATAATTTACTACATTTTTAATAATCGGTAACCTTTTCATATATTTATCGGAAAATCCTATTTGCTTGAATATATGAGTAATATCGTATATACCCATTTTTAAAAAGGCCTTGATAATATCTTTCGTACTATATTCATAGCTGGGAGAAAAGATTATGACGTCAATCAAATCAGAAAGTTCTTCCAATATCTCTCCTCTTTCCTTATGATATTTATTTGCCCTAACTATCTGTCCAATAAAAGAGAAGTCAATGCTTTTGTCTCTTGTGGTATCTATACGGGATAGAATCCTAGGATCAAAAGCATGGTTTACATGTTCACTGACAATTCCCTTATCCCTGAAGCTATCTACCATTTCCGGAATACACGACAAAACCACATCATATGCTTTAAATACAGATTCATCACTATACGGTGCTCCACACCAACCCAGAACTAATTTAATTGATGTACATTTCTCTCTCGTTTCTTTAATCCATTCATAGCTAAAAGTACTATAGTCATCAATGAACAATATATCTGGTGCTGTTTTTTGTATCTGAATCTGGGCAATTTCCAGTAACCAGTTATCTTCTCTATAGTTTATTCCGTTTTCCTCAGCCCACTTTTTTTGAAGTATTTCTACATTCGATGCTATTTCTGTTACCTCATAACCTTTAGTTCCTAACGCACACTCCCAAAAATCAGCCCACCCGAAAGCATCATAATCAAGTGTCTGCTTTTGTTCTTTATAAGTTTTATCTGATACTCCAAATTTTTTCCAATAAAATTCATTAATATAGCTGGGATATAAACTCGTAATTTTTAGTAATTTCATTTTTTCACTCCTACTTGCCAATTCCAGTATAAATTAAGCCTACATCTTCAACTTCATACCTTTTATAGATATTTCTCAAATCAAAAAAATGCTTACCCTTCATCATCGTAGAAATATTAATTAAGTTAAGGTTTCTAAACTGGTTCCATTCTGTAACAATAACCATACCGTCTGCGCCTTTAGCCGTTTCGTACTCATCATCGCAATAGAATACTCTATCTTTCCAAACTTTTTTAGCATTTTCCATAGCTTGAGGATCGTATACTTTGATAATACAGCCAAAATTTAAAAGCTCATCTATGATAACTAACGATGGGGATTCCCTGATATCATCCGTTTCAGATTTAAATGAAAGTCCTAGTATGCCAATTGTCAAGCCTTCTAAACATCCGAAAGCCTTCCTAATTTTATCAATTGCATATAACTTTTGTGTATTATTACTTTCTATTAGTGTTTCAATTATAGACAGAGGGGCTCCAGCTTCTTTTGCCAAGTACGCCAATGCCTCAGTGTCCTTGGGAAAACAAGACCCCCCGTATCCAGGTCCAGGGTGTAAAAACTTACTCCCTATTCGCCCATCTTTTCCCATGGCATATGCGATTGCTTGAACATCCGCTCCAACTGAGTCGCATAACCTTGCAAGTTCGTTTATATATCCGATTTTTAATGCTAAGAAGCAATTTGCACTATATTTTATAAGCTCAGCCGTCTTAATCGAAGTAAAAATAAAAGGTACTTCATTTAAATAAAGAGGCCTATATATTTTTTTCATAATTTCTTTAGCATACTCACTCTCAGTACCTACCACTACCCTATCTGGATGTAAGAAATCATAAAGTGCCCTGCCTTCTCGTAAAAATTCCGGATTCGACACAATATCTATGTGATTTTCTGTTTTATTGATTGAATTAATTATTTTTTCTATTTCATGATTCGTTCCAACGGGCACAGTACTTTTAACTACAATTATTTTATCAGTATTTACATTATTACCGATTAATTCAGATACATTATAAATTGCTGTTAAATCTGCCTTCCCATCCTGTCCTTGTGGCGTTCCTACTGCTATAAATATTATATCTGCCCATCTAATCCCAATCTCAATTTCAGCAGAAAATCTTAACCTCTTATTTTGGATATTTGCACTGAGCAATTCCTGCATACCAGGCTCATAAAAAGGCATAACCCCTTTATTTAAAGTATCAATTTTTTCATTGTTGATATCCAAGCAGTATACCTTACATCCAAAATTCGCTAAACCAATACCTGTTGTCAATCCCACATAACCTGTTCCGATTACAGCAATTTTATACATGATTCAAGACTCCCTTAAGTTCTGATATAGTTAGGCGTTCTTATCATTAGTCCTATTAGCAATAATCTTATATCCCGGATTATGAATGTTCCGCTAATAAGGAAAGTGCTCTTTCGACACACCATCTATGGCTTTCAATTCTAATGTTATGTAAGAGCAAAACATAGTTAAACGGTTTCCCATCTTTTTTTACAAGCTTACAAAATAATAGGTAAAGTATTTTTTTATAGGATTTATATAATGACGAGGAATCTAATGCTCCTGCATAATAATCCCTATATACCCTTTCCCATAGTTCAAGCACTACCCTATTAACATTTTCTTTATATTGCGGCAGAGCAAGCAATTCATTTAATGAATTTAAGTACTCCTTATATGCTTTCTGCTTGCAAATCGTAACTTCTGAAAGAACTTTTTCTGTTGGAATCACTTCAAAACCATCCAAAATACTGCCATTAAAGTTAAGTAAAACGGCATATCCCTTATACCATAATTCATGGTCATATTCCAAATCGAAATAAAAATTACCTAAACTATAAAAAATCAATTTGTCATTATAAGTCTCCCATCCCTGTGGGACATGAGGGTGATGAGCGATAAGAACATCTACTCCGCAATCAATCAATTCCTTATATCTGCTCCGCCACTCTGGCAGCGGAATATCTATGAGCTCCACGCCCGCGTGAACCTGAACAATAAGAATATCAACTTCATTCTTAGCCTTTAGTATTTTTGAATTAACAGTTTTATGATTTACCCAGGCATACCCTGAGTTTCCAATCCATTCGTCAACTATTGCTCCGAATTCCGATTCACAAAATGCCAGAAGGCCAACTTTTGTACCCTTAACCTCAATAACCTTCATTTCATATGCTTCGTCAAAACCCAAACCCGCTCCAATAACGTTCATCCCATCGAGTGATTCAATTGTGGCCTTTAATGAATTTCTGCCATAATCGTACATGTGATTATTGGCAAGGCTAATAACATTGAATCCTGCATTCTTGATATACAAAGGTGCCTCTGGTAACTGAAAAATATGTGACCCTGCTTTTGTAATAGGCTCTTGATCTTCTATCTCGATAGGTGCTTCAAAGTTACATGATACAATATCGCAATCCTTTGTAATATTATATAACTCGTCGCTTATAAATCTTCCATCTATTGGATGCTTAATCAGAACATCACCAGCAAAAAATGCTTTCCACTTTCCATTCATGCACTATTCCTCTTTATCAATAATTCTTCAATCGGCTTTAAAGTCAAGTAAGCATTATACGCTTGGATTACCTCTTTCTTTACACCTGCTCTTGAAAGCAATCCTCCAATTTTCGGAACATATAGCATGCTTTCAAATAGATACCTTATACCCATAAAATGAGCTACCTTCTGATTTACCCACTCAATATAATTGGGTTGAATATATTCACCAAGTATCTTAACATTTAATTCCGGTGGTCTGACATTCCGTATACCTTGCAGGTCTAATGTGTTCTGAGTACTATATTTTAAATTCATTTCCTCTAAGCATATTCGATTTTTTTGGAAGTACTCCTTTTGCCAAATCCGGTTAATTCTCCGTTCAGGTGGTAAGTCTAGCATCCCTAGTGCAACTTCAACATCCAAGAATGGGGACCAGGCTTTAAAACCGATACTGTCAGGAATTTTTATCAAATATGATAATAATATCATTTTTAACCGCATCGCCTGTATTATTCTGTATTTTTCGCTATTAAGCAGCAAATAAGCATTCTCATTATAATACTTTTCTAATAAATACTTATTTTTGTTTTTAAATTTGCTAAAGTTTGAGTTTGCATTGATATCATGATTACATCCTAATACTTGAACTTCAGATGCATTTGAAATAGGATTGATGCTCCAATTCCCCGCCCATGCATCACCTATAATTCCACTTAATAAATGATTGTTTCCTTTAACCCGGGACGAAATTTTCTTATAAAATTCAATGTGGTACATGCCATGTGCATGAGTAGAAATTCCAAATAAAGAATTCCATTCCTTGAAGTAATCATGAAATTCCCTTAATTGAATTTGTTCCCATTTAATTTTTAATATTTCGGCTAATTTACTGGCAAACACAACCTCATATGATTTCGCCTGGTTACTGGATATTCCATAAGTAAAAGATCTTATCCTATTTTTATCACTAATAAGGTGGTTTAATAATCTTGAATCATATCCACCGCTGGTAGGAATTACTATCTCTCCATCAACACTTGATTCCCATATATTAATTTTACTTTGTAACAAGTTTATTATCTCGTCTTCATTTGTTACCTTTTCTAAATATTTGATACTTGGATCATCCAGTAAAGTAATTTTTAATTCTCCTGAATCACCCTTTACAATCTTGGAAGAATGCCTTAAAAATTTAACATGCTTGATAGGCGTTTGTTCAAACACAGAATACCCAAAATCCAGATAATTATTGAAACCCTCAGGATCAAACTCTAAATTAACGTAATCTATTACATCATTAATATTATTACTAACTTTACCACTTTTCTCGTTATAGAATACTGGAGTTGATGCTAACCAGTCTGTATGATATTCTAACATTTCAATTTCACTCCTAAAAAGATTATATCGCCCAAAATTTTAATCAGTATTTTTATAACTTTAAGATACTGCCAACACTATAACCTCTTTTATTATTCTACCAGTAGCATCCGCCCTCAATTGTATTGAAATCCTTTGGTCTTTCGCTTTCATTAGGTGAAATCCAATATTGATTATAGAGTTTTTTAATTTCAGATACATTGTCCCATCTCTTTCCTTTGATACCAAATAAAATTTGTGTACCACCACCAAGGTGTACTGCTTGTTTCCCCATTTTCTTAATTTCAGCTGCTAAAGGGAATCCATATGCACCACACCCTAAAATCGCAATATCAAAATCGATACCTTTTACTTTCTCCAACATATATTGGAATGCTTCAAACCATGTTTCGAAACCACTTAGGTTCCCTGCAATAGTTTGAACAGCTTTTATCGTTTTCAATTCAAAATCAGGTAATACCTTTTGATTTTCAAATAAAACTTCACGTTTTGAATATTGATGTTTTATTGACTCTTCAAAAGGATGAATTACTAAAACCTTTTTGCCCTCTAAAGCTGCTGACCAAGGATTAGTATTTAAAAATGGCTCCATAGAGACATATCTGATCAGTTGCGTCTGCGGAGCAAACATCTTAATCACATAATCCTCCATTATATCATTCCAGGCTACTAATAAATCCACCTGCTTACTTGACTCAATCATGAGTTCCGCAAATTTTTCCGCCAGATATTTATTTTTTGGAAAAAAGCCTGCATTATTGCATAGTACATTCATATGCTTATCTGGTATCTCCTTTATAAGACCCATTTGCTTAGTAACATATTTTACTATAATACTCAATTCAACAGAACCATATCTAGCCATCATAAAAGGTTGATTTCTCAATACCTTATCGTAAATAATATTTTCAGCATCTTGTATTACTTTTTTCCCTGCAATTGTTTGCGGATTAACCTTTTTACCCTTTAATCTTAGGGATGCCAATCTGTATGCCGAGTTTACATAGCACCTGCTAAAATAAATAAAATTACCCTTCAAATCGTACACTCCTTAAATTAAAGATTTAATAACATTTATAGCTTTTAAAAATTTAGGTTTATTATTTTTGTTTATGACTTTCAATTCATCATAAAAACCATGGTCTGCGCAATTTATATGAATTCCAGGCTTCTCCCGTAATTTGTCAACCTCCGGTTTTTACCATTTCCCTCTTTTAATTGGATCTCCCCATGCATAATCAAATACGTGAGGTTGATCCTCGCACAAAGAAAAAAATTCATCTTTATACCTTCTGCTTCTGATTCCCTGCGCCATATTGCTGCCTGGCAGTTAAACCTATATGGAGCTTTTGCACCCCTTTTTCAAATCCTGTATATTTGTTACTTACACTATTCGGCATAAGTGCTGGCATAAAAGAGAAAGTAGCAATGTTTGAATCTTGATCCACCCACGTGATGCACTCATCTATTTTATGTTGCAATACTTCACTTTCTAAAAAGAAATCGTCAAGAAGTAAAATTACATATTCTGTCCCAACCTTTTCTAAAGTCCTCTTAAGTAATTTTGACCATGTTACTTTCTCATCTTTATTGAAAAGCTGAAAACACTCAATTTCAATTTTATCATCAATATAACTGATGGATAAGGACACCTGGGCCATTGCTGCTTAAATAGCTTGAAAAGATATCCCATAAATCAGAATAAGCATCACAACTTTCCACAACCACAGTACATTTATTTTCCAACATTTTTTTCCCTGCAAGTTTTTATTTTCTACTACTTTTTCAGCTTTACTATTTTATAACAGTACGATTTTATCAAGTCCTTTAAAAATATAAATTCCTGCCTATTCCTGAATAAAATAATATTTGCTCCATTAGGAACCACTATGCACAACATTACTTTACCGATAAAAGCTCCAATGCTTTCACCGTTAAACAATATACGTCCTAAAACAATAGTTGCTATAACCTCTGATATTGTAATAAAAATATATTGAATAACTGTCCATACGTAAAATCTGTAGGGCATTTCTATTTTTACCGTAACAATTTTTGAATACCCAATGCAATAAACAATATCACAAATTGCTGTTCCCATTAGAACCCCTGTAATACCAAAAGCATTAACAAAGATCAATGATAATACCAGATTTATTGCAGCCCCCCAAATAGCTATTATTTTTGTTCTGTTAAATAGTCCATATACCGCCGCCATCTGTGTTAAAGGCATTCTCAAGGTAGTTGAAAAGTAATTTGCACACAATAATCCCAATATAGTATACGATAATACAAACTCTTTTCCAAGCCATAGTGTTATAAATTGCTGGGTTAATGCAAGAAAGGAAACAACACTGAAGCTTGCATAAGCAAAGCATAAAAAATTTATTTTGTTAAATACATCTCTGACCTTACCCATGTCTTTTTCTGAGTTTACCAAGTTCCCCAAAGAAGCCTGTACTGAATTAATAATTTGTACAAAAAATGTCTGTACTGTTGCTGTAAGCAGCGTATAATTGGATATCAAGCCTACATTAGTAATACCTACGAATCTTGAGATGATTATGTTGTCTGTACAATAATAAATGTATCCTGAAACCTTTTCAATAATAATATTTTTAAGACTGCTAAATATTCCTTTTCTAATTGTTGCTGTGCCCTCAGACTTATACTTTAAGAAAGAATATTTTTTACTACATATTATTGAAATAATAATGTTTCCAATAATATTCTGCACTAACAGAACAATCAAATAAACAATATAACTATTGAATACAATTAATGTCACAATTCTTACAACCATCATTGTAAGATTTACAATAGTATCAGTAATTGAAATAATATAACTCTTCTGGTCTGCGAGTAGTAATGTCCGCTTATATGCAAGAAAATATGTTGAAGCGGTTGAAATCAACTGAATAAAAAATACCAGCCTTAGATATCCTAAACTAAAAATTTGTTCTTTAATCATGTTTTGTATAAAAAACATAATAATGAAGCCAATTGCCAGAATAGCAATACCTATATAAAAATATAACCTCCTATAAACCTGCATTATACCATTTATTTGTTTACTATCTTTATCAGCAAGGGGCTTATACAGGTGATATGAAATTGACACCCCTACCCCAAGTTCAAATAAATTAAGTGTTGAAAGTATATTCGAAAAAAGACCGTTTAATCCTAGAAACTCAATACCTATGCTTTTTACAAATAGATTTCTTATTACAAAACTAAGTACCAATTGAACCAATTGATATAATATGTTAAAAGTACTATTAATTATTATTTTCTTTGTTCGCATTTATTATATCTTCTTTCTGCACAAAAAAATAACTGAAAATACTGTTTCTAAGGAAAGGCACTTTGTATTATTCATATATCCAGTTACATATTCTCCAAATACCACTTGTACGTGCTTTCAATACCATCTTTAAGCTCAATTCGTGCCTTCCAGCCAGCCTTTTCAAGCCTAGATACATCCAGAAGCTTTCTTGGTGTCCCATCAGGCTTACTGCTGTCAAAGCTAAGCCGCCCTTTGTATCCCACTGTTTCCTTTATCATACTCGCAAGTTCTAATATTGAAACTTCCTTTCCAGTCCCAACATTAAAAAACTCATTGCCTGTATAAGTTTCCATCAGATAAACACAGGCATCTGCCATATCATCTACATGCAGGAACTCTCTTAAAGGAGTCCCCGTCCCCCATAATTCAACACAATCGGACTTATAAACCTTAGCCTCATGAAACTTCCTGATTAATGCAGGGAGTACATGCGAAGTATTTAAGTCAAAGTTATCATATGGTCCATAAAGATTTGTAGGCATAACACTTATATAATTGGTTCCATATTGCCTGTTATAGTATTGGCACATTTTCAGCCCGGAAATTTTAGCTAACGCATATGCTTCATTTGTGGGCTCAAGCTCACCTGTCAGCAAATACTCCTCTTTTATTGGCTGAGGACAAAGCTTTGGATATATACACGAGCTTCCTAAAAACATTAATTTCTTCACCTTGTTTTTAAAGGAACTATTTATGACATTACATTGAATCTGCTCATTTTCCATAATGAAATCAGCAGGATACGTACTATTGGCATGTATTCCACCAACCTTTGCCGCAGCCAGAAAAACATAATCAGGCTTCTCCTTAATAAAAAAGTCTTCCACCGCCGACTGATTAGTTAGCTCCAGTTCACTGTGGGACCTTCCTACAATATTCTTATATCCCTTTGCAAGTAAATTTCTTAGTAAGGCTGATCCAACCAAGCCTCTATGTCCTGCAACATATATCTTTGCATTCTTTTCCATCTATATCACAACTCCCGCTTCCATACAGTCTGCCTTAACCATCATTTCTACAAGACCTTCAAAAGACACTTCTCTTTTCCAGCCAAGCCTTGCCTCTGCTTTTCTTGGATCCCCCAGCAAAAGCTCCACCTCCGTTGGCCTGAAGTATCTTGGATTTATATCCACCAGAACTTTTCCGGTTTTATTATCAATACCCTTTTCATTAACTCCTGTGCCATTCCATGTAATATAAATGCCCACATGCTTGAATGACAGCTCCACAAACTCCCTGACTGTATGTGTTTCTCCAGTTGCAAGTACATAATCCTCAGGCTTGTCCTGCTGAAGCATCCTCCACATACCCTTCACAAAGTCACCGGCATATCCCCAGTCGCGCTTTGCATCCAAATTGCCCAATGACAGCTTTTCCTTATTACCCGCTATAATGTTTGCTACAGCTCTTGTTATTTTCCTAGTTACAAAGGTTTCTCCACGCCTTGGAGACTCATGGTTAAAAAGTATACCATTACAGGCAAAAACATCATATGCTTCCCTATAATTAACTGTTATCCAATAGGCATAAAGCTTAGCCGCAGCATAAGGGCTTCTGGGGTAGAAAGGGGTTTTCTCGCTTTGGGGCTCTGTCCCTGGTAAACCGCCATACAGCTCACTTGTAGATGCTTGGTAAAATTTAGTTCTAATTCCGCTTTCCTTTATAGCGTCTAAAAGCCTTATGGTTCCAATCGCATCTACCTCTGCGGTATACTCCGGCACTTCAAATGATACCTGAACATGGCTTTGAGCCGCAAGATTATATATTTCATCGGGCTGGGACTTTTCCAGCACTCTGTTAAGGTTGCTGGAATCGGCTAAGTCTCCGTGGTACAGGAAAAGTCTTTTATCCATAATTTCTTTATTATCCATGAGATGGTCTATTCTTTTAGTATTAAATGTACTCGCTCTTCTGATTATCCCATGAACCTCATAGCCCTTATCCAATAAAAATTCTGTCAGATATGAACCATCCTGGCCTGTAATACCCGTAATTAGAGCTCTTTTCATAATTCCTCCAATAAATAGCTTTTGTTTATAAAGAGATATCTGCTGTGCTTAATCTTTATTTAATTGGCAGAAAATCCCCAACCTCGTGTTAGCATACACAAAAGTTTTTCTCTACCAATGTGTTACAATAAATCATGCTTTTCGTTTTCCTTCAGCTTACCCACGATATTCTTAACTTCCTGGGCTCTGCTCTTGGGACATATTAAAAGTGCATCCTCAGTGCTTACAACTATCAATTCTTCAAGCCCAATAGTAGAAATCAACTTATCACTTCCATATATGATACAATTTCTTGTGTCTATACCAATGTGCTCCGCCTTAATTATATTCCCCGCTGAATCCGGCTTAAAAATAGCTCCCAGCGCATCCCAGCTTCCAACATCATTCCAGCCGAAATCCCCGGGAACCACCAGAACATTATCAGCTCTCTCCAAAATACCATAATCTATTGAAATACTCTGGATTTGTGGATATAGCAAATCCATAACGGGATTACTCTCTCTGCCTGCTCCTGAGTGGTTCCCTTCTGCCTCTATGATTTCTTCTATCTTATCATAAATCTTTGGTAAAAATCTCTTAAAATTTTCTATGATAGTGGAAACCTCCCAAACAAACATACCGCTGTTCCATAAATATTCTCCCGATTTAATATACTCCTGAGCCACTTTAAAATTGGGTTTTTCAACAAAATCGTCAACCTTATAGGGCAATTCACCGGTAAGAGCCTTGGAATATCTAATATAGCCATAGCCTGTTGCAGCATAAGTAGGCTTTATTCCAATGGTAATCAGGCAATCTCTTTCAGCAGCCAAATTCATACTTATTTCAAGTATTCGCCTCATCTCATCAACATTTTCTATATAGTGGTCAGATGGCAATACGCACATTACCCCTTCACCAAAATTTTTTCTGATTTTCATTGCGGCATATAATATGCACGGTGCAGTATTCCGTCCTACTGGCTCCAAAAGGATGTTTTCTTTAGGAATGTCCTTTAAAACAAGCTGTTTAAGTGGTTGAGCCTGGTTTTTGCCGGTAACTATGTATGTGCGGTCTAAAGGAATTACACCCTCCAGCCTTGCAATTGTATCATTTATCATTATGTCATTGCCACTTAGATTTAAAAGTTGTTTTGGGGCATTTTGCCTGCTCAATGGCCAAAACCTGGTACCACCTCCACCAGCAAGAATAACAGCAAATCTATTCATTCCTATTCCCCCGTTTGTTAAAGTAATTCCAGCAAGTATACAGCTTTAAATCCTTTGTTTATAAGCTCCCCGTGCTTTTCAGCACTGAGAGTAATATACAAGCTATCTTTATTTTTCTTTATATCTGCTACATGATGATTTTCAAATACTATTTTTATATGCTGGTTATTTATTTCATTGACAGCTTGCCTGACCAGTTCGCTTATTTCATCCTGCTCAAGAACTATTACAATATTGTTATAATCTTTATTTAAATTTATTATTGCAATTTTTATCTTTTTAACCGTTTCATTTATATAATTGTAGTGTATCTTAATATAGTCACTTGTCTTCCTTACCTTTTCAGCAATTCCTGCCGGAGTTAACATATATACCACTCTATTCATAGGTATCTGTCTAATCTTTATAAGACCCTCATGCACCATTTTGTTTATTAACAAATTGACGCTGCCCAAAGAAAGCTCCGCTTTTTTTGACAGTTCTCGTTGCGTTATATTTTCATTTTTTTCTATTTCATTAAGTAAAATATATTCTTTGTCCACCCAAATCTCTCCCGTGTTCAAATATTGAACACATTAATTATATTGCAATTGAAAGGCCTTGTCAAATAAATAAACACCAGTTTAAATCACTGGTGTTTATAGTTGCTTACTTATTAAGATACTTGGAAAATTCCAAGCTCTGCATATATAGATTTAGTTTCGCTTTTAGCAATGAAATTTCGGAGCTATCTTTTTGCGAAATATAGTCTGTCATACTCGTATAATCAATAGTCCCCAGCTTATACTTTTTCTGAGCAATTTCTGCATCCTTTTTAGCTAAATCATACTTTATACTGCTGATTGACACGTCATCACCGCTATTCAACAGGGTATTGTATTCTTTTCTTATATTGTTTTCAACATCTGAAAGTGCATTGTTTATTTTGTATGTGCTATTTGCAATTATATCCTCCAGGGCTTCTTTACCCGGATAATTTTTATTATTAGTGTTTTCAGTTATGTTTTTCAGCTCTATTTTAGCTTCCTCCAGCTCATTTTTCAGCCGCTTAACAGTTATGTCTGTTTTTTGATTTTCTAATATAAACGTATCAATCTGTTGGCTGTCAAACATTACATTATAGCTAACTTCAGGAATATCAAGCTCAGTAATAGCTATTTCATTATCCAATTTATTTCCCAAAAGTGCGTTCAAACCTAATAATGAATTTTGTCGTTCTCTTCTTAACTGTTCCAGATTAAAATTTTCAATTTCCAGGTTATTTTTAATACTTTCATAAGCCGAACTTGTTATTTTTCCTGACTTAAGTTTAAGCGCTGCGGTTTCCAATTCTTTCTTTGCATTGTTAATTGTCTTAAGCTTCAAATCAAATTGCTTGTTTAAAATAAGTAAATTAAAATATTTCTCTGTTAAATCCGATTTAAGGCTTCGAATTGTCTCATCCTTGTTATTTTTCATGTATGTAAGAGCATTAAAGCTTTGTACCTGGTATAATAATTCCTGATTTCTATATTCAATATTTTCCACATCACTTTTTCCAACCTTGTATTTAGCATCCACTGCTATACTGCAAACATTATAATATCTGTCTTGGGCTGTTTTTATTTTTGCATCCTGGGTTTTTAAATTTTCATTTACGCTTAGCATCAAATCTATGGCTGATTTGTAATTTATCTTGTAGGCACTCTCTGCAAATGTACTGTTGGAAGAAATGATAAACAGTACACTTAATACTAGAAGCATTGTCTTTATCGCTAATCTTTTCATTATTTCACCTCGTTTATTTAAGTTAATCCAACCCCAACACTGCAAGATACCTCCAAGGTCTCTTTTGCCGTATTGTACTCAATAATGGCTTTTCTGTATTTTACTTTTTCAGCATTTAAATCCAGAAGGCTTTTATCCAAGTCTATTTTGGTTACTGCTTTTTGAATGTATCTGGTTTGAGCTGCTTTATATTTCTTATCTTTCAAGGCAACAGAGCTCTCCGCTGCCTTAACTGCTGAATATTTGCTATTTGCAGTTATGTATAAACCGAGAATCTCCTGTTTTACCTTTGTATTAGCTTCTTTAATGCTCTCCTCCGCCTCTCTTATCTGGTTTAGTGCATTTTCACGCTGAAGCTGGAGTGTTACACTCTGCATATTGTCCATATATGAATTGTTTACCTGATAATACACATTTTTGCCGTCCCAGTAATTTAGCCGTGCAAGAGATATTTCATTTCTGTCAGTTGTGGCCTTTTCCAGGTATTCATAATAATCCTTTAGCTCTGTTAAATTTGAATAATCATAATCTTTTAATACAATTTCATCCTTCAAGGGAATACCTAGCTGCTTTTTTAAGTCAAATTTTAGATTTTCAACATTCCTGCGCAGCTTAGCCAGCTCTTTTATCTGAATCTCAATATCCATTTGACTTTTTTCGTAAGAAACTTCTGATATTTCTCCCTGCTCAAATTTCTTTTTTTCTTGTGCTAATGACTTCTGCGCTATCTGTAGGGACGTATCAGAAATGCCTATTTGGTCATTGAGAATAAGAATGTTATCATATATTTTCCTTATGTTTAAAGATATACTATTAATACTTGATTTCTTATTAAATTCGTATCTTAAAAGGCTGCTCCACAATGAATAATTGGGGTAATCTTCCGGATTAAAAAGATGTGAGATATCTTTATTCTTAAAATAAACAGTCTCTCCATACATAGCATAATATCCATATAATATACCCAATTCCAAACTGGATATATTGTGTGAATCAGAAGCTTTTGAATACAAATTCTCAATATCAGCTAGAACATCATCCTTTACTCCCTTATATATTGATGGATTATAATCCTTTCCGCTTAGAAGATGATTTATTTTCTGGTCCACCTCTTTTAGGCTAAGAGTATTTGCTGCAGCTGTTTTTTGAGCGTCTTCCAAATTAATACCATAAGCCTTATCATTGGTGGTCACGGCATCAGCTGCACTTATGCTTACTGTTGCAAATATGATAGTTATTAAGATTAAAAACTTAGAAATTCTATTACGTTGCCTAATATTATTTACAAGCATTATCTTCCTCCTTTCACTTCTATTTAAGTATATACGTAAATAATACTTTTTTGTATTACAAATTAACAAAAAATATTAATAAATTCACTGCGAATTTACTATGTTTTGTAATTGTAATTCATGCAATGGTTTACCTTTTATTTCTATTATGCTAAAATGAATTTTGAAAAGGAAGGTGGTTATTATTATGGGTAAAAAAAAAGTTCTCAGTACTGATAGTTATGTCAAAATGATCCCATTGGCTTTGATTTTATTGATAGTCCCTCTTATTGTTCACTTAAAAACTGTAAAACTCACAGGTGCCGCATTGGTATTCAGTCCAAACAGTGATAGTTATCCTGATTTTTTCAACTATTTTAAGGCAATATGGCTGGAAGCTTTGACAATTATAAGCTTTCTGGTTTGTTTATGGTATTTTAATTCAAAAAAATACACTTTTAAGGTTTCCAAATTATTTATTCCTTTAGGGATATATTATTTTGGTGTGATAATTTCCACTTTACTTTCTGACTATAAGCATCAGTCATTATTCGGCTTTAATGACAGATTCGAAGGTTTTTTTGTAATAACCTGCTATATGACAATCTGTTTTCTTGCAGCACATTTTATCACTTTTGAAAAGGATGTTAAAATTCTATTTGGTGCATTAGTTTTTTCAGCAGTTATAATATCGCTTCTTGGTATAAGTCAATTTTGGGGGTTTGATATACTACAGTCTGATTTTGGAAAACATCTGATGCTCTCAGCTAATGATTATAAAGAAATAGGCGAATCCTTGGAGTTCAAATTCCCTACCAGATACATATATGCCACATTATATAACCCAAACTATGTGGGAAGCTATTTCTCAATGCTTTTCCCAATAAGCCTGATCCTCTTCCTGTTCTCAAACAGTTTAAAAAATAAAATCCTTTCTGGAATTTTTAGCTGCCTTACATTTATTACTTTAGTAGGCTGCTTATCCACTACAGGTTATATTGGCGCATTTTTTGCAATTTTAATTATATTACTGATTCTTTATAAAAAGGTTATTAAGTCATGGAAATCTGTTATACCACTGTTCTTGTGCCTGGTTGGCATTTTACTTTTAATGAATTTAACTGCAAATGGTACTTTACTGCCGGGATTTGCTAAGACTACTACTCAAGGTCAAAATAATTCCGGAATCACTGATATTGCTACTTCCAAACCTGATAATAGCCTTAAAGATATTAAACTGGTTAAAAACAGTGCCAGTATAATAACTGTTGATAATGTTTTAAATATACAATTCGACAATTCTAATTATCAATGCTTGTTTTCTGACCAAGTAGGTAACAAATTGGATTTTAAGATTGATGAAACAGATAATAAAACTCTGACCTTCAATGATTCAAGATATGAAGGTATCAAGATAATTATTGATGGCGCAGTGTTTAATATTACAACTAGTAATACGGTATTTAATATCTGCGTTAATAAAGACACTGGCTATTTCAAATTTATGGATCATCGAGGCAATCAAGTTGATATTGTTGATGTTGACAAAATTGGCTTTGAAGGCAAGGAGACCTTTGCTTCTTCCAGAGGATACATATGGTCAAGAACTCTACCACTGCTCAAAGATACACTCTTCTGGGGCCATGGCCCAGATACCTTTGCCTTTGTCTTTCCTCAGAACGACTTTCTGGGAAAAGTGAAAGCTTTTAACTCGCCATATATAATTGTTGATAAGCCTCACAATATGTTTTTGCAGATTTCAGTTAATACCGGACTGTTATCATTGTTAGCTTTCCTAGTATTTATTATGTGGTATGCAATAGTATCCGTAAAATTATATATTATGAACAAATCCGATAACATTTATTTTATATCAGGTGTCAGTTGTTTAGTTGCCGTTATGGGCTTTATGATTTCAGCCTTTGCCAACGATAGCGTTATAAGTGTTAGTCCTGTGTTCTGGATTATTTTAGGTATAGGCATAGCCTCTAACAGGCTCTATAAATCGCATATAAGTAGTATCAAGCTAACGGCCTAGAAGGTGTTCTGGGCTTACATAAAAACGGCACTGTGGATGTTTCTCACAGTGCCGTTTTTAGTGACTTTGGTTTTTATTGATGAATCAATTCCTAGATTATTCTCCCAATGTAACCGTAAATCTCTTCCCTTCATCCAAAGCTGTCTCATTGCCTCCGAAATCTTTAACGCTCTTGCAAAATAGATTATATTGAATAGTTTTATCAAGTTTATCAAAGAGCAGAATCACATTAAAGTTGTCTATATATGTTATTGCTATTGGGTACTTCTTGTAGGAGCTATCTTTATCAATGTAATCCAGCATATAATTTTGGGGGGACGCATTAGGTACATCAGCTGATATTTCCTTACTAAAGGTAATCTTTACAGCATTTGATCCGATAATTTTAGCCTCTTTGACACCAGGCTTTACATCATCTGCTGTTCTTACCAGAAAAGTCTTTTCAATTGTACCACTTAAAGTTTCACCACTGTAATCCTGGAATGTACTTGGTATCTTTACGGTATACGGCCGATTTACAATCAACTTGTTTACTTCTTTGAAGAACAGCTTTACTGTCTTCTGGTCTATTGACGTAAAACGAACTGCAGCAGGGGCAAATTTGTTGCCATATGTAATATCTGCCATTGAATAATTACCCACATCCAAGGCTGACTTCGTGTCTACAGGCCTGTCAAAGCTAATTGAGATCGAATACGCATCATCTACACTAACATCATTTACTGTCAATGAGCTCTGATTTGAAAATGCCCCGCTAAATGTGAAGGTCTGCTCTTCAATACTATATTGCTTTGATATGTCATTAATTCGATTTATCATTATGCCATATGATTTATTTTTATCTATAATTGTCTTGAGCCTTAAAACTACGCTTTTTCCCTCTGATCCGGAATCATTAATAACAAATGCCTTCTCTATCTGGATCGGATTGTTTTCACTATCTGTAATGCTATAATTATAAATCTGCTGGGCTAAAGTACTGTTTATTTTCCTATTAAAATTCAATTTTATAGCTTTACTGTTAATGGCATTTATACTATTAAGTATAAGTTTTGAATCCCCCATATCTTTTGATATAAAAGAATACTGATCTCCATTTCCATCTCCCAGTGCTACTCCATAGGAACCAATCAACCCGCCCGAGAGCTTTATTATGTACTCCGTACCAGGAGTAAATACCTTTGACTTTAGTGCTACTGCCGCACTATAGCCATCTCCGGCTAAACTAACCTTCAAATCGTCGCCTCTTGCAAATACCTCACCGTTACAGTCAATCTCATAATTTGGTGCAAACTCAATATTTTCATTAACGGGCTGCGTAAAATATACAATTACTTCTGAACGGGATATTTGTTCAGTCATGCTTATTTTAAACAGGTCAGACTTGATTGCAACAAGCTTATATCCATTAAACTGGCCTGAAATGACAGGAATTGTGTTTGCCTCCATATCAACAACATTATTTATCTCGATAGTATAGCTAAGATTTTCAATTTGAGTTGCTGTGTCCAAAACTAAGGCATTCCCGGAATGTGAGCTTATAGATACATTTAATGTATTATTTTTATTATTAGTCTCATAAACCCTTATATTGTTTGAGTCAATTGAATTAATAACTTCTGACAGCTCCACCCTGACCTTTCTTGCATTTTGAGGTATAACTTGATTTATTTTTGTTATCACAGTATCTTTCAAAATCCCAGTGGAAGCCGCAGTCTCTCTATCCATAGCGCCATTATTAACAAGCTGCTGGATTAATGTTATACTGCTGCCTTTTGGCTTTAAACCCAGTGCAGTATACATGACCTTCACAACCTCACTTCTTGTATAGCTCAAATTATCAGTTGTCTTATCAAGATATGCGGAATCTTGTACAAGACCAACCTCATATGCCTTCTTGAAGACTGTCTTATTCCAACTAAAATCCTCTGGCCCACTATACCCCAGTACCTTCATTATCATTACCAAAAATGCCTGTTCTGAGAGATTTTGGTCAACTCCAAATTTATTGTTACCTATCCCAGTTGTTATTTGGTATTGCTCGCTGTATGAGATATATGGAGCATACCATGCTGAAGATTTTACATCCGTGAATGAAGATGGAGATAAATTCCCCTTATTTGTTTCAAAATCTTTTGCCTTTCCAAGCAGCTTTATGATAAATACTATAGATTCATACTTTTTCAGATTTTTATCCAGGCTGTAATTGCCCTTTCCATCCCCATCTATCAATCCAAGCTTATTTAACGCCGCTGCCTTTGCATTGGCATCCAAATTTTCTTGTGCGCCAGCTGGCATGAAAGAAACAAATATACACACTATAAGTAATAACGCAACTATTCTTCCTCTGTACATTTTCCGCCTCCTGATACATATTAGCTTATTTATCTTACTCAGTAAATAATACCATATATATTGAAGTAATTACATATTCCATACTTAGTTGTAATAAAAATGACTAAAAAAAGAGCTAAGACAATGTCTTAGCTCTTTTTTACTAGATTAAATTACTTAGTTACACTCCAAACAGTACCAGAAGCCAATACATTAGCATCAGGTGATGCATCAGTTATATTGTATACCTGAGTAACTGATGTATATGGGGTTACCTCATCATTAGCCTTAGCAGTAATTCTTACAACACTACCATCTGCACCATTACTGATAGCAGTTACAGTATAGCCTTCCACTTTAAATGTCAATGTTGACAATGTAGCAGATTTAATACCTTCACTGAATGTAATGTCGATATAAAGATCTACACCCTTTGCAACTCTATTGCTAGCAGTCAGAGCTGTTGTTGTTGTAAATATGACACTTGGCACATCAGAGCCATTTATTGTAGTCTTAACTACTTCAGGAGCAACTAAGTCAGCAACCTGTTTCCCTTGACCTCCCAGCAACTTAGTTCCAGAAACTGAAACAGAGTTAGGAGTAGTTATAGATCCACAAGTAATATTTTCACCGGTGTATTTTGCATCTGTACCCATTTCCTTGTCAAGAACCAGTACAACTTCTGTCTTGCCATCAGAGTTTTTCACCTGTGATTCAACATTCTGTACTCTTATGGTATTAACTACGCTACCATCAGTAGTAAAGGTAATATCTGTGTTAGCAAATGATGATAATTCCTTATCAAATGTAACCTTTACCTTATTCTTTGCAATCAACTTAGCACTTTCGATCAATACAGACTCAGCCTTAATGTAAGATGAAGCAGTATGGTCTTCATAAACATTGTTCTTTATAGTAATTGGCTCAAGTGAATCCCCTAATCTCTTACCAGCTAAATCCATGATAGGAGCTATTTTAACTACTGGCTGATTTACAGTTGAAACCATATCAATTACAACAGCTTTCTCAGAAAGCTTAGTAACTGTGTCATCAGATCCTAATGAAACTGGAGTAGCAGATATACTAACACTTGTAGCAACAGCATAGTTGTTCTTATCAAGCATTTGAGCTTCATTCATAGGTTCACTGAAGTATATGTAGATTTTTCCTTCTGTACCTACAGCATAGCAATCATCATACTTTACATCTGGAGGAGTATTATCACCAGTTGTAAATGTAAATGTAGCCTCAGCAGCCATCTTGTTTCCATACATATCTTCGGCATTCTTTACAACTACCTGATACTGAGTGTTATCAGCAAGTTTACCAGGTACAGTTAATGTAAGGATTTTTCTATCCGCATCATTTGTCAAGTTGTAGAATACATCTTTTCCGTCAGATACTGATTTGAAAGTAATATTCTTCTTGTCGATTGATGAAGAAGTCAATGCTTCATCAAATGTAATCTTAAACGCAACATTTTTATCTACCTCTGTTGATGATACAACAGGAGGCGTTACATCTCTAACAACCTTAGCTGTTAACGTCTGATCAGGAACCTTTATACCATAGCCATCAACCATCTCACTGCCTGAAGTTGAACTGTTTACCAGGAAGAAGGTAATATCTCCAGCTGGAATTGCATTGTCGAATTTAAATGTTATTTCATCCTTATAGTTTCCAGAAGTTGTTACAACATCTGAACAGTAAGCACTTACACCCTTAACAGAGTGGAACAATCTTAAATCAGCAGCCTTTACTGGTTTGCTGAACTTAACCTTCACTTCACCTGGCTTAGCATCAGAAATTGATACTACTGATACGGATGTATCCTTAACATAATTAAATGTTGAATCACCCTTGAATACCTTGTAGCCAGCATAGTCCTGAACAGCAGTTGCAGTTGAACCATCCTTATTTACGGTTACAGCTACAGGTCCTTCTATCAAGCTTGTTCCGAGGTTCAAAGTAACAGTTACACCTGAGATTGTAGTGTTCTGGATGTAGTACGTATATGTTCCGCTCTTAACTACAAAGTTGGAATCAAATGAACCACCTTGTGTATAAGAAGCTGTATCTCCGCCATAAATTGGCTCTGAGAAGGTAAGCTTTATGTTCTTTTCTCCAGTAGCTTCAACCTTAGTCACAGTTGGGAGAATACCATCCTGTACAACTACATCAAGTTCCTTATCAGCAGCCAATTTTTTACCATCAGCAGCCTTGATATCCTTTTTAACTTTTACCTTTGCAGTACTTGAGTTGGTGAGCTTGTCAGTTATAGCATTATTCAATGTTATAACAACAGTCTTTGAGTCAACTAAAGCAGCACTGTCAGAACCAAGAGTAGTTTCTGTTGAGCCACCCTTGTCTTTTACTGAGTAGAAGCTTTCTGTTTCAGCAGAATCCTTATCCATGTCCTTGTTGAACTTAACTTCGATCTGCTTTGCATTTAAAGCCGTGATTGATTCAACAACCAAATCAGCAGCAGCAACAGCTATCAAACCAGCTTTTTCAGCTATAGCCTTCAAGCTTGCATCTGAACCAACATACTTAACGATAACTGTTTCCTTAGCGTCCTTAGCTTTAGCAGTTAAAGCATCAGTAACGATTGCAGTAGCAGCATCTCTTAATAATGCGTCGCCAGCAGGTATCTTAGCTGATATTGAAGTGATAGTAGCCTTGGCAGCTAATAATTCAACAGCCTTAGCATAATCATTTTCAGCTGAGAAGCCAAGTGCATTCATGAACATTGAAGCAAGGTCTTTACCAAGCAAAGGAGCAGCAGCATTTAATTTGTTGTCTGAACCCTTTACTACACCAGCTTCAACAGCAAGTGCTATCCAGCCTTCTGCCCATGATGGAACTTTAGCAGCATCATCAAAAGTGTCAATGCTTGTAACGTCAGCAGCTTCCATGTCAGCTTCTGTCTTTCCTAATACAGTCTTAAGAACTAAAACTGCACCTTCAGCCCTTGTTAATTCTTTTCCAAGCATTAAGTCACCAGATGCATTACCGGTCCAAATGCCAAGATCTTTAAGAACTGTTGCTTGCGCTTCAAATTCGTAAGTAGTTGAAGCAGCAAATGCAGTAGCCATAGAAGTAAGCACTAACGCTATTGCTACAACAACTGCAGTTAACTTTCTGAGATTTCTCATGTTCTCAAATCCTCCTTGTGTATTTTGTAGCGGGTGGGCTATGTAATTGCGGAGCAGGCTACGCCTCATCCCGTTTATAGCCCAACTCGTAAAACCTATTTTTCAAGATTCAATACCTTTAGCCGCATTATGGCTAAATTTACCTATCTTGATTCATATGTATTATATCACTGGCAAATTTTGCAGTCAACAACGCCATTTTAAGTGTAAAGAATTTGTAATAGAACTGAAATAAAGAAGGCCGAGTATACACTCGGCCTTCTTTATTTTAGTTCTTATTATTTTATTTCCCGCGGCTCTTTATCTAGCCGCTTTTTCTTACAGTTCGTAGCATAATGTCCTTATATTGCTGTCTTTATCCGACATTACTTATCTTACTGTCCATACTGCGCCGGCAGCAAATACGTTGCTGTTTGCATCAGTTACGTTGTAGTTCTGTGTTACTGCTGTTGTAGCGCTTGTGTCATTTGCATTTGCCTTGACTGTCAGTTCAACTATTGAGTTGTTTCCTGCGTTCAGTGCTACATTTGTTACTGTGTATCCTTCAACGCTGAATGTCAGTGTTGACATACTTGCAAGACTCATATTTTCTGAGAAGTAAACAGATATCTTGGCTGTAACATCCTTGGCCACCTTACCGTTTACAGGAGCTACCGAGTAGTTGGAAGCTATAACCTTTGCTACATCTGCAGTGCTTGCATCTGAATCGTGGTCATATTTAACAACTTCAGGAGCCAGCTTGTCAACTACTGTTTCAGCTATTGCGCCTGCCAGTACTGTTCCGGATACTGATTTTGTGTTTGCAGGTGCTGCAACTGTTTCAATATCAACTGCAGATGCTGTAAACTTTGCATCAGTATTTATTTCTCTGTCAAGTACGATTATTACTTCAGTGTTGCCATCTGCATTCTTGGTCATTGACTCAACCGACTGTATTTTGATCGCTGCAGGAGTAAAGTCGGTATGTGTAGCATTGTCATATACTGCGAATTCAGTATTGTCGAAGTTAGCCAGTTCCTTATTGAATACCAATTTGATCTTGTTCTTGGCTATCAGGTAAGCATCTGCAACCTTTACCTGTTCCTGTCCGATGTTTGTTACGATTGGAGCAGTATATACGAAGTCTATATCTGTTCCTAATTTCTTGCCTGCCAAATCTGTTATTCCTGCTATCTTAAGTGATGGCTGGTTAACTGTTACATCTGCCAGGTCGATTACAACGCTCTTGTTTGACAATGCGGTTACTGTGTCATTAGTTCCCAGGGCTGCGAATACTCCGCCGGTTGTAGTCTTAACCGCATAATTTGTCTTGTCAATCATCTGGGCCTGATTCATAGGCTCACTGAATACTACGTATATCTTTCCGTCAGCATTTACTGCGTATGCGTCGCTAACTGTCGGGTTAGTGTGGTCGCCTACTGTAAATGTGTAGGCTGCTTCTGCTGCCATGCTGTTACCAGCCAGGTCTTTCATAGCCTTTACAACTACCTGGTACTGTGTGTTGTCAGAAAGGTTTCCTGGAACAACCAGAGTAACCTTCTTTGCATCAGTGCCTGCATTGTAAGAGATATTAAAGGTTACATCCTTGCCGTCTGCTACTGATTTGAAGGAGTAGTTGCTTGCCTTGATAGCTTCTGTTGCATTTATTGCTTCATCAAATACTATTTCAAATGATGCGTTTGTGTTAAGTTTTGTTGAGGATACTACAGGACCTGTAACATCTACAACTATATTAGTGTTGATTGTCTGGTCAGGAACCTTTATACCGAAACCGTCAACCAGTTCGTTACCTGATACTGTGCTGTTAACCAGGAACAGTTTAACACTGCCTGAAGGTATCTTGTTTGCAAAGTTGAAGGTTATCTCATCTACAAATCCGCCAGTAGTAACTGGAGTTGCCTGATAAGCAGCTACATCCTTGATTGAGTGGAACAGCTTAAGGTCTGCTGCCTTTACCGGCTTTGAGAAAGCAAGAGTGATTGATTCCTGCTTGGCTTCTTTTACTGTAACTGCGGGAACGGTAGTATCCTTGACATAAGTGAAGGTTGTTTCACCCTTGAATACCTTGTAGCCTGCGTAGTCCTGTATTGCATTTGCATCAAGACCTGCTGCATTTACGGTAACTGTTATGGGACCTTCGATAAGCTTGGTGCCTACTGTTACTGTGATAGTTTTCTTAGCTGCGTCAGCAGTTGCACTCTGTACATAGTAGGTGTAGCTTCCGCTCTTAACTGAAATATACTGATTTGCAATTGTCAGGTTGGTACCGTTATAAACAGGTTCAGAGAACGTAATTCTTAATGTAGTGTCTCCAATTGCTTCTACCTTTGAAACTGAAGGTATAACTCCGTCGGCTACCTGAACTGCTGAATTTGCGAAATCAGCTGCAAGTTTTACGCCGGCAACAGCTTTTATATCCTTCTTAACTGTTACTTTTGCATCTGTGGAGTTTGTGAGCTTGTCACCAGCAGCTCCGTCCAGTGTGATAACTACTGTCTTGGAATCTACCAGCTGTGCGCTGTTGGCGCCCAGTGCTATTATAGTATTTCCCTTGTCCTTTATTTCATAGAAGGCTTCGTCTTCTGCTGAATCCTTATCCATTGCCTGATTGAATTTTACTTCAATCTGCTTTGCATTTAAAGCCTTTATGCTTTCAACCGAAAGTGTTTCAGGGACCTTATTTATAAGGCCGGCTTCCTCAGCCACTGCTTTTATTGCTGGGTTGGCAGCAACTATTTTGTCTATGATTGTTTCAGTACCTGCTGCAGCATAGTCAGCAGTCAATGCACCGTAAATCAATCCAACCGCCTGGTCTCTTAAGACAGAAGAGGTAGCATATGACAGGTAATCAGCTATGTCCTTTGCACCCTCTACTTTTGATAACTGTTCAATTGCTTCCTTCCAGTCGGCAACATCATAGCCCAGCTGTTTGAGCAATAATGTAGCAAACTGTCCGCCTATAAGGTCCTTGTCTGCGTTAATATAAACTTTACCGGTGGCAGGATCCAATGAACCTGACATGATGTCGTTCTTTACAAGGTATGCAAATCTCTTCTTTGCATATTCTTTTATCTTGCTTCCATCTGCGAAATCCTTAAGAATCGCATTGGTTTCCTCAGTGGTTAATGCGTTGGCAGCGGTGTCCATGTTGAACAACTTTGCTATGAGCACTGAACCCTGTTCTCTTGTCAACTTTGTTCCAAGAGACGGATCAAATGTTGATGGGTTTGTTCCTGCATAAAGTTCTAGTTTGTTAAGTACTGATGCTTTAGCACCATTTACTGGAGAGTATGCCGCAAATGCTGGTACGATTGTTGTAAGCATTATAGCACCGGCAACTACTACAGCAGATATCTTTTTTAGATTTCTCATTACCAAATCCTCCTTAGATTTTTAGTAGCTTTGGTTATGCCGGAATAATAGACGAATTTTTTATTGTATCCCGGCTGCAACGATTTAAAATCAAGCGTTTGCAGACATTGCCTACCTGATTTCTGAACTCATTATAGCACCGATTTTTTTCATTGGTCAACATAATGTACCATGATGTAAACTAACTGTAAGCTTACTGTAATGGGCTTTGTTTCACCTCAAGGGTTATTATGGTAAACTCAGGTGGGCCGTCTTCAGTTCAGTATTGCCATACCCCTTGGCAATGCTATACTTTTCGCAGCCGTCAGAATCTTATGGTAAGTAAGGCAAGTGCAATTTTTATATGCCTCTGCTGGAATTGCTGTAATTTAATTGTAATTAAACTGCTTAAGGAGAGAGCTTATCCATCTCTTTTTTGTTTTTTTCAGGTATATCCTGCATTATTATGGTAAAATTAAAGTCAATTACTATCAGCTGGAAGCCGATGGGCGAGGGTTTCAACCGCAAATTGAAAGTATTTTTGAGAATATGTTTCAGACACAGCATTGCTAAATGCACAAACGTGTAAAGGAGGAATAGACCAAATTGAATAAACTGAAAAGCATTATTTTCTATGCAATTATCTGGGGAGCGGTACTGCTTATGGGGGGCATAGTCCTTATAGGTTCCTTTAAATCAGGGCCCAATGCACTTAAGCTGCCTTTTTACGCAGGTATTCTATTTATTGCCCTGGCAGTGCTATTTATATTTTTGTGCCTGAAAATCAAACTGCTTGATAAAATAAGCCCTGTGCTTTCCATAATTATTATAATAGTTATCTCACTTGTTCCGAGGCTTCTGTGGGTACATTTTATAAAAACCCAGCCCTATTCGGACTTCCTTCACCTGTACAACTATGGAATTAATGCCGGTCATGGTGATTTTAAAGGCTTTGCTGACTTCTATTCTGTATTTCCTTTTAAGATGAGTTTTGGTCTGGTGCTCGCTGGTCTCTTCTCTGTATTTGGGCCCACTCTGCTTGTGGCAAAGCTGTTCAATGTGATAATGTCTGTTGCCCTTGTTATCATAGTCTACTATGGAGCCAGGTCCATATACGGCCAGAAGGCTGCAGCAGTATCCGGGCTGCTGCTCGCTGTGTGGCCTGCAGATATAATGTATACCTCTGTAATTGCTTCGGAGCATCTTTTTCTGGTATTGTTCACGGCTGCAGCAGTATTAATGCTTAAATTTTTCAACAAGTATACTTTTAAAAATTATGAACTAAACAACGGCAATCTTCTCTTGCTGTCCATCGGCAGCCTTACAGCACTTGCCCAGCTCATTCGCCCCATGGCCATATTGCTCCTGCCTGTATTTTTTGTGTATGTGCTGTTCTTCAAAAGGTACAGGGCCCGCATTACGGCAAGCTTGGGACTAAAGCTTAAATCAGTGCTGCTGGTGGTTATCAGCTATGTGGTTGTAATCAACTTGGTAAACCTTCCTGTAGAAAGAGCTACCGGGGTGGATGTAACAAGGTCTGACTCGGGCTTCAACCTTCTGGTGGGTACAAACTACCAGGCAAAAGGAATGTTTAATTATAAGGATTTTGGAATTATAGAGAAATATAACTATGACATTGACAAGGTTCACAGCGAAGCGAAAAAAATTGCGCTGGAACGTATAACTTCACAGCCGCTGAAGCTGCCCTCCCTCTTTCTAAAGAAAATTGAAATCCTGTGGGGCAACGAAAACTATGGCTACTACTGGAGTACCTCTCCCATAGGAGAAACCCGGATTGAGAGCCTTGTAAAATCGCATCCCCGCGTATTTTACGGGCTGTCTCAGACCTTCTATGTAACAATAGTGCTGCTGGCCATATGCAGCTGCCTCTATCATTTAAGGGAGAAAAGGTATGACGCACTGATTATATTAATGATATTCGGAGGAATATTCCTGTCCTATCTGCTGCTTGAAGTACAATCCAGGTATCATCTGCCGGTAATGCCGCTGCTGATAATGTTTGGATGTGGTTTTATGTCCGGGACCCATAAATACGGTGAATAATACTCCTGTCATTGATAATGGAGATATGTGTGAAGAGATGTGTACAGCCATGCATGTACACTTGGCACAAAAGCAGGACAGCCATTAATCTCAAGGCTGCCCTGCTTTTTATATTTCGCTTAAATTTCATATAATAAAATCACATTTTATACAATTAGTATCTATACAATTACATTCTTGCCGATAATAATAGGCCAGGTTTCCTCACCTTTCAAGCATCTGCCCTTGGACAGAGTAACACTCTTATCAAGAATTGCATAATTCAGTATGGAGTTTTCTTCTATAACACTGCCCTGCATTATAATACTATCCTTTACAACTGCTCCCTTTTTGACGGTAACACCTCTGAAAAGCACACTGTTTTCAACAGTACCTTCTATTATACAGCCATCGGCAATTATGGAATTTCTGACTTCTGCCTCTTCGTTATATTTGGCCGGAGCTTCATCCTTTACCTTTGTAAATATTTTGGCCGTCCCCAGCAGTTCCCTGTTGATTTCAGGATTCAGCAGCTCCATATTGCATTTGTAATACATCTGAACGGAGGAAATACTCCTCCAGTAGCCACTGTATTTGTAGCCACATATTTTCAGCTTATGAAGCATCTTTATGATGATATCCATTACAAAATCATAATAGCCGTGGGCCACACTCTCTTCCAGAAGAGATATCAGCAGTTCTCTCCTTATCATATATATGCCCAGCGAGGCCAAAAGAGTATTGGGATTCATGGGCTTTTCCTGAAAATCTATAACTCTTTGGGTTTTATCTACCTGAAGAATCCCCATGCTTGAAAGCTCTTCCAGGGGAACGTCCTTCATCTCCCTGTACATGATGGTTATGTCGGCATCGGTATCCTTGTGCACCTGCAGAAGGTCATCAAAAGTGGTAGTATATATACAATTGCCCTGTGATATAATCACATACTCCTCATTGCTTCTTTTCAAAAATGTCAGGTTATTGTACATTGCATCGGCAGTACCTCTGTACCACCCGGTGCTCTCATCCGACAGAAACGGCGGGAATATAAACAATCCGTCATTTTTTCTGTCCAGATCCCATTCCTTCCCTGAACCCAGATGATCCATCAGAGATCTGAAACTGTACTGAGTAATTACTCCAACATTTGTTATTCCTGAATTGACCATATTTGAAAGCACAAAATCAACTGCGCGGTATTTTCCTCCTACCGGCACCGCCGGGGCAGTTCTCATGGTAGAAAGCTCCTTTAATTTTGTACTTTTGCCTCCGGACAAAATTATACCCATAACATTTTTCATTCTCTGACACCTCCTTTAAAAATGCTTTTTCCCGACTCAACTACCAGAGAAGGAAAATCTTCGGCACCTGCCTCAGAATCTATCATTACATTCTTGCCTATAACAGCATTGTCAGGTATACTGGCTTCCTCGCCTACCACGGTAATTCCGGAATTATATATACCGGGCCTGTATTCATTTTGGATATCGTCTCCCTCACCCAGCCTGGAGTTCTCCCCAACAGTTACAAATTCACTTATGATACATCTGTCAACCGACGAATTCTTTCGGATAACTGAATTTGACATGACTATGGAGTCCTGTACCACAGCACCCTCCTCAACCACAGTACCTGGAAACAAAACAGAATTTATTACAGTTCCCTGCACCTGACAGCCCTCGGCGACTATGGATTTCTTCACACGGGCGGCAGGCCCGATGAAATGTGCCGGCTTTACTGGATTTGGAGTGTATATCTTCCACTCAGGATCGAAAAGGTTGAATTCCGGAACCCTGCTGACCAAATCCATATTTGACTCCCAAAAGGCCTGAACAGTGCCCACATCCCTCCAATAGCCAGTGAACTGGTATGCCCACATGCTCTTGCCGTCCCCCAGCATTGCAGGAATTATATTCTTGCCAAAATCGTTATCAGAGCCCGGTGTCTCATTATCCTTAATGAGATACTTTCTAAGGGTTTCCCAATTAAAAATATAAACTCCCATTGACGCCAGAGTACTTTTGGGATTTTTGGGCTTTTCCTCGAACTCATAAATCTTCCCGTTCTCATGGCAGTTCATTATTCCATAGCGGTCTGCCTCTTCGTAAGGAACATTTATGACCGAAATAGTTGCATCGGCGTTATTCTCCTTGTGGAAATCCAGCATCTTTGAATAATTCATCTTGTAAATATGATCTCCCGACAAGATTATAACGTGTCTGGGAGAATATTTATCAATATAATGAATATTCTGATAGACTGCATTTGCGGTTCCCTTGAACCATTCACCCATTTCAGCCTTCAGATAGGGAGAAAGTATGGTTACACCTCCGTCTATCCTATCCATATCCCAGGGCTTTCCAATCCCGATGTGGGAATTAAGTTTCAGGGGCTGATATTGAGTCAGAACACCAACTGTATCTATCCCAGAATTAGTACAATTACTCAGTGAAAAATCAATAATTCTGTACTTACCACCATATAAAACTGCGGGTTTAGCTACGTTTTTAGTGAGGACGCCCAGCCTGCTGCCCTGTCCTCCGGCAAGTAGTAACGCTATCATCTCTCTTTTAATCATTGCATCAACTCCCGGTAATCCATTTTATCTAACCAAGCTGCATGTTTAAAGACATTTACATTCACTATTAATTCTACATTAATCGCTAATATTCCTTTTGGAATTTAAAATATAATTTCAGGATTCCCCGGGTAAATAAACCTTATGAGTTTGTTTTCGGCATGGAAGCTTCAGAATTCGCTGATCAACGAAAAGTCCAATAGAATTATATGTGCAGTACTGGCAAAAACCCCCGCAGCTCCTGCTTATAAGGGGCAGGTGCCGCGGGGGTTTTGACGTGTGCCCGGTTAAGTTGATTTTCACTAACCGGCAAATATTTTTTAAGACACTTTCCTGTATATCCATTCAATATAAAGGTACAATACAAAGGTTCAAAAATGCCAGAATACCGGAATACCGGACATAAGTCACACTGCGTTATGAACAAATGCAGCAATGCTGTCAACAGGTATGTCTGTCACCGAGCCCACCGATCTGATGGGGTATCCTTGTGAAAAACCATTGTTCATATTGTCACCCATGTTTTCCATACAGCCGATTCCATTAGCATAAGGGGTTCCGCTGCAGGCGTTGCCCAGAGCGCATCCGGGCGCAGGACCTATCTGGCTTAAAAGCTTTACAAAGCATTCATTAACTGACAGCAGTACACCTGTAAACCCACAGCCTGACATGCCTCCGCTTTTTGTAAATATTGTAACCGTTTCTCCGATTCTTCTGCACAGAGCATTTACGATGTCACCATTTATAGACAATCCGCCGATGTTATTGTTCAAACCTTCTGACATATACTCCTCTCCTTCCACAACATAAAATGCATTATGCCCTCAGTTTATACCCTTTGGCATATTACACTTTGCTTATTAGCGTTTATTACATTTTATGTCAACGCAGAGGAGTTTGTTACACTATTTGAGTCAACATTGAGATAAAAGCCATTTGAAGGTCTCCAGTCTCTCCTTGTTCAGGATTTCCCTGCCTGAGTCAAAGAATCTTATCTGACCACCACCTGGGCCGCTATTGACTATTCCCTTTTCCTCCATAAGATGCTTCAGGTATCTTACGGTTCCAATGCTTCCGTCTATTATATCAATATGCTCCGGCAATACCTGCCTGAACATCTTACTGTAAATGGGAAAATGGGTACAGCCCAAAACAAAGGTTTTGTAATTATAAAAATCATAGCCCTGCAGTTTTTCCTCAATGACCGGTATGACCCTCTGGGTGTCAAAAACCATGGCCTCCGCCAATTCCACCAATTCAGGAAAGGCCAGGTAATCCACAACATGCTCCTGATCTACTCTCTGTACAAGATTATGAAATTTTTCTTCCTTTAGTGTCAGCTGGGTGGCCAGCACGAGAACCCTCTTCCCGTTTCCGTTTTCAACGGCAGGCTTGACTGCCGGTTCCATCCCTACTATAGGAAAGGAATATCTGCCTCTCAGGTCTCTGAC
This sequence comes from Bacillota bacterium, assembly GCA_023400235.1. GTDB lineage: Bacteria > Bacillota > Clostridia > Acetivibrionales > DSM-1351 > Ruminiclostridium. The sequence continues at coordinate 157,573 of JAEXFI010000014.1, forward strand.
TGCAATACTGGTTGCAGTATTACAGGCCACCACCAGGGCTTTTATACCCTGACTTACAAGAAATTCCACGGCACCGAATACATAATTGTGCACCTCTTCCTTTGTCTTGGTGCCATAGGGCACATGCTCGTTGTCAGCATAATATATATAGTTTTCACCGGGAAGCTGCCTGAGAGCTTCACTCAGTACTGTTATTCCCCCAAAACCAGAATCCAAAAAGCCGATACTATCCGTTCCCATAGAACAAATTCAACTCCTCTTTGTGTCTGCATTTATTCTGCACTTTTTGAAGCAGAGGCGGCATACTTAAATTAAAACCTTATATTTCCCTTCTTCGGGGCTCTTTGGAAAATTTAATGATAATGGCAAAAATAATCCAAGCTACACCGCAATAAATTACAGAAGGCAAAAAGTATATAAAGTACATCAATTCCTTAAACATCCTGGAAAAACTGCCTGTCCCATAAAAACTGTACAAAGAGACTCCCAGTGAATAAAGGGCTGCAAGTATCATACTCACAGGCACCACCACAAGAGTTTCCCTGCCAAAAAATCTTTTATACAAGACCAGCAGCAGCAGGGGAAACACAACTGCAGTTATTCCGTATACAATATATATACCTGCCATGGTATCAATCCTGACTATGGCAATGAGTAAAATGATTATTATGGCAGAATCCAGCAAACTGAGCACAAGTACCTTTAAAAAGTTCTTCATATTATTTCCTGCTATCTCCCGTCTATGACATTAAGACCCGTCCAGTAAGTAATTGTTCCTTATAAATTATGTTACTTGTTATATACAACTTATATACAGCAACTCGTCAATTGAATTTTACTACATAATATAAAACAATACAATTATGCGGTAAATTTTGATAGTCTTAACTAAGCTTAGCTAAACTCTGAAGCAGGAATATCACCTCCGGCGCATGAACATGAAGCCCAGCCTCACTGTTTACTCCCAAAGAGGCCCGGCTTGGCGGTCTGCCAACCCGGGCCTTTTTGCTAGACCTTGATTTTAACTACGATTTTATTTACCTTCGAGGAGCTGTCCCAAATGCAGCCGGGTTTATGTACATCGTTTGGATAAAAAATTGCGAAATTCCCCGCAGATATATTTATAAAGGCAGCCTTGCCTCCGTGATAAAAAACAATATCCTTCTGCGGGTCATACTCCGAGCTGGGCTTAAAATCAGCCTTGAGCCCCCAGCCCATTGCTTCCACACCACCTGCCACGTACTGAATGTCTATATACTTTTCATGACTCTCCCATTGCTTTTGCGCCTCTTCCACAGTTTCGTAGGCCTGCACCAGGGCAAAAACCTCTCCTGCTTCAATGTCATAGCGCCCAACGGGTTTATTGTCCTTTATATGGTCAGTTATGAATTCAAAGCCCTTTATCAAATTCTTATGAAGGCTATAGTATTTCACCAAATTGTTCAAGCTGTCAGCAATCAAGCAAATCCCTCTTTTCTGTAATTTTGTAATAGTGTTCTTATTATTTTATACAAAAATGAAGGATAAGGCAATTTTTGCCTTATCTGATAGGATATGTTCTGGGTGAATTCAGGACTATAGAGTGAGAGGACTTGACGTCTTCCCCACTTTGTCCGCAGCCTGACGCTTAGACTTTAGTCCAGGCACGCTAGGCCACTGAGCACGTCTCCATGTTCTCAGGTTCAAGTCCTTTTGGGATGTATTATTATTGTTTTCCGCCTTTAACCCCGCCGGGAGGCCAGTGGGGCACACGGGGAGACTGGTCTCACCCGTGAGGCGCTTCGCGTCTGAACATAGTGAAAGACGCCCGTATTTTCCGCAGAAAATACAAGCGCCAAAGGCCAGTGGGGCACACAGGGAGACTGGTCTCACCCGTAAGGCGCTTCGCGTCTGAACATAGTGAAAGACGCCCGTATTTCCCGCAGGAAATACAAGCGCCGTGGTCGGAGTGAAAGGACTTGACGTCTGCTGCGCAGCCTGCCGCCTCGACTTTAGTCTCGGCACACTCGGCTAAAAATGCTTCGCATTTTCTTTACGCCTCGTGCATTCTCAGGTTCAAGTCCTTTTGGGATGTATTGTTATTGTTTTCCGCCTTTATCCCCGCCGGGAGGCCAGTGGGGCATACGGGGAGACTGGTCTCGCCCGTAAGGCACTTCGTGCCTTGAACGCACGTGAAAGGCACCTGTGTTTTCCGCAGAAAACACAAGTGCCTAATTGGTCGGAGTGAAAGGACTTGACGTCTGCTGCGCAGCCTGTCGCCTCGACTTTAGTCTCGGCACACTCGGCTAAAAATGCTTCGCATTTTCTTTACGCCTCGTGCCTTCTCAGGTTCAAGTCCTGATTTTTTTGTACAAAAAAATCCTTGACATAACTGTCAAGGATTTTGCCTTTTGGTCGGAGTGAAAGGACTTGAACCTTCAGCATCTTGGTCCCAAACCAAGCGCGCTGCCAATTGCGCTACACCCCGTAAAACATACGCTTGACTTTCTCAAGCGCAAAAGTATTGTACTATAGCCATGCCATATAATCAATGTGAATTTCAGCCATATATTCGGGTTTAGCGCTGCGTTCCTTTCTCATTCTTTATTTTACGCCGGTTTTATATGTCGGACACAAATCGGAGAAACCCCGCTGCCCCTTTCTGCCTTACAACTTGCTCATTTTTTATATGTAATACAATTGAAATGTAATAAGACTTGAACCGTCATACGACTTTTTCTATAATAAGGAATAATTAAACAATTAATCATGATTATACAAAGTTTAATTTATCCTCATAAAAGTCAAGATCATAATCTGGTTTTAGACTTTTATCAAAAAACACTATGTAGCTTCAAAGCATAAAGGAGTGGTGCTTATACAACGTATTCTAGGGCAGGTCAGGAGAGCTATTCAAGACTACGCCATGATAGACGACGGTGACAAAATTGCTATAGGCGTAAGCGGCGGAAAAGATAGTATGACACTACTTACTGCGATGAAACTGTTACAGGGCTTTTTCCCAAAGAAGTTTGAAATAGAGGCAATTACCCTTACCATGGGTATTGGAAATGCCGATTACACTTCGGTTTCCCGGTATTGCCGCAATATAGGCGTCAATTACACCATTGAGGAAACTCAAATAGGTAAAATCATATTTGAGATAAGACAGGAAAAGAATCCCTGCTCAATGTGTGCAAATCTTCGCAGAGGTGCTCTGCACAATGTATCAAAAAAGCTTGGCTGCAACAAGGTCGCACTGGGGCACCACAGGGATGATGCCATAGAAACCCTTTTGCTCAGCACTTTTTTTGAAGGCAATTTACATACATTTTCTCCTGTTACATATCTGGATAAAAAAGATCTGTATCTTATCCGGCCTCTTATATATACAGAAGAAAAGCAAATAAAAGCCGCTGTAAAGTCAGAACAGTTTCCCATTGTAAAAAGCCCCTGCCATGTAGATGGCTATACCAAGCGTCAATATGTAAAGGAACTGATTTATCAGCTTCAGAAGGAAAACCGTTATATTAAGAGCAATCTGTTTGGCGCCATAAAACGTGCACAAATAGACGGCTGGCATGAATAGGCTCTGGTTTTCAATACAGAAGCCTGTCTTTATTGATTTATTCCTGCAAGGGGAGAAATAGCTAAAGTTTAATAGTCATAAGGAAATGGAGATAAGGATGATCAAGTACATAAGAAAAAGTCTGGCATTATTGCTAATGCTGGCGTTATTACTCGTTTCACTAAGTACATATTCTTTCGCGGCACCTCTGGTAATAAACCAGACCGTGGAAAAACAAAATATAACCTCCGGGGTTGTGCTGGAGAAATATAACCGCTTTACCACCAGCGGCTGGATAAGGACCAACGTACTCAGGGTGGATTTATCCAACGAAAATGTCAAGGTTGATGGGCTGGTTAACAAGAACTCTGTTTCCAGCATAACCACTGTAAAGAACCTGGCAAAATCCGGCGGGGCGTTAGCTGCTGTAAACGCAAGCTTCTTTGACCCTTCCTCAGGCTCTCCCTACGGTCCTGTTGCCGCAAACGGAGAGTTTGCCATGGCATCTGCCGGGGACAATACAGATCACATAGCCACACTTGCCGTTGACAAGCTGAGTCGTGCCTTTTTTCAGTACTGGAAAACAGCTATAGAGCTTATAGCTCCCAACGGCACCAGGAAAAATGTGGCAGCCTACAATAACTATAACGGCTACTACAATTATAACATGTACATAGTTGACTCCAAATGGGGCAGCAAGACACCGGGCGTCTCAAAGACATACCCCTCCTGGCTTGAAATGGTAGTAGAAGACGGGATAGTTAAAGGCTTCAGCGTAGACAGTCCCGGGATTGACATCCCTAAAAACGGTTATGTGGTGCTTGCTACCATGGGTCATCAGAAATATCTTACGGATAACTTCAAAGTAGGAGACCCTGTGTCCTACGACATCCAGCTCAATGTTGACCAAAGTCAGCTTCAGATGGGACTTACCGGAGGAACCATGCTGGTTCAGGCCGGTAAGATTGCCTCCTTCACCCATTCGGCTGCAGGTAGCTCCAGGCAGCCAAGAACTGCCGCAGGCACCACCGCCGACGGTAAGACACTATTAATAGTTACCGTGGACGGAAGAAAGGATTCCAGCGTCAGCATAGGCATGACACAGGCAGAGCTGGCAGAATACATGCTGGAGCTGGGCTGTGCCAACGCTTTGAATTTTGACGGCGGTGGTTCCACCACAATGGTGGCAAGGCAGCAGGGAGACACAGCCGTATCCACCGTAAACACACCCTCCGATGGGTTTGAGAGAGGAGTTTCTGCTTCGCTGGGGGTATTCTCCATAGCTCCGCAGGGCCCTGTCGATTCACTGTTGGTCAGTGCCTATGAGGATTACGCCTTCGTAAATACTCCCAGAGCCTTTACAGTAAAAGGTGTGGATAAATACCTGAATCCCGTGGATATAAGCAGTGCCGATATAAAATGGTCTGTGGCGGGAGTCAAGGGCACCTTTGCCGACAACGTATTTACTCCAACTACAGCCGGAAATGCAGTAATAACCGCCAAAATTGGAGATACCGTAGTAGGCACCTGCCCCCTGACAGTATTAAGCGCTCCGGTAAAGCTGGATTTAAATGTATCTGCGCTGAACACCTCTCCTGGAGGCACCACTACCTTTGCAGTGAAAGGTTGGGATAAGAACGGCTTCAGCGCCAGCATTCATCCTGCAGGCATAAAATGGGGAGTACTTAACAATGTTGGAACCTTTGCATCAAATGTATTTACTGCAGGGAAATCGGGAACCGGCTATGTTTCGGCCTCCTTTGCAGGGGTTTCAGTATATTGCCCTGTTTCCATCAGTCAGCCCGGACTTAAAAAGGTAATTGAAGACTTTAACGGAAATACGGCTATGACGGTGGATGTTTCCGCCAAAACCGTAACCGGTAAATACACTTCAGCCACAAATGTCTATAAATCTGGTCCGTATTCCGGTAAACTCACCTATGATTTTACAAAAGGACTTGAATCAAACAGAGCCGCTTACATAAACCTTCCCGACGGTGGAAAAGCACTGGATAGTACCGCCACAAAGCTGGGAATGTGGGTATACAGCTCCTCTAAACGGCCTCTGTGGATTGGTGCAATCGTTACCGACAAAAAAGGCAACCAGAATTACAAATATTTTACCAAGGATGTCAACTGGACAGGCTGGAAATACCTGGAGGTTTCACTTGAAGATATAAACAGCCCCTCAAAGGTTACAAAAATCTATGCGGTTCAGACCTCCAAGCAGAAAACCTCAGGCACCTTGTATTTTGATAACCTTACCATGGTGTATTCAGGATATCCTGAGGTACCTGCTTCAAAATCAGCTGTCACCACAGTTCCCAAGGATGAGGCCTATAAGGAGCGTACAGTTTCAGGCAATGACTCCTTAAGCTTTTCCGTCTTTGGACAGTCTGCAGCGCTTGACAAGAATAAGGATAAAACCCAGCTTGGTCTTTTAGCTTCGCTGGTGGGAAAAATAAATAAATACTTACAGCTATCGGTAGTAGTGGGTAAATATGACAACCTGTGGCCTTCCCTCAAAGTACCTGCGCTGTCTACAACAGCCAGCTACAAATCAATAGATAAAAACGGCAGCAGGCTTATCCAGCTCAACACCTCCAAGGGAGGCTTGCGGGCTACTGACTACAATGAGTGGTTCTGGTTCAAAAACCAGCTCAGTACCTTTACGGGAAACAATCTGTTTGTATTCCTGGCAGATGCTCCCTCAAGCTTTAATGATACAAAGGAAGGACAGGTTCTGGCAGATATGCTGTCGGAGTATAAGAAGCAGAATCCGGACAAGAATGTCTGGGTGTTTTACAAAGGCACCGCCAATGAAAGCCACATGGACAAGGGCGTCAAGTACATAACCACTGCGGGCTTTGATGCAGCTGGCTTCAGCACTCAGAATAAGGCCGCAGCAAAGTATGTCCTGGTAAAAGTTCAGGGAAAGACCGTTACATATCAGTTCAAGACACTTGACTAAAGAAAAGATACTCTGATTAAATAAGAAAGAGGCTGTTATAAAACGTATAAATTTGCAGAGTTGAAGGGGAAAAGTGCGGTTTTGCATCCATTTTTGAGAAAATGGATGCAGAATGCGGGCCTTAGCGTTTGGCCCACAAGCAGTTTTTTATAGGGAGTGTTGTAAAATGGAATTACTTTCATTTTACAACACTCCCTATTTTATTGCTTATACAAGTCGGCTGCCTTAGCTGACTTGCTCTATTTTCTACGGCAATCTTCCCACTCTATCCTTAAGAAAGCTTGTGAACTCAGTGCTAAGGTCTTCTCTCTTCAATGCAAATTCCACTGTGGCTTTTAAAAATCCAATCCTATCCCCCACGTCAAACCTGTCTCCTTCAAAATCATAGGCATACATGGCCTCACATTCCATAAGCTTCTGAAGTGCATCTGTAAGCCATATCTCTCCGCCCTTGCCCGGTGTTGCCTTTTCAAGAAACTCAAATATTCTCGGAGAAATAATATATCTCCCCAGTATTGCAACATTTGACGGAGTCTGGTCGACCTCCGGCTTTTCAACCAGACCTTTTACCTTGTATACCTTTTCATCTATCTGGTTTCCAGCTATTATCCCGTACTTGGATACATCCGGCAGGGGTACCTTCTGGACTCCAAGAATAGTTGTCCTGTACTCATTATAAACATCCATCAGCTGCTTGATACACGGAGTTTTGGAATCAACTATATCATCTCCCAGCAATACTGCAAAAGGCTCGTCTCCAATAAAGGATTTGGCGCAGTATATGGCATGTCCCAGCCCCTTCGCTTCCTTTTGCCTGATATAATGTATATTTGCTATATTTGATATATCTTCTACACAGGTTAGCATCTCGTGTTTGCTCTTCCTTCGAAGTTCCTCTTCCAACTCGTAGGACTTGTCAAAATGATCCTCAATTGCCCTCTTGTTCCTGCCCGAAATAATCAGAATATCCTCAATACCTGCCGCTGCAGCTTCTTCAACTATGTATTGTATTGTGGGCTTGTCCACGATTGGAATCATTTCCTTGGGTGTAGCTTTTGTTGCAGGTAAAAACCTTGTTCCGAGGCCTGCTGCAGGTATAATCGCTTTTCTTACCTTCATAACTCCTCCAAAATACTTTATTTTCTGTGCTTACCTATTTCCAATTTTAGCACATATACTACCCTTCAAACAACCTTCTGTCCATTATTACCCTTTAAAATTTTAATATTATGTATTCTATTACATCATCTTCTATTTATTCCACTTTAAAACAAATTTATGCCTGTGTTCAGAAATTACTTGACGCTCCTTCTCCTGCAATGATATAATTCTATAAAACATATGGGAATAATTTAATTAGTTCTCATAATATTATTAACTATAATTTAATATTGCGTATCTTCAGGGCAGGGTGAAAATCCCTACCGGCGGTAATATGCAGGAAATGCATTAGCCCGCGAGCGAAAGCAGACATGGTGAGATTCCGTGGCCGACAGTACAGTCTGGATGGAAGAAGAATTGGCGTTTTTATATGCTGTTACCGAGCTCTGTTGATGTATAATCACAGAGCTTATTTATTTCTTTTTATCAGTCATCTGAAAGAACGCATACACAAAGCCTGGGGAGGTATTTTTGTATGGCAAGCAATAAAATAAGACAAATAACAATAATGGGGATATTAATAGCAATATCAATTATTCTTGTAGTATCTCCATTGAGATTCCCGTTTCCTACCGCACCGTTTCTGGTATATGAACCGGGTGATGTTCCAATCCTTGTAGGCGGCTTTGTATTCGGCCCCGTGGCAGGAGTTCTGTTGACTGTGATCACGTCAATAGTACAGTCCATAACCGTAGCCAAGGATGGTGTTTTTGGCTGTATAATGCATATCTTTGCCACTTCTGCTCTTGTGGGGATATCCTCTATCATCTACTACAGGAAAAAAACCTTTACACGGGCCATTGTGGGTGTTGTAATGGGAAGTCTTGCCATGACTGCGGTGATGGTTGTTTTAAACCTGGCCCTTGATCCGATTTTTTATGGAATGACTCTGGAAGCGGTTGTAAAGCTTGTTTTTCCAGCAATTTTACCCTTCAATCTTATGAAATCAGGTATAAATTCCATAGTATTTCTGCTGATTTTCAGGTCTGCCGGAAGAGTTCTGCTCCGAATAGCCCAAAAATAGGGAAATTTTAATAAAATACTTGTAATTTATTTCTGTAATGCATAATATTGTGATAGTTGCTTATCAAAAAACTAAATTATATATTTACATTGAATTCATTAGCACGTATTATAATATATAATATCAATTGTTTTAGCTGACAGGTCTTTAAGCGGCCTAGTCACGTGGGCATTCTTGGCCAGGTTATCAGGTAATATGCTATAGTTAATAATTGCGGGGTGATTTATTTATGGAATTTTGTAACAAATGTGGTTCTTTAAAGATTAACGGCAGCTGTACAAACAAAAAGTGCGATCAGCATGTTAAATCCATGGTTGAATTAGCAACCACTCAGCAGATCGAATATATTAAAGAACTGGCAGAACAGTTGGGAGAAGATATCAGCGAAGTGAATTTTGAAGTTATGAGCAAGTCAGAAGCTGTAGATCTTATTGACGAGTACCTTGAAAGACTTGATGACAGTGAGAAAAAACTTGCCGTCGGAGTTGAACGGCTTGACGACGACGACGATTCGGATAATGAGGAAGATTTATAGAATAATACTGTTAAAGATAAATAAAAGGCGAGGATTAAATCCTCGCCTTTTATTGTTGATAACTTTTGGATAACTGTCCCCAGACCGGTGTGGATATGTGAAATACCCCGGCATAAGCGATGGTATTATCCTCTGAAATGGCCATGAAATAAGGAGTTTCTCTTACTGTTACCCTGTCCTTGATTTGCAGAGAACAGTTTGTGGATAATGTGCATAAGTCTGTGAATAACCTGAAAATGCATGCTTCAGCCCCTGTGGAAAATCAGTCCCTTGTACTTAATCCGTAACCGTAGGGGAAGAGAGCATTATATCCGTCTGTCTGATTGTTAAAGGTTATAGGCAACTGTCCCAAGCTTCTTGGCCAGGTAACCGGCAGTCTTGCAGTAAAATCCTCTTCCCCGTAAAACACACCGGCTATGGCTCCACCTTCTGTACCCGGAAGCCACGCCTCCACAAAGCCGTCCCATTTATCCAATTCTTCAGTTACAATTCTCGGCCTTCCTGAGATTTGTATTACAACTACAGGCTTATGAGCCGCATACGCCGCTTTTAGAGTCTGCTTATTTCCCTCCAGGGCAGTGTCATCATACAGGCTCAAACTGCCATCGTCGCCCTTCCCCTCCGCATAGGGGTATTCTCCTATAACTGCTACTATGACATCGGCCTCGTTCAGCCTGGACATATCCGTAATAACTTTCGTTCCATTTTTTATGGCATATTCCTTAAAACCGTCCAGTACAGTTGTTCCAATCATCCAGCGCCCACTTGCATCGTCCTGTCCGCCCTGCCAGGTTTTAGTCCAGCCTCCGCACTGCACGCCGATATTATCTGCAGCGGGGCCTATTACGGCAATGTTCTGCTTGTTGGTAAAAGGTATGATATTGTTTTTGTTTTTTAAAAGTACCAGGGACTTGATAACCGCCTCCTCTGCTATTTTTGTATTTTCGTCGTTCCTAGGGGTGTAACTGTCCTGGGGTACCGCAGTGATTACTCCAAGCTTGCCCATCTCTATCTTTACCCGGAGCACTCTTGCTACGGCATCATTTATTCGCTCCATCCGGATATCCCCGTTGCTCACAGCGTCCACAACAGCCTCATGGCACTCTCTCCACTGGGATGCTTCCATGAGCACATCAAGTCCTGCATTCACAGCCAGCACAACCTGGTCGTACAGGCTTTCGCCCTTTAGCTGGTGAATCCCCTCAAAGTCACTTATGACAACACCTGTAAACCCCATATCATCCTTGAGGATATCCTGGATAAGGTACTTATTGCTATGATTCTTTTCATTATTTATGCTGCTGTAGGATACCATTATGCTCTTAACTCCGGCACTTACCGCTTCCTTGTACACAGACAGGTAATTGTCATTGAGATCCTTCTGATTCAGGTTTGCGTTGCCCTGGTCCAAGAGATAGCCGCTGTCCCCTGTTCCGTACTTTGCCGCCCCGTCAGCTACATAATGCTTTGCGCAGGCAATTATCCCCTTCTTTTGAAGAGTAGTTATATACGGTATGGACAGGATGCTTACCAGATCCGGATTTTCACTGAAGCTTTCATAGGTTCTTCCCCATCTTATATCGTTGCTGACGGCAACACAGGGAGAGAAATTCCAGTCTATTCCCGCCGACCTCAGTTCCAGTGCAGTTGCTCCAGCCACCTTTCCAATGAGTTCACTGTCCCCACTGGCGCCTATACCTATATTGTGCGGGTATATAACCGTATCCTGCAGATTATTGTTTCCATGCACAGCATCTACTGCAAACACAAGCGGAATACCCAATCTTGTCTGTCGGGCAGCAGCTTTGAACTGCTCCGTCATACTGCGCCACTCGCCAATAGAATTGATCCCCGGCGCCGAGCCTCCCTGTGCAAAAACCGAGCCTATGAAAAAATTCTGTACATCTCTGAGGGAAATGGCCTGTCGCTCTACTTGAATCATCTGACCGGCTTTCTCTTCAAGTGTCATTTCGTTCAGAAGCCTTGAAATATTTTCTGAGATAGGCTTACTTGCATCATATAAGGATTCTAATTCATCGTTCAAATCGTAAGAGGTTACAGCCTGCGCTTCAGTTCTTCCAGTCTCGGTTTTGCCTGTCTCACTGCAGCTTACCACTAATATAGCAATAGTTATCACTAGCATCAGTATAGTTGCTTTTTTATTAAACACGATTTAGCCTCCTGTCTTATACTTGTAACTCTATATTACAAAATATTGAAAAATTTAGCAATCAAATAAGAAATTAAAGACCCCTTCAAGATCGTCATATACTACTTGTTACATTAAAGCTGCAAGGGTATAATTGTATTAATATTCTAATTTAAGGAGTGACCCTCTATGCTTCAGCCATATGATCTGCCTCTAGAGCAGTTGAAAGTATTTAAGCCTGATTTAACCAGGCAGCCCGACTTTGAGGAATTCTGGAGCAGTTCACTTGAAGAGCTGTCCAAAATTCCCCTTACATATACGCTGACCCCCTACGATTATCCCGTAAGAGGTGTTAAGGTATATACACTTAACTTTTTGAGCTTTAATGAGGCCAATATTCAGGGCTTCCTTGCCATTCCTGACGGAGCAGGTCCCCATCCCGGACTCATGCTCTATCACGGCTATAACTGGGCCATGGATGGAAAAATCGAAGACACCGTTAATTGGGCACTTCACGGCTATGCGGCCTTTCAGATGCTTGTACGGGGACAACAGGGCTACAGCTGTGACAATGTGCCCTCCACAACCGGAGGAGTAAGCGGCTGGATGACCAAAGGAATCCTTAACCCCAGGGAATACTACTACAGAGCGGTATATCTGGATGCTGTCCGTGCCCTGGAGGTTCTGTCGGCTATTGAAGGCGTGGATGCGGGAAGAATTGGTGTACACGGCGGAAGTCAAGGCGGAGGGCTTACGCTGGCTGCGGCAGCACTCAGCAGCATTCCGGTGGTTGCAGTAGCTGACTTCCCGTACCTGTCAAATTTTGAAAGAGCCATTAATATTACTCCTAATGGACCATATAATGAATTTAATGACTATTTCAGAAAGAATCCAGACCCCCAAATAGAAATCCAGGCCAAGAAAACTCTTTCCTACTTTGATGTGATGAACCTTGTTCCCAAAATCAAGTGTCATACCTGGATAAGTTCCGGACTGGTAGACGATATTACTCCTCCGTCCACGGTTTTTTCGGCTTATAATCATCTCAACTGCTCCAAGGAAATTGCCGTCTACAGGTATTTTGGCCATGAGTACCTTCCCGGTGCAACAGTACCCAAGCTTCGCACATTGATGAATTACCTTTTCGGCACTAAGGAGGCATAGAACCATCAACAATAAACATTGGCAAATACCAAATAAACGCTGATTATAAATTTTAAAGAAAGGATTGTCTTCCGTGGACAATCCTTTCTCATCGTCTATTCCCCAAGTCAATTAAACAGCATATTTTTTCATTTCATCGGCCACAGCTATTATTTCATTAATTTTTTTCATTAATTCCTCTGCGCTGTTCATGTTCTCATAGGCCATTGAATTTGCCTCCTGAGAGCTTGCAGCTGTTTGCTGGCTAACTGCCGCAATCTTATTGATGTTTTCCTTTATCTGGTCGTTGGATTCCACAATGGTGTTTATCTTATAATTGACTTCCTCTATGTTGTCAAACAGCTTATTTGTATTATTGCTTATGTTATCGTATACATCCTTGGTGACCTTAATATTTTCATTCTGCTCTATATTGGCAGTCTTGGTATTTTCAATCTGGTTGAAGCATTCAATTACCTTTGTACTCAGATCATTTATAATCTTTGAAATCTCAGAGGTGGATTGCTTGCTTTGATCAGCCAGCTGCCTGATTTCATCGGCTACCACTGCAAAGCCCTTTCCGCTTTCCCCCGCCCTTGCAGCTTCGATAGAAGCATTTAAAGACAGAAGGTTTGTCTGGGCACTTATTCCCGATATTATAGAAGTAATCCCCAGAATCTCATTGGTTTTTTCCTTAAGCTCCAGCATCAGGGCCTCAACTCTCTGGCTTTGGTCGTTTACGATACCCGCCCTTTCATTGAGCTGATTGACTATATCAAGGCCTTTTCCCACGTCCTCGGCAGAGTTCTTTGAAAGCTCGCCCATCTGCTGGGAAAGTCTTGACGTTACATCAATAAGCTCGCTGATTTTTTGTGAATAAACAGACTGCTGAGTCATACTCTCAGAGGTTTCCTGAGCTCCTTTGGAAATTTCATCAATGGCTCCCGTCACCTGGTTCATGGACAAGTTCAATTTGTTCATGAAATTTTGGAGCTCTTTTGCATTGGCTTCCATTATGTGCGCTGCCTTCAGAGTATTGGACAGTATCTCCTCCTGCTTATTCTGCTGATCCTTAAGACTTTTTATTTTCGTATAGTTGAACAGGTTTGAGAGCTTTGTGGATAAAATAAGAGCTATTCCGAAGAGTGTTACTGCTGCAAACTGTATTGTGACATCGGTTGAGGTCTTTGTAGTTACCACGCCGGAAATTATCTTGTAGGCTATAACTCCCGTGTTAATTGCAAAAACATAAATTATGCTTACTACTGTGAGCCTTAAATCAAAATACAGTATGTACATGACGATGATTGGAAAGATGTATACGAAAGACAGGGCGGAATGTGATGTAATCAGCGCGATAGTATAGATGACAAGATAGCCTATGAGCGTTATATATTTCAGTACTCCGCTGTGCTTATTTCTGTTGTAGACAACTATGGCAGCCGTAATAGGAACAACGACAACTGTAACAAAGACAACAATATACAATAGCGTACGAACACCTTTGATGTACTCCCCTACGTAACCTACTACCAGGAAGAGACTTAATAAACAGTTAATTATCAGTACCACTTTGTTCGTTAATTGTTTTACCTGTTTTTCATCCATTTCATTATCTCCCATCTCTCATTTGATTTAGCCGTATTTTGTTAAAATAAGACTATTTTCAGCAGTGCATTTTTACAAAATATTTTTTATATCTATATTACCATTTTTTGTATAAATTTCAAAGTATTATTATAGTGAATTTTTAAAAAATTTATCGTAATAACTATAAACTTGTAGAGATTTTCCATAAGTTGTGATATCATTTCCTCATAAGTTTCGAACTTTATTATTTTTTATTATTCGTGAACACGGTTTTACGATTTGGAGGTGCGAAATCCAGTGAGATATGGACATTTTGATGAATTAAATAAAGAGTATGTGGTAACGCGGCCCGATACGCCGGCACCCTGGTGCAATTACCTGGGTTCTGTGGAATACGGCGCCATCATATCAAACAATGCCACAGGATACAGCTTTGTTAAATCCGGTGCCTCGGGCAGAATCATAAGATTCAGGTTTAATTCTGCATCCAGTGATCAGCCGGGACGCTACATATACCTGCGTGACAATTCAGACGGCGACTACTGGTCCGGCTCCTGGCAGCCTGTCTGCAAGGATCAGGCTGTATATGGCAGCGAGTGCAGGCATGGCACCGCATATACCGTAATAAAATCACAATACAGGGATATTGAAACCTCCACTGCATATTTTGTTCCACTGGACAAGTACTACGAAGTGTGGCAGCTCAAAATAAAGAATACCGGACCTTCCACCAGGGAGCTGTCCTTGTTTGGCATGGTGGAGTTCACAAATCACGACCATTATGAAAATGATACGGTAAATTTGCAATATTCACAGTTTATAAGTAAAACCTATTTTAAGGAGAACCATATTCTGCAGGTTATAAATGAGAATGGAAGCGAGGCCTCCTCTGATGTTGAGGGAAGCTGTAATACCATGGGCGAACCGGGCTATCGCTTTTTTGGTGTAGCCGGAGCAGAGATAGCCTCCTTTGACGGAGAACGGGATGCCTTTTTAGGTGCCTATAGGACATACGGCAACCCTAAAGCCGTAGAAACAGGCAAATGCTCAAATACTCCTGCCTACAACGGTAACTCCTGCGGCGCCCTTCAAATAGACCTTACCTTGAAGCCTGGAGAAGAGAGAGTAATTATTTTTGTTCTGGGAGCAGGAGATGAGAATACTGCAAATCAGGTGATCAATAGCTATAATGATTCGCTTTGCGGCATCAGCGACCTGGCAGACCTCCAATTGGAAGCGCTTAAGTCACTGTGGCACTCAAGGCTTGAGAACCTTCAAATATCAACTCCCGACCCCGATTTTGACAATATGGTCAATGTGTGGAATGCCTATCAGTGCTTTATTACCTTCCTGTGGTCCAGAGCCGCCTCCTTCCAGTATTGCGGCCTCAGAAACGGGTTGGGCTACAGAGATACCGTTCAGGATATTCAGGGTATAATTCACCTGGACTGCAATCTGGCAAGAGAAAGACTTTCTCTGATGCTATCCGCCCAGGTGTCAAACGGGGGAGGACTTCCTCTGGTAAAGTTCAATCATATACCGGGGAAGGAAGTTACTCCTGATGAATCAGAATATTCAAAAAAGACCGGACAGTCCTTTTACAGGGCAGATGACGCCTTATGGCTCTTCCCCACAGTTATGACCTACATAAAAGAAAGCGGACAATGGAGCTTTATAGATGAAGTTATTCCATATGCTGATAAAGGAGAGGCCTCCGTTTATACGCACCTAAAGCAGGCTATCCAATTCAACCTGGACCGCCAGGGTTCCCATGGCTTCCCTGCGGGCCTCTTTGCAGACTGGAATGACTGTCTGAGGCTGGGTACAAAGGGTGAATCAATGTTCGTTGCCTTCCAATTGTATTATGCGCTTTCCAGCTTCAAGGATTTTGCCGAAAGAAAAAACAATCTCAAGGATGCAGAATGGGCCGGCAGTCACATGGACAGGCTGGACAGCGCCTTTGAGCTTTACGCCTGGGAAACTGACCAGTACGTACGTGGCTTTACAGAGGATGGATATATCATCGGCTCAAAAAACAACAAGGAGGCCAATATATGGCTCAATCCACAGACCTGGGCGGTAATCAGCGGTGCAGCCCGTGATGAAAAGGCCGTTCTTGCTCTTGACCAGGTGTATAACAGACTGAATACCAAGTATGGTGCGCGGCTCTTCTATCCTGCCTTCAAAGAGTTCGGACTCCCGGTGGCAAGAATGATTCTCTTCAATGAGGGCACCAAGGAAAATGCGGGTATTTTCTCCCAGCCCCAAGGCTGGCTGATACTGGCAGAAACCATAGTGGGTAATGGGAACCGGGCCTACGAGTACTTTAACGAAATAAATCCCGCTGCAATGAACGAGCATGCGGAAATAAGATGCCTGGAGCCCTATGTTCACGGGCAGGCCACCGAGGGAGTAGACACCCTTAACCATGGCCGTTCTCATGTTCACTGGCTCACAGGAACAGCTTCCACGGTAATGGTTGCCATAGTCAACGGTATTCTGGGTTTACAGCCCCAATATGAGGGAATAGATATAAATCCCTGCATCCCCTCCACCTGGCGCTCATTTACAATGAAAAAAATCTTCCGTGGAAAGCAGCTGGATATCCAGGTGGATAATTCTGCCGGTGTACAAAAGGGTGTCAAACATGTGGTAGTCAACGGCAAAACCCTTGAGGGCTGTCATGTAGACTATTCGGAGCTTGCAGAGAGGAACAGCCTTCTGGTCGTAATGGGCTAGGAACCATTAATTCAGGCAAATCTTTTCCTCATTGCCAATGTAATAAAATAAATAACCGCTGATATGATGACTATGGTTGCTCCCGTTGCAGTATCCATGTAATAGGACAATATCAGTCCCAATATTCCGGAGAACACCGAGATCAATATGGCACTTGCATTATATTGCCTTGCATTGTTTGAGATATTTCTGGCAGCGGCGGCAGGCAGCACAAGCAGAGAGTTCACTATGAGCAGACCCACCCATTGGATGACTATGGTTACGGCAACAGCAATAATTGCAGTAAATGCAAGTTCAACCGCGAGAGTGTTGATTCCCCGGCTCTTTGCCAGAGACACATTCACGCTGACCATAAGCACCTTGTTGTAAAATACAAGCCATAGGATAATAATCAGTACCGCCAGCAAAAACAGTGCACCTATCTCTGCGGGTGCTATGCTGAGCAGGTCCCCCACAAGGTAGGAGTTGTAGCTGTAGCCTCCCGAGGTCACCAGCACAAGTCCTACCGCTATTGCCGCCGATGAAAATACGCCTATGACAGTGTCTGTTGAAGTCTTGGTCCTGTTCTTTATTATTGTTATAAGCACGGAAAAGCCAATGGAAAAAAATACTGCCGACCAGGCAGGACGTACCAAGCCTATTACACTTCCTATTGCAATGCCTGTAAAGGCTCCGTGGCCCAGGGCATCTGAGAAAAAAGCCATTCTGTTGTTTACAATAATTGTTCCCAGAATGCCAAATACAGGTGTAATCAGCAAAACAGCCAACAGGGCATTTTTCATAAAATCGTACTCAAGCCACCCAAATGGCAAAATTGTATTTAAAATACCGTAAATATGGTCCAAATTCACTACCTCTCTTCACCTTATCTTACCTTACGGCTTTATGAATGCCGTCACAATCAGCCTGCCGGCTTAAAATAACCGGCTTGGGCTTAAAACTGCTAACTCAGGTCCTTATTTCCGCTGTCACCAATAATTCCTGACAACCCGAAGGTTTCATGCAGCTTTCTGTCATTATATACCTTACCAGGGGGGCCGTTCAATATTACAGTCTTATTCAGCAGAACAACTCTATCGGCATGCTTTTTTACCAGGTCTAGATCGTGGGATACAAGTATTATTGTAAGATCGTACTTTTGCCTGATCTGTGAGACTATTTCATAAAAAACCTCCAGACCCTTCCTGTCCACCCCGGATACCGGCTCATCCATTAACAGCAGTTGAGGAACCGGCTCCAAAGCCAATGCCAGCAGGACTCTTTGAAGCTCTCCCCCAGACAAGGCACCCAGTCTTTTATCAATCAGCCCTTCCCCCTGTACTCTGGCAAGGCATTCTGCCACCTTTTGGGTAATCTGTCCTGAAGTGCTCATAAAGGCAGGTCTTTTACCCAGACAGGCCGAAAACATATTTTTAACGCTGACCGGCGCTGCCGTATCAAATTCCAGTTGCTGAGGAACATAGCCAACCTTGGGCTTCACGGAACTCTCTCCATTTGACCCTGCAAATACTATAGAGCCTTCATGTTTTATTTCCCCTAAAATTGCTTTGAGCAATGTGCTTTTACCTGCTCCGTTAGGCCCTATGAGTGCAGTGAGCTCCCCACAGTGCAAATGAAGATTTACGTTCTTCAGAATTTCCGTTCTTCCGACCTTCACGGAGAAATCCTTTATCTGCGTACAGCAGTAACCGCTGCATATCCTGTTGTTATCACAGTTGTCCCTGTGTCTTGCATTTATCTGCGACATGTCTTTCGTCCTTTCAACCCGGTTGGTGTGTACTTCCAACGGAAAGTATCATATGCATATTAATCCCCATTTAAATATTATACCAAAAACAGCCAGGGAATTTTCTTAAATAAAATATTTTTCTTAGGCTTTATTTCATCTTACAGAATAAATTGACGTTCACTGACAGAGACTGTTTGTATAATGCTTATGATTTTGTACATGTTTCCAGCCTGTTTTTTAGATTTAATAGATATTTTTTTAACAAGTAAGTATTTTATATTTATTTTTTATTTGTGTTTGTGTTAATATATTAGTGATTTAAAGTTTTTCAAAACCTTTTTAAAAACATTTAACATTAACAGTTATGACATCTATCGGAAAATCTGGTACTTTTCAATTAAGTAGGCTGATAGCTGTCATAAAAATAGATTATTGGGGAGGACTTAGTAATGAGTAAGTTAGACACAGCATGTATAAATACCATAAGGATTTTGGCTGCCGAGGCAGTTCAGTCAGCTAATTCCGGACATCCGGGCCTGCCGCTGGGAGCAGCTCCGATTGCATATTCGGTTTGGGCCAAGCACATGAAGCACAACCCAAAGAACCCAAATTGGGCGGGAAGAGACAGATTTGTTCTTTCTGCAGGTCACGGTTCAGCAATGTTATACTCACTTCTGCACGTTTTTGGCTACAATGTTTCACTTGAAGACCTTAAAAACTTCAGACAGTTCGGAAGCAAAACTCCCGGACACCCCGAATTCGGTCACACTGAAGGTGTTGAAATCACCACCGGTCCCCTTGGACAGGGTGTTGCAAACGGCGTGGGTTTTGCAATGGCAGAAAGATTGATGGCTTCCAAGTTCAACAAGGAAGGCTATAACGTAGTTGACAACTATACTTATGTATTGTCAGGTGACGGCTGCCTTATGGAAGGTGTTGCCTCTGAAGCAGCCTCTTTGGCAGGCACTTTGAAGCTTGGCAGGCTGATTCTTTTATATGACAGCAACAAGATCACCATAGAAGGGGATACCAGCATAGCCTTTACAGAGGACGTAGCTAAGCGTTTTGATGCATATGGCTGGCAGGTTCTCAGAGTTGAGGATGGCAACAGTGCCGACGATATCAGCGCTGCCATAGAAAAGGCAAAAGCTGAAACAGGTATGCCTTCCATCATAATAGTTAATACTCAGATCGGCTACGGTTCGCCAAAAGCAGGAACCTCCGGAGTACACGGAGAGCCCCTTGGCGTAGAAGCTTTGAGTAAAACCAAGGAATACCTGGGAATGTGCAAGGATGATTGCTTCAATGTAACCGATGAGGTTGCCGGGTTTACCAAGGATTTTGTACAGGCAGGCATCAAAGCCGAAGAAGCCTGGAACGAAATGTTTAAAAAGTACGCTGCGGAATATCCCGGCCTTGCAAAGGAATGGGAATTGTGGCAGGGCAACAACTATGAAGAGCTTCTGTTGAAGGATGAAAATTTCTGGAAATTTGACACAAAGCCAAATGCTACCAGAGCCATATCCGGAAACATAATAAACTATCTTGCCGGAAAGCTTCCAAACTTTGTTGGAGGTTCTGCTGACCTGGCTCCTTCCAATAAGACCTACATGAAGGATATGGGTGATTTCTCGGCTGCTGATTACAGCGGAAGAAATCTTCACTTTGGCGTAAGAGAGCACGGAATGGCAGCCATAGCCAATGCCATGGCAATCTACGGCGGCTTGAGGACTTATTGCTCAACCTTCTTTGTTTTCACTGATTACATGAAGGGTGCCATGAGATTATCAGCTCTTATGAAGACTCCTGTTACCTATGTAATGACACATGACAGCATCGGAGTTGGAGAAGACGGACCAACCCATCAGCCAATAGAGCAGCTTGCTTCCGTCAGAAGCATACCAAACTTTATTGATTTCAGACCTGCTGATGCAAATGAAACTGCTGCCGGCTGGTTTACAGCCGTTACAAGTACATCTGCACCAACCTGTCTTGTTTTAACCAGACAGAACCTGCCTGTTCTTGATATTGACGGAAAGATAGCCCTAAAAGGTGCATATACACTTCTGGACTCAAAGAATTCCGCTCCACAGGTTATCCTTATAGCTTCCGGCTCTGAGGTGCATGTGACCCTTGAAGCAGGAAAACAGCTCCAGGCAGAAGGCATAGATGCCAGAGTAGTAAGCATGCCTTCAATGGCCCTTTTTGAGAAGCAGTCCGCAGAATATAAGGAAAGTGTACTGCCTTCTTCAGTGGCAAACAGAGTTGCAGTAGAAGCTGCAACCTCCTTCGGCTGGCACAAGTATGTGGGCCTAAAGGGTGAAACCGTGACAATAGATACCTTTGGTGCCTCAGGCCCTGCTGAACTGCTTTTCAAGCACTTTGGCTTCACAGCTGAGAACATCGCGGCAAAAGCAAAGGCAGTAATTGCCAAGTAAATTATTTAATATAATTTAAGCTGGAATTAGTTTTCAGTAACATAAAGGGGCTGGTGTCCAATGGATAAATTTATTCACTGGGCACCAGCCCTTTTGCGTTTTTGTGAGCGCCCATGCAGGCGAACAAAAACGCCTGAGTTTTCCGCAGAAAACACAGGCGCCGGTTATAACCATTATTTCTACCATAACATATTTATTTTCTTCACCCGGGCTTTACCTTCTTATGAAAGAAGCGCCCTGTCATTGGCAAATTCCTCACCACTGGCTTTCCCAAACCGCTTTAGCAAGTCTTCCACTGTGAGCTTCTGCTTCTCTTCGCCCTTTATATCCAGTATAACCTTGCCCTCATGCATCATTATCAATCGGTTGCCGTGCTTGATTGCATCCCGCATGTTGTGGGTTACCATTAAAGCCGTCAGCTTATCCTCTGCAATGAATCTGTCGCTTAGCTGCAATACCTTGGCGGCAGTCTTAGGGTCAAGTGCCGCAGTATGCTCATCCAGCAGCAGAATTCTCGGCTTTTTCAGCGTCGCCATCAAAAGGGTCAGCGCCTGCCTCTGGCCTCCTGAGAGCAGCCCCACTTTGGCATCCAGCCTGTTCTCAAGTCCCAGCTCCAGATGGCTGAGCAATTCCCTGTAGAGAGCTCTTTCCTTGTTTTTTATTCCCCAGCTTAAGCCCCGGCTTTGTCCTCTCCGGTATGCCAGAGCCAGGTTCTCTTCTATACCCATATTTGCGGCAGTACCCATCATGGGGTCCTGGAATACCCTGCCCAGCAATGCCGCACGCCTGTGTTCCGAATATTTTGTAACCTCGGTATTATCTATGAAAATAGAACCCCTATCCACCGGATATACTCCAGCAACACTGTTCAGCAGGGTTGACTTGCCTGCACCGTTTCCGCCGATCAAGGTGACAAAATCACCCTCTTCAAGCTCCAGGCTTAAATTTTTAAGCGCAAGCTTTTCATTTACGGTTCCGGGATAAAATACCTTGTATATTCCATTTACCTTAAGCATTTACTCGCCCTCCTTAATGGATATTTTTGCAGGGCGGAAATATTTTTTAAGTTCGGGCAATGCCAAGGCAACTGCAACTGTGATTGCTGTAAACAGCTTCAAGTCATTAGCAGGCATACCTAACTTCAGCACCAGGGCTATTATTATACGGTAGGTAATAGCACCCAAGACCAGTGCAATAAGCCTGCTGAAAAAACTCTTCTTCCCAAACAGCACTTCACCTATGATTACAGACGCAAGGCCGATAACTATGGACCCTACCCCCATTTGTACATCCGCAAAGCTCTGGCTTTGAGAAATCAAGGCTCCGCTCACCGCTACAAGGCCGTTGCTGATAATCAGGCCTACTATCTTCATTGCGTTGGTATTGATACCCTGGGCACGTACCATGTTGGGATTATCTCCGGTTGCCCGTATCGCAGAGCCGATTTCTGTTCCAAAAAACCAGTACAGCAAACCCACCACCACCGAAACACATATAAGTCCCAGTGAAATCACGGCCGCAGTATTATCCAAGCCCAGCCTGATGAAAGGTGTATAGACCGTATCCATCCTTAAAAGAGCTATATTGGCCTTTCCCATTATGTGCAAGTTGACAGAGTACAAAGCAATCATGGTCAAAATTCCCGACAAGAGAGCCGGTATTTTAAGCTTTGTGTGCAGCAGCCCTGTTATCAGCCCCGCTGCCAATCCTCCCACCAGAGCCAAAGCCGTTGCAGCAAATGGATTTATGCCAACACTTATTGCCTTGGCTGCAATGGCCGCACCCATTGCGATGCTGCCCTCAACAGTCAGATCCGCAATATCCAGAATGCGATAGGTAATATACACGCCTATGGTCATTACAGCCCAAAGCAGGCCAAGGGATATTGCACCAAGAATTATATCCAGCATTTAATTCACCCGTTTTCATAGATTTAAACCCTGACCTGCCGGCCAGGTGTCCACCCAGTTTTATTTTTCCTTTATAATATACTGTTCCAAATCAGCCGGTATCTTCAGTCCGATTTCTTTAGCCACTGTGCCGTTAATCGCATAGTCAAAGTTCTTGGAGCCTTCTATAGGCATAGATGCAGGCTTGGCTTCTCCCTTTAGTATCTTGACAGCCATAAGGCCGGCCTGGTAGCCCAGATCCTTATAATTTATGCCAAGAGTCGCTGTTCCGCCGCCCACTACCATGTTTGACTCACCACAGATAACCGGTATTTTTGCTTTTGTGGTAACACTGCTGACAAGTGGCATTACAGATGCAAAGGTGTTATCAGTAGGAATGTATATTGCATCGCATTCAGTCACTATGGATTGAGTTGCCTGTTGAACATCGTTTGAGTTGGTAACCGTTGCCTCAACATATGTGAGTCCCAGCTTTTCAATAGCCTCTTTTGCAGCCTCTGCCTGCACTACGGAGTTAACCTCACTGGAGTTGTACATTACACCAACCTTCTTGGCGTCAGGTACCAGCTTCTTCAGGAGATCCATCTGCTCCTTGATTGGGTTCATATCTGAGGTTCCTGTTACATTGCCTCCGGGAGCTTCATTTGACTCCACAAGCTTGGCTGATTCAAAATCGGTGACAGCCGTGGCAACTATAGGTATTTCTGTGGTTTTTCCTGCAATTGACTGGGTTGCCTGAGTTCCTATGGCAAGCACCAAATCTGATTTATTGCTTACAAAGCGGTCACTTATGGTTGAAAGATTATTCTGATCCCCCTGCGCATTCTGCAAATCAATTGAAATATTGTCTCCTTCAGTATAGCCATTAGCCTTGAGCGCTTCAATAAAACCTTCCCGTGCCGAGTCGAGTGCAACATGCTCCATGCCCTGAATAATCCCTATTTTCAGCTTCTCCGAACCATCACTTTTCCGGCTTCCGGTTCCAGTGCCACAGCCCGCTGTTCCTGCCAGCACCGCCACAGACAATAATACTAATAAACCCCTATTAATTCTTTTCATACCCGTTCCTCCGTTCTACATATTAATTATTTATATATTCAAACCATCCCCATGGGATAATTTTGAATTCTTAATAATCTCAAAAAGTACAACCTCTTCAAGACAATAAAAAAACGCCTCTGTTAACCTACAGGGGCGATTATCTCGCGGTACCACCATGCTTCATTGTTTTCACAACCTCATTGAACAAATGCTTGTTCCTCCACTATAACGGGTGAATCCCGATAACACCTACAGGGCCAATGCCTTTGAGTGTATAGCTCCCAAGATGAATTCACAGTATTTGTATCCGCCTTCTTTCACCAACCGAAGGCTCTCTGGAGGATTGAACACTGCTACTGGTTCTTGATCACAACCTTTTAATATTAACTTGTACAGGGCTAAAAGCCTTTGTATGCGTATTTTACTATAGAGATTTTTTTATGTCAACCAGTAAATATATCTAACAACCAGACCAAAAGCCTGACCAAAATGCATTTGTTTAAATTATACTATTTTATTGAATTTAATCAAATATTTTTTTCATTACCGTCCTGTTTCTGTGTTTTATTCCTATTCTTCCATATTCTTTTCCGTCCTTACCCAAGACCCTTATTTAGTCTATTTAGTTTTCTTTAGTTTTGTAACATAAAAATAATTGTATCTCAACTATTAATTATCATTTATTATTATTTTATTATTGACAAACAATAATTACTGAGTTATATTACAGTTAGGTTGATAATATATTATTATATCATTAGTGGTCTGCAACAACTAACCACTAACATTAAAGTAATTTACGGAGGTTTATATGAAGCTTCAGCTGCCCGGGCAAAAAAATCTCAGCAATGTGGTAGAGGTGCTGTGTACTGTATTTCAAATACTGGGAGTAATCACCGTAGCATCCTTGCCATGGACGCTGAACAATTATCTCCTTTTTAAAAACAGCTATGTATCAGAAAATGTGTATTATTCAATGCTGGTGCTTTTGTTTCTGTCTGGAGTATGTGCCTTTTCCATACTTGTACAGGCAAAAAAAATACTTCACAATATCAATAAAAAGGATCCTTTTACCTATGATACGGCAAAACGGATAAAATATATAGCCCACTGGTGTCTTCCTATTGCAGCAGCTTACCTGGCTGCCATATATTTCATCCCCTCAGCCTTTGTGCTTCTTGTGGGACTTACCTTCTTATTTCTCTCTGCCTGCATATTCATAATCTCCCAGCTATTCTACCAGGCAGTCAACTACAAGCAGGAAAACGACCTGACTATCTAGCGTAAAGGAGAACGAAGATGCCCATCATAGTAAATGTTGATGTAATGCTGGCCAAGCGAAAGATGAGCTCAACCGAGCTGGCCGAAAAAATAGGAATTACAACTGCAAATCTTTCAATACTTAAGACCAATAAGGCCAAGGCCATCAGATTTTCCACCCTGGAAGAGCTTTGCAAGGCATTGAATTGCCAGCCTGCGGATATTCTGGAATACGTGCCGGAAAATGAAACAGCGGTTAAAAAATAGCCAGCTCTAACGCCAGGTCTTGAATTATGCTGTCTGTATCAGTCAGTAAAACCATAAAAGGAGTGATTATCCATGGAAGATAAGAAAAACCCCCAGAATGAGGGCACCACAAAGCAAACACCGGACAGCGGGGTAAATAATCCGTCAGCAGCAGCAGTTCCCGCAGGAGCACCCTATTACAGCCCATATATTCCCCGTGATAAAACTCCGGAATACCAGGCCTTCAAGGCCAGGGTAATTTCGCCAAAGGGTGTTATCATTTCAGTATTGAGCATCCTGCTTGCAATCCTCTTTACCGAAACTATCTTATTAGGCGCCGCCGGAATTTCCGTTCCTGTATTTGCCCTTGCCTTTTATTCCTCTCTTTTCTACTTTTTCAAGGAAAGCGGCAAGCCCTTTAACAAGCCTGCAATTTATCTGACTTTCCCGGTATTCTTGCTGGCCTTCAGCTTTTTCCTCCATTACAACCCCAGCACCCAGTTTATAACCTGGCTTACTCTTATCAGTGTGGTGTGCATACAGCTTGTAATGCTTGGAAACAGCCCCGGAGAAAAGCTTTTCTCCTTTGACATGCTGCTGAAGGTGCTGGTAAATGTAATATGCAGACCTTTTA
The DNA here is from genome assembly GCA_023400235.1 of Bacillota bacterium. Taxonomy (GTDB): domain Bacteria; phylum Bacillota; class Clostridia; order Acetivibrionales; family DSM-1351; genus Ruminiclostridium. The sequence goes on from JAEXFI010000014.1 coordinate 183,690, forward strand.
CCAATCTTGCCATGCCCTTTATCTCTCTGGAATACCTCAGGGGCAGGAAAAGCAATACCTCTAAAAATGCCATATTGATTTTTATTGGCCTGGCAGTGTCACTTCCAGTTGCATTGATCCTGCTTGGCCTGTTTATGAGTGCTGACGCTGTATTTGAGAATGCGGTAAACAACTTGATAAATTATATGGGCGTGGATTTTGGTAATGCGTTTGCCGACATCCTTGTAGGGTTCTTCGGAGGTATTCTCCTCTCCGCTGCTCTGCTTGGCCTTAAATACGAAGATATAAAGAAGAGGCCTGCCGGTACAGTTGGCAATTGTCTGGACAGCCTGATTGTAGGAACTTTTCTGACCATTATAAATATTCTTCTCATAGCCTTCGTCGGCTTTCAATTTGCCTACCTGTTCGGAGGTACCAGCAATATCACTCTGACAGATATGTCTTACGCAGAATATGCCAGAAGGGGCTTCTTTGAGCTTACTGCAGCTTCAGGCCTGATATTTTCAATTGCTCTGTTTGTCATGGTAATGACCAGGAAAAAGGGCACCCACCTTCCCCTGTGGGTTAAGCTCTGCACGGTTTCTCTGTGCCTTTGCAATGGAGTTCTGCTTGTCTCAGGCTTGAAAAGAATGCTCCTTTATGTTGATGTATATGGCTTGAGTGTGAAACGTGTGCTGACTCTCTGGTTCATGTGTATTATCGGTCTGTGCCTTGTATGGCTGCTGCTGAAATCCTTCCTTCCCGGCGTAGATGCCATAAAGCTCATAGGTATAACTGTTGTGGCAGGTGTTTGCATTCTAAGCCTTACCAATACAGAACGTTTAATAGCCCGATATAATATTGACAGGTATATCAGCAGCCCAAATAAAATAACCCTGGATGTGTACCACCTTGGAAGGCTTTCCTATACCACTGCCCCTGAAATTGCAAGGCTAAAGACTATGGAGTCAAAAGACGGACAGTATACCCCTAGAGACATTGTAGACATCCTGTATAAACAGGAGCAGGCCTATAATAACAGAAACAGGCTCTATGGCTTCACACTGGACAGCATCGGGGCACAGGAAATTTTTTCAGGAAAATAAACCAGTGAAAAATAAATTCAATTCATATTTATTTGAAAGATTGACATCCTGAGCCTCAAATGTGATAAAATAAGAAAAACTTGCTTGAAGATTATTGAGCAGGATGGGGTCGAGGATAACTTTATGTATGCAGATATAAACGAACTTTTTTTGTACCGTAATTTTGAAAACCAAAGCCTTTTTGAAAATTTCGTAGGTATAATCAACAATTACGAAAGTATTAACTATGAAGAAATTAAAAAGAATATATACCAGTGTGCCAATGAGCTGGTTGAATTTGGCGTCCGGTACGGGTTGGCAGGAAATCTTTGGCACGGCTTTTTGACCTATTCCCTGGTCAACGATGAAAATTGCTTCTCAAAGTCTCTGGAGATTAACGGCTCTGCCGAAGGCACCATCACCAGGCTCGCCATAAATGACTTTGATTTATTCAAAAGACTTTACGATTTTGACCTGAGTTTGATTGATAAGGTTCTGGGAATCAAATGCCTTTGCTTTATTTCTGACTTTGTCAGCTCTGACTGTACAAAGGCCATAATAGATCCGCAGACGGTATGGGCTTTAAAAGAGCTTACAGGTGTGCTTGGCTCCGCATCCCACAACCAGGAATTCTATAATCATATCAGCAGCTACTATCGCCGCTTTGGAGTAGGCAAATTTGCAATATACAGGGCATTCAAAGTTGTATCCGGCGGAAACCTGGAAGGTCAATCAGCAAATATCGTACCAATACTTAATACAGAGCCGGTTACGCTTGAGGACCTGGTAGGCTATGAGCTTCAAAAGAAAGAGCTTATAAAAAACACTGAGGATTTTATAAACGGTCACAGGGCTAACAATGTTTTGCTGTATGGAGACAGCGGTACGGGAAAGTCCACCAGCATCAAGGCTGTTCTAAACCGATACGGCAGCCGCGGTCTGAGGATGATTGAGGTATACAAGCACCAGTTCGGATATCTGCAGGAGATAATTCAACAGGTAAAAGACCGGAATTATAAGTTTATAATATATATGGATGACCTTTCCTTTGAAGAATATGAAACAGAGTATAAGTATCTCAAAGCCATAATAGAAGGAGGACTGGAAATCCATCCGCAAAATGTCCTGCTGTATGCCACCTCCAACCGCAGGCATCTGATCCGTGAAAAGTGGAGCGACAAGGCTGACAGGGATGATGATCTCCACACCAATGATACGGTGCAGGAGAAGCTTTCACTGGCTGCCAGGTTTGGACTGTCCATCCTCTATATCTCCCCCAACAAGAAGGAGTTTAATAACATTGTCAGCGTTTTGGCGGACAAACACAACATTTCACTTCCTGAAGATCAGCTGCTGCTGGAGGCCAACAGATGGGAAATGCGCCACGGAGGCTTATCCGGCAGAACAGCGCAGCATTTTATCACTTATCTTAAAACCAAAGTCTGACAGACTACAGAGTCGGCTTTTCTGCCGGCTCTATTTTTATATTCTCTTTTGAAAAGTGTTATGGAAAAAAGCCATATATCGCCGTTACCCTCTGTTCATTCCGGGAATTTTCCTGTAAAATTAAATATGCTTTTACGACAAAATTTACTTAATTATTTAGTGTATTGGGGGACTTCATGTCGAAACATATAAAGCTTTTTCTTCTGGCAATAATTTTTATGCTTACCTCTTTCACAACATATACCTCTGTGACTGCAAAGCCTGCCTATTCCAAAACCCTTGAGCAGATCTATAAAAGCAAGGACGTATACAAGGACACTGAAACCAGGCTGAATGAATTAAACCGGAATTACAGCAACATCACATATCTGTTCAAAATAGGGCAATCCGTGGCGAAGCGCAATCTGACGGTGCTAAAAGTTGGAAACGGTCCAAAGAAGCTTTTTATCAATGCCTCCCACCACCCCAGAGAATATATGGGCACTATTCTCACCCTGAATCAAATTCAATACATACTTGAGGCATATTCGGAGAATAAAACCCTCGATAACTATAACATTAAAAAGCTCCTGGACAAGGAAGTGTCTTTCTATTTCCAGCCTCTTGTGAATCCAGACGGGGTCCAGATCTGCGTAAACGGCACCCCTTCATATTATTTCAATGCCAATAAGGTTGACCTGAATCATAATTATGATGCCCTATGGTACAAGGAGATTACCAGCTCCTACTCTACGGGTGAAAAACCCTTTTCGGAGCCTGAAACCCAGGCAATCAAAAACCTGTGTGAGAGTGTTGAATTTGACCTGACTATGGCGTATCACGCAGCAGGTGATATTATTTACTGGTATTTCGGTCAGCAGGGAGCTGACAGACAGAGAGACCTTGCATATGCAAATATGCTTAAGAACCTTACCGGGTATACACTTGTAAGTCCTGCGAACTATAAATCCTCTACCTCAGGCTTTAAGGACTGGTGTATTATGAAACTGAAGATCCCATCCTTTACACTGGAGATTGGAGGCAAACGGGGATTGTCCAAGCCGGTGGAGTGGTCCTGGTACAATTCTGTATGGGAAAAAAACAGGCTTGTACCTGTGAGAACTGCAACGCAACTGTTGAAACAGACAAAGTTTAACGGAGATAAGAAGACTGCTCTGATTTTAAATAAGTCCCTTGTGGTTTTAAGTCAAAATATAATTTCTATTGACGGCATCAGCTGCATTTCCATGAAAGATGCTCAAGCCCTTGGTTATGCCAGGTTGGATACAGAAGCTAAAGAGAGGCTCAACACCTCCCGTATTTCTTTCAAAGGGTCAGATTATTTAAAGCTGGAGGCCCTTGCAGTACAGCTGGGCCTTGCATGCCGCTATGATAAAGCTGTAAACACCTATTATATTAATTAATTTATATTACAGTAATTGTGTATTTTAATAGTAATGTCTGGAAATAATACTTGTAACCGGAAATTATCCAATAACACACAATTGTATATATGAAAGGAGAATTTTAATGGGTGACAAGGGCAGTGCAAAAAAAGCGCCAAAAATGACCAAGAAAGAGGCTCGAGCCGCCAAAAATGCGGCCCGCAACAGTAAAAACACAGCTGAAGCCTAGGCAGGAACATTATCGCCGGCTTATTTTATTAGGATTTCTGCACAGTAACTATTTAGGCAAATACTAAAAAATATGAAATTGCACGGGCAATTTCATATTTTTTCTTTGGATATAACCTGCATACAGCAGCTCTAAACGTGATTTTTAGTCTGCTATTTTATTTAATTATTCATTCCAGCAGCCTTGACCTTTCTCCTACGTAGTATATGCACAACTTGTGCAGGGGACGGGTCATAGCAACATACAGAAGTTTGGTATCCAGAGCATTTTCAGAATAATTTTCCCTGTTTGCATTTGACAGCAGCACTGCATCGAATTCCAGACCCTTTGATAAATAAGAAGGCACAATAACCATACCAGTCCTGTACTCCATTTCATTTCCGGTAATTAGATTGATATCCTTATGCTCCTTCTTCAATAAAGGCAATAGCTGATGGCATTCCTCCATGGTCTTGCAGATTACAGCCACAGTTCTAAGCCCTTTGTCTTTAAAACCCGTGAGCCTTTGGGAAATATCCTTTGCAACAGTTTCAAAGGAATCTCTTTGAATGTACTCCACCTCTTCACCATGCCTAATGACAGGAGTCCCTCTGAACCTGACCAGCTCCTCCAGCTTTCCCATAACCCCATTTGCGGCTTCCATTATTTCAACCGTTGTTCTGTAGCTTTGCTCCAGTGTGAGAAATTCACACTTCTTCCCGTCAAAGACCTTATCCACTATCTCCTCCCATTGCCTTACGCCGCGATAGGAATGTATCCCCTGGCAAAGGTCTCCCAATATGGTAAAAGAGCTGTCCTTAACGATATTTTTCAGGACAAAGAACTGAAAAGCACTGAAATCCTGGGCCTCATCAATAACAATGTGCTTTACGGGCACCTTCTCATCAATCCCATATATTTTGTATTTCAGATATATTATGGGTGCCAGATCCTCCAGCTCCAACTGCTTTTTTTCCAGTATCTCAAGAGTATATTCCCTGGTAAACTCACATATCTCCCTGCCCGCATACCTGCCTGCCAGGAGGTCAAACCCCTCTGTGTCCTCCATCAGTTCAACATAATACTGATACGGGCTAAGTTTGGGCAGCTCTTCCAGGTACTCCTTAACAAGTGTCTTGGAGGCCTTTTCAATCTTGCCTAAAACTCTGTCTCTCTTTTCAAAGGCCTCTCTCACAATCCTTTGGCGTTCTTCCTCATTGGCCGCTTGCATTCTGGCTGCAGCAACCTTCCTGTCACATTCCGCCTCAATCTGGGAGGTAAACTGCTGCTTGGCAGTTTTAAGCCTGGAATTAAGACTCTTTTTTATCTCATTCATCCTCTGGGCAATAGGCCACATTCCATACTGTGTCAGAAACAAATTATTGATTTCTTCATAGGTATAAATTACTTTAGTACCCAGCATAAGATCTTTTTTGGGTATAAACTGCCGCTCTATTTTTAAGATATGTTCATCAATGATTTCTTTAAAATTCATTGAGGTTTTAAGTTCAGAAGCTTCTCTGAGCAACGTATTAAGGTCTGCCTGCCGGGCAGTGCCATTAAGGTTGACAAACCTGTTCAGCTTTTCATTGGCATCGGTAAGCTTGAACCTTTTACCGATCAGCTCCATGGCAAAATCCTCAAAGGTAGTTTGCTTGACCCGTTCAACTCCCAATTCCGGAAGAACCTCGGATATATAATTTAAAAACAGTCTGTTGGGGGCTATAATCATAAAGTTTTCGGGTTCAAAGGTTTTTTCAAAGGTGTAAATAAGATATGCTATCCTGTGAAGTGCTATTGTGGTCTTTCCGCTTCCTGCAACTCCTTGAACTATAAGCGGCTTCCACATGGGAGCCCTGACGATTTTATTCTGCTCCTCCTGAATTGTTGATACTATTTCCTTAAGTCGGTTTTCTGCGTTTGCTCCCAGATAGGTCTGCAAAAATTCATCATTGGTGGTGATATCTATATCAAATATTTCTTCGAGTTTACCGCTGTTTATTGAAAACTGCCGTTTCAGCAGCAGCTCACCCTCTATTGTTCCGTCAGGACATACATACCCGGATTTTCCGAGCCTGCCCTCATAGTACAGGTTTGCAATGGGCGCACGCCAATCAACAATAATTATTTCCTGGTCCTCATCTCTTGCAAGGGACATTTTGCCGATATAAAGCTGCTCGGTTCTTACTGTATCGTCTTCCTTAAAGTCAACCCTGGCAAAGTAGGGCTTGCCTCTTGCAGTATATAGATTTCTTACCTTCAGTGCCAAAGTATCCTGCAGCATGGTATTTACCAGGATGCTTGTATAATCGGCACTGCTGTCTCCGCTCATATGCCTTTTGACATTTTCCAGTTCATCGCTTATTTTTGTTCTCTTCTCCAATGCTCTCTCCAGACTCTTCTCAACATAATCCAGAGTGTATCTGCACCTTTCAAGCTCTTCCTTGTAGGCCGGATGGTTTGCAGCTGACATAATCTGTACCTCCTTCTGACGTACCTGCGGCACGCATATACATTATATTTTACTGACCATATACAGATATTCCCCGGCCATGTGGACGGGGATATCTATTTAAACAGACTTATATTATATATTTTCATTTTTTTGAAATCAACGGTTGTAACACAATTGGAATATATTTATTTTATGTCTCTGCCTTGGCAGGTCTATATCCTATGAGCATGGATATGAGGAAAAGGATGCAAACAAAAAATTGAATAAACGCTCCGGTTCTGTAAACGGAGAAAATCCCGAACTGGGAAATCATATTTCCAGTGACAACATTTCCGATAATACCGCTCAAACCGGCATAAATTGCCGTAGCTACAGTCTGGGCCGTAGCTTTGAGTTCGGCAGGCGCCAGGGAGTGAATATAATATATACTTCCCGGTAAGAACATTCCAAAGGACAAGCCGTTCAGTGCCTGGCAGAATAGTATCAATTCAGGCCCCCTGGCTATGGAGTAAATGAACAGTCTGAGTGCATATACCAGCATTCCCGCTAAAATTAATACCTGTGGTCTGTACTTCTTTACCAGCCTGCTGGATATTAAAAGAATGGGAACTTCCGAGAATGCACTTATGGCATTGGCAATCCCGTATAAATTGTCGTCCCCTCCCACCTGCCTGATCAAGGTAGCCAGAAAACTATATACGGAGGTCATGTTAATAAAGGTTATACAGGATAAAAATATAAATATTGTATAGTTAAAATTTTTAAGGAGCCGGCCTACCTTCATCTCCTTCAGGGATAACGCCGGAGCGTTGCTGCCGCACACCTCCTCCTGCCTGTAATGGAAAAATACCGCACACATGCTCAGGGTCAACACGCTGAGAATCCCAAAGACCACAAAAATTATATTCACAAAAGTAAGACTTATAAGCTTTCCATTTATCATAACTATTATGGAAAACCCGAGGGAGCCCCAAAGTCTGAAAGAGCCGTATGACTTGCCGCTGTTTCTGATGCTTTGAATGGTCCAGCTGTCCAGCAGCGGAGACATGCTGCAAAAGAAGAAGGCAATGACAGGAGGCAGCACAAACATTAATGCTCCTCCATTTGCAAAAGGCATTAAAACAATGAGTATGCTCGCTGCCAGCATGGTAAACAAATAAACCGTTTTTATGGATCTGATCCTGTCACTGATCATTCCCCAAAAAGGCTGTCCAACAAGAGTTGCAATCGAGTTAAGCATAAGTATTACACCAATTCTGGCAGTGCTTAGATTGTTATGCATCAGATAAACTACAATAAATGGATTGTATGCTGCTACCGTAGCCCACGACAACAGATGCAGCAGCTTAAAATTGCCTGTAATATGTTTTTTTGCCTTGTCCGCAATATGTATTTGAGATTCCCCCAATGTCCTTATCGGATAAAATATAATCAGTATTGGTTATCTTTGTTATATACTATATTATATTACCATTGCGTCACACTATAAATAGACATTTCTATACATATCAATTTGAAAAATTTAAGAGTTAAGCCTTGTAAGCCGTCCTATATACCATCTCTCCCAATATATCCATTCCGTTTTTTATACTGCCCGGCTCTGTATATTCTTTCGGACTGTGGCTGATTCCCCGTTCACTTTGAACAAATATCATGGCTCCAGGGGCTATGGAACTGATTACCTGTATATCATGTCCTGCACCGCTGAACATATCAAGAAAGGGTATGTTCAGCTCTCCTGCCGCACCTCTGGCCAGACTGGTCAGATATCCATCCATGGGCACAGGCCTCTGCCGGCATAAATATTCAATATCCACACCTAAACCGTTATCTAGTGCAAGTTCACTGCATTTTTTCTCAAAACTGAGGCCCATTTTCACAAGAACCTCTTCTCTGGGACATCGCAGGTCTGCTATGAGCATGGCTTTATGGGGTATGATGTTTGTAGCTCCAGGCTTAACCTCCAGTACGCCGACTGTTCCCACGGCATCCTCTCCCCACTGTCTTGCAAGCTGCTGCACGAAGCCCACCATTTCGGCGGCTGCAACCAGCGCATCCTGTCTGTGCTGCATAGTTGTGGTTCCGGCGTGATTGGCTTGTCCGGAAAATATGGCCTTTATTTTGTACTGTCCGGTGATGGTATTTACTATCCCTGTGGGAATTCCCCGGTCATAAAGCTTCCTGCCCTGCTCCGCATGCAATTCAAAGGCGCACAATATATCGCTTCTCTTGCAGGAATTAAGCAGTCCTTCGTCAAGGGGAGCAAGTCCCGCCTTTTCTCTGGCGGCATTGAAAGACAATCCCTCCGCATCTGTCAGGCCTTCTATTTCCTCAAGACCTATTTCCCCTGTAATAGCCCTGCTTCCCAGAAAACTGCTTTTAAAGCGTCCGCCATCCTCATCGCATACAGCCAGCAGTTCAATATTGTGCTCCGGCCTTCCATATCTCCTGAACAGGGTGTCCAGCACCGCCAGCCCTGCGATTACTCCAAGAGCTCCATCATAGCAGCCTCCGCCTTCTACGGAATCATAATGGGACAACAGCACCGTTTTGTCACTCCGCCCCTCTATACGTCCATACAAGTTGCCAAGAGCATCCCTTCTGGTCTTCATATTTCCTGCCAGCATCCAGCTCTCCAGCTCATGCATGGCCTCATCCCATGCATGGGTGTATAAAAGTCGGTGATTCCAACCGTTATCCATCTTTTTTAAAAATTCTAAATGTCTCAGAACACTCACAAGACATTCAGAGCTGTTGAATCTCTCTGCCATACAGCCACCGCTCCTCTTAATAGATGAATTTAGGTGAATTGAGGTGAATTTAGATAAATTCAGAACCTCTGTGATTAACAGTCAAGCATTTGCAGTTCCGTTTATGATCTATGCTGTTTGCCATCGTCAGAAGTGTATCTGCCAGAATATCCACACCCACTGCAATATCCTCATAGTCGGTCCACTCATCAGGGCTGTGGCTTATACCATTTCTGCTGGGCACGAATATCATTGCAACAGGTGCGAATTCTCCCACGAAAAGCGAATCATGATATGCACCGCTAATCATACTGCAATAGTCAACTCCCTGCGTCATACAAGCATTTTCGATAATTTTAATAAATTCTTTATGGCATTTCATTGGAACATCGTGATTTTGAAGCTCCAGCTTTATTCTTACGTCCCGTACCGACTCAATCCTGTCAACCTCTTCCTTCAGGCTGCCTATCAACATATTTTTTGACTGGAAGTCAACATCTCTTATGTCAATGGAGAATCTGACCGTACCGGGTATTACATTGACTGCATTTGGAACCACGTCCACCCAACCTACCGTGACGGTAGTGTACTCGCTCTGGGACTCCCTGGCAAGCTTCTCCAATGACAGGGCCAGCTCACAGGCGGCCATATAGGCATCCCTTCTTGCGGTCATTGAAGTCCCTCCTGCATGAGACTGGCAGCCCTGAACCTCAACCACATAATTTGTAGGAGCACAGATGGCCTTTACTATCCCTATGGACAGTCCTTCCTTATCCAGGACTCCGTTTTGTTCTATGTGAAGCTCAACAGCCCCGTACACGCTTCCCTTGGGTACAGCCACTCTTTCAAATGCTTTTTTGCTGTATCCCAGGGAATCCAGAACCCCGGCCAAGGTGTTTCCGTCCTTGTCCAGCAATTGGTTCGTATCCTCCCTTGTGAGTCTTCCTGCCATGGCTCTGCTGCCAAGGCAGGACAACCCAAATCTTGTTGGTTCCTCGGAGGTATATACAATAAGAACAATGCTTCTCTTGGGCCTTTCCTCCAACTGCATTATGAGCCGCAGGGCTTCCAGCCCTCCCACCACGCCTACTACTCCGTCGAACATACCCGCATTCAGGACGGAATCTATATGGGAGCCGGTCCAAACGGGTTCAAGCTGTGGCTCCTGTCCCTCCAGCACGGCATATATATTTCCTATGGCGTCTTCCTGCACACTTAAATTCAATTTCTTCATTTCAGACTTTATGTAATCCCTGGACTGTATTTCAACCGGCGTAAAAAGTACCCTTGTTGTACCGAATTCAGGTGTGGAATTAAACTCGTTTATACGCTCAATCCAATTCTTAAGGTTATCAATTTCTGCATGCTTTAACATATGAGAAGGTCTCCTTGATCAAACCACATTCTTCGGTGCACCCTTCAGCCACCCATCAATATTATCCAGCACTATTACGGCCCTTTTTTCCATGGATTCTCCTGTGGCAAACGCTACATGTGGCGTAACCACTGTGTTGGGGGCTGTAAAAAGAGGATGGCTTTGAGGAACAGGAGGCTCTACCTCAAATACATCTATGCCTGCACCTGCTATCTGCCCGCTCTCAAGAGCCTCAGCAAGAGCCTGGCTGTCTACAACGGGTCCCCTTGCAGTATTTATAAGTATGGAGCCCTTTTTCATAAGCTTGAGTTTATCTCCGTCTATCAGTCCTTTGGTTCCCGGGTTTAGGGGCACATGCAGTGAAACAATATCACAGGTGGAGAGCAGTGTGTCCAGCTCCACATATTCAAGACCAGCCTCAGGCTTTACAGTGCGGCTGTTCGCATACACCCGGCAGCCGAAGGCCTTGGCAATGCCTGCTGTTCTCAGGCCTATTGCTCCCGTGCCCACTATTCCGAACTTTTTGCCCTCCAGCTCAAAGCCAATAAGTCCCGCCTTTGTCAGTCCACCTCTGGCGGCCTTGTCACAGGGAATAATTCTCCTGTAGATAGAAAGTATCAGGCCAAAAACAAGGTCGGAGACTGCTACCGTTGAATATCCTGCACAATTGCACACTGTAATGCCTCTCTCATGGCAATATTCAACATCTACATGGTCCACCCCCGTGAAGGCCACACAAATCATTTTAAGTTCCGGACAGTGCTCAATTACCTCTCTTCCGTACTTGAAGTTTGTCAAAACCACAGCCGTGGCATCCCTGCTCCTTTCTATAAGTGCCTCTGCTTCTTCCGTCCTTGTATCGTAATATACTACTTCCATTCTATTCTGAAGCATTTGGGTAGTCATATTCAGAAGTTTATCCTTGTCCACACCCAAAGGCTCTAATATCACTAGTTTCATAAATGGTCTCCGTTCCGCTGCCGGTCAGGCAGCCTTTGATATAAACAAACAGCAATAAAACCATTAGTACCCTCTTCAAGGCTTAAATATTTATGGTTCCTGCTATAATGCAGCATCTCTGTTACAGTCTTTAGAATAAATATAGGTGAAGGGTCTTGTTCCCACTCCATATGCGCATTGGGGGACATATGGTCCAAACCAGATAAAATCGTCTTTCTTTATGCCCATCCACCGGTCATCCAGCATATACATGCCCTCTCCCTCCAAGACATAGGCACCGTGCTCCTGTACATGAGTCTCGGCAAAGGGATGGCAGCCTCCCGGGCTAAAGGATAAAATGTGCATATTCATGTCAAAGCCCATATCTCCGGGGAGCAAGTCCTTTATAAATACATTGCTCATATTGTCATATATCCTGTATTCCATAAGGTTTACGTTGCCGGTGTACAGGTAAGGCTGTCCTTCCTTGCAGGGCGTATACCTCTGCTTGTAAAACAAAAGCCTGCCAGGCTCAGGGCCCCGGTTTAGAAAGCCCATGCCCATGCCCGGAGGAGTATAGGCATACCCGCCCCCTGTAAGCATAAAGCTCTTTCCTCCGGCATTTACCTCAAACTGTCCCTCCATGCAATAAAGAAAGCTCTCAATGTCGTTCTCACCACCGAAAGGCTCTGACGTTCCGCCTCCCGGCTGTGCCTCAATTACATATTGGGCAAAACCCGCACCCATTTTCGGTGAAGCCACTATGCTTACCCTGCAGTTTTTGATTTGGGGTATTACATTGTTGACCAGCCCCGCCTTGGGAATAACTGCAAAAAGCCCTGGTTTTATTACAGCTCTTGTTGCTAGTAAATCATTTGGATACCCCATTTAAACCTCCGACTCATTTATGTATTTAATTTAATTACTGTCTGCATTCTTGCCTTGAATTCTTGCCATATATTCATCTGATTTCATGTCTTGAACTACATTCTTGTCACAAGTCTTCCATGAAAGCTCTCACTCAACTCTCCCCGGCTGGAAACAAGCTTGCCTCTCACCATGGTTAAGACAGGCTTGCCTTTTCCTTTTAGTCCGGTAAAAGCAGATATCTTGTTTTTATATTTCAGATCCTGATTTTTTATCTCCCATTCCAAATCAGGGTCTATTACAGTAAAGTCCGCATCAAAACCCTTCTGTATTTCTCCCTTTCTGCCATAGACGGAAAAAATCTGAGCGGGCCGTTGACTCATAAGCCTTGCCACCATACAGGGACTCTCACCTCTTAAGTTTACCGCCAGGTGGTACAGGCCTTGAACAGTAGTCTGTACTCCGCTTATTCCACCCCAGGCGCCAAACGCACCAAGCTCTCCCTCTTCTTTTTCTTCTTCTGTTGCGGGAGAATGGTCTGAGCAGATAAGGTCGATGGTTCCGTCACAAACATAGGACCACAGTGCATCTGAATCCGTTTTCTTTCTCAGAGGCGGAGAGCATTTGTACAGCATTCCACTTTCCAACAGATTCTCCTGGCTAAACAATAGGTAATGCAGACAGGTTTCTGCAGTTACATTAACGGCTCTTAGCTTTGCAAGTCTTATTTCCTCGGCAACGGCAGGGTGGCTCACATGGCAGATGTGCACCTTTGCTCCTGTCCTTTGGGACAATTGAATTAAAGCTTTGGTTGCTTTTAGCTCTGCTTCCACCGGTCTTGATTCCAGATAATCCATACGTGACAGCTGTCCATTTTTAAGCTTCTCTTCTGTGAGCTTCCCAACCATTTCATCATCCTCACAGTGAAAGCCTGCCAGACCTCCAAAATTTTTGAGAATGGACAGCGCACTATAGATTTGATCATTGTTGAGTGAGGTGTAATCCTCACCAGGATCGCACATAAAACACTTAAAGGCCAGAACACCGCATTTGTTTAATTCCTCAAGCCTATTGAGATTTGAGTTTATCAACGCCCCCCAAAAACCAAAATCTACAGCGGACCTTCCTTCAATGATTGAAAGCTTTCGGGCAAAAGCCTCCGCATCCATGACAGCAGGCTTATTCAACATGGGCATGTCAACAACCGTTGTAACTCCTCCGAGAGCAGCGGCCTGACTGCCTGTTGCAAAGGTCTCCCTCCAGGTATAGCCCGGCTCGTTAAAATGTACATGACAGTCAATAAATCCCGGGAAGATGTATTTGCCTCCAATATTTAAGGTTTCCCCTGCCTCCGCAGTTTCATGCTCCTTTAATATTTGTGCCACCTTGCCCTCTTTTACAGCTATGGAGCCTTTTGTCATACCGTCTGCATTTACAATCACAGCTCCTGTAATGAGCAAATCATACATATTAATCTCCCATCTGCGCGCATAGCGCGTACACAAATAGAAATGAAAGACACGTAGTGGCTTTTGCTGTGTGAAAGGCACTTTGACATACAACATGTATCTTTCACTCTATCTCCCCATGTACTATGTGTGTTTTATGTGCGTATATTTTGCCATTGTCAGTTTGCAGTTACAAGCTCCGGAAATACCTTCTTGAGAATAGAGGAATCTGCATACTTGTCAATGCTTGGAGCCTCCGGTATATTTCCCATTTCCTTCATAAAGTCTGCCATGGATACGCTGGCATCAACAAAAGCCTGATTGTATTCCATTGTATATTTATTTTTTCCCATTATCTCTTTTACCTGGGCTGTCTCCAAATGCAGTTCTGCAGCAATTATTTCCGCCGCTTCATCAGGCTTTTCACTTATGAAATCCGTGGCCTTTTTTATGGCTTTAATAAGTGACGCAACTGTGTTCGGATTCTCCTTCAGGAAATCATCTGTTACCTGCATTGTGGTGTAAAAGCTCAACCAGTTTACATCACCCGACTTTTCAGGAAGATAGGCTTTCAAGCCGCTGAACAGAAGAGTTCCTCCCAGCTTCACAGCATTTGACACCCAGGGCTCCCAGCAGGCCATAGCATCTATATCACCCTTTTCAAAGGCAGCTATCTGATCTGAGGGTGAGAGGATAACAAATTTAATCTTGTCTATATCTACACCCAACTCCTTGCACATGTTTCTTATAGCTATTAACACCCCTGCTCCAGAGGCTATTCCAATTTTTTTGCCTTCAAGGTCCTTTGCAGACTTGATTTCAACTCCCTTGCGAGCAACCACGCACTGGGTGTTTCCGATATCTGCCACTGTGGCAACCACTTTTACTCCTACTTTGTTTGCGGCCAGAGCAATATCTGTATATGTAGACTCAAATGATACCTTCGCTGTTTTTCCTGATATCAACGGGGATATATCTCCGCCGGACTGTATCAGCTTATTTGTAACCTTTAAACCTTCTTCGGCAAAGTAACCTTTTTTGTCTGCAATAATCTGTTGCGCAGAAATCTGGGGGTCAATGACTCCATATAAGGTCAAGCCGGTTACTTCATTTTCACCGTCTGCAGCCGGGCTTGTCTGGGCGGCGGAGGATGACTGAGCCTCGGTTGATTTTGGACTGTCTGCAGTTCCAGTTGATGCCGTACTGCTGCCAGAGTCACCGCAACCGGTGATTATGGTGGCCGTCATCATGCCTGCCAATAATAAACTTAATATTCTTGTTTTCATTTTCATATTGATTTTTCCCCTTCCGGTAATTAAGTATAAATAACTATTTATCTTATATTAAGTCTGCAGCCTTAATAAAATACTAATTTAGTGTGTCTGGAGTATTACTCCTCCACAGCATTTGATGTCCCTTCCTTTTTCCACTTCAGTACAACATTCTCCAGCGCCGACAGGATTCCGTGAAACACCGTGTATTCCAAGCCTATAAGTGTTGCAGCCAGAAACATGTCCGACATTTTAAACCAGTTTTTGGAGTCTATGATTATAAAGCCCAAGCCGGAGGATGCCCCCATCATCTCTGCTACAACCAGTGCAGAAAAAGTAAATGCAAGACTGGCTTTCATGCCTGCCATAATATTGGGCAATGCAGACTTGAAGGTCACCTTGGTAAAGACTTGAAAGGGTGTGGCCCCAAGGCTGATGGCAGAACGTATCAAGTGCGGGTCGGTGTTTCTTATACCGTCTGTGACATACCCCAGCATAGGGATAAAGGTGGCATATGCAATCAATGAAATTTTTGAACCCTCTCCTATTCCAAACCATATAAGGAACATGGGAAGAAACGCCAGCACCGGTATTGGTCCAACCAGGTTCAAAACCGGAGTCACCATATTGTCAAACCATTTCCAACTTGTTATCATAACGCCTATGACTATTGAGACAAGCAAGCCCACTACAAAGCCTGAAAACATTCTGTAAAAACTTTCACCAATATGTATGAATAAGGTTCCTTTGACAAGATAGGCATACCCTGTTTCAAGCACCATATACGGTGAGGGCAGGAACACAGGATTAAACCAGTTGTGTTCAAGATTCAGGTTGCTTATAAACTGCCATATAAGAAAGAAAACCAGCAGGGAAAAAGCTTTATACCATTTATTGTTTTTTGCCTTTTTAATTGCGGCAGTCCTCCTGGATACAGCAGGTGCAAAATAATTTTTTTCCGTAGATTTCTTTATTAAAAAGAACTCATCCTGTGCCATTACAAACTCCTCCTCATTCTGCGATCAACAATCCTGCCTCGTTTTCTGTCAGTCCCTTTTCGAATATTTCCACATATTCCTGAAATTCAGCGCTCTTTATATCTCTTGGCCTGTCCAGCTTAATCCTGACATCCTGTTCAACACGTCCATCCTTGAGTAAAACTACCCTGTCAGCCAGGTACACAGCTTCAGGAATACTGTGGGTAATAAATATGATCGTTTTCTTCGTTTTCTCCCATATCTTTATTATTTCACATCTCATATTGTGACGTATCATGGCGTCCAATGCACCCAACGGCTCATCCATCAAAAGCACCTGGGGGTCATTTGCCAAAGCTCTTGCTATTCCAACCCGCTGGGCCATTCCTCCTGAAAGGCTTCCCGGATATTTTTTTTCATAGCCCTTCAGTCCCACCAGTGTTATCAGTTCTTCAGCTACCTTTTTAGCATCCTTTCTCTTCTTAAGTCTCGGTCCAAACTCAATGTTCTGTTGAACGGTATACCATGGAAACAGGGCGTGCTGCTGGAAAACCACCCCTCTTTGCGCTGACGGCCCGTCTATTTCCTTACCGTCTACCATTATTCTTCCGGCATCCACCTTTAAATAACCCGCCAGCAGGTTTAGTAATGTGGACTTTCCACAGCCGCTTTTACCAAGAATGCATACAAACTCTCCGTCACCAATTTTCAAGTGAACATTATTCAGTACATATTTCGGTCTGCCTTCAACTTCTTCAAACGCCTTGAAGACATTCGTTAAAACCACTCCCATAGCTCTTCCCCCTATTTCACAGGCCCTTTGCCAAGAATTAATATACAAAAAGGACGTAAACATAACACAAATGTTATAATTACGCCCTCGTAAGTTTTCTATTAGCTTTTAAGTTTATATTTAAAATGCAGCTTTTTAAGTCTTATGCCCTTGTAGCTTTGTCGCTTTGTCGCTTTGTCGCTTTGTAAATTTGCACCTCAAAAGTTGTCTTAATATGTTTATATTATAGCAGGTGAATTTACCATTTCATAGTACTATATGCACATTCCTTACGGTTTTCAATATGCACATGGTACAATGAGTGTGATTATTTAACATTTTTCAATATCTCATATGCGCATATGCCAAGATAGAAGGAGTAAGTCATGCCGTAATCATCAGGATTGAAATTAATCAGCTCTTTTATCTTTTCCAACCTATTCATAAGTGTATTCCTGTGCAGGAACATTTTTTTTGCTGTCTCACTTGCATTAAATTTACACTCGTAATAAGTCTGAAACGTATTGAGCAGCTCCGCATCATTCTTAGAATCATATCTGCTTAAGGGTTCAACCGTGTCCTTGTAAATTTTATTCAATTCCTCAAAGGAAACTCTTTTAAGCAGGTGATAGGCCGTCTGTGCGGAGTACGAATATATGGGTTTGTCGCTCATTATGGTCAGATTTACTCCATATGCATCCATACAGTCTTTGAAAGCGGTTCTTATAGCACCTACCGTGTCATGGCACCTGCTTATGCCAATCCTCAGCTGGAAATAAAGCCTACCCTTTACAAGCTCATACAGTGCCAGGGCGACTTCATGGGCCTGCGCTACCGCCTCTGCTGCTCCCACCTTCTTCTCCGAAAATAAAAAAACTGCCAGCATTTCGCGTCCAATGCAGATGTATACTTTTTTATCCTTGCATACATCCTCTTTGATGCTTTGGCAGAGTTCGTTTATAATCTGTTTTTTTAAATATTCGCTGCTGCACTCGTTAAACGCTATGGTAATACACACCTTTTTAGACCTGTAGTCAAAACCGAAAAAATCACATAAATTTATAATTTCATCATCAGGTTTCTCGTTGGTTGACATGAGAAAGTCAAGAAAGAAGTCTTGATACGTATGTTGCGGTACAGCCTTACCTGCATTAGTTCTGGATATTTCCAGAGAGAGGATATGCAATGCCTTTTCAAGAATTCCTTGCTGAGGCAGCCCTGTCTCTCCTTCCTCCAGCAATATGTAAAGGCTGCCCCTGAAGTCCGGCAATATCAGCACTAAAAACCTGCAGTCAATACCATTGATGTTTAAATGTTTAAAAATATTGCTTGCCTTCTTATCGCTGTCCAAGTAAGATATGTGTGATATATTTGAGTCCGTCAATACATGAGTACCACGCTCCAGTACCAGGTTTGCATGTGGAGGCGATATCCCTGCTGAGATCAACGTATTCTCCATGTCTGTCAGTAAAACGGGCCTTTTTAAAAATATGGCAAGTTCATTTACCATATGATCTATTCCCTTATTTTCAAAAAACAGTGATGTGAGCCTGTCCAGTAATCTATACTGTACCTCAAAATCATTGAGCTTTTGAGAATTAATTTCTTCATAAACCATATTCAGCACATCTGAGAAAGAATAGTAAAACGGCATCTCCACAAGTGGCAGTCCTACCAGATTGGCCTCCTCTATCATCTCCGGGGGGATGACATTTAAAAACCTCTTTATTTTTATACCCAGTCCTGCACAGCCTGCATCCCTTAGCTCTCTTATTATACTTCTTTGAAGTGCACTATCGTCCTTGAAAATATACCCCGTTGTCAGTACGAATTCATCCCTTTTAATCCACTTGACCACATCGGGATTATCTAAAATATTTACGCTCTTAACCACATTGCCTATGTATTCCTTCCCTGCAATACATTTAAAATTGTTCAGGCGTTCACTGGAAAGTAGCCATTCAAGCGTTATTCCCATTTTTATCACCTCTTAATTCTTAAATTCACTAAAGCCTATGCGTGTAATTAATACAAATTCCATTTCCATTTATGCGTAAGGATTTTGTGTATAATAAAATTTATAATAAATCATTTTAGCACACCAGGCAATACACAGCTATTTATTTTTGATAACTTTTTTAGATAATCTTCTTAATGTTCTTAAATTATGATTATCTAAAAAGAAAGCCTTGAACATATTGTACGCGGAATACCTAAGAACTCAAGCTTAAACTACATAAGAAATAAATTTTATTTAATTCGTGTAACCAAAAAACCCCAAGCTGTCATGCATGAGGTAAAAGGCCGTTGTGCTAATGTCATATAAAAATAAAACAAGCCTTCGTGCTATTAACACAGAAGGCTTGATATAAATCTGGCAGAGACTTACTTTCCCGGGCCGTGTCCAGCCAAGTATTATCAGCACTGAGATGCTTAACTGCCGTGTTCGGTATGGGAACGGGTGTATCCATCTCGTCATTTCCACCAGAAAGGTTTGACTTTATTAAATTTAGCTTTCCCGCCGATTGATTGTACATTTTGTAACCTTATCTTCGGGAAAGATATAAACATATCAAAGCTTGCACTGCTTCTTAAGAACTGAATAATGTATCGAAGAACTTTCGTTCTTTTGTTAGAAGACTCGAAACCTTTTTAACTCATAGACTGGAACTCTCGTTCCTTTAAGACCATCTACTTTTGAAATACCTGTTTTCTTTGGGTCAAACCCTCGACCTATTAGTATCAATCAGCTTAATACATT
>JAEXFI010000033.1 GCA_023400235.1 Bacillota bacterium
AAAGACTAGCCGGGTACATAGCACCTGTGACATCACTGGAGAAAAAGCTGTCAAAGCTGTGTGAAGAAGTTCTGAGTGTGGAAAGAGTAGGCATGAGAGACAATTTTTTTGAATTGGGGGGACATTCGCTAAAAGCAGTGGCACTTGCCTCAAGGATAAAAAAAGAATTTGGGGCTAATATGCCTCTGAGTGAAATATTTAAAAATCCTGAGATAGGGGAACTGGCAAAGTGGCTTGAAACAGCTGAAAGGAATATATATTCCGCCATAGGAAAAGCAGAGGAGAAGGAATACTACTGCACATCTCCTGCACAAAAGAGGATGTATGTTTTAAGTCAGATGGAGGGTGCCGGATGCGGTTACAGCATTACACAGATACTTGAAGCAGATGGTGAACTGAATGTTGAGCGGTTTGAGAATGTATTTAATAAGCTTGTTGAAAGACACGAAATTTTAAGAACATATTTTGAACTTGTTGAAGGGAAACCAGTACAAAAGCTATGTAACCAGGCAGAACTTAAAGTGGACTATATCCAGGGAGAAGAATGTGATATTGAAAGAATAATAAAGGAATTTAGAAAGACCTACGATTTAGGTTTCGCGCCTCTGTTCAGAATAGGACTTTTGAGGCTGTCGCCCGAAAAACATTTCATTATGTTTGATATGCACCATATAATATCTGATGGCATATCATTGGGAATTCTTGTAAAGGAGTTTGTAAGCCTTTATGAAGGAAATGAGCTGCCGGAGCTGAAGATACAGTACAAGGACTTTGCGCAGTGGCAATGCAGCCTTATGCAGGAAGAAGAATTAAAAAAACAGGAAGAATATTGGCTTGAGACGATGAGCGGAGAAATACCAGTGCTTAATTTGCCGGCAGATAATCCCAGACCGGCTATTCAATGCTTTGAAGGTGACAGCATAAAGTTCGGACTGGGTGAGGAACTTCTGCAAAAACTCAAAAGTTTAGCGGCAGAAGAAGGCGCAACCCTTTATATGGTTTTGCTGGCCGCATATACCGTGTTGCTGCATAAATACAGCGGACAGGAAGATATTATCGTAGGGAGCCCGTTAGCTGGAAGGCGGCATGCTGATCTTGAAGGAAGCATCGGAATGTTCGTAAATACCCTCGCAATGAGGAATTTCCCTCAAGGGGAGAAGACTTTCCGGAATTTTCTAGAGGAAGTGAAAATAAATACACTTAATGCTTATGATAATCAAGACTATCAGTTTGACGAACTTGTAAACAGGCTTCAACTGGAGAGGGACAAAAGCAGGTCTCCGGTCTTTGATACGATGTTCGCGCTACAAGAGACTATAATTGACAAGCTTTCCATCAATGGTCTGACCTTCACTCCCTATGAATACAATTTGGGAGTGGCTCAGTTTGACCTCACTCTTGAAGCTGCGGAGATAGAAGAGGCTATTGAATTCAGACTGGAATTCTGTACCCAGATATTTAATCAAGAGACAATGAAAAGATTTTTACTGCACTTTGTAAATTTAGTTGCAGATGTTGTTAATAACCCTGATAAAAAGATTTTAGACATAGAAATTATCTCTAGGAATGAGAAGCAAAAGATTCTGCTTGAATTTAACGATACTGATGCTCAGTATTGCAATAGATATACATTAGCCCAGCTATTTGAGCATCAGGCTGAAAAGACACCGGACAAGGTTGCAGTAGTATATGAGGGGCTTAAGCATACTTACAGAGAGCTCAACTGTAAAGCAAACCAACTTGCGAGCACACTCGTTTCCAAGGGGGTCTCATCAGGTGATGTTGTAGGAATAATGGTTGAACGCTCACTCGAAATGATCGTTGGTATAATTGCCGTATTAAAATCAGGAGCAGCTTACCTGCCAATTGATACTGAATTTCCCGAGGACAGGGTAGGGTATATTTTAAGGGATAGCAATGCAAAGGTTTTATTAATACAGAAGCCTGTTGCATATGACGCCGGGGGCAGGATTATTCTAATTGATTTGAGCGATGATATTGCTTACGGTACAGAGACCGAGAACTTGAAAATCCGCAGCTCCTCCAAGGATATGGCGTACATAATATATACCTCCGGGTCGACAGGAAATCCTAAGGGTGTCGTGATTGAGCATGATGGTGTAGTAAATTTACTTGCATGGTTCAATAAAGAGTACGGCATTCATGCTGACATGAATATTATGCAGGCTGCCAATATAGCATTTGATGTCTCTGTAGAAGAAATTTTTTCTGCAATTACTAGTGGAGCAACTCTTTTTATTCCCAGAAAAGAAGTTATTCTCGACAGTAAGGAATTTGTCAGATATGTTAAAACAAATCATATAAACCTCGCCCAGTTTGTTCCTGCTACATTAAGGGAGCTTTTAGGAAAGGAGGAGCGTCTGGAATATCTTGACGTGATTATTTGCGGGGGTGAAAAGCTTGACGTTGCATTGAAAGATAAAATTTTAGAAAAGGGGTATAACCTTTTTAACCACTACGGGCCTACCGAAACGACGGTAGATTGTATTACAACAAGATGTACAAAGGATAAAGCAACCATTGGAAGGCCCATTAGCAATATGAAGGCATATATTGTTGATAAAAACAACAAGTTGCAGCCCATAGGCGTACCTGGAGAATTATACATAGCAGGTGTGGGATTATCCAGGGGATACCTGAACAACCCGGAGTTAACTGAGCGTAAGTTTATGGCCGCTGGATTTGCCAATATGGAAAATGTGTATAAAACAGGGGATATGGCACGCTGGCTGCCCGATGGTGAAATCGAATATATTGGTAGAATTGACTTCCAGGTTAAGATTAGGGGGCATAGGATAGAACTCAGTGAAATTGAGAACAAACTATGTGCATATAAAGGTATTGATGAAGTGGTGGTAATTGCCGGAGATGGCGGAAGCGGGGATAAAGAGCTGTTTGCTTACATAGCTGCAGGGGAAGAAATTGCAATTTCAGAAGTGAGGGCATACCTTTCTGGAAATCTGCCTATATATATGATACCGGTACACTTTACAAAACTAGAGAAAATGCCGTTACTTCCTAACGGAAAAGTAGACAGAAAAGCCCTTATTGCAGCTGTTGCTGATGAAGACTTTGAAGAAACGTTCGTTGCACCCAGAGATAACGTAGAAATGATGATAGTGAAGATTTGGTCGGAAGTCCTGGGGATAGAGAAAATAAGTTTGAAAAGTGACTTTTTTGGATTGGGCGGACACTCACTAAAAGCCATGGAACTTGCATCAAAGCTGCACAAACAATTCAATGTTAAAGTGCCTTTGGGAGAAATTCTGAAATCGCCTACGGCTGAAGAGCTTGCTAATTATGTCAAGAAGGCTGATAATGCAGAATATTTAAATATTAATAAGCTCGAAAAGAGAGATTATTATCCGCTTTCTTCAGCACAGAAGAGAATATTTATAGTAAGCAAACTTGAACCTGAGGGTACCAACTATAACATGTACGGTGCACTGTCCTTGATTGGAGAATTGGATATACAAAAAATTGAGGACAGTTTTTCAAAACTTATAAATAGACATGAAATTTTAAGGACATCTTTTGATATCGTTGAAAGTGAACCTGTTCAAATAGTTCACGAAAATATAGAGTTTGGACTAAACTACATAAAGGCTGACGAAAGTCAGATTAGGCAGCAAATACAAGGCTTTATAAAACCGTTTGTCTTAAGAGACACTCCACTTATACGAGTTACATTGGTCAATGTTTCAAAGGACAAGCATATATTGCTGATTGATATGCACCACATCGTCTCCGATGGAGTATCTGTAGGAATTCTTATGCGGGACTTTACCAGGCTATACAACGGAGAAAATTTGCCTGAACTTCCTGTACAGTATAAAGATTTTGCAGTATGGCATAACACTCTCTTGGGCGCAAACATTTTAATGCGTCAGAGAGAATATTGGCGGGATAAGCTTGAAGGGTTTGTATACACCGCTCTTTTGAGCAAAAGTCTGCAAAAAGGCGGAATTGTTGCAGGTGCAGTCAAACGAAACAAAATTGAAAAGAATCTGCTTGAGGAAATAGACTGGTATTGCAAAAAGAACAGGATTACAAGATTCGTATTTTTAATGACAGCATTTCAAACCGCCATATTAGGTGAAGTAGCACATAAGGACCTAAGTATCGGTATCCCGGTGGAGGGTAGAAACCATACTGATTTACAGGATATGATTGGGGTGTTCTTGAATGTACTGGTAATACGTACAGCAGTAAATGAAAATACAAGCTATAAAGAGTATGTGCTGATTGTTGATAAGGCAATCAGAGAAGCGCAGAATCATCAGGAATACCCGTACGATGAACTTTATTTGGAGCTAAAGAAGAGTCAGGGGAACAGTGAAGATGCGTTATTCTCAATTATGTTTAATTACCTGCCCTTTGATTATAGACTGGAAGTCAAACTCAGGGGACTTGATGTGGAGATACATGAATTTGATAAGATGGAACCTAAGTATGATATAACTCTTTATGCAAATGAGAAGCTGGAAGGCATAGAACTGAATCTTCTTTATAAGAGCAACCTTTATGAGGACTTTGTAATGGGTAGAGTTTTAGGCAATATGATGTGTGCAGTAAGAGCCATACTTAAAGATGACAGCAGGCCTGCAGTGAAAGTTGATTTACTTGAGAATGTGGATTTCGATGATTTTGAACAGCAGTTTGATAATGAAGGTTTACTGTTTTGAGAAAACAATATTGTATTGGGGGTGATGGTTTATGCAATTTGCAAATATACATGAAAAAATAAGCCGACAGGCAGAAAAGAATGCAAATAAGACTGCTATAGAATATGGTGGTTCGGTTGTAACTTATCGTGAATTGGAAGAATACTCAAACCGGATAGCTAAATTTCTTTATAAAGGGTACACCAATAAGAAAAATGTACTTTTACTGATGGAAAGTAATCCATTTTTAGTAAATTCAATATTAGGAGTGATGAAATCCGGAGGAGTATTTGTACCAGTAGACCCTTCCTTTCCATTAAACAGGATTAGTTGCATGATTGAGGAAGTACAAGCGGAATGGGTGATTACCGAAGAAAAATGGCTTGAAAAGATTGATGCCATAATGGAAAAGCGCGGCAGAATTATCAATGCTCTTGTTCCGGGGGAATGGGGAGGCAGCTATAAAAACATCAGAGTATACAGCGTTTTAGAAATAGAGGAAGAGTTAAAGTTTTGCTATGGCACTGAGGAAATAAAGAATTGCTATATATATTTTACGTCAGGTTCAACCGGGAAGCCAAAAGGCATTCTCGGAAGGCATAGAAGCCTGAGCCACTTCATTGAATGGGAAAGTACAGAATTTGGCGTAACTGAAGAGTTCATTTTTAGCCAATTTACTTCTCCATCATTCGATCCTTTTTTAAGGGATGTGTTTCTTCCTTTATGTACCGGAGCCAAATTGTGTATACCTAAAAGTAAAGAAATCATTCTGGATCCAAGAAAAATGAAGCAATGGATTGAGGACCGGCATATAACGCTGATTCATATGGTACCCTCGCTTTTCAAGGTCCTGATGAGCACTGTAAATGAAACGGATAGCTTTAAGGATTTAAGGTATATCCTTTTGGCAGGAGAAATGCTAAGGGGGAATGACATAAGAAAGTTCACCGAATTATTTTATGGCAGAATAAAGTTAATTAATTTATATGGCCCAACGGAAACAACACTGGCTAAATTTTTCTATGTTGTAAAAAAAGAAGATGTAGAACGAACCAATATTCCTGTTGGAAAGCCTATCAGCTTTACTCAGCCGCTCATACTTGACGAAAATATGAAGCTCAGTCAGGTGGGAAACTATGGAGAGGTTTATATCAGGACTCCGTTTATTTCGTCTGGATACTTTAACGATGCTAGTCTGACGAAAAAAGTATTTTTAAAGAATCCGTTTAACAGCAATCCCCAAGATATCCTATATAAGACGGGAGACATGGGGAGATTGATGCCGGACGGAAATCTTGAAATTACAGGTAGAGCAGACCACCAGGTGAAAATACGGGGATTTCGTATAGAACTTGAAGAAATTGAGAACAGGCTTATAAGTCATAAAGCAATCAAAGATGCAATCGTAGTCGCAAGGGAAAATGAAGAAGGAGATAAGCATCTTTGTGCATATATTGTGGATGAAGGCAATATCAGGGAATCAGAGCTCAGAGAGTTTTTATTAAAGGAACTTCCTGAATACATGATACCAACCTTCTTTGTACGGTTGAAAAAGATGCCGTTAACGCCTAACGGCAAGATTGATCGAAAGTCCTTTCCTGCTCCGGAGGAGATGCAATATGAAGACGATTATATAGTTCCTTCAAACGAAATTGAAAAAGATATTGCAGGTATTTGGGAAAAAGTACTTAAAAGGCGGAATATAGGGGTAAAAGATAGCTTCTTTGAAATAGGCGGTAATTCTTTGTTGTTAATCCAGATGCATACTCTTTTAGAAGAAAAGTATCCTGGAAGGGTAAAGATTACAGATATATTTAATTACCCTACAGTCTCCAAACTTGCTGAAGTTGTCTCTGACGGAAAGAGAGAGGGAATAAATATTTCAGTTGCTGCAGTTTCATTACCTGAGACTTATATGAATACAGATGACATGGAGTATGAAAGCTCTGTGATAAAATTCAATATCCCCAAAGAAGTAATAACTTCCGTTGCGCAGGCAGAGAAAGTAGAAGAAACGGATATACTTCTGGGAATATACCTATACCTTTTAAGAGAGATTACAGGTCAACAGGATATAACCGTTCAAGTCACAGCAAAGCATGAGAATGTAGTTGTACCGCTATATGTGAATTTTAACGAAATCAATGATTTCATAACTCTCTTTGAAAAAGTAAAAAAGTGTAGAAATAGGGTAGAGAATGCTTATTTTATAGAAGATATAAAAAGTGTAAGGCTTGAAAAGGGCAAATGTGATATCCTGCCACTTTTCTGTATGGGAGAGCTTTTGGAGTACAGTATGAATTTGTTGGAATTCTATGAAATTATTTTAAAAGTCAAAATAGATGAGGAGGAAATAAGATTTTTGTGTGAATATGAGCCCTCCAGGTTAAAGGGTAACAGGGTGGAAGAGTTTATTGATAACTACTGTAATCTGATTCATTACGTTTATGGTCAATATTACGTTTCCTAGAGAGAGTGTACGGAATAATAAGGGTTAAAGCAGCAAATTGAAGATTTTGGGGTGGTATGATGAGAAAAATTGCATTTCTCTTCCCGGGGCAGGGAGCGCAGCATATAGGTATGGGAAGGGAGTTGAATGACCAGTTTGCAACGGCACGGCACACCTTTGAGGAAGCCGATGACATTTTAGGATATGATTTTAAGAAAAATTGTTTCGAGGGCAGTATAACGAAACTGAGTAAGCTTGAAAATATGCTTCCTGCGATACTGACGGTAAGTGTTGCGGCTTTCAGGGTTTACATGCAAGAGGTGGGGATAGCACCGGATTTTCTTGCAGGGCATAGCCTGGGAGAGTATTCAGCGTTGACATGCAGTGGAGCATTGGAATTTTGTGATGCTCTGAAAATTGTACAAAAAAGAAGTTCGCTGGCTTCTGAAGTTGCACGTTCATGTAACGGGAGTATGACAATTGTGGATGGCATCCATGTTGAGACAGTTGAAGAGGAGTGTAAAAAAGTTTCTTGTGCCGGCAGAAATGTTGCTGTTTCTTGCTTTAACTCCTTGACACAGGCCGCCATATCAGGAGACAGTGATGGGGTTTTGGAAGTAGAAGACCGGCTTTGTGAGAAAGGAGCTATCATTACACCGTTGTTAATGAGTCCCCCTTTTCATTGTGCATTAATGGAATTAGCGGCAGTAGAGTTAAAAAAAGAAATCCAAAAGTATACATTTCATGAATTCAAATGGCCCGTTATATCGAATATACATGCGAAGCCCTATGAAAGCACAGGTCCGGTTTGGGAGAATTTAGTCAATCAGATTTCCCACCCTGTGAAATGGAAGGACACCATGGAATATATGAGGAGAGAGGGTGCCACATTTGCAATAGAATTTGGTCCGCAAAGCATATTGAGTAACCTGAATAAAGATTATCTAAAGGGCTTGAGGACCTTCTCCTTTACAAAACAAACAGATAAAGTGGCATTGATGAAATTGTTAAGGATAAACGGAAAGGTCTATTTGTCAAATATTATTGATCAGTGCCTGCTAATTGCCGTAGGCAGTGAAAACTTAAATAAAAACAATGAAGAGTACATGGAAGGGGTGATAAAGCCGTACCATCGGATAAAAAGGATTCGGGAGCAGATTGACAAGGACTTTTGCGAGGCTGACGATGAACAGATAGAACAAGCCATAAGCGAGCTGAAACTCATCCTGCTGACCAAAAAGGTTCCGGTAAAGGAGCAGCTTGAATATTTGGAGGAAATACACAGAATTATACCGGAAAAAATATGTCTGTAGTTTCAGGGGACTATAAATCTTAAATACATTGGGGGCGGTAAAATGGGAAAAGCAGCCTTGGGGTTTGATAAAATAAAACTAAATAATTTATCTAGGGATGGCATAATAGAAAAGCAAAAGATTTCTAAGAAGGATATGGCGATTATAGGCATGTCTGCAAAATTTTCTCTTGCCGATAACTACTCGGAATTTTGGATAAATCTTAGAAACGGAGTCGATGCGATAAGAGAGTTTCCTGAACACAGGAAAGAGGTCTCAGATAAGTGCATAAAATATGTCAATCCGGGTATAAACGCCAAATATAAAGATGCTGCATATATTGAGGATATTGATACATTTGATTATGATTTTTTTCACCTGACACAACAAGAGTCAAACTTAATGGACCCGCATCAAAGGATGTTTTTACATGCAGTTTGGGAAACAATTGAAGATGCCGGATACGGCGGAAGTAGGCTTTCCGGTACAAGAACCGGAGTGTATGCCGGGTATAAAAGTGACGCGGGCACATGGTATCAGCGGCTGATCAGCGAAATAGATCCAAGTTCAATGGCACTGTCTGTTTTAGGAAATAAACCAACAATGACATCTGGCAGGGTCTCTTACCTTTTAAATTTGAAAGGGCCAAATATGCTTGTGGATACAGCCTGTTCATCATCTCTTGCGGCCGTACATCTTGCTTGTAAGGGAATAATGAATGGAGATTGTGATATGGCTATTGTGGGGGGAGTAAGGCTGGATATTCTTCCTGTTGAAGCTTATGAAAGTGTTGGTTTAAATGAAGATATTGGGATTGAATCCAGGGATGGGCGCACGAGGACTTTTGATGATATGGCAGACGGAACAGGTATTGGTGAAGGTGCTGCCGCTATTATGCTAAAGCCATTAAACAAGGCAATAGAGGACAGGGATAACATCCATGCAGTCATAAAAGGAAGTGCTTTTAACCATGATGGGACTTCCATAGGTATAACAGCACCTAATGCGCTGGCGCATGAGGAACTTATAATAAACGCATGGAAAGACGCAGGGGTTGAAGCGGAAACCATAGCATACATAGAAGCACATGGTACGGCTACAAGGCTTGGTGACCCTATTGAGATAGATGGAATACAGAGAGCATTTAGCAAATGCACGGATAAAAAGCAATTCTGTGGAGTAGGCTCCGTTAAGTCAAATCTAGGACACACAGATAACGTAGCAGGAATTGCAGGATTAATTAAATCGGTACTTGCATTGAAGTATAAAGAAATTCCACCAACTATAAACTTTTTCAAGGCAAATAGAGTAATAGATTTTATACTTTCACCACTATATGTTAATTACAAGCTGAAACAATGGACAAAAAGAGATTATCCAAGAAGATGTGGAGTAAGTTCTTTCGGTATCAGCGGCTCTAACTGCCATGTTATTCTTGAAGAGGCTCCTGAAGATATTAAAATAGGTTGTAATGCACAAGACAAGAAAGATATTTTTATACTCTCGGCTAAAAGCGAGAAAGTGCTGAAAGACTTGATAATGGCATATAAAAAATTTGTTTATGACAACAGTGATTTCAGCTTGAGCGATGTGTGCTATACAGCAAATACAGGACGGGGGCATTACCGCTTCAGATTAGCTATGGTTATTGAAGATAAAGAAGATTTTTTACTTAAAATTAAGAGCTTAAACTGTTTTAAACTAGAGGAAAACAATTTAATCTGTGGAGTACGTTATGGGAAAATAAAGGCGGGAAGCGGTAATGGCAGCAAGCTTGAAAATGAGATGAGAGAGAAAAGCAGATTGGCTGAAGAAAGAATATATGAGTGGATAGACAGTAATAAGAAAAAATCTGACGTTTTTGATGAATTAAGTGAACTATATGTAGAGGGAGCCAATATTGAGTGGAACCGATTATACAAAGGGGAGTTCAGAAGGACTGTTTCACTTCCCACCTATCCATTCGACAAACAAAGATGTTGGATAGACATCCCTGAAATCACCGATGAAGCTCGACCTAGATATGTAACAGCGAAAAGAGAAAAAAGTATCCAAAAAGCGGAAGCAACTTCCAGGATAGATTACTGGAAGGTATTACCTGCATCGCACAGAAGCGAAGAAGACTCTGCTGAATACGAAGCTCCAACAAACGAAGTGGAATTACTGCTGTCAAACATGTGGAGGCAGGTGCTGGGTATTGAAAAAGTAGGCATATATAACAGCTTTTTTGAACTAGGAGGAGATTCCCGTAACGCTATCAAGCTTACTGCCAGAATTCAAGAGGAATTCGGAACGGAATTGACGCTGCACAGGTTTTTGGAGAACCCCACAGTAGAAGGTATTGCAAAAATAATAGGTAGCCTGGAGAACCCTGGAAAAACAATTCAGCAAATAAAAAATGAAGCGATAAATTTGCAGCAAAAAAATAAGAATTCACTATTCTATATCACGGAAAGACGTTCATTACTTTCACTTTTTGCAAGTGGGCAACTTGCTCCTGTAGATGGAGCAGCACTCGTATACTTGAGCAATGATTATAACAATTATACAGAATTAACGGGAGGGCAGATTATTGAACAATTTTTTGACAATATACCTGTGATTACCAGAGTTTATGAGTGTACAGAAGGCAGGTTTGCAACTATTTGTCTCCCACTGTTCTCAAACCATGTATATTCAAACGATGAGGACTTGATGAAAATGATTTTTCAAGCCCTGAATATAGCAAAAATCATAGGTGCACGTACAGTTTCATTAGCGGGGGTTATACCGTCGGCGACAGATTATGGCAAGAAGATTTTAACTTCTGATACCTACACTGAGAATTTACCCAAGATAACAACCGGACATGCTACGACAGTATCAGCTGTGGTTCTGACTATAAAGAGGGCATTGGAAGAGGGCGGAAGGAGCCTGTCCCAGGAATGTGCCGGATTTTTAGGCTTAGGTTCCATTGGAGCATCAACGTTAAAATTACTATTAAAGTGTATGCCCCATCCGAAGAAAATTATTCTTTGCGATATTTTCAGCAAATACGAGCTGCTGGAAAGGTTGAGGGAAGAAATAATTACTGAATATGAGTTCAAAGGTGAAATCCAGATACTTAAGTCTCAAGCAGATGCTCCTGAAGGATTTTATAAAGCAAGTCTGATGATTGGAGCAACTAACGTATCGGAGGTATTGGATATAGAGAGGCTTGAAGCGGGGACAATTCTGGTTGATGACAGCAGCCCTCATTGTTTTGACATGCTAAAAGCTATAAAACGAATGGAAGAAAAGGGCGATATCCTGGTCACTGAGGGAGGAGTTTTGAAATCACCGTATCCGCTTAAACAGACCTTTTATATACCCAAGGGGATAGAAAAAGTCATGAGAATGCCGGACATGTCCATAGAATCGGAGTATAACCCATATCACATAATGGGGTGCATTTTCTCAAGCCTGCTTACTTCAAAATATGATGATATAAGTTGCAATATAGGCGATGTGCATATTAAAGACAGCTGTAATACCTATCAGACGCTTTTGAACTTAGGATTTTACAGTGCGAAGCCGCACTGTGAGCAGCATATAATCAGTGAGGGTGTAATAGCTGAATTCAAAAATCAATACGGGAGAGGGAGTTGTTAAAACTCAGGTTTGAGAATATGGGAACACAAATGTGCGTAGATAAAACAAGAAGCAATTATAGGTATAATTTCATAACTATTATTTTTTCGAGATTTATTTCGAGCTTTGGCACATCCGTACTTGCATTTGCTTTTAGCCTTTATATATTGGATATGACGGATTCTGCCGTTAAATTTTCCATGGTTGTTGGATTGAATATGTTGTCGGGAGCTGTTTTTAAGATTATTGGAGGAGTACTGGTAGATCGCTTTGATAAAAAGATAATTATGGTTAATTCTAATATTTTGAGCGGAATATTTATTTTAATATTTATGTTTCTATTTGCTTTAAAGCCAAAAAGTTTTCTACTGGTAATTGTATATAACATTTTGATACCCATTGTACAGAGCTGCTTCATTATTGTTTGCCAGGCATCAATCCCTAATATTGTTACAAAGAACCAGGTGGTAAAAGTTAATTCTTCATTTCAAATCATGGAGTCTGCGAAAGGCATTGCGGGCCCTGTTCTTGGTGCACTGGCATATAAAGGCCTTGGTATGAAAAGCATATTCCTTATTTGTGCTGTTTGTTTATTTACCGCAGGAATTGTACAGATTTTCCTTAAATTTAATGCTGTGGATTCAGTAAAACAAGAGGGTGATGGAAACATAATTAAAAGTATGGCTAGTGCAATTAATTATGTAAAAAGTGAAAGGATGATACGCAATTTACTTTTGTTTGCAGTAATTGTTCAATTCTTCTTTCGCCCTGTATTTAGCGTAGTAGTACCGTTCATTAGTTATAAAGTCATACAGGTTACTGGAATTCAACTATCTGTAATCCAGGCTGCGGGAGCTGGAGGTATATTGATAGGGGCACTGGTGCTTTTGATTGCAAACTCTGAAAATCAATTGCTGAAGTCTTTTTTTGGACTGCTTGAAGCCCAGGCCATACTTATCATGTCATGGGCCATTATATATTTTGTATTTAAATTGTCGGCAATGGATTCGAAATGGATGATAACTATAGCCTTTGCTGGAATATTGCTGTTGATAGATGCTCTGAATACGATACAGAATGTGCCTGTCTTCACATATATGCAGCTTGCAGTACCCGGCAATTTGAGAGGCAGGGTTTTTGCTCTGGCTTTTGGAATCATGGAAATAACAGTGCCGGTGGGTATGTGGATATATGGATTAGTTTTAAATAATTTCTATTGGGTTTACCTGCCGATTTCCGCCGGGGTGCTGATTATAATGATATGCTTTTTTGCCAGAAAGAAGCTGAGCTTCAAAGATTATGTTATTACAGAGGAGAAGAATTAATGAGAGGCTTCTATAACATTTTGTTATTTTAATTAGGATAGATTGCTCCCTTCATCGGCTTCTTTGTTGAGGTAGAAAATAGTTCGCGTGTGGCTGTGAACAGAATATAATTTGAAAATCAATAAATATAATAATCAGAACAGGAGTGAGGTACCAATATGTATCATGTAGGAATTATAGGAGCGGGAGTCATGGGAACCGGTGTTGCACAAAGCGTGGCACAAGCCGGACATGAAGTTACTCTGATAGATATGTCAGAAGAAATACTTGAGAAAGCAAAGGAAGAGATTAAGAGAAATATTCGCTTTCAGGCATTCTTCAAGAAGAATGAGAATGAACAACCGTTGGACCAGGTGTTGGAGAGAATTACGTATACTACCGATTACCAGAAGGTTAAGGCCGCTAATGTTATCATAGAAAACGTTCCGGAGGTCTGGGATATAAAAAGGGATGTATATCATAGATTGAATGAACTTTATATAGAGGAGAGTATATTCCTGGCGAATACTTCATGTATTTCTATAACCAAAATAGCTGCGCAGCTCAAAAATCCCTCAAAGGTTATCGGGGTTCATTTTATGAATCCTGTACCTTTAAAGCCGACAGTTGAAGTAATAAGGGGCTACCATACTTCAGAAGACACCGTCAATCTGACAAAAAGCTTTTTAAGCAGTATAGGAAAAGAATGTATTATTGTAAATGACTATCCGGGTTTTGTTTCAAACAGGCTTTCACACCTATTAATGAATGAAGCGGCATATGTTGTACAGGATCAGGTGGCCATCCCAAGGGATGTGGACGATATTTTCAAAAAATGTTTCGGACATAAAATGGGCCCTCTCGAGACAGCTGACCTGATTGGATTGGACACTGTTGTAAATTCCCTTGATATTTTATATGAAAGTTATCAAGATACAAAGTTCCGGTGCTGCCCTTTACTCAGAAAAATGGTTGATGCAGGGCTTCATGGCAGAAAAACCGGAAAGGGATTTTATGCCTATGATGGATATAATCTTTAGTATTGAATATTTAAAAAGAAAGGGGTGTAGAACATGGGGAATATTAACGAAAAGGTAGAAGGTTTCTTATCTAGATTCTTCAGAAAATATGAGCTGAGAGGTGATGAGGATATATTTTCACTAGGATTTGTAAACTCACTTTTTGCCATGCAGCTGATTATGTTTCTGGAAAAAGAATTTGATTTGGCAGTCGATACCACAGATCTAGAGATTGATAATTTTAGAACTATTAATTCAATCGTTTCCTTTGTTGAGACTAAACTAGCCTCATAAAAGCTTGGGAAGAACAGAAAAGCATATATATTTATTTAGTAAGAGGTAAAGCATATGAAAATTGAATTGACTAAAGAACAACATGAGTGGAAAACTCAATTCCGTGAATTTGTAGATAAGGATGTTATCCCGTTTGCGGCTGAAAACGATAAAAAGGAATACATGAACCCCCAGGTGCTGGAAAGGCTTATTCATAAGGGGTATCTTGGGTCTATGCTTCCAAAGGAATATGGTGGGATGGGTCTGGATATGATAACCATAGGTATTCTTAATGAAGAAGTAGGCAGGGGGTGCTCATCAGTCAGAAGTCTGCTGACGGTACACGGAATGACAGCACTAGCCATCCTTAGATGGGGAACAAAGGAGCAGAAAGATTACTGGCTGCCCAAAATGTCTAAAGGTGAAACTATAGGAGCTTTTGGCCTTAGTGAGCCAAATGTGGGAAGTGACGCCAAAAGCGTGGAATCAGCAGCTATTCCCTTTGAAGAGTATTACATAGTAAACGGCCGCAAAAAGTGGACAACAATGGGACAAATAGCTAATCTGTTTCTGGTTATAGCACAATGCGAAACAAAACCGACTGCTTTTCTCATTGAGAGGAATACACCAGGGTTTTCGACAGAGCCAATGAGATCAATGATGGGTTCAAGAGCATCTATGATTGCCGAACTAAAAATGGAAAGCTGCAAAATCCCTAAGGGAAATATTGTTGGTAAAGTAGGTACAGGACTCTCACATGTTGCACTTTCGTGCTTGGACTATGGGAGGTACACGGTTGCCTGCGGTTGCGTTGGCCTAGGACAAGCCTGCCTTGAAGAAAGTGTCAGATATGCAAGAAAGAGAAAACAATTTGGTGCTCCATTACGAGAAAATCAACTTGTACAAAAAATGATAACTGAGATTGTTGTAAATGTGAAAGCAGCGAGGCAGCTTTGCTATAATGCTGGTTACCTGAAAGAAGTTGGTGATCCTGACTCAATTATTGAAACATGGGTTGCAAAGTATTTTGCTTCGGTTATGGTGAATAAAGTTGCAAGCGATGCAGTGCAAATCCATGGTGGGAACGGATGCTGGGGAGAGTACCCCATTGAAAGGTTCTTTAGGGATGCAAGGGTCAATGAGATTATAGAAGGCACTACACAAATGCATGAGGTACTTATTGCAACGAATGCCTTTAGGAACTACCATTAAGAATAATTAAGGAGTTAGGGTGGTTAAATATGCCTGATGACATAAAAATTAATAGTGAAAATTCTTCAAGAAAAATCAAATGTGTTGTTTGGGACTTGGATAATACCATATGGGATGGGACGATTCTGGAGAGCGGCAATGTTTCATTAAGGGAGGGTATACTGGATATTATCAGAACACTGGACAGCAGGGGGATTTTACAATCAATAGCAAGTAAAAACGAGTATGAACATGCTATAAAAACACTCAGGGAGTTTGGTATAAGTGAATACTTCATTTACCCTCAGATTAACTGGGAACCAAAATCAGCATCCATAAAAATTATAGCACAATCTATTAATATAGGCCTGGACTCCATTGCTTTTATAGATGACCAGGCCTTTGAGCGAGATGAAGTTGGTTATATGCTGCCCCAAGTGCTTTGTGTAGACGCATCAGATATTTACCGGATACCGGACATGCCTGAAATGATTCCACGGTTTATTACTGAGGATGCAAAAATACGGAGAAGTATGTATCTAAGTGATATTGAACGGAAAAAGGATGAAGAAATGTTTAGCGGCCCGCAAGAGGAGTTTCTGGAAACGCTTGGGATGGTGCTGACCATATCGCCTGTAGGTGATGATGACTTGAAAAGGGCGGAAGAACTTACAGTCAGAACACACCAATTAAATAGTACAGGGTATACGTATTCCTATGAGGAGCTTGATTTCTTGCGAAAATCAGGTAATCACAAACTATTGGTAGCAGGACTTAAGGATAAGTATGGAAAGTACGGGAAAATCGGCCTGGTGCTGATGGAATGCAGTGCTAAAGTTTGGACTATTAAGCTCTTGCTGATGTCCTGCAGGGTAATGTCGAGGGGAATAGGTACAATTATATTAAACTTTATTATGAGAACAGCCAAAATGAGAGGTGTAAAATTGCAAGCTGAATTTGTAATGACAGATAGAAATAGAATTATGTATATTACTTATAAATTTGCAGGCTTCAAAGAGGTTGGAAGTAGTGAGGGCTGCCTTTTGCTGGAAAATGACCTGAACCATATACAAGATGTTCCACAGCATATAAAACTTATAATTGAAGAAGACGAGGAAAATATAAAGGCGGGATAATTTATGCATTAATAAATGTCAGAGCAGTATCTGATACTTTTTATAGGGTTTGTAAATCCCAATTGCTGCATAAATATTAGAGAACAATAAAATTCCATTTTAACATAAAGGAGCGGGGATAAATGAAAGATGAGCTTTATGAAAGTGAAGAAACTTTGGCAAAAATCGATGAAGGCTTATATAAGGGATGTAAACGGGCAATTAGCCACGAGGATATGGACAGTGGGGTAATAATTATGGAAGAAGACCCCTATAGCCCTGATTCAATTCGTTTAATGGATGAATTGTCGGAAACTTTGGAATTCATAACAGGTGACAGTGGAAGGGCATCATTTGACCCAAGTGATGTTTGTGTTCCACGCGCGCTATTTATAGTAGCCCGCGACAAAAATGGAGAGGCTATGGGATGTGGAGCAATACGTCCTATCACAGAAGATATTGCCGAGTTGAAGCGTATGTATTCAAAAACTAAAAGTATTGGAGTAGGAACTAAAATGTTGGCATATTTGGAGTCACAGGCCCAGAAACTGGGATACTCAACGCTTTGGCTTGAAACCCGCTTGGTAAATCAAAAGGCTGTATCCTTTTATGAGGGTAGAGGGTATCAGCGCATAAACAACTATGGAAAGTATCAGAATAATCAAAAGTCGGTATGCCTTGAAAAGCTTCTGAATAATGTTTAATGTAAAACGTTGTTAACCTTTTCTTGCAATTATTATCTTTATTTTAGGAACTTGTTCAATATATGGAAAATTTTTAAAACACCTTGACTATTGTCCGGTTAAATGCTAAATTCATATTAATTGAATATAATAACAGTGTATTACGAACACTTCAGGGTTAGGTGAAATTCCTTACCGGCGGTAGGTACTTATTGTGCGAGCCCGCGAGCGAAAGCAGATCCGGTCAGATTCCGGAGCCGACAGTACAGTCTGGATGGAAGATAGTGTGTTTTATTTTGATTTTTTATGTCCCTGGGGTATTTTTACTTCCAGGGACTTTGTGTTTTATTACGGAAATACACGGGAGCTTGAATATGGAGACGAATGAATACTACATGAAAAGAGTATTAGAGCTGGCAGCCGGCGGGTGGGGAAGAACCAATCCCAACCCTCTGGTAGGCGCCCTGATTGTTAAAAACGGGGAGATAGTAGCTGAGGGATACCATGAAATACTGGGAGGTGCACATGCGGAGGTGTCTGCCTTTAAAAATGCACGGCAGGAGGTCAGGGGAGGCACTCTCTATGTAAATCTGGAACCCTGCTCGCATTACGGGAGGACACCTCCCTGTGCAGAGGCTGTAATAAAGGCCGGAATCGCCAAGGTGGTGATTGCAATGGAGGACCCAAACCCCAGGGTCTGCGGCAGAGGTGTGAAGCTTTTGAGGGATGCCGGTATAGAGACGGTTGTGGGGGTGCTTGAGGATGAAGCCGTAAGGCTTAATGAAATATTCATAAAATATGTGACTCAACAAAAGCCCTTTGTGATTTTAAAGGCTGCAATGACACTTGACGGCAAAATCGCCACAGCAACCGGAGACTCCAAGTGGATTTCAGGAGAGAGTTCAAGGCAACAGGTGCACCTTTTGCGTGACAGGGTGGCTGCCATCATGGTGGGAGTGGACACAGTACTGGCGGACAATCCTGCACTTACTGCCCGGCCGGAGGGAAAAGACGGAAAGGACCCGGTAAGGATAATTGTTGACAGTAAAGGCAAAATACCCATAGACAGCCGTGTAATCAGGAATGAGGCTGCGGCAGGTACCATTCTTGCAACAACCACTGCAATTGATGCTGAAAAGGAGAAGCTGCTGCGGGAAAAAGGTGTAAGGCTTCTGAAGCTGGACGGCCCGGACGGACATGTGGAGCTGGAGGAGCTGTTGAAACAGCTGTACAACCTGGAGCTGGACAG
Source organism: Bacillota bacterium (assembly GCA_023400235.1). Taxonomy (GTDB): domain Bacteria; phylum Bacillota; class Clostridia; order Acetivibrionales; family DSM-1351; genus Ruminiclostridium. The sequence goes on from JAEXFI010000033.1 coordinate 18,870, forward strand.
TGTACTGCTTGAAGGCGGAGGAGGGTTGAATGCCGCAGCACTGTATGCAGGAATAGTAGACAAGGCTATGATATTTATAGCCCCCAAAATAATTGGAGGAAGAGCCGCCAAGACTCCGGTGGAAGGCGAAGGTATAGGCCTGATGAGGGATGCGCTCAGGTTGGAGGAAGTGAGCGTAAGCAGATTTGAGGATGACCTCCTGATAGAGGGATATGTAAGAAAGAAATAAGTCATAAAGTCAATTGCGGTGAAATCTTCGGCTCCCAGGCGAATATGTACTTTCAAGCACTTTGTTTAAAGGTTTCAACGGCTTGGGCCATGGGCTTTGAAGCCCATAGTGATTGACTTAATATATAAATTATGAAAGGAGTGCCATGTTTACAGGAATAATAGAGGAGGCAGGTGAAGTCAGGTCCATTATCAAAGGAAGCCTGTCCATACAACTGGAAATAAAATGTTCAGGTATTATGAATGATGCCAGGCGGGGAGACAGTATCGCAGTAAACGGTATTTGCCTCACCGTTACCCGTATGGGAGCGAATTGGTTTGCAGCAGATGTAATGCCTGAAACCATGAGAAGGACCAGCCTGGGGGACTTGAAGCCGGGAGACGGAGTAAACCTTGAAAGGGCTCTGCGGCTTTCAGACAGGCTGGGAGGACATATTGTTACCGGGCATATAGACGGTACGGCAGTACTGGCAAAAAGAGCTGCAGAGGACAACGCAGTATGGCTTACCTTTGATGCCCCCGGACATATACTAAAGTACATTGTCAATAAAGGCTCCGTGGCGTTGGACGGCACAAGCCTTACGGTAGCACGGGTGGATGAAAAATCTTTTATGGTGTCTCTGATACCGCTTACCGCCGGTGTTACAACTCTCGGAAACAGAAAAGCCGGGGATATGGTGAATGTGGAGTGTGATGTAATGGGAAAATATGTTGAAAAGCTGCTGGAGGCAAGTCTTGCAGCACCAAGGGCTGAGAGAAGGGAAGCAGGAACGGTGCTGACAATGAATTTTTTGAAGGAAAACGGCTTTGCGTAAAAAAACATAGGTAATAAATCAACCATAGGTAATAAATCAACCATAGGTAAGAAATCAACCATGGGTATAAGATCAAACATGTGTAAGTAGTCTTATAATGCATAAAAAGTCTTAAAATAACATAAAAAGGAGGCTGGGCAGATGGAATTTAACTCCATTGAGGAAGCAATAGAGGATATCAGACAGGGAAAAATGATTGTGGTCATAGATGACGAGGACAGAGAAAACGAGGGGGACCTTCTAATGGCAGCGGAAAAGGTTACTCCCGAAAGCATCAATTTTATGGCTGCCCAGGGCAGAGGAATGATTTGTGCACCTTTGACGGAGGAACGTGCCAAAGCTCTGGAGCTCAATCTGATGGTGGAGAGAAATACCGAAAGCATGAAGACTGCCTTTACAGTTACGGTAGACCACAAAAGCTCCACCACAGGAATATCAGCCTTTGAAAGGGCCAACACAATCAAGATGCTGGCGGAGCCTGATGCTGCAAGCAGCGATTTTATGAGGCCAGGGCATATATTTCCTCTCATCGCCAGAGATGGAGGAGTCTTAAAGCGGTCAGGCCATACTGAAGCGGCAGTGGATCTGGCCAGATTGGCTGGCCTTCATCCGGCAGGGGCCATATGTGAGATTATGAACGAAGATGGCACTATGGCCAGAGTTCCACAGCTGATGAGCTTTGCAGACAGGCACGGACTGAAGGTAATAACGGTGGCGGAATTGATCAGATACAGAAGAAGCCGTGAAAAACTGGTAAGGGCCGCTGCTCGTGCAAAAATGCCCACAGAATACGGAGAATATACTATTGCTGCCTATGAAAACATTATGAACAATGAGCATCATGTAGCCTTGATCCTGGGGGAGATTGAATCTGCGGACGACCGGCCTGTACTGGTAAGGGTGCACTCCGAGTGTCTGACGGGGGATGCCTTTCACTCCAGGAGATGTGACTGCGGAGAACAGCTGGATGCTGCGCTGAGACAGATCAGCAGAGAGGGGCGGGGCATATTGCTCTATATGCGTCAGGAAGGACGGGGAATAGGCCTTGTAAATAAAATCCGGGCTTATGAACTGCAGGATAAGGGTAAGGACACAGTAGAAGCCAATGAGTTGCTGGGCTTTGCTCCTGATTTGCGGGAATATGGAATAGGAGCCCAGATACTATATGATCTGGGAGTGAGGAAAATACGGCTTTTGACCAATAATCCCAAGAAGGTGGTGGGGCTGGAGGGCTATGGACTTGAAGTAGTAGAAAGAGTTCCCATTCTGGTTGAAGCAAATGAAGCAAATGAATTTTACATGAAGACAAAAAAAGATAAAATGGGGCATATTTTTAATGAGGTCAGCAACAATTTAAATACATTTGAACATCAGGAGGGTGTGAAAGCATGACAGTAAAAACATATGAAGGAAATCTGATTGCCCAGGGGCTGCGTTTAGGAATCGTAGTGGGCAGGTTTAACGAATTTATCAGCAGTAAGCTGCTGGGAGGGGCAATAGACGCTCTGGCAAGACATGGAGGTGATACTGAAAATATTGAAGTGGCATGGGTGCCAGGTGCGTTTGAAATCCCCCTGGCAGCGCAAAAGCTGGCCGGCTCACAGAGATTTGATGCAGTTATCTGCCTGGGCGCAGTCATAAGGGGGTCCACTCCTCATTTTGATTACGTTGCCGCCGAAGTATCCAAGGGCATAGCAAAGGTTTCCCTGGATAGCGGAATTCCGGTAGTTTTTGGAGTATTAACCACTGACACCATTGAGCAGGCTATAGAAAGATCAGGAACAAAAGCCGGAAACAAGGGCTATGATGCTGCTGTTACAGCTATTGAAATGGCAAATCTTCTCAAGCTCTTTTAGTTAAAATAATGTATATGCTAAATTTGACACCTATAAAATCTTTGATTATTCAAAAAATATATTTACAAAGTGAAGAAGATACCTTGAAACATTTAAAATGATAGAGTACCATGATTATTACAGATATGGGTTGAAAAATGTAAGTAACATAATCGATTAATGTAATCAAAAAGTACTAGTTCATATTTGCAAAACTTCACATAAGGTTATTTAGTCAAATTATAGGGAGGTTAATATGAAAGGTTGGAATCCATTTGGAAAGGTTGACATGGAAATAGGCAGTTTTATTAAGTCATCCCCCTTTAACAAAGAGTATGGCTGGGGAAAGCCTGAAGAAGCTGAAAGAACTGAAAAGGCTAATAGAAAAGGTAAATAAGCATAGCCTGGCAGTTAATCCTGCCGGGTTTTTTATTTTCTTCACAGGATCAGTCATATGAATTTAAAGCTCTGTAATGCATTTTTAACATATTTACAGATGGTAATATGATAAAATTATAAGAAAAAAGGCCGATTTTTACCCGGATTTAGCAGGATATTCCGTGGAAAAGGCTTTATTTCAAACAGCATTATTAAATATACAGGAGCAGGAAATGATTCGAAAAGTTTTGATATTTATTTTATTACTGTGCTTTACAGTATCTGGTTTTGTCCCGCCCGCAAGAGCAGCTCAGGTTTTACCTGAAAAGAAACTTGAACTTCATGCCTTTTACCCGGCGCAAATGACTTTTTCAGAGAGTTCAAAAAAATATATTGATGCACTGGACACTGTGAGCTTTGCATGGGGCAGAATGTACCGGGATTTGCAGGACGGAGTTGTCACCCAGCTTGGAAAAAACGGAAACACAATGTTCTATTACCCTTCTGATTACATAGACGTTTTGAAATATGCCAAAAGTAAAAACAAGCCCATTCAGTTGAACATATTCTCAGACAGTACCAATGCTGTTGAGATTCTGCCCTACAAGGAGCAGCGGGATAGGGCCGTCAACGCTATTGAGGAGCTGCTGAAAAGTGATGTGGGTAACGGCAGCGAAATTTACTTTGATGGTGTGGTCATTGATTTTGAAGGTCTTCAGAACAAGGATGCAAACGGAAAGGTAATTGTTATTAACGGCAGGGATATAAAGAGCTGGTACAATGAATTCCTGACCCAGCTGAGCAGCCGTCTGAAGGCAATAAATAAAACCTTATACGTTGCCGTAAACCCTCTTTTGAACTATTCAGGCTATGATTATAAAAGAATTGCGGCTGTTGCTGACAGGATGATTATAATGGCTCACGACTATGAACCGGTGACTAAATTGAACAAGTCCCAGGTAGTTCAGTACTCGGGCTATAACAGCATATCTCCCATTGATGGCCTGGCCCCCATAAAAAAGCTGAGGCTGGCCTTTGAGGATGTTAAAAATACCGTTGACAAGGCAAATCAAGCAAAGGTAATGCTTCAAATAAATTTTGACGCAGCCCAGTGGAGGTATTCCATGGCTGGGGCTGGCTCCTGGAATAAGGCACCGGGCAGCGTTATGAGCATTGAGACCAGGAATACACCTACCTATCAGATGATTTATGACCGCATTCATAATATCAGGGGCAAGTCCACAGGTATGACCTACGGTTATAATAATGAGCTGCAAAGCCCCGTGCTGCAGTTTTATGACGAGGTTGACCACACCTATAATATTGCCATATATGAGGACAGCAGGAGTGTCAAGGCAAAAGTGGACCTGGTGAAGGAATACGGGCTTGGGGGAATTTCCCTGTGGAGCCTGGCCAATGTTCCGGACTTTGATGACAAGACTTCAAAGGCATATGGACTTGATGTCTGGAGCAATATAATTGCTGCTCTTCCGGTTAAGGCCCCTGCTGCCACAGGAACCAAGGCTGTTTTTTCAGACAAGGTGGTTGAGACTGCTGTTAGAAAGCAGTTGATGAAGCCCACGGGCACAATTTACAGCAATGAACTGTTAAAGGTGTACAGGCTGGCAATTCCTACGGGAGTTAAATCCCTTGTGGACCTGAAAAAGCTGTCCAATCTTGAATATCTGGATGTGAGCAATGCGAATATTTCAAGCATATCCAGTGTAAGCAGTCTCAAAAATCTCAGAGTGCTGTACCTCCAAAGGAATTCCATAGCAGATATAACGCCGCTGAAGGGACTGACCAAACTGGAGGTGCTCTCACTAAACGGCAACAGAATTTCTGGCATAGGCTCTCTTTCAGGACTTACGTCCCTGACGGAATTATACATAAGAGACAACCTGATATGGGATTACTCACCGCTTGTAAATTTGAAGAAGCTCAATATATTGTACTTGAAGGGCAATAAATCAACAAACTATATAAAGCTTGACAATGTAAAAAAAGGCCTGCTGGAAAAAGATTTTTAGTCCTAAATCTTCTAAAGTAATGTACCTATTTATTGTAGTATGCTATAATTCGTTATAGCTTTATAAATTACAATCGTATTCAAAATCGAAATACCATTAACCGCCTAAAATAAAGGCGGATGGAGGTTTGCATGAAAAAATACATGTCAGGCGGCTGGGCTGTTCTGAAAAATTATATTTTTGCCATGATTTTCTTTTATATCTTTTTTATTGGGTTTTATTCAAGAGCCAGTCTTTTTTCCATAGCAATTTTTATTGTTATGGTATTCTTGATTTATTTCGAGCTTACTCACCATGCGGGTGTGGATAAAAGGCGGTATGGAGGCATAAATCCAGCTGACGGGATTATTTATGGTTTGCTTGCAATAGCTCCCATGGTGCTCCTCCAGATAATAATCTCCTTTCTAAGCTTTGAATCAACAGAGGTGTTTGACTTTGGAAAGCTGCAGGTAAACCTTATAAAGGGCTTTTCAGCACCCATGCTGTTTATAGCCAGGTTGGGAGGCTACAGCCTGCCCGGTTACATTATTGCCTGGGCCACCATTGTAATAGTTGCCGCCCTGGGATATTATTCAGGTTACAAAAACTTTGACCTGAGTGCCTATACAAGACAGCTTTTTGGTCTGCAACCGAGAAGAAAACCTACAACTCACAAGAAAAGAAGGTTCTGGTAAAATGGCGAAAAACGCAGTATTGGCTCAAAGCTACAATGAAGCAATAGAAAGCGGCTTTAACAAATATCTTGAACAACATGCCACAAGTGAAAACAGCGAAATAAAGGTTGATGAAGAAAAACTGATTGCGCAAATAGAGCACATGTGGCTGAATACTCCGTTGGCACAGCTCCAGCTGCAAACGCCCGCGGACTATATAAATTCGATTACTACCCTGGACCAGCTGCTGGATTTATTTATGGAGGTGGCAGCGGCCTCAGATGTAGGCGTACCGGACATTCTGATAGAAAAGCTCAAGCAATACGGGAGGCTGGCAGCAGACCGGCTTTTTGATTTCGTTAAGGACTGGATGGAAAGCAGCAGGGAGCAGGAAACTGTATGGGCTGTCTCACAGTCTGTCTATGCCATAGGCTGTCTAAAATATCCTGAGTATGGAACCAAGCTTGTTGGGCTCCTGCTGGAATGCTTTAAAGACGATATGGTGGCAGAGGCAATCTGTGCAGCTATTGTAGAATATCAGGGGGACATTTTGGAGGAGCTGATAAAGACCTTCCATGCAACCCGGCAGGCAGAGGTGCAGGAGCACATACTGGTCTGTGTGGCTGAGATTTCAAAGGACAGGCAGTCAGACGAAATATTCGGTTTCCTGAAGCATGCTTTCAGAGTTATATCAAATCTCAAACTGGCTGCGGAGGTTTTGGGCGACTATGGTGACGGCAGAGCAATTCCTCTTTTAAGAGGGTATGTCCTAAAGAATATAAAGGCTATGGACAGGGAAACCCTGAACCATATGCGGGCTGTAATTAAAAAACTGGGTGGAGAGATTGATGATTTGATTATAAGCAATTAATATTGCTGCCGGATACATGAAACGGCTTGAAAAGGGTTTGCCAAAGCCTGCTGACAGATTAACCGCCAATGGTGCATAGTGTGTATGTACTTATGAATTCCAGTCAATGGAGGTTTAATTTATGTTAAGCAGAGTTTTGCCGCAGGCCTTTTTATTTTCATGCAAATCCTTTTTCTATGCATATCGGGGATAGTTATGAATATCCATAGTAGTAAGATACTTAAATAGACAAGGATGGTTGGCATGATAGTAGTAATAAGTAAAAAAAATATATTATTTGTATGCCTGTTGCTCTTATTCTCGCTTACGGTTTTCAGTATCGGTTTTGCTGTGGATTATTCAAGGCCGGTAACGGGAGAAAACCAGCAAAATGTGCCCGGGGAACAGGGCGGAGCTCCGTCGGAGCAGGTGCCTGCTCAGAAGACTGTGATCCTGGATGCGGGCCACGGCGGCGAGGACCCTGGAGCAGTCAGTGATTACAGCGGGCTTCGGGAAAAGGATGTAAACCTGAATATAGTGATGGTTTTAAAGAACCTTATGGAGAAGGAAAATTACAAGGTAATCCTAACCAGGGAAACCGATCAGCTTGTGTATACCGATGCGGCAAAAAGCATACTGCAAAAGAGGAAGGAGGACTTGACCAGGAGAAAGAAGATAATGGATGAGTCTGGAGCAGATATTGCACTAAGCGTACATTTGAATAAATTTCCACAGACAAAATATCATGGAGCACAGACCTTCTTCCCGCCAAATTCGCCTGACAGTCAGAATTTAGCTAACGAGGTGCAGAATTCCATAAAGCTCAATGTGGATAATGCAAACGACAGGGCTGCCCTTGTTAAAAAAGAGCAGATTATGATATTGAAGAATTTGAAAACTCCAACCATTGTGGTGGAGTGCGGATTTTTATCAAATTCCGAGGAAGAAAAGCTGCTGGGTAACGAAGATTATCAGAACAAGCTGGCTGCAGCCATTAAAAAGGGTGTGGACAATTATTACAAGGCAAAGGAAAAGGCTCAAATAAAAGGAAAGTAGCATCAATAGCATTGGAGTCGGGCGGGAGGCTGAGAATTTATATCAGCTTCCCGTTTGCAATTCTGGTATAATATGTATATTGTCTGCCCGGACTGAATTGTGAAACACATATATGTGTAAACTAAAAATGGGAAAATTACAGCTGAACATAAAAAAACGGTAGCTACCTTAATGGGAATTTTGCTATAATTATTCTGCGATTGGATTTATCCAGGGACTTGTAATTGTCCCTTTAAAAAAATATTTTATGGAGAAACAACGGTGATAGTACTTAATTGTAATAATATTGGCTTTTCATATGGCACCGAAACAATAATAAGGAACATATCCTTCAATCTGCAGGAAAATGACAAGGCGGGACTGGTAGGTGTCAATGGGGCAGGCAAGTCAACCCTGTTTAAAATCATAATGGGTGAACTGCACCAGGAGGACGGAGAGCTGTTTATATCAAAGGAGCTGGTTTTAGGTTATCTGAAGCAAAATGCTACTTTGAACTCTGAAAATACCCTTTGGGAGGAGCTACTGGAGGTTTTCAGCGGCCTGGTAGCCATGGAGAATGATATTAAAAGGCTGGAGAAGGAAATAAGTGCAGCTGTAAACCAGGAGAAGCTGGATTCACTTATGAAGGAATACGGCCGGCTTACAGACAGGTTTTCATATATGGGCGGTTTTGAATATAACAGCCGGATCAGAGGTGTCTTAAGGGGGCTGGGTTTCCTTGACAGCGAATTTGAAAGCAGGATAAGTATACTAAGCGGCGGGCAGAAAACCAGACTTGCCCTGGCGAAGGTACTTCTTGAGGAACCGGATATTCTGCTGCTGGATGAGCCTACCAACCATCTGGATATTGCTGCGGTTGAATGGCTTGAGGAATACCTCAAAAGCTACAAGAAGTGCCTGCTCATAATATCCCATGACAGGTATTTTCTGGATTCGGTAACGAACAGGACAATTGAGATTGAAAATAAGACCAGCACCTTTTATAACACAAATTATTCCGGGTATGTGACACAAAAGGCTGTCAACCGGGAGGTTCAGGAGAAGCATTACCAGCTTCAGCAGAAGGAGATTGCCAGACAGGAGGCAATAATCGAGCAGCAGAGAAGGTTTAACAGGGAGAAGAACATTATAGCTGCAGAAAGCCGCCAGAAGGTGCTTGACAGAATGGTAAAGCTGGACAAGCCTGAAACAGCACCCGGTAAAATAAGAATGAAGTTTAACCAGGCTGTAACCAGCGGAAATGAAGTTCTGGAGCTGGACTCAGTAACAAAGGCCTATGGTGCCAGGAAGCTTTTTGAAGATGTGAGTTTTAAGATTAGAAAGGCGGAAAGGGTATTTTTGCTGGGGCCTAACGGCTGCGGAAAATCAACTCTGCTGAAGATTCTCTCAGGGAGGCTGGAGGCCTCCTCAGGCAGATTCAATTTTGGGGCCAAGGTGAAAATGGGCTATTATGACCAGGAAATGGCAGACCTGAATGAGGAAAATACAATCCTGGACGAAGTCTGGAGCGTGGACCAGAGGCTGATTCAGTCCGAGGTCAGAAGTGCGCTGGCAGCTTTTCTGTTTACAGGTGAGGATGTGTTTAAAAGGATTTCTGTTCTCAGCGGAGGGGAAAAAAGCAGGGTATCCATGCTAAAACTCATTTTTTCAGAAGCCAACTTTATTATTCTGGATGAACCTACAAACCACTTGGATATAAATTCAAGGGAGATTCTTGAGGCGGCTTTGCAGGACTATGACGGCACATTGCTTATAGTCTCCCATGACAGGTACTTTATTGACAAGCTGGCAACCAGGATAATAGATTTGGGAACTAAGCCCCCTATGGACTGTATGGGGAATTATACGTATTTTGCTTCTCACTTTAAAAAAAATGCGGCGACTCAGAGCAATTCGGGAGAGGAAAGTACCATAACTGAGGCCAAGCAAAGTCATATTGCCACCAAGGAGGAGAGAAGCAGAATAAGAAGGCTGGAGAAACAGCTTGCGGATGCTGAACGTGAGATTGCCCAAATAGAGAAGCAGTTGGAGAATATTGAAGGTGAAATGCTTGAAGCTGCCACCGACCATCTGAGGCTTATTGAATTAAGTGAGGAAAGGCTCCGGAAGGAAAGCAGGCTGGAGGAAGTTTATGCAGTGTGGACGGAGGTAAGTGAGCAGTTGGAAAAGCAATAAGCACAGGCAAAAAGCCAAGGACTGGCTAAATGGCATAAAAAGTTGAAAGCAGGGTGCTCGGATGAGCACCCTGCTTTATATTATTTATTTACCTTTTACGAAATCAATTCTATAGCAAGACGGGAATTTTCATCTGCCTTACCTACAAGTATTTCAACAGATTTCTCAAGCTCCCTTTTAACCTCTTCCCGGTTGAGGAGCAGTTGATCAATCTTGCTTCTCAGAGTCTCAAAGGTTATATCCTTTACATGTCCAGCAGACGGCTGACCGATATACTCAAGGAAGCCTTCCACCTTCGGCTGGTAGCTTATTCCTATGATAGGCACATTCATGTATGCGGCAAAAATCAAAGCATGAAGACGCATGCCAATCATTATATCCATTTTCTTAATTATTCCGAAGGTCTCCGATACAGAATGATTGTTGGTCACAACATAACCATTGGTCTTCATTTTTAAGATGATATTTTGTATTGTGAATATGTCCGCCTGGTATTCCATTGGCACAAAAACAGGCAAGAGGCTATAATTGTTGTATATATAGTCTGCCGCTTCTGCTATAACCTTTTCATACCTTGCCTGCTGATGCTTGTCACTGCCCGGACATTTTCTGACGGAAAATCCGGCATAACCTGTGTTTAAGGGTATTCCCTCATTGGCAAAAATATCCTCGGCAGTTTTTCCGTTTTCCACGTGAACCGCCAGCGCAGCGTCAGCTGTGAGAACTATCTTAGGCTTGGTTATTCCCATTTTCTCCAGCTCATTATAGGATATTTTCTCTCTGACGGTGATTACATCTGCCATGTTTAGTATTTTTCTTGAATATTCCGTATTTCTGCTCTTATTTATGGGACCTATGCCGTTGGCATAAAACATTACCTTAAGCCCCAGCTTTTTTGCCAGCCATGCGGCACCCAGATAGAACAGCAGGGAGCGTGAACTGGTACTGTCCTGAATTATATTTCCCCCGCCATAAATAAAAAGCTTTGCTCTCTTCATTGAAGAATATACAGCAAACATATTTTTTCTGTTAATAGCATGTACGTTATAGTTTAGTGAGGTTTCCACAGGCTTTTTGGATAACACCAATATGGATATATCAGGCTTTTTGTATTTGAGATTGTCAACTATGGACCTTAGCATGGCATCATCTCCGATATTTCTGAAGCCATAATAGCCTGAAATTATTACATCGTATTTATTATTTCCGGCGGCCTTGCCAGAAAACACTTTCCTGGAGGAGATATCCCGGAGGATGTCTTCATATATGCTGACCTGTGTGGTACGCATGGCATCCAGTGAAAAGTCCCTGTTTGCCTTTTCATAAAGCCTTTGTCCGAATTCCGTGCGGCTTCTGCTGTCTTGAGAAAGCTCCAGAATCTGATTTGAAAGTGTCATGTAATCCTTGGGCTCAAAGAGAAAGCCGTTAACAGTGGATTCTATAAGGTCAGGTATTCCTCCAACCCTGCTGCAAATGGTGGCTTTTGAATACCGTGCACCTTCGAGCAGGTAATAGGGAAAGCCCTCGCTGATGGAGGTCATCACATTTATATCCAGGACACTTATCAATTCATATGGGTCGTTCAGCCAGCCCAGGAAAAAAACATTATTAGTAAGGCCTAGTTCAACAGAACGGGCCTTTAATTCCTTACTTTGCTCACCTTCGCCTCCAATGAGAAATTTTACTTTGGAGTTTATTTTTACAACGTGCCTGGCAGCCTCCAAAAGTGTTCCTATATCCTTAACAGGATCAAGGCGGGCAGCTGTTCCTACCAGAATATCATCCGCCTCAAGAGGAATGTTGTATTTACTTGCGAAAGCCTCCCTGGAAAAGTACTTTTCCGGTTTGCACATATTCATTCCATTGAGAATGGTAAAAATCCTGGTATTGTTGAAACCCCTTTCCACCAGCATTTTCCTGAAGGCACTTGTAACAACGGTGTAATAGTCAAGTTTTCTCAGCACATGGGAGTTTATAACGCCTATTGTAAGCCGTTTGAACGTGCTCTGCAGATAATCCAGCTTGTAGTCGCTGTGAATGGTGGTAACCACTGGGGTTTTACAGGCTTTTTTTATTGCATAGGCAAATATATTGGCTTTGGAGCCGTGAGAGTGGATTATATCAAATTTATTGTTTTTAACAAGTTTTATAGTCTTTTTTATATCGGTGTAAATGTTAATGGACTTAATAACTTCTACCTTTATCCCAATTGCACGGGCTTCATCTGCAAAGGCTCCGGGTCTCAGGCATAGCAGCGTAACATCAATGGCTGAACCAAGCTCCTTCACAAGGTTGATTACATGCACCTTTGCGCCGCCAACATCTCCTCCGCCGATAATGTGCAAAACTTTCATTTTTTATCCCCCTGTCCGTTCGGCGGACATAAACTCAAAGGGTTAAAAGTGGTTTTCTTTCAACCTTATCCTCCGAATCGGTTTTCTTTTGTGAACTACATGACTATTTTATCATGCATTTACATTTTTGACACTATTCAATTTCTTCAGTCAACGAACCGGGCTCGGCCGATAATTGTTTCTGCTATAAGTTGTCACTAATTCTCAGCTATGATATAGTATAGACAGTGTATATGATATAGTATAGACAGTGCATATGATATAGTATGGACAGTGCATATGATATACGTATGTTCAAGTACGTCATAAGCCGTCGAATTCCAGTGGACGACAATTGGCGATGTTATATATTTACAATTTTAGCAGGTAATAAATGAGGAATTATTGACAATAAAATAACAAAGGTGATATAATACCAACACAAACAGGATAATGAGGTGAAAATTCCAATGGCTTCAAAAAAAATTTCTATGGCTGTAATAAAGCGACTTCCAAGGTATCACAGATATCTGAATTATTTATTAGAGCTTGGAATAAAAAGAGTATCCTCTAAAGAACTGAGTACCCGGATGGGAATTACTGCTTCTCAAATCAGACAGGACTTAAATTGTTTCGGAGGCTTTGGTCAGCAGGGCTATGGATACAATGTAGAGTCCTTATATAGTGAGATTGGAAATATTCTAGGTATAAACAAAACCTTCAATTGTATTATAATAGGTGCGGGAAACATGGGTCAGGCACTTGCCAACTATGGAAACTTTGAAAGAAGAGGTTTCAGTATTATTGGAGTGTTTGATGTCAATACCAGTCTGGTGGGCAGGAAGATAAAAGACCTTGAAATCAGGGACCTTAATGATATTGATGATTTTGTACAGGAGCATAAGGTTGACATTGCGATGCTGTGCGTACCCTACAGGGAAACTGCCGCATTGGCCGACAGGGTGGCAAAGCTTGGAGTGAAGGGACTATGGAACTTTTCTCCAATGGATTTGAAAATACCTTATGACGTTATTGTCGAAAATGTTCACCTGAGTGACAGCCTTATGGTGCTGGGATACAAGCTGAACGACAAGTTCTCCAGGGATTAAAGCAATATTGGGAGCTGTGGTGCTGAGATATCAGTGCCAGGCTCCTTTTCACTGCCGCACGCCGCACTGAAAACATATTGCGGACTTTACTGAAAAGGAGCGGCACAGACCACTAGTCTTTTTTATATACCCGGTAGGAGTTTTTTGTAAGAATATCATAAGCCTTGTCTGTGTTGAACTGGTCCGAAAGAGTCATACTCAGGCAGCCCTGCTCAAATTCTCTGCTGTTTGATACATTCATATTCTTTATATTGATTCCGCTGGCTCCTAACAAGGTTGCTATACTGCCGATTATTCCAGGCTCGTCCAGGACATCCACCAGCAGCTCAAAGCTCAGTGGTATCAAGCCGGGAGTGCCTGAAGCAAAACTGTCTCTGAACAGCTTGGCACTGTTGAAGAAATCGTGTATTGCCGTATTGTCCCCATGGTGCAGCTGCTCAATAAAGCTGTCAATTATTTTCATATAGTCCTTCAGCAGTGCAGCCACAATCTCACTGTTGCTCAAAACAATGTTTTCCCACATTGCAGGATTTGAAGAGGCTATTCTTGTAATATCCTTAAATCCGCCTGCGGCCAGAAGCTTTACCAGTCCTTCGCTGTTTTCCTTCTCAATAGCCAGCCTTACCAGAGCTGATGCTATTACATGGGGCACATGGCTTATGCAGCCGGTTACCATGTCATGCTGCTCTGGAGCAACAACAATTGGTATTGCTCCTATATCCTTCAATATATCCTTCATTACTGAAATTGCCTGAGCATCAGAGGTCTTTGCAGGAGTTAAAACATAGTAGGCGTTTTCAAACAAGTGTGCAAAAGAGTTTGAATAGCCGGATTTCTCGGTTCCTGCCATAGGATGTCCCCCCACAAAGACAGGAGGCTGGCTGAGCCCTTCCACGTACTGACAAATTTCATTCTTTGTACTTGCCACATCTGTCAATATGCAATTTTTCTTAATCTTTCCTGTGAGTTCTGATATATAATCTATGGCTTTTCTGACAGGTGTACATATAAATATGACATCCGAATTGTAAATATCAGAGCATACCTCTGCGAAACCCCGATCGATGACTCCTTCCTGCTCCGCAAGCCTGAGCGAGGAAGTACTGCTATCCATGGCAAACAACTTTAATCCGGGACGCTTCTGACGAAGGGCCTTGGCCAGGGAACCCCCGATCAGACCAAGGCCTATTATGGAAATACTCTCAACCATAGTAACAGAATTCTCTTTCCAATATAGGTGCAAGCTTGCTTATATCACTGCACAAAGAATCAAAATCTTTAGGGCTTAATTGCTGTGCTGCATCTGACATGGCCATCATTGGATTTGGATGAACCTCGACTATCAGGCCGTCTGCACCTGCTGCAATGGCAGCCCGGGACAACGGTATGACAAATTTTGATTTTCCTGCGGCGTGACTTGGGTCAACAATAACAGGAAGATGGCTCATATTCTTTACAACAGGCACCGCACTGAGGTCCAGGGTGTTTCTGGTTGCAGTTTCAAAGGTTCTTATACCCCTTTCGCAAAGAACTACGTCGTAGTTTCCTTCACTCATAATATATTCCGCAGCATTTAGCCACTCATCTATGGTGGTAGCTGAACCACGCTTCAAAAGTACTGGCTTCATGGACTTTCCCACTTCTCTCAAAAGCGTGAAATTCTGAACATTTCTTGCCCCTATCTGAAACATGTCAACATATGAAATAGAAAGCTCAACAGCCCTTTCACTGGTAACCTCCGTGATAATCTGCAGGCCTGTTTCATCCTTGGCAGCCTTTAACAGCTTCAGGCCCTCTTCCTCAAGTCCCTGAAAGGCATAGGGAGAGGTTCTGGGCTTAAAGGCTCCACCTCTCAAAAACTGGGCTCCTGATCTTTTCACAGCCCGGGCGGCCTCCATAATCTGGTCATAGCTTTCTACAGCGCAAGGCCCTGCCATTATGGCCAGCTCCTTGCCGCCAATCCTGACTCCGTTTACGTTTACGATGCTTGGTTCAGGTCTGAAGGTTTTGCCCGCCAGTTTGAAGGATTCAACAATGGGAACCAGCTTTTCCACACCCGGCATCAGCTCCAGGGGAATATCCCTCAGAACGCTTTTGTCCCCGATAATGCCGATAATGGTGCGCTCGGTGCCCTGTGAGATGTGGACTCCCAAACCCGAGTTTTTAAGTACGTTAATAACGTCGTCGATCTGCATCTGATTCGACTTGGGATTCATTACAATAATCATGTCTTCTACTTCCTTTCTACCATTTTACATTGATTAAGATTTGATAAAACCTTTACCATAATACATTAACCGGCTCATACATATAAAAAATGTATCTGACCCGGTTGCTACAAGAAATATTATATAGTAATTCTATAAATTAATAAACCTCAAAAGTTGGTTGCACAAAGGGGAAGGAGTAAAAAACCGGAATATATTGTTGGGCCGGTAAATATATTTTACATATTTGGTATTATTTACATTAAAAGGCGGGTTGATTTAATACTGGAATAAAATAATTTATTTAAAAAAAAGGAAAATCGCATAAAAAATCGAATAGATAATACATTGATTTTTGTTAAATCTGCTGAAAATTAAATATCATTTATGGTATCCAAAATTAAACATACATCGTAGCAGGTTGTTGTTTGTATTGGCTTAATCTACTCTGGTTTTTTCTTTTACCTGTTTTCCCAAGTCAGTGGGGATGGCAGAGGGACATGTTTCATGGAGAATACAGTCCCTGAAAAATTGCTTAGAAGCGGTTTTTGGGAAGGCCGAAATACTACCTCCCAGGTGAGGCAGTATTTTAGGAATTCCTTATATACAGTGTAAAATGATTAAAATTAATAAGGGGGAATGATTATGAAGGACTATACCGTACAAAAATTACGGAATATTTGCCTCTTGGCTCACGGAAACGGAGGTAAAACCACTCTGGCAGAGGCAATGCTTTTCAATACGGGAGTTCTGGACAGATTCGGCAAGGTGGCTGATGGAACAACCACAACGGACTACGATCCTGAGGAGACCAGAAGAAAGATATCCATTAGTACTTCAATGGCTCCTTGCGAATGGAAGGACCATAAGATCAATGTTATTGACACTCCCGGTTATTTTGATTTTGTGGGAGAAGTGAGGCAGGGCATACGTGTTGCCGAAGGTGCAGTTATTGTTGTATCTGCAAAGAGCGGAGTATCCGTGGGTACGGAAAAGTCATGGGTATATGCAAAAGAGAACAAAGCTGCCAGAATGTTCTTCATAAACAAAATGGACGAGGAAAATGCAAATTTCAATTCAGCGCTGGACAAAATGACAAGTGCGTTCGGAACCGGAGTCATTCCTTTCCAGCTTCCTATCTATGAGGCCGACAAATATGTGGGTTATGTAGACCTGATCAGTATGACAGCGAAAAAATTCCAGAAGGATAAGCTTGTGGATGCTGACATTCCTTCTGATTTAACTGATAGAATTTCAACAATAAAAGACTCCCTGAATGAGCTCATAGCTGAAACCGATGATGCTTTGATGGAAAAGTTTTTTGGGGGCGAGGAGTACTCGGAAGAAGAAATCAAGAAGGGGATAATGGCAGGAGTTGCAGGCGGTACAATAGCTCCTGTATTCTGCGGCTCAGCACTTCAAAATCTGGGTGTGCAGGAATTGATGAATGCCATAGTGGAATACATGCCTTCTCCTGAAAGCGTCCAAAATAAAGCAGTGAAGGCCGGCACGGAGCAAGTTGTTGATATTAAGGCGGAGCCCGGGGCCCCCTTGGCTGCGCTGGTGTTTAAAACTATTGCAGACCCGTTTGTGGGCAAGATTTCAATGTTCAGAGTCTATGGGGGAACCTTGAAGGCTGATTCAGCGGTATATAATTCTACCACCGAAAAGGTTGAGAAAATCGGTCAGATATTTGTAATGCGAGGTAAAAAACAGATTCCTACAGACAGACTTATTGCCGGTGATATAGGCGGAGTGGCAAAACTTGCCTCTACAAATACAAATGATACCCTCTGTGATCAGGCCAACAAGGTTATTCTGGAGAAGATACAATTCCCTGAGCCTGCACTTTCCATGGCCGTTGAGCCAAAGGCAAAGGGGGACGAGGAAAAGATAAGTTCGGGCTTGCACAAGCTGCAGGATGAGGACCCAACCTTCAAGGTTTCAATAAATGCCGAGACCCATCAAACTCTCATATCAGGAGTTGGTGAACAGCACCTGGATGTA
Organism: Bacillota bacterium; assembly: GCA_023400235.1. Taxonomy (GTDB): domain Bacteria; phylum Bacillota; class Clostridia; order Acetivibrionales; family DSM-1351; genus Ruminiclostridium. Next base: position 36,546 of record JAEXFI010000033.1, read on the forward strand.
ATCGTAAGCAAATTGAAGGCAAAGTTTGGTGTGGCGGTAAATCTTGTAGATCCAAAGGTGCCTTACAGGGAAACCATAAAGAAAAAGGTTAAGATTGAAGGAAAGCATAAAAAGCAATCGGGAGGGCATGGGCAGTATGGTCATGTTTGGGTTGAGTTTGAGCACGGAGATAAGGAGGATCTGACTTTTGAAGAGAAGATCTTCGGAGGCTCGGTTCCCAAATCCTACCACCCTGCTGTAGAAAAAGGTCTTAGAGAAGCAATGGTCAGGGGCGTGCTGGCAGGGTATCCGGTGGTTAACCTGAAGGCTACATTGGTGGATGGCTCCTACCACGATGTTGACTCCTCGGAGATGGCTTTTAAGATTGCTGCAAGACTTGCATATAAGAAGGGGCTTCCTATGGCCTCGCCTGTACTTTTGGAACCTGTAGCACATATTGAAGTATATGTGCCGGAGAGCTATATGGGAGACATAATCGGTGACCTGAACAAGAGACGTGGCCGCATACTGGGAATGAATCCCCAGGAAAACGGACTTCAGCAGGTGGAGGCTGAAGTGCCTCAGTCTGAAATGTTCAAATATGCAACCGACTTGAGATCAATGACCCAGGGCCGTGGATATTTCAAGCTGTGGTTTGACAGGTATGAGGAAGCTCCTGCAATTGTGGCAAATAAGATAATTGAAGAGGCCAAAAAGCATATGGTTGAAGAGGAAGATGAGTAAACCGAAGATTATATAATTATAAGCGGCTCTCCGGCAGTCCTGCTACCGGAGCAGGCTGCTGCCCGAAAGGACTTCTGGAAACTCCCGGATGGACTGTGAAAATTCCGTGCTTCAGGGGTGCCTTTTTATTCTTTTATATAAGGTGGTGCTAAAGGCAAAGGGGTAAATGATATTTTGCATATTGACTTGAACTGACAAAGAATATAGAATTAAATCACCATAAATGATAGCGCTATCATCAAAAGCGACAGTAATAAAAAATCAAGGTAAAGGAATAGATTTAATGGCAACTATGAAGGATGTGGCCCAGGCTGCCGGAGTATCACTCATAACCGTCTCCAGAGTAATTAATTCTCCTGATATTGTTTCTGAGTCGACTAGGCTCAAGGTTGAAAAGGCCATGGAAGAACTGGACTTTATGCCGAATTTTGCGGCCAAGGCACTTGCCCAGAACAACACCCGTACTATTTACCTGTATATACCAGGAAACATTGGGATTTCAGACCCGTTTATCATGCACCTTATTGCAGGTGTGGCAGAGGAGCTTAGCAACGCAAATTATCTTTTTCTGGTAAAACGGGATTTGGAATTTAACCACAGATGTGACGGAGTTATTGTTATGGGCCTGGACTTAAGTGAAGAAAATGTTTTTACCACTAAAATAAAGGTGCCCTTTGTACTCTTTGGAAAGAATGATCTGGATATTGACTGTGTAGATGTGGATAATGAAGCCGGAGCGGTGAAGCTGACCGACAGCATCATTGCAAACGGACACAGGAGGATTGGCTTCATTATGCGCAATACAAGCCAGAGATACGCTCTGGAACGTCTGCAGGGTTACAGGAAGTCTCTGGAGAAGCATAATATACCCTTTGAGGAAAGTCTTGTAAGATATGCTGAGAACTCCGAGCAGGAGGGCTATGCAAATACATACGACCTGCTGGTTAAAGAAAAGCCCACTGCTATTTTGTGCTGTGTGGACCTTTTGGCCATCGGTGCCTTCAGAGCAGCAGAAAAACTAAGGCTGAAAATACCAAGAGACATTTCCATTGCAGGCTATGACGGACTTATTTTCGACCTGATACCAAAGGTGCCACTCACTACGGCAAGACAGCCTGTTTACGAGACAGGAAGAGCGCTTGCCCAGAGGCTTCTGCAAAGGCTCAAGAATCCTGACCTGCCTTTTGAAAAGCGGTATCTGGAGCCTGAACTGAAGTGGAGAGAATCGGTAGGTCCCTGCCGGGAATAATTTTTTAGAATATATGAATTTATATATTTTAAAACAGGGATGAGATGCCCATAATACTGAGTTTGAGTGTGTACACCAGAAAATTCCATTCTATATAAATTCCTATATTCGGGGTTTGGAAAGGGGACTCCCCTTCCCGGGTT
>JAEXFI010000050.1 GCA_023400235.1 Bacillota bacterium
GGTCGGAGATTTTTGAGCGAGAGAATTTGGCTTGCGGCAAGGCGAAGACGCGAAGGAAGGCTTTGTGCCTTACAAACGGCTTCAACGTAGCCGAAGGGTAAATTCGCCGCTCAAAAACGTATTATACTTTGTTAATAGAGGGTATATACATTATATTATATAATCCCATTCACCAATACCCCCTTAAGCCATATTATATATTAAGCGGAGCTATGCCGGAAAATTGAGCGGGTGAGGGACCGTGAGTGTTCCCGCAGGCGGATGGAGGTCACACATGTATTACAGTGAAAGATTTGATCGGCGAAACAGCGATTCCAACATAATTACAGGTGTGTATGGTGATGTTAATGGTGACAGCATAAGAGACTATGTATATCTTACAGGCACCAGAACTCCAGACAGCGGCTATATACAGAATATAACCCTGGTCATAAGAGACGGCAGGACAGGAATCAGGCAAAAAGCCAGACTTAAGTCCGATTCCGGATATTCTCCCACGGTTACCCTTCAGGATTTTACCGGAGACGGCATAAAGGATATAATGGTGGGTATTGCCTCCGGGGGCAGCGGAGGAATAATGTTCTATTACATATTTTCAGATGTGAACAACCGGCTTTTTCAGATGTTTGACTATGAGGAGTACAATCAAAGATATACCTATGAGGTCAGATATGAAGACTACTATAAGGTCACCGTCAGAAACAAGGAGAGGGAGGTCTCGTTCATTATTGATATCACTAATAAGGGAAAAGAGTATCTTAATGAAATATATACTCCCCAGGGAATACTAAAGCAGCCCATTGAAGGCTGGGTAGATCCCCTGGGTGGACTGTACCCTGTGGATTTTGACGGAAACGGAATTTATGAGCTTCTGGGTTACCAGAGCATTGCGGGAAGGTATCATGCTGATTCCCTGGGATACGTGCAGAGTGTCCTTAAGTGGAACGGCAAAAGATTTTACCTTATGAATCAGTATGTGGCTGTGTTTGGTGCGGAATCGGGGTAGAGGAGCTTATTATAACGCAGTCAAAGAAATATCTATTGATTTGAGTGATAAATGGTTTAGTTCTCTATGGGATAAAAAATAATATAATATATAAAATGCCGGGGCCGGGTTAAAAATATACAATAAAATTATTACAATCAATATAAATTTTTAATATTTTTCACATATACATATATGGCGTATTAATATAAAATTTGGATAGTGAAAATAATTTATTCTGGCTGGTGGATTTATTCCACCGGCCGGTCTTAAAATATATTCCTCCTGAAAAATGTGAGTCCTTATGTTTTTAAGACATGAGGATTTTTGTTTTGCAGTTGGCTGACAGGTGTTTCAAACTTATTTGAGGAAGGCCTGTAAGTAAAGAGTAATAGCCAAGTTGGACAGATTTTTACAGCCATAAAATGCCATTAAATCCGGATTGAAAAAATAATAAAATTCTATTGACATACCAGATACTTGTTATGTATAATGTAAAAGCACGTTGGAAAACGGGCAAAATTAATGGCGGCGTAGCTCAGTTGGCCAGAGCATCCGGTTCATACCCGGCAGGTCGTAGGTTCAAATCCCACCGCCGCTACCAGCTTAAGCGATAGTAAATATCGCTTATTTTATGGCCCATTGGTCAAGTGGTTAAGACACCGCCCTTTCACGGCGATAACAGGGGTTCGAGTCCCCTATGGGTCACCATTTATTACAATTTTATAGACTTTCATAGAATCATTTTCGAATGATAAGGGACTCGAACCCGAGAGGGCGCGAGCGTGGCGGAATGGCCTGAACGGCCATGAAGCAGTGAGCGTAGGAGTCCGGCACCACGTCGCAGCAGATTACGCTCTACTTAAAATCCATTAATGAAACTAATCATGGATTTTAAGTACCGCTACATCTCTTCTCCTTTTCCCCACAAGTCTGTGACTTGCAGGGACCCCGGATTAGCGAGCGGTGGACGACGTCAATAGCATGCGGCGCATGCGTGAGTCCCCTATGGGTCACCAAATTGGGAGCTTAGCTCAGCTGGGAGAGCATCTGCCTTACAAGCAGAGGGTCATAGGTTCGAGCCCTATAGTTCCCACCAGCAAAAACACTTTCGTAAAAGCGGAAGTGTTTTTTTCTTTATCTATTGGAATATATTAATTGTCAGGGTATGATGAGTGTCTCAAACCGTGCGGGTTGTACAGCAGCAGGAAAGTGACCCTGGTGTATTCCTTCCGGCAAGAAAACTCCGGCTAAGGCAGCTTGACCGGGAACTTATAAATAGTTGCCATTACAACTATAACAGATAGGAGGTATGCCACCAGCGGTTTTTTATGATGGACCATCCATATGAAAAACATCATAATATTCCATAGTACCGAGAAAATAAAGCACCAGCCATAATTATATTCAATTTGGCCATACATGAAGAAAATGTATTCCAGTAAAGAATACACAACCGTGTATTTCACCAATTTCAAAAACTTCTTGAAAGTGCCTTCAGGCAGATTGGACAATAACATGATTGCTGTTAACGGTAAAATAACAAACGTATAAATAAGCTCAATGGCGGTATGACTTTGGAACAGCCCCGGTTTTACACTCCAAAGGTAATGTCGGTAATATATTGTATTATACAGAAGATTACCAATGGCAGATAAGAGCATTGTAGACTGATAGCTTTGCCAGTTTCTCCAGTCTCCCCACTTCCAGGCAGAAATAACAACTAGTAGTATTACCGCGGCATTCAAAACAGGCATGGCCTCCCTTGCTGAATTACATGATGTCACAATATATTATGCCCGTTCTCAATTTACAATTATGCAATTAATGAATTTTTCAAATTAGCTATCAGTATTTCGAAAGCCTTTTCCTATGATTTGAGAGGTATTGCTTATGGTAATAAAGGCAGAGGGATCAATACTCCTGATAAAAGAGCGCAATTTTACAGCCTGGCGCCTGTTCACAACAGTAGAAATTACATTTTCCTGACAGTGTGTAAAAGCACCTTCAGCCTTGTATATGGTGGCTCCCCGGTTAAGCCGGGTAACAATATAATCCCGGATAAGCTCATCCTTTGAGCTGATAATGACCATTTGCTTACTAATATTTAAGCCTTCAATAACCGAGTCTATGGTAAAAGCCTTTAAAATCAGGCCCAGTACGGAATAAAGGCCTATTTTTATACCGAAAACAGCCCCAGCCCCAAGAGCTATCACAAAATCGGTAATCAAAAGAGTTTTGCCGATATTTATTTTTGTATACTTGCTGAGTATTTTTGCGGCAATATCAGTCCCTCCGGTGGAGGCGTTGCAGTTAAACACAATTGCAGAACCTACCGCTGGAAATATAATGGAGTAGATAAGCTCCAAAAGCATATCATTGGTAAGTGGCCGGCTTAAGGGAACTAGTTTCTGGATAATCCATACAATGCCGGACAAGGCAAAGCTGGAGTAAACGGTTTTTGAGCCGAAGTCGGAGCCAAGAAAGAAATAGCCTATGCCCAGCAGCAGAATATTTATTATAAGCATCATGGGGCCCACATCAATCCTGGGAAAGAAGCTGCTGGAGATTATAGCCAGGCCGCTCACTCCGCCGGTAGCATAATGATTGGGTATTTTAAACAGGGCTATTCCAATTCCGACCAGCAGCAATCCAAGATTTATAAGCAGAAATTCGGTAAATCTTTTTCTCATAAACGGCTCCCCAATCACTATTTCTCAGCAACATTTCTGCTGCGCTGCAATATACCCATAATAAATGCAGTGATAAAGGACAGGAAAAAAACTATACATGCTATGAGTGCCAGGATAACAAAGCCAATGTCCTCAAAGCCGGTAGAGAAGAATCTTGCCTTTAAATATGAGGCAATGCCTGCCAGGGCCGCCAACATTGCCGGGATGTATTTTACCAGGGGTAGCTTTTTAAACTGCCATCCAAGAAAAAATGTTACCAGCATGGCAAAAATACCGGCAATTGAAACAACTACGTAAAATCCTCTCATGGCTGAAATATCCTCTCTTTTTCATAATGTCTGCAGTAAGCTGTTAATATATAGAATAAATATAAAACGCATACCGGTATAATAATATAATATCTTAAAAAGTATAAGATATTCAGCATTGAGGTCAGGATTTTTTAAGGTAACGGCTTATATGACCCCCAGGCTGCGTGCAGCGTTAATGAGAAAGTCCTGTACATTCGTCACAATACTGTTGACACTGAGGCTTCCCCTGTCATGGAGCTTACCAACTGCAAATTCTGAAATATCAATTGTGTAAAAATATACCGGGCGAAGGCTGCCATCGGCGCACCTATGCCAGGAAGGAGTCATATTTCCGGCAGCAATGGTGTGCAGCTGGGTAGCCAGTGCTATTACAGTAGTTGCCTTCATAATGTGCTGCCGCATTGCGTCCTGTGCTTCATATACATTTCCAATAACACCCGGCAGAGGCCCGTCATCCCGTATGGAACCCGCCAGGACGAAAGGAACCTGTTTCCTTACACAAGAAGCTATGATCCCTTCACTCATGCCGTTTTTTTCTACAAAAGCTTCTATGGAGCCGGCGCATCTGACCCTGTTGATGGTCTCGAGATGGTGATAGTGGCCATTGTAATACAGCTCCTTGGTATATATGTCCTGCCCCAACCCTGTATTGAAAAGGCCGGCCTCAAGGTCATGGGTGGCCAATGCATTTCCGGCAAACAGTGCGTCCACGTAGCCATGTTCTATAAGCCCTGACATTGAACGGCGGGCATCAAAGTCAAAAGCTACCGCCGGACCGAGCACCCACACAATGGAACCGTGCTCGCGGTCATGCCTTAAAATATCGTATAACTGGTCATAATCTCTGGAATAGGAGGATTCTCTGGACTTACCCGTACGAAAGGCAAAGTTCTGCACCTTTCCAGTATTACTCTGCTTAAAGGCATCATAATGAATAAATACTCCGTTGGAAAGGTCTTCTTCTCTGCCGGTTACAACCGGTTCACCCTTTCTGACCCTTCTTGCCTCAACCGCAAAGGGCGTTCCGTGCCTGATTACCACGGCGCAGTCCATTCTTGGTGCATTAATTAATTTCCATGAGTTACCAATTTTAAAATACTCTGGATATATGGTTGTAGCATAAAAATTATCCGGCAGGAGGCCGTCCCCGGGTGCAGGTGAAGTGGATACAGACGGAGCGGCTTCAAAGCGGGATTCCTGGAAATCAGGTGCTGCATATTTGGGAAGTGTGAACAAATTTGTCATCCTTTCTGAGCTGGTGGCGTTTTATAGCCGGCATTTATACCGGCTATAAACATTGTATCAGTACATTTTTTAATTTGAAAGACTCTTTTTATGTATTCGCCGAAAATATAAAAAACCCGGCTGGTGGCCGGGTTTTTTAATTGAGAAAAGAACAGCTTTCTCAATTGCTTCTAATAATAATTAAGAATTAAACAGCAGTCATTCTTAATTTGTAATTCAAAACAGACTCTGAAGTATTGTTGAAAACCTTAATATAATAGGTTCCAGGTGACAGGGTAACGGTACTTTCACCAATACCTCCGTCAGAGCACACATAGCCTCCGGTGCTGTTGTAAACGCTGAAATGGTAGGTTGAGTCAGACGAATATGGACTGGTAAGCACGATACGTTCGGTGGTAGTGCTGCTTACAGAAAATCTGTAATAGTCCACATCTCCAAGGGGATGGATATTAGCTTCCAGGTAGAGATTTCCAGAGCCCATATTTGTAGCCAGAGCAAGGGTGTCGTTGAATTCATAAGCATCCCCGCCGTGAACCGGAGTTGTAGGATCCGGGTTTGTAGAATTGGAACCTGATACAGTCAGTGTATAGTTGCTGCTGGACTTGCCTGAGTAGCCTTTAACATTGATATAATACTGCCCGGCACTTAAAATCTTGTTGATTTTTTCACTGGTATTTCCAGTAGTGGTTGAAGAGGTTATCATAGTCCCTTTTGCATCATAGAGATATAAATCGTAATCGCAGCCGCTGGGAATGTTGCTAAGGGTAAAGGTTGTGTTTGTAGTTGCTGTCAGATTCAGCCTGAAATAATCAGTGTCTTTATCGACTGAGATATTGCCATATACCGTATCTCCGGCAGCTATGGAATTTGCTGTTGCAATGGTGTTATTGCTTTCGGTTTCATATACTGTAGCGGCAAACACCGTATTGGAAAAAGATATGGAAAACAAAAGCGCAGCACAAATTATTAAAGAAAATAGTTTTTTCATTAAATTACCTCCGTAAAATTGTAGTTTGGATTTTTGCCCGTTATATTAGGGCGATGAATAATAAAAAGCAATAATATTTTTGCTTCAGGACAGGCCTGATTTTTAAGAAATGCATTTCCAATAAAGATATTCCCGGTTGCAACCGTTAATCATGAGCTCTGTAATTATTATATCCCATCTGGCCCATTTTTCCAAACCCCGTATAGGGGTGAACCTGTCCCAAGGATTGGTATTAAAGCCTTTCCGGGTTTTGAAAAACAAAGCTATTCTATGAAAAACAGAGCTAATCTGCTCTAATCGGCTGCAAAAAAATCTTTCGACAACAGTTTTCATAATACTCGCAAACTTACTTAGTGCTCAGTATTCAAGCAAGCTTTAAACAGTTAAATTGATGTTCTACTTATACAACTTTTTGCAGATAAGTGTCTAAATAATATTTAACATTGTTACCATAAAATGACAAAAAATAATCAAAGGCTGAATTATAATCATTCTGCATGCTAAAGACACTGCGGTGTAATATACAAGCTGAACACAGGGGGACACATAAGATGAAGACTGGGATACTCTCTTACAAAAATCTCGAAGGATACGCTTCGGTAGTGCAGCAAAAGAGTAAAGGAGGAAGAGCCAATGCAATACTGGACTATCTGAATAAAACAAGCCTTATAATATTGCCTGCAGCCTTTCTGCTGGGCAGAATCTCATTGCTGGGAGGGCTGATGCCCTTTGGAATTGCCCTATATGCGGCCACGTTAGGGCTTAATATCAACAGGATAATGATATCCGTTGCAATATTCGCAGGAATGCTTACAACAGGAGCAACGATTCAGTTGTATACCGCAATTGTTGCCATGCTGTTGTTCAACGCAATGAACATTCCGTTCAAGAAAAGTCCGGGCTCACCTCTCAGAATAGGAATAATAGCGTTTTCAGGAGTTCTTCTGCCTGAAATGGTACTTACCTATCTCCAGGGGTTTTTGATGTATGACGTTATAAAGTCATTCATTAACGGATTTATTATTTTTGCACTGGTATTTGTGTTTAAAAATGTTCTTGAGGTTCTGGGGAATCCCTCGAGAAGATATTCCCTTACAAATGAAGAGATTCTGAGCATTGCCATAGCTTGTGCCCTTGCGGTAGGAGGACTGGGGGGCTGGAGTATCTATGGAGTAAGCATTAGAAATATTCTTTGTATTATTATTATCCTGATTTTCAGCTTTAAAACAGGCTCAGGCAATGGGGCGGCCATCGGGGTGATAGTGGGAACGGTCATAAGCGTTTCTTCAAATTCCTCTCCGCTGATTATTGCATCCTATGCATTTTGTGGTTTGCTTTCAGGAATTTTAAGAAATATGGGCAAGATAGGGTCCTGCGTGGGAGTTTTAATGGGCAATGCACTGCTTACCTTTTATACAAGCGGCTCTACTGAAGTATTGGTGTTCCTGTATGAAATAATAGTTTCAATAGCAATATTCATGTTGATACCTGAAAAAGCTATGGAATCGGTGGTGACCAAATTTGATAAAAGTCTGGCGGCCAGGGGTGATAAAAAGGGTTACAGTCTGCGGATTAAAGAAATTACTGTTGACAGACTGAACAAATTTTCACAGGCCTTCGGTGAGATGGCAAGAACTTTTGACGAAATCTCGGAAACAAAGGCAGTTACAGAAAAGCATGATATCACTGCCATTTTTGACAGGGTGGCAGACCGGGTATGCAAGGACTGCAGCTTGTGTGCCCATTGCTGGGAGCAGAACTTCTTAAATACCTATCAGATTATGTTCAAGATAGTTGAAAAACTTGACGGTAAGGGTTGGATAGAACAAAAGGATATTCCGGAGTATTTTCTTGAAAGATGTGAACGGGTGGACGAGTTTGTAAAGGCTGTTAACAATGTTTTTGAGCTTTTCAAGGTGGATATGGTGTGGAGAAGCAAGATAGGCGAAAGCCGGGGGCTGGTTTCCCAGCAGTTAAGGAGCATGTCTACCATTATTTCCAATCTTGCAAATGAGTTGAATACGGACATCAGCTTTAAGGATGACCTGGAAAATCAAATAGTGCTTGAGCTCACAAAGGCAGGCATAAAAAATGCCGATGCCGTAGTCTATGAGAATAAGTACGGAAAATACGAAATGACTCTTACTTACAGGGGCTGCGGCGGTAAAAGAAGCTGCATAAGCAGTATTGAGAAGATCATCTCCGACATAGTAGGACGGAAGATGGTCAAGGAGGGAAGCGAATGCGGTCTGAATTCCAAAACAAATATCTGTACAGTAAGACTGAACGAAGAGGAGATATTTAAGGTAATTACCGGTGTGGCAAGAATGGCCAAGGATGAGAAGCATGTTTCAGGAGACAACTATACTTTTTTGAACACCGGGGACGGCAAGTACATCAGTGCTCTGAGCGATGGAATGGGAACGGGGCACAAGGCCTGTATGCAGAGTAAAGCCACTGTAAACCTGATCGAGCAATTCATGGAATCCGGCTTTGACAAGGACACTACAGTCAGACTGATTAATTCCATACTTGTTTTAAGGTCAACTGACGATTCCTTTGCGACTATTGATATATCGGTGGTGGATTTGTATCAGGGGGAGGTTGAATTTTGCAAGGTAGGAGCGGCACCGACCTTTATTAAAAGAGAGGAGTACGTTGAAATACTCAGAGCTGCCTCACTGCCGGCAGGAATTTTGAGCGATGTGGAAGTGGAACTGATACATAAAAAGGTTTGCAGCGGAGACTTTGTCATAATGCTATCAGATGGTATAATTGATGCCTTCAAGGATTGCCCGGATGGAGTAAAGGAGGTTCAGAATCTTCTCCAGGCTATGGATTCCAAAAACCCTCAGAAAATAGCAGATGATTTGATGGATGCAGCTTTAAGCCGATGTCCGCGAAAAGAGCCGGTGGACGATATGCTGGTGCTGGTTTCAAAAATATGGAGGCCCAGATAGCCTCACCTCCCACGGCAGGAAAATCCTATCAGACCATAAAGCCTCTGGTACCCTTGGGTAAAATAATTTGGCATTATATCAAAACAATGCATAAAAATGTAAAAATTCCACAAACTACCCATAATCAGAGTTCTTTGGAGGGTGCTATGTTTTATGGAAAATCTAAAAAAGTTATAATCATCAAGGATATTCACTCAAATTTATTTGAAGAGGCTATTCTGGTTCTGAAGGAGGATACCGAGCAGATAAAGGAGGAAGGAGGAGTTCTGACTGCCCCTAAGAAAACAGATGTTAAAAGCGATTTTATATTGAAGGAGGCAGAGACGGTAATAAACAACTATATAAAAGATAACAAGGGCAAATTTCATTCTCCCAAGAAAAAGGAGCTGTTTAAGGCCAATTCCAGGTTTATGAAAAACCTGCTGATAAATTCCGCACTTTTCGGAGGCATCGCAGCAGTTGTTTTTCTATTGCTAAAGTTATTTTTATAGTATTTGCTCTATTGATTTTCGGCTGCTAAATAGTTATAGTAGTATAAGTAAACGCAATTGGACAAGGAGCAAATAATGAAACTCAAAACTTCAAGGGTTATAGATTTTTTTCTGCTGCAAAAAGATTTTTATTCAAAATTAAACGATAAGAATATGTGGCTATACATAGGCATTATTCTGGTGGGAATACGTGATGTGGGTCTGGGGGTGCTGGGGCTTGGTCTGGCTGCCGGGGATAAATCCGTCATAAGCTTTAACCTTAAAACGGGTGCCGTTCTTTTGGCCGGGGTGATACTTATAGGGCTGATAGATGTAATTTGCTTCTCTTATCCGGTTTTCGACATAATAAACCATTTCAAAAAGCGGAGCGGCAATAATTCCATGCCTGTGGGAACTTCCTACTCCAGTATTTTAACAAAGGTCATGAAGGTATACATAGTGGTTAATATAATATTAACACCTTTAAACCTGTTGGGCTATTATACCTTGTATCTGAGCAACAGCATGAATTGGCTGACTATGATGTATATTACAGCGGTACTGGATATTATAGCGTACTTCTGGTTTAATGGTGCCATTACCCGTGGCTTGTGCGTGCTTTTCAAGCTTCCGTCCGGTGCCCGCAGCCTGGTGTTCATGCTGGTGTTTTTATGGAATGCACTTCTGAGTGAGGCCCTGTCTCTTTTATTTTCAATGGTTATAAGCAGATTGTGAACGCGGAGACTTTTTATATAAAAGTGCGCACTTAATGTTTGCCATACGGCAAATTTCTGCTATAATAATAAAGCGATGTCTCGGTAGTCTAATGGATAAGACGGTGGATTCCGGTTCCACTGATACGGGTTCGATTCCTGTTCGGGACGCCAACGCAGCCCCTGGCTTTTGCCAAGGGCTGTTTTTTAGTGCATTGGAATTGAACCCTTAAGTCATCCGGCGCCTCCCAAAGGCCTCCAATACCTTTATCTCAAGCTTTATATCCCTGGCGGCTGGTGCTGCGGGAAATGTTGGCAGCATCAGATTTATATTGTTCACAGGCATAAATATTGGAGTATTTCCCTCAGGGTCGGACAGGACAAGCATTCCATATTCATTTTTATATATTGCTCCTGAAGCGGTGATATTTGAGCCTGCATATATGGTAACCTCCGTATCCAGGGGCAGATATTCATAATAGGCCGTAATGAGGTCAGCGTCAAAGCCGGGGTTAAACTGCTGGGGCGGAGGCAGATACGTGATGGAAGGATTGTACACCGAGCCTGCACCGGTATAAATTGCGGCAATGGCCTGGAGCGGTATAGGTTCCTGCTGTCCTGCATCCATAAGTATGAACATGGCCCCGAAGGTACCGGCAGAGGACTTATATAGCTCATACGGTATTCCTGTTATTGAAGAGGCAGCCAGACCTCTTGTAAATACTGTGATAACATTTTCGGGATAAAAGGTTATAAGCTGCTGAATAATATGGGCCAGCTGGGCATAGCCGAAATTGGTTGCAGAAGCTAAAATGGGAGATTCCGTATAGGTCAGGGTCAGAGTGGGGAAGTATGGCTCATATACAATGTTGTTAGTGGCAAACTGTACCTCCGACAGCTGGTCTGAAATTGTAAGGGCTATGCCGAAATTTTTTTCCGAACCGTCTATCCAGTCACTTACAAGTGCTGTTACGTCAATCTCAATACTGGTGTACAAATCCTCGGTGGTGACATTACATTGGCTTTGTGTAGCAACATAATCCGGCTTGGTGGTATAGGTCACTGCAGATGTATCGAAGTCTTCCGTTATCCTGTTAACAATTACAGTACTGGGCGCCGCTCCATTTTTTACTATAACAGCCAGACTGAGAAAAGCACTGTCTAGTGATAAAATGTGCAGCTGGGGCAAAGTGATTTTTAGCAGTCCGGTGCAATCAAGATAAGTGGGGGCAGTGCCGACAAACATGAGCGGAAAGGCTGCAAAGTTTTCATTGGGCTCACCGGAAGCCACAAAGGTAGTTTGCGGTATATTCACTGTTACTGTGGGCATTGGTTGTACCTTCTTTCCTATGAAATGTTAAAAAACCCTTTATATTTACATAATATGTACATGGCCTGATTATGTTGCAGACATATAATTCCGGCAGGAGGTTCTTTACTAGATTTCAGAATATCTGTTACAATAAGTATTGTTTACTGTTTAAGGAGGCATTTGGTTTGAAAATAGGAAATGTTGAACTGGCAAACAGGGTTTTTCTGGCGCCTATGGCCGGCGTCACCGACATGCCCTTCAGGGTGCTGTGCAAGGAGCAGGGCTGCGGACTGGTTTATACTGAAATGGTAAGTGCCAAGGGCATGCATTATCAGGATGAGAAAAGTACCAGGCTTACCCTGCTGGCTGAGGGAGAGAAGCCCGGAGCTGTTCAGATATTCGGCTCGGAGCCGGAAATTATGGCAGGAGTTGTTGAAAAACTCAATGGGTCTGATGCAAGCCTCATTGATATAAATATGGGCTGTCCTGCTCCAAAGATAACTAAAAACGGAGAGGGCAGCGCACTGATGAAGAGGCCCCAACTGGTGGAGAAAATAGTCAAGGCTGTAGTGGGGGTGTCAAAAAAGCCTGTAACCGTGAAAATTCGTAAGGGCTGGGATGAGGACAGCGCAAATGCCGTTGATATAGCACGAATAGCTGAAGCCTGTGGTGCAAGTGCTGTAGCAGTGCACGGACGGACAAGGGAGCAGTACTATAGCGGTAAAGCCGACTGGAATATTATCAGACAGGTAAAGCAGGCCATCTCAATTCCGGTTATCGGCAATGGAGATGTAACGGGTCCCAGGGAGGCAAAACGCCTTTTTGAAGATACGGGCTGCGATGCAATAATGATTGGCAGGGGAGCTCAGGGAAATCCCTGGATTTTCAGCCGTATACTCACCTTCCTGGAAACAGGGGATATTGAGTCAGAACCCACTCCAGAGGAAAAAATAAATACCATCATCAGACATATGAATATGCTCATAGAGCATAAGGGCGAGAGAACGGGAATACTGGAGATGAGATCACACATAGCCTGGTATATCAAAGGCCTAAGGGATGCTGCCCACACAAAGCAAAAGATTTTCACAATGAATAACCAGGAGGAAATAATCAATCTCCTTCAAAGCTTTCTTCTCCGGCAGCAGAACCTGGAGTAAGAATAAAATCCTCAAGAATTTCTTCAATACCTGAAACTATCTGCCGGGCGCATTTCTGCTGGAATTCTTCGTCAGTCAGCAGCTTCAGGTCTTTTTTATTTG
This sequence comes from Bacillota bacterium, assembly GCA_023400235.1. Taxonomy (GTDB): domain Bacteria; phylum Bacillota; class Clostridia; order Acetivibrionales; family DSM-1351; genus Ruminiclostridium. Next base: position 12,940 of record JAEXFI010000050.1, read on the forward strand.
AAATAAACCCGATTTCCAGCAATAATGCCGGCATTTCCGTATGCCGAAGCACATACAGATTGGGGCGGGGCATGATATCCCTGTTCTTCATGCCCATATGACTTATTTTGGACTGCATTACCTGAGCAATGTCCTTGCCTATTGGTGAATTAGGATTATAGGCGGTCAGAATACCGCTTTGAGCTGAATCTGTAAATGAGTTGTTATGGATACTGATAAAAAGCTTACCTTTTTTATCATTTGCAATTCTGGCCCTGTCTTCAAGACTGACATAGGTATCATCAGTTCTTATCATCAGATACTCAATATTTTTCTGGGCAAGCAGTTTCTCGATTTCCAGAGATATGTCCAGAACCACATCTTTTTCATTAAGCTTGCCGTTTCCTGCTCCGGGTTCCCAGCCACCATGCCCTGCATCTATAACTACCACAGGAGGAGTTTCAGAGGTCTCAGCCGCAGCAGACGATGCGTCAGGGGCAACCGGAACACGGTTTTTTTTCACATATCCGCCAATAACAGCTATGATGGCAACGGACAGCAGAATTATCAGAATTATTAGCATATTTCGGTTTAACTTTTTGCTGGTTTTTTCATAAAATCTGTTAAAATCCATAAATAGCCGTTTTCCCTCCAGATAGAGTTTGCCTTGTTTTGCTCCGGTCTCAATTATGTATAATAATTTTATCACAATAATAAAGAAAAGTGCCGCGAAACTAAAAATTAATATATGCCAAAAAGAGAATTTATACACATATTAATTTATAAAAAGTCAATTACTATGGGTTTTCAGCCCATAGCAACTGACTTTTTTCGCGGCACTGTTCAGCACTGTTCTTGATTTATCAGAATACTCGCCTTGCGCCTATATACCTGCTTGAGTAATAGGTGCTGTCAAGACTTGAAACAGTAACTCCCTTTGAGGAACTTGCGTGGATAAACTTGCCTCCGCCCATATAAAAGCCCACATGAGATGGACCTGGCTTGTACGTTGTAAAGAAAACCAGATCACCCACCCTCAAATTGCTCTTGGACACAGAGGCACCTGCACCGAACTGGTCAGAGGTAACCCTTGGTATGGAGATACCGTTTTGCTTTAAAACATACTGGGTAAAGCCCGAGCAGTCAAAGCCGCTTGGAGTGACACCACCCCACACATACGGCACGCCCATATAGCTTTTGGCAGTAGCAATTACCGCACTTGCCCTTGAACCCGCGGCTGATGCAGTACCTCCTCTTGAAACAGAGGTCCGGGACTTGGAGGCAGCCTTGGTATTGCTGCTGCTTGTATTTGAACTTTTTTTGACGGTTGTGGCTGACTTTTGGGAAGCTGCAGTTGACTTTTTGACTGCCGGAGCAGTGGTTTTTGCCGTGACGGCGGCAGTGCTTTTGGCGTCAGCTGTTGCAGAAGCAGCTTTAACGGTGGTTGAAGCATTGGCTGTATTCATGGATTTTATAGCAATATCTTCTGCTTTCATTGTTTCGGATTCCCATATTATCAAATCCTCAGCCTGTGTGCCGACCTCCTGCTGAATTTTAGCAGGCTCAAGAATTTCCCTGTTGTAGGACAGATTCTTATAGACCGGAGCTATTGCCGTTAAGCAAAGCGCCAGTGCCATACCACTTGCCATAAGTTTTTTATTCATATTGACCTCCTTGAAATGAAAGCCCCCGATTTTATTTTTTATTTCAAATAAATTGTCTGGGGGGTTATTTTAGCGCTTGTAGTAGCTGCGCTTTTTAGTTTAGTAATGTCACTGACCTTAGTGACATGCTGTGACAAACGGCAAAGCCGTTTTATGGAATCTTAATTCCATTTAAAGGCCTGTGGCCCGGGGTGAATACAGCGGGTATTGCTGCCACCTGATAAATGGATTGCGTAAAGCAACTGATGGGCTTATTATAAGTGCCCACATGCCGGGTATCAACCTGTAATTTATGGTAAACTGCTGGAAACCTAGAGTCATAAAAGGTTACGCAGCTCAATAAAATTTATCAAGGTACTTAAATTTTGGAGGTGCATAGCGTGAAAGATACATGTGATAAGTCAAAGTGGATTTCACGCAGCGAAAGCCACTGCGTGTCTTTCATTACTATTTGTGTACGCGCTATGCACGTAGATGGGAGGTTAGGATGAAAAAAACATTTATAACCGGTGCCATAATTTTAATAGCGGCGGGATTTGTTACAAGAATTATCGGGTTCATATACAGGATTTACCTGTCAAATCTCATAGGTGCCGAAGGAATGGGAGTATATCAGCTGATAGTGCCGGTTTATACCCTGGTCATACTCACTCTGACCTCCGGAGTTTCAATTGCCGTGTCAAAAATGATTGCTGAACAGGCCGCCCTGGGCAATCATATAAACATAAGGAGAATCTCAAAGGTTGGTTTGGCCGGAGTTACGGCAGCAAGTGTGCTTGTGGCGGTATTTCTTTACATAAATATTGATTTTATAGTCAATGTCATTTTAAAGGATACAAGAACCTATATGTCGGTTTTGATTATGATTCCATGTATACCTGTAATTGCTGCAGCCTCTGCTTATAAAGGCTATTTCTACGGGATACAGGAGGTTACACCCACGGCTTTTTCTCAGATTGCAGAGCAGCTGGTCAAGATAGGAATCACCCTTGCCCTGGCAGCCCGGTTTCTGGAAGCGGGCTTGGAATACGCATGTGCTCTCGCCACAGTGGGTATGGCAGTAGGGGAAATGTCAAATCTCTTGGTTCTGGCGGCGTATTACAGATTTAAACAATACCCGCATATAACTCCTGTTTCAAATAAGGGCAGGATACAGAAACGCAAGCTGGTGACTGCAATAGTTGGCTGTGCTGCGCCAATATCCTTCAACCGGTTTATAATATCGGTGATGTATGCGGCAGAGGTGATTTTAATACCTCAGAGGCTGCTGGCGGGAGGCCTTGACTATGTCCGGTGCATGGAGGAATACGGTAAGCTTATGGGCATGGCCATGCCCCTCATCATGTTTCCTGCACTGGTTACAACATCTCTGGCCACAACCCTGGTACCTGCCATCTCTGAATCCATATCCCTGAATAACTATGGAAGGGCAAATTACAGGATATCAAAGTCCATTCAGATTACCATGGTGCTAGGCTTCGTGTTTACTGCGCTGTTTCTGTGCTATCCCCACAGGATAGCAGACATGATTTATCCAGGACAGAATGTGGGGCACACTCTGCTGCTTTTATCCTTTACCTGTATATTCATGTACCTTCAGCAGATTCTCATGGGAATAATGAACGGCCTTGGGAAACAGGGCCTTTTACTTGTCAATTCCATAGTGGGCTCGGTTATCAGAATCCTGTGCGTGTTTTATTTGATTCCTGCATATGGAATACCCTCCTATATTGCTGGAGTTATTTTAAGTACGTTTATAGTTTGCGTGCTGAACTTGATAGCAATAGTCCGCAGTACAGGAATGGCACTGGATTTCAGGCACTGGGTAGTAAGACCGGGACTTGTGATGGCAGTGCTGATTTTCACAGGAAATTACATATTCAGCTTCTTCAATTTCTTAAAACTTCCCACAGCTCTACATACACTTTTGGCAGTGGGGGCATATATTGTAATAGCACTTTTTCTCATGGCCCTGGCAGGCGCTGTTGACTGGAGGGAACTTCTGCAGCTGTTAGGCATAAAAAATAAAAGAGTAAGAAAATACAAGAAAGAATGAGAGATATAATGATAAAATAAAATAATCAGCCTTGAAATGTGCAGAAAGGTCAAAGAAAGTCAAAATCAGTTTTGAAAAATGATTCTGACTATTTTAAAATATAATCACAAGGTCAAAGAAAGTCAAAATCAAAACAATAAATATTAATTATGTGGAGGTGTATTATATGTTTGGAATAGTTCCATTCAAAAACAACAACAAAATCAATCAAAGGGGCGGCTGGCTGGATATGGACAGCATTTTCAGCGACTTTTTCAATGATGCGTCACTTGGCTTTGCAGGAATCGGCGGGATTAAAGCCGATATAAAGGAAAACGACAGGGAATATGTGGTGGAAGCAGAAGTTCCCGGTGCCAGAAAGGAAGATATAAAGCTGGAGCTGAAAGATGACAGGCTTACTATTTCTGTTGAAAGGTCAGAAGAGACAGAGGAGGAAAAAAGCAACTATATCAGAAGGGAAAGAAGATATGGGTCTACCAGCAGAAGCTTCTTCATAGAGAACGTGAAGCAGGAGGACGTTACTGCAAAATATGAAAACGGCATTCTCTCAATCCTGCTGCCCAAAAGTGAGACCAAAAAAACAAATAGCAGGATTGAAATCCAATAATTAATTGCTCCATAATTTTTTTCACACTTTCAACCCCCAAAGCTGAAAGGGAAGGGCCAAAGGATGGAATACTCCTATGCCGCTTCCCTTTCGGCTTTTTAAGAGGAATAGCAGCAATTGACGGCAGCCTCCCCTTAAACCCCTGGGGAATCTTGCATTTGCTGCTCCAGCCACCAGTTTATGATTTTTCTGGCTATGCTTACATCTGACGGCAAACCGGGAAGGCTGCCTGTGTCATACCAGTTTGCATCAGTTATTTCCATTCCATCCACAGCAATTTCTCCGTCGGCATATTCCGCAGTAAAGCCCAGCATCATGGAATTGGGGAAGGGCCAGGGCTGGCTTCCCAGGTAACGTATGTTTTTGACCTTGAGACCGACTTCCTCCATTATCTCTCTCCGGACTGCCTCCTCAAGTGTTTCGCCAGCCTCAACGAAGCCTGCAATCAGAGAATACATGCCTTCCTTAAAATGTCTGGCATGGGCCAGCAAGAGCTTATCACCCCTTGTGACAGCGGTAATGACCGCCGGGCATATTCTGGGATAGCTTATGAAATTGCATTTGGGACATACCTTTGCCCTCTCTCCGGCAAGATCCTGGGTGAGTGAACCGCATCTGCCGCAATACTGGTGTGTCTGATCCCAGCAAATTATCTGATAGGCTTTTCCGGCCAGCAGGAACAAGTCCTCATCAACAAGTTCATAAAGGGCTCTCAGTTCCACAAAGTCCATTCCCTGAGGCAGAGGTTCTTCTGAGGCGATTTCAGCCGAGTAGCAGGGCTGCCCTTGCAGCAGGCCCAGGTATTGGGTTCTGACAACAGGAATATTCAGCTGCTCAAAGCTCTTTATGTATGGGATATGGCATACTTCGCCCTGAAAACCCACCAAAACTTTATTTGCATAAAAGCCGAGCCAGTATGCTTTCTCCGGAAGCTCCGGAGGAGCTGTAACTGCAGGCTCATAGCTTTTATATATGCTTTCTCTTTTTATGATTTCATACTGCATTATAATCCATCCTCCAAGTAGTTAAATCAATAACAATAGCACATTTAGAATAACACATTTGAGCGGTAAAAGGCAAAGCCGGCAATGAAAATGCGGCAATAAAATCAAAAACCCCTGCTTGTAAACAGAGGTTTTTAAGGTTTTCAAGAATATAAATATGAGCGGACAATTAATTGCCCGTTTTATCAGTAAGAACATTGTTGGGGCCCTTTTTGACATAGCCAAGGAAAATACACACTGCGGCAATTGTCCAGAAATAGGTTGTGACAGAGGGGGCATCAAAGTTGTTGAGCACCACATTTGTAACAAGTATTCCGACCATAGCCCCAAAACCGCTCTGTATAAGTCCCTTGGAAACCTTGTCCTCAACCTTGTAGGAGGCTCTCAGGGACCAGACGGTTCCGCTGTATAGAGCAGCTAAAAAGGTGACCAGACCGAAAATTCCCATTTCAACGGCTGCCTTAATATAATAGTTATCTACGTAAAAGGCACCCCTTACCTTGTTATTGGTGGCTACCGAACCGCCGAACCTGCCAAAGCCTTCTCCAAAGAGCAGATTGTTAAAAAACATTTCAAGGGCTTTAGGCCATCTGGCAAATCTTCCGCCTCTAAAGCTGCTGGCAATATAGGCGGGGTCCAGCATATAGTCTATTCTGGTGCGAACCTGTGTGACCAGGCTGTATGCCAGTAATGCCACAACCGCAAGTCCTATGATAAGATAATATTTCCTGCTAAGAATAGAATATATAATCAGTGCACAGCCCACAGCTATCCAGGAGGAGCGGGAGCCGGTAAGCAGAATGCATATGCCCATCAAGCCGCTTGCAGCAGCGTAAAGGATTTTCTGAATAAAATGTCTTTCACTAAACATTAAAGCCACCGCAAGGGGTATCAGCATTGCCAGAAGGCAGCCGAGAACATTGGGGCTTTGCACTATGGAAAATACTCTTGGGCCGGAGGTGGATTCCACCTTGTCGGTCCAATATGCCGGTGTATCAACCTTGGCGATATACTGGTATATGCCGTGGAGGGACATGATAACGCCCGTTGATATCATGAGCCGGATAAGGTTTTTTGCGCCCTGCTCCGACCTCAGCAGCTTAACTACTATAAAGAAAAAGAACATATACTCTATAACGGCTCTTAGCCCGTCAAAGCCAAGCTGGTCAAAGCCAATCTGATTAAAGGAAGAGATAACAAACAGCCCTATGCAGACTATAAAAAATATTATCAGAGAAAAGTCCACAGGTGTCCATGCAAAGTTAAAGTCCTTCCTGTCAACCATCCATCTGTAAAACCATATTCCAACACAGAAGACAATCAGCAATTCGTCCCAGGTGGAAGCCAGGGAGCCTATGTCCAGTTTGCCTGCAAGGAAATAAAGTATGGGATAAAGGCCTACAAGATAGGCAGCTCTTTCAAAATTTCTGAGAATGAGTATTGCCGCCAATACGGCTGCCATTGCCACAACGGCAAGCTTTGGCAGTACAAATGCCGAACAGGTGAATACTGCGGCCAGTATGATAAAGTTAGCTATGCGGCTCCATTTGCCAAAGACCTTCCTGCCAAGAGCCGGCAGAGCTTTATAGGCCTTGCCGAGAAAACTGTGCCTGTAAGCCTTGGTATATAATAAATGTATATAACCCATGAGCCTGTCAAGCCTTTTACCCATAAAGGCCAAGAACCTGTATGTAATTGAAAAGGAGTACTTCGGTGGCGATGTTATGAAGTTTTGCTTTGTCCGGTGAAGCAAGCTGTGACTTTTCCATTGGGACAAAGTGTCAATGCACTTCCTCACAAGGCTGTTTTTATATGCATTGCCCGCCAGCTCGTAAATAAATATCAGGAAACTGTAAAGCAGGCTGTTCGAGACATATTTCCACACAAATATGACCTCCTTATTTGAATTCAATAGCTTCTATAGTTCCATTATTTTCGAAGGTTCTGGTCTTAAGAATAAATTGCTTTCCTACTGCAACCTCCTGGGATTCAAGCTTTATTATTCCACTGCCCTTGCTGGTCTTCATGGTAAATTTAACGGTGATAGCCTGTTTCTTGGGGTCAACGGAATATACCTGACGTCCGTCAGCAGTACTTATGGGAGTTTCATAGGGAGCATAAACTACTGAGGTAATATATGCATCTACCGGCTTAAGGAGGGAGATAAGCTGGTCTTTCTCCTTTAATGCCTTAGGCTGCTCGTCACCGCGGACGGAGCTTTTAAAGGTCACGGAGATTTCCTGAAGGCTCTCGTCACCTGTAATAGGGCCCACATCCTTACCCATGGTTTTCAGAAACAGCACCGATCCGATTAAAAGAATCAGAATAACAATACTTAAATCAACAATGTTAATTAAACCGAATAATTTTCCCTTTTCATTAACAATCTTCATTTTTACGCTCTCCTTAGTCATTTTTTTTGAATGACCGGGGTTTGAACCGGCTGGTCATTCGTATTTAAAATTCTTTTGGATTTTTTTTATGCAGATACATTCAAAAGAATATTAAACCATAAGTTACAGTTTGCTTTTATAGCCGTACCTGTAAAGGATCAGCAACTTCTTGACCCACTGCTTAAGGCCTGTTGTGGATAAGCTGGGTCTGTAATCATGTACCAACCGGGGAGGCACTTTTGACAGGAAGTCCTGTTCTGAGGCTTCGCCCGATAGCAGCTTCTCATACGTGCAAAATACTGCGATGGAGGGTATCTTGTACTGCTGCACAGCCTTAAGGATTTTCTGCTTGCTGCAGCCTTCCTGTTCAGGAACTGAATCCAGCCAGGATATGAATTCCTTCCATAGCACGATTTCTGGTGTTCTGTCCGGCGATACCGACAAGGAATCGGGTCTTTGCCTGTAAAGTGCCAGCGTCTCCCGGACGCAGCAGAAATTGCATATGTACATCAGCTTGCAGAAAAATTCCATATCCTCGCTCCAGTTGAGACCAGAGCGAAAGGCTATGTTATTATTTGTTACTATGGATTTTTTTATTACAACGGTGCTTGTCCACACCGAAACTTTTTCCATAATTACCTGGGGCAGTATTCTGCCTTCAAAATACCGTTCGGGAAAAGCCTTGCCCATTTCATCCCCGCAAAACATCCTGTAGCCGCAGTAACAGCCCTCCATACCCGTAGCCTTGAGCCTGCCGATTTGCTTTTGCAGCTTTTGGGGCTCCCACAGGTCGTCACTGTCCAAAAATGCCAGATACTCTCCGGCAGCGTTTTCTATAGCGTTATTTCTGGCGGCTGACACTCCCTGGTTTTTTTGGTATATATATTTTATCCTGGGGTCTGACTCCTGCAACAGGGCAACACGCTTCGCACCGTCGTCGGTGCTGCCGTCATCAACTATGACTGCTTCGAGATTGCTGTATGTCTGGGTCAACACGCTTTTAACAGTTTGTTCAATATAGCCTGCGGTATTATACATGGGTATAATTACCGATATCAAGGGTGAATTGTCCATCAAACCGACTCCCTGTAATATTTTTGATGTTAGTTTAGCATCTCGTTTTTGAGATGTCAATTTTCAGGCGGAATTCAAAGCAAAAATTAAGATTTTCTTAATATTATTTTAGCCAGCCTGCCGGGTATTCTAAGACATCTTTTCCATAAAAGCCATGCCTTTGAGGGAGCTCTTAAAAATTCATCCTCCAGTGCCGCAAAATCTGACTGTGCCATCCGGCTGAAAAATTCTCCTCTGCGCCTGTGAGGGCTTGAAGGGCCTGTGAGGCTGGGGTTTTCCCTTGCGGCGGCAGGGAGGTCGGCCTTGTGGATTGACAGTGCATCTCTGCAGGCCTGCAGCAGCTCCAAGCCTGCCGGTGAATTTGCCAGGATCAAGGAAGTTCCCTTATTGTCATCCAATCCCGGATCGAACTTGTCCACACCCCAGAAATCAGCCAGTGTAATGTCTGACTGCCTTTGCACAGAGGCATACTTACAGCTGTGGCAGGAGGGCCTTAAGTACATATTTCCAATAAAACCCCTCATGTAGGGATCGTTCTTAAATTCTACCGTATGCTGTGTGCCGTTTTTAAAGTCCACTTTAATATTATAGTTTTTCCAGCCGGCGGATTTGTTACGAAAGTTAAAACTTTTTATTTCAGAAGCATTTATTTTCTCGAGGTGTGACTTATACAGCTGGAAAACAAGGGGGGAGGGAACTCCGTGGCATACGCAGTCACAGGTGCAGAGAAGCCCATAGTCCTTCCCCAGATAGGAGTAAAGACCGCTTATCTGGCAGGGAGTCCCAGAGTAGAGAACAGCTCTTCCTGCCTGCAGGAGAGCTTTTACTTCCTTAAAGGTATCTCCAATGATGCTTTGGGCATATTTGGAGCCCTGCAGCCTCCATAGCTGCTCCTGGTCGTAAATTCCGGTGTGGACCACGCGTATTTCTTCATCAAAGGCGGCTCCGAAAACAACACCCTTCTTTGAAAGGACATGTCTTGCCAAGACGGCAAAAACTCCTCCGGAGGTGCTGGTGCTGCGGATATTATGGTCTTTGCTCCACATTGCATATATCTGCGGAAAGGGTGCGGACGGTGCCTGGATATCCTTGAAAATAGGACAGGCCCTTCTGCACAGGCCGCAGTCGGTACACTTGGCTGCAAGGATTTCCGGATATATGAACCCCTCGGAGTCCTGTGAAAAGGTTATAGCACCTGAAGGGCATACCTGTACGCAGGCAGCACAGCCAAAACAATCATTCTTATTATCAAATACTGAATCCATCAAATCCTCCGATTTTTTCACATGCAGCATCAGTCGGCAGCGGCTATTTTCTTATATGCCTTAGTATTCCCTCAACAGGCCCTCTGAATAAGTTTTTCTCATATGTATTCATGCCTGTGGTCCAGATTGCCGCGGCATAAACCAGTGTGAATAAAATGCCCTTCACAAGCAGTCCCAGCCAGCCTTCCACCGGAATATATAGAATTGCGAAGCCGGCTGCCAGGCTTAGAAGCATGGCAGGCAGCAAACCACCAAACACTTCTTTGAAAAATCTGGGTATGTCCAGCCCCACCTTCTTCTTATAATAAATGTTAATTACTATAATATTGCCTAATATCAAAGATATGGAGGTGCCTACCACCGCTCCCATAATTCCGATTTCCTTAGTGAGCAGGATACTTATGCCAAGGTTTACTACCGAGATTATCAAATACATTACTGACCTGAAGGCATGAAGGTTTTTAGCCTGTAATATTGATATGCCCACATTCTGTATAAGAGGTATTGTCAGCGGAATCATTGCAATAAGTGCTATATAATACACCTGGCTGCAATCCGGGCCGGCCCAGAGAAGTACAAAGGGCTTTCCCAGCAGAATAAAGCCCGAAAGTATGAAGCCTATTATTATAAACTGTATACGGCCTGTCTTTATGAACAGATTATCAAGCTCCCTGGCAGGGGCATTGTCAACACACATCTGAGTTGCTCTTGGCAGAAACACTCCTGAAATAGCGGTTGAAAAGTTCATATAGTAATTTGGAAATTGCATTCCCAGTCCGAAGATTGCAACCGGTACTGCACCGTAATAAATGCCTACCACCAACTGGCCCAATCTCCAGTACACCTGGTCTACAATCATATTAATAAAGACAAAGACTGAAAAAAGCAGGATTTCCTTCACAAAAGGCCAGTTGTGAGGATGGTACCGCACCCTTACCTTCATTACATTAAATACAAAAAACATATTTACCAGAAGCAATATGATGTTCAGAACCGTATCAACCACTACTATGGAAAAAGCCTTATGCCCCATGAGCAGCAGTATGATAATTGTCAGAGGCCTTGCTATTACCCTGACTATGGTTACGGCCCTTGGGAAAATAAATTTTTCATAGCCTGACATTATTGATGTAAAGGCATTTAGAAACAGGGTCAGTCCAATATTTACAATCAGTACCTCAAACATCCTGCGGGCAGTTTCCAGCTCGGAGGAGGTAAGGGATTTGCCGAAAATGGCGGGAAGAACAGGCAGCATGGACATACCGGCTCCCACTGCAACCACTGTTAAAACCGCATATATTATAAATGCAAGTGACAAAAAGCCCTGTTCACCCTGCTTGTCATTTTGAGCCCTGTATTTGGCTACATACCTGGTAATTGTATTTCCGAGTCCAAAATCCAGAACAGCCATATAACCTACAAAAGCTCCGATCAAGGTATACAAGCCATACTCGGATTTGCCCAGGGTAGAAAGCAAAAAGGGCGTAAAAGCCAAATTTATCAAATTTGACAGCAGGATATTGGTATACGAAAGGGCGGCGCCCCATTTTAATTCATTAATCTTCATTGTCTTTCCTTCGTTATTCTTAAATTTAATCAAGGTGAAAATTTTACCGGGTCATCAGGTTTCCAACCTGCACGCGTGCTGAACCGGCCTTCTCAATGTAACCCGGCATAAATTGTGCCAGGTGCTTGCTTATATCCTCCCGGGCATGGTTGAGCTCCTCATAGGCCAAAATCAGCTGTTCTGACTGCTCCAGCTTCTGGACGGGAAGAATATGACTGCCTTCACTGCCAAAAATGTCTTTTGCAATACCTCTGGCTTTAACGGAATAGCCAATAACCAGAGTGGGTACACACGTGGAGTAAGCTGCTATGGTTGCATGGGTACGTGCGCCGATAAATAATTTACAGCGGGAGATAAAACCCTTGAGCTCCATACAGTTGTAGCTGCCGTCCAGCAGCAGAACCCTTCCGGAGGTTTTGAACAGGTCGTACAGTCTGGACAGGGGAGCCATGTCATTGTCATGCTCCCAAAGAACATGGGGAACAAGCGCAATCTGGCTGTCGGTTGTAGCTATTATATGCTCTATGAGCTTTACATAACTCTTAAAGACAATACCTCCGCTGGTCTCATTTTTCATGACAAGTGGACTGACATTGAGGCCTATGGTATTTCCCTCAGCAAACCCCTGAGGCAGGGGCAGGACTTTGGTATCCAGCGTGAACGCCGGGTCAGGCAGAAGAATGGTGTTGGTCAGGCCCTTGTCCAGAAATGCCTGATAGGTGATGCTCTCTCTTGCGATAATAAGGCTGTACTTTTTCAGATCTGAGAGCATTTCTTCATTAATGGCAGCAGGCTCCACGGAACAACCCCAGAAAACAGTTTTGCTGCCTTTTCGGGCGGCAAGATTGTTTGTGTGGTAAATCCACCTTGGAATGCCATAGCAGTAGTTATCTCCTCCGATTGACAGACACAGGGTGTTTTCATCCAGGTTTTCCTCAATAGCCTTCTGAGAAAAGGAGAACAGGAAATCCTGCTTAAGCCGTAGCTTTCTTAGGCCTGCATCCATAAGTCTTATGGGATGCATACCTTCATAACGCTTATATGGTATAAAATTCATATTAAAATCTGGGGCAAGAAAGTCAATGTCTTCCTGTAACCTGAAGGTAGCCAGATAAACTTCCGTATTGCGGGGGTTCAAGATTTTCATGGTGGACCTTACAATGGCCTCACAACCATGATTTTTGCTGCCTGCGTGTGCATAGAGCAATAAACGCTTCATATTTAACCTTTCCTTCTTTACTATAATGTTGCCGAACTATGGTGTCTTTAATAAGGGACTGATGCCCGATAATTTATTATACCCTCGGGTATTGAGGTTTACAAGTTTTCACCTTAAAAGAAAAAGAACTATTTGGCAACTTAATCATTATATTTAAGCAATTTTCTACCGATATACATTATTAAGCAAAGTAAATTAAATAGTATGTTATTATAGATGAAAACAGTTTTTGTCAAATGCTATGGAGGGCACATGTGGAAGTTATTTAGTAAAAAAAAGCCGGAGCCTCAATTGGATATGAAGGTGCTTTTTAAGAATGACATAACCTTGCTGATTTTGGATGAAAGATGGAACGGTTTGTTTAAAAACATAGTGAAAACCGAAGAAATATCCCAATGTGAAAATGGCATCAAGGAACTCCTCAAGGAGCAATCCAGGGTTATTTCCGAGTCCAAGGAGATTGCCGCAAGAAAAAAGGAGTGCATGGACAACATAATAAGACTTACCACTGAGGTGTTTGACAACAACAACCAGAATGCCCAAACTGAAATGCAGGAGTGCGAAAAGCAAATAATAGGCATCAATACCAGATTGACGGAAATAGAAGAAAGGCTGGCCGGCATACCAAAGGAAATCAGACAGGTAAACCTTGAGCTTCTGGAGCATACAGTAAAACTGGTATATTTCTCAATAAGAGAGAATCAGGAGAGGGTTTCCCAGCTGGACAAGGAAATTGCAGAGACAAAGGAAAAGCTTATAAAACTGGTGGATGAAAGGGAACTAAGAGCCCAGGATGATACCGATACATACTCATATTTCCACGATCTTCTGGGAGGAGATCAGCTGCAGAAGCTGGATGAGGTCTATTTCAGCACAAGAGAATAGCCATTTGTCCTGCAGTATGAATTGTAAATGAGAGGAGTTGCGGTTGTGAAAGCGGTTACAGGTGCCCAAATGGGCGAAATAGATAAATACTCCATAGAAAAGATGGGCATTCCGGGCATTGTACTAATGGAAAATGCAGCCTTGAAAATTGTTAAGCATGTAAATATGTTTTTCACGGAAGGGAAGGCTTCGCAGAATACGGTGGTTATTATTGCGGGAAAAGGCAACAATGCGGGGGATGCGTATGCAGTGTCACGACACCTGATGATAGAGGGCTATGACGTCATTACTTACAGCCTCTTTGACAGTGCATTTCTTATGGGAGATGCAAAGCTCAATCATGATATGGCAAAAAGACTTGGGGCTGATATGAGAAGACTGGAGGATATCTCTGAGCTTGGGGGATTCTCAGAGGCACTGGGGAAGGCTTCCATAGTCATAGACGGGATTTTCGGTACTGGCTTCAAAGGTGTGGTCAAGGGCTTTATAGCAGACGTTATGAACACAATAAACTCACATTCCAAATTCATACTTTCCATAGACATTGCCTCAGGAACAGAAGCAGCTACAGGAAAGGTTTCGGACACCTGTATCAAGGCACACAAGACAGTTGCCTTTAAGCTGCCCAAGATAGGACAGTTGATTTATCCGGGAGCGGAATATGCCGGTGAACTGGTGGTGGAAAGCATATCCATGCCTCAGGAGTCCCTGGACAGTGTGGAAATAAACACTTTTCTCACCGACCGGCAGACTGTAAGAGCTTTTATGCCTGTGCGGGCTGCCGATGCCAACAAGGGCAGCTGCGGAAAAGTAGCCGTGGTGACAGGTTCCCAGGGCATGGCCGGTTCTGGTTGTCTGGCTTCAAGGGCCTGCCTCAGAACGGGCTCAGGCCTGGTATATGTGGCGGCACCCCGGAGCCTGCTGGGCATATACCAGTGCGTGGTACCGGAAGCTGTGGGGGTGGGGCTGGCGGAGTATAACGGAGTTCTCGGACCTGATAGCGTTGACGGCATAACAGGCTTGTTGAAAAAATGCAATGCTGCGGTGATCGGACCGGGACTTTCTTCCAACGAAAGCATATACCCTGTAATAAAGGCTCTCTCTGAAAAGATTGCTGTACCTGTGGTGCTGGATGCAGATGCATTAAATGCCCTGGCGGCTGACACGGGTATCCTGGGAAGCTTTAAAAAGCAGGTGGTAATAACTCCCCATCCGGGAGAAATGGCAAGGCTGACGGGCCTGGACACCGGTTATATTCAGAGGAACAGGCTGGAGGTAGCACGGAAGTTTTCCAGACTGTGGGGAGTGACCCTTGTGCTAAAGGGAGCAAAGACAATAATAGCGGACAGCCATGGGACCGCATATATCAATCCCACAGGCAATGCGGGCATGGCTACCGCAGGCAGCGGAGATTCCCTGTCCGGCATAATTGCCTCTCTTATGGGGCAGGGAGCAGGAGCTTTTGAAGCTGCTGTGGCGGGAGTATACCTTCATGGTCTGGCGGGGGATATCTCCTCCGGTGAAAAGGGAGAATACGGCCTGACTGCCATGGATATTGTGGAAAATATACCAGGTGCAATAAAAATAACAATATAATCTGCGGATTCAAAAAACTATCCAAATTATGTGCCGGGATTTACGGAATGTAGTACTAGTGGGTGACATTTGGAGGGAATAAGCATATTAATATAATATAGCTGTTTGAACAGTTGAAAATAAAGTGATAGTATTTTTAATGAGGAATGTTTTTAAAGT
The DNA here is from genome assembly GCA_023400235.1 of Bacillota bacterium. Taxonomy (GTDB): domain Bacteria; phylum Bacillota; class Clostridia; order Acetivibrionales; family DSM-1351; genus Ruminiclostridium. The sequence goes on from JAEXFI010000050.1 coordinate 28,408, forward strand.
AAACAGAATTTGGTTATACTAGAGAGAGAAACAAGTGCTGTATTTTATCCTGTCTTATGCCGGCGAAGCTTTCACAGTCGGCAGTGGATCGGCACCGGGGTACACACGGAGGTTAAAATGGAATATAAACTAAATAGAGCGTGGGCTGAGATCAATCTTGACAACATCGCTCATAATATTCGTGAGATCAGAAGAATAACCAACAAGAGCGCTGAGATTATGGGGGTAGTCAAGGCGGATGCATACGGGCATGGAGTAATGGAGGTGGCAAGGACTCTCCTGGAAAACGGTGTGACAAGGCTGGCGGTATCTATGCTGGATGAGGCCATTCAGCTACGGAAGCAGGGAATAGACGTACCAATACTTATTTTAGGCTATACCGACCCTATAAGGGTAAGTGAAATTATTGAAAATGATGTAACTCAATCGGTATTCAGCCATGAATTGGCTCAGGCACTTTCTGATGAAGCGGTTAAGCAGGGACGCAAGGTTAAAATCCACATAAAAATTGACACGGGCATGTCCAGAATCGGATTTTTACCCGGATACAGTGCAGTTAAGAATGTTATAGAAATAAGCCGTCTGCCAAACATAATTATTGAAGGATTATTTACTCACTTTGCAACCGCAGATGAAAAAAACAGGGAATTTACAATATCTCAGTTTGAGCGTTTTATGAGTATATGCTATGAGCTTCAGAGAATAGGAATACATATCCCAGTCAAGCATTGTGCAAACAGTGCCGGAATTATAGAATATCCCGAAATGCATCTGGATATGGTTCGTCCGGGTATTATTCAATATGGAATGTACCCATCTGAAGAAGTAGACAAATCCAAAATTCTTCTTAAACCTGCGATGACGTTAAAGGCTAATGTAATTCTTGTAAAAGAGGTGGAAAAAGATACAGCCATAAGTTATGGAAGAATATTCACAACTTCCAGGACTTCCACCATTGCAACCATACCCATAGGCTATGCGGACGGATACATGCGGATGCTGAGCAATAAGGGCAGGGTGCTTATTCATGGACAATATGCCCCTGTAGTAGGGAGGATATGCATGGACCAGTGCATGGTAGATGTTACCGATTTGACTGAAACGGTGGAGGTTGGTGATGAAGTTGTCCTTGTGGGAGAACAGGGAGGAAATGAGATAACGGCGGAGGCCGTTGCCTGCTCTATTGGTATGATAAATTACGAGCTGGTGTGTATTGTGGGCAAAAGAATACCAAGGGCTTTTATAAAGGATGGAAGGATTTCAAAGATTCTCAATTACTTGATATGAGCGGGTTTTAGCATGATAGTAACATAAACTTAATTTGACCGGGTATTTGGTGGGGTATTATAATATTGCTATACGTGTGCATTGAAATTCCATGAGATTTGTTAATGAACAGGCATTGGAATATTATAGATATAGAGAAAAGCTTATTAAGAAACGATTGAATGATGAAGCTGAGGTCGTTATTTGTCGTTCTGAGAAGTGGGGGTAAATAAGTTGGCTCAATATAAAAAGATAATGGTTAGCGTGCCGGACAACTTACTTGAAGAATTGGATATCATTGTGTCAAATGAAAAAACAAACAGAAGTATGCTTGTCAGGGAAGCAATGAGTCTTTATATTAGAGAAAAACACAGGGTTGAATTGAGGGATAAAATGAAAAGAGGTTACGAAGAGATGGCTGAAATAAATCTGAGGCTTGCTGAGGGTTGCCTTGGAGCTGACAACGATCAGCAGCGTATATATGAGGAAAGGCTTGGGGAGATGGAGGAAACGTGGTAATAAAAAGAGGAGACATATATTATGCAGATCTGAGCCCTGTAATAGGCTCGGAACAGGGCGGTGTCAGACCTGTACTGATTGTACAGAATGATATCGGTAACAAATATAGTCCAACTGTGATTGCAGCAGCAATTACTTCTCAGATAAATAAAGCAAAGCTGCCTACTCATATAGAAATAGGAGCTTTGGAATATGGTCTTGCAAAGGATTCGGTTATTTTGCTCGAACAGATAAGAACTATAGACAAGAAGCGCCTGAGAGAGAAAATAGGGCACCTTGATGAAGAACTTATGGATAAAGTAAACAACGCTCTTGAGGTCAGTTTTGGGCTGTCAGAGATATAATATGAACAAAGCCTTGTTCGGAGACGGGTAAGCCATGAAAATCTGAAAACACAAATGGAGGTTGGGATGAAAAAACTAAAGAGTCTGATAAAAAGGAAACATGTTATCGTTTTATCTGCATTTGCGTGCAGCCTTGTTCTGTTGCAGCTTGCGCCGGCAGCCAGGGCGGAGACAGGTGGAGGGCAAAGCATATATGATTCCACTTACATAGACAAATTGGAGTCCGGCTTGAAAAGTCTGATTCAAAGCACAAGGGAGGATTTGCAGAAGCAAATAACAGCCTCCTCCTCTCAGGCTGATCTGGAGAAGAAGCTCAGTGATACCCAGAAGGAACTGGCGGCATTGAAGGAAAGCATGGTATTCAAGGTTGTTAAGCTGCCTGCCGGCAAAATACTTCTGGGCGGCAACAGTACCGAAATTATTTTAAGAACCAAAAGCGGGGCTACTGCATACATAGAAAAGACAGCAAGCGGTGGATTGTCAAACCTCATATCGGGTAAAGACCATAAAAACGGAGAGGTCATACCCGACAACCAGCTGCTGCTTGTTCCAAACGGTGACGGAAGAGGAATTAAAGCTTCCAAGGAATCCTACATAATGGTTAAAGGTGAGTACACAATAAAATAGATTTATTCATATCAGGATATTAACCTATTCTGATATGATTTTTGAGAGTATAGTAATATATATATTTCTTGGCAGTATTATAAATAAAAGGGAGCCTGATGACGATATATCATTAAGCTTCTTTTTTGCATGCTGGACATCAGTATAAAATGTCCGGATGCAATATATATCTGATGTATATTATGCCATACCTTTAAAGGCAGAAGAATTTTGTGAAAAGGAAAAATCTGATGAACAATATGAATCAGAAAAAAACGACTCGGCAAAAAAGAATGGATATACTTGTAAGGCTGGCTTTAATTCTGGCAGCAGTTATGATTTTATTCTTTTTCGTGGTTAAACCCATGCTCAAAAAAGATTATTATTTTGAGGCAGGAGAGGATTACAAATTTGATAATCTTGGTGCCGGCAGCCATAAGGACAGCTTTGAGGTGGCAGTTGCGGGCGATGGAATTGATGCCGTCAGCAGTGCGTTAGGGGCTGCGGGGGTGGGTGCCAAAACACTGCTCATATGGCAGGCTCCAGATTTTGAAAGTGCATTTAAAAGCACGCTGGATGTTAACTGGGCAGACGATTACACTCCCACCGGCAACAGCGTCAGCTCGGATTTGTTTAAGGAGTTGCGCTACAAATCCGGTGAAGGCTCCAATCTTGATAATTATATAAGTGAAATTAAGAAGCTGGTTTCTGAGCAAAAGAAGCTTACGATATTGTTTGATGCAAAAATCAGCAATGTAAGCCTGAGGGAAGGCAAGCTGACCGGACTGGAGGTTAAAACCCCGTCAGAAACCAGGAACATTGAGGCATTCAGGTATATTGATGCAAGCCGGTTGGGGGATTTGCTGCTAAGGTGCGGAACCCCATATACAAGAGGCTATGAGGATATTGGCATCAATGGCCTGTATCAGCCTGTCCAGCTGAATTTTACAGTTGCAGGAGTAGATTATGCAAAAATACAGGAACTGCTCCGCAAGCAAAGTTTTCTTATAAGCTATTACATCAAGGAATATACTACCGGAGACAGAAATATTCGTATTTCAGGACTCAATGCTGCAGACCAGGGGAACGGCAAGGTTGTCATACAAGCTGTAAATGTGGATAACCTTGACCTGTCAGATGAAAAAAAGGTCAAAGCAGCCTATGACAAAGCAAAAAAGGAATGTCAGGATTTTTATATTTATATCAAGGCCAATCTGGAGGAATTTAAGGATTCCTCGGAAATGACTGTGGCGGAGGAATTTGTCATGCCGTCGCCCTATCATTTCAAGGGCAGGTACACAATGACCCTGAGTGATGTGCTTACCGGCAAAAGATATACCGACAGGATAAGTACGGCTTCTAAACCCGTAACCTTTACCATGGATGACGGCAACAGGTATGTGCTCTGCAACCCCAAGACCTTCTATATTCCGCTGGGTTCCATAATACCGGAAGGACTGGACAACGTACTTATGACCGGGGACAAGATATCCGCCTCATCCCTGATACAGACAGCTATCGGTTCAAATTCCAGCAAGACCGGCAACGGGTACGCCGCAGGTATTATTGCCGCATACAGCATCTCAAGAGACATGGAAATACCCATGCTTATTGAAGACAGGAATCTGGACACCCAGGAGGACATAGAAAAAATACTGAGAAAAATGGGCATATACATGTCTGACATAAAGGAAGATGTGAAAAGCATCACGGGCAACTGGAGCTATACATATGCTGAAAAGCTTATAAACCTGGGCCTGCTCAGCGGCGGAATAACCAACGATTACAAATATGGGAAGGAAGCCAGGGAAAAGGATCTGGCCTATATTATTTTAAATGGTGTTCCGAGAGTAAATGAGGCAGCTTATAATTACAGCTTTGATGCGGCTGTCAGAAAATATATAACAGATGAGCCTCTAAAAAAGGAGAATTTCGGACGTATTCTGCTGGAACTCACCGGCAAAAAGACAGCTGTTAGCGGGAGTTATTATGAAGAAGCCTGTAAATCAGGACTTATAGATGATACCCTGCAAAAGCAATTGAAAAACTCAAATGTGCTTTTGATGTCGGATGTTTACTATGGGGCGGTAAAGCTGCTTGAGAGGCTGACAGGAAGGGCAGTTAAATAATATCCGGAGCAGATGGCACCGGATATTATCAGTTGTAACTATTTCACCAATCCCATTCTTATTCCAAGAACGTGAAGTATAAATTTAGGCAGCCTCAACATTCTCTTAAAACGCCAGGGCTCCTTATAAAGCCTGTATAACCATTCCAGCCCGTGGTTCCTGAAAAAATCCGGAGCAAGCTTTACATTTCCCGCCAGGACATCCATGGTGCCGCCCACTCCAAGGGAAGCCTTAACCTTCAAACGGTGCTTGTTTTCAGTAATCCACAGTTCCTGCTTTGGAGCGCCAAGGCAGACCAGAAGCACCTCTGCGCCGGAATTGTTTATATCCTCTATTATTGAGGCCTCGTCGTCACTTGTAAAATATCCGTTCCTGGTGCCGACTATTTCCGCACCAGGATAGTCGCATATGATATTGGCATTGGCTTTTTCAGCTATTCCGGGCTTGCCTCCGAAAAGATAGAACTTCACAGGCCTCTGGGCAGATGCCTCCAAAAGCTTCTTTACAAGGTCAAAGCCCGAAACCTTTTCGGTGACCTCCTTGCCCAGCAGCCTTGATGCAAGTACTACACCCGCACCATCGGCAACAAGCATGTCTGCGCCGTTAAGTATGGCCTTCATATTTTTATCTGTTATCCCGTCCATCATAATTTCTGCATTGGGAGTAAAGACAGAATGGTTTTCATCAGAGGAGATAAATTCATATATTCTTTCTACAGCCTGCTCCATTGAAACATCGTCAAGATTTATTCCTGCTATTTCAACAATCTTTCTCATATAGATTACATTGCCTCCAAGCTACTGTGGGTGAGAGCACTGTGACAGCCCTGACCGCTAGAACATTCCTCTACAGTTTAAAATATACAATTTTATTTGTCAATGAATATGGCAAATGTAATAAAGCTGTATAAAATACTGGAAAATGTAACCATCAAAGACTATGAATACCCGAAGAGAAATTAAAGTACTATAATATTGTTGATATTGTTGACAAAGCTTTATCCTGCTATAATTTAGCTATAGGTATTTCCGGCGGAAGGGCCGCCTGCCTGTACGGACCTGGTTTGATGGAGCAGCACCGGAGCCGGAGCGGGAACGGCGCAGCAGCACCGTAGTGCCGAATTTTAAGGAGGACTGATCATGGGTTTTGATTATGTAAGTGAATCCAATTTCATTGTGAGAAAGTCTGGAAGAGAAAGCAACAGCTATTACATTGACTACCTGGGGGTGTACAAGGTTACCGAGATTGCCAAGCTGGTCCGGCTGGAAGCTCCCTTGATAAAAGAAAAATATTTGAAATACGGCGGAGTTTACTTTGAGGAACTGGACGTGTACTACTTCAGCGAAATGGAAAATGCAAAAAATGCCATAGAGGAGCTGCTGAAGAACCTTAAAACCAGCCAGAAGGGCCGGATAATACAGCTTACCGAGGCTGAGATAGAATATATAAGGCAGGCCCTTATAAACGAGGGAGTAAACAACATCCGGGTCAGTTCCAAAGTAAAGGATAATATATTTAAAAAGCTGAATTCCTAGCACAGGCAATGGTCTTCAGCACAAAATATTACCGGTTATATGGAAAAAACTTCATATAAATATTCAATCTGCAAGTCGGGCACATAAAACCTGCAAAACTCCTTGTAAAATTACGTTTTTTAATGTATTATAATTGCATATTGAATAAATATACATAAATAAAAAAAGGGGTGTAGGGATTAATGAACAAGATGAAAAGAATTTTAATTTGTCTATCGGCATTGCTTATTATAGCATTTGCAGTAACAGCATGTGGCGTTTCCTCCGGCAGTGGAAATGCAGATGATACTCAAAAGGTACTTAAAGTAGGGGTTGACGATACTTATCCTCCAATGGAGTTTAAAGATGAATCAAACGCCACTGTAGGCTTTGATATTGATGTGGCAACCGAACTTGCCAAGAAAATGGGAATGAAGGCGGAATTCATTTCCAATGACTGGGCGGGCATATTCCTTGCATTGGAGTCCGGCAAGTTTGATGTGATAGTGTCCTCTGTAAGCCGTAATGAGGAAAGAATGGAGAAGTATTCCATGACAACTCCTTACATTGCAAATGCCCAGGTTATAGTTGTTCCTGCAGATGACACTTCCATAAAGGAACCTAAGGATCTGGAAGGAAAAAATGTAGGTGTGCAGATAGGAACTACTGCGGATGAATCCTGTGCAGAATATCTGAAAACCACAAAATTCACACTCAAGCAATACGATCAGGTTATACAGCCCTTTTCAGATATGAAGGCCGGAAGACTGGATGCTATTGTAGTTGACGAGGTTGTTGCCAGATACTATGTAAAGAAGGACCCAAAGAGCTATAAGGTATCAAGTGCAAGATTGACCAATGAGCCTATTGGAGTGTGCTTTGCCAAAAACAGCACAGAATTGAGAGACAAGGCTCAAAAGGCTCTGGAGGAACTCTTTGCTGACGGTACTATGAAAAAGCTGTCTGAAAAGTGGTTCGGAGAAGATCTTACCGGTAATGTAAAAGATATTAAGTAATATTTTAAAAAAGCAGCCTGATATAGACAAGAGATTGTTTTCCTCTTGTCTATATTTAGGAATAGAAATATAAAAAGGTATAATAGGGAGTTGTTTATTTTGGACTTAATAATTAGTAAGATACCACAGCTGCTTGAGGGCGCGGTCGTCACCATGCAGCTGACAGTAGTAGCTGTTGTCTTTGGTATGATTTTGGGATTGTTCCTGGCCCTGGGCAGGCTATCTAAGAATGCAATAGTTGATAAGATTTGCTGGTTCTATATTTGGATATTCAGAGGAACTCCTTTGCTTATGCAGATATTCTTTTTCTATTATGCACTGCCTCTTGCGTTGGGGAAGACCTTTTCCTTCGGCGCCATGACAGCGGCATTTATAGCCTTGTCCCTTAACTCGGGAGCATACCTGGCAGAGATAATAAGGGCGGCCATTCAGTCTATAGACAAGGGGCAGATGGAGGCTTCGAAGGCATTGGGAATGAGCTATGGACAAGCCATGAGGAGAATAATCGTACCTCAGTCCTATAGAAGGCTTATTCCGCCTGTAGGTAATGAAGTAATCGCACTGCTCAAGGACTCCGCACTTGTTTCATCAATCGGAATGTCTGAGCTTATGAGAACTACTACTCAGATTTCAAATGCTACGGCCAGCGCAGTCATTTATCTGCCTTCTGCTGCATTGTATCTTATAATGACTTCACTATTTACCTTTGTTTTTGAAAGACTTGAAAAGAAATATTCCGTATATGAATAAGGGGGAGAGACGGCATGGGAAGAATGATTTCAGTAGAAAAAGTATATAAGTCGTTTGGAACCCTTGAGGTGCTCAGAAACATCAATCTGGAGGTTCAGCAGGGAGAGGTGCTTTGCATAATAGGTCCCAGCGGTTCTGGAAAAAGCACTTTGCTGAGGTGCCTCAATCATCTTGAAGTAATCACCAGCGGCAAGGTTATGATTGAAAATGAGCTGCTTGCAGAAAAGCTTGACGGCAAGAATCAGTTTAAAATATCACATAAGAAGATTTCAGAGATATGTACCGAATTGGGAATGGTTTTTCAGAGGTTCAACCTATTTCCCCACATGACAGTTCTGCAAAACATAATAGAAGCTCCCTTATCTGTAAAGAAGGTTCCCAAAGCCGAAGCGGTGGCCTATGCCATGGAGCTTTTGAAAATGGTAGGGCTGGAGGATAAGAAGGATGAATATCCGGCCCGTCTTTCGGGAGGGCAGCAGCAAAGAGTCGCCATTGCACGAGCTCTTGCAATGAAGCCAAAAATAATGCTGTTTGATGAACCCACATCGGCACTTGATCCCGAACTGGTGGGAGAAGTGCTTGAGGTTATGAAGAAGCTGGCCAGGGATGGTATGACAATGGTGGTAGTAACCCATGAGATGGGCTTTGCAAAGGAAGTGGGCTCAAGAGTGATATTTATGGACAAGGGAGAAATCAGCGAAGAAGGTACGCCGGAGGCTATTTTTTCCAATCCTAAAAATGAAAGAACAAGAGCCTTCCTGCAGAAGGTGCTGTAATAGGCTCTCAATTTTAAAAAACAGCTGAGTAATGTTTATATAAGCGAAAAAAACATATATTAGATATATATGTTTTTTTTGTTGCCGGCAGGGACAGATATTCATATAAATAACTAAACCATGAATTCTTATGGGCTGTAGTAGATTACAGCTCATTGTGGCAGGGAGGAAAAAAGTAATTGAAAAAGGCATTGAACTTTATTAAGGTTTATCTGGTGATTACATTTGGAGCAGCAATAACCGCACTTGCCATTAATATATTCTTAGTACCCTACAAGATTGCACCTGGAGGCTTGAGCGGTCTGGCCACGGTTATATTTTATCTGAGCGGGGGGAAGCTGCCTGTAGGGACAACGATGCTGGTAATAAACATACCGCTTTTTTTTATGGGCTATAAGTTTATTGGCAGGCATTTTTTTGTGAGAACCTTGTACGGAACCATTGTATTGTCGGTAATTATCGATCTGACTGAGAATTATATGGCGGAGCTGGCCAAAAAACTGCTGGTTAATGAGGCCGGCAGTGCTACAACCCCCGACATACTTTTGTACAGCATAATAGGAGGGTTTTTAAGCGGAATAGGGCTGGGGCTGGTTCTGAAGATGGAGGCTACCACAGGAGGGACGGAACTGGCTGCGAAGCTTTTGAACAGGCCTGTTAAAAATCTGACCATTGGACAGATTCTGCTGGCCATCGATGCATTGATCATAGCCTTTGCCATTGTAGCTTTCAACAGTGTCCTCATAGGGTTATATTCACTTGTGAGCCTTTTCATAACAACAAAGGTTATTGATGCAATGGTGGAAGGTGTGGATTATGCAAGGGCTGTTCTCATAATATCCGGGAAGCAGGAGGAAATAGCCGTGAAGATTATCAGAGAAATGGACAGAGGAGTGACCGAGCTCAAGGGCAGAGGTGTTTATTCCGGCAAGGATAAGAATGTCCTTTTATGTGTGCTCTCAAGAAGTGAAATACCTCACTTAAAGGAGATTGTGCATTCCTTGGATATGAATGCATTTATGATTCTTGCCGATGTAAGGGAGGTTTTGGGAGAGGGGTTTAACGGAGTGCCGAAAAAGTGAGGCTCAAACTGGAAGAAATATCCTTGAGATTAAATGTGAAAGTACTGTTTCAACAATATAGAATGGTGGCATTTATATATCAAGTCTCTAGAGGGCAAGTATGAATTAATTTCAAAACATATGATGAATGTGATTTTGACGAGAATTTGGGGGATATATGAAAATAAGAATAGGGTTAAAAATTTTTGTAAGTTTTTTTGTGATAACCTTTTTAATTATTCTGGTCAGCATAATAGGACTTACGGGAATGGATTCCATACGTGACTCCTACGGGGTAATAGTAAACGAAAGCCTTCCGGTGGAAACACTCATAAAGGAGGCAAGGGCCATAAATCTGGAGCAGGTGGCGGCGGTGCGCGGATTTATGATATATAAGGACGAGCAGTACCCGAAACTGTATAATGATTTGACGAAACAGCTTGAGGAGGTATACGGAGAAATAAGTCACTTGTCTGCAACTCCCGAATCCCAGGAGTATCTGAGCAGGTTGAAAGCTGCCGATCAGGTATATAGTGATGGAGTTCAGGTGGTATTTGATTATGTCAGAAAAGGGCAGATGGATGAGGCGGTTGCATATGGGGAAAAGGTTAAGGTAAAGGTTACTGAAATCAAGGAAATAACTAAGGCGTGGAGTACATATGTGGGCAGCCTGGATGCTGAAAGAATCAATCAGACTGACAAGGAAACAAATGCGCGGATAACCTTTTTGCTTGTTCTGGTGGCTATTGCAGTGCTGAGTGCTGTGGGTGGAGGCTTTATACTTACCAGGAATATCGCAGGCCCCATCAAGTCATTAACAGGTGTGGCAGGCAGAATTTCAGAAGGGGATCTTACACAGAAGATTCCTGAAATAAGGACCAGGGATGAAATAAGAGAGTTGGGTAATGCCTTTGAGGCTATGGTTGCAAGTCTCAGAGGTCTGATTGTAAATGTAAATGATGCCTCTTTGGAGCTGGTTGCATCCAGTGAAGAGCTCGCAGCTTCATCCCAGGAGGTGGCCAAGGTGTCGGAACAGATAGCTGACGCAGTTTCCGAACTTGCTGAAGGGGCATCAGACCAGGCACATTCATCTGAAAAGGGAAATGCCAGGATTCTGCAAACAGTTGAGGGCTTGTCTCAAATAGCAGAGGACATGGCTCAATCTGAAAAAATGGCGGAGAAGGCGAAGGAAGTTGTTGAGAAAGGAGAGGCATCTGTAAAGTACCAGGAGCAAAAGGTGGCCCAAAACAATCAAACTTCTTCTGAAGTTGCCGCCGCAATCTCGGAATTATCCGTAAAGTCGGCAGAGATTGGGCAAATATTAGAGGTTATAAAAAGTATTGCGGAGCAGACAAACCTGCTGGCATTAAATGCTGCCATTGAGGCAGCCAGGGCCGGTGAGGCCGGGAAAGGCTTCTCGGTTGTTGCAGATGAGATACGCAAGCTGGCTGAACAGTCAGGTTACTCGGTAAAGCAGATTGATAAGATTATAAAAGAGGTCCAGCAGGGTGTAAATTCAGCCGTGACCAAGATGGACAAATCCAGGCTGGTAGTGCAGGAGCAGGCTGAGTCGCTGGATAATACTGTGGCAGCTTTTAGAGATGTTGCAGAGGTTGTAGGTGTTATCAGGGACAAAATCATTCTGTCGGCAGAAGCCTCGGCTGCTTTGAGCAAAAATGCCGTGCAGGCCGGTGAAGATATAACCACGATAGCATGTGTGGCACAGCAGACAGCCGCAAGTACCCAGGAGGTCGCCGCATCAACGGAGGAACAGGCCTCAACCGTACACCAGATAACTGATTCTGCCGAGGGGCTGTCCAGGCTTGCCGTTCAGCTTCAGGAGGGTATAGGAAGATTTAAACTGTAGATATGTAAAAGCACCGGCACAGCCTGTGACGGTGCTTGCCGAATGACGCCAATGGGCAGCTTTAACCGGCCCATTGGCGTCATTCATGTTCATAAGAGCAGGGGTATCAGGGCCGGACTGTCAATTAAGGCCAAGCTCCTTACGCTTTTTCTCAATATGATCCACGTATATCTGGATTGTCTTATCAGCATCAAGCTCTACCACAACCTTCCCCAGTCCCAAGGTTTCAGTTGTCTCGGTGAGGGTTTTAACCACTACATCACTTCCAGTTATGGAGGGAACCGGCGCCACATGTACAAGCCAGCCCAGGGCAACGGCGGTACAGGCATCAGCTACGGCCTTTTGCTCAAGATACTCAGGTGCTCCTATAACCAGCGGCAGCAGGTTTGTATCTATTTTAAGGGCGTCTGCCAGTTCCTTTGCGGTATGAGTCATTTTTCCTATATCAACACATGCTCCGTAGGTAAGGACGGGGGGGATGCCCAACTGCTTGCATACGGCTTTCAGGCCTTCTCCGCACTCGTCCGCCGCCGCAGGGTTTGTAAGCCCCGTGTACTCCATGACAGAAGAGGTACAGCCTCCCGATAGCACCAGTATGTTTTTCTCAATAAGGCCTTTGGTAATCCTGAAGATGTTGCTGCCGCCCTGTCCGAATCGCGCTGTTGTGCAGCCTACTATGGTGGCGATTCCACGAATATTTCCATTTGCTATCTGCTGGATCAGCGGGTCAAAGCTTCCCCCGAGGGCTTTTCTGATGGATTCCGTGCTGAACCCTACCATACAGTCCGAGATATGTGGAGGTATATAGCTTTTTCGGTTTTCGGCCTTTCTTTGCTTAAAGGATTCTATTGCCATATTCAGGGCTTTTTCTGCCTGATCCTTCATCTTTTCAGGTAAAAAATCCAGGGATTCCGTACCCTGAAGACGTATGACGGGATGGGTTCCCAGAAGCTTGGTACCGAACCTTTTTGCATAAAGGGGCATGGTCGGAACTGTGCAGTTATAGTCAAACATGAACATGTCCACCACTCCCGTTGCCAGCAGGTATTCCTGGGACAGCCATTCTCCCTCCTGTCCGCCGTAAGCCGTCTGATTATGTGTGCCCTCGTAGTTTATGAGCTGCTGTCCTTCACATACATGGCCAAGGATCTGGATGCCCTCGGCTCCTGCGGCCCTTGCCTTCTGCTGCCATTCCTCCGTAGAGGCCAGGTCTATGGCAACATGTGCCAGCAGGGGCATGTGTCCATTTGTAACTATGTTTATCATACCCTCCTTCAAAAGCCCCATATTTTGCTTTTTAAAGGTGATTTCCTGCGTACCCATCAGTATCTCCTGTATAATATCCAGCAGGAACAGTCCCTGATATTCATTTGCGACTCCCAGCCTGACACTGTTAAGCAGAAATTCCACAGGATCGGATGTAAAGTTGGTCATGCAGCGGGTCTGGGCATAGGCCACCTCGCTGTAGCCGCCGCCCGGGAAGAGTCCGAGCTGCCTCCAAAGTTCTTTGCGTTTTGTGGGGGCGAAGGCTTCAACGGCTTTTGACTCAATATGATAAGGCGAATGTATATCGTCCATAACCCATTGGGCAAAGTTTGCAGCCAGCTTCTCAAGAGGCTGTTTTACGTCCAGTCCGGCCATTTCTGCATATTTCTTCAACTTTTCAGGGTCTCTTAATCTCAGGCCGCTCTGAGGATTTTCGCCGGCAGCCTTTAGGGTTCTGGCGGCCTGGTGGCAGTGAAATATATTCGCCGAGGTTCCGATGGTAACATGCCTGTACATAAAGTTCCTGGCCACCATAGTATGTGCATCCACACCACAGGTGCCTCTTGGGACTTTATCATTTATTCTGCAGGGGCCGTTTGCACAAAGCTGACAGGACAATCCCTCAATGCAGAATTTGCACTGGATGGGCTGCTGCTGGCTGAACCGGTCAAAAACATTGGTCATGCCTGCATCATGTATTACCTGGTACATTTCACGCATGGCAGGATCAATGATAACATTCATGGGATAACCTTCCTTTGTCTGGTCATCCTTCTTAATGTGCTCCCGCTGCCACTTGTGGACCTCCTCCATTGACGGAGACTTCTGGATATTATCATAATCTACGCTTATTCGGTTATGGAGGTGGGTATGGGTGAGAGGGTCGTTGGAATCCTCCTTTGTAAGTTTTGTGCCAAAGGTGGTATTATCACCGCGCATGGTACCTGCACTTTTCTCGTAGGACTTTTTTATATCATTATCGGACATTTGCAGCCTCCTAAAAATAAGTATTTGCTTTTATAGTTTCTCATTCCGGGATTTTTATATTCCTCGTAATTCCCAAACTCTGAAAACAGGATAAAAATAAGTAAATTTGTATAATCTTGTTTCTTATAGGGTTAATAAGGGAATAAATTAATCAATCCGATACTTGAATATGTTGTGTTATACTTTATAATAATTAGAGATATCAGGAGGAGGGAGCGGTTCACCTTTGCGTATAGAAAATAAGAACTGTATGACTAAAGCCTTTATATTTATAACTGTTATACTCATATTTACGGCAGTTGCCGGATTGAATACCAGTGCAGCAGCTTTGAACAAAAAGTATGTATTGATTATAAACTCCTATTCCGAAGGCTTATCCTGGACCGCAGAAGAAAATGAAGGTATACTGGAAAAACTTCAAGAAAACCACGAAATGCTTGATACAGCAATCGAATACATGGATTGGAAAGCTTATCCTACCTCTGAGAATCTGCAATACCTGCATGACTACATGAAATATAAATACAGTCAAAAAAAAATAGACTTGATTATGACCACGGATGATGCTGCTTTAAGCTTTGCTCTGAAAAACAGGGGAGAAATGTTTGGCGGTGCTCCTGTGGTTTTTTGCGGAGTAAACAGCTCTGGAGTAGAAGCCTTGACCAAGGACAGGCAGAATGTTACAGGTATAGTTGAACAGGTGGACCTGGAAGGAACAATCAGGGCTGCAACGGAAATAAACCCAAATCTGAAAAAGATATATGTGATATTTGACAATTCCGAGAGTGGAATTTCAACCTGGGAGCTTGCAAGGAAGTCCGCAGAGACGGTTTCTAAAGACATCAGCATCATACCCTTGAACAGGGGAAGCTACCAGAGGATTATTGAAAGGGTGGGACAGGCTGAAGCAGACAGTGCTGTTGTGCTGGCATCATATTACAGTGATGAAGAGGGAAATGTCTTGGGTTTTGAGGATTTTACAAAATTAGTTGCTGAGGCCAGCAGGGCTCCTGTTTATCATCTGTATGAATTTGGACTGGGACATGGCGTAGTTGGCGGAAGTGTACTGGGCGGCCGGGTTCAGGGGCTACTTGCCGGAGATATGGCATTGAAAATCTTAAGTGGAGTGGATATTAACTCTATTCCAATCTATTATGATGGGACTACCCGTCTTATTTTTGATTATGCTATGCTTGAAAAGTATAGTATCAACTCCAGTCGTATACCTGAACAAAGCGTGATTATCAACAGACCTGTGTCCATATTCAGGGAATATAGCAATTATTTTGCTACATTTGCAATCATAATATCATTATTAACCTTTTTTATTATTATTTTACTTTTTTATCTAAATAAATTAAACAGGATCAAACAGGAGCTTTTCGGCAGAAATGAGGAGTTATCCCATCTTTATGACAATCTGACTGCTTCGGGTGAGGAGCTGAGAACAAAATATGATGAACTGGAGCTGGTTCAGAAGAACCTTTGTGAAAGTGAAACCCGTTACAAGCAGTTATATGAAAAAATGCTGAACGGATATGTTGTGTTTGAGCCTGTTATGGATAAGGATAACATAATCAGGGATATACGATTTGTTGAATACAATGACAGCTATTTACATCAGATGAATATTAATGTCACAATAACTCCAGGGCAGACCTGGACAGAAGTTTTCGGCTTCGTAAACCGGAATCAGTCAGTTTATAACAGGGTGATGGCTACAGGCGAAACAGAGCACTTTGAAACGGGGAATCCTGACGGCAGTGCATTTTTTCTGGTAAATGCCTTCAAGATAAATGATAGGCAGGTAGGGGTTGTATTTGAAAATATTACAAATTACAAACTGGCCATAAAGGAAGTCCGCAAGCTCAATGAAGACCTGGAGGGACGAGTAAGGGAGAGAACTCATGAGCTTCAGACGGCAGTAAGTCAGTTGGAGTCTTTTACCTATACGGTTTCACATGACCTTAAGTCCCCTCTGAGAGCTGTAAACAGCTATATTAAAATTATTATGGAGGATTACGGAAATTCATTAAATAAAGATACCGCCGAAATGCTCATAAGTGTTTGGAACATAACCAGGAATACCGTTGAGATGATAAATAAGCTGCTTGTCTTTTCAACAGCCTCCAGAGCTGAACTGAACCTTGAGGAGGTCAATTTTGAGGAGAAATTCCAGGCCTGCTTCAATGAACTGGAGGCTGCATATCCTGAAAGAACCGTCCAGTTGATTATAGAAACGGGGCTGCCGGTAGTAATGGCTGACAAGGTGCTTATGGTGCAGGTTATAAACAACATCCTGTCAAATGCCTTTAAGTTTACAAAGGCATGTGAGCATGCCCGGATCAAGGTTGGAAGTACACTTACTGAAAATGAATATATTTTTTATGTTAAGGATAATGGAGTGGGTTTTGATATGAAGTATTCCGCAAAGCTTTACGGTATATTCCAAAGGCTTCATACCAATGATGAGTTCGAGGGCTCGGGTATAGGCCTGGTAACCGTGAAGAGGATTATAGAAAAGCATGGCGGAAGAACGTGGATAAAAGGAGAGCCGGGAACAGGTACTACTATATATTTTACAATCCCGTATATCTCGGGCTAGGAGGTTGTGAATTGCTGAAGGTGATGCTGGTAGACGATGTTGAAATAGTAAGAATGGAAATGAAACGTATGCCTGTGTGGGGTGAGAAATCCGGCTTTTTAGTGGCATGTGAGGCCAAAGACGGGCAGGAGGCTCTTGAAAAGCTGGAAAAGCAGGAAGTTGATATGGTTATCACTGATATAAGGATGCCAAAGATAGATGGTATGGAACTCTTAAAGGAGATTGTGTCCAACAGGCTGTGTACCTGCGTGGTACTTTTAAGTGATATCAGCGAATTCAGCTATGCAAGACAGGGAATCATACTGGGCGCTTTTGACTATATACCAAAGCCGGCTGATGAAGCGGAGCTGCTTAAATTGCTGAAAAGGGCCTATGAACACATTATAGACAAAAGGAAGGAAGATGAACGGGTTAAAAAGCTGGAAGAGGTGTTTGAAGAGAAAATCGGAGAGTTTTTTCAGGGAGTGGATGTAAAGGAAATCGCGGCCTTAATTCAAAGCAGGGATGAAAAAGCAATTGACAAAATACGACACACCATAAAAAGAATAGGGGCAAACCTGGACTTTAATTTGCTGAAGGCCGAGGGGGCCATGAAAAAAGCCATACCCATGGTAATAACTTCACTGCTTTGCGAAAATCCCTGGCTGGAGAAATATATAGACACCTCTATCTTAAACAACCTGACAACCCGCCAGTTCAACGGGTTTAAAGAGCTTCTGGACTATATCATGCAGGATGTGACCTACGTATTTAATATTTTCCAGGACTTACAACTGGGATATCAGGAGAAAGGCATAGTATGGGAGGCCTGTAACCATGTGCTTCAGAATATTGATGAGGGCCTGTCTCTTCAAACCGTATCCGAAAAGCTGTATATGAACAGGACATATATCAGCGAGGTATTCAAACAGAAAACTGGGGTCTCATTCAGTGAATATTTGACCAGAGTCAAGATGGAAAGAGCAAAAAAACTGCTTGAGTCAGATGGGATAAAAGCCTATGAGGTGGCTGAAATTCTGGGGTATAAAGACTCCGAATACTTTGGAAAGATTTTTAAAAAGTATGCCGGAAAATCAATAACCGAATACAAACAGGTAAACAGACAGTAATTCGTCAATACCCGACATTTTTCTGGGTAAGTTCTTGAATATTTCCATTTTTGTTTTAAGGATAAACTTGTATTATTGGAATATAAATACAAGTTTATCCTTTATTGTTTTGTTGAGAAATATCTAACATTCATTATGGAATATGAACTTTTTATAATAGATAGGTCCGTGCAGCGGACATCGGATGGGAGGAAAGAAAATGATTAACATTAAACCTGACAAGATTACACTTAAAATTACGGCGGTTTATCTGCTAATCGGAATCCTTTGGATTTTATTATCTGATAAGGTGCTTAACTTTTTGACAAATGATAAAGAAATGATAACTATTTTTAGTTTGATCAAGGGTTGCATGTATGTTACTGTAACAGGAATAATTCTATACTTTCTAATAAACAATTCCATAAACAAATTAAAAAAAACCGAGCTGGAAATGAAACAAAGCTGCCAAGCCTTCTCAGCTGCAAATCTGCAGCTTGAACTGACAAACAAGGAACTTGAAATCTCAAGGTATGAGCTTGAAAGGCAGTATACTCAGACATTAATAAATCAAAAAAAGATTCAGGAAAGTGAAGCTCATTACAGATTAATCTCCGAAGCTACAAATGATGCAATATGGAAGGAAGTTAACGGAGTAAGAAGCTTTTCCGACCGATGGTATCAAATCACAGGCTATAGCAGTGAGGATCTTGAAGCTGCAGAGAGCAGCTGGGAAAGCTTCATTCACCCTGATGACCTGGTTGCGGCAAGGGAAAAAATGCTGGCCCATATAAAGGACAAGACGCCATATTATTCTTGTGAATACCGGCTGAAAAGGAAAGACGGAAAATATATGTGGATATATGCCAGGGGTAAGGCCTGCTTTAATGATAACGGAGAATTATTCCAATTGGCGGGCTCTCATACCGATGTGACAGAGCTTAAGGAGTATGAGAACAAGCTGAAATATCTGGCCTACCATGACCAGCTTACAGGTCTTGAAAACAGGTTTGCCCTCAATGAAAGGCTGAATCATCTGATTTCTCAAAACAGTAATGAGAAATATGCCTTGCTCTATATCGATATTGATGATTTCAAATATGTAAATGACAGTATGGGGCATAAATTTGGAGATATGCTCCTGGTAAGAATATGCCAAAGGCTTTTAGAAAGCAGGCTGCTGAACTCCACAGTTTATAGAATCGGCGGGGATGAATTTATTGTGCTGGTTGAAAAATATGCCAAGCAGGAGAATATTGAAAGGTTCGCAATAAATATTCTCAAGAGCTTCAAGCCCTGCTTTGAGGTGACAGGAATAAATATCTACACCACTGCCAGCATAGGTGTTTCAACCTATCCCGACCATGGAAACGGTATTGACGAGCTGCTGAAAAATGCTGATATAGCAGTGTATAAGGCAAAGGAGTCCGGAAAGAACAGAATTGTCTTTTACAACACTCCCATGAATGTGGAGATTACCGAGCGGGCTGTTATTGAAAAGCATCTGAGGAATGCGCTGGATAACGGGGAATTTGAACTGCATTACCAGCCCCAGTTGGACATAAAAAGTGGCAGAATATCAGGCTTTGAGGCGCTTCTGCGCTGGAGAAGTCCTGAACTTGGCTCAGTGTCACCCCTAAAGTTTATCGGAGTTGCGGAAGCAACTCATATGATAGTGCCAATAGGTGAATGGGTATTGAGGCAGTCCTGCCAATTCCTTAGGGATGTAGAAAAAAAGGGCTACCAGGACTTAATAATATCTGTAAACATATCAATGATTCAGCTGCTTCACGAGGATTTTGCTCATATGGTTATTGACATCATTGAGGAAGCGGGACTCAATCCAAGGCAGGTTGAGCTTGAGATAACCGAGTCCATACTTATGGAATCCTATGAAGTAATAGCAGGAGAGCTTAAATTGCTGAGGGCAAGAGGGGTGAAAATAGCGCTGGATGATTTCGGAAAGGGATATTCCTCTCTGAATTATTTAAAAAGCCTGCCCATAACCACTTTGAAAATAGACAAGTCATTTATTGATAC
Organism: Bacillota bacterium; assembly: GCA_023400235.1. Lineage (GTDB taxonomy): Bacteria > Bacillota > Clostridia > Acetivibrionales > DSM-1351 > Ruminiclostridium. The sequence continues at coordinate 48,242 of JAEXFI010000050.1, forward strand.
TATTTCCAATAGAAGCAAGGACAAATCTCTCACGGATTTGATTGTTAAAATAGGCCGTTCCATGGACTTGTGTGTTGTAGCAGAGGGTGTTGAAACACAGGAGCAGATGGATTATCTGGTCAAGCATAAATGCCATAGGATACAGGGATATCTTTTCAGCAAGCCTGTACCGCAGTCTGAAGTTTTTAAGAAATTAGAAGCACAGTATTTATTTCAAAACACTTATCAGGAGGAATTAGCACTATGAAATTAAGGGTCAAATTATCCATCGCGATGATTTCAATGATGTTTGTAGCTATTGCAATAATGGGGGCCGTCACTCTGTTAAAGTCTACAGATACCATTAATAAGATGACCAGCTCGGCCATGACTGAAATAAACAAGGAAAATTCAACAATCATACGCTCAATGATTGACAAGGAGAAAAGAAATATTCAACTGGTTGCACAGCAAAAAGAGGTGGAAGAAATCCTGCTGAAATCCAAAAATGGCGAAGATATGAAGGATATTCAGGGAGACTTGAATAAAAAGCTGCTGAACATGGTAAAGGAAGCGGGAAATATAGAACACATTTTTGTGGTCAATTCCCAGGGAGTGATTTGTGCAGACAGTGATACAAAGCTTCTTGGAACTGATTTGAAAGAGAGAAACTATACAAAAAACGTGCTGGCCTCCGGGGAACCCACCATAAGTGAGACCTTACAGTCTAAATCAACAGGAGCATATATTGTAGCCTTTGTATATCCCGTAAAGGTAAAAGGAGAACTCCTGGGTTTTGCCGCAGCGGCAGTAAATGCAGACAGCATAATTAAATACCTGGCAGAAACAAAAATCCTGGACACAGCTTCAAGCTATGCATACCTTGTGGACGAAACCGGAATCGTGCTCTACCACCCGGATACTAAGAAAATCGGCCAGCCTGTTGAAAATGAGCAAATTAAAGGTGTTGTTGAAAGGATCAAGAAGGGCGAGGAGGTAGCACCTGAAATAGTCCGGTACGAGTTTCAGGGAAAGCTTAAGCAAGCCTCCTACAGCGTATTGCCCCAAACAAAATGGACACTCATAGTGGCAGGTGACATGGGAGACATAATGGCTCCTGTATATGGAATGATCCAATACATACTGATTATAGGCGGAATATTGATATTGCTGGCCCTTCTTTCAGGCTTCTTTATTGCAACAAGGATAGCATCACCCATTATCAAGCTGACTGAGCTTATAAATAAAACAGCAGAGCTGGATATGAAATATGATGAAAAATATGAGTACCTTATTAAGAATAAGGATGAAACAGGTATCATAGCCAAAGCCACATTTTCCACCCGGCAGGTTTTGCGGGAAATGGCGGAAAAGCTTCAAAAGGTATCACAGTCCATTTTGCAAAATGCGGGGGACATGGAAAGGCTGTCCGGCAACATACAGGAAAATGCCCATGACAACTCAGCTACAACACAGCAATTATCTGCGGGAATGGAGGAAACTGCCGCATCTTCCGAGGAAATTACAGCAACAACAGAGGAAATTGATGCAAGTGTGAGCGAAATAGCCCGGAGAGTCAAGGACGGTGCTGAAAAATCCGGACAAATAACAGTCAGGGCAAATGATTTAAAAATAGACTCCATGGAAGCTGCGAAGAATGCAAAGGATATTTATGAAGATGTAAAGACAAAGATGGAAAGAGCCATTGAGGAATCAAATACAATCACTCAGATAAGCCTTCTGGCAGACACGATACTTTCAATTACCAGCCAGACCAATCTGTTGGCTCTAAATGCTGCAATTGAGGCCGCCCGGGCAGGAGAGGCCGGAAAGGGCTTCGCCGTGGTGGCGGATGAAATAAGGAAGCTTGCAGAACAGTCAACTTCCACTGCATCCGGCATTCAGCAAATTGTGAGAAATGTATATTCATCGGTGGGGCATATGAAGGAAAATTCGGAAGCCATACTGACCTTTGTAGATAAGAATGTGCTTGCTGATTATGAAAAGCTTATAAAGGTGAGCGAGCAGTACAACAGCGATGCAGAATATATAAACAACCTTATGTCGGAATTCGAACTGGCTGCCGAACATCTTGATGAGGCTGTTTCCAACATATCAACTGCTATGAATGAAGTAGCTGCAACAATAAACGAAAGTGCCAAGGGTGTACAGGATATTGCGGAAAAGTCCGCTGATATAGTTGAAAAGACTGTGGAAGAGACAAGGCTGGCGGACCAGAGCTCACAAGGAGCCAGAGAACTGCAGGCACTTGTGGGAAGATTTAAGATTTAGGAGCTGAGGATTATGATTATGGAAATAGAAAAGTTACGTCAAAAACTTAATGACATGGTTGAGGCCTGTGACTGCGGATGCAGTGAAGTTCTGGAACTGAGCAGGGAAATGGACAAGCTGATAGTGAATTATCTTCAGGAAAGAAGACAGCAATAGAATTGACATAAAAATATTATACTTCTATAATTAAGTTTAAATCATGCATGATTAGTTTGGATTTTTAGGAAAGTATCACCAATAACATGGAAGTTTTTGTTACCAGATTATGTAATATATCCGGACCTGAAATTACATTATATTTCATATAATGTTAAAACGGGTCCGGATAACTTAAAGGCTGTTTTTTAATAAGACACACGGAGGTGGAAGACTTGAAGAAAGTACTTATAGTTGACGATGCATCGTTTATGAGGCTGTCTCTGAGAACAATGCTGCAAAACAGTGGCTTTGAGGTGGCAGGAGAGGCTGGAAACGGTCTTGAAGCAATAAAGCTGTATGCCAAACTGAAGCCGGATGTTGTTACGATGGACATAACCATGCCGGAGCTGGACGGAATACAGGCATTAAAATCTATTCTCGATATAGATAAAAATGCAAAAATAGTCATACTCTCAGCAATGGGGCAGGAAGAACGGGTAAAGGAAGCAATTCTGGCAGGTGCCAAAACATTCATTGTAAAGCCTTTCAAAGAAGAGCATCTGATCCAGACACTAAAAAAGATAGCCGGTAATTAATTTGGCAGCTTGAAAGGAGGCGGTCCCTTGTCAGGTCAATTTTCCGGTGAACCCATGCTGGATATGTACATATTTGAAACAAATCAAAACATTGAGCAATTGGAGAAATGTATTCTGGATTCGGATAGGACAAGCTGCTATACGCCCGCAGCAATAAACGAAATTTTCAGAATCATGCATACGATAAAGGGTTCATCAGCAATGATGCTTTTTAACAATATATCCTTGCTTGCACATTCCATAGAGGATCTCTTCTACTTTTTAAGAGAGCAGAAGCCAGACAATATCGATTGTTCAGCTCTCTCGGACTATATCCTGGCAGGTATAGATTTTATCAAGCTTGAACTCCGGAAAATCGAGGACGGAGAAAAAGCGGACGGAATACCGGATAATTTAATTGAAGGTATAAAATCATTCTTAAGCCAAATCAAATCAGAGAATCCTGACAATTCTTCAGTCCAACAAGAAAAGCGGGCCTCAGCCGAGCAGCCCCGTTATTATATAACCCCCAATAAAATTCAAAAATCAATAGCAGCAAATACCTTCAAAGCAGTTCTTTTCTTTGAAGACGGCTGTGAGATGGAAAATATAAGAGCTTTTACAATAATTCACAATATAAAGGAATTTACGGATGAGGTTTTTTATTTTCCTGAAGACATCATAGATAATGATGACAGCATCAATGTCATACGTGAGCAAGGCTTTAAAATCTATCTGAAGACCCGGAAAAGCCATACGGAATTGAGCAGTTTTTTCAACCAGACCGTGTTCTTAAGATGTCTGGAGCTTGAGGAGCTGAAGGATGATTTGGAGTATAACAGTTTCGTGGACAAAACAGGCAGTGACTATGCCGAGCACGATTCAGGGGCTACAGGGCATATGGATACGGTACGCAAGGAAAAACAGGATAGGGAGCTGGCTGTAAATACGGGCCAAAGCATTATCAGCGTCAGTATATCCAAGTTGGACAAGCTTATGGACCTGGTGGGAGAGATGGTTATCTCGGAGGCTATGGTAACCCAAAACCCTGATCTGGGGGGACTGCAACTGGAGAACTTCCAGAAGGCTGCAAGGCAATTGCATAAGATTACCGGTGATATTCAGGACATGGTCATGTCCATACGGATGGTTCCTCTGGCAATGACCTTTCAAAAGATGCACCGGATAGTCAGAGATATGGGCAAAAAGCTTGAAAAGGAAGTTCAACTGCAGCTTATTGGAGAAGAGACTGAAGTAGATAAAAATATAATAGAGCACATATCCGATCCGTTGATGCATCTGGTAAGAAATTCTATTGACCACGGTATAGAGACAAAAGTTGTTCGAGAGGCTATGGGTAAGCCCGCCTCGGGTAGGATTACACTGGAGGCCAAAAACTCTGGAAGTGATGTGGTTATTCTTGTGAAGGATGACGGAAGAGGCTTGAACAAGCAGAGTATTCTGGAGAAAGCCAGAGCAAACGGACTATTGACCAGGCCGGCAGAGGAAATGACTGATAAGGAAATATACAATCTCATTTTCCTGCCAGGCTTCTCCACCAAGGAAAAGGTCACAGAATTCAGCGGCAGAGGCGTGGGTATGGATGTGGTTGTGAAAAATATTGAATCTGTTGGCGGCTCTGTAGCTGTTGACAGCTGGGAAGAGACGGGTTCAGTCATAACCTTGAAAATTCCGCTGACACTGGCCATAATAGACGGCATGAACGTGCTGGTAGGAAACTCCAGGTATACCATACCTACCAAAGCAATAAAGGAATCCTTCCGGCCGGATACAAAGGATATATTAAAGGATCCTGACGGAAATGAAATGATAATGGTCAGAGGCAACTGTTACCCTGTTCTGCGGCTGCATGAATTTTTCAGGGTTAAAACCCATGTCACTGAATTTATCGAGGGCATTCTTATAATGGTGGAACATGAGAACCGGACAGTATGCTTATTTGCAGATGAATTACTGGGACAGCAGCAGGTAGTGGTAAAATCACTTCCAAAATACATAAAAGCAAGACACAAGGTAAAAGGCCTAACCGGCTGTACCCTTCTGGGAGACGGCAGTATAAGCCTGATACTGGATATGGGAGGCCTGGCAAATATTTGAGTTTTTTAAGAAGGAGAATGCTGATATGGAACAAGTAACAGAGCGTAAATTACCGGAGAAACAACTGCAGGATGTTGAGGAAGATACCCAGAAGGGAAGATTTCTTACCTTTAACCTGGACAGGGAATCCTATGGAATTGAAATAACACATGTTACAGAGATCATTGGTATACAGCCCATAACTGAAATTCCGGAGCTTCCGGACTATATCAAAGGAATCATAAATCTCAGAGGCAAGATTATACCTGTAATGGACGTCCGTCTCAGATTCAGAAAAGTGTCCAGGGAGTACAATGACCGTACCTGTGTCATTGTTATAGACATTGGGGATATTTCCATAGGCTTGATAGTTGACAGCGTATCGGAGGTTATAGCTATCCCCGACACCGAAATTGTGGCGCCTCCTGAGGTGGGCAAGGGCGGTAACAAGTATGTCAAGGGTATTGGAAAGGTGCACGGGGATGTAAAGCTCCTGCTGGACTGCAATAAGCTCTTGAATGAAGAAGATTCCGAGTATTTATTAAGTATATAAGGGAGGTACTATTATGAAGTGGTTCAGTAATCTGAAGTTGAGAACCAAGCTTGTCATCTGTTTTGTTATTCTTGCTGTATTTACCGGCATCATAGGCTTTATGGGCATAAGCAACATGGGTACGATTAACAGCAGGGGGGACGATATGTATTATAACAATTTCGTTCCGTCAACCAGCCTTTCCAAGATTCAAAGAGCAATGCTCATTATAAGATCCGACTATCTTTTGATGGTGTATGAAAGGGATGCTGCCAAATTTCAGGAGAGATATGATGAAATAAACAGTTTCGCAGAGGAAACAAATAATATAATGCAGGAATATGAGAAAACCATTGGAACAGACAAAACCAACAAGGATTTGTTTGAAGCCTTAAAGACAAATCTTGCAGCATACAGAACCATACGCTCAGCACATCTGGACATAGTAAAGGCGGGCAAGTATGAAGAGGCCATAACAAAGCTGCCGGAATTTACAGCTGCCAGGGTTCAAGTTGAAAACTCCATTAATGACCTTGTCAAATATAATACTGAAAATGCTCTGGGCAAAGCCAATGAAAATGCAAAGGACTACCAGAGCCAGTCTGTAATAATGATCGCCATAATAATTGCAGGCATAGTGCTGTCCATAGGATTAGGCCTCATTATTGCGGGAATAATCAGCAGACCGCTGAATAAGCTGGTTGTATCGGCAAACCATATTGCCGACGGAAACCTGGATGTCAGCATAGAGGCTACAACTGAGGATGAAGTGGGAATACTTGCAAAGGCCTTTACAAAAATGACCGACAATCTTAATGATGTAATGTCCAATATCAATATTGCTGCCGAGCAGGTTGCTTCCGGTTCAAGACAGGTATCTGATTCCAGCATGGCACTGTCACAGGGGGCCACGGAACAGGCCAGCTCGGTGGAGGAACTCACAGCTTCACTGGAGGAAATAGCCTCCCAGACCAGGCTCAATGCCGACAATGCCAACCAGGCAAACTCGCTGGCAGTGACAGCAAAGGGCAATGCGGTTCAGGGCAATGATCAGATGAAGGAAATGCTAAATGCAATGGAAGAAATAAATGAGTCCTCCAGCAACATATATAAAATAATCAAGGTTATAGACGACATTGCCTTCCAGACGAATATCCTTGCGTTAAACGCCGCAGTAGAAGCGGCAAGGGCCGGACAACACGGCAAGGGCTTTGCAGTGGTGGCCGAAGAGGTGAGAAATCTTGCAGCCAGGTCCGCCAATGCGGCAAAAGAGACCACGGATATGATTGAAGGCTCCATCAAAAAGGTGGAAGGCGGCACAAAGATAGCAAATCAGACTGCCGAGGCTCTGAACAAAATAGTTGAGGACGTATCGAAGGTAGCCAGCCTTGTGAGCAATATCGCTGTTGCATCCAGTGAACAGGCCTCCGGCATAGCACAGGTAAACCAGGGTATAATGCAGGTTTCAGAGGTTGTCCAGACAAACTCTGCCACATCGGAGGAAAGTGCGGCTGCCAGCGAAGAGCTGTCCAGTCAGGCGGAATTGCTGAAGGAACAGGTTTCCCGATTCAGGCTGAGGAAGACCAATACTGCTATTCATGGCTATAAGGCCATGGATGACCTCAACCCTGAAATACTCAGGCTTTTGGACCAGATGAATTCCAGAAAGACACCGGTTGGCAATGAGGCTCATAACGAGGGCACACCTGCTGCCTCCAGAAAGATTGTCCTAAGTGACAGAGAGTTCGGAAAATACTAGGAGTAGATGGACGTAAAGTAGAAGAGCGTAGATAAAGAACTTGGAATATGAGCAAGTAAAATTAACTGCGGGGTGGTTGCCGTTAACCACTTTCGCAAAAGCTTAATAATTTGAATACAAGCAGGTGATAACTTGGTAGAAATAACAAAAAAGGAGTTTCAACAGTTATCCGATTACATTAAGACCAATTATGGTATAAGACTAAAAGAAGAAAAGATGACCCTTGTTACGGGGAGGCTGCATAAGGTATTGCAGCAGGCCGGCTTTTCCAGCTTTACTGAGTATTATGACCATCTTGTCTCGGATAGAACCGGAGGTGCGGTGACTACACTTGTTGACAGGATTACAACAAACCATACCTATTTTATGAGGGAGCCCAGCCATTTCTACTATTTCCGGGACAAGGTGCTGCCCTGCTTAGCGGATAACGTCAAGGAGAAGGACCTGCGTATTTGGTGTGCGGCCTGTTCCACAGGTGAAGAGGCTTATACCCTTGCAATGCTTCTGGATGAATTTTTCGGCAGGACGAAAATGTGGTGGGATACCAAGATACTGGCCACCGACATATCTGAGCAGGTTTTGGAAACAGCCAGAAGGGGAATTTACAGCAGGGAAAGAATTGAGCCTCTGCCCCTCTCCTGGAAGACAAGCTATTTTAAGGCTTATGATGCAGAAAATTGTGTTTTGCTTGATAGAATCAGAAATGAGGTAATATACAGGAAGCTAAATCTAATGGATAGCGTGTTTCCTTTCAAGAAAAAACTTCACACTATATTTTGTCGAAATGTTATGATATATTTTGACAATGAAACCAAATGCAGGCTGGTGGATAAGTTTTATGAGCATCTGGAATATGGAGGCTACCTGTTTATAGGGCATTCCGAATCACTAAACAGAGAGACCACCAGATTTAAGTACATATTGCCGTCTGTATACAGAAAGGAATAAAGAGGAGTGGTTATATGCCCGGCAGGAAGATAAAGGTATTGGTGGTTGACGATAGTCTGTTATTCAGAGAAGTAATAGCTAGAGGTATAGAGACAGACCCTGCCATTGAAGTCGTGGCCAGAGCAACAGACCCCTTTGATGCCAGAGATAAAATAATCCAATATGAACCAGATGTAATGACTTGTGATGTTGAAATGCCCAAGATGAATGGTATTGAATTTATAAGAAGATTGCTGCCTCAGTATCCGCTGCCTGTCATAGTAATCAGTACGGTCAGCGATACGGTTTTTGATGCGCTGAATGCAGGAGCTGTTGATTTTGTAACAAAACCCGATATTAAATCGCCTGTAAGTGTTGAAGGTTTTATTAAAGAAATCATACAAAAGATAAAAATTGCTGCAAACGCAAAAATATCAAGTGAAAAGGGCTTAGGCACAAGCACCTCAAGCACCTCGGGAGGTAGAATAAACACGCAGAAGATAGTCGCCATTGGAGCATCAACAGGAGGAACAGAGGCTATATTCAGCCTTCTAAAAAACCTGCCTGCTCAAATGCCGGGCATTCTTATAGTTCAGCATATCCCGCCTGTGTTCTCGGCTATGTTTGCACAGCGGCTGGACAATCAGACGAGGCTGAAGGTCAGGGAGGCCAAGACGGGAGACTTTCTGGAGCCTGGAGTGGTGCTGATTGCACCGGGAAACATGCACATGAGAGTCAGGAGTGCGGGAGACAAATTCAGGGTTGAGACCTTTACAGGTGATAAGGTTAACGGACATTGTCCCTCGGTAGATGTTTTATTTGAGTCGGTGGCAAAGGAAGCAGGAAGCTCCTCCGTCGGAATAATGCTCACAGGAATGGGCCATGACGGTGCCAGGGGTCTCTTGGCAATGAGGAGAAAGGGAGCAAGAACCATAGGTCAGGACGAACAATCCTGTGTGGTGTATGGTATGCCAAAGGTAGCCTATGATATAGGTGCTGTTGAAAAACAGGCTTCCTTGCAGAACATACCGCAGGTACTTATGGCAATGCTTAAGTAGGTGATTTGTATGAGAACGGTAAAATCAGTAATAGGGATTGGAGAATATGCGGTTTCCGACAGCAGGGTCAACTCCTTGAAGACTTATGCCCTGGCATCCTGTGTGGCAGTGACTGCATACAGCCCGGCCAAACGTGTGGGTGCCATGATACATGTGGCACTGCCAAAGCCGGGCTGCAAGGAAGACGGCTTTTTCAGGCCGGGCTATTATGCCACAACAGGAATACCCATAATGATAGACAGGCTTATAAGGGAGTGCGGCTGTACAAAAGAGGAGCTGCAAATCCGGATTTACGGAGGTGCGGAATCTATGAGCGAAAAGGACATATTCCATATAGGCAGAAGGAATGTGGAGGCGGTATTGGAGACGCTGGCCAATATGCACCTGAAAATTGTAAAGGCCGAGGTGGGGGGCAGGATCAGCAGAACAATTGAGTTGGATGCAGCAACGGGTATGGTGGAGATGCATACTCTGCCCATTACCATATAAGGAGGCGGGGAGACTGGAAAACGACAGAATCGCGGCTGTCCTGGACAATATAGGCGACGGGGTTATTGCAACGGACAAAGAGGGCAGGATAGAGTATATGAACAATACTGCAGCCACAATGACGGGATGGACTGCAGAAGAGGCTGTGTGCCAGGAATTCGGCTCTGTGTTTTCTTTGATAAACATCAAGAGCGGTGAAAGCCTGGACAGTCCCATAAAAGAAGTAATGAGGCGTAAAGCCGTGGTGGGTCTCAAGAACAACTCCGCCCTCTTGTCCAGGGAAGGAAAAACGTACATATTGTCGGCCAGCTGCTCGCCTATCAGGGATAAAAACCATAATTTCAGCGGAGTGGTGGTTGTATTCCGGGATATAAGCAGAATCAAAAAAATGGAAGAGAATCTGATTGAGGAGAGGAACAATCTTGAAATGACCTTTAATCATTCTCCTCTTGGGATGCTTATCATGGATTGCAACAGAGTGGTCAGACAGGTTAATAATGCATTTCTGGAGATGCTGGGGATTTCGGATGACCAGGTGCTGGGACTGGGCTATGGTGACGGCATAAGGTGTGTATTCAGCCGGGAAAAAGGTTGCGGGAACAGTAGTGACTGCGGCTTGTGCGAGATACGAGACAGGATATCGGCAGTCTTTAAGACCGGTATACCCAGCAAGGACCTTGTGATTCAGCAGACTACACTTAGGGGCGGAGTCCGGAAAAGGCCCTGGTATAATATTCTGTTTATGCCGGTGCATCATTCGGGAGAAAGAAGTGTGCTGCTTGTAATAACAAATGTTTCTGAAAGCATGGAGCGGGAGCAAAAGCTCATTGAAGCCAATAATTTCAGCCTGAAAATGATGGAAAATTTCCCTGCGTTGATCTGGAAAACCGAAAATACCGGAAGGAATGTTTATGCAAATCATAATTTTCTGACCTTTGTGGGAAAAACAGAGCAGGAGGTTATAAGTGACGGATGGCTGGACTGTGTCCATCCGGATGACAGAGAGAAGTTGGAAGTGAAGGTTTGTGAGCAGATAGATGAAAAGTGGATGCATAATACGGAATTAAGGCTCAAGCATTGCAGCGGCAACTATATATGGTTGAATACCGTTATCAAGCCCTTTTATGATATAACTGGAAAACAGGACGGGTATATAGGGATGGGTCTTGATATTGATGACAAGAAAAATACTGAAATGCAGTTACAAAGCGCAAAGGAAGAGGCTGAGAAGGCTAATAGGGCGAAAAGTGAGTTCCTTGCGAATATGAGCCACGAAATAAGGACTCCAATTAACGGAATAGTGGGTATGATAGACCTGACCCTGCTTACCCGGCTGGACTCCGAGCAGCAGGATAATCTTCAGACAGCCAAAAGCTGTGCCAACAGCTTGCTGAAAATAATAAATGATATTCTGGATTTCTCAAAAATGGAGGCAGGAAAACTGGTTATTGACTATGTTGATTTTGATATACGTCTGCTCATTGAAGAAATATTTAAGGCCCAGTCCACACATGCGGACAGAAAGGGGCTGGAATTCAATTATTCATTTTACTCAGGCATACCTCAATACCTGCTTGGTGACCCGGGCAGATTACAGCAGATACTTAACAATCTTGTCAGCAATGCCATCAAGTTTACTGAAAAGGGTGAAGTGAACATAGTTGTCAGAAAAGAACTTGTTGAAGCCGACAAGGTGGAACTAAAGTTTTCGGTATCTGATACCGGCATAGGCATAAGTGATGAGGAAAAGGAAAAGCTTTTTAAAACCTTCAGCCAGGTGGACAGCTCCATAACAAGAAAGTATGGCGGAAATGGCCTGGGCCTTGTAATCTCCAGGCAGCTGGTGGAAATGATGGGCGGCCGGATGTGGATTGAAAGCGAGAAAGGAAAGGGCAGTACCTTTAACTTTACAGCGGGCTTTAAAAAGGGCAGCTTGACTGACTCCAGGCCAGACAGAGAACAGGCGGCTGCAAATACGGCGGGTAAGCTGAAAATATTACTGGCTGAGGATGATAATGTAAACAAGGCTGTTATAACCAGAATGCTGAAGGAGCGGGGACATGAGGTGGATGTAGCCGGTACAGGGGTGGAAGCTGTTGGGCTGTACAGTGAAAAGGGCAATTATGATCTGATTCTGATGGACATTCATATGCCTCTGATGGATGGACTTGAAGCAACAAAAATCATCAGGGAAAAGGAAGGCGGAGAAAGACACACTCCGGTTATTGCTCTTACAGCCCACGCCCTTCAGGGGGACAGAGAGAGGTTTATGGAATTGGGAATGGATGAGTATATTCCCAAGCCTGTAGGCATGAAGGAATTATACAGTATTATAGAAGCTGCTGTTTCAAGCATACGGTCTCATAAGGACATTAAGAGCGTGGGGATAGACATGGAAGGAAATGTTGTTTTGCTTCAGGAAGCGGGAACTGACGTGAAATCAGCGCAGGTTGCTCCTTCACTCGTTGAAAGGATTGAAAAGGTCACCTCCAGCCTTGTAGCTGCTCTTGAAGGAAGGGATATGGAGCTTGCAGGTAATTTGGCTCACGATATTAAAAATATCTGCAACGAAATGGGGGCGGATGAGCTTAAAAGTCTGGCCTTTCAAATTGAACTGGCTGTGCGCCGCAATAATTTCAGAGATGTTCTTTATAATTTTCTGACCTTTGATAAAGAGTTTAAAACCTTAAAAAGTGTGTACAGTCGGGGAAAGGAACAGTAGAATATGAGAATTTTAATAGTTGAGGATGACATGGTCAGCAGAAGGTTCCTGCAGAAATTTTTAAAACAGTATGGGGAGTGCGATGTGGTTGTTGACGGCATAGAAGCGCTGGATGCCTTCCTGTTCTCCTTGAAGTCCAACGACCCCTATGACTTGATATGTCTGGATATCATGATGCCCAAGGTGGACGGTATAAAAGTACTCAAATCCATAAGGGAGCTGGAGGCTCAAAAGGGTATTTTGCCTGAAACAAGGGCAAAGGTTATAATGACAACTGCGCTGAACAGTGCAGAGCTGGTGCAGAAAGCCTTTGAACTGGGCTGCGAGGGCTTTGCCTCAAAGCCTCTGGATACCGTCAAATTTGTTGAGGTTATGAAAAAGCTGGGACTTATATAATTTGCCTTTTCCGCTCAACTTTAATATTCCTTTACCAGCAAGGCTCTTATATAACCCCTGTCGGTACTGGTGGAGTCAATATAAAAACCACGCCCGTAATAGAACCTTATAAGGTCACGGTACTTGGAAGCGGTATGCAGGCTGACCCTTTTGACCCCCTGGGATATAAGAATCTTATCTGCCAGGTTCATGAGGGCTTTTCCTATTCCGATGTTATGATAACCCAGCATTACACCGAACCTGCTTATGTATGCGGTGTTGTCGGGCTGAAGCTTGATTCTGATGGTACCCACGGGATTGCCGTCGATTAAGGCTATATAAACCTCTTTTTCCAGTATGTCTGCCTCAATGTTGTGAAGACTTTCAGTGAGGGCATCCAAGGTACCCGATAAACCGGTATCCAGCATATATTTTCTGAAGGCCTCCTGCATTATAAGGGAGATGGAAGTTGCGTCTTCCAGGGTGGCCTTTCTGATAATAAACGAATAATTCATGTATTGCTCCTTCCAAAACAAAAATAAAATGATTTCCCCTATTAACGGATAATGGAGGAAATCATTTAAAAAGCAAAACTCATTACTTTCCCAATAGTGTGGCCAGGACTGCCTTTTGCGCATGCAGCCTGTTTTCGGCTTCGTCAAAAATTACTGATTGGGGTCCGTCAATGATCTCCTCTGTAACCTCATACCCTCTGTAGGCGGGCAGGCAATGCAGGAATATGGCATCTTCCTTCGCTTTGGAGAACAGCCCGGCATTAATCTGATAGGGCATGAATATCTTAAGTTTTTCTTCCTTCTGCTCTTCCTGTCCCATACTTATCCAGGTATCGGCATAAACTACGTCTGCATTGGCAATCGCCTGGACGGGGTCGTGGGTGATGAGGACTTCAGAACCTGTGGATTTAGCGGCAGCTCTGGCTTCATCAACATAGCTTTGGGTACACTCATAGCCTTCGGGAGTGGCAATAGCTATATCCATTCCTGTTTTCGCACAGCCGTGCAGCAGGGAATGGGCCACGTTGTTTCCGTCTCCTATATAGGCCAACTTAAGCCCTTCAAGCTGCCCCTTATGCTCATACACAGTCAGCAAATCGGCTAAAATTTGGCAGGGGTGCATTTCGTCAGTCAGGCCGTTGATTACAGGTATGGTCCCAAATCTTGCCAGGTCCTCTACATCACTCTGCTTAAAGGTTCTGATCATGATTCCGTCTATATATCTTGAAAGCACGTTTGCAGTATCGTAAATGGATTCTCCCCTGCCCAGCTGGATATCGTTTGAGCTCAGAAACAGCGAGTAACCGCCCAACTGGTACATTCCTACCTCAAAGGAAACCCTGGTTCTGGTTGAGGATTTAGAGAAGATCATGCCCAGTGTCCTGCCCTTTAAAATATGATGCTGGACACCTTCCTTGGTCTGCCTTTTAAGCTTTTGAGCAAGCTTGAGCAAATCCTGAATTTCTTCGGTACTTAAATCGTTCAGACTTAATAAGTGATTCATAGCTACCTCCATATTAAAAAAATCTATATAATATTTGATAGGAATATTACGGTTCTGGAGTACAAACATCAAAAAATGTATTGCTCCAAAAGTTATTTGCGAAATAGTACGATTCGCATAAGCATTAGCCGCCGTCGCAGCAACTCGACCTCCATGTCTCGTCGTGCAGCTCAAAGTGACCTCCTGCCACTTTGACGGCTAAAATACTTATGCTCACCTGCAATTTCAGAGCAAACAACTTTTAATGGAGCTTCCACATTTTATTGAAGTTGTACTTTTGTAACAACTAAAAATTCACATCAAATATTGTATTGTCTGGTTTTCAAGGCCTCCCGGAATTTCAGCCCCTGTATATGGAATACTCATCCAGTGAATATACCTCGGCCCTGTTGTCTGCAATAAGGCGTTCCAATATGCTCAGTACCGCATTGGTGGTATCCAGGGAGGTTATGCAGGGGATGTTGTACTCCATGGCAGTCCTTCTCAGGACAAAGCCTTTTCTTTCGGGTATTTTGCCTCGCGTTGGCGTGTTGATGACAAGGGTGATTCTGTCTTCCTTTATAAAGTCCAGCACGCTGTCTTCCTCTATCAGATCAACCGGCAGGGCAGCAGTACTTAGTATCCCGTAGGTGCCTCTTGTGGCAGAAAGCTTGAAACCCAGCGACAGCAATTTATTTGCTATGGTAATACTTTCTTCCTTGTCCCGGTCTGCAACTGAAAGCAGTACATTTCCGCCGGAGGGTATTTTCATGCCGGAGGCTGCGATTGCCTTGTACAATGCATTGTAATAGTCCTTGTCAACTCCCATGACCTCACCTGTAGACTTCATTTCAGGCCCCAGGAAGGTATCTACCGTGGTGAGCTTGGCAAAAGAGAATACCGGCGCCTTAACTGCATAAAATTCTGTTTCCCTGGCCAGACCGTTTTTATAGCCCAGTTGAGAGAGGGTTTTCCCCATAATAAGCTTTGTAGCAACGCCTACCATTGGTATCCCGGTAATCTTGCTCATAATGGGAACTGTTCTGCTGGCCCTGGGGTTAACTTCAATAACATAAACCTTTTCATTATTGTCCATGACAAACTGGATATTGAACAGTCCTACAACCTTCAGAGCCTTGGACAGACGTATGGTGTAGTCCTCAATGGTAGCCTTCACCTTCTGTGACAGGTTTCTGGGGGGGTATACTGCAATCGAATCGCCGGAGTGGACTCCTGCACGCTCAATATGTTCCATTATACCCGGAATCAGGACTTCATTTCCGTCACATATACCGTCAACCTCCATTTCCCTTCCTATTACATACTTATCAATAAGTATGGGGTGGGCTGTGGAAATATCGGAAGCCATCTGTATATATTCCTGAAGGGTTTTATCGTTATAAACAATCTCCATCGCTCTTCCGCCCAACACGTAGGATGGCCTTACAAGAACCGGGTAGCCTATTTCATTGGCAATCTCCTGTGCCTGCTCAAAAGAAAAGGCGGTTTTTCCTTCCGGAATGGGTATGGCAAGTTCTTCCAGAAGCTTCAGGAACTTATCCCTGTCTTCTGCAATATCTATGCTCTGAACAGAGGTGCCCAGTATTTTTACACCTTCGGAATGCAGGGTTTCAGCAAGGTTTATGGCAGTCTGTCCTCCAAACTGTACGATGACTCCCAAAGGCTTCTCCTTTTGGATGATATCCAGAACACATTCCTTGGTCAGCGGCTCGAAGTAAAGCTTGTCGGAGGTGTCAAAATCCGTGCTGACGGTTTCCGGGTTATTGTTTATAATGATAGATTCAATGCCCAGCTCCTTAAGGGTTTCAACCGAATGCACACTGCAATAGTCAAATTCGATACCCTGGCCTATTCTGATGGGGCCCGAACCTATAACCAGCACCTTGTCGCCCTCGGTGACCTCAACATCGTCCTTTTCCTCATAGGTGGAGTAGTAGTAGGGCGTCACTGCCTCAAACTCGCCAGCGCAGGTATCAACTATCTTATACACCGGGTTTATGGGGTATTTCTCCCTGAGCTCCAATATTTTTTCCAGGGGTACATTGCACAGGTTGGCGATATAGGAATCCCCGAAGCCTATCTTTTTTGCCCTGGAGTAGAGATCGTAATCCAGCCAGGCAATTCCCGCATTTGTGATCTCTTCACCCAGCCGTACTATTTTCTTCAGCTTTCTTATAAAGAAATCGTCTATTTTTGTTATACGAACGATTTCACCGGCAGAAACCCCTTTCTGAAGCGCCTTGCATATGGCAAACATGCGCTGGTCGCTGGGGTGCTTGACGTATTCCACCAGCTCCTCCCGGCTCTTATTGTCAAAGAGGCTCAGGCCCAGTTGGTAGTTGAATTTTATATCCAGAGAGTCTATTGCCTTGAGCAGGGATTCCTCAAAAGTACGGCCGATGGCCATTACCTCACCGGTAGCCTTCATCTGGGTTCCAAGGCTTCTGTCCGCATTTGCGAATTTATCAAAGGGCCAGCGGGGAACCTTTGTGACAACATAGTCCAGTGAAGGCTCAAAGCATGCACTGGTGTTTCTGGTAACAGAGTTTTTTATCTCGTCAAGAGTCATGCCTATGGCTATCTTGGCTGTAACCCGGGCGATGGGGTAGCCGGTTGCTTTTGAGGCAAGAGCACTGGAACGGCTGACTCTGGGATTGACCTCTATTACAACATATTCAAAGCTGTCGGGATTCAAGGCAAACTGTATATTACAGCCGCCCTTTATATCCAGGGCCCTGATTATTTTTATGGAAGCGGTTCTCAGCATCTGGTATTCAAGGTCGGAGAGAGTCTGGCTGGGGGCGACCACGATACTGTCTCCCGTGTGCACACCTACCGGGTCGAAGTTTTCCATGTTACAGATAATTATGCAGTTGTCATTGCTGTCCCGCATAACCTCGTACTCAATTTCCTTCCAGCCTGCAACGCTTTGTTCCAGAAGCACCTGGCTTATCATGCTGAGCTTGAGGCCTTTGCCGCAGATGTATCTGAATTCCTCCATGCTGTTGGCAATGCCGCCTCCGGAGCCTCCAAGGGTATAGGCCGGCCTTATGATGATTGGAAAGCCTATTTCATTGGCAAAGTCAACCGCATCCTGCATGGTGGTAACTATTTTACTGTGGGCGACTTTTTCGTTGATTTCCTGCATGGTCTCCTTGAAAAGCTCCCTGTCCTCGGCTTTTTTTATAGAGGAGAGGGAAGTACCAAGAAGCTGTATGCTCATCTCGTCAAGAATACCGTCTTCAGCCAGTTGGACAGCCATGTTCAGACCTGTCTGCCCACCCAGGGAGGCAAGTATCCCATCGGGCTTTTCCTTATATATAATCTTTTTTACGAATTCAAGGGTTATGGGTTCGATATAAACCTTGTCTGCCGATTGAGTATCAGTCATAATAGTGGCAGGGTTGCTGTTAATAAGAACCACCTCGATGCCTTCCTCTCTGAGGGACTTGCAGGCCTGAGTGCCCGAGTAGTCAAACTCCGCGGCCTGACCTATTATGATGGGGCCTGAACCAATAACCAGCACTTTTTTTATATTTAAATCTTTGGGCATGGTAATCTCCTGTCTGTGTGCAACGCATGCACGCTAAAATTATTAAACACTTAATGGTGCGTAGTCCTGCACTTGGCTTCAGGCCATCATATTAACAAAATCGTCGAAGATATATGCGGAATCCTGAGGGCCCGGTGCTGCTTCAGGGTGATATTGAACGCTTATAATCGGAAGCTGCCTGTGTCTGAAACCTTCTATGGTGTTATCGTTTACATTGACATGCGTTATAAGGATGTCATCGTTGCTGCTGTTGTCAATGGCATAGTTGTGGTTCTGAGAGGTGATATAGCATCTTCCGGTGATATGGTCCTTAACAGGATGGTTTCCTCCGTGATGTCCGAATTTCAGCTTTGTAACGCTTAAGTCCAGTGACAAGCCCAAAAGCTGATGGCCCAGACATATTCCCAATATGGGCTTGACTCCCAGCAGCTTCTGTATGGTCTTTTTTGCCGCTGCAAGGTCTCTGGGATCTCCAGGTCCGTTGGATAGAAGTATACCGTCAGGATTGCAGGAGAGAATTTCCTCATAGGAGCTGAAGGCGGGAAGAATATGTATATCACATCCTCTGCTTTCAAGAGAGCGGATTATATTGCTTTTCACTCCGAAGTCCAGAAGTGCCACTCTCTTTCCAGGTCCCGGAATATGCACCGGGGTTTTTGAGGTGACTTCCATGACAAGGTTTCTGGGCAGGGCTTTGTACGCATTTAGGTTCTTGCTCAGTATGTCCAGATTTCCGCACTCTGTGGATATTATCCCAAACATGCTGCCATGCTTTCTGATGTGCTGGGTAAGTGCTCTGGTATCAATACTTTTTATGCCCACAATATTGTGCCGTGCAAAGTATTGCTCCGGATCAATGGTATATCTCCAGTTGCTGGGGTTAGAACAGAGTTCTTTGACAATAAAGCCCTGAACATGCGGCTTATAGGATTCGTTATCCAAGGTGTTGAAACCGTAGTTTCCTATGAGAGGATAGGTCATGGTTACTATCTGGCCGTTATAGGAGGGATCGGTGGTGATTTCCTGATAACCGGTCATACATGTATTAAAAACAATTTCTCCGGCGGTTTCACCGCTTTTTCCGAAGCCTTCTCCGGAGAAATATGTACCGTCTTCCAACAATAATACTGCTTTCATATATAGTCTCCAATCCGCTGCTTAATGCAGTGACATTAATAATAGGTAGGAATGTATAATCATTCACTCAGCACAGAATTCAGGGTATTTATGAATTCGTCCGCATCCTGTGTGGTTATGATCAAAGGAGGAAGTATTCTCAGCATATTCTCGCCGATATTGGCCAGCAGATATTTTTTCTCAAACATCTTATTCTTTACCTGGGGAGCTACAGGCTTGTTGAGTTCTATGGCTATCATCAGTCCCGAGGCCCTCACTTCCGATATGACGGGGCAGGAGTCAGCTGCCAGCGCCTGAAGCTTCTCTTTTATATAATCACCCAGCCTTTGAGCATTTTCAGCCAGGTTTTCTTCCTCCAGGATTTTCATTACTGCAAGCCCGGCGGTGCAAGCCAGCGGGTTTCCGCCAAAGGTGGAGCCGTGCTCTCCCGGTGCAAAGGCCATTGCTACCTGGTCTTTGGCACAGACTGCTCCTATGGGTATTCCACCCCCCAGAGCTTTTGCCAGAGTAAAGATATCAGGCTCAATATCATACTTCTGGTAGCCGAAAAGCTTACCGGTTCTGCCCATGCCTGTCTGTACCTCATCGAAAATGAGGAGCAGCTCCTTTTCGTCACAGAGCTTCCTGACATCTTTAAGGTATTGGGCATCACAGGGATATACGCCGCTTTCACCCTGAACAGGCTCCAGCATTATGGCACAGGTGTTTGGAGTCACGGCCTCCCGGAGAGCTTCAAAATCGTTTTGAGGAACCTTTTTAAAGCCCTGAGTCAAAGGCTCAAAGGGTTTTGCATACTTGTCCTGACCAGTGGCGCTGAGGGTTGTAATGGTCCTGCCGTGGAAGGACTTCTGCAGGGTTATTATTTCATGCTTTTCCGGCACACCCAGCTTC
Source organism: Bacillota bacterium (assembly GCA_023400235.1). GTDB lineage: Bacteria > Bacillota > Clostridia > Acetivibrionales > DSM-1351 > Ruminiclostridium. The sequence goes on from JAEXFI010000050.1 coordinate 68,284, forward strand.
CTGAAGTATAGTCTTGCAAGTTTTATGGCGCCTTCATTTGCTTCTGCACCGCTGTTTGAGAAAAATACCTTGTCTGCACAGGATTTGCTGCACAGCTCTTTGGCCAGCAAGGCCTGGGATTCTATGTAATACAGGTTTGAACAGTGTACAAGCTTTGTCAATTGTTCCGTAACCATTTTTACAAAGGTCGGATGTGAGTAGCCGATAGAGTTGACGGCTATGCCCGCAAAAAAATCCGTATATTTTTCACCGTGGGTACTCCAAAGATTTATACCCTGTCCCTTTTCAAAGGCCACCGGTGTTCTTTTTCCGAATGTATTCATAAAATATTGGCTGTCGTATTCCTGAATATCCTTTACCAACATAATAACCTCCAATCCACGTGAATTCACGCAGTAAAATAATGATTAAACTTACTGACGGCTGTTAAAGGCAGTCATATAAAAAACAATGTATAATTAATAATTATACATTGTTGTGTATAAAAATGCAATATATTAATGTTACTAAAGTCAATTATGGTTCAAAGCCTTCACTTTCTTCAGGGAACTTTTGCCTCAAACCAAACGATGGGCTTTCAGCTCAAGGTAATTTACTTTAAATTATTAAGGTACTTGGTTCTTAAACTTGCATAAGAATTTTCAAGAGCATCAAGATAGGAGTAAAGCCTGTTGCTGTTTTCCTCCTCCATAAAGGTAAACATCATGCAGTATTTATAAAGCTCATTTTCGGTTGAAGCCGTGACTATCTGACCTTTTGCATAAATGGATGAGTTGTCTTCGAGAAGGATGTTGATTTCGCAGGAGGTATTTTCAGGAAACACCTGATCTATAAGAAAAGCGGTACCTCCAAGCGAAAGGTTTGACACATTGCAATAGTAACTGCTGCTGCTGGTTGACAGGGCGGCAGGCAAATATACGTCCAACCGCGGAAAAAGCCTTTGATTAGGGCTTTCACATATTTTTTCAACCTTGACCCTTATGTATGGAAACCGGGATAACTCTATCTTGACTACCGAACAGTTGAGAATATATTCATAGTATTGATTGTTAAACTTAATATCAACCTGAGTTCCTGAAAAAAGACATGCCCTCAGCAAATCGTTGGTAAAAGGCAGACATAGGGTATCTTGAGTACATTCGGTGATTATGTTGAGCGACCAGGGAGCCTGGTTCAGCTTCCTGAAGCTCACCAAAGACCCTGGGATAATTAATTTGGAAATACATGCACTGTTCAAAGATGTTTTCCTACTGTAACTATGCAATCCCGCCAATAGGACAGTTATTTTCTATGTAATAAAAACACTCCTTACTTCATTATAAAGTAAGAAGTGCTATCCTACAATGTTAATACCAAAATTTCTGAAAAAATTGAGGCGTGGTCAATTCATCAATATAAAGCCTCGTTTTCGTGATACAGCTTTTTATCCTTCATTATCATAGTTCCGATACCCTTGTAGGTAAATATCTCAAGCAGTATGCAATGGGGTATCCTGCCGTCGATTATATGTGTCCGGCCCACCCCTTTTTCAAGAGCGTCCACACAGCCCAGCACCTTTGGTATCATTCCGCCTGCAATAATTTTTTTGGCTATAAGGTCATGCACCTCGTCAATAGTCAGGGCAGGAATTATGTTTTCGCTGTCCTTGGAGGGCTTTACTCCTTCAACATCTGTGAGCAGCATGAGCTTTTCTGCTTTAAGGGCGGCTGCAATCTCACCTGCTACGGTATCAGCATTTATGTTGTAGCTTTGCCCGTTTGGACCTACGCCTATGGGAGCAACTACCGGTATATATTCATCCTTGGATATAAGTTCAAGCACCTTGGAATTTATTTTTGTGATGGAGCCCACAAACCCTATGTCCTTCATTTCTCCGCCTATTTCGGTTTTATACTGCTCGCACTCAATAAGCTTTCCGTCTATGCCGCAGAGGCCTATTGCCTTTGCCCCCTTGCTGTTGAGCAGTGAGACTATCTCCTTGTTGGTTTTGCCCACAAGCACCATCTGGGCAACCTCTATGGTCTGAGCGTCCGTGACCCTTAAGCCGTTTACAAATTCGCTTTTCACATCAAATTTCTGGAGAGCTCTGTTTATATCAGGGCCTCCGCCATGCACCAGAACAGGATTCATACCTATGTACTTTAAGAGAGTAATATCTTCTATGACTGAGTTCTTCAGCTCGTCATTTATCATTGCATTGCCGCCGTATTTTATAACCACTGTCTTTCCGTAGAGCTTTTGTATATACGGCAGTGCTTCTATTAATATTTCCGCCTTTTTAATCAGACCATCATAATTCATAATAAATATCCCCCTAAATATAGCTTCTTGAAATCTCATGTATAATGAACATCATAACTTAAAGTTTTCATCCCGGCAGCCCGGTTGCCTCATCCAGACCCAGCATTATATTCATATTTTGAATCGCCGCTCCCGAGGAGCCCTTGCCCAGGTTGTCAAGTATCGCTATGAGCATGATTTGCTCGGCATTTCCTGTGACGTAAATCTCCAGGTAATTTGTATCGTTTACCCTGGTTGCTCCAATGAAGCTGTTTAGATACTCTTTCTCCGAATCTGCAGGCATTACTTTTATGAACTTCTCCTGCTGGTAGTATTCGGACAGAAAAGCGTGGACAGCTTCCTTGGACAACGCCCCGGGCAACATTTTGGGAAAAAGCGGAATGCACACGGACATACCTTTATAATAAGGGCATACTATGGGAGAAAATAAGGGGGCTTGTGCCAGACCGCTGATTACGGTCATCTCCGGAATATGCTTGTGGGCCAGTCCAAGTGCGTATAACTGAGGACTTTCAAACGGATTTCCCTTGGGGTCTTCAAACTGTGCAATAAGTTTTTTACCGCCTCCGCTGTAACCGGAAATGGCGTGGGTTGTAACTGGATAATCCCTTTGCACTAAACCCTTCTTTATTAATGGATGCATAAGACTGATAAAGCCCGTAGCATAACAGCCCGGCACGGATACCCTGGAGGAGGTCTGTATCAGGGAACGGTGCTCCCTGCTTAACTCAGGCAGACCGTATGCCCACTGAGGGTTTGTCCTGTGAGCGGTACTGGCGTCGATAACCCTGGCAGATGGGTTGTCTATGAGGGTCACGGCTTCAACGGCAGCAGTGTCAGGCAGGCACAAAAAAACAATATCCGCGCTGTTCAGGCATCTTTTTCTCTCACATAAATCTTTTCTCTTTTCAGCATCTATTTTAATAATGTCAAGATCACTTCTCAAGTCAAGCCTTTCGTTAATCTGAAGTCCGGTGGTACCCTCGCTTCCATCCACAAAAACACTATACTTCATAATTATCCTCCATCTGCTGCAGGGCAGCCTTACAACTAATGATTTAATAATTATACAGTATTATGCATAAAAATTCAATATTATGCAAGTATATTTTATCTTTAAATTGAATTTGCAGCAAGGACGCAAACTCCCCATATGACCTGCGATTGCTGAAACAAACAAAAACCCTGCGGATAAATAAAACCAAAGGGCAGAATAAATGCCCCATACACATTAAAATTGGCATTATACAAAAGTACTAAAAGCAAAAAATTAATTTTGTTAAAAAGCAATATGGTTTGTACCAGGCTTGCAGTGTATCATATTAGTATAGAATTTATTAATACGATTTAGAGATATAAAAACAAATAGCGAGTTTTGGGAGGTATAAAAATGGCTAGTTTAAAGCTGAAAAATATTTATAAGAGATATGCAGGTGGAGTAACTGCGGTTAATGACTTCAATCTTGATATTGAACACAATGAATTCCTCGTACTGGTTGGACCTTCAGGTTGTGGTAAGACTACTACACTCAGAATGATTGCAGGCTTGGAAGAAATATCAGAGGGTGAGTTATACATCGGAGACAAATTGGTAAACGATGTTGCTCCTAAGGATAGAGATATAGCAATGGTTTTCCAGAACTACGCATTGTATCCTCATATGACAGTTTTTGATAATATGGCTTTTGGTTTGAAACTCAGGAAGACACCTAAGGATGAAATCAAGAAGCGTGTTAATGAAGCAGCTAAGATTCTTGACATAGAACATTTGCTTGACAGAAAGCCAAAGGCTTTGTCCGGAGGTCAGAGACAGAGAGTTGCGTTGGGTCGTGCCATAGTGCGTGAACCAAAAGTATTCTTGATGGATGAACCTCTCTCAAACCTGGATGCAAAACTCAGAGTACAGATGAGAACGGAAATCGGAAGACTTCACAACAGATTGAACACAACATTTATATATGTAACACATGACCAGACAGAAGCTATGACAATGGGTACAAGAATCGTTGTTATGAAGGACGGATATATTCAGCAGGTGGATTCACCTACTTCCTTATATGACAGACCTTGCAACCAGTTCGTTGCCACATTTATCGGCAGCCCCCAAATGAATCTTATAAGTGCGGTACTCACTCAGCGTGGAAATGATTTGCACCTGGTATTCGGCAAGAGCGATGTGAAAATACCTGAGGGCAAAGCCAAGAAGCTGGAAGGAACCGATTACATCGGCAAGGAAGTCTTTGTTGGTATCAGACCTGAAAATATACATGATGAAGCAATGTATCTGGAGTCGATGCCAGACAGTATAGTTGAGGCTCATGTTGACCTGGTTGAAATGCTGGGTGCTGAAACCTTCCTTTATATGATAATTGAAGGAGCAGCTTCAACTGTAACCGCAAGAGTAAATGCAAGATCCAAGACAAAGACAGGAGATGTTATCAAGGTTGCATTTGATGCAAATAAGATTCACCTGTTTGACAAGGAAACCGAACGTACAATCATTAACTAATAATAAATTTAACCCAAAAAAGGAAAGCTCCGGCTTTCCTTTTTTTATTTGGTGCGTTCAGCAAAGCTGGAGCACACTTGCCGCAGGGTTTAAAACAGAAAGAATATCATATAAGTTTAAATAACCCATTCAAAATAAATTTACAATATGGGTTGTAGTAAAAAAAACTGATTTAGTGTATAATTTTAATGTATTGTGAGTTGAAGGGTAAAATATTCACATATTTTAAAAGCGGGAGGTTAGCAATGTCTGTAAAACTGTTTCAGACGCTATCTGACAAATATAGCGAAATTATAAACAAAGAAGTTGGTGTAACCGATGAAAACGGTGTTATTATAGCTCATTCCAATTTTCAGGCTATAGGACAGCAGGATCCCAATATAGCGGCGTTTTTACAGGAAAAGCAACTTCAGGGCTCTATTGATGGAAGAATATATAATAAGGTTATCGTTAAAAACAAAGTTGAGTTTGTTACCTTTATTCAGTCTGTTGAACCTCAGGATATTACGTATCTTGAGCTGTTTACACTAAATATTCTCAACCTGAAAAGCTACTATGATGAGAAGTATGACAAAAACACCTTTATTAAGAACATAATCGTGGAAAACATACTGCCGGGTGATATACTTGTGCGGTCAAAGGAGCTTCATATCGATTATAATGCGTTGAGGGTAGTATTTCTTATAAATGCCACCAGCGAAAGAGACATACATGTTCATGAAGTGATAGAAAGCTTGTTTCCAAACAAAAGCAAGGATTTTGTCATTGTAATTGACAACGACAATGTTGTTCTTGTCAAGGAAGTGAAGAACAAGGATGACTATAAGGAAGTATTCAAAATAGCACGTATTATAGTGGACACCCTCAATGCCGAATTAATGGTAAAGGCCTCCATCGGTATAGGTACTATTATTGCAAATCTGAAGGACATTACCAAATCTTACAAGGAAGCTCAGATGTCCATGATAATCGGACATATTTTCGGCGGGGACAATAACATATATGATTACAACAATCTTGGAATAGGACGGCTGGTATATCACATACCTACTTCACTATGCCAGTTGTTTCTGGATGAAGTATTCAAGGACAACTCTGCAGATTCACTAGATAATGAAACAATGCTTACTATACAAAAATTCTTTGAAAACAATCTTAATGTGAGTGAAACTGCCAGGCAGCTGTACATCCACAGAAACACGCTTGTTTACCGTCTTGAAAAGATAAAGCGGCTCACAGGTCTTGAACTTACCAGCTTTGATGATGCTGTTATCTTCAAGTTGGCCATATTGGTCAAAAAGTATCTTGCAAATTTAAATGAATAAAAGATAGGGGTAATCCAATTGGTTGAATTTATAGATGTAATGAAAAAGTATCCCAACGGTACTGTTGCCTTAAAGGGTATAAACCTTAAAATCAATAAGGGTGACTTTGCATTTATAGTTGGGACAAGTGGTTCGGGAAAGTCCACGCTGTTAAAACTTTTGATGAAGGAAGAAACCGCCACGGAAGGGGAAGTTATAGTTAACGGGTATCGTTTGTCCTCATTGCAGCCCAAGCAGATTCCCTACCTGCGTCGTGGCATGGGTATGGTATTTCAGGATTTCAGACTGCTGCCCAATAAAACAGTTTATGAAAATGTAGCTTTTGCTATGGAGATAACAGAATGCCTTCCCAGGGAGATACGGAGGCAGGTGCCTATGTCACTTGCCCTTGTGGGCTTAAGCAGGAAAGCAAATGCCTATCCTCATCAATTGTCAGGCGGCGAGCAGCAGCGTGTTGCGATAGCAAGATCGCTGGTAAACAATCCTGCCCTGTTGATTGCGGACGAGCCCACAGGAAATCTGGACCCCGAAAACTCGTGGGAAATTGTAAAGCTCCTTTCAGAGGTCAATCAGAGAGGTACTACTGTAATTGTCGCCACACATGAAAAAAGTATAGTTGATGCTATGAAGAAGAGAGTTATCGCCATCGACAAGGGAAGGATAATGAGGGATCAACAGAAAGGGCTGTACGGGGATGAAGATACGGAGTTTAAGATATATTCTTAAGGAAAGTTTTGTAAATGCATATAGAAACAGATTAATGTCCCTGGCATCGATTAGTATTATCAGTGCTGCATTAATACTGTTCGGAGTATTTTATCTGATTCTGCTAAATTTGAATCATAATCTGGACTTATTGTATGAGAAGCCTCAAATGCAGGTTTACTGCCTTTCTGAGCTGACGGATGAACAGGTGGAAGCGGTTAAGACTGAAATCGCCAACAATAAAGACATAGAGAGCTATACGGAAATTAGCAAAAAAGAAGCTTTTGAGCAGTTGAAAGAGTATCTTGAGGATGAAAAGAAGGACCTGGGTGGGTCAAACATACTGGAAGGCTATGACGAGAGTATGATGTTTGTTTCCTTCACCGTAAAGGTCAAGGACCCTCAGAACAGCAACAGGGTGGCAAAGACTCTTGAAGCTCTGGCGGGAGTGGACAATGTGAAGTACTCCCAGCAGACAATTGATACCATACTGAAAGTCTCTAGCTGGGTAAAAATTGTAAGCTTTGTGTTGATAGGCCTGCTGCTGGTGATATCCCTGTTTATTATTGCAAACACCATCAAGCTGACAGTGTTTGCAAGGCGAAAAGAGATAAACATCATGAAGTACATAGGTGCTACAGATTGGTTCATAAGATGGCCCTTTGTTTTTGAAGGAATACTTATAGGCATACTTGGAGCTACGATTGCCTTTGTGCTGGTTGCCTATATATACAGCTTTGCGCAGCCCAGATTGGCCGAGGAGTTTTCAGGAGGGCTGGAAATGGTTCAGTTTGGAAGTGCATGGGGCACCCTTGTACTTACATATTTGGGATTAAGTGCTTTGATAGGTGCTTCAGGAAGCATAATGTCCATACGTAAGCATTTACATGTTTAGGAATTAATTTGATTTTTGTGATTATTGATGTATAATGGTTTCAGAGGGTTGTTTATATAAAGTTTATTGTATAAGGCAGTTTATATAAATATAAAACAATAAAAACATATGATAAATGTGGGGGGATAAAATGAAGAGACTATCTGTGATAGCCTTGGCAGCTATTTACATATTTTCATGCGTTATTATGCCTGCCAGCGCAGCGTCTACCATTGATAAGACAAAGCAGCAGCAACAGAGTGTAAAAAGTGAAATCAAAAAGATTGCAGGGCAGAAAGACGCCGCATCAAGGCAGTTAAAGCAAAGTACTCAGGAAAAAGAATTCTATGAATCACAGACTCAGAAGACTCAGCAAAATGCAAATCAAAAAAATAAAGAGATATCTTCAGTTAAATCTGATATTGAAAATATAAGCAAGGAAATAGACGACATACAGACCAATTATGAGAAGAAGACCGAGTTGTTTAAAACAAGGATGCGGGTAATGTACCAGAATATGAACCAGTCTTCTCTGGAATTGTTTGTTGAATCAAAAAACTTTGGAGAATTCTTTTCCAAAATGCAATTGTTGTCGGTAGTTAAAAAAAGCGATGAAAAGTTAATACAGGATATAGCACTCAGCAAGGAAAATACCGAGCTCCAGAAGCAAAATAAATATCTTGAGCTTGAAAAGAAAGAGACCGAGCTGAAAAAGTTGAATGTTAAGGTTTCTGATTTGAAGACCTCCAGGTCCAATGCCGAATCTGAAATAGAGGCTTCAAAAAAACAATTGAAGCTGGCGGAGAAGAGAGAGGATGAATTGCTTGCCCTGTCCAAGCAGTTGGAAAAGCAGCTGGCTCAGCTTATGGACAGCAAGACCAAGTATGCCGGTGGTATTATGAAGTGGCCCACACCTGGTTATTCAAGAGTATCCTCCCCCTATGGAATGAGAATTCACCCTATATATAAGGTTAAAAAAATGCATACGGGTATTGATATAGATGCTCCCGCCGGTGCATCCATAGTTGCCGCGAATTCAGGAAAGGTAATTATGGCAGGGTGGAACGGAGGCTATGGGAATTGTGTTATAGTTGACCATGGCGGAGGGCTTGCAACCCTGTATGCCCATCAGAGCAAAATACTGGTTTCGGTTGGAGAAAAGGTGGAAAGAGGCCAGACAATAGGCAAGGTTGGAAGCACGGGTTTATCCACGGGTCCCCATCTGCACTTTGAGGTCAGAAAAAATGGTTCTACGGTTAATCCAAAAGAATATGTGTAAGTATTAATAATGACATTTTTAAATATACTTAAACCCGCATGTAAAAATGCGGGTTTAATATTATGTTTTAAAGCATATCAATATATATATCAAGTTAGTGGTTATATGGTGTATGGAAATGGTCCGGGAACGTTCGATTCAATTTTATTAGAAGATTAGGGGTGTATCGATTTGACAGGCGACAGAAAGGATTCAAGACAACTTGCAGGTGTAATAGCAATGACAGCAATCATTTGTTTTAGCATATCAGCTTTATTTTTCATGGCATGGAGTTACATTGACGGAAAGTATTCCCTCGTATTTGACAAGACCAATGTATCCAGAACCTCGGTACAGAAGTTCAATGAAGCCAGAAGCATTCTTCAGAAGTCCTTTTATGAAAAAATAGATACCGATAAGCTGCTGGAGGGCGCAATTTCAGGTATGGCTGACTCTCTTAAAGACCCCTATACCGTTTATTACAATAAGGACCAGATGAAGTCTTTTACCAACTTGCAGAGGAATACGGAGGATGAATATGTTGGGGTAGGGCTTCCCATCATACTTGATAAAAATGGATTAATAACGGTTCTGGAGCCCTTTGATGATTCGCCGGCAAAGGCTGCGGGCATAAAGCAGGGAGATAAAATTCTTAAGATAGACGGAAAAGATATAACCGGTATCAGAGACGAGACTCTTGTAGCAAATATGATAAAGGGGCAGGAAAACACGGAAACCGTGCTTACCATACTCAGACAATCAGAGAACAATACCTTTGATGTAAGGGTGGTAAGAAAGAAAATAAAGGCAAAGCTGAATATACGCAGTGAAATGCTGGAAAACAAAATAGGATATATAAAAATTAAGATGTTTGATGAGAATATCAGCAAGAATTTTATAAGCCAGCTGAACACGCTGGTGGACCAGGGAGCCAAGGCCATAGTAATCGATGTGAGGGATAATCCCGGCGGGCTTTACAACGAGGTTGTTTCGCTGGCCGACAGACTTCTTCCAAAGGGAACGATAGTATACACCGAGAACAGACAGGGCAAAAAGACATATCAGACATCGGATGCTACGGAACTGAACCTGCCTGTGGCAGTATTGACCAACGGAAACAGCGCCAGCGCGTCTGAGATACTTGCAGGTGCCATAAAGGATTTTAAGAAAGGGATATTGGTAGGTACTAAAACCTTTGGAAAAGGGCTTGTTCAATCAACTTACAGCTTTGATGACGGTACGGGAATAAAAGTCACCATAGCAAGGTATTTTACCCCCTCGGGAGTATGTATCCATGGAGAGGGTATAAAGCCAGATATTGAGGTAAATCTGCCTGACAAATACAAAGACACCCCCGTTTCAGCAATTCCAAGAGATGAGGATTTACAGCTTCAAAAAGCCATACAGGTATTGCAGCAAAAATAGCTGATTTAAGTCCGGCATATAAGTAGCATTTGTAAAAAATCTGGGAAACAAGGTATAAAAAGGTTAAAAAAATCGCATAATACCTATAGGAGGTGTTTAGCGATGGATGTAAATGAAAAGTTAAAATATGAGATTGCTCAGGAGCTGGGTTTGATTGAAAAAGTCAGGAAGTATGGCTGGAAAAGCTTAAGCCCCAAAGAGACCGGGAGAATTGGCGGACTGGTGAACAAGAGAAAAAAGACACAGCCTCAGGAAAGTCAGCAGATATGATTTGCTGACTTTTTTATATTTTACATATAAAAAAGTTATTTCAGGTTTTCAAATTGCTCAAATAAAAGTTTGGCTACTGCCATAACTCTTGAAATATGTGATAAAATACATACTGATATTACAACATTAAGGAGTGGTTCCGATTTATAATAACTTTGCATATATATACGACAAGCTTACACTTGATATTGAATACCAAAAGTGGGCTGACTATATAGAAAAGCTCATAAAGAAGAATAAAATCAGCGGGAAAATGGTCTTGGAGCTTGGCTGCGGGACAGGCAGCTTCGGAATAGAGATGGCAAAAAGGGGATATGAGATGATATGCCTGGACATGTCTGGAGACATGCTGGACAGGGCATCTGAAAAGGCAGCCGGAGAGGGTTTGGATATACTTTTCCTGAATCAGGATATGAGCAGCTTTGAATTGTATGGGACTGTGGATGTGATTGTTTGCCTGCTGGACAGCTTTAACTATCTGACAAGGCCGGCGCAGGTGCAAAGGATGCTTAAGCTGGTACATAACTATTTGAATCCAAATGGGCTGTTTATATTTGACGTCAATACAAAATATAAATTTGAAAATATATTGTCCGATAATTTTTTTTATGAGATAGGAGAGGACATAACTTATATATGGGAAAATGAATATAATTCCAGAACAGGAATTGCAAGATTTGACCTTACTTTTTTTGTAAAGGAGGGACAGCTTTTCAGAAGGTTTGAGGAGACTCATTTTGAACGGGCATATACCCATGAGGAATTGCTGGGGTATATTGGGAAATCAGGCTTGGAGCTTGTTTCGGTATATGGGGGACTCACCTTTAAAAAGCCTGGTAATGAAAGTCAGCGAAATTTTTATGTTTGTAAAAAGAAATAAGCGTTACTTTTTAGGAATAATTGAAAGCCTATGTGGTAAAATAATTTTATACTGACAACATGAAATAAACATGGTTTAGCAAGTTAGCAATTTAAATATGATTTGACAGGTTAAACTATATATGTTAAACTTCTATATGTTGTTATAAATCAGCGACTCAGGTCGCAGAACAGTTTAGTTATATTTCAGGAGGAATTAATCAATGGAAAAGGGAAGAGTTAAATGGTTTAATGCAGAAAAAGGTTTTGGTTTCATCGAGAGAGACGGCGGAAATGACGTATTTGTTCATTTTTCAGCAATCACTATGGATGGATACAAGACACTTGAGGAAGGCTCAGAAGTTGTATTTGAAGTTGTTGAAGGAGCTAAGGGTCCTCAGGCTGCAAACGTTCAAAGGGCATAATATTTGCTTTTAAATATATACTCAAGTAGCCATTACCACCCCGATATATTTTTAATATATCGGGGTTTTCAATATTTAAGGATAAACTGTTTATGAAAATTGGAGGAAATGATGAAGGACTATATTATACGTGCAACAGCTGCGGAAGGAACGGTCAGAGCATTTGCAGCTGTTACCACCGGGCTTGTAAATAAGGCCTCCCAGGTACACGATCTGTCGCCTATAGCTGCGGCTGCACTGGGAAGGACACTGACTGCTGCTGGTATGATGGCCCGGATGCTGAAAAATAAAAATGACAAGCTGACAATTCAGATAAAAGGTGACGGACCACTGGGAGGAATTGTGGTGGTATCTGATTACCAGGCGAATGTAAGGGGATATGTTCATAATCCAAATGTAGATTTGCCCCTGAATGAACGTGGTAAGCTGGACATAAGGACGGCTGTCGGCTTCGGCTACATCAATGTAATAAAGGACATGGGCCTTAAGGAGCCCTACATCGGGTTTGCAGAGCTGGTATCTGGAGAGATAGCCGATGACCTTACCTATTATTTTGCAACCTCAGAACAGGTTCCATCAACTGTGGCACTGGGAGTGCTGGTGGACAGCAAAGGTGTTACAGGCGCGGGAGGCTTTATAATCCAACTCATGCCCGGAGCAGAGGAGGTTACGGTTGAGAAGCTTGAAAAAAGGCTTATAGGCTTCCCGTCAATTTCAAAGCTGCTGGCTGAAGGAACCACACCTGAACAGCTTCTGGAAATGCTTCTGGAAGATATGAATCCAAAAATCATAGAGAAGGTTTCCACAGACTTTAACTGCAACTGCTCTCGTGAAAGGATGGAGAGGAATCTCATAAGTATTGGAAAGGAAGATTTGCTGGAAATCCTTGAGGATGGGAAGGGTGCGGAACTGCAATGTCACTTTTGCAATCAGAAATATATTTTTGAGCATGAGGATATTCAGAAGCTCATAAAAGAAAACACCTGAAAGAAGCTTAAAAGTAACTTGATAGAGACTTAGAAGGAACTTGAAAGAAAACGGAAAAAGGCACAAAAAGTTTAGGCTATATAGATTATTTGAGCATTTCCGAGCATATTAACGCCTGTTTGAAATAATTTTAAAAAAAAACAAAAAATATTATTGACTTTATACAATAAGTTTTGTATACTATCAATTGTCGCTCACGGAAATAACCTTGGGAGCTTAGCTCAGCTGGGAGAGCATCTGCCTTACAAGCAGAGGGTCATAGGTTCGAGCCCTATAGTTCCCACCACTTATTTCCGTGAAGACACAAATTGGCCCGGTAGTTCAGTTGGTTAGAATGCCAGCCTGTCACGCTGGAGGTCGACGGTTCGAGCCCGTTCCGGGTCGCCAATTTGCCCAGATAGCTCAGTCGGTAGAGCAGGGGACTGAAAATCCCCGTGTCGCTGGTTCGATTCCGGCTCTGGGCACCATAAGTTGTAAAGCTGTTGAAGTATTTCGAGAGTTTTATAATGTTTAAATTGGAAAAATCGAGGAGTACAAGGAAGACGAGTGTCGAGCACCGGAGTTTATGTGATAAATGAGGAGCGCAGAACAGGAAGTCTGACAAAGTAATCCGATGGTTTTTACGATTAATGTTAAATTGGAAAAAGCGAGGAGTACACGGAAGACGACTGTCGAGCACCGGAGTTTATGTGATAAATGAGGAGCGCAGAACAAGAAGTCTGACAAAGTAATCCGATGGTTTTTACAATTTAAGATGCGGGTTTAACTCAGCGGTAGAGTGTCACCTTGCCAAGGTGAAAGTCGAGAGTTCGAATCTCTTAACCCGCTCCAAACAAATGAGACAGATTGCATATGTGGTCTGTCTCAATATTGATGGCGCCATAGCCAAGTGGTAAGGCAGAGGTCTGCAAAACCTTTACCCCCAGTTCAAATCTGGGTGGCGCCTCCAGAGGAAAAACCAGCCGAAAGGCTGGTTTTTTGCATGTCGATAGAACAGATTTGAACTTGTTCAACTTGGAAACAAGTGGGAATAAAACATATCCCCAATCTTCTTAATAATCTATTACAGAAAAATTGAAGATGAGCATTGTAAGGAAATATTCGACAAAGGAGCTTTTGACGATGTGAAGGACTATTAGGCGAAGCATAAAAGCTTAAAGGCTTTTTATCAAAAAGTGTATATTAAGTCATGATTTGTTTTCAATAATTCGGGAAATTTATTGACTATATTCATCAAATATGATTAAATATATTTAATTAATTATAGGAAGTGATTTGATGGATAGAATTGTAACCTTACAAAAAATAAATCGTTGGTGGTCTACAGGTAAAGTCGATACTCCTTTTCTTTTCAAAGTAGTCCGGGATGAGTTTACTGAAATAACAGCACGTTTAGAAGACAGGAGAATTCTATCGCTTATTGGGCCAAGACGTGTGGGTAAATCAACCTTGATTTACCAAACAATAGATTTTCTCTTAAAAACCAATGTAAAACCTAAGAATATCTTACTTTTCAGCGGAGACGAACCGGGGCTATTCAGCAATAACGAAACGATAAATGATATTTTGCAGGATTACGCCAGAGAAGTATTGAATCAGAATTTAGAGACATTGGATAATAAGATATATATTTTTATTGATGAAATTCATTTTATCAAGGATTGGCAGCTATACTTAAAAAGCTTTTATGACAGGCGGTACAATGTTAAGCTTGTCATAAGTGGTTCATCTTCGACTCATTTGTTTAAGGATTCAAGAGAATCTCTCATGGGCAGATTGGATGATATTTATATTCTGTCGCTTGGAATGGGACAATTTACAAAGTTTTATTCAGCTTACAAAGAAGAATCGAATATAGGAACTTTAAATCAGCTGCTTCCTACACAATCCTTATTTGATAATCCGGAAGAATACTATCGTATCTTAAACGAAAATAAGTATAAAATAGCTGAGTTTGAAGGAGTTATGAACAAGATCACCAAAGACTATCTTCTGGTTGGCGGATACCCTGAATACTTTGATACCAACAATATACTGCTATGGCAGAAACGATTAGTCGATGACATTATTTCGAGAGGACTTTACCGGGATATTGTCAGTATTTACAATATCAAAAATCCTGAAATCCTGGAAAGACTCATGTACTATATTGCAGCCAATAGCGGCGGCGAGTTCGCATACTCAAATATCGCACAAACCCTGGGCGTAGATACAGTCACAATTTCGTCCTATATTAACTATTTATCACAGGCATTTTTTATTTGCGTGTGTGACAATTATTCTCCCAACATAGGTAAAGTGATCCGGAAGAATAAAAAAGTATATATCGCAGACAGCGGTATCCGGAATGCCATGCTTAGAAACAATGAATTATCACCCAGGGATGAAGGCTTTCAAGTTGAAAATTGTTCCATTCAAATGGCGAGAAGCTACTGTGAACCGGAAAATTACTCCGTATATTTCTGGCGTGATAATCAAAAAGAAACAGATATTGTTATTGATAAGAAGATAGGGCTGTTACCAATAGAAGTGAAATATCGAAATACGATTCTTGATAAAGATATAAAAGGATTATCTGAATTCAAAGAAAAGTATGAAGCCAAAACAGGCATTGTTATCACAAAGACTTATTTAGATAAAAAAGATGATATTGTTTATATTCCTTTTTGGATGATTCGATAGCGCTTTAGATAAGAATCAATTGTTTTATTCCCAACACATAAATTGCCCATTCAAATTGACACTTACAGACATTTATGCTAATATAAATTGATATTTTAGATTTGCCTAAAAAAGGGGTGGAGTTATATGTACATTAAGCGTAAAATTGAGGATACCATTTTGAATGTAAGCAGCACCTTTCCTGTCCTCATGCTTACCGGCCCGAGACAGTCAGGCAAAACAACGCTGTTGAACAGACTGAGTGAGGCTGACAGGAAATATGTCACCTTAGATGACCCGGCTGATAGATTATTTGCGAAAAATGAACCTACGGCTTTTTTAGAACGGTATAGCCCACCTGTCATTATAGACGAAATTCAATATGCGCCGGAATTATTTCCATATATTAAAATATATGTTGACCGGCATAAAAATTCCGGTGACTTTTGGCTGACAGGCTCGCAGATGTTCCACATGATGAAAAATGTTTCGGAGAGTTTGGCCGGCAGGGTAGGAATCGTCAATTTGTTTGGGCTTTCAAATAATGAGATTTCCGGAACTTTGTTTGACCAATACACGACTGAAAAAGACGAACTGCTAAAGCGTATTCATACGGCAAAGCCCATGACCCTGCCCGAGGTCTTTGAGCGAATATTCAAAGGCGGTATGCCCAGAATTTATGAGCAGCCGAATGTAAATCAGGAGGAATACTATTCCTCCTATGTTCAGACGTATCTGAGCAGAGATATCAGAGAATTGACACAGGTTGCGGATGAATTAACTTTTTATAAGTTTTTGTGTATTGCCGCCGCACGCACAGGCTCGATGGTAAACTATGATTCACTTGCAAAGGAAGCCGAAATATCAGCACCTACGGCAAAGCAATGGCTGTCAGTTTTAGTCTCCTCCGGAATTGTGGTTTTGATTGAGCCATACCATAATAATGCGTTAAAACGTGTTGTGAAATCACCCAGAATGTACTTTCTGGATACAGGACTGGCGGCGCATTTGACCAAGTGGAGCAGTCCTGATGTTTTAGAATCAGGCGCTATGGCTGGCGAGTTCTTTGAAACCTATGTTGTTTCTGAAATCTATAAAAGTTTTATCAATGTTGGGAAAAAGCCTCCGCTATACTATTACAGAGACAGTAATACAAAGGAAATTGACTTAATCATATGGCAGAATGGTACGCTATATCCTATAGAGATTAAAAAAAGCTCAAATCCTGTGGGGGCTATAAAAAACTTCGGCGTATTGAACCCGGTAACGGATGAAGCCAATTTTGACGAGCTTTCAAAGCATCTTAAAATGAAAATTGGAACAGGCAATGTTATATGCCTTGCCAATAATCTTCGCCCAATTGAAGGTAAAAATTGGACGGTTCCTGTTTGGTTGATATGATGAGGCTTGGTTGCAGAAAAATTATTGGGTACTATTTGGGTACTACGCCTATAAATTCAGATCGAATACTATTGCATCCGACCTATGGATGTGCCAACGAAAAACCCTTAAAATACATGGGGTTGGCATGAAATTTAAATAGACAAAACCACCAATCGAGGTCTGCAAAACCTTTACCCCCAGTTCAAATCTGGGTGGCGCCTCCAGAGGAAAAACCAGCCGAAAGGCTGGTTTTTTGCATGTCGATAGAACAGATTTGAACTTGTTCAACATCTGGGTGGCGCCTCCAAGTAAAAAGCACTTAGTCTGAAGTGATATGCTCCCTTTATGAGAGACAGTGAAATATAAAAACACTGTTAATCATGAAGGGAGCATATCAAAGGACTGAGTGCTTTTTTAACTTAGTTTTTCAGATTTGATTTTAACAATAAAGCAGTAAAGAGAAAAGCAGTAAATTCCAATAATTTGTAAAAAAAAAAGAAATTGACAAATTATAGATGCTTGTTTATAATTTAATGAGAGTAAAGCTAGTAGATATAAATAAAAATATTTAAATATTTTGAAATAATATTGGATTAAAGGGGAAATTTTTGTCCAACAAATCCAAGCCATATATAACTTGGATTTTAATAGATAAGGCTTCCTTACAGATGTTTGTCATGTTAGGTAAAGCCTTTTTTATTAACATAAGGATGCAAAGCTCAAGCTTGGATTATTGTGTAATGTGAATTATTGTTAATCAAATGTTTTAAAGAGGGGATACAAATTAGAACCCATAAATCATACAACTTCTTGGCGGAAACGGATGATTTATGGGCTAGCGGCACAATAGCTTTATGCTATTTTGCTTTGCTATTTTACATTATACCACAATTACATTAGTAGTAAATACAGTGATTGGGTAAATTGCTCAATGAACAAAACACCTGAACAAAATACATTAGCCGCTGATGAGCAAAATATACTTGAATATAACATTTCACATTAATATTAATGCTCTATTTAATCAGATGATTAGAATGATTAGAAGGGATTGAAGTTGTGAGAATCGAAGATACATTAATTGAAGAAAAAAATGCAGGAAAGACATTTACATGCATTGATGACCATGGTATTTGGGACAAGAGTAGTATCATTACTATGGCATATAGTTTGAAAATTGTACTTGAAAATAAAAATATTTCTCACTTAGATAGAGTGGTTATATTATGTGAAAATGGTGTATCATTTCTAGTTGCTATTTTAGGCGTTCTGCTTGCAGGTGCAATTGCAGTTCCCATAGACCCTCAGATGCCGTATGAATTGATACAATATGCTGTTAACAACGTTAAAGCCAAGGTTGCTTGCATTTCTGGCACTAACAGCATACGAAAAATAGAAGATCATTACAAGCGTACTGATATGGACGGTTTTGAATTCCTGTTTGAGAAAATGGGGGATTGGCAGGTCAAAAGCGATATACATTATCTTGGAAAATATAGCAGTGAAAATGATCCCGCATTTATTTTATTCAGTTCAGGAACAACTGGTGCCGCTAAAGGAGTTGTTTTAACCCATAAGGCAATACTGAATAATGTGAAAGCAATAATTGAGTACATGAATCCTACATCAAATGATACATTCTATATCTCAAAAACGATGGCCCATGCATCAACTTTAACAGGCGAAGTGGTGGTTTCCTTGATGGCAGGTGCAAAATTGATATGCAAAAACCCTTTAGTTTCTCCTAAAACGGTGTTAAAACGCATTGAAAGTCTTAAGCCTTCAATCATATGTGTTAATCCTACCATACTCAGATTAATATTAAGGGCAAAGCAGGGAAAAAACGATTTATCCAGTATTCGACTGCTCTATACAAGTGGCGATGTTGCAGATAAGAAGCTATTGCTTGAGGCTCAGAATATGTTTTCCCATTCACGAATATTAAATGTGTATGGATTGACAGAAGCCGGGCCTAGGGTGACTGCTCAGAGGTGTGGCGATGAAATTAATTATGGTTCTGTGGGAAGGCCCATAAAAGGTGTAAATGTGATTGTCAGGGACAAGAATGGAATAGTATGCAAACCAGATGAAATAGGTACTATATTTGTTAAAACCTCAAGCTTAATGTTGGGGTATTGGGAAGATTACACCGCTACAAATAAGAAAATAATATGTGGAGAACTAAAGACAGATGACCTTGGCTATGTTGATGAAGCTGGAGAGTTATATGTTTTGGGCAGGGCAGATGACATGATAATACGGGGAGCCCATAATATTGACCCCTGTCGTGTAGAAAATATTGTTAGAAAAATCCCTGGTATTGATAATTGTGTTATTTTCGGAATCCCAGATGAGCTGAATGGCAAGAGATTGGTATGTGCATTTGAAAAGGAAGAAAATCACGCTGTCAGCAAGAAGGATATAATATCTCATTGTTCCAAGTTTTTATTACCTTATGAAATTCCGCAGGAATTATATGAGTGGAGTAAGATACCCACAACTTCGAGTGGGAAGATTTCAAGACATTTGGCCGCCCGCTATTATATGAATATGTGAATATTAGAAGTATAAGATTATCACTACTGGTTAATCATTAAACATTCATTTCATATTTGCGGTATTGATAAATAGTTTCTTATAAGAGGGGAAATGAGAATAAAATGAAGATTTTGGCGTAGGGGGAGAATTCAATTTTGTATGCTTCAGTAATAATTCCTGTTTGTGATCAATCCGAATCACTTCGTATAACCTTGCGTTTTTTTTCACACCAGACATATCCGGTCAACAATTACGAAATAGTTCTTGTTGATGACGGCTCATCCGACGGTTTGGAAGAAAAAATGCAAGAGGCGTCATGGCCTCGCTTGGGATGTAAAGTAAAATATATCCGGCAGGAGAACCAGGGAAGAGCAATTGCTAGAAACAATGGAGTGCATAATGCAGAGGGTGAAATTTTAATATTCTGTGATGCGGATAGATTCCCTGGGAAGGACTTCGTGAGGAGACATGTTGAAAACAACCTGAATTATCCGGGACATGCTGTTATTGGATGTCCATGGGATTACCTCGGCATTGTTAAATATTTAATTAAAGAAAATCAGGATACGGAGTGGGATAAAATATTAAAGTTTTCAAGAAAGCCGCTTTATTATTTGAAATTATCCAAGCTTTTTAATGACAAAGGCTTAGAAAATTCAGGAATTGCTTGGGCAGCGTTTTTGGTAGGAAACGCGAGCTTAAGTAAAAAGGACTTCTGTGATGTTTGTGGGTTTGATTCTGAGTTTAAATCATGGGGTTTTGAACACTTTGAATTGGCTCTGAGATTGCAGAAGAATGGAATTAAATTTATTAGTTGTCCTGATATTGATAGCTATCATATCCCTCACCCAAGAAAGCAAGGGTATTATAGGACAATGATAGAAAGCAGTGTTGAATTGTTCGTCCGAAAACATCCCGAATACCCTGTACAGCATTTGAAAAGATTTCTTTTTGGAGAGATTTCATTGCAACAGTTTGAAAAAGAATTTGATGGTGTTGTCTCCAAAACGTTAGGGAACCATGACCCAATATTTTATACGCTGAAATAAACGATTACCTCTAACAAATAAAAGGGTGACGGGCAGTAAAATCTATGTGCAGCAGCGGTAATGACTTGGCAGCTAGGAAAAAGTACGTAATTAAAAGTATTTGGATATAACTCAAAAAATAAATAAAAAAATTACAAATATGGGGGAATAAAAGATGACAACCAACGAAATTACAAAGCAAGTAATAAGCTTTCTTAAGGAAGAATTACATTTGGGTAAAGAAATGGAGATTGATGAAAATACTGGACTTATGGAGATAGGATTGGACTCAATTTCTTTAGCAGTGTTAATCGTTCTTGTTGAAGAACATTATGGGTTTCAGGCAGGTGAGGATGAACTTACACAAGAGAGATTCGGGAAGTTAGGAGATATAGAGGAGTATATCTGTTCAAAAATAAATAATAAATAGTGTAAAAAAGCGGGGGTGTTAAAATGATATCACAGCTTTGGATAAATAATAAGGGATATTCTCTGATGGGAATAAGTCACTGGCCTGAGTCTGGAAGTATAAAGGCAGGAGCTGTTCTGATGGCGGGCTTTTCTCAGCCTAAATGTGATGAGGACTTCATTATGAGTAAACTCGCAAGACGTTTGGCTGATGAGGGTATATTTGTTTTGCAGTTTGACCCGCGAGGGCACGGGGATAGTTCTTTTATGCTAGAAGATGTGACATTGGGGACAATTCGCGAGGATATCAAAAGTTCAATTGAATTTGTTAAGGGTATTGCGGGTGCAAATATTTTTGGTGTTGGAAGGGGGCTAAGTGCAGCAATTCTTGCAGAAACTGCTGGGTATGTTGGCCTGAAGGGAGTAGCCGGGATTAGTCCCTATTGTCTGGACAAACTTATTAGTAAGGAAATATGGGGACATATGAAACCAGGGGTTTATGAAGCTGCTGAGATTGTTGACAGAAGCGAATATGATAAATGTGCATTTTTCGAAGCTCTTGGGGCAAAAATGGGAAACTTGCTTGGACAACGTATTTCATCAGAAATGATTAACGAGTTGGTGCAATTTGAGGTTCCTGATATTATGCTTGCGTATGGTGAAAAGGGTTTATGGCTCTTTTATGATAAAGACAGTGAGTTTGAGATAAAACGTTGGATTCCGACAGATAATAACTCTCATTTGCCGCTTGCTCACTATTTGAATAAATCTTTGCCGCGGAGGGCTTTATGGCACCATAATGTTATAGAAAGCATTTGTAATTGGATAAAACAGCAGGGGGACATAAAAGATGGAAATACCTGTTCAGATTAATTCAAACGGAAAAAGCATACTTGGGATATTCCATATATCAGAAAAAAATGCAGCCGGGTCACCGACGATTGTCGCATGTTATGGACTCGATGGAAATAGGGTTGAACATCATAGAATGTCTGTAATGCATGGAAGGTATGCGGAGGCCGCAGGTGTGAATCTTCTGAGGTTTGATTTTACAGGCCTTGGTGTAAGTGAAGGCGAGTTCTGGCAGACTTCTATACGTACTAAGATCGATGATGTAATTGCGGTTATTGAGTTTGTTATTGGATGTTTCCAGAAAAAGAGAAATACGATTATTGTTTCAGGATTTAGTGACGGTGCACGCATTGCAACAGATGTTGCAAAGATATACAAAGAAGTAAAAGGTATTTGCTTGTGGAACCCAATTTTTTTCCCGATGGTTTCAGAAACGGACTATAAAGGTGTTCCTTTGCGCCTGGTCAGAGAACCTAGAACAAAGGAATTGGTTTGTCAGGTCAATGGCCTTTGGATGGGTATTGATCATCTTAAACAGCAAAAGACAATAGGCACTGCATTTACTGATTTTAATAATTTTATTGGTAGAAAGCTGGCTGTTTTCGGGAGGGAAGATTCCTATACCATTCAAAGCCGTGAAGAATTATTAAAAGCAAATGACAACCTTGAACATAAGGCCGAAATAGTAAGTATACCAGACGCGGGCCACCTTTTCAATCACACGGTATGGGCAAATCAGGTCATAAGTAAAACCGTTTCGTGGGCCATAGAGGTTGGAAAATTAAATAGTTAATAAGGTATTAATATTTTTTAACAGTCAGGAAGGAAAGTGATTATGAGAAAAATATACTTGAAGGTTAGCGATTTAGTAGTTGAAATTAGTGGTGAGGATAGATACTTGGATTTATACAGACTGGATAAATATAAGCAATTTTTAGTAGAAAAAGCTGAAGATATTGAATTCAGATTGGAAGCTGTGTTTTGCGAAAAGAGTGAATTAGAGCGTGAGCTTGACAACAGTAAGGTTGTTTTATCATGGGAAGGGGATGGCTTTTATTTTCAGAGAAATGATGGGATGAATATATTCAGGCTATTTGACCAGGATGATGAGCTTGGCAATAATTACATGCTGGTTAATAATGATTACACCTTCGGCAGGATTCTCCTTTCAAATGACTTTGATTACAGAGAATATTTTCATAACGATATGATGGTGATATATTCAAGTATTTTAAGTAAAAAAGAAGGAATGCTCTTACACTGCTCATGTGTAAAAGACTTAAGACTTAATAAAATTTATGCGTTTTCCGGCCAGTCTGGAAATGGTAAAAGTACTATAGGTAAAATTTTTGCCTCCAGGGATAAGGATTTTTGTGTACTGAACGATGAAAGAGTTGTAATAAGAATGATTGATGGTAAGACTATGTGCTATGGAACGCCTTGGTACAGTGCTTCAAAATTATGTTATAACGATAGCGGCATACTGGATACCATCTTCTTTATAGAGCATGGGAAAACAAATTTTTGTGAAGAAAAGGGTTATGCGGATGGCTGCCATAATGTAATCTCAAATTTTTACTTTTTCCCTAAATGGAAAAATACCTTTGTCAGGAACTCACTGACTATTGCCAGAGAAATTGCAAAGTCTGTCAAAATGAAACGATTGGGCTTCATACCCACAGAGGAAGTTATAGAATTTGTTAGGAGCAGTATATAAAATTAAAAGTATTTTACATACTCTTTTTTCCGGATATAATGGAGGCCATATGAATAATAAAAAGATTATCTCATGCTTGGCATTGGCTTTAGTAATCATTGTTTCTTTTCTTTTAGGTTTTTATCAAATATCACCTATGTCGGCTGAGAGGGAAAATCAAAAGACTACGGGGTTTTCTTTGGATAAGGCTCTGCAGCACATTAAGGTGATTGCCCGTTCTCCTCACCCGGTTGGAAGTGTACAGAATAAGGCGGTTAGAGAGTATATTGAAAATTACTTAAAAGGAATGGGTTTGTATGTTGAGCTTGAAAAAGAAACCGTACAAAGACGCGGGAAAACTTACACAGTAGAAAACGTCCTTGCGAAAATAGATGGATCAGATAAGGAAGGAATAAATGTAATGCTTTCAGCCCACTATGATTCAACTCCAAACGGACCAGGTGCGGCAGATAACGGTGCAGGTGTTGCATCTGTACTTGAAGCAGTGAGAATTATAAAAGCTGAAGGACAGCCCAAAAACAATATGTACATACTTTTTTCAGATGGAGAAGAGGTAGGCCTTATAGGAGCTGAGGCTTTTGCAAAGACTAAAAGTGACAGGCTGAAAGATATGGACTTTGTAGTGAATTTTGAGGCTAGAGGAAATCAAGGGCCAGTAATAATGTTTGAATCAAGCGACAAAAACCTTGGGTTGATAAATGCATTTAGAAAAGTGGCTCCTAATCCTATAGGATTTTCATTTTCACAAGATATTTATAAAAGAATGCCTAATGATACTGATTTTACTGTTTTCAAGGATGCAGGCATAAAAGGTATGAATTTTGCTGCTTTTGATGGATTTGATGCCTATCATACGCAAAAGGATACTGTAGAGAATCTTAATATAAATAGTCTGGAGCATTACGGTACAATAGCAGAAACCATTGCAGGATATTACGGAAATATTTCCAGAAGTGAGTTTGAAAAGATTAATGCTCAAAAGGACACTGATGCTGTTTACTTTCCTTTGTTTAAAGGAAACCTGATTGTATATTCACAAAAAGCAGTAGTATTAATAATGCTAATAACTTTACTTGGCTTTCTGCTCACAATAATAGTAAGTGTAAGAAGAAAGGCAATAAGTATAAAGAATATCCTTCTGGGGAGTCTTTTCTGTCTGGGAATGATAATAGCCGCATGTGGTATTTCAATACCCGTCATAAAGCTGATTACAATAATACATAACTTAAGGGCAAGGGGTTTTACTATTGAAAGCTTTAAATATTCCAATTTATATATTGTAATAATATCTGTGGCATTAATATTCTTGATTTATGCAGCGTGTCGCATGTTCACAAAAAAGATCAAGCATCTCGAACTGATTTGCGGTGGAGTGGTTATCTGGTCAATTATTTTGTTGCTCACGAGTATATACTTAAAGGGTTCAAGCTATATTTTCCAATGGCCGTTAATTCCGTTCATCATATTTATAGCCTACATAGCTTTCAGAGGAATTGAAAGGGTAGGAATTATCGAAAAAACAATACTTCTATCAGTAGCTTGTTTTACCGCAATCATGGTATTTTTGCCGGTAATTTATATGGTGTATATAGCAATGACAATAGGTATATTACCGGTTTTAAGTTTTCTTGTTACAGTTCCGGCAGTACCTTTACTATCATTAGTAATGTTTATCTTTAATAACAAGAAGCAAAGAACAAGTGCAGGTATTAATCGGCAAGCGGAAATATAAAGTCTATTCATCACCGGAACGGTGATTTTATCTTAATAAGATGGCATAGTGATTAATAAGTGTGGGGCAATATATGATTATCAAGCATGAAAAAATGACAAGTCTTTGTGATCTGATTTATAACGCAGCTAAAGCAAGTATGAAAGGCATAACATTTATTCGAGGAGAAAATGATGAAAGCTTTTTATCATATAGTGAGCTGCTTGGCTGTTCCTTAAGAATATTAAAGGACTTGCAAGAATTTGGCATCAAGGCCGGGGATGAAGCAGTATTTCAGATTGAGGATAATGAAGATTTCTTAAAAATTTTTTGGGCATGTATTTTGGGGGGGATTATACCGGTTCCTGTAACAATAGGGAATAACGAGGAACACCGGATAAAACTTCTTAACATCTGGAAATACTTGAATAACCCTTGTTTGATTGCTAACGCCAAGACGCTGGCGGTATTTAACAATATGGCGAGAGACGCTGATAAAGCTATGGTTATTGAGGAAATCAAATCCAGGACATTGGGGATTGAAAAACTTAATGAAAGAGGTGCAGAAGGAACGGTATATTGCCCTAAACCTGAGGATACTGCGTTTTTACAGTTTTCATCAGGGTCAACGGGGAATCCTAAAGGAGTAATACTTACTCATAAAAACTTGATGACAAATATATCTGCTATTATTGAAAGTTCTGAATTAGGCAAAAATGATATTGAACTTGGGTGGATGCCACTTACTCACGATATGGGAATGATCGGGGGACATTTAGTGCCCTTAAGCTTAGGTATCATGCAGTATAAAATGCCAACTACATTGTTTATAAGACACCCTACACTATGGATGAAGAAGGCAAGCCAGCATAAAGCGACTTTGTTGGCATCGCCAAACTTTGGATACAAATATTTTCTTACTTTTTTTAAACCTGAAATTGCTGTTAACTGGGACTTAACAAATGTACGTCTTATTTTCAATGGAGCCGAACCAATTTCAAGTGAATTATGTAACACATTTATAGAAGCCATGCATCCCTATGGTATTAAGAGAAATACGATATACCCCGTTTATGGCCTTGCAGAGGCTGGTTTGGCAGTTAGTTTCCCTAAAGCCGGGGAGGGTATGAGTACCATTTATGTGGAGCGTAACAGTCTTAATAATGGGTACGCTATTAAGGAATCGGACGAACAGAATTCTGAGAATCGGGTTTCGTTTGTAGATTTGGGTTTTCCGGTAAGAGATTGCAGGCTTAGAATTTGTGACTCAGATAATAAATTATTGGAGGACAAAAAGGTTGGGTTTATACAAATTAAAGGAGATAATGTAACCTCAGGCTACTATAATAATCCGGAGGCGACAGCTCAAGCCTTTACAACAGACGGATGGCTTATCACGGGAGATTTAGGGTTTATCAGAAATGAACGGCTGGTAGTAACCGGAAGACAAAAGGATATTATTTTTGTAAACGGCCAAAATTATTACCCCCATGACATAGAAAGAGTATCTAATAATATTCTATCCACAGGATTCACTGAAACAGTAGCATGCAGTGTTTATAGCAACAAGACATTTAAAGAAGAAATTCTTTTATTTGTATTGTTTAAAAAACAAGCCAATGAGTTTATTCCAATAATTCATGAAGTAAAAAAGCATATCAGCCAATATATGGGACTGGATTTAAAGGAAGTTATACCTATAAAGAAGATACCTAAGACGACAAGCGGCAAAGTGCAGCGGTTTAAACTTGCTGAAAAATATTCAAATGGCGAGTTTTATTCCATTATTCAAGAAATACATCAAATATTAGGGGAAGATAAAAGAAAAATAAAAATTGAACCTTCCAACCATATTGAGGCCAGCATTCTGAAGCTTTATAAGGAAGTACTGGAACGTGAAGCAGTTGATTTGGAAGATAACTTCTTCGAATTGGGAGGGGATTCCCTGAAAGCAGTAATGCTTACCTCCAAAATTCATAAGGATTTAGGTTACAATGTACCGGTCAGTGAGATTTTTATAAGCTGTAATGTTAAGAAATTGGCAGCACTGCTGGAAACGTCAGAAGAAAATGCATTTTCTTTAATAAATAAAGCAGAGAAAAAAGAATATTATAAAGTATCCTCTTCCCAGAAGCGGTTATTTGTATTAAGTCAGATGGATAGTTCAAGTATAAACTATAATCTGCCGCAGATTATAGAAATAAAAGGAAAGCTTAATGTTAAAAAATTTGAGGATGCTTTTAAAAAGATGTTTAGAAGGCATGAGGTTTTTTCAACATCTTTTGATTTGATTGAAGAGGAGCCTGTACAAAAGATAAATGGGGATATTGAGTTCTGTATAGAACATATCCAGGCTTCCAGGAATAATATTTCAAATATTATAAAAAAATGCATCAAGCCTTTTGACCTTGGAAAGGCACCTCTATTGAGAATTTACCTTATACATATTGCACCGGAAGAATTCGTAATGCTCTTTGATATACATCATATTATAACAGACGGAACATCCATGAGCATTCTGATCAAAGAATTTGTAAGCCTTTATGAAGGAAACGAATTGCCGCAGCTCTTTATACAATATGCAGACTTCGCAGAATGGCAAGATAATTTTCTTAAAGGGGAAGAAATAAAGAAACAGCAGGAATACTGGATTGAGAGGTTTCAAGGAGAAATACCTGTGCTCAATTTGATTACAGATTACTCCAGGCCATCAATACAAAGCCTCGAAGGGGATGCTCTTAATTTCAAGCTTGATAACAGGCTTACTCAGAAACTTAAAAGTTTGGCGGTAGAGAAAGGTGCAACTCTCTATATGGTTCTGTTGGCTGCATATAATATTCTACTATATAAGTACAGCGGACAGAATGATATTATCGTAGGAAGCCCGGTGGCTGGAAGACGCCATGCCAATCTTGAAGGAATCGTGGGTATGTTTGTAAATACCCTGGCAATAAGGAATTATCCGTGCGGAGAAAAGACTATTAGCGATTTCCTCGGGGAAGTGAAAAAGAATGCAATAAAGGCATATGAAAATCAGGATTACCAGTTTGAGGACCTGGTGGATAGGCTGAAAATAACCAGGGACTTAAGCAGAAACCCTTTGTTTGATACAATGTTTGTATTACAAAATACTGGAAGTAAAGAGATAAATATTGAAAGTCTAAATTTCAGGCAAGTAGATTACAATTTTGGCACATCCAAATTTGATATTACACTTGAGGCAATTGAAGGGGATGAAACATTAAATTTTAGATTAGAATATTGCTCAAAGCTTTTTAAAAGAGAATCCATGGAAAGCTTTGTAAAACATTTTATAAAAATATTAGAAGCTATGCCGCAAAACTTGGAGCAGAAGATATCAAGTATTGAGATGCTTTCAAATGAAGAAATGGAAACGCTTCGGATGCACTTCAACACGACTGAGACGGAGTATCCGGCCGGAAAGGGCGTACACCAGCTGTTTGAGGAGCAGGTAGAAAAGACGCCGGAGCATACGGCCCTGGTCTTCAAAGAAGAGAGATTGACTTATAGAGAGCTTAATAGCCGTGCAAACAAGCTGGCATGGTATCTGAAGGAAA
>JAEXFI010000054.1 GCA_023400235.1 Bacillota bacterium
GGTCGGAGATTTTTGAGCGAGAGAATTTGGCTTGCGGCAAGGCGAAGACGCGAAGGAAGGCTTTGTGCCTTACAAACGGCTTCAACGTAGCCGAAGGGTAAATTCGCCGCTCAAAAACGTATTATACATTGTTAATAGAGGGTATTCTCCTTTGTAATATCTATATGCAATTCCTCCAGTTGTTTTCCATCAACTATGTCAGGTGCGTTATCCATTGGGCTTGAAGCATTCTGCACTTTGGGAAATGCTATAACATCCCTTATGCTGGAGGTCTTGGCCATAAGCATTATCATTCTGTCCAAGCCAAAGGCCATTCCGCCGTGAGGAGGCGTTCCGTATTTAAAGGCATCCAGCAGGAAGCCAAACTTCCTGTTGGCATCTTCCGGAGTAAAGCCCAGCATTTCCAGCATCTTTGCCTGCAGCTCCTGCATGTGGATTCTTATACTGCCTCCGCCCAGTTCAACACCGTTTAACACAATGTCGTAGGCCTTTGCACGCACCTTGCCCGGCTCTGTGTCTAAAAGGGCAATATCTTCATCCATGGGGCAGGTAAAGGGATGGTGCTTTGCAGCAAAACGTCCTTCCTCTTCATCATATTCAAATAATGGGAATTCTGTAACCCATAAAAATCTATAATCCTCGGGATCTAAAATATTTAGTTTTCTAGCAACCTCCAGCCTTAACTGTCCCAGTGCATCAAAGACAACACTGTTTTTATCGGCCACAAAGCAGATAAGGTCTCCCGGCTCGGCTTGAACCTTCTCCAGCAGGCCTTTCATCTCCTCCTCCGTCATAAACTTGGCAAAGGAGGATTTCAGCTCATTCCCGGCGTCAATTGATACCCATGCCATACCCTTGGCCTTGTAGGTCCTGACCACTTCAACCAGAGCATCTATTTCCTTTCTGCTGAATTTTGCACAGCCCTTTGCATTGATTGCCCTGACACTTCCTCCGTTTGCCACAGCATCTGTAAATACCTTGAAGCCGCAGTCAGCCACCAGCTCAGATACATTTACCAGCTCCATCCCAAAACGGATATCCGGCTTGTCCGAGCCAAATCTTTCCATGGCCTCTGAATACGGCATCCTTAGAAACGGTGTCTTTAACTCTGCTCCCAGAGCTTCCTTGAATACTCTCTTCACAAAGCCTTCATTTACAGTCAGTACATCGTCAACATTAACAAAGGACATTTCTATATCTATCTGTGTAAATTCAGGCTGCCTGTCCGCCCTCAAATCCTCATCCCTGAAGCACTTTGCAATTTGAAAATACCTGTCGAAGCCGGATACCATCAAAAGCTGCTTGTAAAGCTGAGGTGACTGGGGCAGCGCAAAAAACTTGCCGGGATGTACACGGCTTGGCACTAGATAATCCCTGGCACCCTCAGGTGTGCTTTTAATCAGAATCGGAGTTTCAACTTCAAGGAAGCCGTTTTCATCATAATAGTCACGGGCAACCTTTGCAACCCTGTGCCTCAAGATGAAATTCCGCTGCATATCAGGTCTTCTGAGGTCCAGATATCTGTATTTCAGCCTGGTTATTTCATTTACCTCGGAATTCTCCTCAATGTAAATAGGGGGCGTTTCGGAGCTGCTGAGTATTCTCAGCTCACTTGCATTTATTTCGATCTCCCCTGTAGCCATTTTTGCATTTACTGCCTCCGGAGCCCTTGCTGCAACAGTCCCAACCACAGCAAGCACATATTCGCTTCTGATGGTTTTGGCCTTATCAAACATTTCTCCGTCCTTATCGGTAAAAACCAGCTGCACAATACCTGTTCTGTCTCTCAAATCCACAAAAACCAGGCTGCCCAAATTTCTCTGCTTCTGAACCCAGCCCATAACAGTAACTGTTTCACCTATATTCTTCGAAGTCAATTCAGCACATCTGTGACTTCTTGTAAGTCCATGTATCGATTCTCCCATATGCTCTCCCGTCCGCATGCCTGTATAGTGCACGCAATCAAATAGTATTTAGGTATATCTCTTCTCATCTGGCTTTAAGCTCCTGGATTATGCAGTCTATATCCAGTTCCTGCTGGTCTCCGGTTGCCATATCCTTAAGCTTATATTTTCCCGAATTCACTTCATCTTCCCCAACAACAACCGCATAAGGAATTCCAAGCTTGTCCGCATACGCAAACTTTTTGCCTATCTTGCCCTCATTGAAATAAATTTCTGCTGCAATGCCGCACTCCCTTATTTTTGTTGCCAGCTCCAGAGACTGTGCCATGGTTTCCTTCATAGGTATGACAAGTATTTGTGAGGGCGTGGCCTTTTTGCCTTCCCCCAGGACTCCTGCCTCCCTCAATTGATAGAACAGCCGGGACAAGCCAATGGATATTCCCACTCCCGGGAGTTTCTTGGTGGTGTAATTCTGAGCCAGGTTGTCGTATCTGCCCCCCGAGCACACACTTCCGATTGAAGGATACTGGTTCAGTATTGTTTCGTAAATGGTGCCGGTATAGTAGTCAAGACCTCTTGCAATTGTCAGGTCCACCGTATAATTGCCGGAGGGAACCTTAAGGGCGTCAATATAATTAATTACCAGCTCCAACTCGTCTATACCCTCTGAAAACATTTCATTATTCACTGAAAGCTGACGGAGCTTCTTTATTACTTCGCTGCAGCTGCCCTTTATCCCTACAAAATCCAGAACACTGCCAGCGGCCTCCTCTGACAGCCCCAAAGCTTTAAGTTCCTCGGCCACTGCTGCCCTGCCTATCTTTTCGATTTTATCAATTGTCCTCAGAACCTCAGCCCTATCTGCAACCTCAAGGCTTTCAAAAAAACCGTTGAGAATCTTCCTGTTGTTCAGTCGTATGGTAAAATCGCTAAAGCCCAAGGCTTTAAAGGTAGAATATATAACACTGAGAATTTCGGCATCATTTATGACACTGAGGCTTTCAAAGCCGATAATATCTATATCACACTGATAAAATTCCCTGAATCTTCCCTTTTGTGGTTTCTCTCCCCTGAACACCTTTCCAATATGATACCGCTTAAAGGGAAAAGTCAATTCGCCAAAATGCTGTGAGACATATCTTGCAAGAGGTACGGTCAGATCAAATCTTAAAGAAAGGTCATTGTCACCTTTATTAAACCTGTATACCTGCTTTGCAGTCTCACCGCCGCTTTTTGCCAGAAGCACCTCTGACTTTTCAATCATCGGAGTATCCAGCGGAATAAATCCGTATGTCTCATATGTCTTCTTAATTGTTTCCAACATTTCATTAAATACCATCTGATCCTGGGGCAGCAGCTCCAAAAACCCCGGCAAAATCGAAGGTGTTACTACTTGCTGTTTCGCCATTTGTACAACTCCCATCATAAAAAATATATATTTTCAATTATTTACATGAATATGCAAATTAATAAATATGTTATGTATGAATTCACTGTTTACATTAAGAATAGAATCCCATACGCTAAAAAAGTCCCCTTATCCCTATAAGGGACGAGAGGATACTTCCCGTGATGCCACCCTAATGATTCTCTCATTAAAAAAGCTTAACAAAAGAACCTACTTGAAGTCTTTAACGCAGAAAACGGATGAGCTTTTAACTCATCAGCCCTGGAAACATATCCACATAGGGTGTCTTTCATCACCTTTTCTATAAGCCGCTCACAGTACAGAGTCAAACAAGCTGTTTGCCTGATTGACTTCCGGCAGCTTTTCCCTGGATAGAAGCCTTGATTACTCTTCCCTTTTTAGGCCTGACAATATAAACAGGTCACCTGCATTGGCATAAAGCCAACCTGAAACCTGACTTGATTTTGGTAAGTCTACTATATATTTTAAAATTCACTTCTGATATTGTCAACAATTATAACCAGTTGGCAATCAGAAATTTTTTTCTCTCCAGCATTTCATCAATGCGTCCAAGGTATTCTTCAACACTTTTTACATTGAAAGACCTTTCAATCCTGTTTCCAGGAAAAACTATTTTTGTAACAGCTCCGGCACCGCAGGCAAACACAGACTGCCGCTCCTCCATGATTTGAATATTGTACAGGCATTCCTTGCCTTTTTTGCTGTAGCCTACATTTTCAAGATTCCCCAGTATGTTTTTCTGCCTGTACAGATAATAGGGCTTTAACCCCAGTTCTGCAGCATATGCTCCGGCTGTCTCCACCATTTCCGCCACCTGGTCAAACTCCTTGCGAAGACTGAAATTGTCCCTCTCCCGGGTAAGCCTTGAGGCTCTCTTGACAGCCATAGTGTGAACAGTGACACTATCAGGCTTCATTCTTGAAAGCTGTTCCATGGAGTTTTTAAACATTACAGCATCTTCACCGGGAAGTCCGCATATGACATCCATGTTAATATTGTCAAACCCAAGACTGCGGGCGTTATAAAATGCCTCCTCCACTTCTTGGGGAGTGTGTCCTCTGCCTATTCTTTCCAGGGTAGTTGCATTCATACTCTGGGGATTTATACTGATTCTTGTGACCCTGCTGTCTTTTATGACCTTTAATTTTCCGGCATCAATTGTATCCGGCCGGCCGGCTTCCAGTGTATATTCTTTCATAGAGCTCAAATCCAGCAGGCTTTCAAGCCCCTCAAGCAGCCTGCTCAACTGCAGGGAATTGACTGAGGTCGGGGTTCCCCCTCCAATATATATGCTTTCTATTTTCATGCCACAGCTTCCGAGCAGTTCACCCGTATGCCGGATTTCCTTCAAAAGTGCCTCAAGATAGCTGTCCACCTGCTTTTTATACTGCCCGATGGTACTGGAGCTAAAGGAACAGTAAAGGCATCTGGTGGGGCAAAAGGGTATCCCCACATACAGGGACACGTTTTCAGGTGCCGAATCCTTGAACAATTCCCTCTGGTTCCCGGCAACCTCATATAAAAGCTGTGCCTTGCTGCCTGCCACATAATAGTCCTCTACCAGCTTATTGACAATGTCCAGCTCCCCGGCACCCGCATCCATAAGCTCATTTACAAGTTTTGCGGGCCTGATGCCTGTCATAACTCCCCAAGGGCTGCTTTTCCCCGTAAAGCTTTTCAGCAGCAGGTACAGCTTTCTTTTAAATACCTTTTTAAAAGACTTGATGTCCGGCCCGGGCTCCTTCATATTCCCCTGTGGCTCTGGCCTTTGTCCCTGAAAAAGTACTGTCAATTCCTCAGGAACAGAAATGCTTGCCTGTTCCTGAAATCCGTGGGACTTTAAACAGATACACAAACTTGCCGCTGCAGTTTCAAACCCGCAGAATAGAAATGCCCCGGAACCGTAATCCCGAGGGCCATCTGCCTTTTGCAGCTCATCTTTTAAAAAGAACAGCTTGAGAACATCTTCAAATTCATAGTCCAAATAACTAAAATCATTCCTGTAATATAACATGTTGACTCCAAAAACCGATTTTGTATAATACTGAGCAAAAGGCGCCGGGTTTACTTCCGCACTGACGTCCTCTTCTACCATTGCACTGCATGTCTTATGGGGTTTGTACGTTTCTCCTGCCCTATGGAAGTAGAACTGCCATGGCCGGGATAAACAGCCGTATCTTCCGGCAGCAGAAAAAGTATGTCAACTATTGAACGGTATATTTCCTCAAAATCTCCGTTTGGAAGCTCTACGGTTCCATAGCCGTTGCAGAACAGAGTATCACCTGAAAACAGGCTCTTGCCGGCCAGTATGCAGATGGAACCCGGACTGTGCCCAGGCGTATGGATGATCTTCAGCTCAAGGCCGCCCAGCTTAAGCACACTGCCGTCCCTCAGCAATTCACACCTGGTATTAACTGTCTGAGGCGAAAAGGTGAAGGCGGACACGTTGTATTTGGCATCTGTAAGTGCCGGCTCGTCGTCCACATGTATATACGCTTTTGCATTGGTTTTTTCAATCAAATGGTCAAGCTCTGCTATATGATCAATATGTCCGTGAGTCAATATGATCTTTTCAATGCTTACATTCATTTCGGCAGCCGCTGCCAGTACTTTTTCACATTTAACTCCCTGATCTATCACTGCCGCCTTATCACCTTCACATATTAGATATGATAAGGAATCAAATATTCCGCCTGTAATTGTCTTAATAATCATAGTACGCCCTTCTTCATATTAAATTTACCCAATGTGCCAGTTCCGCATGAAAAGGCATGTTGTGTTTCTGCCGGTATACATCCAAACAAGCCTTTTCTAGAACTCCCGTTTGCTGTCCAGCAGCAGGGTCACAGGACCGTCATTGCATATATCCACCAGCATATGCGCCTGAAAAATACCAGTTTCCACCTTTACTCCACAGCTCCTGCATTTTTCAATGAAGGCCTGGTACAGCGCCCTGGCCGCTTCAGGTCTTGCAGCCTGATCGTAGCCGGGTCTTCTGCCCTTCCTGCAATCTCCGTAGAGTGTAAATTGAGATACCACCAGCATTTCTCCCCCCACATCCAGAAGTGAGAGATTCATTTTACCTTCGTTATCTTCAAATACACGCAAATTGACTATTTTTTCAGACAGATAATCCACATCGGCGGCAGTATCCTCCCGTCCCACACCAAGCAAGACCATAAAGCCCTGGTTTATCTCGCCTGTAGTGCTGCCTTCAACAGCCACCTTTGATTTTGTAACCCTTTGGACAACTGCTCTCATTTAAACTCCTGCCTGTTTGCTTTTGATTTGCTGTCTGTTCATTTACTCTTTGCCTGCTTCCTGCCTGCTCGTTTTCTTATTGCTTTACTGTTTGTTTCTTGTCACATCAAAAACACTGTCTATTTTTCTAAGCTTCTTAATAATCTTTTCCAATTGCTCGGTATTTGTTATCTCAAGAGTAAGATTTATCAATGTTATCTGTTCCCGCGTGGTTCTGGCGTTAACTGCCTTTATAGGTATCTTCAGCTCTGCTATGCTGTTGGTGACATCCAGCAGCAAGGAAGTCCTGTCATTTGCCATGATGGTTATATCAGCCTTGTAAGCCGCATCACTGGTGGAATACCATTTGACATCTATAAGCCGGCCTTCCTCTTCCAGACCGGCTGAAACATTGATACAGTCGCTTCTGTGCACCGAAACTCCGCGCCCCCTGGTTATATATCCGATAATTTCATCACCGGGTACAGGGTTGCAGCAGCGGGACAGTCTCACCAGGCAATTGTCAATTCCCTTTACAACAATACCGCTTTCAGGTATGTTCTTTTTCTTCTTGTCATTTCTGGTCTGCGCAATGGATTCAAGTATCTGCTCTATTTCTTCAGGCTTAAGGGTTTTTTTGAATTCCTCCTTAAGCTTTGTAATTACCTTGTTTGTGGTTATGGCTCCATAACCGATACCTGCATATAAATCCTCCAGGGTTGAAAAATTGTACTTTCTGAGTACCAGCTCAATCCACTCTGCCCTGAATAGCTGATTGAAGGCAAACCCCTGCTTTTTGAGCTCCCGTTCAACCATTTCCTTGCCTCTTAATATGTTCTCTTCTCTTTTTTCCTTTTTAAACCATTGATTTATCTTGTTCTTAGCCTGGCTGCTTTTAACAATCTTCAGCCAATCCCTGCTGGGACCGTGAATTGTTGAAGAGGTCAGGATGTCTATAATATCCCCATTCTTCAATTTATAATCTATTGGAACCATTTTCCCATTGGCCTTGGCTCCAATCATCTTGTTTCCGATAGCGCTGTGAATGCTGTATGCAAAATCTACAGGGGTTGATTCAAAGGGGAGGCTTACCACATCTCCCTTGGGAGTGAAAATAAAAACTTCATCAGTAAACAAATCAACCTTCAGGGTTTCCATGAATTCACTTTCATCACGGGCATCCTTTTGCCACTCCAAAAGCTGTCTGAGCCAGGCGAATTTATTGTCTGCTTCCTTTGGGTTGCCGCCCCCTTCCTTATACTTCCAGTGGGCTGCTATACCAACCTCGGCAACCCTGTGCATATCCCAGGTTCTGATCTGCACCTCGAAGGGCTGACCTTCCGGCCCGATAAGGGTAGTATGAAGGGACTGGTACATATTGGGCTTGGGAATGGCTATATAGTCTTTAAACCTGCCAGGCATGGGCTTATACAGCTCGTGTACAAGTCCGAGAATGGCATAGCAGTCCTTAACGGAATTTACAATGACTCTGAAGGCAAATAAATCGTATATCTGATCAAGTGTCTTGTTCTGCTTTACCATCTTCCTGTATATGCTGTAGAAGTGTTTCGGCCTGCCGTCAATCTGAGCATTTTCAATGCCCAGGTCATTTGTTTTTTCTCTGAGGGTTTGAAGTATGCCCTCAATATAAGCTTCTCTCTGCTTTCTCTTAAAAGCTATTTTCTCAACCAGGTCATAGTACCCTTTGGGATCCAGATACCTGAGACATATATCCTCAAGTTCCCACTTAATCTTGGATATACCCAGCCGGTGAGCAAGCGGGGCGTATATCTCAAGGGTTTCCCTGGCTTTCTCAATCTGCTTGCCCTCGTTCATATATTTCAGCGTTCTCATGTTATGCAGCCTGTCGGCCAGCTTTATCATAATAACGCGTATATCCTTTGCCATGGCAACAAACATCTTGCGAAGGTTCTCCATCTGCTGCTCTTCCTTGGAAGTAAAGGGCAGCTTTCCCAGCTTTGTAAGTTTGGTTACCCCGTCTACAAGGTCTGCAACTTCGACTCCGAACTGAGCCTTTATCTCGTCATATGTACAGGTGGTATCTTCAATAGTATCGTGAAGCAGGGCAGCAACAAGCGCAGTGCAGTCCAGTTCCATTTCCGCGAGTATTACGGCTACTTCTACAGGATGGATAATGTAGGGCTCCCCTGAATTTCTCTGCTGGCCCTCATGGGCGGCTTTAGAAACATCATATGCCTTTTCAAGCAGTTCAATGTTACTGTTGGGATCATATTTTTTTACTTTTTCAACAAGCACTGAAAAGCTATCTATCAAAGCATCCTCCACCAGTCATCTGTGACTTTTGTATATCATGACATAATAAAATGGTTAAAAAGTTACAATTGAGTTTACTTTATAGCCCTCTAATTTCTTTCTGCCATCCAGAAATCCCAGCTCTATAAAATATATTATTCCGGCCACTTCTCCCCCAAGCTGTTCAACAAGCCTTATATTCGCCTCAGTAGTCCCGCCGGTTGCCAGCAGATCGTCCACAATAAGCACTCTTTGTCCTGGCTTTACTGCGTCTTCATGCATTTCCAGCACATCCTGACCATATTCCAGGTCATACTCCACTCTAATGGTTTTGTATGGAAGCTTACCTTTCTTTCTGACAGGAACAAAGCCTTTTTCCATCTGATATGCAAGAGGTGCTCCAAATATAAACCCTCTGGATTCCGACCCCACTATCACATCAAAATCTCCAAGCTGTTCTGCATATGCCTTGAAGGAATCCATACATACCTTAAAGGCTTCTGCGTCCTGAAGAACTGTTGTAATATCGATAAAATCAATTCCCTCCTTGGGAAAATCCATAACATGTCTCAGCTTTGCTTTTAAGTCCATATCAATATACCTCTCTTCGTGGTGCTGAATTTATGTATAGATAATATTATAATTAAATACGTCCGCACTTACAAATACTTTTTTTCAGCCGAAAAAGCAAGTCCTGCTCCCCAGACACATAAAAAGCGTTTTATTACCTGTAATGCTGCATTACAAGCTGCACGCTCCTGTTTCCATTATACTCGTTTATATCTATGTTGAATATGATATCCAGCTCAATACCCACTGCTGTTCCTTTATACAGCTTTTCGCATTCCCCGGCACCGTATTTACCTTTAATGTACTCATCAAAATCCACTGCACTCCCAAAATAGATGCAATCCAATTGCTGGCCCGGTGCCGCCAAAAGTCTGAGCTTTAACACATTTCTGCCTGAGCCCAGCAAGGCTGCTCTGGAAACGGCAATACCCTTTTCCGCGAAAAGCGGCTTGGGATTTCCCTTGCCATAGGGCTCCAGCAGTGAGAGTTCTTCAGCCAGCTTGAGGGTTATGCCCGAAAGCAGAATTCTTGCATCTATGTACACCTTTGGAATAAGGTCCTCCTCAGTCAATGCTGCCGATTGGTTCAGTTTTTTCCTCAGCAGGTCCAGATTTTCACGCTCCAGGCTGAGCCCGGCCGCCATAGGGTGCCCTCCGAAACGGTTAAGCAGCTCCTTGCATTCCAGCAGGCCTTCAAACATATTATATTCCTCAATGGATCTTCCCGAGCCTTTTACGCCTTTTTCGGCATCAGTTATTATAAATGCGGGTACATTATACTTTTCACGTATCTTTCCGGCAATAATCCCCGCTATGCTCTCATGAATATCAGGCCTGTAAACCACCAGGATTTTGTCCTCTTTCAGGCTGCTGTTTTCAATGGCGGCAACTGTCTCTTCCACCCCTGCCAGGGTCATATTCTTTCTTTCGGTATTGAGACTGTGAAGCTCAAAGGCAAGCTTTTCAGCCTCCTCCGTCTCCGGGGTCAATAACAGCTTCAAGCCTTTTTCAGCCCAATCCAGCCTCCCTGAGGCGTTAATACACGGTCCGATAATAAACCCCAGATGGTAGACGCCTATCTCCTTTCCCCATATGCCCGTCTGCTGCATAAGGGCTTTCAGTCCTGGATTTCTTGTATTGCCTATCCTGGAAAGGCCCTCTTTCACAAAGATTCTGTTTTCTCCGGTCAGATCCACCACATCACATACTGTTGCTATTGCCACAAATTCATAAAAAGCCAGGTACTCGGATTGTGGGATATAAAGTTTCCCATAAAGCACCTGAACAAACTTAAAGGCCACTCCGGCACCGCAAAGCGATTTAAACGGATAGCTGCAGTCCGGCCTTTTTATGTCTATAACTGCATCTGCCGGGGGCAGTATATGTATCCTTTCATGGTTTTCATCTTCTATAAACGGAACCTCATGGTGATCCGTGACCACTACGGTAATTCCAAAAGCCTTTGCGTATTCTACCTGATTCCTTGCGGCAATTCCGTTATCGCAGGTTATTATGGTGTCCACCTGATCTTCTCTTGCTTTATCAATGATTGCATTATTTATGCCATAGCCGTCCAATATCCTGTGGGGTATGGCGTAATCAACCTTTGCCCCGCATCTTTCAAAGGCCTTGTAAAGAATATAGGTACTGACAACACCATCCACATCATAGTCGCCTATTATCCTTATTTTCTTGCCCTGCCTTATTTTTTCCAGGATTATTTCTACACCCTTTTCCAAGTCCCTCATTGTCCCTGGGTCAAGTAAGGCCCCGGTATTGGGATTTAAAAAGCTTCTGACAGCCTCAGGTCCAATTATGCCTCTATTTACCATTATTCTGCACAGCAGCGGGCTGACACCCGATTCCCGTGACATTTTGTCAAAGTCTGCTTTAGGATTCTTTAAAATCCACTTTTCCAATTTATAACCCCCAAAAAATTAAATTCTATCCTGTAGTGCTGATTAAGGTGTGGCAACAGTCAAAAATGCTGCTCACTCCCGGACGAGCTTAAAATAAAAGCTTTTAATCATATATAAATTTATTTGCGCCCCATTGCTGCTATCAGCAGTTCTATGGCAATCCGGTCGGATATTCTGCCTGTTTTTATGGACTCGTCCAGCTCCAGGCTGTAATACATGGCATTTTCCAAAAGACCAATATCCAGGTTCCGGCTGATGCTTACAACCTTTGAAGCTATAAAAGGCGTAAGTCCCAATTGCTTTGCAGCCGCATCCTCCCTGACTCCCTGCGTCTTCAAAAGCTTCAGCCTGTAGACCATTCTTATCTGCCGGATAACCATGAACAAAACCTTCTGCATGGGCTCCTTCAAGGCCGCCATATCATTGAGCAGCGAAAGTGCTTTTGAATTGTCCCCCTCCGATATGGCATCCGTTAAATCAAAAATCCTGCTTTTAATGGTTTTGACACATACCGTCTGTACATCCGTTATATCTATTTCATTTTTACCGCCTGTGTAGTTTACCACCTTATCAACCTCGTTCAGCAGCTCGGTCATTGCATATTCACTGTTTTCAACCATATATGATGCCGCCATCTGATCAATAGTCTTATTGTAGCTTTTGAAAACCTTGACAACCCATTTTACCAGGTCTGCAGGCTTTTGATAATCCATTTCCACCAGCAGACCATTCTTCTTAACAGTATTTACCAGCTTCAGCCTCTTGTCAATTTCACTTTCTGCAAATATAAGACATGTATACTGTGGTATTTTCTCAAGGTACTCGGCCAATTTGTCCTTGCCGGCTCCGCCTCCGGCAGCGCTTTCCGCCCCTGAGCCCTTTTTTCCCTTGAAAAGCCCTGTGTTTTTGGCAATTATGAGCTTCATGTCACTGAACATGGGCAGGGTTTCACAGTTTGCAATAATTGCCTGGACCTCAGTCTTCCCTTCAAGCCACACATAGTTGAATTCCTTGTTGTCCTCGGAAACTATGAGCTTTGCTATGGCGTTTATATAGTACTTGATCAAGTATTCCTCAGCCCCTGCGAACAAATATACATTCTGAAGTTTTTCTTCCTTAAGCTGTTTTTTTAGAATATCCAGACTCATGGTAATCTCCTTTTGTTTTTACTGCCACACCTATTTGATTGAACACGGGCCTTAAGGCTGCATGGTGGTTATTCTCAAATCCCTGCCATAGCTTCTTGCTATAACCGCACCACATTCATCCGTCCTGTAAAGCTTGATGCCCCGTTCCGCAAACCTGTCCACAACAAACTGGGAGGGATGTCCGAATTTGTTGCGCTCCCCCACCGAAAACACTGCATATCCGGGCCTGACACTGTCTATAAAGGCCCCGCAGCTTGAGGTCGCAGACCCGTGGTGCCCCACCTTCAGCAAATTGGCGGAAACATCCGCTCCTGCCTCCAAAAGCCTTTCTTCCGCAGGAATCTCACTGTCACCGGTAAATAGCACCTTTATGTTTTTGTAAATTAATTTTAGCACCAATGAGCTATTATTTAAAGACTGCTGTGACAAACTGTCCTCAGAAAAGGCCAAAGGACTTAAAACCTCCATCCTGGTATCACTGTCAAGCCTTATGACATCACCTTTCCTGCATAGCTCAATCCTGATTCCCCTTTTCAGACATATGTCCCTTATGGCTTGGAAGCCGTCCCCATCCGTATCCGGCAGAATCACCCTTCCTACCCTGATATCCCTTAGTACAGCCTTGAGCCCCTCAGTATGATCCGAATGTCCATGGCTGGCTATTACA
The DNA here is from genome assembly GCA_023400235.1 of Bacillota bacterium. Taxonomy (GTDB): domain Bacteria; phylum Bacillota; class Clostridia; order Acetivibrionales; family DSM-1351; genus Ruminiclostridium. The sequence goes on from JAEXFI010000054.1 coordinate 13,151, forward strand.
ATATCTATGCTTCGGGTGCCCTGGTCAAGAATATATGGTACCATAACCGATTGGCCTATATCAAATGCAGATTTTGATCCCGCCTCCCTGCCGCCGCCATCAATGAGAACTTTTGTGCCCCGTGCTGTCCTGATGAAGGCTCCGTCACCCTGTCCTACATCCAGAAAGGTTATGGTCAGGGGCTTTGGCAGAAAGCTTACGGCCAGCAGCAGCACAAGGAACAGTGGAACGGAAGCCAGCATGGCCCGCCTGAAAACCTTTTTCCCTCTCATTCTCTCCCGGCCTTTAAATATGTACAGCACCGCTGAATAATAAATAAACAGCAGCCAGCCTGGGGGTGTAGGCAGGAGCAGGGAAGCAAACGGCAGTCTGGCAGAGGTTTCTGCAACATAAAGTATAAAGGACAAAAAAGTATTATTTATATAGCCTATAAGGACTGCCAGATGAATATTAAGAAGTCCGGCGAAAACCATGACAAAGCCCATAACCGTTATCACCTGTACCAGAGGGACTACCATCAGATTTGTAATTACCGAAATTATGGAAAGGTTGTTGAAGTAGTACAAGGTAACAGGTACAGTGCCCATTTGCGCCGCAAGGGTTGCAGCAAGGGTATCAGCCAGAATTTCAGGCAGATATCTGCCTGTGACAGCTTTCTTAATGGCCGGATAGAGAAGTACCAGTGCCAGCGTGGCTGAAAATGAAAGCTGAAAGCCTATGTCATACAGAGTATATGGGTTTATAAGTAAAAGTAGCAGTGCCGCTGAGGAAATACTTGTGTATATATCGGGTTCCCTCATAAGGATTTTTCCGGCCATAATAATTATTCCCATTAGGACGGCACGGACTACAGAGGCTGAAAAGCCTGCCACAAAAACAAAAAGCAGGAGTACAGGAATGACAATCAGTCCAGCGGCCTTATTACTCAGACGAATTAACCTGCACAGGTACATGAGCGGCAAAATTATAAAGGCCACATTCATTCCCGAGGCAACCATGATATGGGTCAGGCCGGCCTGTCTGAAAGCCTCTGAAGCATTTTCACCCAATCCGTCCTTATAACCTATTATCATTCCGGCCAGCAAGCCGCCCTGGTTTTTATCCAGACAGTCACCCACTATTCCCAGAACCCTGTTTTTTATCTTGAAGCCAAGCTTGTAAAGTATGCCTCCGGGCTCCGTCCCCCTGACCGCTATGTCCCTGCCGTTCATAATATTAATTGTACCCGACACACCCACCGATGCCAGATACCTCTGATAATTAAAGCCTCCTGGATTGACTGCTCCCTTGGGCCTTTCAATCGCCGTCCTAAGGGAGAGCCTTGTCCTGTAAGTTAATTTTTCATATGCCAGGGTACCGTCCTCCAGTCCGTATATGTTTACAATCATCCGTGCATCAGTGTTTTCGGCACCCTGGGAGGGCAAGCCCAAGTGTTGGGCTCTGAAGGTAAATTTGAGCCTGTCAGGAAAGGCTTCAACTTCACTGTCAATATAGCCCTCAAGTGAAATTTGTTTACCATAATATTGCTCCAACTCCAGCAGATACTTATTCTCTGATTTTATGAGCAGCAGTCCTCCTCCGCAGAAGAACAGCAGGCACAAGAACAGCAGCCCGGCATTTCTCCCCAGCTTATTGAACAAAATAGCCAGCAGCATGGAACCTGTTGCTGCCAAGGGCAAAAACAAATAAACCTTGTGCATGTCCGCCAGGATTATTCCTGCCACAAACAGGCAGCAAAGCATACAAAGCGGTCTTTTTAAAAACATGGGACCTCCGTATGACCTTCATAAAGTTACTAAGAAATTATTATTATTTTGAATTGTAGAATCTAAAAAACAGTTAAGGTTCATTCCGCAAAAAAGAATTTAGAAAGAAAAGAAAAGAAAAAATGATGCGCAAAAACGTCCAGTACGGACGTTTTTGCTGGTTTATGATAAAATTACATTACTCTTTTTGCACCAATATATTTTCCCTGGTATTCTGATAGGTCCTGGATAATAACCTGTTTATTTGAAGTAGATGCATGAATAAAAAGGCCTCCTCCTATATAAATACCTACATGGTCAATTGCGCCAGATGCCTTCCTGGAAGATGCGTCAAAAAACAATAGATCTCCTGCTTTTAATGCACTCTTGGATACCTTTACACCGTTAGAATACATGCTTGCAGCGGAACTATTAAGTTTAATTCCGAAATTCCTATAAACGTATCCAACGAAACCTGAGCAATCAAAGCCACTTGGGCTTTTTCCACCATAAACATACCGTACCCCAACAAATTTCTTAGCGTATGCAACTATATCACTTTCGGCAGAGTCACCGGCTACTCCTGAATCTGCATCTGATAAGGTTGATACTGTTGTAGAACGAGATGATTTTTGTTCGGTACTGGCGGCCGTAACAAACTTGGTTACTACATAACCTGTCTTGCTGCCCACCTTTACCTTGTGCCAACCTGAGAGAGTATCAAGAATCTCTACACTCTTCCCCTTACTTAGCGAATCGATTATCTTGCCGGATGTGCTGGCAGTTTCTCTGAAATTAACACCATTGGCATTAATCGTACCTTTAGCAGTTAATACTTTTATGTAATCACTGCTTACCCAGCCTGTTTTTCCATTAAAGGAAATCTTGTACCAGCCATTGGACTTATCAACAATCGATACCCTTGAATTGGATAGCTTTGTGATTACACTTGAAGTAGTATCCGGTGCCGTTCTCACGTTTACCTTGGTTCCGACTATCTGGGCAGGCTGTGAAGCCGCCATAGCCACTGAACAAATCAAAACCAGAGAAAAAGCAAAAATACATCCCACAAGTATCTTGCTGATCTTACCTGACATTGGCTCCTCCTATAATTCGCTTCCGAAGTTAGCTGTCGGGCTCGGGCAATAGGATCTCCCTACCATTTTCATGGACTCACCCCAATAATTTGGTTCCTCCGTACCCTTTTACGGGATTCAGCTTTATTTACGGCAAATAAATCAAGGTTCAAAATTTCTATAATTTAGTCCCACTGCATTTATTTGCTCTTTGAACATTATATTCAAATTGTAACAGTTTGTCAAACTTTTTGAAATAAAACAGCAATTTTTTAGTAATATTTTTGTAATATGTATGTCATTTATAACAATTTAAACATTATTTGTACAGTATCATTATATTTTACCGTTTTTCTATCCGGGAACTGGTTACAGTCAGTAAAGCCACATTTTCTCCAAAAATTAACTCCCACAGTGTTAGGCTTGAAGACCGAAAGATAAATCCTGGCGGCAATACTGCCACTCCTGAAATATTCCTCCAGCAGGCACATGACCCTTTTCCCATATCCCTTACCCTGATATGGCGTATCTATTACCATGGAATTTATCCATACAAGCTTGCTGTTATTTATGACTGTTCCCTTCACCAGGCCTATGGTCTCGCCGGAATGCAGCCGTACGTGCAGAAAAAATACATTTTCCCTATTTATAAACTGGCATATGTTGTTGGCAAATTGCTCATAGCCTATGGGCTGGAAAATACCAGTGGCATATTTAAAATCATTTGAATTTGTGTATATGGAATAAATTTTTTTTATGCTAGTCTTGTCTATATTTTTAATGAATAAGCAGTCGTCATTAACATGAATATTGAGCATACGGTCCACCTGAAAAATCTTTATCATATTTTGCTTCTTTATAGAATTATACCAGATAATATCAAGGATATGAATTTCAAATTCCGCTGCATAGGAAATATTTGACAATTTTTTATATATTTATTATAGTTATTTTGTCAGAACTATATAATAAATAAAATTGAGGTGGAGAATACATTTATGTGTGAAGATATGGAAAATTATGATAAGCAACTGCTGGAATGCTGTATTGCCATGCTTTCTATCCTTTTGAAGCAATATAGAAATAAAATCATTAATATAACTGATTTTAAAAGTCACACAGCAAATAAAATCAGATATATCACTGAAAATATAGACCTGGAAACAAATTTTATTAAGAAAAAAGCAATTAAAAACTTAGTCAATGAATGTAATTCAATCAATGTAAAAAATTATTCCGGTTTGTAGAATTTGATTATAAGGTTATCCAACCGTGTACTGATTCGCAGGATATCATGCTGTGCCCAAGGCTCGTTTTCCAGAAGATCGTATAATTCTTCCTTTAGACATTCAACTTCCTTATTAAGCAAAAAAGCGTTGTTTTCCATGTTAATCACCATTCTTTTCTTTAGTAAATAATCCGTTCTGCATAATATTACCATCTTTTTTGTAAAAAGTAAATATAAAAAATCCATAATGTAATAATTTTGTATAATTTTTCCTTTTATTTTTCCCCTAAAATATACTTTACATTATCATCAAAAAAGCTTATATTAATAATTAAATAGTTTGAAATTCAAAGTAAATGAGGTGTTCTAAAATGAGTCCGGAAAAGGCCAACGAGCTGCTGCTTGTAGATCAGTTATTCAGAAAGCTGTTTGACAAGTATTATAAGCTCGAAAGCAAGAAGTACCTGAGCAAAAGCCTTGAAGACCTTACAGTTATAGAAATAAATACAATACTTGTAATAGGCCATGGCTCTGATAACAAGAAAATGTCCGAAATCGCCAATACCCTGGGAGTCACCTTCGGTACACCCACGGTTACCATTGACAGGCTGATAAAAAAGGGCTATGTGATAAGACAGCGCGATGAAGAAGACAGGCGTCAGGTTTTCATATCGCTATCGGAAACCGGAGTGGAGGTGTTCAATTCCATTGTGGAATTAAGGAATAAAATTGCAGAGAAAATATTTTGCATCCTTAATCCCGAAGAAAGAAAAGCTCTGATTGATATTCTCTCCAACCTGAACTCACATTTTGATAAAGTTTTTGATTAACAATTTTTTTACTATATTACTTTGAATTTCAAAATATTTAATCTTTAAATATTTTTGGAGGTGAAATATATTTTAGTTTTATTATATGTAAATAAGGAGGCAGAGCAATGCAGAAAATCAAAAAATACAAAATAATAGCTGTAATTCTTGCAGTAATCATAATTCCGCTGGTTTACAGCTTCTTTTACCTGGATGCTTTCTGGGATCCTTACAGCAAGCTGGAACAACTTCCTGTAGCTGTGGTGAATCTGGATTCCGGTTCAGTTGTAAACGGCAGAGATAAAAATGTCGGCAAGGAAATAACAGATAGGCTCAGAACCGATAAAACCTTAAAATGGGTCGTTACTGACGATGAAGACGCCAGAAACGGCCTTAATGGCAGAAAATATTATGCGGCTGTCTACATCCCGTCTGAATTTTCAAAAAATATTACTACGGCAGATGATATTGAAAAAATAAAGGCAAGCCTTAATTACAGTGTAAACGAAAAAAGAAATTACCTTGCAAGCCAGGTATTAAGCAGAGTTACTCTGGAATTCAAAGATAAAATCTCCAAGGAAGTAACAGAGGAGATTATGGATTCCTTATTTCAACAGCTGAAGGAGCTTCCAGCCGGTCTTAAGGAACTGGATGCTGGCTTGAAGCAGTTGAACAACGGTGCAAATACAGTTTATACGAAGACCGGAGACCTGGTTGCCGGTCAAGAACAGTTCAATACGTCACTATATGACTTAAAAACTGGAATCTTCTCCGCAGAAGAGGGCTCCCGAAGGGTGCTTGACGGCGCCGGGAAGCTCAAGGATGGAGCCGGCCTGTTCTCTGACAAGCTCAAGGCCGGTGCACAAACCATGCCCGGTCTTGTGAAAGGGGTTTCAGATTTTTCACAGGGTTTGGATACCTTGAATGAGAATCTTGCAAAGCTCAATAAGGGCACCTCACAGCTTGTCACATCCAGTTCCCTGCTAGGGAGCGGTATGGAAGCCTATGACAAGAACCTGCAGGACTTTTCTGCAGGCCTCCAAAATTATGTGGAATCAGTTAATAAAGCTGCCGACGCACAAGCCGGAATTGCTGCCCTGCTACGGCAATATACCTCCGCACACCCTGAAGCCCTGAATGACAAGAGCATGCAGTCTGTGGCCAAAGCACTGGAAACCCTGCAGCAGACTCCCGAGAAGGTAAAATCTGCCGGAGCGGCGTTGGCCGCCTCGGGGGAAAAGCTGTCGGCAGGCTCACGGGAGTTGTCTCAAGGAGCAGTCAGTCTCAGTGAAGGTGTGGGCAGGTTTTCAGCCAGTACCAGCCAGCTTTCGGAAGGAGCGGCAAAACTTGATGCTTCCCATGGCCGGATAGCGTCAGCCATTTCTGCGGTTTCTGAAAACATCAGTTCTGCAGCTGTCAGTTCAGAAGAGCTCTATGAAGGAGCATCTCAGCTAAATGCCGGAGCCTCCCGGCTTGCCTCCGGCATTGCAGAAGCCAGACAGGGAAGTGAACAGCTGTACTCAGCTTCAGCCAAGCTTTATGGCGGAGAAGAAAAGCTTTATTCCGGAATGAAAGAGCTCACTGCAGGGATCTCCAAGGCACAGCAGGGTGTCTCCAGCTCTTTGACCGGGTCCGACGGTAAGCTTGACGGTATTGACGGACTAAAAGAGTATATTGCTGAGCCGGTTCAGCTGCACGAGCAAAAAGTCAATGGTATACCTGATTATGGTACTGCCTTTACCCCCTACTTTGTTTCGCTTTCACTTTGGGTGGGTGCTCTTATGATGTTCTTTGCCATTTATCTGGACCCTGATGTGAGATTCCGAAGGCTGGCTAAAAACTCGAAGGGCTTGCTAAGGTTTGCAGGTTACAGTCTTATAGGCGTGGCACAGGCAGTAGTGCTGGATATTGCCATATTGAACGGACTTCATCTGCAGGTTAAGAATACCTGGCTCTTTATTGCAGCCAGTATTATTATCGCTCTTTCCTTCACTTCCATTATGAGATTTTTGCTGGTGCAGCTAAGGGATGTGGGTAAATTCATTGCCATACTTCTTTTGATACTCCAGCTTACCTCTTGTGGAGGAACCTTTCCAATGGAGCTGGTCCCCCACTTCTTCAATGCCATGAACCCATTTATGCCAATGACATATTCGGTTAATGCACTAAAGGAAGTTATTTCTGGAATTGATTACGGTTATCTGGCTCAAAATCTGCTGGTTCTGGGATGTACCGGTCTGATATTCCTTATATTGAATATGTTTGTCTCAAAAATAAGAATGGGAAAGCTTTTGGCGGATTCAAAGGAAAACGCTGAAACTGTCGGCCCCGACAGGGCATTACCCCAGGAGTCTTTTTCCGAAATGTAATCAAGTAAGGCAGCAAGTGTGCTCCAGCTTCGCTGGACGCACCATATAAAAAAAGGCGGACTGGAAAGTCCGCCTTTTTTTATTATGCATTTGCCTTATTGATTACCCTGTTATTAAAAACAACCACCATATTATTGTAGTTCTTTATAAACTTGGCTATTGCAATCAAAGGCCCAAGTCCGAAAAGGAATGCTCCAAGGATTATCCACAATAGATAAGAGCTTCCCGTTTCCTTTACTGCAACTCCCTTTGCCATACCGGAATTGTACAGCTTCTGGCCCTGCTGGTAATACCAGATAAGAGGATAAATACCGCATGTAAACATATACAGTACCAGTGCCAGGCCCGGACTGGTTTCAGGAGCTTCATCCCCTGTAATGGTATTAATGTCGGATGTCATCTTGTAGACAAAAACCAAGCCATAAATACCGAAAGTTATCAAACACAGTCCAATGTAACCCCAAAAAGAACGCTGCTTTAACATAATAAACCTCCAAGTAAAATGTTTTTATAGTTATATTACATATAACTCAATGTAAAAACGCGCAAAACTACACAATAATACATATTAATAAAAAACATGTCAGTAATTGTAAAAACGGCTACCTTGAAATTATAGTTTATGTGTGTTGTCCATGTCAATAGGTATATGCCTAATAGCGTATATCCTTTAGCTGTAACAGCCATGTTCATGCCTTTGCAGCAGTAGCCCGATACCCGGGCATAAGTGTATCAATGTAGTTTTTTGACGATTTTTATCGAAAAAGCTATGGAAATACTGGAATCCAGTTGCCAGAAAAATGCTGATTATGCTGCCTACGGTGATTTATAGGCACTTTGCGATAATTTTTATTTTTTTTAAAAAAATCAGAAAAAAATAAAGGAAAAAATAAATATTCATAGAATGTATAATTTGGCACAATTTTTGTTTTACTCAGATTCATTCTTTCCGCTAATTAATTTTTTAAAATAAAAAAATTTTTTTGAAAGGGTGTGTTTTTAAATGTCTGGTTTAAGCAATGCTACAAAGTTTGAGACTTATGGTATCTGGTGCGTACTCATCATCGCCTTACTGGGCCTGGGTTATGCATTCATACTTCGGCGTCAGGTCATGAAGTATGACAAGGGTACTGAAAAAATGCAGGAGGTATGGAATTCCATAAAAGGCGGAGCAGACGCTTATCTGCGCCGGCAGCTCAAGTCTATCCTCCCTCTCATTGCTGTTCTTACCGTTCTTTTATTCTTTTCAGTTTATATTGTTCCTCCAAGTGAGGAGGCAACAAAAAGATTTTCAAACTTAAGTCCTGATAATGTTAAAATAATAATCGGCCTTGCCAGAGCTATTGCCTTTGTAATGGGCGCCGTATTCTCCCTTATGGTGGGACAGTTCGGCATGAGAATGGCTGTAGAAGGTAATGTACGTGTGGCGTCCGCTTCCCGGAGAAGCTTCGGGGAAGCGCTGAAAATCGCCTACAGAACCGGAACAATAACCGGTATGCTTACCGATGGCCTGGGTTTGCTGGGCGGAACCCTTATTTTTATTGTTCTGGGAATAGCCGCTCCTGACGCACTTCTTGGTTTCGGCTTCGGCGGAACTCTTCTGGCCCTGTTCATGAGAGTAGGCGGAGGTATCTATACCAAGGCGGCAGATGTTGGTGCAGACCTGGTGGGCAAGGTGGAAGCGGGCATTCCCGAGGACGACCCTAGAAATGCAGCGGTTATAGCCGACCTTGTGGGAGACAATGTTGGTGACTGCGCCGGTATGGCAGCAGATATCTTTGAGTCTTATGAGGTAACCATCGTATCAGGTTTGATTCTGGGACTGTCCCTCTATTCCCTGACCGGTGAGTTGAAATGGATCATCTTCCCTCTTCTTGTAAGAGGTATAGGAGTCCTGTCCTCCATAATAGGCACCTACCTGGTCAGAGGAACAAAAAAAGGCGATGCTCTCAAGTCTATAAATAAAGGATTTTATACCTCTGCCGCCATAAGTCTCGGTGCCTTTGCACTATTGGCAGCCTTCTACATGAATGAATGGAAAGCCTTCCTCTGCGTTGGAGTCGGTATTCTGCTTGCAGTGGCTCTGGATGAAGTTACCAAGTATTTTACACATACAGCACACAGACCGGTTAAAGATATAGCCGCCTCTTCAAAAACAGGCTCTGCAACCCTCATTCTCCGCGGATTGGCGGAAGGCTTTGAAAGTGCTGTATGGCAGACTATAGTTATTGCAGTGACCATACTCAGCTCTGTCTTTATATTCTGGGGGCAGGACGTACATTATGTCCTCTACGGAGTAGCCATGACTGGTATCGGGATGCTTACACTTACCGGCAACAATGTGGCAATGGACTCCTTCGGGCCTATTGCCGACAATGCAAACGGAATTGGTGAACTTGCCGGTCTGGACAAGGATGCCAGAAAAGTTATGGACAGCCTTGATGCCACTGGTAATACCACAAAGGCTATTACAAAGGGTGTCGCCATAGGTTCCGCCGTTATAGCCGCAGTATCCCTGTTCGGCTCCTTCCTTACTGATGTCTCCAAGATTCAAATCGGTATGGGTGTCAAGGAGACTATTTTTGATACCGGCATACGCGTGTCAAGTCCTGTGGTATTTATAGGAATGCTCATTGGAGCTTCTATTCCCTGGCTTTTCTCGTCACTAATAATAAATTCTGTTACAAGAGCCGCCTCTCTCATAGTTAATGAAGTAAGAAGGCAGTTTAAGATTCCCGGTCTCCTTCAGGGCAAGGTAAAGCCGGACTATCAGAGAGCAGTGGATATCTGTACCGTAGCTGCTCAAAGGGAACTTCTGGGACTTGCAATTATTTCTGTAGTCTCGCCCCTGATAGTTGGTATTCTTCTGGGAGTCGAAGCCCTTGGCGGTTTTCTGGCAGGTGCGATCATTTCAGGACAGCTGCTGGCAGTATTCATGTCCAATTCCGGCGGTGCCTGGGATAATGCAAAGAAAACCATCGAGGACGGTGCTCACGGCGGAAAAGGCTCTGAGAGCCACAAGGCCGCAGTTGTGGGAGATACGGTAGGTGATCCGCTGAAGGATACTGCCGGCCCTGCTCTTAATCCAATGATCAAGGTTATAAACCTGGTATCACTTTTGGCCGCCCCCATCCTTATACAGTATAATAGTACGGATATAGGAATGCTGGTGGCGCTGGGTATTTGTACGGTACTGATTATCGGAGCCATCATCTATTCCAAAAAGGGCGGCTTCAGAAAATCAAAGGCTCAGGCCAGTGAAGATATTGCAGCATAGCTAAGTCAGACAGGCAAATCCAAACCGGATTTGCCTGTTTTTTTTACAGAAATTTTTATGTATTAAATAACCTTCTTTTTCCCAAAATAATATAAAGTTAGAAAGTCAATTACTATCAGCTGGAAGCCGATAATTTGGGTTTGAGGCTAAAGCCCCTAAGTAATATCCTTTTCAAATCCAAACTGCGTTCAAAATCAGCTTAAAAGTACTTAAAAATAAATGCTTTGAACCGTAATTGACTTTGGTAAAATAAGCCGTATGGCAGAGAAAGGAATTTTGATATCCCATGAGAAACAGAAGAAGAAATGACAGCTATGTGTCTCAAAGAATTGACACTATTATAGACAGTATACCCAATAATCCCTTTACGGGCTTTAGCGGTTCAATTCATCCCTTTGAGCAAGATACTCCTGACCGGAAAGCAGGCGCGGAGAGTTCCGGTAAATTCCGTCAACCTCCCGCCCAATAGTCCTTCAGTTGTTTCTATGGGGCTGCTTATAGCTTTGAAACAGGTTTAAATTCTATATCTATAAACAGCTCCACTTGCTTTCAATCTATTGTTAAAATCTCCGATGTATTATAAAATATAAGCTAATGTTAAATTCTAGAACTTTTGATACTTGTGAGGAGTGATTTATTAATATGCCATGGAAAATAGAAACAAAATGTCTCCAGGAGGGTTATAAACCGGAAAACGGCGCGCCCAGAGTATTGCCAATATATCAGAGTACTACATATAAATACGACTCCACAGAGCATGTTGCCAAGCTGTTCGATTTATCTGTACCGGGACATATGTATTCCAGAATAAGCAATCCTACCGTAGAATGTGTAGAAAACAAGATTGCCGCTCTGGAAGGCGGTATTGGAGCAATCTGCACCTCCTCTGGCCAGGCCGCCTCGCTGCTGTCCATATTGAATATCTGCAGGTCTGGGGATCACTTCGTATGCTCCAGCACCATATACGGCGGAACCTTTAACCTGTTCCACAAGCGCCTGAAGGAAATGGGCATCAGTATCACCTTCATTGACCAGGACAGTTCCCCGGAGGAAATACAAAAGGCCTTCCAGTCAAACACAAAGGCATTGTTCGGTGAATCAATAGCAAATCCCAAAATCAGTATTCTGGATATGGAAAAATTTGCGGCAATTGCTCATAATAATAATGTTCCTTTGATTATTGACAATACCTTTGCCACTCCGCTGCTATTAAGACCTATAGAATACGGTGCTGATATAGTAATCCATTCCACCACCAAGTACATGGACGGCCATGCAGTATGTGTAGGCGGAGTTATAGTTGATTCAGGAAATTTCAACTGGGAGAACGGCAAATTCCCAGGTCTTACAGAGCCTGATGAATCCTATCACGGCATGGTTTACACCCGGGACTGCGGAAGGGCCGCCTACATAACCAAAGCCAGGGTTCAGCTTATCAGAGACTTCGGCTGCTATATGTCGGCAAATAATGCCTTTCTTTTAAATCTCGGTCTGGAGACCCTGCACTTGAGAATTGAGCGCCATTGCAGGAATGCGGAAGGTGTTGCCGAGTTTCTGGCGGCCAGTGACAACATCCTGTCTGTAAGCTATCCATATCTTAAGAGCGACCCCTATCATGCTTTGGCGGAAAGATATCTTCCAAAGGGCTGCAGCGGTGTTGTATCCTTCAGAATCAAGGGAGGCAGGGAAGGTGCGGTCAGGTTCATGGACAAGCTCAAACTGGCGGCCATAGTCGTTCACGTTGCAGACTGCAGAACAGCCGTGCTCCATCCGGCCAGCTCCACTCACAGGCAGCTGTCGGACGAACAACTGGTTCAGGCTGGAATCGACCCCGGGCTCATACGTTTTTCAGTGGGTATTGAAAACATAGAGGATATCATAGAGGATATCCGTCAGGCCCTTGAGGAATGAAAATCCGTGCCTATGCCTGTTCAGTACTGCAAATATACATATATCAATTATAAACCAACTAAGGTTTTTAGACGGGAGTCTATACTAAAATGCCATTTGACGGAATTGTGACAAAATGTATCGTAAATGAATTAAACAGCCTGCTTGCAGGCGGTAGGGTGGACAAGGTATTTCAGCCCGAAGCAGATGAAATAGTGCTGCTGATACGTTCCAAAAGCAGGAACTACAGGCTTGTGGCCAGCGCCAATGCCAATTATCCGCGCCTTCACATTACAGCGGCACAAAAGGAAAATCCACAGGCGCCTCCTGTTTTCTGCATGCTTATGCGAAAGCATCTATCCGGAGGAAGACTGCTGGACATAAGCTTTCACGACTATGAAAGGGTTATTTCTCTCAACATAGAATCAGTTAATGAATTGGGGGATTTGTCCGTTAAAAGAGTAGTCATTGAGATAATGGGAAAGCACAGTAATATTATCCTTCTGAACAGTCAGGATAAAATCATTGACTCTGTAAAGCACATAGACAGTGATATCAGCAGTGTCAGGGAGATCATGCCGGCAAGGCCTTATTCCCTGCCCCCCGCTCAAGACAAGGTATTGCCTGAAGAGGTTGATGCAGATAATATTTTTGTGCACAAAGCCGCCGAGGAGGCCAAGCACCTGGAGGGGCTGCTGCTGAATATAATAAAGGGCTTCAGCCCGTATACCTGCAGGGAGATTTGTGCGGCAGCAGGTGTTCCGTCTAAAACACCTGTGGCAGGGTTGGACAGCTCTCAAAGGGAAAAAGTCATATCAGCCTTGAAGGCTTATCTATTGCAGATAAGGAACGATGCTTTTCAGCCCTGCATTATATACCAGGATAAGCACCTGCTCAGGCCGCAGGACTTTTACTGTTTTGCTCCCAGCCAGCCTGTCATATCAAAAAACTATGAGCTTTTATCCGTTGCTCTGGATGATTTCTATTCTCTAAGAGATACCAATGAACGCCTTTCACAAAAAATGGGAGATGTGGTGAAGGTAATCAAGAACAGTATAGACCGCTGTGAAAAGAAGCTTTCCATATTTAGCGACAAGCTCCGTGAGGTGTCCGACAGGGACAGGCTTCAGCTTTATGGAGAGCTGGTCACCGCAAATATATACTGTATTCCACCTGGCAGTAAAACCGCAAGGGTTCTGAATTATTACAGCGAAAATGAGGAATTTATTGATATCCCTTTAAATGAGCACAAATCCGTACAGGAGAATGCCCAGAAATACTACAAGCAGTTCACAAAGGCCAAGAGCACTCATTTAAACGTGACACAGCAGTTGAAAGAAACCTTGTCCGAGCTGGAATACCTTAATAGTGTACAAACTATGCTGGAGAACTGCAGCAACAGGCTGGAAATTGATGAGGTCAGGCAGGAGTTGACAGACCAGGGCTATATCCGGGCCTCGGCGAGAAGCCAAAAAAAGAAGCAGGACAAGCCCTCTTCCCCGCTGGAATTCATTTCAAGTGAAGGTTTTGTTATTCTTGTGGGCAAGAATAACAGGCAAAATGATTTCCTGACGTTGAAACTTGCCTCAGCAGGGGATATTTGGCTGCACACCAGAAATATGCCGGGCTCTCACGTTATTATAAGAACCGAACGCCGTGAGGTTCCGGACTCTACTCTTGAGGAGGCCGCAATACTTGCCGCCTATCACAGCAGTGCCAGAATGTCACATAATGTACCTGTGGACTACACCCTTGTAAAAAACGTAAAGAAGCCAGGCGGCGCAAAGCCCGGCATGGTAATATATGAAAATTTTAAAACGATTGCCATATCACCGGAGGAAGAGAAGGTTTTAAAGCTCACTAAGGACAAGTGATTATCTTCTTGGTCCAAACCTGCTAACCGGTTATATATATTTGTTAAATATAAAAAATGCTGTGAGGAGGTATTTAAATGATATCGAATAAAATAAAAGACAGGCTTGCAAATTCATCTATGATAAGAGCAATGTTTGAAGAAGGTGCAAGACTAAAAAAGCTGTACGGAGCAGACAAGGTCTATGACTTTTCACTTGGAAATCCTGACCCGGAGCCTCCTGCGGAAGTCAAGGCAGCCTTGAGAGAGCTGGCCGGTTCAAAAGAGCCCGGAATGCACCTGTATATGAATAATGCAGGTTACAATGAAGTACGGGAGACTATAGCGAATAAGATCAACCGGGAAACAGGACTTCAACTCACCTTTAACAACATAGTCATGACGGTTGGAGCTGGAGGTGCCTTGAATGTTGTGTTAAAAACCCTTCTGAATCCCGGTGAGGAGGTTATTATTTTTGCACCTTACTTTGTTGAATATACCTCGTATATAGACAATCATGGGGGCAAGACGGTAATAGTAAATACCGACTCCAAAACCTTTCTGCCCGACCCTGAGCTCCTGAAATCCAAGATTACTGCCAATACCAAGGCCATATTGATTAATACCCCGAACAATCCTACAGGAGTGGTATACGGTGAAGACGTATTAAAGGCCATTTCCAAAGTGCTTGAGGAAAAAGGAAAGGAATACGGTCATACCATTTATATTATTTCCGACGAGCCGTACAGGAAGCTGGCTTATGATGTGGAGATACCCAATATTCTGACAATATACAGGAATGCCATAATGATTGACTGCTTCAGCAAATCCCTTTCACTGCCGGGAGAACGTATGGGATATATAGCTACAAATCCCGAGGCCGAAGATATTGACACCCTGATGGGCGGCCTGATTTACTGCAACAGGGTGCTGGGCTTTGTCAATGCACCCGCTCTGTTCCAGAAGGTTATAGCAAAGTCCATAGATTCCTCAGTAGATATAAATATTTATAAGGAAAGAAGGGATTTGCTCTACAACGGCCTGACTCAACTGGGTTATGAATGCGTGAAGCCGGACGGGGCATTTTACCTCTTCCCCAAATCCCTGATTGCAGACGATGTGGAATTCAAGAACAGAGCCGTTAAGTACAATCTGCTCATTGTTCCCGGTTCAGGCTTCGGGGGCCCCGGCCACTTCAGGCTGGCTTACTGTGTAAGCCTTGAAACCATAAAGAACTCGCTGCCCGCCTTTGAAGCACTGGCAAAAGAATTCAGATAAACAGCGCTATTTCTAATCTACAGCCAGGCCGTCACCATATGCAGCCTGGCTGAATATATTCTCAGCCTCCACCAGGGGGATACCCTCAATAATTATTTTTTCTATAATGCTTTCCCCTATTTTGCCGTTGCCGCACTCAAACAAGTAGTGCACCGCCTGGGGCTTAAAGCCTAAAAGCCTTGCAGCCACCGTATCAGCTGCAACAGGGTCGCAGCCGGCTACCACCAGCCCCGTATGCCTGGAAATCCCTTTTGAAGGGCCTGTACCTATCATGGCCGGACTGGCACTGATAATAGACAAATCAATGGGTACTTCACCAGCCATGGCATATATAAAACCATGCAGGTCTGTGTGGATTCCCAGGTTCTTTTTGGGATGCCCGTGTTCATCCGCAGGAGGCCACCCCAGTGCAATGTTTTTTATGGCTGCGGACATTGTGGCCTCCTCATGCTGCTTCAGCTGTGTAAAGGAAACCAAAACAGTAACCTCTTCAAACAACCTGTTCAGGTTGGTAGCCTTGACTATAGGATGCTCCAACGCTATCCTTGTAAAAGGCCCGTGGTTTAAGTCTATAAACTCCACACCCTCCTCGGCTATGACCTTCCCAAAGCCAACCGAGTTCATGACGTCCTTTGTTTCACCGTCGGCGGTGCCGGTGGCAACCACTATCCTTTTTGGCGCTTTTGCCTTGAATATCCTTATTATCTGCCTGAGGCTTTCAGGTCCCACTACCACCGCAGAATCGGGCTGAGTGTTTTTTACCCAGTTAGGGGTAATCACTACTACATCCTCATTTCCAATGGCAGAGGTTATTTGCAGCAGCTCCAGTGCCTGCTTTATGGCTGCCGCTTCATCGCTGTTATGAGTTATTGCTACTTTGGGAGTATTCCATCTTCTAGTCCTCATACTATTTTCCTTTCATAGTATATTTAGGCTTATTATTCCCACTCCAATCATATTAACTCATAATTTTTAAATACATTATCACAGTGTTCTGCCCCACTACTTTTGCTAAAGCCTTTCAACACTCTACTACCGTCCGCCGGCAGCGGCCATTTCCACAGTCTTTTGTCAGTACTCAGCAGCGGGTGCATGAATTTATAAACCTACTTTATTTTTGCAGGTTGAAAAGATATACTATATGTGAACGCCTTATTTTTGTACCAGCCCAAACCTATTGTTTATAAGAATTCAAAGGCGCTTCCTAATTTATTTGCAAATCCGGAGGAATATATTGGACAAACTTACATTTGTAATGGAAAATTATTTGGAGGCCATCTATGAGCTTTCAGCCCAGGGAGCCGGTGCAAGGGTTTCGGATATAGCCCTCCGCCTTGGCGTAACAAAGGCAAGCACCAACAGTGCCATGTCCACCCTTTCTGAAAAGGGGCTGATAGTCAGTGAAAGATACAAGGAGGTTTTTCTCACACCGGAAGGTCTGAAGCTGGCTGAACTGACTTCAAAAAAGCATCACGTAATCAGGCAGTTTCTAACAGAGGTTTTAAAAGTGGAGCCGTCCATAGCAGAAGCGGATGCCTGCGCCATAGAGCACGTTATCAGCTCTGACTCCATTGCCGCCATGCAAGCCTTTATGGAGCCGGGCAAGGAATGATCATACACTCCAGCCCAGGCTCTCCTGTTGTATGGTAAAAAGTCTCTCATACAAGCCCTTCTTGCTCATCAGCTCCTCATGGGTGCCCTCTTCCACAGCCCTGCCCTTATCCATGACGATTATTTTTCCTGCACCAGCCACCGTTCTAAGCCTGTGAGCGATTACAACAACTGTTTTGCCCTCTATGAGCCTGGAAATCGCCTGCTGGATCAGCACTTCGTTTTCAGGATCCAGAGAGGCGGTGGCTTCATCCAGCAAAACAATTGGTGCATTTTTAAGCAGCGCACGGGCAATGGAAATTCTTTGCCTTTCTCCTCCTGAAAGAGTACTTCCGTTTTCCCCCAGCAGGGTTTCATAGCCCTCCGGCAAGCCCGGTACGAATTCGTCACAGCAAGCTGCGGCTGCAGCTGCCATAACCTGTTCCCGTGTAGCATCCATGTTCCCGATTCTTATATTGTTGAAAACGGTGTCATTAAACAGCACCACATCCTGAAACACAAAGGATATATAGCTCATGAGATGCTCAGGCTCCAATGCTTTAACATCTATTCCTCCGATTTTAACTGTACCCTGGTTCACATCCCAAAATCTTGCTATAAGCTTTGACAAGGTACTCTTCCCGCTTCCCGAGGGGCCCACCAGGGCAGTAATGGAGTTTGCCGGTATTGACAGGTTCAAATCCCTTATAACTGTTTCCTCCTTTGAAAGCTTGCCCGTGTAGCTGAAGGACACATTTTTAAAGGCTATATTGAAATCCCTTATTTTTCTTTCACTGTCCCCCTCCATTACTGGAGTTGAGACAAGGGTCCTCATGCGTGCTGTGGAAACCTGCATATACAGAAGTTCAGGCAGCAGAGTGAGCTCCGTAAGTACAGGCCCGTATATCCTCACTACAATCAAAAAAAACATGAGCAGAGGAATCAGCTGTATCTCCCCTGAGGTCAGCAGGTAGGTTCCCACAAACACAGTAAGCCCTATTCCGGCCTGCACAACTATTTGAACCCCGGTCACCAGAACTCCTCCCACAAACTCCAGCTTCATTGCCATATCCTTCATAAGCCTTATGGCATTATCCAGGGTGGAAAACTTTGCGCCCGCCAGCCCGCAGGACTTTATCACCTTTATTCCCTCCAGATATTCCTGCACCTGGTCGGAGGCCTTAAGCTTGGAGTCCACGTGCTTTTCACTGAGCCGGTCGGTTATTCTTCTGCTTATTACAATTATGAGAAATGCCAAAGGCACAGTACAAAATACAGTCAGTGCCAGCCTCCAATCAAAGATTGCAAGGGACAGGCATATGACCGCTATGGAGATACCATTGGCCAGGAGCTGTGGAATTATGTGGCTCATCACATGCTCTGCGGTTGCACAATCACCCATGATATTTGTTGTAAGCTCTGAAAGATTTCTGGTATTGAAAAAGCTCATGGGCAGCTTTCGAATGTGCTCTGCCACACGTATTCTGGTAGCTTCAGCCTCCATATATGAAGCTACATAGGTCTTTTTATAATCATTTTTATGTGCCATAAAAACCAGCAATGCAGCAATAACCCCCAATCCAAAATATATCCACATTCTGGTCCAGGAGATTTCCCCTCCCATCAAGGGCTTGAGCAATTCCGCAAAAATCTGTATGGTTATGCCAAAAGGAAGCATCAAGGACAAATTTGTAACAGTGCACGCAGCAATTGCCTTTTTTAAATCGGAATACCCCTTTTCAGATAACAGCAGCTTTTCCTTCAACTTTAACATTTCCACCCAACTCCTTTCCTCTCTGAATTTTCCATTCCACAGCTTTTGTGTACATATCCCACATCACCTTATATTTACCATTCCTTCGTATAAGCTCTTCATGTGTTCCCTCCTCCACCAGCCTTCCTTTATCCATAACAATGATTTTGTTGGCACTTCTTATGGTAGACAGGCGATGGGCTATAATAATTACGGTTTTGTTCCGCATCAGTCTTTCAAAGGCTTTTTGTATAAGATATTCGTTCTCCGGATCTGCAAATGCAGTTGCTTCATCCAGCACAATTACCGGAGAGTCCTTTACAATGGCCCTGGCAATGGCAAGCCGCTGCCTTTCACCCCCTGAAAGGTGCACTCCCCTGGTTCCGATTACAGTGTCATAGCCCTTGGGCAGCTTTTCCACAAACTCATGGCACTGGGCGGCCTTGGCAGCCTCAAGCACCTGCTCGTCAGTGGCAGCCTGATTTCCGATTCTGATATTGTCCATAATGCTCTGCTTGAATAAAAATACGTCCTGAAATACAAAGCTGACCTTATCCATTAGCTCCTCCAGCTTCATATCTCTGACATCAACTCCTCCTAGCCGGATACAGCCCTCCGCCACATCAAAGAACCTGGGAATCAAATGGGCAATGGTACTCTTTCCGCTCCCGGAAGGCCCCACAATGGCAGTAACCTCACCCTGTCCAGCCAGGAAGGATACCTCTGTGAGAGCCGCCTTATCCTTTGCCTCATCATATAAAAAGGTAACCCCCTTGAACTCCACACTGCAGCCCTCAGGCTGTCTGGAATTCTCTGTTTCGGCGAGAGCCTGCCTTTGCAGCACCTGATCCATACGTTCCACACCTCCGGTAATCTGCATGCCGTTACTGGTAACATACATTATTTTCATCATAACTGAGGATATGGAAGGCACAAATAAGAGATAAAAAATGAAGGTCATGGCATAGGTGGCATAATCGGTTGTGTTCATTCCTATCAGTATGCCTACCGGCAGCAGGAACAGGTATATGTTGTTAATAACTGTTGAAAAACCCGACATATAGTTTTCCCAACTGAGGGTATATGGAATTACAAATCCGGTATATGCCCTGATTGTTTCATGGAGTCTGCGGAAGGAATACACTGTCTGTTTAAAGGCCTTGACCACGGAAATACCCCTTATATACTCTACTGAAGCATTATTCATCTCCTCCAGCGCTGACTGGTATTTATCCATCATTGCCTTTGAGCCTTCATTTCCATAGGCTGAAAATTGCAGGACAAATGCCATCACTACGCCGGCCAGTGCGGCCAACCCAAACCTCCAGTCATAGGTCAGAAGGATTCCAAGCATAACCAGCGGTGCCACAAGTGACGCCACAATGTCAGGAAGCTGGTGGGCTATAAAGCCCTCAATCTTTTCAATATTTTCATCCATAACCTTACGAAGCTTTCCGCTGCCAAAGTTTAGATGAAACCCCAAAGGAAGCCCCGCTATGTGTGAAGCAAAATCCACCTTCAGCCGGTAAAGAGTTCCAAATGCCGCAAGATGTGAACACATCAAGGCTGCAAAATACAGCAGCACATTTCCTATCACACCTCCAAAAGCTATCCATCCAAAGGATATTGTCTTTTGTACATTAAGGCTTGAGAAGTCCGGGTACACCTTCATTATTTCGCCAATAATATAATAAATGGATATAAAGGGCACAAAGGAAGCCACCGCTGCCAATGCAGACAGTACTGCGGAGCAAATAACAAGGGGCTTCTTTGTTGCTGCCAGCTCCATAAGCCTTGCCATGCCACTTTTTGGCCTATGGGCATTAGATTTTTCTTTTTTCATCCTTAAACCTCTTTTCTATAATAATATTTAATACCTGAAAACACTAAGATTTCATTAAAAAGTTAGGATATTCTAACTTTTTGTGCAAAAGTACTCCATTGCCTGGCAGGCTTACATGTGCTGCCAGTACTATATTATACCAGTAACAGACTGCTGCTTCCGCTCCATTTGGCCGTTCTCCGCTCCATTTGGACATTTTTTAGCTGGAAAATAGTCTTTACTTTTTTGATGAAAAGACATATCATAATAATAAGTTAGAATATTCTAACTTGCATCAAGAGGTTTTATCTTGGCAATATGGGAGGCATGGAAATAACAATGCAAGCATCGGAATATGAAAAAAATTTATACGGCCAGGATATTGCAGTTATACAGCGTACTGATGACTGTACGGTTTACAGAGTGGAGACTGCAAATGGCAGGGGAGTCATGACCAGCTATGGCGTGTTTCCCGGAGTTGATTTGATATATAATGATTTTCAGACATTCAGCTACCACCAGGATATTCATATTCAAGAGGAAATTATGGAAATAAACCATTGCAGGAAGGGCAGGTTTGAGTGTGAATTCCAGCGTGGGACATACGGTTATCTGGATGAAGGCGACCTGGCGGTGAATATGTGCCATAACAGAGTTACTGCCTCAAGCTTTCCTCTGGAACATTATCATGGCGTCGCAGTGATTATCAGCCTTGATAAGGCCTCAGCCTTTCTATCCTCTGTTTTCGAGGATATCTCCATTGACCTCTACTCCCTGCGTGACAGGCTCTGCCCCAATAATCGCTGTTTTATCATGAGGGCCAAGGCTGAAATCCGGCACATTTTTGCAGAGCTTTACACTATTCCCCGGGAGGTTCAAAAAGGATATTTCAAGCTTAAGGTGCTGGAGCTGCTTTTGTTCCTGAGTATTACAGAATTGTCGGAGCAAAAGGAAACCAGACAGTACTTTCCAAAAAAGCAGGTTGAGGTTGTCAAACAAATAAAGAAATATATGACCGACAATCTGGAGAAGCGGTTTTCCATGGAGGAGCTGTCCGAGAGATTCCATATGGGCCTCACCTCCATGAAGCTTTGCTTTAAGGGAGTATACGGAACACCCATATTCACCTACATAAAAGTGCACCGTATCCAGGCAGCAGCCAGTATGCTGCGCCAGAGCAACGACAGCATTGCCACCATCGCCGGTAAGGTCGGCTATGAAAACGCCAGTAAATTTGCTGCTGCCTTTAAAGATATCCTGGGAGTCTCCCCCATTGAATACCGCAAAAATCCCCCCAAGGAATATCAGGGGCAGCATCGTACATAAACAAGCTCTAGGATTTTTTTATACCGTATGTGAACTTCCATACGGCTTTTTTGCCTGAGTATCTGCCTCTGTTTTCAGTAACCGTTACCAGCGAGGTATATATATTGCTTTTGTTAGCCTTCAATTTGCCAACAGAAACAGTCAAGGTCTTGGAACCTATGTCGGGAACACTGTCAATTTCTTCAGCAGTTGACACTATTATAATTTTGCCTGTTGAAGTCGTGTTTATAACGATTGAATCGCCTTCCTGCAAGTCCTTCTTATTAACTTTGCACTCAAAGACCCACTCATTTCCCACATGGTTATTTTCTACAAGGTCAATTGCTTGAAGCTTGACAGAAACCTTGACTTTTGACGTGTCAGCGGCACTGGAAGGTAATATGCTAAGGGTAACCAACATGCATGATATCAGGAAAAGACTAATTATTCTGTTTTTCATATGTCCACCTCAAGATGTTATTTTTTCCCTATATTGTAACATATTTTCCATATTTATGCAAGAAATCACTTGAATACCCAGGCGCAACAAATTCGGAAAACACCTCCCATACCATTTCTGATACAAGCAGTTCCTCACCCGCTTTCAGCCCGCTGTATACAAAGTCTCTCTCCGGCTTCTTTTCCAAATAAACAAGCCTTAGACCCTCATTAACAATCTCTTCTTTGAAGCTCCGGTACCCAAGCTTTTCATATAATGCAAGATTCTTCAGGCTAAGATGTCCTGTGAACAGTTCATATCGCTGACTAACAATGTGGTTTTCAACTGCTCTTATGAGCTTTTTACCAATACCTTTGTTTTGGTATTGGGGATGTACAATCAGCTTTCCAATATAACAGGTGCCGTTATTTTCAAAAGCCCTTACAGACCCTACGATGCAGCTGTGTTCAACAGCTTTCAGAACAATTGATTTTTTTGCTTCCTCCTCCAGTTCCTCCAAGGTCTGTACAAGGGGTGGAAGGTTAAAATCATTATAGATTTCAGCTTCGCTTATATAAGCCAGCTTTTGAAGAGCAAGAATCTCGTGAAGCTCGGTTTCAGAAACAATATCAATTGTTGTTTCCATTTCAGCCTTAATACTATCGTACAATTCACCCATGAAAACCTCCAATTTCTAAAAAGTCTACTCCTTCTCCGCACATATGGCAATCCAGTCTCCGTCCTCAGTAAACCTTGTTCCAGTAAGGTCGTTCCAGGCATGCTTTATTTTAAAGCCCGCCTCCGACAGAACGGCTCTGATTGTATCAATTGAATAATCATGAAACCAGTTCCTATAGACCCCGATTCCCTGCTCATCCACAACTATATACTGGTCCAGCCATACGTCTTCCTCCGGATAATCATAGCCCTGTTCCAGCAACATATGCTCACACGGACGCCAGAATCCCTCACCACATATATACCAGCCATTTTTCAAACCGATTTTTGCTCTCAGTCTCCTGGTGGAGACATCAAAAACAAACATACCTCCTTTTTTCAAGGACTTATGTATTAGCTTTAATAATCCGTCCCGCAATTCATCTGAAAAGGTGCAGAGCTCACCATATACCTGTATTACTGCATCAAATTCATTACAGTATTCCATGTCAAAGAAATTCATGCAATGGTACTCAACCTGTGATGCACTTTTACGGGCGTATTTAATGGAATTCTCCGAAATATCAAGACCTGTAACACATGCCCCGCACTGACATAGCTTTTCAGAATAAAGCCCCGGCCCGCAGCCCAGATCAAGCACCTTCCTTCCAGGCTCAATTATTTTATTTTCAAATAAATGTTCCACAGTTTTTTTGATAATCTCAGGCCTCCGGCTTGCCGCATCATTATTTGGATTCAGGTGGGCATCCAGCATGCCTTTTGAAATGTGTGGGTCATCCCAAAACCTGGGTTCTCCAGGCTCAAACAGGCCAGGCTTGCCATTATGCCCACTGATAAAAGCCAAGATTTCTGCATTTGTCATACTTATGTCCATGCCCCTCATCTCGCACAAAGTAGCATGAAAGTTTGGCATGGACTCGGTCCTCCTTTACAACTTTTTTCAGTTTCTTTCAACCTTACTCCTCCTTATGTCATCTATATCAAGCCTTGCAGGTAAACAACAATTATGCGCTGCTCAGGTGTCTGTTATTGTATAATTTGTAGAACTTATTATATTGGCGTTTCCAGACATTGTCAACGGAGACTTTGACTATAGCTGTTTTATCCCGTTATCCGGCTTATGCTTAATTTTATTTATAGTTTTAATTGCTGTGAGTGGATAGTGAAAAAAATCCAACTAAAACTTAATTATATTCAATTGGTATTAATTATAAACTATGGTAATATCTATATATAATTTGTCTAAAAATCTTTAAAGGAGGTAAAAAAATGATTAAATGCAATAAAAAGAAAAATTTATCGGCCTTACTTTTATGTTTGGCAGTAGTATTCACTTCAATATTTTCATCTGCTATAGCCGTCCATGCGAGTGCACCTCAAGGATGGCGCAATCTTCAGGATTTTTATGTATTCAAGGACCGGGTCAGCGGCTGGTCCGGCAGCGGCGCAGGCGAGCTGGAAACAGCAAATGGGAATTTGCCGGTGGATACCCAGGTCACCTATGAGGGCTTACCCTCATTGCGGTTAAATCTCCAGACCCAGCTTTCTTCATATTGGATGTCGGTCATACTTACACTGGCAGAATGGAATTGCCATGATGTATCCCAGTATGTTCCCAACGGCTATCTGGAATTTAACGTAAAAGGCAAGACCGGAGGAGAACAGTTTGTAATAGGTGCCGTAGACCACGTAAGTGAGCGAGCCTCGGGTGTAGAGCACACAATAACCAAACCCGTATCTGATTACTGTACGGTGACCACCCAGTGGCAGCATGTAAAGATTCCCTTAAAGGATATATTATCACCCGCTCTTGGTATGGAGCCGTATAATGCCAAGGCCATTGTATTGGACAAAGTGACACTGGATCCCTTTTGTGTCTGGATTAATCAATTAAAAATCACCTCACCGGACAAGGAGAAAGCCTATCCCGCCATTAAATTAAATCAGTTGGGCTTCAGGGAATCCTCAGAAAAGTCTGCCTATGTATCAGGCTTTGAAGATGAACTCACCGCAGTTTCAGGAACCCAATTCCAGGTAAAAAGGCTTTCTGATGATTCAGTTGCCTACACAGGGCAGTTGGCGCTCTTGAAGGATTATGACCCCGACTCCGGAGAAAGAGTCTTTAAAGCAGTGTTTACAGACCTGACACAGCCGGGAGATTACTACATGACGGTGAGTTCTGCCGGAATTGAAAAATCGCCAAAATTCAAAGTTGGTAATGACGTATATAAACCACTATTGACTGACGTTTCAAGGTATTTTTATTACCAGCGCTCTGGAATGGAGCTTACACAAAATTATTGCCCTGATTATCCCAGAAAGGACAGAACCCCCCAGGATGCATCTGCAATCTTTGACTCCAATCCAGCTGTCACCAGAGATGTATCCAAAGGCTGGTTTGACGCCGGTGATCTCGGCAAGTATGTCAGCACAGGAGCCACCACCTTGATAAATCTGTTCTGGGCTTATGATATGTTTCCTGAACAATTTCAGGATAAGCAGCTAAATATCCCTGAAAGCGGGAATGGTGTTCCTGATATTCTGGACGAGTCCAGATGGGAACTGGAATGGCTGCTGAAAATGCAGGATACTGCCAGCGGTGGATTTTATGCCCGGGTACAATCCGATGACGACGGCAATATAACCAAGAGGATTATAAAGGATAAAGAGGGCAGCACCTCAAACATAAGGCCCACCGAGGACACTGCATGTGCTGCTGCAGCTTTGGCACATGCTTCACTGACTTATGCCCCCTACGATTCTGCTTTCGCCCAGACTTGCCTTAATGCCGCCAGGAATGCCTGGACTTATCTTGAACAGAATCCCAACAATATCAAATCTCCAAATGGACCGTATAATACCGACAACGATGTGAGCAGCAGGCTTTTGGCAGCAGCAACCCTGTTCCGCGCAACCGGGGAGTCAAAGTATGACAATTACTTCCTGGAAAACTACTCTAAGGGTAAGGATTTATACGAAAACATAAACGGTGATTGGGTAGGCCTCTGGAATTTCGCATTTTTTTCCTATTTAAAAGCTGGAAACCATAAAAGTACTGCTGCTAACTGGTTTAATACCGAGTTTACCCTTTGGTTAAACAACAAAACAGCCCGGTTTAATGACAGTGCCTGGGGTACGGCAATTACAAACAGCAACTATTACTGGGGAAGCAACAACCAGATACTGGGAATGTGCATGGAAGCCGTAATTGGCTCAAGGCTGCTTGAGACAAATACAACTGCAATTGACAATATGGCCCTTTCTTCAATGAATTGGATTCTGGGAGCCAATCCCTTAAGGAAAAGTTTTGTATCCGGCTATGGCCAGGACTGTATTAAAACCATATTCTCAACCTTCAATAACGACGGAAAAGCCGGGATAGCCAAAGGCTTTATGCCTCTTGGCCCGAACAGGTACCAAGGTGCGGGGCTTTCAAATTTCCCTGCAAAATGCTACCTGGACAGTGCTGACGAATGGACCACCAATGAGCACGCAGTGGGCTCCACGTCAACTCTGGTGTTTATGACCGCATTTGCCAACAGTGATTTTTCAGGAGGTCCTGCCCCATTACTGGGAGACTTAAATGCTGACAGCAACATTGACGCCCTGGATTTCGTTTTGATGAAGCAATATCTTCTGGGCCTGATTAACGATTTCCCAGCCGCTAATGGCACCTATGCCGCGGACCTTAATGGTGACGGCAGCATTAATGCCATCGATTTTGCTCTGATGAAGCAATTTTTGCTGGGACTAATTGATACTTTCCCGGCTCAGAAGTAACACTTGACAAGTCAGACAGGATTTATCCCTATTGGGGAAATAAACAATTTTTTTAAAGGGATAAATCCGTCTGGCCTTAATTTGCCTAGATATTTATGTATGTATATTATATTCCGTTATAAAATATTTATTTCTATGTGTGTTAAAATCTACTACTCGAACATTACAATTTAACCATTTTAACTTTTCTTTTATTTTATCTTGTATTCGTTGCATAATCATATTCTTAGAGCGAGTT
The DNA here is from genome assembly GCA_023400235.1 of Bacillota bacterium. GTDB lineage: Bacteria > Bacillota > Clostridia > Acetivibrionales > DSM-1351 > Ruminiclostridium. The sequence goes on from JAEXFI010000054.1 coordinate 40,280, forward strand.
TTACTTTCAAAATTGCCATCCAAATAAAGAATCACTTCGATTTTTTTTGTTCCTTTTGAAAATTTATTACTCGAAATTACTTTAAAAAGAGGTTTTAATTCATCCGCATTACAATAATCAAATTCCGTATTTGCACCAACAATACAGGCTATTGTTGATTGAACTTTCTTGGCCACTTCAATATCAAAGCTTTCTTCAAATGTATTCCCCTTTGGCTTTATATTTCCAACTATAGTTCGCCACTTATTTTCTGATTCATGTCCCAAACAATTCTTAACTTCAATGAATAGGAGATTTTCTTCGGAATCAGCAAAAAAATCTATTCCCTTTCCATTTGGCATACTTGACTTAAACGTTTGATAAAACGCTGTATCATCAAATTTTATAACATGATAATCTTCAGGAAAACAGAAGTCAATTCCACTTTCATTCATTACATCAACTCCTGTTCTCGGTTATATATGCTGTCAAACTCTTCCATTATAGGATTGTTTTGTAAGTCATTTACACTTCCTGCAGTTTCAGCAACCAATCTGTTTGTTTTAGATTCTCTATATAAAGATATAAATTTTATATTAATTCTGCCCTTATTAGCTTTTGGATAAGAGGCAATTAGATTAAAGCATTGTTGAACGAAGTAACTGTGAGTATTAATGAAAATTTGGACACCCATTTTTGACAGTTCAATTAAAGCCTCTGCCATGTGTTTTATAATTTTAGGGTTCATATTGCTTTCAGGCTCGTCCCAAAATAGCATAGCATTTTGATCAAGGCTCCCAGACAAAATTAAATATGTCATTGTGGATAATTTTCTATATCCTTCGGAAACGAGCCCCATTTCAAATTCTCCGGAGCCTTTTACCTTAAGGTAGAATTTGTTCTCCTTTTGTACAACATTACCATTCATAATTGCATCAAAAGAATCCAGTACAGTTTTTTGCTGCTTTGTATTAGCTCCCTTTTTTAACGGTTTAAGTAAAAGTTTTGCCAAGTCATAGTATGTTTCATCAAAACCGATATGATAATCCTCGTATAAGGAAGTAAAATTCCCTGCGGACGATATGATTTCTTTCGGTGGAATAAATACGGGTGAAAAGTCAGCCGAAATCAAATCATTTTCCATATTAATATCTAAATGTTTTGCTTGTCTATTTCCAAAACCATATTCAATCTTTTTATCATTATCAAATAATATGTTTATATCTGCACGGTTACTACCTTGCTGTCTTCCAACCAATCTGCCTATTGTATCATCATCAGGTTTAAAAACACCATTCAATTTTGAAACCAAGGCTTGTTCATATTTATCCTTTACTAAATCGCTTTTGCTTTTTTGTAAATCATACAGGCTTTTTGTAGTAGCATATAGCACCTTTAACATAGCTGTTTTACCAGTGCTGTTTTCACCAGAAATAATATTAATATCGGGTGAGAATTCCATATCAAGATTGTTAAATAGCATAAAGTTTTTAAAATTCACTTTTTTTATCTTCATATAACCCACTCCTTCTTTTTAAGTATATCCAAATTAAATTGCATAATATCCTTTAGAAACAAATCACATAAATATAAATTTATATGATTTCCCGTAATAATAAAATGATTTAAAGGAAAACCAAGAAATAATTATACCATTTACCAAAAAACTATAATGAAAATACTGATTACGATTATATCATTTTAGCCAAAAGGTGTATACGTTTTTGCACAGGTGCCATTAGTGTCAAGAGTCTTCACTAAAACAGCGTCAACTGCTCTGGATTTAGATACTGCATGACTTCCTCGTCCTCTTCCGCCCGCACATCCTTTACCACCACTCTCATTCGGCCATCCTGGAGAATATCCTGATTTAGCAGATAGCTCACTCCGAACCTGGAGGTTAATTCTCTAGGTATCCTGTGCCCTGGAGCTATAAGCTGGATATGGTTTTGCTTCATTATCTGAAACATTGGCTCCCACAGGTATACTGCTGATGTGGCTCCAAAAGGATTGTCCGCAATTATGACCTTTTTCGTCTTAAGCGTGGTATTGGTTATAGTCAGCATCCTTATAAACGATATGAGACATGCCGCAAAAATAAAGTAAAGAGAATTATTCTGTCCCTCGGAACCAACAGCATATTCCCACCTGTAGAAACGGGAATTTTCTGATACACTTTCAATTTTAAAGAGCCTGACTGCGGCCTTGTCCATATCAACTATCTGGGCAAGCAATTCCTTTGTTGAAAGCTTTACTGCCACCCGTTTTCTGTCCACGGCTCCATCCTCGCTTATTTCTTTTACAATTCCGTCAATATGGTTCTTCATTCGCAGTTGCTTTTCTTTGTCCTCAAAGTCATTCATTTTTAATTCAATAATATTTACTCTTCTGCCGTTAACTTCTATTTTTGAAAGGGCTTCCATCTTCCTCAAGTGTCCCAGAACCAGTTCAGCTCTCTGAATGCATCTGCGGGTGAAATCCTGCTGGTAGCTTTCCAGCTGCAATATGTCATTACTGATTTTTTGCATTTGCTGGTCAATACTGCTTACATACTCCCGGAAAGCCTGCTGACGCTCCTTGCATCTGGCGGCTGTATCCGGCCGGCTAATCTTGTACAGCTCCTCCAGTGGCTCAGATATTACAAAGGCGGCTGTCTCCATACGGATGGATGCAATTCTCTCACTCCATTTTTCACACTGACGGTTTATTGCTCTTTCCAGCGTTACATATTCTTCTTCAAATGTTCTGAAAGCCTTCAGTTCTGCAGCGATCACTGTGGAATCCACCATTGAACCCATCCGTAGGATAAAGGAATCGTATAGCTCAGCCTGAGAATCCATTTTTGCACTTTCACTGTTTATTTTCTTCAGGTCCTCCTCCAGTCTGCCAAGCTCCTTACGGTAGCTTTCAATTAATTGGAGAGTAAACCTTATTTCCTCCTGATATTTCTCTTCACTTTCATAGACAGGCAGCTCCTTAGCTTCCATATTCTCTATATCCTTGATAATTTCTCCCTTTTTCCCCTCTGCTTTTGATATTTTTGCAGTCAAACCTCCAATAGCCTTCTGAAGCTCCCCCAGCCTGCCTTCACTGTTCTCTTTATCACTCTTTGACTTCAGTATAATATCCTTTGTGGGTATGATAACAACAAGCCCTTTCAATTCAGATTCCCATATATCTTCCAAATCTCTTTGATAATCTCTGTTAATTCTGTTTCTCGAATTTGACAGCCTCTCCTGGCAATCCTCAGTATCCTGTCTGAGCCTTTTTTCATCTGCAAGCTGTCCACTTATGGCAGCCTGCAAGGCATTAAAGTCAGAACGTAGCTCTTCCAGCTGATGATTATTTTCAAGTCCAGTGAAGCTTTCCACTCCTTTTACTTCCGACTCCAGATCATGAAGCTGCAGCCTCAGTCCCTCAATCTCTGCCTGAAGCTGAAGGGTTTTTGTGTCCATCGCAGCTATTTCATTTGTTATCCTGGCTATTTCCTTATGTGCAGACTCTTGAGCGGACTTCTTCTCCCTTATTTCCCTACTGATTTGGCTTTGCTCCTGCTGATACTTTATTAAATTGCCGAGTTTTTCAAGCTTTTCATCCGTCTGGTTAATAATTAACTGCAACTGGTTCAGCGTTTCTTCCATTCGGCTTTTTTCATTTATCAGCTGCGTTTTTTCTTTTCCGGCTGAAGAAAGCAGTTTATTAAGCTCTGCAATTTCTTTTTCAAGCTTTCCAGCCATTGTAATATTTTCCTCAACCGCAAGCCTTGTATATTGCCTCATAAAAAGCAAAAGTGCATTCAGGTCTTCCCTTAGGCTGGCCAGCCTGGTGTCTGCATTCTCTGCTTCCTTATTCAAAACAGTCAGTTTGTCTTCTATACCTTGAAGGTATTGTATAAACTTATCGTCATTGACTAAAAGTTCGGAAAAGCTGCATACGTAAAAAACCTCCTCCTTGGCCGGATCCTTTAAACTTCTTACGGCTTCAAGGTTTACCAGAGGAATAGGATAATCAGAGGAATAATCCGTCTTAATTCTTCCATTTTTAAGCCTTTCAAAGGATTTCCCGTCTACGACAACAGAGAACGGCAAAAAAGGCAGTGCCTCCAAAATTTCTACCTTCTTTGAGGATGGGCCCGCTTCTGCAATCCATTCAATACCGGGCTTAACATATTCACATTTAGGGCTAAGTGCTTCTGCAAATGCGATTACCTCTTCACTAGGGACATAATAACCCTTTTTTTCAGACAGCTGCTTTTTTTGCTTCAGCCTGCCAAGCTCTATTTCACTCTCCAGCCTTTTCAGGCCTTCCCTCTCAATCTGAAGTTCCAGTTCTTCCCGGTATTCCTCCAGACTGTTTTTGCTAAAGCCCAGGGCTCTTTGGCTTAAGCTCTCAAATTCCTCCTGATATTTTATCAACCAGCTGTCATGAACGTCTTTAGAGTGTTCACTTAGCTTTATATCACCTTTTATTTTTTGAATATATACGTCTTTTGCCTGTAATTCAGCCCCAATATCATGTATTCTCTGAACAGCCTCAGCCAACTTCTTCTCCAGCTCTATTTTATTGTTTTCAGCTGCTTCAATAAGCTTTTGGGGTTCCAGCAGGGCTTCTATTTCACCATTTTTCATAAAATAGCTATGAATCTCCTCCAAAAGTGCTCTTAACTCCATATCCCTTTTTCCTATGGGCTTAAGCTCTGCTTCCAGGGCTGCATCCTTTTTAGCCTGAGCCATAAGCTCATCATTTCTTGACTTCCTCTGAGCAACAAGGATATTCAGAGTCTTTTCCTGCTGGGCGTCTATTGCGCGAAGCCTGTCCAGATTCTTATTTAACAGATACTTAAGACTGCCCGCCGTCGTTCTGTAATCTTCGATTACCTTATCCTTGTCTGTCTCCAGCACAGAAAGGCTTTTTTGCGCCTCCAGCAGTCTGGATTTTATTTTTCTGTAGACTCCGTACTCTTCCAGCGCCATAACCTCAAAATACCTTTTTTCCTGCTCTTTATGCTTTTCCTGGAGATTATTTTGCTCCGACTTGAGAATGTCCAGCTCTTTATCCAGCCCCTTTATTTCAAAAGCAACAAGCCCTGCCTGCAGAAGCTTTAAAAGTATATTACCCTCAGCTACACCCGCCCTGTTTTCCTCCATCTTTTTCTCAGCTCCGTACTCAGAGCTTTTCAACTGCTGAAGCTTTTGCTCTATTAGGTTTCTGACAGCAACAGCCTGATGTTTACATTCCTCAAGCAGCAGAAAGCTATTCAGCAGCTCGTTATTTCTGTTACCGAACTCAGAATAATACTCTTTAATTCTTTCAAACTCAGTCATGTGACCTTTTAACTTCAGATATTCACTGAGCCTTTTTCTGATCTCGATGAGCGTATCTGCCAGCAAAAGGCTTTCCTCGTTGCCTTTTTCTCCCTTATTCAGGGCTTCTACATCCTCAACTATTTTGACAAACTGATTCTCAATAAGCTTCCTGGATGTTGGATTTTGCCTGAAATACGCTTCAATGCTGTTTTCTCCGCTATTAATGCCTTTGATGATATTCCATTCTGCTGGAATAAGCTGTTGCCCCTTAATAAAGGTTTGGTACCTGTCTATTCCTTCAAAAATATCAGCGGGCAAGCCCTTTTGCTTTACCTGCTGAATAAATTTCCGAATATCGTCAAAGCCCGCATATGTCTTTTTGCCTGCTTCCCCGGAACACAGGGGTACAGTTTTAATACCGGTTATTCTATCATCATTGTATAAAACGCACCAGTTAATATGCTCTATATCTCCTGCTGAAACATTCTCCTCATCTTCTCCGGCTGCTCCACTAGTAGCAGTACCCCTCCTTTTTCTGGCACTGAAGCCGGTCAATAAATATTTATAATCGCTGCCCTCTTCTAGTATCCATTCCACGGCCACATGAGAGGTTCTGTCCTTTCCGCCTTGAAACAGAAGGCTTACAGGCTTTTCTTTGCGCAGAAAACCCTTTGGAAGTACTGTCTGCAGGAGCATTAGGAGCAATAAAGATTTTCCGCCGCCATTTTCTAAATCATAGGTGGCATTTTTCCCGTCCAGCTTCATTCTAAAATCATCATAAAATTGAGTTGCGTTATTAAAATGCACATTTACCAATCTGATTTCCTTTATGTGAGGCATCAGTAACTCACCTCCAGGCTCCTGACAAAGGACAGTATATCTTTTCTATTGTCCCTGTCTTCATAATAGTTCCATATTATTGTCTTAAATTTTTCTGTTGGATAGGCAATCCTCTGACTCCAGTCAATGATTAAAAGCTTTTCATCACTTAGAAACCTGCAAATCACTTCAACAAAGGCAACCTTATCATTTTTCCCACCCGAAACGCCTTCTCTGGCATCAGGAAGTCTTTGCCAAACTCTGGATATTTCATAAAAATCCAACTGACTGTCCTCACTGACCTTCTCAAGATCCTCAACCTGCATTAACGTATCAAACCTCTTTGAAACAGCTGCAATCAAATCACTTATTTTAATATAAGCAACTGGAGTATCAGGATAGGCCTCCCTGTAAAACATGGTAATCAGTGTCATAATAACAAAATAACCTGTAAAAAGCTCACTGTTATTTGAAATATAGGGTATTTTATCCCTCAGCTCCTGATTTGTCCACCCAAACAGCTTACTTCCAACCTCAGGGCATATAAACAATCTTTCATTTCCGCTGTAAACCTTCAACTCCAGCTTACCTGCAACATGGTGAAGCATTTCCTCCGTATCGGTGCTGTACCTGTACTTTTCATATAGCAACACATTCCTGCTTCTGCTAACCTCTTCACCTTGCAAAAGTGCTTTAAGGATTTCCAGTGCGTCATCCAGAATTTCTGTCGTCATGGTTCTCTCTCTCCTTTAGGCAAGACTAAATATCATATTTGTAATCTTAAGGCCGGGTAAAAGCTCAATCTCCTCATCAGGATAACTGGTTACTGTTATACCGTTAATGCCGCTTACGGGATTTACTTTATATGCTGCCCTGGCAAAAATCTCTTCAATTGTTTTCATATCATCCTCAGCCTTGGGAGCTGCATCTGTAAAGCTAAGCATCCTATCCTGCTGGCCAATCTGCTTGTCTCTGTTCAGCTCAATGATAAAGCTAATAAAATCGCCGTTGTAGACAGCGGCTTCCGAATTTTTCTCAACCAGTAGACTGCAAAACTCTTTTAAATCCAGCTCCTTATGTTCGGTCAAAGCTTCGAGCAGTCTTGACGCATAAAAAATAAAATTACCCTTTACCCTGCTTCTGGTAATATCATCTATCGTAACCCTGTCGGAATCCTTTTCTTCCTCTGTTTCCATATTGTCCTCCAGCCTGCTTTTCACCACACTTTGGGGCTCTAATACCCTTAACAGGTTAAAACTCTTCCTGACATTGGGATTAATCAAGGGCTCAAAGATATATTTCAGCAGCTCAGGAGTTTCATTGTGAGAAACCAGCCTTTCAAACTCTCGCTGAAAATTGAATCTCTCTGTAAATATGGCTTTTCTCCTTAAACCCAACACATTGTCATATTCCTTTGTGAAGGTGACAGCTTCCTTAAGAAGCTCAGTATGCAGAGTTTGTGCCCTGCCGATTTCCTTTTCGATAATCTTTATCAAGGTAAAAGCTCTCAGTTCCTTGTCTGAGGCCTTACCGGCATTAATCCTGTCAATATATTCTCCGAAGGCATTCTGAACATTATTTATGGCCAGACTAAAAAGCTCGGATTCCTCCTGAAATTGCTGCACAATGCTCCTGTGATAAGACATATAATCTTCCACCGAGTCCATCTCTCCATACATCAGGGCTTCCAGCAAGGTGTACTTTTTGTCTTTCTTTTTTTGCACCTCCATATTTAACCGCCTGACGGTTTCATATGCAAAGCCGAAGGCCCCCTTTTCCATCTGCTTCTGGAAAAGCATCAGGTTGATAGTGATTTTTGTTTCTTCCGGAAATTCCTTGGTTTTAAGATAAAAATCTACTCCCTGCTCAGTTATGAAATATTGGAGAGTACCATTCTCTGCCTGCTTTATTTCAATAAATTTAACATACTTTTCTCTATATGCCTGAACTTTGAAGCTGAAAGTGTTCTGGACAAAATTACGACCGCCGTTCTGGAGACTATCCAGAAGCTCAAAGGCAATATCCCGGGATATTTCGGGCTCAGGCCCGGAAATATAGATTCTTTTCAGGGCTTTGGAAACAAATGCTTCGACATCATCAAAGGTAAGACCTCGGTGCTTCAGTTTGCCTTCATATATTAAATAAGCCAGCACCAGAAAGGATAATTCCGGGATCAGCTCAATGTACCTTTGATCCAGCTTTCGCTTCCTGAGAAGCTCCATTATGGGATAAAATACTTTAATCTGATCCATACGCATATCAATTTCATCTGTAAAATCTTCTATAAGGCTTATTTCAGGGTCTTTTCCAGCTGTGTTCTCCCTGATAATTTCCCGTGCAAGTATATCGTCCCTATCTTCAATCATGTTTATATCTGAACCTTTCTTTCATTACAGCAGCGGACAAGGCCTCCTGAGGTATATAAAAGCCACCGTTGATAAGCTTCCGTATTTTTACCGCTATATTTATATCAAAGTCGTTTACAAACTGTATAACATTTTCCTCTATGACCTTTTGTTGCTTGGGAGTTTTAGAAGGCCCCTTCTTCAGTCCGACCTCAAGCACTGCCTCATAACCTTTGTAAAAAGGAACAATCCTGAATTCTGTAAATCTCGACTTAAGTTCACAGTAAATATTTATCCCCTCGGCATCCAGGTCTCCAAAGTAGTGAATTGTATCCACTAAGGGATTAATCTCATATTCCTCAACATATTTAAAGCTGCTGAGTATTTTTTTACCCTCTCCATAAATAAGCATATCAGTCTTGATTTCTGCTGGCAAATCCATAACATTTCTTTTAAAGGACCAGAAGGTGTCCTTGTTTTCTACTATGAAAACATTTCGACTTTTTTTTGAATAAAAATCCTTCTTTTGAAAACTGAAAAATGGCTCCACTGTTTCAACACACCCCAGCTGCCGGTAGTTCAGGCCCATCCGTTTTAAAACAATTTCTCCACGGCTTCTGGCTTTTTCATCACCCCTGAAGAATTTTTCATCCCCAAAGAGTTCATATGCACGTTCATTTACCGTAACCACACTGCTATCTTTATTTCTCATATAATTTAAGATTATATGGATTATATCTATATCCTCAAAATAATTCTCCGGATTTTTCAAATAATAGTCTACTGCTGCAGGAGGTGTTATGCTTCTGATAATCTCTGAACTAAGCCGATTATCCTTCTTTTCGTTTTGAGTAACCTTTTTGTATTTGGAGTAAAGCCCCTTATGATTTGGCTTATTGCCAACGGAGGATATGCTGTTTTCAGAGACCAAAGCTTTTATGCAGTTTATAAATGCAGCTTGTCCCTTGGGGCTTTGAAGAAAAACAGGCATGTCGGAATTAATGCTTTCAGCAGCAGAAAGCAAATTCCTCAAAGGTACAAAAGTATTTTCCCATTGACTAATCACTCTTTTTAAAGCTGTATATATTTCCTGCTCCACATATTTATTCCTTTCATTTGATTCACTTCTCATTATACATAAGAATGACTGTGAAGAGTATATATAAAAGTAATTTTTAGTTAAAGAGTCTGTACCTAAGCAGCTTTAGACTCCTTCGCTTTTCAGCCGAGAGTAATTGACACTGCTATTCAACAATTTCTATGGCTTCCACGATACTCCTCTTTGCAATCCCACCCAGAGGGAGGCAGGTGGCAAGCAGACAAGCCACAATAGACATGGCGGACGCCTGTAGCACCGGTGACACCGGAAAAGCCGTCAATGCTATCTTATCGGTGACTGCCGCTTCTGCCATGATGGTGCAAATATATCCTGCTATTGCACCGAATGCACTTGCTATTATTCCATAGTAGGCACCTTCCCACAAAAAGCTCTTGTACAGGCCTGCTTTACTCATTCCCACAGCGCGCTGCATTCCGATTTCATTGACGCGGGTATGAATGTTGGTATAGGTCGTATTGATAATGTTCAAAAGTCCGATAAGTCCAATAAACAGTATCATTCCCCAGCCCAGCAGCTTTATTTGCCTGTAGCTTTCCTCCAGCTGCTTGTCGGTATTCTGATAGGAAAGCCACCGGCTGCCCGTTGTTTTATTGCACATCTGTTCAATTTTTTGCTCCAATACATGTTTATCCGTTCCGGCCGCTAACACCGGATATAGTTCAGAATAAGTGTTTTTCCCTGTCAGCTCGTCATAGACCGTATCAAAGGCCACCACTTGAACACCATTTACAAACCCTTGATTATCTAGTCCTACAGCGTTGCATATGCCCAGCACTTTAAGTTCTCTTCCGGCAACTGAAACAGTATCTCCCCTTTTAAAGGAGGTAGTTTCCGACTGTCTTCCCTCATAAGAAATGGACACAGGATTTTTTACCAGGCATGCTTTCCCGTCTTTTATCTCTTGTAGCTCCTCTGTTGTTAGTGTCTGCAAAAGTATTTTAAAGCGTTCCAGGTCCACGCCCACAATTTGAAGAGTTTCACCGGGCTTGAGCCGGAATCCTGTCTCAATTGGCAGCGTACCGTTGCTTTGCTGCATATAAAGTCTGTATTTCAAAGTGTGCAGGCAGGCTACCCCTTCATACAAATTTAACTCCTTCACAACAGCCGGTTCAAAGCCCACCGCCTCATTGGTAATGGAATAACCGCCCAAATGCAGTTTTTGAACGTCCTTGGAGATATCCAGCAAGCCTGAGAAGGATTGAAGAGCCACGAATACCGTAATGCTCATTACTAAAGAGAGAATTGTGATAGTGGTCCTCCCCATATTTCTTTTCAGGTTCAGCCTTGCATAAAATGCTTCAAAATGCCGTATGGATCTCTCTCGGCGACTCATCCTTTTAACTTTGCCTGTTATACCGTTCATGGCAACCGTAGGTGAGACTTTTGCGGCATAATGCGCCACGGGCATAGCGGCAATGAAGGCGGATATCAATGTAATGGTGGTACTGATCAGCAGCGGAAGCAGTTTTCCCTTACTGCTTCCCGCAATCAAGGCTTGGAGTTCCGCCATATTCTGTACCATAAAAATCTCCGGAGAAAACAGGCTTGTGGCTGCTTTTGTGATTCCACCGGCTGACAGTACACCCAGAACAGCACCTGCCGGAATGCCAATAAGGCATAGCAGGATAAGCTGTTCTGCAACCAAAAGATAAAGCTGCCTTTGCCGCCCTCCAATTGCCCGCAAAATTCCATAATCTTTAATTCGTTTACTTACAGTGATTTTTAAAACATTGTAAATGACGAGGCCTGCTGCTAATAAAACCAAAGAACCAATTATGATACCAGCAGCTATCATATAGGAAATACCACCGCCGCCCGGGTCAGAGTCACTTTCCTGTTTATCATATTTTATGCCCAGGGCCTTCAGGTAAAGCCAATTGTATTGTATACGGCTGCCGGGGAGCTCAACCTTGTCAGCAAGCTTGTGTACGGTCTGTTGAAAGCTCTTTTTTTCCTTTGTGCGGAAATCCGTGGAATAGAGCATATATTTTTCAGGCAAATATTTTTCAGCGGCTCCCCTCCCTGCAATTCCGGTGACAATCCCGGAAACGTAGGCAAGGTAATTGCTTTTTAAAATTCCGCACAGTGTAAACTCCGCTTTATAAGCATATGCTTCTTCCTTGTCCTCCAGTATGGAAATACTTAAATCAAGGGTAAGGGTATCGCCTATTTGGCCTGAGACACCCAGGTAATCCAGTGCATCCTGGGGTAAGGCAATCTCTCCGGGTCTCTGCGGGAGACGACCCTTGCTGATTTGTGAAATGGCCGGATAAATCTCCAGGCTCTCCTTGTCATATTCTCTTAGCTGTAAAGCTATTCCGCTGTTTTTCAGCCTAGCCGTACCAAGAATGATGTTGCTGCCCACAAAGGAGAGCGTGCCGGCTTCCTCAAGAATAGCTTTTTGCTCCTTTGTCAGGTTATGAAATGTGGCATAACGGTTGCCATTCAGCAGCCCTGCCTGCTGTTCCCGCAAGGCTTGCAAAATTCCCCAGGACTGCCCGATAACTGTTGTCATCATGGTGGATAGAACTATGGCAATCACCATAAGGGCGGTGGTCAGCTTTTGAGCGCTCAGTTCTTTCCACGCCAGCACATGATAAGCTTTCATAGTGCAGTCACCTCCGAAAGTATTCCGTCCGCCATTGCAAATCGGCGCAGTGCCATTTTAGCAATAAGTTCATCGTGGGTGATAATGACCAGCGCCTTGCCAAATTCCCGCCAGATGTTTTCCAGGGTTTCCATCACTTCTCTGCCGCTTTTGCTGTCCAAATTTCCCGTAGGTTCATCTGCAAAAATAATATCAGGCTTTGCTATAAGAGCTCGGGCAATGGCCACACGTTGCTGTTGTCCTCCCGAAAGCTCCCCTGGCAGATGAGAAAGTCTATTGCTGATTCCCAGAAACTCGGTGATTTGTTTCAAATAGACCTCATCCGGCTGACGCTTGTCCAGAAGCAACGGCATGAGGATATTCTCTTTTGCAGTCAATACAGGCAGCAGATTATACTGCTGAAAAATAAAGCCTATCCTCCGGCGGCGAAAGGCTGATAGCTCATTATCCTTCGCCTGGTAAATATTTTTTCCGTCAAATGCAACCGTACCGGAGGTTGGCATATCCAACCCGCTGAGAATATGAAGCAAGGTACTTTTTCCGCTGCCTGACGGCCCCATAATTGAAATAAAGTCATTTGACGTAATTTCAATATTCGCATTTTCAAGGGCAGTTACCTTGTTTTCACTGCTGCCATAATATTTTCTTAAATCTTTTCCTTGTATTAACATAAAACATGCTCTCCTTTCGATGATAAGAAGAGCATATCAGGTAATTCTCAAAAATCCCTCAAGTTGATAAATTATTGAACCTTGCTGTTATCAAAGCCCCTGAGGAAGTATTTTGCAATTTTAAAGAGCCCTTATGCTTTTCACATAATAGGCGGCAAACATATAGTCCCATGCCAAAATGTGCACTCTGGCCGTCACCTTCATCACCACGCAGAAATGGTTCCGCACCCCTTTGAAGGATTGTCTGTGGAAAACCCGGGCCGTCATCCTGTACCGACAATACAAGTGTTTCAGAATCCAGTGTCAAGCTGAGCTGTATTTCAGTTTTTGCGAATCTCATTGCATTTACAATCAGATTCTCTGCTACATTGAACACCATTGCCTTGTCAAGCCAGATTACTTCCCGCCGGTTATCAAGCTGTTCTGAAATTTTAAGACAAGAATTCACAGTAAGCAGGTGAATACAGTCTGAAAGCTCTTTGGCCAGGGTTTCCAAACATAGGCCCTGGGGAGAACACTTCAATTCCTCCAGGCGTTGGACGCTGCTCATGGCATCAATGTAAGTTTCAATTCTGCCTGTATATTCTTCTATGAGCGATACTGAGTCCAGAACGCTATGAGAAGGCAGCGTGCCATTTGCCAGTCCTTTTTTCAGTATTTTTGCAGATCCCTTCAATACGGTGACCGGATTGCGAAGGTCGTGGGAGAAAGCCGCATTGAGGCGCTTTCGTTCCTCCATTTGACGCCAGAGCTCCCCATTGTTTTTTACCAGCTCAAGCCGCATTTCTTCAAAAGCGGAACACAACCTGCCAAGTTCGTCCTGGGAACCAGGCGTAATAGAAAAATCCAAGTCGTTATGCATAATTCGTTCTGCCCCGGCTTTCAGCTCTGTAAGGGGCTTTTTAAGTTTCCATCTATAAAACAAAAAATCTGCTGACAGCAAGCTTGTTATTACGAAAAACACCGGGAGTGCCAATTGTAAAACAGCCAAAGCATGATACCAAAGTGGCAGGTCGCCCGCCTCTGCCGTAGGGCCCGGAATTATTACACCAGTACTTTCAATTTTTATTTCTACTGACGGTTCATATTGCCGCAGCAGATTGCTGATGCCTAAAATAGTGAAGATACTAAGTATCAAGGCAGTCAGTAAAAACAGTATCGTCAGGAAAAAAAACGCTTTTTTTAAGCCCAGCTGTCTCAGCCGTTCCATTTATAGCCCACCCCCCATACCGTTTCAATGTAGTTGTGCAGAGTATGCAAGGATAGTTTTGAGCGAATTTTCCGGATGTGCTCCATGATGGTATCACTGCTGCCATCGCCATCAATACCCCATATAGCTTCATATATCCGTTCCCGGGCGAAGACCTGTCCGGCATTAATAGAAAGCAGCTCCACAATCTCAAATTCCTTTTTTGAAAGTGGAACAGTATCACCGCTTACCGTCGCCTCCCTCTTTAAATAATCAATGGCCAGTTCGCCAAAGAAGCGCACCACTGTATGTTCCTGTTTTCGCTGTTCCCGCCGCAAGTGCGCGTCCACTCGCGCACCTAATTCCTCTATGTCAAAGGGCTTGACAATATAATCGTCCGCTCCGGCCTGAAATCCAATGATTTTATCCCTGCTTTCGATACGGGCTGTGAGAAAAAGAACCGGACAGGTGACATGCTCCCGAATCCGCCGGCAAACAGAGATGCCGTCCATTTCAGGCATATTAATGTCCAGCAGGATTATATCCGGCTGGAAGACAATTTTTTCAAGTGCTTCTTTTCCATTATATGCGGAATACACTTGAAATCCTGACATTTCAAAATAATTACTCAGCATTTTGACGATACCCTTTTCATCATCAACCAGTAAAATTTTATTTTTCAAATACTGACCTCCCTTCAGCAAGCAATATTATTTCATACAATTCTCAAGTTTTTCTCAATTTTGCCGTTTTGCAGGAAATTTATACTGAGGCTCACCTTGAAATCCAGAAAGCTTTTTTACAAGCGGTAATGAAAAAAGAAAGTAATAGATTTTAAAGTCTTATTACTTCCTTTTGTTAAATTATTTTTTACATTATGTAAATTCTTTTGATAAATACAGCTTAGCCGGCCATTTCAGCCAGCTTAGTATATACCCGGCAGCAGGCGGTATTTGGTGCGCTTGCAGTATTGTTCAAATTCCTGGTGAAATTGCGTGTTTAATGCCTTTTCTTCAACATGTATCCTGACCCCATAGCAAATGAGGCAAATCACAAGAACACTGATGCACCCCAAAATATTGCCATATGCCAAAGCCACCCCTAACAAGCTTATAATACTTCCTGTATAAGCCGGATTTCTGACAATGCCATACAGTCCGGTTTGAATGAGGTGCTGGCTGTCTGTTGTCTGCACCGATAGCGTGAAGGCATGTTTCAGAGTTCCCACCGCAGTACAGCGTATTATTACTCCCGCAGCAATAAAGACGATTCCAATGTAATAGGTAAAATGCGGAAGCAACAGGTTTCTCACAACCTGCGGCATGCTTTGACTTCTGAAAAGAGCTCCGGCCATGAGACTGCTATACCACCCCAGCATTATCAGCCATATTGTTCCATTATCAGTATGCTTATTTGAAGTGCTTCTCCTTCCTCTTGATGTCACAAACCATATTACGCCCTCAGAGAGTACTAACGCTCCCAAAGCAACCATAAAAACATTATATTCGGCTATGTTTGCAAACTTACCGGGATCCCCCATTTAAAACCGCTTCCTTTCTATTTGTGTTTCTGTGTTGTATTGTAATAATTATACTGCATAATTGTAATGCCGAAAGTATGAATATGTAAACCAACGCGCAGCTTTAGCGTCTGAATCATTCAGGCTCACAGGCGCTGCCCATAACCTCCAGTATTGCTTCTCCATACGCCTCCAGCTTGACCTTGCCGATACCTGATACCTCCAGAAGCTCTTCCAGGCTGGCAGGCCTTCTATGGCATATGTCCACCAGCGTTGCATCAGAAAAAATAACAAAGGCGGGAACCTGCTTTTCCTGAGCCAGTTTCAGCCTCAGCTCCTTCAGCTTTTTCATAAGCCCGGGGTCCACAGCCGCATTCCTGATGTCCAGCCTTGAACCAGAAGAGCTTTTCCCCTGTGCCTTTTTCCTTGCCGCTGACGCCTTTGCAAGACTGCTGCCCTCAGCACTGTCTTTTGGCAGCTTCATGTATAATCGGACATTTTCGTGCAGCACTTCCTTTGACCTTGCTGCCAGCCTGACAACGGGAAACTCCGAATTGGTAAGCAGCAAATACTCCTGGAGCACCATATGATTAATGATATCCCGAATCCTTTTCTCAGGAACACCGGACATTATACCGTACGTTTTTATCCGGTTCAGTCCCAGCTTCAGCAGCTTCTCGGATTTGCCCCCCCTAAGTGTATCTATTACGGTTTTGATGCCAAAGCGTTCATTCAGCCTGGCTATACAGGAAAGAATCATTTGAGCCTGTTCCGTAATATCCGTCTCTTCAAACTCATTGTTGCAATTGCTGCAATTGCCGCAAAAGCCAGCAGTCTTCTCCCCAAAATACCTGAGTATGTATTCTCTGAGGCAATCGGAGGTATGGCAATAATAAGTCATTTTCTTCAGCCGTTCACGTTCTTTCTCCTTCACCTGTTCCAGTATTTCGGGCTCCATTTCATCCCGGTCATTGGCACTGTCAATCAGCAGCTGATTTGTAATTACATCCTGTCCGCCATAGAGCAGGATGCACTCCGCCGCCGTTCCGTCACGCCCGGCCCTTCCTGCCTCCTGGTAATAGCTCTCAAGATTTTTCGGCATGTTGTAGTGAATGACAAAAGTAACATTGCTCTTATCGATTCCCATTCCGAAAGCGTTGGTGGCAACCATGACCGCCTTTCTGTCATAGATAAAATCATCCTGGTTGCGTGTGCGTTCTTCTTCCGTCAACCCTGCATGGTAACGGGTGGCATTGTAGCCGTCCCCCATCAGCCTGCTGCACACCTCCTCCACCGCTTTACGGGTAGAACAATAGATGATCCCGCTTTTATCAGGATTCTCCTTCAGGTAATTGAGCACGGTTCCATACTTGTCAGTGGGTTTCTTCACCTCAAAACTAAGATTCTCCCGGTTGAAACCGGTAATCAGCACATGAGGCTCCTGAAGGTTTAAAAGCCTGATGATATCCTCCTTAACCTCACTGGTTGCTGTTGCGGTAAACGCCGATATGACCGGCCTTCTGGGAAGCTTCTCAAGCATATCCCGGATTTTCAGATAGCTTGGCCTGAAATTCTGCCCCCACTGAGAAACGCAGTGGGCCTCATCCACCGTGACCATAGAAATGTCCGCTCTCTGTAAAAACTCGATAAATTCAGGAAGTTCAAGTCTTTCCGGCGCTGCATATATGATTTTGTACCTGTTGTTTCTGGCGTTGTCAATGGCTTTCGCCGTTTGTGCGGCGGACAGGCTCGAGTTGATGAAAGCAGCTGGAATTCCATTGGCAACCAGCGCCTGCACCTGATCCCTCATAAGGGAAATCAGAGGAGACACCACCAGGGTAATTCCCGGCAGCACAAGTGCAGGAACCTGAAAGCACAGTGATTTCCCTGCCCCAGTGGGCATTATGCCCAGTACATCCTTACCGGCTAAAATGCTGTCAATCAGCTCTTCCTGTCCCTCCCGAAACGTATCATATCCAAAATATTGCTTCAATATCTGGTTTTTCTGCAAAGTATTATCTCCTTTATAAGCTGCAATACCATTATTATAATATTGATTTCGGGTATCTTCAACTTTCTAATGCATTTGCAGTCCTGGCATAGCTACTCTGTAACAAGGGCATATGCTGAAATCTTACGAATCCTCCAGGTTATTAAAAGAGATAACAGGTAGGAAAATATGATGGTTGCCCCGCCGAACGCAGCCACCCAATAAGGGTTCACAATAAATCCCGCTTTCATAACACCCATTCCTCTCATTGATACAGACATCAGCGCGTTGGTATAAAACGCGCCCAGAAGGCTGCCAATAACCGCTCCCAGTATGATTGGAACCGTAAAGCCGATGGCAAGCTGGTTCATCAATTGAAACGTGGTATAGCCGATTGCCTTCTGAATCCCCAGTTCCCGCTTTTTGCGAATCACTGAGGAGCTGAGGACAAAATATAAAACCAACGCAACCACAAGCAGTGTAATTACCAGCATTGCAAGTCCCATGGCTGCAACTATATTTTGATAGGATGCCATACCCTCAGCCATTTCTTTATCAAAATTCACCGCCCCTAGCAGGAGCTGCTTATCAAACCGGTCTTCTAATTTTTCTATAAACCGGCTGGCATCGGTTCCTTTGTCCAGATAAATATATAAAGCTTGAGGCTTAAAGTCCGGGTTCAGCCGTTTAAAGTCATCCGCCAGAATTGAAGTATTCAGTCCGCCCATGGAGGAGCCGTTGGACAAACCAACTACTGTATAGATATCCTCCCGATTGCCAAAGCTCACGGTGACAGTGTCATCAATGGTTTTATGCAGTCTTTCCGCCAATATGCCCGCCAGGACAATTTCTTTGCCGGAGCTGGGATAATGGCCCTCATACACCAGCATAGACTCTTTTTTGGAGTAATCATCCATCACATATGCAGAGGCTTCACCGCCCTCAACCTTTATTTTCACCTCATCCAGATATTGCACTTTCCGGACATTATCCAGGCCTTCGATGGTTTTCACTGCCTGGGTCTGATCCAGTGCCGGGTTAAGCACGGCGATTGCATTACATATTTCCATACCCGGGACTTCTGCGAAAGCTTTGGTATCAATGGTTGTATTATAAAACATTATTACGCCGAAAGCTCCGGCAAACGTAACAGCAACAAGGATAATCCCTATCATGATGTTTTGCTTCATGCTTTGCAGAACAGACTTAAAAGCCAATAAGACGGTTAACCGGCCCTTTGCCTTCTCCAACTGCAAATGATTTCTTTTATACTTACGGGCAGTGGTTTCACCACGCAGTGCATTGATTGGACTCAGCCTGCTTAAGTGACGGGCGGCCAGCCAGGCAACCAGAACAACAATCAGCAGCAACGTAAAAAGAGCAGATGAGCTGATTGCACCGTCAAAGGCCTGTTCCCATTTCAGACCGGACTGCTGTTCAAATACAGCCGCGACTGCGGGTAAAGCGGGGTATGAAAGAGCAATTCCGGCAAGGCTTCCTATACCTGCCAAAAGCAGATACTGCATTATAACGGAAAGAATAATTTGCCGGCTGGTATAACCAATTGCTTTTAATGATCCGATTTTCATGATGTCTTCTTCAATGCTGTTTACGATTCTGAAACGTACCACCAGCAGGCATACAATCACAATAATCATAGAAAAAACAACCATCATTACCGAAATCATTGTAGCCATCATACAACGGGCCATTTCCACCAGTTCCAGGTCAATGACCACAAACAGGGATGACGCGTCTCCAGCTAGCAGCGAAGCAGAATTTAAACCCAGAATTTCACGGATGCCGCTTTCAACAGTCTTTATCTTATCCACCTCATCCAAATTCGCAAACACCACATGCATGTTGCTGCTGGAACTATCAATTATGTCCGATACCTTTTGATAGGTATCCGGGGTCAGATAAAAACCCATAAACCCGGTGTCACTGGAGCTGAAAAATATGTCTTCCGTGTATCCTTTTACCGTAAGTGACAAAGTTTTTTCAGCGCCTGTTTTTTTATCTGAAAATTTAAGCTGGATTTTATCGTTGAGTTCATATCCGCTGACGGCTTTAAAAATATCCGGGACATATACTGACATTTCCTCAGCCGGCAGATGCTGACCGACAAATTTCCATTTGGATATCTCTCTTTGTTCATCCATGTTGTTGAATAAAATGTTATAGGACTTTTCTTTCCCTTTGGAAGTAATTTTTGCATCTATGAGCAGCATGTTATTTTCCTGCATTTTTGAAATATGCTCATTTCCGTCAAGATAAGCTTTTACTTCATCTGTGAAAAGGGCGTCCGGCAGCATGTAGTAAACATCCGAAGGGGAAAGTTCTGCCTTGAGGGTTTTAAAAAAGCCGCCGTAATTTATAACTACCAAAAGCCCGGCATTCAGCAGAAAGGCTGCAATAATAAACATAACCACAAGCGTGGCGGAAACCGATTTTGCTTTCCGTATGTTAGCACCGGCCAGCATCCATAATTTATACACGTTACCACCCCATTTCCAGAAGGAAATCCTGAAGCTTCTGATGTCGCTGTCTATCTCCGCTCACATACTTTCCCAGGTTGCATTCACCGCCAATGACTCCGTCTTTTATGTACAGGATTCGATTGCCTCTTCTGGCGGAATGCAGGTCATGGGTTACCATTATAATGCTTTGACCGCTGTTATTTACATCCGTAAGGACATCCAGCACTGCTTTCCCAGCCGCAGAATTTAAAGAACCGGTGGGTTCATCGGCAAAAACCACCTTTGGCTTGTTGATTAATGCTCTGACAATTGCGGCACGTTGGTTTTCACCGCCTGAGAGCTGTGTGGGAAACTTTCTCCAGATAGTTTCCGTCAGACCCACCTTTGTGAGCAGTTCTTTAGCATAAGCGATAATCTCTTTCCTGTCGTTTCCTATGAGCAGTCCGCTGGCTAAAATATTATCCAAAATGCTCATGTTGTCCAGCAAAAACATTTGCTGAAATACAAACCCGCAGTTCTTTCTGCGGAATACTGCCAGCTTGTCGCTGTTCAGGCTTGCAATTTCTGAGTCAAAAAACCGGATGGTTCCGCTGGTTGACCTGTCCATTCCTGACAAGGCATACATCAGGGTGGATTTGCCAGCGCCTGAGGAACCCATGATAACGGTAAAATCCTGTTCATAAATATCAATATCCAGATTTCTTAATACCCGCTGTTCCTGGTTCCCGCTTTTAAAGCTTTTGCACAGTTGGTGGGTCTTTAATATTACATTGCTCATATTCTCTCTCCTGTTCCAAAATGTTTAGATTCTTGATTTATCTTCCATAATTATTTCCATGCCTCCACTTTGCACAAAACTCCATGAAATTAAACGCATGGAATAGGTGCCACATTTTATATGCTTCAAATTTTCGTTCAAACTTACACCTATGATACGATATGCTTAAACATTTGTTCGATAACTGGGTTTTTATGGAATTTTGGTGAGTTGGAAAAGAGCACAAGTCAGACTGACCAAGCAGTATGTTGCTTCAACAGATAACGGTAAATTGCCTCAATTAGCCCCAAAAATAAAAATACCGTTATTTATTCTATAGTTTTTACACAGTAGTAATAATATTCCTACGGCAGAATACATCATCAAATGAATTTGCATGGCTTTCTAACACCACACAGTGTTTTCGTACAAATTTAAAAGGAACAAAAACGACCATTTGCGAATGGCCTTTTCTGCTCCTTATTCTGCTCCTTATGTATGCCTTATTGCTCGTTGATAAGCTGTAAAATATGTTTCCTTTTCATGTGAAAGCTTTCGGTATATCTTGCATCATCCGAGTTTTCATTGATGAGGTCTTTTGTAAAATGCACCGGCAGATCGGCAATAATCCTTCCTGGGTGCTTTGACATGACCAGTATCCTCGTGCCCAGCAGAAGTGCCTCATCTACATCATGTGTGATAAAAAATATAGTTTTGCCCGAATTCCACCATATTTTCCGGATCAGGTCCTGCATCTGTTCTCTCGTCAGCGCATCCAGAGCGCCAAAGGGTTCATCCATGAGCAGAAGCTCCGGGTTGTTAATGAGGGCGCTGGCAATAGCCGCACGCTGCTTCATCCCACCTGACAGTTCATATACCTTTTTGTCTGCAAACTGCGCCAGACCGACTTTCTCAAGGTAGGTCTCCACATCTTCTCTGATTTTATTTTTCGGCACTTTTTTCATCATTGGGCCGAAAGCGATGTTCTTGCGGACGGAGTACCATTCGTAGAGGGGCGGCTGCTGAAAAACAACGCCTCTATGTGAATCAATTCCCTTAATCTCCGTCATGTTGATTTTTACATTCCCGCTGGTGGGCAGAACGAAGCCGGCAAGGATGTTGAGAAGCGTACTCTTGCCGCAGCCGCTGGGTCCCATTACACAAACGAATTCTCCCGGATAGATATTAATGTTGATATTGTCGATTGCGGGAATCGCGTCGCTTCTCTTGTCGTATACCAAAGACACTCCATCCATGGAAATCAATTCATTTGCAGCTTCAAAAAAATTCTCAATTTTATTAATGTTTTCGTTATTCATACTATTCCTGCCGCTGTTCCGCCGTCATTAAATTGACCAGCTTATTTTTAGGCATAATTAAATAATAAAACGACCTTTTGAGGCGAGATGTTTTTCGTCAAGACAAGACCGAAGAAAGTGCAATGCCCACCGTATTGCAACTGATGGCAAGGTCGTATTGGCGAAGTACATGGAAGCTTACTCTAAAATGGCCGCCTCAAAATGGGGAAGCTATTAATTAATCTTGCCTTAATGCCTGTTCCACAAAGGAAGAATCTATTGCCTCCTCAAATACCTTGGCATCTGGTGTTTTACTGATATTACCCTGTGCCTTATGGAAGTCTGCGATGGTTTTGAGTGTTTCTGCCAGCTTACCCTTTTTACTTGCCGTGCCAAGATAGTTATCCGTGAGCTGTTCTTCTCCGGAAACCCAGATATTATCGTTGACCTGGCCCTTGGCACCTTCTATGGCTATGCCTTCCCAGTCGGCGACATCCTTGGTGGCCTGATCAGGATTTGTCTTAACCAGGTTATACGTCTTGATCAGTGCTTTGACGTACTGGCTGACCAAAGTTGGATATTTCTCGGCGAATTCAGTTCTTGCAATACCGATCTCCGGTATAGTGATACCTTTTTCCGCCAAATCGCCGTCATTGATGACAATATTGCCATCCTTTACTATTTCGTCCAGTGCAGGGCTCCAGATATACGCAGCGTCAATATCTCCGCGTTTCCATGCAGCTACAATATCCTGGCCTCCCATATCAAGCAGCTTCACGTCATTGGCACTGAGACCCTTCAGTTCTAAAGCGTTAAGCAGCGCGTAATGGGAGGTGGTTCCGAACGGTGCGGCGATGGTCTTTCCCTTTAAACCAGCCACATCCTTTATACCCAGTTTGCTTTTAACAGCCAGCGCTTCAATATTTCCGCCTTCTATATAGGACACGAAAACTGCTTTGTAGTTGATTTTGTTGGCGATTCCAAGAGCAATGGGCGAGGAACCAAAAGAGGCGACATCCACATCACCTGACACAACGGCATTGTTGATGTCCGTGCCCGCCGAATAAGTGACGGCATTGACCTTGATACCGATACCGCTGAAATAATTCTCTTTGATCAGGATGGCGGATTCAGGGCCGCCTTCTATAACACCGATGTTTATTACTTCAGGATATTTTTCCCCAGTGACAGGATCCTTGTTTTTATCCGTGGTTGATGGTTCAGCAACTGCTGAGGAGGTTGCCAGGGCTGCCGTAGAGGTTGTCACCTCGTTGGCCGGCTTTGCGCCGCATGCCAGCAACTGGCTTCCCAAAATCAAGATCAAGACTGCTGTTAATATTTTTTTATACGATTTCATTTTCATTTCAATGCCCTCCTGTTTTTAATTTTTCCCTTTCCAAAAAACAATTCTCTTTTCCAAGTACAGCAATATTTTGTCCAGCAGAATTCCGGTAACTCCCATGATTATAATGCCTACAAATATGACATCACTGCGCAGATATTTGCTGGCGTCCAGAACCATCCAGCCAATGCCTGATACAGCGGCAACCATTTCCGCAGCAACGGAGGTTGCGTATGCACTGCTCATAGCGTTTCTCAAACCAACGAAGATATCCGGCAGGGAGGATGGCAAAATCACATGGAAAAAGATTTGCCGGCGATTTGCACCCAATGTCCTGGCTCTGTTGATATAATCCTGTTTTACACGTGTCACACCCGCAACGCAAGAAACATAGATTGGAGCGAAAGCACCGAGAAACAGCAAAAATATCTTGGAGCTGTCACCGATACCCATCCACAGAATAATGATAGTGTAATATCCCAGTGGCGGAAGCGGGCGTATAAAAGCAATGATTGGTTCAAATACTGCACGTATTTTATCGGAGTAACCGCTCAGCAAGCCTAATGGAATGGCCGTCACAACAGCAAATATGTATGCAATCATAAGCCTTCTCAAGCTGGCCAGCAAATGTGCCCACAAGGTATGACCTTTATAGCCCTTCTGCAGAAGATCCAAAAAGGTACTCCACATCTCGGCGGGAGATGGGATAATTATGCTAGAAACCCTGTGATTCCAGGTCAAGATCATCCACAGGCCCAGGAAGACTACACCGGTTAAAATACTCACAATGTATTTTTTACTGATTCTATTAATTATCTGCCCCTCCATTCCATATTAAATATATATGTTTTATATACATTACTTTAACTCAAAACCGCTAAATAAGGAATACCCTTTCGTTTCATATGGGGTATTGAATATTTTCATAGCTCACATCACTTGTTTTCCCGGCCAAAGCCTACGACCATAATAACACCTGCAGCCAGTATGACTATACTAACTGCCTCGTATGCTGCGGGCAGTTTTTTTAAAATGATAAGACTCAGCAGTATTGACCAGATAATATACGTAATGTTCATGGACATGGCCTTTGACGGGCCGGTCACGCTGATGGACTTGTAATAGAGCAGATAGGAACCTGTCTCCAGCAGGGCCGTCAGAAGAAGGAGAAGGAGTATCCGGTCTGACAAAATGCGTCCCGTAAAGCTCCAGGCATTGAGCATGGGCAGAAACACAACTGCATAACACACAAAGGATGTGCATTGCCTGATCTGCAGCGCTGCTTCAAAGGGTATGCTGCCGTGTTTCATCCCATAGGACGAGAGCACCGCCTCCATGCTCCAGAACAGCGCACAGGCAAAAGCCGGTATATAATTGGCGGCATGTCCTCCATTTCCCAACGGCAGACCGACCATGCCAATGACACCGGCTGCACTCATAAGAATACCCGCCATTTGTTTTCCAGACAATGTTTCCTGCAGGAACAGCCAGGCTAAAATCGAACCGACCACCGGATAAAGTGCTGAAATAACAGCCGTATCCGTGACTCCCACACAACTAATCGACAGAACATAAGCACCCATCCCTAATGGTCCGCCGCACAAGCCGCTGAGCAACAGCAGCCTTCCATGCCTGCTTTTCAGTACCATTAAGACATTGCTTTCTCTGAAAGGTCTGTGCGACTTCCGGAATACCAATAGCCAGACGCCCGATATGGCGTCATTGAGAAAAGCGCTTACAACAGGCGCAAGAAAAACTGCCTGAGAGGACTGTGTGAATATCCCTGCAGCCAATACGATTGAAAGTATAACGGTCTGCACCGCCCACAGAAATCCTGACCCCAAACCATACAACAATGCTATTTCCTCCGGCTGAACTTATATTTTGATTTCTTTTACCATTTTCCTGATCACATCCAACACAATCTTGTCAATCTTGTTTGGTTTGTATTTCATACTTTCTACATATCCCACCTCAAACTCCAGATTTTTGTCTGAGATCGGCAGCCGTCTGATGAGACCACTCTGGATATACACATCATTTCCAGACATGTATCTTGGAAAAAAAGCTACATAATGATTGTGAATGATCATACTTTTAATAGAGTCCAAGCTGTCAGTCCGAAATATCACGTTGGGTAACTTGTCTGTCCCAATCATATTTGTCAGACCGCCGTTATATTTTCTGAATTCATCACGGTAGGCCACATAGGGCTCTTTCACGAGTTCACCGTATGTAATGCTGTCTCTGTCCCAGTAAGGGGAATTTTTTCCCACATAGAGCATGTATTCATCACAAAACAACGGCGAATATTTGAGATCGGTATTGCGCTCCAGTTCTCCATAATTGATAAGTATTCCGATTTCTGAAATCCCTGATGATACGTCGTGAGCAACCTGACTGCTTTCGGCGGTTGTTACCGACAGGATAATGTCTGCCGTATGCTCTTTCAGCCTCTGGATCGTTTTGGGTATAATCCAGTCGCAAATGCACGGAATACTGGTAATATTGACCTCTCCGGCATTGAGCTGTTCTTTTGTCACTTGAACAATTTCGTCCACCGATTTAAAAATGTCCTCCGTTTTTTGAAGGACAATCTCCCCCAATTGAGTCGGCGTTACACCGGCATTTGTCCTTTTCAACAGTTCAATCCCCAGTTCCTTTTCCAGGTTTACAATGGAGTAGCTTACGGAAGATTGTGACATATAGTTTTTCTCGGCAGCTATTGAAATTGAATTATACTTGACAGCTTCTTTAAATAGATGGAGCTGCTCGAATTTCATACGCATCCTCTTTCATGAATTATATTATTCCTATATGTTTAATATACATTTATAATCAATATACGTCAACACTTTCTAAAATGTTTCAGAAGGTATTCTCCTCTTGGCTGCTATCGTTATTTTCGATATCCGGTATGATGATTTTGTACTGTCCATATAGCTGCAAATCAATTAATATAGTTTTTAAATATGTATAGTATGATTTTAAACAAGAACCTGTTAATCTCTGCTTGTGCTTGGCGCAAAATCCGCCCTGAATGGCAAGTACGAATAGACCCTGAACAGGTTCTAAGGAGGTCAAAATGAACAGAAAAGCCCGAACTAAAAAATTGATTGTTCTAGGTATAGATGGAATGGACCCAATGATTACAAAAAGACTGGTTGATGAAGGACGGCTGCCTCATATAAAACGGTATCTTGCGCTGGGTTCCGCTAGAAAAGAACTGGATATGCTCGGGGCTCATCCCACGATTACTCCGCCCTGCTGGACAACGCTGGCAACGGGTGCATACCCGGGGACCCACGGTATCACATGTTATTGGCGGCAAGCTCCACAGAGCCTGGATGCTGTGGTGTATAACATGGATTCAAGATACTGCAAAGCCGAACAGCTATGGAACGTTACAGCCGAGGCAGGCCTCAAAACCCTGGTCTGGCACTGGCCCGGCTCATCCTGGCCGCCAAGCTCCAAGAGTCCGCTGCTGCATGTGGTTGACGGTACCCAGCCAGGCTCTGTTAATATGGGAGTGGCACAGATGGATTGGGAGAAGGTCCTCCATGCCTCCTCTGAAACTAAAAAGCTCAAATTCATTCCTCATACGCAAAAAGCAGCCGGCGTTGGCTGCAACATCACCGATATCAGTGAAATTTTATCGTCCGGGGATGATGATACGGATGAAATGATGGAACTTTGGTGGGGTGATGAAGCAAGAAAAGGTGGAGAAATAAGAACTTATGTAAACACATTGGACGATACCGAAATGATGATTGGGGCCAAGGTGGCATATGACATGATTTTTTCACCCATCAAACAGGCGAATGGCTGGAAATCAGCACCGGCTGACGCACTGGAATTCACTCTGCTGATTTCAGCCGGCAAGGAAAGCCGCTTTGGCCTCATCACAAAAAACAAGCGGGGTGTATATGATTCGGTATCACTTTACCGCTCAAAGGAGGACACCAAGTCCTTTGCAGTTTTGGAAAAAGGGAAAATGACCGCAGGCATCATTGACAACGCCACGAAAAAAGGTGTGACGAAGCCCTGCTGCCGTTCCTATAAAATTCTTGATCTGAGCCCGGACGGGACGGAACTGCGCCTGTGGGTCAGCAACGCGCTGGATACAACCAACAATATGCTATGGCACCCGGCAACCTTGCTGGATAAGATTATCGCAAACGTGGGTTATATACCGCCCGTCAGCCTCATCGGCGGTGAAGATTCCGAACTTGTGGATAAGGTTTTCGAACCGTCGTGGGATATCTACTGCAAATGGCAGGCCGATTCCCTGAACTTTCTGCTGGATTACGAAAATTATGACGTCGTCTTCAGCCACCTCCATAATGTGGACTGTGCCGGGCATCAGCTCTGGCATCTGGGAAAAACACTGGAACCCTGGAAACACACCGACGAAAAAGTCAATCAGGAGTTCATTGACCGCTTCTATGAACAGACAGACAGGTATCTCGGCCGCTTCCTGCACTATTTGGATGAAGAATACACAATTCTGATCGTTTCGGATCACGGGCTGCTGGTTGGTGAAAATGTACCCCCTATTCTCGGTGAATATGCCGGCGTCAATACAAGGATCATGGAGGAAATGGGCTATACTGTTCTTAAAAAAGACAGTGACGGAAATTCCATAAACGAGATCGATTGGGACAAAACCAGGGCAGTTCAGATCCGCAGCAACTATATCTACATAAATGTAAAGAACCGGGATAAATACGGTATCGTCAATCCTGAAAATAAATATGACCTGGAGGAGCAGATTATCTCCGACTTGTATAATTACAGAGATGAGCGCACCGGAAAGCGCGTTGTGGGAATTGCCCTCAGGAATAAGGATGCCGTACTGCTCGGTACTAACGGCCCGGAGTGCGGGGATATTTTCTTCACTGTTGAAGAGGGCTTCAACCGCCTGCACGGTGACGGACTTACCACGGCCCAGGGCTATTACAACACCTCGGTTTCACCCATCTTTATGGCTGCCGGGCAGGGCATCAAGAGCGGCTTTACCACAGACCGGGTCATCCGTCAGGTAGATGTGACTCCCACCCTGGCTGTGCTGCTGGGTACAAGAATACCGGCACAATGCGAAGGTGCGCCCATCTATCAGATTCTTGACGATGAACTGTGAGGTACATCCATAGGCTTGGCTTCCATACCACCATATATGGATTACCATCTATAGTTTTGGGTAAAATTTTTCTTTATTTTCTTTCCCCGAGATAATATTATTATATTATCTGGACTAATTTATGGAATGGACCAAATTGAGGGGAGAAGGTCATCCCACGCTGAAATGTTTGATTAATAAATTTATATAAATTATTATAGGAGCTGAGAAACAAGTGGCTCTGTAAGTTGAATGTTTCTACAATTCAATAATTTAGTTTGTCAAATACGAAATAGAGTTCCTAATTTTTATTTTCCAACCATCTTTAGTTCGCAAGTTTGAAGGGCCTCTAGGACATGAAGCAAATGAAACACGGTAAAAATCGATTTTTGCTTTATAAGACACGTTAAATATAGCTGTTGACCTATTCCTCAATTTAATATACTAAGGCTTATTCAGCATTTTTCACTGATTTAAGTGATAAAGTGTGTTGCGTGTGAGGAAATCCGTTTAATTTTATAATTATTTCTAGTATTTTTAGAGCTACTTTTACTCGCAGTGCTAGAGTTATGTACAAAATTCCGGAGAGAGTTATTCTTATGGCATCAGAATTTTTCAATTATATTTAATGACTGAAAATTTACTTTTATGTCCTATAAAAATATGCTCATCCTTGTAGTGAACAGTTTTTATTATCTGAACTGTCTACTACAAGGGGAGCATATCAAACTGTGTGACCTTTTATTAATTTACTTGTTAACAAATTCAGCGAAACCCCTGCACAAATCTCTTAATAATTTATGGTTTTCTGGCTTTACAGCATACGCATAATTCCATACAAAACTATCAGAGTTATATACAAGAACAAATGCTAGAACAATCAGGGCAAAGAACTTCCGGTAGGACGGGTAGCTGTAAGATAACTGGCTGTGCAGCTGGTTCTTGTTCATGACATTGCTCTTTACGATCAAGTCCCGCCTTTTCACCAACTGCCGTATCGTCCAGAAAATATCCTCATGTCTGGCATCCTGCAAGGTATCCGCCATATCCCGGAGTACCCTGGCAACGCAGTAGGCATCGTAGGAGTCATCCTTAAAAATAATGGGATTTGATAGCCTTACAGCACTGGTATAGGCCGGATTGACATGCTTTACCGCAAATCTCCTGCCAACCAGATAGGCAGCAAGGTTTCTGCCAAAACCTCTGGTATCCTCCAGGCCAAATACAAATTCCTTTGTACCGCATATTCTCCTTACATCCTCAACGAATGCTGGAAATTTGGAAGGCCTGTTTTCAAAGCTGACCTCCCCGAGCTTATTCATCCAGCAGTCAATAATCACAGCACAATGGGTGTCTTTATGCATGTCGATTCCAATAAAGCAGGTATTTCTTTTCTGATAAATTCTTATCCTCTCCTTTTCGTCTGTCTCCACCACTCACACCGGCAACCTCAATTTAAGAGCGTTAGATTAAATCAGGGACATTTCTTGTAAATAAGTGTCCCTTGACCTTCATCCTCGCAAGGGAACGCCAACCTATCCATTCATAGTGTGACAAATTACGTGATTTGCGCTGTTTTTCAGTGCTTGGCATCACGAGCCTTGGTTCATTCTTACGTTGTGTGTGATGTTAACTCTGTACGGAAGGATTGCAAGTAGATTCTGAGAAAGAGACAAAACAAAAAACAGAGAAGAAAAAATGTTATAGTTTTTTCTTCTCTGCATGTATCTGTGTTTTATGATGTGCTTTGTTGAAAGTGGCAAGGGAATTTTTTTCCCTTAACCCCCCCGCTGCCCCCTTTTTAGCATGGACAAGAATGCCGGTCAAGCTATGGTTCACCATGAAACATGGGGGTGCGCTATGCCTCATGAACTGAGTAAAAACCAGGTTGGAGAAATTAATCCGTACAGCATGTTTTCAATCATCAATTCCTTGCCCCTGTGTGGCAACGTGTTACCCCTGTTTCCAATTTTCAAGCGACTCTGGAGTACGAATACTCATTCATGGATTGAGAAGGAATTTGAGGGCAATTTGACGACTGTTTGTTTCGATACTTTTCCGAGCAAATTGTGCTGAACCCACCGGTTTATTTTCATGCAGGTTAAAGAGAGGTGGCCGCGGTGCGCCCCTTTCGGATTACATCAGCCCGCAATGCGGGCTGCGGCATTCGGCATAGATGGTCGCAATAAGCGATAGTATACCGGATAGGTGGTCGAGATAGGTTGTAAGCGCCCATTTACTGGCGTTTCAAAGGTGGTCTTTAAGGTGGCTGTTAAAACCTCTTAAAGATGTTTGCAGCTATCTATTGCTTTTTGCAGCAATATTCTCTTTTTCACTTGCTGATTAGTTGCATACCGCACACCCTTTGATATAAGCTTGTTTTTATGTGCTGCAGTAAAAGTTACTGCGACACATAAAATTTGGTATAAAGCGTTTTGAAAAGCATCTGTTCTATTGGCTGCATTTTCTGAATTTTATGTCAACTTAAATAGCAAGAAGTAAGGCCACATCAGCCGAAACTGTGTGACCTCCCAACTCATATAAGCTACTGAGTTCTTTACAGCGATAATTTAGCTAAAACTTCCTCTACTTTATATTTTACTTCCTGCTCACTATAATAAACATTCGGTATTTTTAAATCCTCCTCATAGGGGGAAAACCTTGCAGTAATTGTAGACAACTCACTAAACAATTCATTTTCAATTTTGCTCAGTTTATCATAATCAATCTCTGTATCATAAATAACAGTAAATTGGTCACAAAAGGTATTTGTATCATAGTTGCCTTTTTTAAACTCAGTTAATAAATAGTAAATCTTTTCCTTATCTGTCATAAGAATATCTCCTTTCGGGATTACTTAGGTATAGCAGGTAAATTTCCTATTGCTTTTCTTGTATACTCAAAATGATATACTGTGTTTGTTGCTTTATCATAAAGCACTTCTAAATTGTATGTTTGCCCATTTTTAGTCATGGTTGTATAATGCATCATAGCATTTGAACCTCTTGGGTCTGCAACACCTTTTGTTGATTTTATTGCATCCTGTAATGTCTGTGTTGGGACAAACCTACCTGGATTCTCCATGTGTTTTGCAGGAGTTGAAGCAAAATTTAATCCTTCATCAATATTCTTGAAAATAGACTTACTCGCTCCCTCAGGCATTTTAGCAACTGTAACTTTTCCCGCAATCTTTGCAATCCCTCCTGAGATAAGTGCAAGAGCTCCTGTCTCCACCATTTCAGCAATGCCCTCACCTCCATGCTCTACAATTTTATTTAAATCTCCTGATAAAACAAGCTCAGCATTTTCTTTCATGTCATTTACAATGCCCATTTGTATTTTATAAGTAGGTGGAATAATCGCTTCTTTAAAATTTTCCTTTTCCGCTTCTAGAGGATCGGTGTATGCTTTTTGTATTTTTCCTTTGTAATACTCATACTGATTAGTAAAGAAGCCTTTAAATCCACTTGTAAAACTGTCTACTAGAGAATTATCTTTACCCGTCCCCTTTTTTCCATTCTCAACTTTCTTTGGAGCGGTATTATTGTAATTTACATTTACCTTCTTGGTTTTTTCCTTCTGCAAGG
>JAEXFI010000013.1 GCA_023400235.1 Bacillota bacterium
GGGAAAACCACCAGAAGCCTGTACGAAGGGGACAAGGTAATCCTGGAGACAGACGAAAACGGAAAAGAAACCGCCAGGAACATATATGGCACAAACCTCCTGCAAAGGACAGTGACCACCAGGGAAAGTGGAACCGCAAAAGAGGAAACCTACAGCTACATGTACAACGGCCATGGGGATGTGACAGCCCTCTTGGGAGCAGACGGCACAGTAGCCGCCAGCTACTACTATGACGCCTTTGGAAACATCACCGAGCAGACCGGAAGCGTAAACAACAACGTGACATATGCTGGCTACCAGTACGATAAGGAAATAGACCTCTACTACCTGAATGCCAGAATGTATGACGCAAAAACAGCAAGATTCCTGCAGGAGGATACATATCTGGGCAATGCAGGTGACCCCTTAAGCTTAAATTTGTATACGTATTGCCATAATGAGCCTGTGATTTATGTGGATCCGACGGGGCATGTGGCTGCAACAATTAAGGTGGGAAATGTGCCAATTGGAAATGCAAAGTGCAGTAATGGAGTTTCAACAGGTAATTTGACAGATATTGTAGACGGATTAGGGGGTACAACTACTGCTACTACTACAAAAGGAGTATACACAGTTACAATACCAAATGCTGAAACAGGTAAAAATGTAACACTTACTCTAAATACTAAAACCAACACGATTTATGATAAAAATGGAAATAAATTATTAGATGTTAAAATAGAAAACAATAAAACACAGGTCGAGGTTAAGCAATTGACCAACCTTGCTGGGGTAAGTGATACCGTTAGCTGGTGGATTGATTCTAATAAGCAGACAAATGTGGTTGTTCAGCCTGATATGAAGTATTCACCTGTCCAAGTTACTCGTTCTGGGGATAATATAAACATTAAGGCTTATGTCGACTTTATTGGAGATGGCGACAATTATTTTCCTAATAATACCAGTAATACAAATGGAACTAACACAACCAAATCTGGATATACATATGCTGAAATGGCTGCAGCAGGAATAATAAATAATTGGGATGGTTTATTTTATGGTACTAATTATGATTTTGAAAAGGGAAAGGTGATAAAAGTCAAAACTACAATTTATAGTAATGATTTTTCACCAAATCATTTTCTCACACCAGTTAATGCATCAAAAAAACAACAATTTCTTAATTTTAATATTGATAATAGTGATGTTGATAAATTTTTAGGAATAAAGACCGAGACACAAATTCCGCATACATCGTTTAAGAATCCCTGGTCTATAAGCGAACCCGGTGAAATTTACATGTTCAGAAACTACGATGGTAATGGGGCTGATTACTCAAGATATGGATATGCGCAAACGGCTGCACATGAATTTGGACATGTGTTAGGATTAGACGATGCATATGCAGGTGGCTCAAGACCTGAAGCAAAGGATACCGTAGAAGTTCCCGATAATCCCGGGTTTTATAACGGGGATATAATGAGGGATAATGGAAATGTTACTGCTAATGATATTGAGATGGTTTGGGAAGCTTGGAGTACAAATAAGTGGCAGTATTTCCAAAGTTATAATGGAAATACGAAGTCAAAAGCGATTAGATTAAAATAGGAGGAACTAGTATGTATAAAAGAAAAAAATATATAATTTTACTTATAGCGTGTTTGGCAATTATTGTTACAACGATTATTATTGTATCTACACAATTAGAATGTAGAACATCAAAAACTGATATTATAGCGGACTTTCATAATAATAAGAACCGATTTGAAAACATTCAAAGTTATACGGAGTTATTAAATGATAATATTTATATTTATTTAGACGGAAAGAAG
Organism: Bacillota bacterium; assembly: GCA_023400235.1. Classification (GTDB taxonomy): domain Bacteria; phylum Bacillota; class Clostridia; order Acetivibrionales; family DSM-1351; genus Ruminiclostridium. The sequence continues at coordinate 1,812 of JAEXFI010000013.1, forward strand.
ATTGTTTACGAGGAGGGGAAGAACAAGAATAATGCATTTGATAAAGTTGAAAAAGACATAGCATTTATCATGATAAGGTTAAAATATATTGGTATATATGGAGGCGAGGGCGATATAAAGTTTGTTAAAAAAGGTAGTAAAAATCAAACAGGAATATATTATATTAAAAATGATGTAAAGCCTGAGGATACTCCATCTGGTGGGTATTATGAACGAATCACCGATAACTGGTTCTACTATTTTGAGAATCCAACGTAATATAAATAAAAAGACAATTTTTTGCCCATTAAAATAGATAGGTAATATGTCTTTTGATACATTGTTAATTACAAGGAAAGCAATTTTAGTAAAAGAAATATAAATTATATTGTACTTTAGGCGGTTGTTACATGATGACTGTCTTTTCTTTTAACCAGGGCAGTTTATGCCATTTGACACTATATGAATACAACGCCGCCAATAAGCAAATCAGGAAAATATATCCCGGAGGCAAAAAAGCCATAGAGGGAAAAACCGTCTATGACCCGGCAAAAACAGAAACCTACACCTACAATGCAGACGGAACGCCTGCCACAAAAAAAGACCGGAACGGACAGACCACAAGCTACAAAAATGACATCCACGGCAGAGTGATTACAAAAACCATAGACAAAAAAGAAATAGCCTACACCTATGACGCCTCCGGCAACAGAGAAACAGAGCAGGTACAGGAAAAAACCGCAACAGGCACAGCCATAACCCTGACCACCTACAAAAACGACGAGCAGAACAGACTGGCAGCAGCAACGGAAGAAAAAGAAGACGGCACCAAAAAAACCACCGCCTACGCATATGACAACAACGGCAACCTGACCAGAAAAAGTATGGAGCAAACCCGTGAAATAGACCCGTCCAACCCTCCCAAGGCTAAATTCGGCATGTACATAGAAGGCCAGAAGGACGGAGCCACAAAAAATGCAAAGCCCATAGTGGCAGGCACCGCCACCTACGAATATGACGTGTGGAACCAGCTGGTAAAGGCCACCACAGGAGAAGGCACCAGCACGTACAAATATAACGGGGAAGGCTACAGGACGGAAAAGACAGAAAACGGGAAAACAACCAGGAGCCTGTACGAAGGGGACAAGGTAATCCTGGAGACAGACGAAAACGGAAAAGAGACCGCCAGGAACATATATGGCACAAATCTCATAGCAAGGACAGTAACCACAAAAGAAAGCGGAACCACAAAAGAGGAAACCTACAGCTACATGTACAACGGCCATGGGGATGTGACAGCACTCTTAGGAGCAGACGGCACAGTAGCCGCCAGCTACTACTATGATGCCTTTGGAAGCATCACAGAGCAGACCGGAAGCGTAAACAACAACATAACCTATGCAGGCTACCAGTACGATAAGGAAACAGACCTGTACTACCTGAACTCCAGAATGTATGATGCAAAAACAGCAAGATTCCTGCAGGAGGATACCTATCTGGGCAATGCAGGTGACCCGCTGAGCTTGAATTTGTATACGTATTGTGCCAATAATCCGGTGATATATATAGACCCTACTGGACATGTAGTAGCCAAGGTTGGCACAAAGGGAGATACTGTAGCAGCAATACAAGAGGATTTGAAAAAACTAGGGTATAATGTTAAGGTAGATGGCATATTTGGGGAACAGACAAAAGCAGCCGTAATAAAATTTCAAAAGGATAACGGTTTGGTCGTAGATGGAATTGTCGGAAACCAGACCTTGACAGAAATAAATTTTGAACAGAACAGACAGACCGCTAATGCCAAGGGAGTATATTTGCCCGAACCGGAAAAGGCTGCTGTAGGGCAGATAAAGGGCGATGTTTCAATAATGACTGATGCGAAATATCAGCAGGCCATTAATAACATAGTTGAAGTAAAGTCAAAGACAAACGGCGGGTCGGTAAATACCGGAGTAGTTGGCAATGAACTTGCAGTTCAAAAAGTGAATATAAAAAGTGACATACCCACAGCGGCACCTGTGACAGTGACACCCAAGGTGCCGGTTCCAGCCGCAGCCAGCGCACAAATGAGTACCTTGACAAACCAAGTGGCTCAGGTGAGCGGCTACATGGCGCTTGCAAATCTATCTTCAATAAATGCAAATAAGTCAACTACGGTTTTTGTGGAAAATGGGGCGGGGAATAATATTCTCACGAAGGAGCAAGCTTCAAAGTTTATAGGCAAGGAATACCCAATAATAGGAACCATTTTTAATACTTATACAGAAAGTAAAAAAGCAAAGCTTCCAGAGCAAGTGACTTATCAAAGTAGTGGGTATACTTATACTTATATGTTAGAACAAGATTACTCTTATTTCATGGGAGTAGTAATGCCTATGCAAACGATTGAAGATGTTAATGGGAAACCTACTTTAACAAACATTTATAAATATCAATTGGCTTATACAAATGAACCGCAAATTTTAGGTGGAACAATATTGGTTGGGCCATCATTTGAGGGAGCGGGTAAGGCTGGATTAAGAACTGTTGAACAAGCAGGAATATCTCCTGGTGATGCGGCTAGAATACAAAATGCTGCAAATCGTACTGGACAAGAAATAAACGTTGTTGGAAGTAGAGCAAATGGAACTGCTTCAGCTACGTCTGATTGGGACTATATAATGTCTGGTAATTCAGCACAACGACATTCAGCATCGGGTTCGCTACCAAGAGGAACAGCGGGTGGAGAAATAAATTCAATGGGTAGAGAAACTGGAATTGATATTTGGACTAATTATACCAACTCACCCAAATATCAGCCGTTAGACCCGACTAAACCATATGTGCCATTTATACCGAAGAAGTAGGAGGATAATAAAGTGAAAATTTTAACTATACAAGAATTAGTGCTACTCAATCAATATGTTCAAGGTGTTGTTTTAAAGAAAGAAATATACAATTGGTTTTCTTCACTTGTGGAAAGAGATAAACAATCAGTGGTAAAAAGTATATGGGTATTAGCTACACAAGCACAGGTTATAGAGAGCGATATTCCAATAGCTACGTTAGCCGCAGATTTAAAACCTACCCATACTCCAGTGGTTATGATTTCAAAAGGTGATGTGTCACTCTATAATAGAGGTTATAGACTTTCGGAGTTAAAAGGTACTATTCTAAATCAAGCATTTTTGTTGGTATTAGAGTGCTTTGCTCTAGCTGAACGCAGAAGGAAGGAAAAGGAAGGAACTTCTGAGTGCAATCATTGGTGGCATAAAGACCTATCGGATGAACGTGTAATAAAAGAGATTTTACAAAACAATTAATTTCAAGGGTCACACAGTTTCGGCTGATGTGGCCTTTCTTCTTGAAATATAAGTAGACATAAAACAAGTTAAATGCGATATTTAAGAGGTTTTAACAGCCACCTTAAGGACCACCTTTGAAACGCCCGTTTTTTGTTTTGTCTCTTTCTCAGAATCTACTTGCAATCCTTCTGTACCAGAGTTAACATCGCACACAACGTAAGAATATCCAAGGCTCGTGATGCCAAGCACTGAGAAACAGTTCAAATCACATAATTTGTCACACTATGAATGGATAGGTTGGCGTTCCCTTGCGAGGTCAAAGAACTAAGACTAACGCTCTTAAATAGGAAAGTTAATACAAAGAATATTCTAGGTAAATAACTTTTATTAATAATTTAGATACTTAACGGGGTTGTTTTAGGATATGAAAAAGATGCTTAATATTCTGTTTGGTAATTTAAATATTAAAAAACAAACAAATTACATTATTGTTCCAATGAAAGTTTTATATATTATATATTCCATACCCTTTTTGATCTTTGCGCTTATTTTAGATTTAAGAAGTTTGGGTGCATTTGGAAGTTGTAAAAATGAGAAGATTGGCATCATAAAAAAGATATTATTGCATTTTGCAAATATTTTTTGGTCATATTGTTTATGGATTGTTATACTTTCAATATTAGAAGAAAAATTAGACATTGGGCTAAGACCTCACCTGTTTTGACAGGGTACATATCCAGTTTGACAGTTGCAATATTAATTGCATTATTTGTTATAGTGTTTTTAAAAAGAAGAAAATACATAGCCAATAATAAAGTGAAATAATACAGTTATTCAGCCAAACAAAATATAGAGTTTCCTTAAGTATTAATATGAGCATATTGCAAGGCTTGCATTCCAGGATAAAACTTATGTGCTTAAGCAAGGAGGGATAGATATACATAAACGATTAAAAAAGGTACTCTTTATTTTTACTCTAATACTCTTTATTTTTAATCTAAGCGCATGTGGAAACAAGTACAATGAATTTGATTCCGCATTTATGACGGGTTATTATGAAATAATCCAGAACATAGACTCAGAAAAGGTTGAGGATATCCTATTTAAGCTACAATCAAAAGAAAATCTTGAGATATTAGCTGGCATGGATAATTTATTAAAAGAAAACAAAGAACTTAGAAAGAGTAATGAAAAAGGGTACGCTGAATTGCAAGCATTATATATGGGATTAATGGACTTGAAAGATGCATATAAAAAGTGGGAAAGTTATGATTTGGATAAGCAACAATACTTGAATACACAATTAAATAATATATATGTTAATTTAAGTCTATTGGAGACCAGGCGGGAAAATGTGAGTAAATGAAAGTAACTGAAAGATACGGGGAGGCAAGTGATGTCAAAGCGGCAATTTCCTGAATTCCCTGAAATCTATGCTTTCCAGCAGGCTCTGTTGTAATATCAATTTGCATAATATAAAATAATGTTTAAAAGGAGTTTTATTATGCTCAATAAAATGCCCGTTATTTTTGTGGGACATGGGTCACCAATGAATGCCATCGAAGATAATATTTATTCCCGGACGTGGAAGGAAATTGCGGAAAAAATCCCAAAACCCGATGTTATCCTGTCGGTATCAGCCCATTGGTTTACTAAGGGAATTATGGTCAACGATGCGGAAAAACCGAAAATAATATACGATATGTATGGTTTTCCGGAGGAGCTTTACCGGGTTTCCTATGCTGCGCCCGGGGCCCCGGAAACAGCCCGTGAAACCGTAAAGCTTATAAGCAGGAAGGTGGAAATCGACAATAGCTGGGGCATAGATCATGGCACTTGGTCAGTCCTTTGCAGGATGTATCCCGAAGCGGATATTCCGGTTTTCCAATTAAGCGTGGATCAGACGGTGTCTGCTGAGGAGCATTTCAAAATAGGAAAGGAAATAGGTGCTTTGCGTGAAAAGGGAGTGCTTATTGTGGGGAGCGGCAACGTTGTTCACAATTTGTCCAAAGTGAATTTTGGAATGCAGGGGGGATATCCCTGGGCTGAAACCTTTGATGGATATATAAAAGATAAAATAATCAATGGTCAATACAAGGCTGTTATTGATTACCGGGCTGCTGGTGAGTGGTCGGAGCAGGCCTTTCATACGCCGGAGCACTTTTATCCGCTGCTTTATGTGCTGGGTGCTTCACGGCAGGAGGATAAACTGACGGTTTTTAATAATTCCTGTACGTTGGGAGCATTGTCCATGACCGGATATCTGTTTGAATAGGAGGAGAATAAGCATATGGAAAGAAAAGTTATACAAAAAGTCTGGGGGCATCGCACAAGTGATGGTGCGGGAGTGAGTCTGGTAAGGGTTCTGGGCCCTGGTACCGTCGGGGAATACGATCCGATTTTATTGCTTGACTCTTTTGACAGCACAAATCCTGAGGACTACACAGCAGGGTTTCCAATGCACCCCCACAGGGGGATTGAGACTATCAGCTATGTGTATCGGGGATATATGACCCACAGGGACAGCCTGGGCAACGAGGAAACAATCGGAAACGGGGAGGTACAGTGGATGACAGCCGGCTCCGGCATATTGCATGAAGAAAAGCTTCCGGCCTCTGAAAGATTGCTTGGAGTACAGCTTTGGCTGAATATGCCGGCTAAGGACAAAATGGCTCCTCCCGCTTATCACAGCATCAAGAACTCTGAAATTCAGGAAATAGAGCTGGAAAATGCGAGGTTGCGGCTGCTTGCAGGCAGGTTTAAAGACAAGCAGGGTTTTATGAGCAAATATCTTCCTCTGGATTACTATGATATACACTTAAATTCCAATGCAACCATTTCCATAGACACTGACAGGGAGCGCTCTGTCCTGATTTTTACTCTTTCGGGGGATGCCTATGTGGGAGGCGAGCTGATTAAAGAAAAATCTGCGGTAAAGCTCTCCGCAGGGGATTATGCAGAGATAAGGGCTGAAAAGGATACCCAGATATTGTTTGTCAGTTCAACGCTTCTGGCTGAACCGGTGGCCTGGGGCGGCCCTATTGTCATGAATACAGAGGAAGAGTTAAATAAAGCATTTGATGACTTGGAAAAAGGCACTTTTATAAACAGTAAAATTTCTTATTGAAAAAGTAAATTAAAATAATTAAAATAATTAATAATTAAAGTAATTAAAGTAATTAAAGTAATTAAAGTAATTAAAAGTAATTATAAGTAATTATGGGAGTATGGCACAAAATAAAAATTGGGGTCTGCAAAGCAATGTCATTTACTGACTAAAGTATATTGCTTTGCAGACCCCCTTTTTTCACTCTATAACCTTCTGTAGATTTTACAAGGAAGTCAATGATAATACATTCAAAAGAATAAACGTAGGTGGTATTATGAAATCACTTTAAAATGTAGTGTACCAACCTGCATTTCTAATCATACCAATAAAAGGAGGATTTACAAATGAACAAAAGAATACTGGCTTTTTCATTATCTGTGGCTTTACTTGGCACGGCTTTCACAGGATGTGGACAAAATTCCGGAACTCAACAATCTGGAAGTTCTGCAAGTTCATCCAATACCGCACAGGCTGTTGAAACACAATCAACAGATACTCCAAAGGTTGAAGGCGAGATTGAGTTTATGACTTACCGGGACGACCTTTTAAACACCTGGTGGCCTGCAAAGCTTGAGCAGTTCAAGGCTAAATATCCAAATGTTAAGGTTAATACTTCGACCTCAAAGAATTTTGACCAGGATTTTAAAGTTAGATTATCATCAAATGACGTACCGGATGTATTCACAATTATGGCGGACAGGTACTCAGATGCTCAGAGAACTCAATTCATGATGCCACTAAATGAGGTATTCCCTGATTTGGTTAATAACTGGGATTATAACGCAAACAATGTTAATCAGGATGATCATAAAACTTACGGTTTGACTTATGGCGGACAAGGTATAGGCCTTGCATACAATAAGAAGATTTTTGCAGAGTTAGGTCTTCAGGCTCCTAAGACATTTGATGACCTTGTTGCAGCAGCCAAAGCGATAAAAGCAAAAGGACTTATTGGAATAACAGGAACACTTAAACCTCGTTGGACTATGCAGCCATATTACTGGACCGCTCAGGCCCTCTTAGGCAATCAGACAGAAGCTTTCAATAGCATGGTTAAATCTGATACTCCATTTACAATTGATTCTTCATACGGAAAAATGATGGAAGTCCTTGCAAAACTTCGTGACGCAAAGGTTATGGAAGATGACCCTGCATCCTACGATTGGGAGCCTTATTTGAAGGATGCCGGAAGCAACAAGATTGGTATGGCATTTACTTGGACAAATACTCCTTGCCAATGGCCAGGTAGAGGAGATGGAAGCATGAAGGTTGAGGATATCGGCTTCGTTCCATTCCCATATGACAACAGCGGCTCCGGATACAAAGTATTAATACAGGCAGACTGGTCTGTATGCATGTCCAAAACACCAAAGAACTTAGAGGCAGCAAAGGCTTTCTACAATTTCCACATGAATGATATTTACGGCGACTATGCTAAAGAAACAGCAAGTATATCTGCGAAAAAAGGCTTTGTAACAGACGTTCCATATCTCAAGGAATTTGACGCAGCACAGCCGGTTAAAGTAAGCGCTGAGAAATTCCCAACAGAATATAAGGCGCTTATGGACAAAGCTCAAATAAATCTGGACGACTCATATGTTGAAGTAGGTATAGGGGGAGATATCCAGAAGGTTCTCGACAAGTTGAATTCTGCTTGGAAAAAAGCTAAAAATTAACTTTAAATACCAATACATTTTAATTTTCCTTGAAAGCATAAGTCACTGTGGTATCCATAGTGACTTATGTTAAAAAGGGAAAAATCAAGTAAAGGCTGGGATTGTTTATGAATTACGGAATACAAAGAAAAATTTTATTATTCAGCTTTTTATTCCTTCCGATGCTATTGTTAGTACTATTTCTTGCCTGGCCAACATGCAGGATGGTATTTTATAGTTTTACAAACTGGGACGGTACTCTTCCCACATACGGGTATGTGGGGTTGGATAATTATACAAGGTCTATTACTGACCAAACCTTGTGGCTGTCACTAAAGAATAACAGTGCATATGCCTTAGTGGCAATTCTTCAAAATATATTTGCACTTTTCTTTGCGGTCATTCTAAGCAGTAAAATGAAGTTTAAGGGTTTTTATAAGATAATGATTTTTTTGCCTTACGTTTTAAACGTAACTGCTGTAGCATACATGTTTAACTTTATGTATGACTTTAATTCAGGTCCTGTGAATATGTTTATGAGGTATATAGGCCTAGCACCGATTAAATTTTTCAGTGATTCTAATATTGCTATTTTTTCCTTGGTTTCAATGTCGGCCTGGAGATGGCTGGGATATACAATGGTTATTTATATTGCAGCTTTACAGTCAATTGATGTTGCGGTTTATGAAGCAAGCAGTATTGATGGCGCGAATAAATGGCAAACCTTTAGATTTATTACCTTTCCAAGCATAAAGAGGGTTATAGAACTCCAATTGTTTATTTCTTTGAGCGGTTCATTACAGGCGTTTACCGAATCACTGGTGCTGACAAAAGGTGGACCTGCAAAAGCGACATATACCTTTATGTACTACATAATTGATACCTTTGTTAACTTTAGTGATTATGGCCTTGCATCAGCAATGTCTGTTTTACTCATTATGATTATATTAATTATTGCAGGAATTCAAAGACTGGTTGTAAAGAAGGGGGCTAATATATGATGAATTTACATAATAACAAAGCAACAGGCATCAGAGGCTCAGCATTTTCAGTTATTAGGCACATACCTGTTGTTATATGGGTTTTAGTTGTAATATTTCCCCTTTTGATGCTTCTGTTTGCTTCCTTCAAAACAAATGCTGAGTATTCACATACACTACCAATTACACCTCCTGAGAGCTTTCTCAACTTTGCAAATTTCAAGAGGACATTGGTTGAAGGACGAATTCTCAGAGGAATGGTTAACAGTCTTATTCTAGTTGTAGCAGCGTCCATATTAAATGTACTTTTCTCATCTATGGTTTCTTTCTGTCTTGACAGGTTTGATTTTTTCGGGAAAAAAATTGTGACGCTACTATTGGTTGCTACTGCAGTTATACCTAACAGCTTAATAATAGTTTCAGTTTATAAGATAATGTATACACTAAAGCTGACAGGAACCTTTGGTGCGCCTATTATATTATATGCTATTCCACAAATGATACAGGTATGGATGTATCTCCAGTTTCTAGAGAAAGTACCTGTATCACTTGATGAAAGTGCCATGTTAGATGGCGCATCTTATTTCAGGATATTTTTTCAGATAGTGTTTCCGCTGCTTGCGCCAGCTACGGTTACGGTTATTATCACCCAGTCGGTATTTATTTATAATGATTTGTTCATACAATACCTGTTTATGTCATCAACCAAGCTTCAGACAGCCACAACCGCATTAATGACATTTTCAGGGCAATTCAATTTTAACTTTAATACCATGGCAGCAGGGTGTATTGGAGTAATGCTTCCCACACTAATCATATTCTTAGCATTGCAGAAATACATCTTTGCAGGATTGACAGTAGGTGCGGTAAAAGAGTAAGAAAATAGTTATTATTAAACATAGGTTAAGAGTGTGTGTAGAATTATAATATATTTTGTAGAATAATACCATATTTTATAGTATCATTGAATGGAACTGCATATTTCTCTTGATGGTACTCTTAATGAGGTTTTTCTATATGAGAAACAAAATTAGTGGAATGTCATGGAGGTCAATACTATGAAGAATACTTTTTTTAGATTGCCGGATAAAGCGAAGAAAGCCTATGACCGGTTCTTGAAGGTACTTACTTCGATTGTAAATCTGGGGTTTTTAAAAAATAGTAAAATCCAAACAAGGTTAATAACCTCCTTTATTCTACTATCAATATTACCTCTTGGCATAACTGGTATTGTATCCTATAACGAATCAAGAGGTGCTATCAGGAGCAAGATTGATACATATTCAGAGCAGTTGATGATTCAGATTGGTTCAAATATTGCTATTGAGCTGGATAAATACGAAAAAGCTATTAATGAAATAAGCATGTCGTCTGATGTGCAGGAGAAGATAGCAAACTATAGTCAGCTTGATCAAACCGAAAGAAGTAGTGTTATTGACGATATGGAAAGAAAGACTTTTGTATCGAAGTTTTCAAATAATAAGAATCTTGCGGCTGCCTGTCTGATTTTTGAAAAGGACGGCAGTATAAAAGCTGGCCCAAAAGCCTGGCAGTTTCTTCAAAACTTGGATTTTATAGAAAAAATAAAGAAGGATGCCGGTAGATTAAATGGTAAGTTATATTGGGGATATGAAGAGGTTCCCGGGGGTAACAACAATAAGGGTATTATAGTTACCCAAAAAATAATAAGCAACACTACCAGTCAAGAAATAGGTTACATGTTTATTGTAATCAACGATACATTAATGAGCAATACATTTAAGAATACTGATATTGGCAAAGATTCAGAAATATTTGTAGTTAATTCAAAAGGCCTGATTCTTGCAAATGCAACCGGTGACAACATTGGCAAAAACTATGACGATAGTCTTTTGCCTGAAATGATTAATGAGAATATGAATAATATAAGCTGGGTAAAATCTGCCAAGCTTAAAGATGGTAATCACCTGATCGCTTCCACGAAGATCCGCGCCGATTTAGACTGGTATGTGATAGGGAAGATTCCATATACTTATCTGAATGGGGAAACAGATAGCATAAGAAACAAAATGGTGTTAATGGCTGTTATTTTGCTTATTCTAGCATGTGTTATATCTTTTATAATAGCTAAGAGTATATCGTCTCCTGTGAAAAACATAGTTAAGCTTATGCGCGAGGCAAAAGCTGGGGATTTGGTTGTGAAAATAAAGGAAAAAAGAAGAGATGAAATAGGAGAGTTGAGCACAAATTTTAGTGATATGGCCAATAACATAAGAATGCTTATTAAAAAGGTAGACAGTTCTGCTACCAAGGTACTTTATAATTCACAGAAAATATCTGCCTCCTCCATGCAGGAGCATTTGACATTGGAGCAAGTGGCTGCTTCGATGCAAGGTATTGCTAAAGGTGCCAGCGAACAGGCTTTGGAAATAGTGCAGGCGGTGGGGTATATGGGTGAGTTGTCAAATGGTATTAGTATTACTGAAAACAATATTGAAGGGGTAAGCAAGGACGTAAAGAACGTAAGGGATTTGAGTGAAAAAGCCCGATTAATTGTCAATTCATTAAATGAGAAAACTATACAAACGAGTCAAGTATCCAATAAAATTGTTTCAGATATAAATGATCTTAGCAATGATATGAAGCAAATTATGAAGATTGTAAGAGTAATTACAGGCATAGCTGATCAAACAAATCTTCTTTCACTAAATGCTGCAATTGAAGCCTCAAGGGCAGGAGCCGCAGGAAAGGGGTTTGCAGTGGTTGCCGATGAAGTTAAGAAGCTTGCTGAACAGGCTAGATATGCATCACAAAATATATCCGATATTATAGGCAATATTCAGATTAAAACCCAAAATACCGTTAATACTGCAAATGTATCAAGCATTATAATCAAAGAACAGCAAAAAGCTGTTGATCAAACTGATGGAGCGTTTAATGTTGTTCTTAAGGCGATGGAAGATATCACAAAGGGGATAGGAAATGTTGGGGATTCAATGTGGAAGCTGCTGGATCTTAAAGAGAGAACACTCAACGCACTAGAGAGTATTTCAACTGTTTCCCAAGAGGCAGCAGCAATTACGCAAGAGGTTTGTGCAACCACTGAACAGCAGATCACAGGCTCTAAAGGACTGTCAACTCTTGCTGATAATTTGTATGAAACAGCCCAGGAATTAGATGATGCAATTAAAATATTCAAGATTTGATTTATTGGTACAATACAGAGAAGCCTTTTAAGCTTTTTTTAAACTGACTGCCATATGCAGTGTAAAGGGATTGAGATTATGCAGTTTATGAATCCAATAAAAAGGATAGGGTTAGCTCTACAGCCTTCACGGTATAACAATATTTCATTACAGTGGAAAATTACTGTAAACCATATTGTTTTGCTTCTATTCCCCATAGTAATTTATTACATTATTTTTAATATTTATACAGGCAATATAAGAGAAAGGGAACTGTCTCTTATAAACCAATTAAATAAGCAGGCTGTGGACAGCATCGATACTTATATCTGTGACCTGGAGCAGCTTTCAAAACAGCCTCTGTATACATCCGGTTCTGTTAATGAAATCAGCATTTTTTCTGTATTGGATTCAGCTTCTTCAGGTGGTAAGGATTCAATTCAGAAAAATAAGGATATGCAAAAAAACATAGATACCCATACCTTAAATAAGATAAATTCAAATTTAACGTATGAAGAGTATGATTTTATTTTGACACTTCTGAAAAAACTCGTACAATCGAAGAAGTACCTGTATTCCGCATTCTTATTTGACTCCGAAGGAGCCATGATTTCATATGTCATGCCCAATGGACAGCTTTTTGAACCGTATAATGCAATAAAACAGGAATGGTTTTCCAACAGCATGAAGCTTTCTGGGAAACCGGTAGTTTCCGGAAGTGTCAAGTTTAATAATTCATATCTTATTAAGACTGACAAGTCCTATGCATTTTCAGTTTCAAGAGCCATTGTTGAGCCTACTACTGTAAAGAAAATGGGCGTCATTAGTTTATTTGCGGATATCAGTATTTTCAGAGACATTATCAGTAAAATTAAATCCTTAAATGGAGAAAAGATATTAATTTTAGATGCACAAGGTTCAATTATCTATGATATTAACGAAGAAAATATTGCAAAACCAATCAGTATCCTTAAGCCGGAGATTGCAACCGCTATTGACGAAAATATTGATAACAGGAATGTGAATATTACAATTGACGGTAATAAATATAAGGTCATGGGATACAATATAGAAACTCCCCAGTGGAAGTTCTTTAGAATCATACCCGAGGAGGCTTTGTATTCCAATGCGAATAAGCTTCGGGGGAGGATTATAATACTAATCATATCTTTTACTCTCATATCACTTATCTCTTCAATAGCAATGTCATTTGGAATAACAAAGCCTTTAAAAAAGTTAATTTCAGCAATGAAGGTTGTTGAAAAAGGAGATTTATCAGTACGCTTCAGAGCTAAACACAATGACGAAATCGGACACCTTGGCAGAAGCTTCAATAATATGTTAATTGAAATCAATAAGCTTATCCATGATGTATATATCACAAATACACGCAAAAAAGAAGCTGAACTAAACGCTTTGCAAATGCAAATCAACCCCCATTTCATATACAATACACTGGAATCCATAAGGATGATGGCAGTTGTGAACGATGATAACGAAACTTCGGAAATGGTATCAATTCTTGGAAAATTGTTAAGATACAGTATAAATATAAAGTACCAGCTTGTAAAAGTTGAAGATGAAATTGAGCACTTAAAGAATTACCTTGTACTGCAGAACTATAGATTCGAAGATAGATTCCAGCTGAACTTGGAGCTTGCTGAAGACCTTTATGACATTAAGATAATTAAACTTGTATTTCAGCCTATCGTAGAAAATTCCATTTTCCATGCTTTTGAAACCCTTGATGACAAAGGTGTTATTACTATAAGAGGAGTTATTAGCAAAGAGGGGGTCTGCTTTGAAATCGAGGACAATGGAGTTGGTATGAACGAAGAACAATTAGAGAAGTTAATACAGCATGCAGAAGATTTTACCACTATTAAAGGAAAGTCGCACGGAGTTGGTTTGAGAAATGTTAATGAAAGAATAAAACTTTACTATGGTGAAAATTATGGTATGAAAATTTATAGTCAATTAGGGAAAGGAACCATTGTAAAATTAGAGCTGCCGGATAAGGAAAGCATGAACAGCGTAAAAATTTATCAAGGGTTTTAGTATTTTGTTACTGGGGGAGCAAAGTATGTTGAAAATACTTGTCGTGGATGATGAGAAGCTTATAAGAAAAGGACTTGCAAAAACTATAAATGCCTTTGAGAGAGGTTATAAGGTTATCGGAGAGGCTGCCAATGGAGTTGAAGCAATAGAGAGTATCGAAAGAGAAAAGCCCGATGTAGTAATAACGGACATAAAAATGCCTAAAATGGGTGGGGTAGAATTAATTACGAATATGGAGAAGCACTTTCCAAGCATAAAAAAGATAGTTTTGAGCGGCTTTGACGAGTTCGACTATGTCAGAGATACCATGAAGCGAGGGGCCACCGATTATTTACTGAAGCCTGTTGACTTTGAGCTGCTTGGGGAACTGCTGAAAAAAATAGAAAATGATATAAAAAGTGAAAAGCAAAGCAATACGAACATATTAGACCTTAAGATTAAGCTGAATCAAAGCTTTCCTCTGTTTAAGGACCAGTTCATAAAAGAGCTTATATGTGAAGGAAAATGCAGCTCTTTTGACAACATAGAAGAGAAGCTTCAATATTTTAATATACATTTATCAATTGGAAGGTATCAGGTTATTATTGTAAGCATAGACAATTATAAGCACATGTATGAAGAAATTGGTCCGGAGCAGTCGAAAATTAATACCTTTATCAAACGGAACATTTCAGAAGAATCGGTGTCTTACTACACAGACTTTTTTTCCTTTATGGATGATATGGGGCTGGTAATAGCTTGTTCGGTATCAGAAGATAACCAAGAAATGATAGACCTGATTTCCAACGAAATTTTTAATAATCTTACAAATAATTCTCCCTTAAATTATACAATTAGTGTCGGAAAGCCTGTGGACGGTTTTGAAAAGCTAAAAGAAAGCTATGACAGTGCTTTGGATACTATAATGAGAAGATTCTACCTGACAGGTTCAAATATCCTTAAGTTTGATGGGAATCGCAAGCGTTTTAATAAAAGCCAACTGAGGCTGTTAACAGACAATTACCAAATTCGTTTAAAGAGCTGCGTGGATGTTGCAAATGAGCAACAGATACCTGAAGTGATAGGTGAACTTTGTATGAAATTGGGAGAAATGAGTGTGGAGCCATCTGATGCTGTTAAGGTTCTGATAGATATATTTACGAAATTGCAGGTTGAAAATGTAAATTTTAAGGAAGCAGTGGTTGAAACCTATGGGTTTGATTATTCATATGAAAAAAATCTTAATCTCTTTGATACACTCCATGAAATAAATAAGTACACCTGTAGTGTGTATAAGGAGACTATCAGCGAACTTAAGGAAAGGTACAGCAGAAAGGACATCAAGCTTATCGAGTTGGTTAAGGACTATATACTGAACCACTATAAGGAAGATATTACGTTAACTAAGGTGGCAGATGCAGTATATGTTAATCCCAACTACCTGTCTGAAATATTCAAGTCCCAAACAGGAGAGAACTTTGTAGATTATTTTACAAGGGTGAGAATTGATAAAGCCAAGGAACTTATTAAGGACATTAAGTCCAAGGCATATACGGTGGGAGAACTTGTAGGGTATGATGATCCTGCTTATTTCAGCAAGGTTTTTAAAAAGGTGGTAGGAGTATCTCCTACAAAGTATAGAGATCTTGTCAGGTAGGACCGATTGAAAAAAGCGATTGAATAGCATTCAGGCGCTTTTTTAGTGTATAGGAGCGTTTATATAATTTTAATAAGGTATGAGTTACCGATATATCAGGATTTTTCTGATGTGGAGTAGATATAACAAGAAAGCTTAAGATTCTGCATTTATATTAGTCAGGACATGTTCTATCATAAATAGAGAAAAAATACTTCAATTTTAGCTTCATTTATCAAATGTGAAATAAGTATTGGCTGTTTTATAATGGGAGGATAACATGAAATACGGAGAATTTAACAGAGGAACTAACGAATATGAAATTTACAATCCAAAACTTCCAGCACCATGGGGGAATTACCTGTCCAATAGGACCTATACCTGTTTAATATCCCATACGGCTGGGGGATACAGCTTTTACAAGGACCCAAGGGATTATAGACTTATAAGATACCGCTTTAATAATGTACCTGCGGACAGACCTGGAAGGTATATCTATCTTAAAGAAGGCAATGAATACTGGTCGCCAATGCTGATACCTCTCATGAAGGATATAAGTACTTACAAGTGTGCGCATGGGCTGGGCTATACCAGGATAAATGGCGAGTATATGGGATTAAAAGCAGAGGTCACATACTTTGTTCCACTTGAAGGAGATATTGAAATATGGAAAGTGAATCTAAAGAATAACACACATGAGGAAAAGGAAATATCCCTGTATTCATACGTTGAATTTGCATTCTGGAATGTTAATGAAGACTTGAATATTCAATGGGTGCCAAACAATGTAATGTCTGATTATGACAACGGATTAATTTACAATAAATACCTTGAACGACACCCGATTGTCGGAAGTCCTGATCCACATTATCAGGGGGGCCGGCCAGGTGGAGCTTTTTTTACAATGAATGCGGCTGTAGATAGCTTTGAAATGGACAGGGATATATTTATAGGAAACTATAATTCTGAAGATAATCCTGATGGTTTACAGGGAGACAGACTCACAAATTCACAAATGCGTGGAGGAAATGCATGTGGTGCTCTTCAGACAAAGCTCACATTAGCTCCCGGTGAAAGTAAGCAAATTGTTGTAATGCTGGGATACAGCGAAACCAAGGAAAAAGGAAAAGAACTTGCAAGCAAATATATGGATGATTCTGTAGTGGAGTGTGCCCTCACAAGTGTTAAGGAACATTGGAGCAGCTACATAAGCAAATTTGTAGTTGAGACTCCGGATCAGCAGCTGAATGACTTCTTCAATGTATGGAATCAATACCAGGCAAAGGTAACTTTTGACTGGTCGAGATATGCATCCTTCTGGGAAACCGGTCTTGGAAGGGGTATAGGTTTCAGGGACACCTGCCAGGATACCCACGGAGTTATACATACCATACCTGACCAGGCTAAGGAAAAGATAGAGCTGCTGCTTCAATATCAATTGTCTACAGGTGCTGTTTATCATGTGTTTTTCCCCCATACCGGTGAAAAGAAAATGCCTGAGTTTTCAGATGACCCATTAAAGATAGCACCACTTGTATGTCATTATATAAAGGAAACCGGGGATATAAGCTTCCTTGATAAGGTAATCCCGTATGGAGATGGTAACGGCAGTGGAACAGTGTATGAACATATGTGCAGGGCTCTTGACTTTATTTACAGCAATAAAGGAAAGCACGGAATTCCACTGGTACTTGATGCAGATTGGAATGATACTTTACTCCTAAGGGGCCCAAACCGCGCTGCTGAATCAATATTTATCGGCGCTTTATATTGCTGGGCTTCAAATGAACTTATCAGTTTACTTGAGACACTTCCAGCAAATGTTAATTATAAAGCTCAAATAGAACTCCTCAAAATCAGAGGTAAAGAAATTGCTGATGCGGTAAATAAGAATGCATGGGATGGTAAATGGTATATCAGGGCTTATGATGACAACGGAGGTCAGATAGGCAATAGTCTGGCACAGGAAGGCAAGATATTCCTGAATCCTCAGTCCTGGTGCATAGTATCTGGAATTGCTGATAAAGAAAGAGCGGAGGCTGCTCTTGAAAGTGTGAAGAAATACTTGTATTGCGATTATGGAGTAAAACTAAGTACTCCTTCATATTCAAAGTATAATAAGTTTTATGGGATTATTACCAGGTACAATCTTGGTACTAAGGAAAACGGGGGTGTATTCACTCAGTCCAATCCATGGTATATGATGGCACTTGCCAAGATGGGCAGAGGAGACGACATCTACGATGTTATAAAAAGGATTAATCCTTTGAATAGGAACGACAGTGCCGAAATCCATAAAGTGGAACCCTATGTGTACTGTCAAAGTATCGTGAGTGATGAGAATGAGATTTGTCCAGGAAGAGCTTCAAATTCGTGGCTTACAGGTACTGCTGGTGCTTCAATAGTTGCTTTTTGTGAGCACTTCTTCGGAGTAAAGGCGGAGTTGAGAGGGTTAACCATTAATCCATGCATACCGTCCGACTGGAAGCAGGTAAAGATTAAGAGGATATTTAGAGGGAAGACGTATAACATAATCATATTAAATAAAAACAAATCTGGTTTTGGAGTAAAAAAGATTTGCTTGAATGGTCTTGAAATTAATGGAAATTTGATACCGGAGCATATGGCGGAAAATATAAATGATGTGGTTGTTGAATTATAAAATTTAAACATTATTGCCGTTAATGAGATACATAGAACAAGTGTTATGACGTTGGATAATCTGTAAGCATGAAGCTCAGACATACTTTTGAAATGCATTTATGCAGGTTGGTGGCGTGTCCGTCACCATATCCTGTATGAAAATTTCTGTGAAGATAGTACAAAAAATACGTAAAAATTACATGTACATAAACTCTAGAATGTTTTACAATTGTCGACAAATGGTTCGCTTATTCGACTCTTGATAACTATTGGTATTATTTAAGGAAAGTGCTCTGAATTTTTTGATAACGCAAAAATTCTATGTCATCGGCAATTCTATTTTTATCCGACTCAAACTTATAAACTGAAAAATGTGGATTTGTATTAGAAGGGAAGTTCAGTGCAGAAGTATGGAATTTTATCAAGGAAGTTTTATCATTAGGGGGTGAAATTACACTGTACTATGGCTTTGCACTTGGGTAAACAACCTGAGATATCAGTTGGACAGCTTGCAAAATAAAATAAAGGAGGTATTGTCTTATGCTAAAAAGAGCATTAGCAATAATACTAATGGCATGTTTTTTGATAACGGTAGTTAACTTTCCTGTAATGGCCGATACCGAAGTACCGGCAGAAAGTTCGGCAACTCCGGCGGAATTAAAGACTGAGAACTTGACTGCTCCAATAGGGATAGATGCAACCAATCCAAGGTTTAGCTGGCTTAATACAAGCTCAGAACGCGAATGGCGGCAATCGGCATATCAAATTATTGTCTCTTCCTCAGAGGAGAATATTAACAATAATGACGGTGATGTGTGGGATTCCGGCAAGGTTGAAGCATCATCTCAAAATGGTATAAAATATGCAGGCGCAGCACTTGCCAAGAGAACTCAGTACTGGTGGAAGGTGCGTATTTGGGATAAGGCAGGCGCACAGTCGTCCTATTCACCAAGCGCTACATTTGAGACTGGTATGTTCAGCGCAGCAGACTGGGACAAGAGTGAATGGATAAGCGGCGGGGAGAATAATATTCTGCGTGACAACTTTGGCTTGGAAGATGGCAGTAAGACCATAGCAAAGGCAAGATTATATGTAACCAGTTTGGGCTACAATGAGGTTTATATCAACGGCATAAAGGTGGGAACGGATGTTCTGAATCCGGCATATACACAATTTGATAAGAGGGTACTTTACAGCACTTATGATATAACAGGTCTCTTGAACCAGAAGGATAATGCAATAGGGGTTATGCTTGGAAACTCGTACTATAAGAAGTTTATTAATGCTAACCCTGCAGTGAGGGCAGAATTTTATGTGACATTTACCGACGGTTCAGTGTATTCTTATGGTACAGACTCACGTTATTGGAAAGCAACAAAAGGTCCTATTACGTACGATGATGTTTATAATGGTGAACGTTACGATGCAACGAAAGAATTACAGGGGTGGGCAAACTATGGCTTTAATGATGAAAGCTGGCCAGGTGTTAGTCCGGTAAATTATACAGGAGCTATTTCAGCTGCGTATGTGACCGCTAAAGTAATTGAAGATATTACACCTGTCAGTGTCAATGAAGTAAGCGGCACTGGTCCTGCAGGTTACCAGTGGTGCTCCGGTGAGGGCAGGACAGTCAATTTTTCAACACCTGTAAATGTTGCTTTTGGAGCAAACGGTGCATATAAATACATGCAGGAGGTATCTGGAGATGTAGTATTTACCAGTGATGCCTTTGGTGGAGATCCTATTGAAGGTGTTCATAAATACGGTTACTGCCAGCCAGTGGGTGGATCAGCAGCATCCAAGGTTTATGTGGTCGACATGGGATCTAATTTTGCAGGCTGGATTAAGCTTAAGATGTCCGGGGCTGCAGGCACAATGGTTACAATGAGATTTTCAGAAACCTTAAAGAGCGATGGAAACATAGAAACTGCTGATTTACGTTCGGCAGAGGCTGCGGATACCTATATATTAAAGGGCGAAGGGGAGGAGACCTATGAGCCCAGGTTTACTTACCATGGCTTCCGCTATGTGGAGATAACGGGATATCCGGGTGAGCTTACAAACGATAATATTCAGAATATAATTACCGGAAGAATGGTTAACAGTGATAATAAGCCGGACAGCACTTTTACCTCTTCCAATTCGCTTATAAACGATTTTTATGATGCTTATGTACGTTCACAGCAAAATAATATGATAGGTATTCCCACAGACTGCCCGTCAAGGGATGAAAGAATGCCTGCAGGAGCAGATGCGTATCTGACAACCGAAGCTGCAAACCTTTCATTTGATATGCAGCTGTTTTATGAAAAGACATTTTTAGATGTTGATGATAGTCAGGGCAGTGACGGAACCGTGCCCGATGTATGCCCCAGTTACTCCTTTCCGAGATTTTCAGATACGCCATGGATGGCGCAAAGGGTATTGATACCGTGGGAAGTTTATGTTGACACTGGTGATAAGGATGTCCTTTCCAAATCCTATGACAATATGAAGCGAGCGGTTGATCATCTGGCAGTGCTTGCAGGGTCGGATTTTTTAGGAACTCCGGCAGCAAACGGTGACTGGGTTCCGGCAGGCGCCACAGAGGAAAAGGTGTTTTTTGCGGATGCATATTTTTACAGAAATGCGGCCCTATTGGCTAAAATGGCCGGAGAGTTGGGAAATACAGCTGACCAGAATACATATAATACACTTGCAAACAATATAAAAAATGCGTTTAATGCCAAATACAACCACACCAATTATTACGGGAACAACACGCAGGCAGGAAACGCCGTGGCTCTGGAATTTGATCTTGTTCCAATCTCCAAAAGAATTGATGTTTTAAAAAGTCTTGTAAGTAATATTTCATCAAGCAGTAATCATTTTACTTCCGGTATATTGGGTACCAAGGCTGTTATGGAATCCTTATGGAAGGGAAACCGCTCAGATATGGCATTCAGCCTTATGAATCAGACCTCGTATCCAAGCTTTGGATATATGCTCTCTGACGGCCGCGGTACATTGTGGGAAAGATGGGATTCGGACAAGCAAATTAACAGCAGCATGAATTCCTTTAACCATGTAATGTTTGGTGGTGGACCCGGAGCATGGGTATATAAGGGAATAGCAGGTATTTCACCGTTAAAACCCGGATATGACCATATATTGATTAAACCTGAGCCGGTGGGTGATCTTACAAGTGCCTCCGGAACGGTAAATACTGTAAAGGGTGCTGTTTCAACAAGCTGGACCAGGACAGGCAGTACTGAGTTCAATCTTAATGTTACAGTTCCTGCAAACAGTACTGCAGTAATATCCATTCCAACGCTTGGAAGCACAACACCTAAGATAAGTGAAGGCGGCACAGTGATTTATGACGGTGAGTTTATAAGCGGTGTAAACGGTATAGAGAGCCTTGAAAGTACAGCCGACAACAGGGTGGCTTTTAATGTGGGTTCGGGAACTTATAGCTTTGCTATGACTACAGACGGCAGTGAGATACCTGCAATTCCCACCGGCTATAGCTTATGTGCCCAGGATGGTCAGACCGTTACCTTTACTACGCCTACCAATATTGCTTACGGGGGCAATGGCAAGTATTTTTACCGCAATGGCGTAGTCGGTCCCATTACTTTTGATGCAGCAACTTTTGGAGGAGATCCGGCTTATGGCGTAAGGAAACTGGGATATTCTACAAATGCACCCGAGCCACCTAAAGTGAAGGATATTCCGGATATAAATGTCATGGTGTTTGATCAGGCCATAAATAATTCAAGAGAACGTGAGCTTGTACGTATAATAAAACCTGATCTCATACACAGAGGGATATTTGAATGGGTTGGGACAGAGCTGCTGGACAGGGATTTTGAGGGAGCATCACAGAGTATCAGCAGCCTGCAGGCAGAAGGTATTGCAGTGTCAGGGGGGATGGCTGCACACTGGTGGGCTCCTAAGTATGAAACTCTTGCACCTGGAGTTGATGTCAATGAGGGTGGGTTTGATGCCAACAAGGACTATTGCAATCTTAACCCAAACACAACAAGTGGAATGAACCAGTTAATTTATAAGGCTAAAAGGCAGATTGACCTTGGAGTTGACGGTATAGAATTTGATGAAATGTATAATCAGGCTAATGCAGACATGATCTTAACAACCTTAAGAGATTATGCCGACTCAAAGGGAAGAAAAATATACCTTTCCTGCAATAATTATGATGGCAAATCCGGAATCACGGATTATGGCCTTTGGTACTATCCATATCAGACCGCAGGAGGCAGATTTGATGCTTCGGTTAACAAAATAGGGGAAGTAATCAGCAGGACCATAAGTGCGCCTGTACCTATCTTCTATTTCCAGGATCACTCTGGAGCATATACGACCGGTCCCGGCAATGCAGCCGACTATCCTGCATTCTTAAGGTCCGGTAATGCGCAGGTTCTTGCCGGAGGAGGAATTCCAGGACAATTGAAAAGCTGGATGAACTCTTATGATACTTATCAGACAGGCTGCTTCAACATACAGGCCAACTTCTTCAAGTTTTTGAGAGAAAACGGTGAATTATGGCATAACCTCACATATTTAAACCCGTCAACCTTGACTTCCAGTGCGGATAAGGTATTTATGAATGCATTCGGGCAGACGGACAGAACAGTGCTGCATCTTGTGAACGGCAACTTTACACCCAGCACCCAGGTGATGGCTCAGCGGGATGACTTTACAGTGAGTATTTCATTGTCAAGTGAGCCCAATAAAATATGGATGACAACACCGGATAAGCTTGCGGATTCAAGGAAGCAGGAGCTGGAATACAGCTATAGCGATGGCGTAGCCACAATAACCATACCTGAGCTTTATTATCATGATGTTGTTGTTATCGAGCAGGGAAGTACTCCTTATAATCCTGAATACAGCCCTATGCAGCTAGTATTCCCCTTCCCTAATCCTGACAGCATTGCAACAGGAAACAAGTTTACCTTCAATGCGGTGCAGACCGAAGGCTGGACACCTACCTACGATTGGTATGTAAATGACATCAAAGGAGGCAATACCCAATTTGGTACTATAGACGTGAATGGCTGCTATACGGCACCTGCATCTATTCCCTCCGGAGGAACTGCAACCATAAAGGCTGTGAGCAAAGATGACAATAATATATCAGCCTCAGTAAATGTAAATATTATCAGTGCTCCTGGCATTGGCTGGACAGAAAATTTTGCAAATGACACAGTTGGAGACCATCCGGCTGCATGGCAGGTTGTGGACGGAAACGGTGATTGGAAGATAAGTGAAGATGGCAATACCAAGGTGCTTCACAACTACAACATAAGCGAAGGCAGGGTTGAACAGTTCCAGACAGGTCAGGGCGGAACCTTCAGCGGTGCGCTCCATGAGCCTATGATGGTGGGCGGAAATAACAACTGGACTGACTACAGCTACAGTGTGTCAGTTAAGCCGGTGAAGGAGCCTTATATCTGGTATGGCATTGATTCTGAAAAAGAAGATACATATGTAGGTCTGGTATTCAGATTTAAAGATAATAAGAATTATTATGTCTACAGATGGTGTGCCGACGGATATCTGAAGCTCTACAAAATGGTTAACGGTATTGAAACAAAAGTTGGACCAAGTGTTTCCTGCCCATTTGTAAATGTGGGAAGCTATAACAATCTTTCAGTCAATGTTAACGGTGCGGATTTTGATGCATATGTTAACGGTGTTCCGGTAAGATCGGATCATGATACTTCTATTTCAAAAGGTGCGGTAGGATGTCTGTCAAATTTGATGGAGAATTACTTCAGCGGTATTTCAGTCAGCAATGCGAAGGAGGCTGCAAACCTTCCGCCCGACCCAAACAACCTGGCACTTGGAAAAACAGCTACTTCAGATAGTGCGGAGTCCAACAACCCTGCATCAAAAGGTAATGACAACGACTTGAATACACGTTGGTGTGCAGCAGATTCAGGGACCAACCATTGGTGGAAGGTAGACCTTGGGCAGGATTACAATATATCAGGAACTCAGGTTACCTTTGAAAAGCTAAACAGGGCATACAAATATATAATTGAAACTTCCTCCGACAATTCCAACTGGTCCCTTGTAGTCGACAAAACCGGCAATACAGAGGCAAAACAGACTCAGAAGGATAGCTTTGCCACAACCTGCAGATATGTACGTATAACTATTACAGGGGGGATTGACAGGGATAACTGGGCGAGTATCCTTGAAGTAAAGGTATTGCCTGCGAAGAGAGCAGATGCTACATTAAAAGCTTTAAAGGCTGATGGGATAGCAGTGGCAGGTTTTGCCGCAAATAAAACCGACTATATCGTGGCATTGCCCGAGGGAACAACAACTGCACCGGCAATAACTGCAGAAGTAACTGATGCGGGAAAAGCCACGGCTGTGGTAACACAGGCACAAAGTATTACCGGGTCGGCAATAGTGGTGGTTACAGCAGAAGATGGTATTACTGCCAAGACCTACACAGTGAGCTTCACCTTTGATTCTCCGGAAGTGCCAACAGCATTGACTGCAACAGCCGCAGGAATGAGTGTAACCTTGGGCTGGACTGATGTGCCAGGTGCAACGGGCTATAATGTATATCGCGCAAATGCGGCAGATGGGGAATATTCCAAGCTGACAGACCTCCCGGTAACAAGGAATTCTTACACAAGCACAGGATTAAGTCCGGAAACAACATACTACTATAAGGTGACTGCAGTAAATGCAGCGGGAGAATCAAGTAAGTCGGCAGCAGCGCATGCTAAAACCGGAACAAGTGGCGGAGGAAGCACCGGCGGCGGAAATACAGGAGTAAATGCAGGCGTAAATACTGGCGGCACAGCAACACCTTCCTCGCCGAATATTGAGGTTAAGCCCGTACTTAGCGAAAAAACCGCAAATGCCACGTTAACTGCCGATGAATTGAAAAAGGCTCTTGATGCAGCAAAAGCGGACAAGGACGGAATTAAAACAGTTACATTGAAGGTTGCTGAGGCTAAGGGTGCGGAAAATTATACACTGGAGCTGCCAAAGGCTTCATTAACTTCTAGCAGCGGCAGCAAACTTGTAATAGAAAGTCCAGTCGCAACAGTGGTGGTTCCGGGAAATGCAATTGATTCAACTCTGGTAAACGGAGACAAAGTAAAGCTTACCATTGGACTTGCAGACCAGGCTGCTGTTAAGAATGAAACTGTAAAGCAGACAGTCGGAAACAGGCCGGTTATTGAGGTAAAGGCTTCAGCCGGGGGAAGTTCACTGTCACTCAACAATACTGAAGCAACCGTAAGGGTATCACTGGATTATAAGCCGACAGCAGAGGAACTGAAGAAGCCTGAACATATTACAGTGTGGGGTATCGGTGAAAATGGTGAAGCAAGGCCGGTAACAAGCGGAAGATATGATGCAGGTACAGGGAAGGTAACCTTTACGGCTGATGATTTTGGCAGCTATGCGGTAGTATATGTCGACAAGACCTTTGCAGACATAAGCAACTATACATGGGCAAAGGAAAAGATTGAAGTTATGGCATCAAAAGGGGTAATAAACGGGACATCCGAGACAACCTATTCACCTGCAAGCAACATTACAAGAGCTGACTTCATAGTTCTTCTGGTGAAGTCACTGGGGCTCAATGCGAAAACAAATTATAATTTTGAGGATGTTGCAGAGGGAAGCTACTACTACGAGGCCATAGCCATAGCGAAGAAGCTTGGAATAACTACCGGGGTGGGAGAAAACAAGTTTAAACCTAAGGAGAATATTTCAAGACAGGACATGATGGTTCTTGCAGAAAAAGCACTGAAAGTAGCGGGCAAAGGCATAGACCGCGGTTCGGCAGCAGATATTGCGGGCTTCAATGATGCAACTCAGGTATCCGGTTATGCACAGGATGCGGTAGCATCATTGGTAAAGGAAGGAATAATTAATGGGAGCGGCAACAAGCTCAATCCAAAGCAGCCCGCTAACAGAGCGGAAACTGCAGTAATCATTTATAATCTGTACAACAAATAGTTTTAAGGTTTTAATAAATAAAAGCAAGGCTGAGGACAGTTTATCAGCCTTGCTTTTTACTTATGGATTAGGCCTGACATTTAAATAAGATAGCAGTATGAGCCGAATATTCCGTGACGTTGTCTGTAAATTTGAGGAGATGGCAGATTTAAGACTATAAAAGAAATAGAAGCTTATTTAACTCAAACAAATTTTAAAACAGCTTCAGCAGTCCTGCGGCAATAACCACCACTGCGAAAATCATACGGTAGTATGCAAATCCCTTCATGGGCTTCTTCTTCAGATAGGATATGAACTTGCTTATGACAGCTACAGCTACCACGAAGGACACTATGAAGCCTACAATCAGCGCTGTGATTTCGGTGCCTGTCAATGTGGCAAAATCACCCAGCTTAACAATCTTCAGAAAGCTCATTCCAAACATTACGGGTATGGCCAGGAAGAAGGAAAACTCCGCCGCAGTCACGGTGGTAAGGCCTGAAACCCATCCTCCTATAATGGTTGAAGCCGAACGGGACATACCGGGGATTATTGCAAGGCACTGAAAGGCTCCTATTATTAATGCCTGCCTTGGAGTGACACTGAGCTTTTGTTTTGTGAGATTATTATTCCGGAACCTGTTTTCAGCGTATATCATCCAGATTGCTCCAAGGAAAAGTGTAATGGCAACTGTCACATAGTTGAAAAGATACTTATCTGCCAGATCGTCAAAAAGAATTCCCAGAATAGCACCTGGGACACATGCTAAAGCAATCATCAGCCAGAACTTAAGGCCCGATTTTTCATAGCTTGCTTTCCCGGGAAAGAAATTTACAACAGTATCCTTTATCTTCTTCCAGTAAAGCAGCACCACTGCCATGATTGCTCCCAACTGGATAACATATGTATACATTTCCACATAGTGGGGGTTGCTGCTTTCAAAGTGCATCAAATTTT
Organism: Bacillota bacterium; assembly: GCA_023400235.1. Lineage (GTDB taxonomy): Bacteria > Bacillota > Clostridia > Acetivibrionales > DSM-1351 > Ruminiclostridium. The sequence goes on from JAEXFI010000013.1 coordinate 29,236, forward strand.
GAAAAATTATGAGGTGACCTGTTGACGATATGGGCAGGAACTCGGAAATTCCCTCAACTACGCCCAATACTATTGATTTAAGAATAAAAAGCAAAAAATCCATTTTCTCCTCCATGCCTCCCAACCATACAATCCCGATTTTGTCTATATGAATTGTAAAAAGTACTTTTTATACTTTATGGGGCTATAAATATTTTATGATTCAAAAAAACAGCGACCTTTACAACATACTTAAGGGTGCCATATTTATAGGGTACAGAACCCATACGCTTAAGTCAAGTTACAAAAAGGTAAATCCGGGCAATACTTTTTATCCGCCGGAAATAGCTGCGATTCTGGACAACACTGCATTTATTGAGTCTACGAGGTACGGATTTGGTTTGTCTGATTGAATTTTGGGTACAAATTAGTATAGACACAACACAGGACTAAATGTAAAATATTTTTTAGACTCTTAATGTTAAAAACACTACCATAAATAACAGGAGGTTTGTGTGAGACTCAGAAGAAAGCCATGGGCGAGGCCTGAACTGGCAGCATGCCCGTTTTATATGGACAATCCGCCGGAGCTGAAGGGAAAGTGGCAGGAGCTTTTTGGAAACGGCAATCCCATGCATCTGGAGCTGGGATGCGGGAAAGGCGGCTTTATTTCCAAGGTTGCCGCTGCCCATCCGCAAATAAACTATATTGCTGTGGACTTAAAAAGTGAAGTGCTGGGGCTGGCAAAGCGAAAGATAGAAGCCGAATATGCTGCAGCAGGAATAAGGGAAATAAAAAATATAAAGCTCATGTCCCAGAACATTGAGCAGATTGATAACATGCTGGCCCCGAAGGATGCCATAGATAAAATATATATCAACTTCTGCAATCCCTGGCCCAAATCGCCGTATAAAAAGAAAAGGCTCACGCATGGCAAGCAGCTGGTCAAGTATAAGACCTTTTTAAAGCCAGGGGCACAAATATGGTTCAAAACCGATAATGATGAGCTGTTTAGAGAATCTGTAAAATATTTTGAAGAAAATGGGTTTATAATAAAGTATATTACACAGGATTTGCATTCCAGCGGATTTACTGAAAGTGTTCCCACAGAGCACGAAATTATGTTTGCGGAAGAGGGCATCAGCATAAAATTTCTTATAGCCCAAATGGATTAAGCAGTGGTGCTGAAGTGCCGTAAGCGCCAGTGTGCAATATGTGCAAAAAGAGCAGAAGTGTAAGGGTAAACAAAAATACTAATATGCTTAAAGGATTGTGACATATGGAATTTTATCAACAGATATCAAAATATTACGATTTGATTTTCCCTGCAGGAGACGAGCAGGTCAAATTTTTAAAAGAGGTTGCAGGAAATCCTCCAAAAACTGTTCTGGACGTTGCCTGCGGAACCGGAGAGTACTCTGTGGGACTGGCGGAACAGGGCTACAAGGTAACGGCGGTGGACCGTGATGCTAAAATGCTGGAGGGGCTTAAGGAAAAGGTCAAGGCTAAGGGCTGTGCACTGGATTATCTGGAAGCGGATATGTCGGACATGGACAAAAAGCTGTCCTCCAAATTCAACCTGGTTTTTTGCATTGGGAATTCTCTGGTTCACCTGGACAATATGCAGGAAATCAAGGGATTTTTGAAGAAAGCCAGAAATATGCTGGAAAACGACGGCAGCCTGGTGCTCCAGATAATTAATTTTGACAGGATAATCCTCAGGGAGATAAAAAGCCTGCCCACCATAGAAAATAAAACTGCAGGGCTTTCCTTTGAGAGAATTTACGATTACCAAAAGCAGAACAACGCAATTCTGTTTAAGACAAAGCTAAATGTGGAAGGCAGGAGTTTTGAAAACCAGGTGAGCCTTTATCCTCTGCGGCAGGATGAGCTTACTGAGGCCTTGTATGAAGCGGGCTTTAAAAAAATGAAGTTGTTTGGAGACTTTAACGGAAATGAATTTGACAAATACAATTCATTTATGCTGGTGCTGTGGGCCAAGTAAAGGAACTTTGCGGCTTGGCATGAATGGTTATAGAAAGAGAAGGATTATTTTATGAGCAGAATCGGTCAGGAAATAAATAAGCTCAGACTGCAAAAGGGTTTGACTCCAAAGCAGCTGGCAAGAACGCTGGGGGTTTCTGAGAGTTTTATACTGGATATAGAGTCCGGAAAGAAAATCATCAGCGATGATATGATCGGGAGGGTATCAAAGGCCCTGGATTTTGAGCTTGGCCCTATAGGCTTGTTTGCCTCTGAGGATAGACAGGCTGATATGGCTAATATACAAGGGAATACATCCCCGGCCGAGGGACGAACAGCTTCTCAGACAAAGGCTGCTCCGAAGCCTCCGGCTCAAAACCAACCTGTGCAGGAGGTCTGGGACGATGCCTTCGGAAATATACTTAAAACCGTACCTGTTTACGACTACCGAATGGACAGGTTGATAGACAAAAAGCTCCTGCCTATAGAAAAAAACAAGGTTGAAGGCTTCCAGAAGGAAAAGGTATTTTACCTTGATATAGAAGATACGGATATGTCCGGCTTCAGGATATCCAAGGGGGACAGGGCACTTTCGGTATTGGTTTCGGATATAGAGGCGGACGGTATTTATCTTGTTGAATATAACGGGAACCGGGCGGTAAGGCAGGTTAAGAAACTTCAGGCCGACAGGCTTTTGCTTGTGAGCAATAAGGGAACCCTGGTAACCGAAACCGTCAGTCCTAAAAATATAAAGGTTATTGCAAAACTGGTGAAGCTCGAGATTTCACTCTGGAAGTGAGGAGTACATATGCAGAAGCTTGTTAAATCCCGCTCCCATACCATAGGGATGCCGCCCGGTACATTAGTGCATATAGGAGAAAAAAAGCGTGAGAGCACCCTGCTGACACTTATAGAATATGACGAGGCCAGCTTCCGGCAAAAGAACCTGGACTTCCATGAGCTGGAGTCGCTGGAAGCACAGGAGAACGGCATAAGATGGCTGCATGTTGAGGGCTTGAGCCAGGTGGCTGTACTTGAAACTATTGGCAGACTATTCAGCCTGCACCCGCTTATTATGGAGGATATTCTGAATACGGACCAGAGACCGAAGATAGATGTAAATGATGATTATATCTTTGTTTCGGCGAAAATGCTGTCCTATTACAAGGAGCTTGGAGAATTTGACATAGAACAGGTAAGCTTCATTCTTGGTAAAAACTATGTCATATCTATTGCAGAAAAGGATAGTGATATATTCGAGCCGGTAATAAAGAGGCTTCAGCAGGGAATGAGCCGGTTTCGGAAGCTGGGTCCGGATTATTTGGTATACAGTCTTCTGGATATTGTTGTAGATAATTATTTTACAGTCCTTGAAGGCTTTGGGGACCAGGTGGAATTTGTGGAAGATGAAATGGTTGTGAGAACCGGAAGGCAGACGCTGAGGACCATACACAAGCTGAAAAGGCAGATATTGTTTTTGCACAAGTCAGTATGGCCTTTAAGAGAGGTGCTCTCCTTTCTGGAACGGGGAGAAAGCATGCTGGTCCGGGACACAACAGAAATTTATATCAGGGATTTGTATGACCATGTGATACAGGTCATGGATACCACCGAAACACTAAGAGATATATTGTCAAGCATGCTTGACGTATATCTTTCCAGCAGCAGTAACAGAATGAATGAAATTATGAAGGTACTTACCATTATTTCCACGGTTTTTATGCCGCTTAGCTTTATCGTCGGAGTATACGGTATGAATCTTGCAAACATGCCAGAGCTTTCCTGGCCCTGGATGTATCCCTTCTTATGGCTGGTAATGATAGGCATCTCCATCTCCATGCTCATTTATTTCAAGAGAAAAAAGTGGTGGTGACGGCTCAGGAGGCATGTCTTTTCCTTAGAAAGCCATGTTCCCGGCAACACTATATTTCTTATGGCAATTCTTATAGAAGTTCTTATGGCAATTCCTATGGTTTTCAAAGCTTTTTACAACCAGAGCATCGTCATTGCTGAAGAGCTTTTTGTCAGGTGATGTTCCCCTCCGGATGAATGTTCAATACTGCGTTTGCTCAAAGTATGCCAGGCATATTATTTGTCCGGATTATGGAATAAATACTATCCTGTCTTTATTTTGCCTTCCTTACAGAATTGTAATTTTTAAATTCACGCATTTGCAATTTTTCTTTCGTATAATCAAATGTGAATAAAAAAATAAAAATCGGCTTTATATAAAGCTATGAATAGGAGGCAGTAAAATGGAGGTATTGAGAATCGAGAAGCTCACAAAGAAATATGGAAAAGGTCAAAATGAGGTCAAAGCGGTGGATGATATAAGCTTTTCCGTAAGTAAGGGTGAATTTGTTGCAATAGTTGGGCCCAGCGGCTCTGGTAAAAGCACCCTGCTGCACTTACTGGGGGGAGTGGATAAACCCACCTCGGGAAAGGTTTTCATAGACGGCATGGACATCTATGGTCTGAAGGAAAAGGATTTGTCAATATTGAGAAGAAGAAAGGTAGGGTTTGTTTTCCAGGCTTATAACCTCATTCCCGTTCTAACTGCGGAAGAGAACATACTCATGCCCCTTCTTCTGGATAACCGGAAGGGAGACAAGCAATATATCGATGAGCTGCTGACAATATTAAACCTGAAGGAGAGAAGAAGACATTTGCCGTCAGAACTTTCGGGAGGACAGCAGCAGAGGGTTTCAATCGGCAGGGCCCTGGCAAACAAGCCTTCAATAATTCTGGCGGACGAACCTACTGGAAACCTGGATACCAAAAATTCCAGAGAAGTGCTGGAGCTTTTGAAATACTCTGCAAAAAAATACAACCAGACATTGATATTGATTTCACACGATATGAATATTGCCACGATGGCGGACAGAGTAATCAGCATCGTGGACGGGAAAATCTCTTCAGAGTCTTTTGAAAGCAAGGAGGTTTAATTCATGAAAAATTATTCCGCATTAACCCTGCGATATCTGAGGAAGCATCCGGGAAGAACGGTATTGACACTGATTGGCATAATTGTATCCATAGCCATGTTTACCGCCATAGGAAGCATTTATTACAGCGGTATAAACAGTGAAATCGAAAGTGTCAAGGACCAAACCGGAAATTATGAGATTATGTTTTATGAAGCCGATAAAGAACAGGCGGGAGTACTGTCTGCAAATGCAGAGATTAAGAACGGAGGGCTTGTAAAAGAGCAGGGGTCTTTTCTCATTGACAGCAGTTTGCTTACAGATTCTCTCAGGAAGGTAAATATTAAAGCATATGACAGTGCAGCCTTCAAGGACATTTTCAGAGTCAGGCTGGCAGAAGGAAGGCTTCCTGAAAACAGCAATGAAATAGTGGTGGACAAAAAGTTTTATGCAGTACTGAAGGATAAAAAGCTGGATAAGGTTTTGACAGGTACGCTCAGACCCAGGCAGGGCCAGGAAACCAGACTGGAATACAAGGTGGTGGGCTCTTTTGAAAGCCAGGATATTACAAACACCGCATTAAGCTTTTTGGATATGGGAGGAGATGACAATACTAAAACCTATTCCTATTATGTCAATTTAAAGCAGTCCTCCGGAAAACCGGAGCTGGCAGTGAAAATTGCCAAGGCAAACAACGTGAAGGTTGAAGGAAACACACGCCTGCTCTATCTCATAGGGGACGGTCCGGACAAAACCAGAAACAACCAGATGGAAATCATCTTCGGGATCATTGCGGCCTTTGTGGTCATTTGTACCGCAGTTGTAATTTATAATGCCTTCAATATATCCGTTATGGAGAGAATAAAGCATTTTGGCATACTCAGGAGCATCGGTGCAACAAAACCCCAGATAAGAAAGCTGGTTTTCAAAGAGGCCCTTGTCATGAGTGCCGTCTCAATACCCATCGGAATCATATGCGGGTTTGCGGGGATAATGATCACCTTTAATGTGCTAATGGACGGCTTCCTGGGAGCCTTCAAGATAGGCTTCTATCCACAGGTAATAGCCATTGCCGCTCTGCTTGGGCTTGTAACCGTATTCTTTTCAGCCTTCTTCCCTGCAAGGACCGCCTCAAGAGTTTCTCCCATAGATGCCATAAGAGGGACAATGGTGGTTAAGGGGGACCGGGTTAAAAGAAGGAGAGGCTATCTGGCAAAATTATTCTTCAGATTTGAAGGGCAGGTGGCCTATAAAAATATTAAGAGGAGCAGGAAAAGATTTTACGTAACCTGTCTGTCTCTGATGATATCCCTTGTCATGTATGTGTTTTTCTCAAACTTTATTGACATCATATTTAAAAGCTCCGAGCTGGCCACCGGCATGATAAGGGTGGAGGCCGCCTTTATGAAACAGCAGAAGACCGGAAGCCCGTATCTTTCAGAGCAGTTGTCCCAAAAGCTTAAGGGCTCGGAGGGAGTCAAGGAGGTTTTTGAACTCAATTACTGCGAAACCCCATTTTTACTTGATAAGGGCAAGGTCAGCAATAAGTTCCGGGAATCCTTAAGGCTCAAGGGCACCCAGGAGTTCCAGGGACAGTATATAGTAAAAGAGACACAGCTGATAGGCTATGACAGGAACTCCGTGGACTTGCTGAACAAGCTCAATGGCTTGAACATAAACTACGACGATTTTACTAATAATCACGAGGTAATAATTGTAAATAAGGCCGGGGGCCTTACGGAGGATAAAAAGCGCTTCTATGACGGGTTTACCACATATAAGAAAGGTGATGTGATACAGGTGCCCTTGCTCAACGAGGCTTTCATAAACGGAAGGGATATTGACCTGCTCAAGAAACTGGCAGCCGGCAAAGAAACCATGACCCTCAAGGTGGCCGGTGTTATAGACTATGAAAGCATAGGCGGCTCGGTAATCTACGACGGCTATGGGATGATAGTATCCGCGGAAAACTTTGCAGGGCTTACAGGTATAAATGGCTTGTCCGTAGTAGCTGCAAACTTTACCTCCCCTGAGGCGGCCAGTGAGAACTATGAAAAGTTCAGTATCCTGGCAGACGAAAATAAAGCAGACTACACTGACATCGGGCATGAGAAGGAAAAAGCGGATGAGGTGGCAGGGCAGATGAAAATACTGGTATATGGCTTCATTGGGCTGATAATAGTCATATCCACAGTTAATATAATAAATACTGTTACTATAAATCTTTTGGTTAAAAAGAGGGAATATGCCACCTTTAAGGCAATAGGCATGACAAAGGGACAGTTCAGAAAGCTGGTGCTGCTGGAGGGGGCGCTTTTTGGAATGATTGCATGTATCTTCGGTTTACCCGCAGCATACCTGCTGACCTATTTCGGCATATTGCAGAATAATCCCATTGGGAACATAGGCTACAGCATGGCCATATGGCCATACCTGTACGGTGGCATCGGTATTATAGCCATTACTTTGGCGGCGGCGGTCATACCCCTTAGAAAACTCAATGATATGAATATAGTTGAATCCTTGAGGGTAGAGGAGTGAGGATAAACAGTAAATAAGCACTAAATATGTACTGCCGTACCCTAAAATAACCTGTTGTACTAATTGAAAATGTGATAACAGGAAGAGAATGCGCATTTTTTTAAAGTCGTTCTCACGTGAATTGCAAACTTGCCTCTTAATGACTTTATTAACTGGCACAACGGGTTAAATTAGGATTACAATAAAGTACTGCTTCTGATAAAATATTACTGTAATGTTTTATTGCTGTGAAAAGTGTTATGACTTTAAAGATTTGGAGAGTGGAACGGAGCATGAACATATTACTTGTGGAGGATGATGCGCCTCTTGCCATGGGAATTCAATACGCTCTCAGGAAAGACGGCTTTAATATCCAGTGGGGAAAAACTCTTCAGGAAGCCCGCAGTCTTTTTAATACAAGTATTGATCTGATCCTGCTGGATGTGACTCTGCCTGACGGCAATGGCTATGATTTTTGCAAGGAAGTAAGGAATTCCGGCGATGTGCCGGTTATATTCATTACAGCTCTGGATGATGAAGCAAATGTGGTTTTCGGACTTGACATAGGTGGAGATGATTATATTTCCAAGCCCATCAGATTAAGTGAATTGATTTCAAGGATAAATGCCCTGATGAGACGCAGGAAAAGAAGCCCCTCCGGTACCGGGAGCTGTCTTTCCAGCGGAAATGTGGTGGTAGAGCCATTGAGATGCAAGGTTTCGGTTGGGGGAGAGGAAGTAAGCCTTACTGCGGTTGAGTACAAGCTGCTGCTGCTTTTGATGGAAAACAACGAAAAGGTCTTGAACCGAAATACAATTATTGAAAAATTGTGGGATATCGACGGAAATTTTGTTGACTACAATACCTTGAATGTTTATGTTAAAAGGCTCAGGGAAAAAATAGAGATTAACGGGGAAAAGCACATAGAAACCGTGAGAGGTTTGGGATACGTGTGGAGGGACATTATTTGACCCATAGTTAGACCCCTGGGAGGCTGTATGAAAATAATAAAAAATGCAGAAGTAAGGCTGGTGCTTGGAACTCTTGCCATACTGCTCATAGTCTTTGCCACAGTGAGCATGTACATGCTTCACAGCTATACGGATACGCTGAACAGGGCCCAATTGCGGCAAAACGTGGCTGTAATAGGGGCTGTGGCAAAAGTGTATCCTCAGGCGGAGACTGAAATCGTTGAAAAATTTACAAAAAGCCTTCAGGGTGACTACCAGTATGGAAAAGTACTTTTGAGCAAGTATGGCTATGATGAGAATTTAAGCATCCGCAAGAATAATATTGTTTCCAGGGAGCTGCGGCTTGCCAATGTGAGATTTCAGCTTCTTATTGCAGGCTTTGCCCTTTCGCTTATCATTCTTCTTGTGCTGAGCTACAACAGCATATTTAAACGGATACGGAAGGTGGGGGAAAAGGCCGAGGCGGCGGTAGAAGGAGACTATGAGCCTATGTGGGGCTTTACCGATGAAGGGGAACTGGGCTTTCTAGCATACCAGTTCAATGCCATGACCGAAAGGCTGGGAGAAAATGTTCAGGCCTTAAGGCAGGAAAAGCTTTTCTTAAAAAGGCTGGTAACAGACATTTCACACCAGCTGAAGACGCCCCTTGCCTCTCTGATCATGTTCAATGACATACTGAAAAAGGACCTGGAAATGCCGGAACAGGAGAGGATTACCTTCATATCTGAGAGCAAGAATCAGTTGGACAGAATGGAGTGGCTTATAAAGAACCTGCTGAAAATGGCAAAGCTGGAGGCTGGTGTGGCAGAATTTCGCAAGGAAGAGGCTTCGGTTTTATATACCCTTCAAAAAAGTATAGCACCTCTCAAATATCTGGCTGAAGAAAAAGATATTGAAATAGTAGTGCCGGGAGATGAAAATATTTCAGTGAGTCACGATGTGAGCTGGACCTCGGAAGCCTTCTCAAACATCATTAAAAATGCCATTGAACATAGCAGCCCGGGAGAAAGGATTGAAATCACCCTGGAGGAAAATAACGTATATGTGCAGCTTGAAATAACGGACAGGGGAAGTGGAATTCCCCAAGAGGAGCTGGGCAAAATATTCAACAGATTCTATAAGGGACCCAACAGCCACAATCCCACAAACATAGGTATTGGCCTGTATATAACCAAGACAATACTGGAGGGGCAGGGAGGCGCAGTGTACGCGTCTAGTATGCCTGGCAGGGGCACAAGGTTCGTTGTGAGACTTATGAAAATAAATTAGTTTCTGGAGGTGGCGCATGTCAAATTATGACATTTATCTTTATGGTATGACACTTGTTTCTACCATGCACCTGTTGGGGGAAGAGTTTCCACAGGCTGATTCCTATTCCGAAATAAAAGAGAGCTATGACCTGCCGGGAGGAGAGACCGGAAGCTGTGCGGTGGTTCTGTCCTCCCTGGGCTGCAGGGTGAAGCTGGACGGCAATCATCAGGGGGCGAGAACAGCCGGAATACTTAAAAGTTATCTTGCGGACAGGTATGGGGTGGATATGTCGAGAGTTTTTGAAGACCCGGACTTTGACGGAGTACGGGATATGATTCTCATAGCTGGCAATACAAGAACTGTTTTTGGCACCTTTGGAGCATATTTTAACAGCGGGGTCAAGAGGTGGAACGCCCCTGTGAGAGCAGACGTCGTGGATGCCGAAATCGTGGGCCTTGACCCGTTTTTTGCGGAGCAGTCCGAAAGGGTGGTACAGTATTGCAGGGAATTGGGGAAAAAGTATGTGACCATTGATTGCAAACCTGATTCTATATTACATAGGTTCTCGGAAGTAAATGTAGTATCCAATGAATTCATACAGAACAATTTTTCAGGTATGGATATTGAGGAGCTTTTCAGAAGGTATACCGACAATACCGACGGCTTGGTGATATTCACCTTTGGTGCCGGAGAAATACTGTTTGGCAGAAGGAATCAGCACATACAAAGCTTCAGGCCTTATAAGGTAAGGGTTCAGAGCACCTTGGGAGCCGGTGACAGCTTCAAAGCCGGGGCAATATACGGTGTATTTAAAAAAATGCCCGACCCTGAGCTGGTCAGCTTCGCCGCAGCCACGGCAGCTACCGTGTGCAGCAGGTTTCCCCTGGCATTGAATCCACCCGATTTGGACATGATAAATGGGTTAATTAATAAAAAATAGTTTTAATATTTGTAATGTTGCTGTATAATATAAATGCGAATCATTCCCGTTTATATTCTGGAGGTGCGTTTTGATTAGAAAAATAAATTTTACAGGTGTTAAAAGATTCACAGCACTGGTGTTAATCCTCGGTGCTATGAGCATTGCGGTTCTGGCCGGGTGCACCGGAGCTGACAAAAATGAAGACAAAGCCCAGGGCAGCACATATACCATTGTCACCTCATTTTATCCCATTTATGTATTTACAAAAAATATTATAGGTGAATTGCCCCAGGTGGAGCTTGTAAATATGACCGAACCTCAGACGGGCTGCCTGCATGATTATCAATTGATGCCTGCGGACCTGAAAACCTTGGAGAAGGCTGATGCCTTTGTAATAAACGGTGCCGGAATGGAGGCCTTTATGGATAAGGTCATCAAGCAGCGTTCTGATTTGAAGGTTATTGAGGCTGCAAAGGGTATTGAGCTTTTGAAGGACGAAAATGGTGAGGAAAATCCTCATGTGTGGGTAAGTATTACAGGTGCAATAGCCGAGGTGAAAAACATAGCGGAAGGCCTGGCTGCCGCAGATACCAAAAACGCCTCTGTCTACAGGGAAAATGCGGACAAGTACATCCAGAAGCTCCGGCAGCAGAGTGACAAAATGCACCGTGAACTGGACGGTTTGAAAAATAAGAATATTGTCACTTTCCATGAAGCTTTCCCCTACTTTGCAAAAGAGTTCGGCCTCAATATTGTATCGGTAGTGGAGAGAGAACCCGGAACTGAGCCCAGTGCCGGAGAACTGGCGGAGCTGGTGGACCAGATAAAGGAAACCGGAGTCAAGCTGCTCTTTGCAGAGCCCCAGTATTCAAAAAAAGCTGCAGAGACCATAGCAAAAGAAACAGGTGCCAAAGTGTACCTGCTTGACCCCGTGGTTACAGGAGAAAGAGCTGCCTCTGCGGACAGCTATGTCAGGGCCATGGAGGAAAATCTGAAGGTGCTGGTTGAGGCCTTCAGGCAGGTGCAATAGCAGGCAATGCACCTGAAAACAGGCATGTAAATCAAAAGAAGAGTCTGCTGAAAAACGTATAAATATGCAGTTTTTTAAGGGAGTGTTATAAAATGAAAGTAATTTCATTTTACAACACTCCCTATTGTCTGTCAGGTCAATATAATCTTATCCCTGTGAAAGCTTTTTCAGTTTTTCATACTTGTCTTTTGCATGTTCTTCAGCCATGCTGAACAAATCCTCAGCTTCGGCGGGGAACTGCTTTGAAAGGGAGGAGTACCTGACCTGATTCATCAGGAATTCCCTGAAGCTGGATTTAGGTTCCTTGGAATCAAGTATGAATGGATTCTTATCCTCTGCTTTAAGCAGGGGATTGTACCGGAAAAGATGCCAGTAGCCTGATGCAACCGCATCTGCGGAGTTTGCTATGCTTCTTCCCATACCGTCCTTGATACCGTGGCTTATGCAAGGAGCATATGCGATGATTATAGAGGGTCCCTTATAGGCCTCTGCCTCTGTTATGGCTTTGAGCATCTGATTCCTGTCCGCTCCGATTCCTATCTGGGCAACATAAACATTGCCGTAGGTAATCATCTGGGCTGCAAGATCCTTCTTAGCCGCCTTTTTCCCTGAGGAAGCAAATTTGGCTATAGCTGAGGTGGGAGTTGCTTTTGATGCCTGGCCTCCGGTATTTGAATATATCTCGGTATCAAACACCAGAACATTTACATCGTCACCTGAGGCAAGCACATGGTCAAGCCCTCCATAGCCGATATCATATGCCCAGCCGTCACCGCCCACAATCCATATGGAACGTTTTACCAGGTAGTCCTGCTTTTCTATAAGCTCGGCAATCAGTTTGGTCTGAAGACTGTCTTTTGGCGAGTAAGCCTTTATGGCTTCAAGGAGCTCTTTACTGACTCCCTTGGAGGCTTCGCCCTCCTCATAACTGTCCGCCCATGCGGTCAGCGTGTCCTTAAGGCTGAGGGGAATATCCATGCCTGCAAGCTGAAGGGCAATGTCTCTTATGCGCTCTCTGATTTGCTTTATGCCAAGATACATGCCGTAACCAAACTCTGCATTATCCTCAAACAGTGAGTTTGCCCAGGCAGGGCCTTTTCCTTCACTGTTTACGGTATAGGAGCTGGTTGGATAGGAGGCGCCCCAGATAGAGGAACAACCGGTGGCATTTGCAATCATCATCCTGTCACCGAAAAGCTGTGTAACCAGTTTTATATAGGGGGTCTCACCGCAGCCTGCACAGGCACCCGAGAATTCCATAAGAGGCTTTTTAAACTGGCTGTCCTTAATACTCTTGTTTCCAAAATTATCACCTTTACAGGGAATCTTTTCTGTTACAAAATCATAATTTGGAATCTGAACTTCGGTTTGTGTGCTCAGCTTTTTCATTACCAGTGCCTTGGGTTTGGCAGGGCATACGTCGGCACAGTTGCCGCAGCCTGTACAATCCATAGGGCTTATCTGTATCCTGAACTGGTATTCTTCCATTCCCTTTCCTACGGCCTGCTTGGTTATGAAGCCTTCAGGAGCATCAGCCAGTTCTTCCCTGGTTGCCAGTACAGGCCTTATAACCGCATGAGGACAAACCAGGGAACAGATATTACACTGTATACAGGTAGCTTCATTCCATTCGGGAACGTTGACTGCAATGCCACGCTTTTCATACGCAGAGGTACCGTTGGGAAGGGTGCCGTCCTCAAGTTCCACAAAGGCGCTTACAGGCAAGTCCTCTCCCTTCATGGCATTTATGGGACGAAGCATATTTTTTATAAAGTCCGGTTCCTGGATTTCAGCATCGGAGGTATCCTGAGCATTCTTCCAGGCTTCGGGAACATTGATTTTTACAACTGAGGCTATACCCTTGTCAATGGCCTCCTGATTTATTCTGACAACATTCTCACCTTTATTGCCGTAGCTTTTTACAACGCCCTCCTTCAGATAACGGACTGCCTCGTTTATGGGAATAATGTCGGCCAGCTTGAAGAAGGCAGCCTGCATTATCATGTTTATTCTGTTTCCAAGACCTATATTTTCAGCAATCGTATACGCATTTACAGTATAGAACTGTACATCGTTGGCGGCAATCTGACGTTTGAGCTCCGCGGGGAGATGTTCTTCAAGCTCCTTCTCATCCCACTGGCAGTTCAGCACAAAGGTGCCTCCCTTTTTTATGCCCTTGAGCAAATCATACTGATTGACATAAGACTGGTTGTGGCAGGCGATGTAGTCGGCTTCATGGACAAGATAGGCAGATTTGATGGGCTCATCTCCAAAGCGCAGGTGGGACATGGTCACTCCGCCGGATTTTTTTGAATCATAGGCGAAATAGGCCTGAACATATTTGTCAGTGTGATCTCCCAGGATTTTTATTGCCTGCTTGTTAGCACCAACCGTACCGTCTGAGCCCAGTCCCCAGAAAAGACATTTGAAGGTTGATTTTGGGGTGGCGTCTATATGCCTGTCAATATTAAGAGAGGTATTTGTAACATCATCCACTATTCCAATGGTGAAGCGGTCTTTGGGGCTGGACTGCTGCAAATTGTCATATACAGCTTTTATATGTGCCGGGGTTGTGTCCTTTGAGGCCAGACCGAAGCGGCCTCCAACTATAAGAGGGGCATTCTGCATGCCATAATAAGCGGCTTTTACATCCAGATACAAGGGTTCACCAATGGCACCCGGCTCTTTGGTCCTGTCCAGCACAGCTATCTTTTTGACGCTTTTGGGAATAGCCTTCAGCAGATGCGCAACTGAAAAGGGCCTGAACAGGTGCACCTTCACAAGTCCGTATTTTTCTCCGCCGTTGTTGAGATAATCAATAGTCTCCTCTATGACATCGGTAATTGAGCCCATGGCAATTATTATGTTCTCTGCATCAGGAGCTCCGTAGTAATCAAAGAGGCCATGCTTCCTTCCGGTAAGCTCTCCCACCTTGTTCATATATTCTTCAACCACATTGGCGATGTTGTCATAGTAAGGATTTGAGGCCTCACGGTTTTGGAAATAGACATCAGGATTTTGGGCGGTGCCTCTTGTTACCGGATGGTTTGGAGATAAAGCCCTGTCTCTGAATTGTTTCACAGCCTCATAATCTAAAAGGCTTGCCAGATCATCATATTCCAGTGCCTCAACCTTCTGAATTTCATGTGAGGTTCTGAAACCGTCGAAAAAGTGCAGGAAAGGAAGTCTTCCCTTGATAGCAGCCAGGTGTGCCACTGGGGCAAGGTCCATGATTTCCTGTACTGAGCCCGAGGCCAGCATTACAACACCTGTTTGCCGTGCAGCCATAACATCCTGATGGTCACCGAATATGGACAAGGCCTGGGTTGCTATGGCTCTGGCACTTACGTGAAATACCGCAGGCAGCAGTTCTCCCGCAACCTTGTACATATTTGGTATCATTAATAACAGTCCCTGGGAAGCCGTAAAGGTTGTTGTCAGTGCGCCGGCCTGCAGCGAGCCGTGAAGTGTGCCGGCTGCACCTGCTTCGGACTGCATTTCAACAACACGGACATTTTGTCCAAAGATATTTTTTCTGCCTTTGGCAGACCATTCGTCAACCGACTCTGCCATATTTGACGATGGAGTGATGGGATAGATTGCAGCCACGTCCGTATATGCATAAGCTACATAGGCTGCGGCTGTGTTTCCGTCCACCGTCATCTTGATTTTTGACATAAAAGTCACCCCGCTATATATTATTTTTACTTAAAGTCTACTTCCGTTATCTACCCAATTTTTGGCTTCCGAAACACCTTCCTCGTCTGGAATGACCACATCTGTGTGCTCCTGCTTTGTCTTTTCCCTGGTCCATGCTGCGGTGCCTTCATTGTCTGTGGGTCTTATGGCTGTCAAACGTCTGTTGTGGTTTCCGTCAAGCTGTGCATCTTTTTTGCCCATAATCTGCCTCCATATATTATTATTTTTAGAATGTAATTTTAGTTATTTCATATTTAGGGTAATTTATTCTTAGCTTGCATATTTTTTGACAACAGTATGAATATATATAAACTTGTCGTGCTGGAACAACAAGCTAAGATAGTATCACTATTGGACCTGTTATATATATATAATAAATTAGGATTATTAATGCTCACAGAGGGATGGAAGCATGCAAAGAATAAACCTCAATTACGACTGGCAGTATAAAAGGGATTTCAATGAGAAATATCTTCACAAGGCATATAACGATGCCGGGTTTGAGTTGGTAAATATTCCACATGCAAATATAATCCTGAACTATAGCAATTTCGATGAAAAGGAGTACCAGTTTGTATCCTGCTACAGGAAATCTGTTCAGGTGCCGGCGGAATTAAGCGGGAAATCCCTGCTTCTGAGGTTTGAAGGAATTGCATCCCGTGGGCAACTGTTTATTAACGGAAAATTTGCCGCCCAGCACTCCGGGGGCTATACACCTTTTGAGACAGACATATCCCACAAGGTTGTCTTTGGACAGGAGAATTTTTTTGTGGTTGTATGTGATTCCACTGAAAGTGAGGAAATTCCGCCCTTTGGAAAGGTGATGGATTACCTGGCCTATGGCGGGATTTACAGGGAGGTTTGGCTTGAGGCAAGGGATAAAAGCCATATCAGGGATGTATTTGTAAAAACCCCGGAGGTTCTGACTGCAGCTACAACCCTGGATATTGATATTGAGCTTTCGCAGCCTTGTGCCGGAATGACCCTGGAGCTCCGGCTGCTAGACCTGAAAGGCCAGCTCGTAGGTAAGTTCCTGCATACAATGGGAGCTTCTCCGAAAACCAGCCTTAGACAACGATTGTCAAATATTCTGTTATGGGAGCTTGAAAATCCTGTCTTATATAACCTGGAGGTTTATTTAAAAAAAGGTGAGGAAGTTGTAGATGTCAGCCAGGTAAAAGTAGGTTTCAGGCAGGCGGAATTTAAAACCGACGGATTCTATCTCAACGGTAAAAAAATAAAGCTGATTGGCTTGAACAGGCACCAGTCCTATCCCTATGTGGGCTATGCAATGCCTGAGTCTGCTCAAAAAAAGGATGCGGAGCTGCTTAAATTTCAGCTTGGAGTGAATCTGGTGAGAACCTCACACTATCCGCAATCCAGACATTTCCTTGACAGGTGTGATGAAATCGGACTGTTGGTGTTTGAAGAGATTCCCGGCTGGCAGCACATCGGCGATGAAAAGTGGAGGGAGCTGTCTTGCGGGAACGTAAGGGCCATGATTCTCAGGGACAGAAATCATCCCAGCATTATATTATGGGGTGTGAGAATCAACGAATCCGCCGACTGTCAGGAGTTTTATGCAAACACAAACAAAATAGCCCATGAGCTGGATAATACGCGCCAGACCGGCGGAGTCAGAAATTTCAAAAACAGCCTGCTGCTGGAGGATGTGTATACCTACAACGACTTTTTGCATAACGGCTCCAATGCAGCCTTGGAGATACCCGCAAGGGTCACAAAGACAAATGCTCCCTATCTGGTTACTGAGCACAATGGACATATGTTTCCCACCAAGAGGTTTGACAATGAGGCCAGAAGACTGGAGCATGCTCTCAGGCACATGCGCGTCCTGGATGCCATGCTTGGCAGCGACAGGATAAGCGGTGCCATTGGCTGGTGCATGTTTGATTATAATACACATAAGGATTTCGGCAGCGGTGACAGAATCTGCTACCACGGTGTCAGTGATATGTTCAGGATACCGAAACTGGCCTGGGCGGTATATTCGTCACAGCAGGACCTGACACCGGTGCTTGAGCTTTCCTCGTCCATGGATATTGGAGAGCATGACGGAGGAAACCTGGGAACTGTGTATGCATTTACAAACTGTGATTGTATAAAGCTGTACAAGGATAATGACTTCATCAAGACCTTTTATCCTGATCGGAGGCAATTTCCAAATCTGAAGCATCCCCCGGTTAAAATAGATGATTTCATTGGGGATCTCCTCTCAAAATACGAAAACATGCCGGGAAGGGATTCCCTTAGAATGAAAAACGTCCTCCAAGCTGCGTCCAAATATGGAATGAATCTGCCCCTTGTATCCAAGCTTGCAATGGCCAGGCTTATGGTGAAATACAAGCTGTCCATGGATGAAGGCATAAGGCTGTTTGGTACTTATGTCAGCAATTGGGGAGGGAAACGTATTAATTTCAGATTTGAAGGCTATAAGGAGGGCAGACTGGTCAAGAGCATAGTTAAATCTACCTTGGAAAGTTCACGGCTTGAAGTGCTTCCAGACACGTGTATATTGAATGAGGCCCATACCTATGATGTTGCAAGAATAGTATTGAGGGCCCTGGATCAGAACGGCAATTTGCTGAACTATGCCAGTGATGCCGTCAGTATTAAAACAGAGGGACCTGTTGAGGTTATCGGACCCAAAACCATAGCACTTATAGGGGGGGCAAGGGCAGTTTGGATCAGGACCGTAGGCAGGTCAGGGAAAGGTATTGTCAGGGTTGTATCTGAAAGGTTCGGAACACAGGAACTGGATTTTGAGGTCACGAAGAAGACTGATTCATAGGCGAGGTTGTACCATCATAACATTGGGCAGACTGGCCAATTTACAATCTACTGTAGCAAAGGGGCACTCAGGTATACCAATAAAATTCTAAAACTGCTGCCTTTGACCTGTAACTTTATCCTCGCACCCACATAGTATGTATTATAATATTATGTTAATCAGAGGAGGCATTTTCAAGTGCAAAAATGGCCGTTTTTTAATAATAAACCAAAGGTTCAGCCTGAACAACAAAGTGCAGAGAAACCCAAGCCTGAAGCACCGCAGCAAATAGCTCCTGCTCAGCAGTCAAAACCAAACAATATTATGCCGGCAGCCCAACAGAAGCCAAGCCCCAGCCAAAAGGGAGTGTCAAATGCGGGAACAGCAAATGCAGGATTGGCAAATACGGGAAAGCCCAACATGACCATGCCCGCAGTCCAGCAGAAACCTAACCAGCAGGGAGTATCAAATGCAGGAACAGCAAATGCAGGAATGGCAAATACGGGGATGCCCAACATGACCATGCCCGCAGCCCAGCAGAAGCCCAACCAGCAGGGAGTGTCAAATGCGGGCACCGCAAATGCAGGATTGGCAAATACGGGAAAGCCCAACATGACCATGCCGGCAGTCCAGCAGAAGCCCAACCAGCAGGGAGTGTCAAACGCAGGAACAGCAAATATGGGAACAGCAAATATGGGAACAGCAAATGCAGGAATGGCAAATATGGGAACGGCAAATGCAGGAATGCCCAACATGAACATGCCGGCTTCCAAGGAGATGCCTGCTCAGATGACCTTGCCTACTGTACCGGCTCCTAAGGATAATTCAAAGTTTATGGTTTCCATGAACAATAAAGGACATCATAAATCCAACCAGGCAGGCCAGCAGATGAACAACGCAAATATGATGGGCCAGCAGATGAACAACGCAAATGCAATGGGCCAGCAGATGGAAAACTCAAACGTAATGGCAGGACATACAGGCGGAAAGCCGGAAAAGGGACAAAACCTGCAGGATGACGCTGATATTCAGGTGCCACTTTCAGAAGCACTGAACCTTATAAAAAATGCTGTAGAAGGTGAAACGGAAGACCGGCTGTTTTATGAGTACCTTATTAACAATGCATCCTCCAGGAAAGACAAGGAAATAATAAAGGGCATACGGGACGACGAAATCAAACATGCAAAATTATTCAGACAGCTGTATTATGAACATACCGGCAAGATAATAGGTCCTGATAAAAATGTTTCCTTTGAAAAGCCTGCTTCATACTGTGACGGTCTCATAAAGGCACTTATGGGTGAACAGAATGCCGTAAGGAAATATCGCAAAATCCTGTTTGCCATGAAGGAAAGAAGTCATATAAATACTCTCACCGAAATCATAACCGATGAAATAAGACATGGAAGCTTGTATAACCTGTTAATACACAACAATGATTGTAAATATTAATTTGCAGATTTTATGCCGGCAGACATATTAAACACAATGAAGGCTGCACGGCTGCTGCCTATGGCAGTATCCCACCGGCATTTCCAATAAAATATGACAGAGAGCCTGATTGCCCATGAAATCACTGGGAGCTTACTTTAATTGCGCTTCAACTAATGCAGCAGCTTTTTGTAAGCTCCTTTCCAATCAGTTACATTATAGGATATGTGACCGGGAAATAAAAAACAAAATAAAAAGAGTAAAAAGTCCTGTATCAAGTCTGTACAGTGGTAAATGGCCAGGAGCACGTATAAATAATTGTTGAAAATGGATATGAAAGTGTGTACATATTCAGACTTTTAGGTTAAATTGTATGTATATATGAAAAGATTGCCTGATGCATTATCTCTTTAAGAAAAATGACAGGTAAATTAAACGGTATATGCATTTTATGCAATAAATAAAAAAGAGGCTGAATATGAATATTATAGTTCAATTTATTGATTTTGTTATGCACCTGGACAAGAACCTGACCCAATTGGCAAATGACTTCGGAGTATGGACCTATCTTATCTTATTCCTGGTGGTTTTTTGTGAAACCGGGCTTGTGATAACTCCTTTTCTGCCGGGAGATTCCATGATATTTGTCATAGGAGCCCTTGCCGCCAGCGGCGATCTCAATTTTCCAGTAATTATCGCGGTACTGATGGCAGCGGCCATACTGGGAGATACCTGCAACTACCACATAGGCAAATTTTTGGGGCCTGTAGTATTTAAGAAGGACAATGTAAAATTCCTCAAAAAGGAATATCTTATAAAGACACATAATTTCTATGAAAGGCACGGGGGAAAAACAATAATCATTGCAAGGTTTATTCCAATCATACGCACCTTTGCACCTTTTGTAGCAGGGATGGGCGCAATGAGCTACCCTAAATTTATCAGCTATAACGTAATTGGCGGGATTACCTGGGTGGCTCTGTTTTCCTTTGGAGGCTTCTTCTTCGGCAATATGCCGGTGGTAGAAAATAATTTCAGTCTGGTAATAATAGCTATCATATTCATATCCGTTTTACCGGGCATAATAACCTACATAAAAGAAAAAAAATCTTCTGCCGCCGAATGATGAGCAAAGGTGCTTACCAACGGACGCAACCGGTTTGGCAGCCCTGTGACGGGCTGGCCAGCCGGTTTTATTTTTGTCACAGGTTAATGTTCAAAGTGCCGGAATGCTGATGTGAATAAAGTACTAAAAAGTTCACTTAATGTTCACAAATTGCTAGTATAATTTAAGCAGCATTACTATTGACAATCCTATAGTCAGTTGAGGTTGAAACCTTCGGTTTTCAGCCAAGGGCAACTGACCTGATGAATTACTTGAAGGAGGCAGTATCAGTGATAAAAATATTGATTGCTGATGATGAAGAGCGAATGAGAAGGCTGGTTTCTGATTTCCTCAAAAGGCAGGGCTATAGTGTGATAGAGGCCGGAGACGGAAAGCAGGCCATAGAGCTGTTCAATACCGTGGGTGATACAATGTCCCTGATCATACTGGATGTCATGATGCCGGGAGTGGACGGCTGGGAAGTGCTGAGACATATCCGCCTCCATTCCCGGCTTCCTGTCATAATGCTGACGGCAAAAAGCACCGAGGCAGATGAACTGTTCGGATTTGGCCTTGGGGCTGATGAATACATTACAAAGCCCTTCAGTCCAATGATACTTATTGCAAGAGTACAGGCGCTTCTTAAGAGATACAATGTGGCAATAAACGAAAAAATAGTATATAACGGCCTTGAGATAGACCAGTCGGCCCATACGGTATTTTCAGACGGGGAGGAAGTGGAGCTTACCCCGAAGGAATTCGAACTGTTGGTTTATTTATGTGACAATGCAGGAATAGCATTGTCCAGGGACAAGATACTGAACTCCGTTTGGGACTATGAATATTTCGGGGATGCCAGGACTGTAGATACACATATAAAAAAGCTGAGGCTGAAGCTGGGCAAAAAGGGCGATTATATACAGACCATAAGAGGCCTGGGCTACAAGTTTGAGGTAGACAAATGAAGATATCCTTAAAAACACAGTTATTTGCCGCTTTTTTCGGAATGATAGTATTTTTTGTATTGCTTTCAATAATTCTCAGCAGTACTTTACTGGAGAAATACTATTACAGCAAAAAAGAGGATGCAATGCAGCAGACCTTCAATACCATTCAGGATGCATACAAAGAAGACCCTGACAATATCATGCTGTACGTGGAAAAGGTTGAAAGCCTCAGAGGTATGGGGATCATATTCTTTGACCGGCATTTCAACGTACTGTACCAATCCCGGCAGAGGGCCATTGGGATTGGAGTGCGGAATTTCGGAATCACTACCAAGGACTCAATGATGGATTGGAAAAATATCCAAGCTAAATTTGAAAAGGTCACCGTGGACAAACCCCTTATAGAGAAGCGCTTTGATATGAGAATGGAGTCCAGCTTCATTTCACTGTATGGAAAGATTGACCAGGAGGTGTATGTATATCTGGGAGTACCTGTTACAGCCATTCAGGAAAGTGCCAAGATAGCGGTGAGGTTCTATATTTTTACAGGCATTTTTATGATTATTGTGGGTGGGATCATCATATACCTTTTGTCCCTCAGACTGACAAAGCCCATAGTAAAGCTGAATGGAATAGCAAAAAAAATGGCAGTATTGGACTTTGAGGAGAAATATGATGAGAAGAGAAACGATGAGATAGGAACACTGGGGGAGAGCATAAATTCCCTGTCAAATCAGTTGGAGCGTTCTATTGGAGAGCTTAAAGCTGCCAATCACAAACTGATGGAGGATATTGAGAAGGAAAGACAGATTGATGAGATGAGAAAGGGCTTTATAAGCAATGTCTCCCATGAGCTTAAGACTCCAATTGCTCTGGTTCAGGGCTATGCGGAGGGGCTTAAGCTGAATGTGAACGATGATGAGGAGAACAAGAACTATTATTGTGAGGTTATTATTGATGAAGCCAATAAAATGAACAACATGGTAAGAAAGCTCCTTGAACTGTCCGAGTTGGAGTTTAAACATGTGGCACTTGACAGGGAAGATTTCTGCATTTGTGAGCTCATAAGGAACCTATTGAAAAAAAACTCCCCCATGTATGCTGAGAAAGGCGCTGAAGTAACCCTTGACACAGAGGGAATTAACTGTATAAAAGTAAACGCCGACTATTATCTTACCGAACAGGTGCTTATGAATTATGTAAGCAATGGCTTGAACCACCTGAAGGAAGGCGGTGTAATTGCCATAAGCACAAAAGTTTCAGATGGGAAGGTGCGGGTGGAGGTTTACAATTCGGGTGATAACATACCGGAAGAAGCGTTGGAAAGTATCTGGCTGAGCTTTTACAAGGTGGATAAGGCCAGAACCAGAGCATATGGTGGCACCGGGCTGGGCCTGTCAATCGTGAAGGCCATACAAAAGGCCCATGGCAAGGGCTATGGTGTGGAAAACAAGCCGGGGGGCGTACTTTTTTGGTTTGAATGCGATTTAGTATAAGGGTGAAATTGGAAAACTGAATTTACAAATTGTACACAATATTTACACAATAGATGAGAATGATATTGTTGAAAGGAGGTGATAGTATTGAAAAAGCTTCAAATACTTGTTACTATCGCTTTTATAATTTCAATAATGTCTATGAATGCGTTTGCACTTCCTCAGACAGGTCCTGAACCAAATGGCAATATGCAAAATGGAAATATCCAAAACGGCAGTAACCCAAACAACGGCAGTAACCCAAACAACAGCAGTCCCAACAGCAGCACACCAAAAAGCAACACTAAAAGCAATGAGGGGAAAGCTGAAAAGGGCAAGTGCCACAAGCATCACAAAGACCACAAGGACCCATTGCAAAAGCTTCAGGAGAAAAAGGATGATATAGGGAAGGATTTAAAGGAAGGCAAGATAACCAAGGAAAAGGCCGATGAATTAACAAAGAGAATCGATGAGCGGATCAGGCAAATAAATGAATTCAACAGTCTGCCACTGCCTGAGAAAAAGCAGCAGCTCTCAAAAATTTTCAAATCCAATCTGGAAAAAAAGATTCTGGAAGGAAAACTTACCAAGGAAGAAGGGGAAAAGCTGCTGGCGGATTTTAACAAGCAGCTTGAAAAATGGGACGGCAAGGATTTCCCTCATTTTACGCACAAGGGTAAGCACAAAAGCAACAGGGAACAGGCTGGATAATCGTATAAAAAGGCACGTATGCTACGCTATGTATTATACGTGCCTTTTTATAGTTCCATAGGTCTCCGGCTATCTGACGCAGACCTGTGGGCGGACTGTCATAGCTGCCATTGGTCAGGTGTCAGATTAAGCAGGTTTATGCCAATGGCTGTAAAAAAGTTGCCCAGTGTCCCTCTTTGTGTTTTGTCCGGATTTTCTGCCAGAAGCAGGGAAACAGCAAAGGCCAGACTGGTATATTCAATGGGGCTAAGAGAGAAAAAGTCTTTGTTGCCGTCAGTACCCACGCAGCCTCCAATAAAAATAAACTATATTTTATACTATGTGTTCTGAATTTAAATGTTAATTACTGCAGGGCATTAATTATTTGAGGAGGTATTGAGCCTCAATTTCGTGGAGCTGGACCTGGAGAGTCTGACTGTAGAAACTATTACGGTCAGCAATATTAATACGCAGCCTGCAATGGAGGCTATGCCCGTAAAGTGTTCTCCCAGAAGTGCAGCTCCCAGTATGGCTGTGGTAACGGGTTCAAAGGCATAAAGCACAGTTGCGCTTTCAGGTCTGACATATTTGATGGCTGAGCTCTGAAAAAGTGCTGTAAAAATAGTAACCATGGCATTTAAGCAGATAAGCAGAACAAATACGGGACTCAGCATGTTGGAATAGGTTATGCTTCCCGACTCGAAAACCATTGACAGCACAAAAAATGCCCCAAGATTGGTCAGGTGCTGTATAAATGTGAATTGTATGGGGTTTACTACCTGGGAGAATTTATTCTGCAAGGCTATAAACAGAGAAAAAAACACGGCGTTGCAGAGGGCGAAAATGTCTCCCACATTTATGTTGAAGCCCTTTCCTGCACAGGTTATAAGGTAAATGCCAAGCAGTGCCGAAAGCGCCAGCAGCACAGTTCTCAGAGAGGGACGTTTTTTTTCAAGTATGGCCATTATAACAGGGGTTATCACTATGGACAGTTGGACTATGAAGGCTGTATTTGAACCGGAGGTCCGCTTAAGGGCCAGCATGCAGAAGGTATTGCTGATGACTGAAACCAGAGAAATCAGGGTGCTGACAAATATGATTTTTTTGCTGAAATTACCCAGCTGCCTTCTGAAAAGCAGAAAGGTTGCAGCCAGGCTCAGGGCGGCGCAGATAAAAAGTATTGAGAATGCCGGCAGAAAGTTAAGCAGCATTTTTGACCATATGTATGAGGAGCCCCAAAAAATTGCATTTAGTAGTAAAAAGAACTGAGCGTTATTTCTTGTTATGATTTTCATGTCTGCCTCCTGAGTAATTACTTTACATAATCATTATATTCTAAACTTTCGCAAAGTTTATTGCATATTATGTCTAAAAATATGCAAAAGCTGCTTTTTTACCATTTATTTTTACCTGAACATATAATAGAATTAAAGAAGACCTGTGGGTTTGAGCCGAAGGTTAATTGGAGGCTGGCGTGAAAGATACATGTGGTAAGTCAAAGTGGCTTTCACGCGGAGAAAACCACTACGTGGCTTTCATTACTATTTGTGTAAACGCTATGCGCGTAGATTGGAGAAAAAATGGAAGAGGGAATTAAAAGGGGATACCTGCACAAGGATTTTAAATTTTTTCATTTAAGAGATAAGAATAATTTACAGTTTGAACATCACTATCATGATTTTAATAAAATAATTATATTCATTGACGGAGATGTGGTTTACAACATTGAGGGCAAATCCTACCGGCTGAGGCCCTGGGATGTACTCTTCGTACCCCAGAACCAGGTTCACAGGCCGATAATAGGCCCGGAGAAGGAATATGAACGAATTGTCATATGGATAAACAAGACCTTTCTTGAGGAACATGGCAATGCTGAAAATGATTTGCTGACCTGCTTTAATATTGCTCGGGAAAACAAACATCTGGTCAGGCTTGGAGAGGGCTCGCTGAATTCCATAAAGTCAATTCTTACCAGAATAGAAGCGGAGATAAAAAACAGGCTTTTCGGCTCTGTTATAATGGGAAACGCTCTGTTTGTGCAGTTTATGGTCTCTGTCAACAGGCTGCAGCAAAAGCCTGAAAAATCTACCGAAAGCATAGAGGTGGAGTACGATGAGCAAATACAGAAGGTTATCCGGCATATAAATGAAAATCTTGACGGAGATTTAAGCATAGCTGCACTTGCCCGGTTGTTTTTCATGAATAAATATTACCTGATGCACAAGTTCAAGGATAACACCGGCTACTCTATCCACAGCTATGTAAACAGTAAAAGGCTTCAAAAGGGGGCGGATCTAATTAGAGCCGGCATGTCTCCCTCAGAAGTGTCTGTACAGTGCGGATTTAATGATTATTCCAGCTTTGTAAGGGCCTTTTCCAAGCTGTATGGCAGTCCTCCAAAAAAATACCACAAAGCCGCCAAACAGTCAAAGGACAGTCTGTTTCAGGTTGAAGGCTGACTCAGGTGTAAATCATTTTCCTGGTCATGCCTCCGTCCACCGTAATGTTTTCGCCAGTTATGAAACCAGCCTTATGTGAGGACAGAAACAGGCAGGCTTGTGCAATATCCTCTGGAAGCCCCACTCTTCCGGCGGGGTGCTGCTTGTGATCAGCCTCTGAAAGAATAGCCTGACCGGCTTTTGAGCTTTTTTGCCAGGAGGACACATCTATCCAGCCTGGACTGATGGAATTGACTCTGATGCCATACCCGCCCAGGGAGATGGACAGTGCGTGTGTCAGGGCAAGAATGCCTCCCTTTGATGCAGTGTAAGGCTCTGTGTCCGGCTCCGACATAAAGGCCCTGGTAGAGGCTATGTTTATAATGTTTCCGTACTGCTGCTCACGCATATATGGGGCGCAAAACTTTACACAGTAATACATGCCGGAGAGGTTTACAGCTATGGCCTTATCCCATTCCTCCACCGGCAGCTCGAAAATATTTCCGAAGCCGGAAACTGCCGCATTGTTTACAAGTATATGAATAGAGTCATAACGGTTTGCGGTTTTCTCCGTCATGGCCTTGACGGAGGAGGCATCCGACACGTCCGTCCGCATATATATTGCCTCATGTCCCAAAGCCCTTATATGTTCTTCGTTCTCCAGGCCTGCCTCGTCATCTGTATCTGCTATTACCACCCGGGCACCTTCTGCTGCATATGCCCTTGAGACAGCCCGTCCGATTCCCTGTCCTCCTCCGGTGACAATTACAGTCTTTTTATAAAATTCATTGTTGCTGCTGAGCTTGTCCATAAAATTACTCCTTTCAACTAATAGCAATCTTGACATAATATTACTCGTAAAATAACATTGAAGCAAGTGATCTTTGGCAGCAAAACTATGTTATCTCTACAAAAGATTTTTATGCCTGAATGCAGCGGGCACCACACGTACATGGAATGGGGAGGATTATATGAAGAAAAAAATACTGACGGTATTGGGCGATTTCTATCACAGCCATGATTTAGCCTGGACAGCTATTCAAAAGACAGTGGGCGCTCTGGAGGATAATTTTGGTATCCAGGCGGAACTGACAGATTCATCGGCGGAGGCTTTGAAAAACCGGCTTACTAAAGAGGTTGACCTCATAGTGCTGTATAAGGAAAACCGGATAAATCCCAATGAAGAGAACGTGGCCTGCTGGATGACCCCGGAGCTTGAAGAACAGATAACACAGTATGTAAGGGCCGGGGGCAGCATATTTGCCTGGCACTCGGGAATTGTAAGCTATGAAAGTAATCAAAGGTTCAATGACATGCTCAGGGGATATTTCTTATCCCACCCCAGTGAAAGGCAGGTCAGCTACCGGGCTGTGGAAAGCAATACCGGCATAGTACCTGAGAGCAGCTTTACTGTTATGGATGAACATTACCTGGTGAATGTCACCCCATTTCCGAACAGTGTTTTTCTTGCGGCGGAATCTACGGAGGGGAAATCAGCAGCCGGTTGGGCTCACCAGTACGGACAGGGCAGAGTATGCTGTCTGACGCCAACTCACAGGAGTGAGGGTATGGAAAATGAGATAATGCTGGATTTATTGGCTAAATGCCTGGGCTGGTGTCTCAACAAATAATAAGTCGGAACTGTACCTTTAAAAAATATGTCTTATTTCGCACCATCTGAGCAATAACCGTTTCCAACCGGTAAAACTTACCTGTTGAATTAGTACAACGAGTTAAATTATTAACAGATATATCTTGACATGATATATCGCACGATGATATACTGACTTCAAGATATATCACAACTCGATATAGTTAATTACGATATATCACCACGCGAAATATGTTTTGAGTACATATAAGTCAATTAGTCTGTCAAAGGAGATAAGGTTGAATGAAAATTTGAAATATATAAAAATGTGGCACCGATTCCATGCCATAACTTTCATGGGGTTTTGTGCAAGATGGGGGGCATGGAAATAAATATATGGAAATAAATATGAGGGAAAAACTGAAAAAGTCTTATATGCCTATGACAGAATCGGCATATTATATATTGCTTTCACTTGTGAAGCCCAGACACGGCTATGGTATTATTCTCTATGTTAAAGAGCTTACGCATGAGCGCATAAACCTTGGTGCAGGCACCATCTACGGAACACTGACCAGATTTGAAAAGGACGGGCTGATTGAAACAGCAGGGGAGGAAGACCGGAGAAAGCTGTACAAGCTTACGGAGGACGGACTGTGGCTATTGGGTCAGGAGCTTGAAAGAATAGATGAGCTGCACCGGAACGGGCATATTATACTGGAGGACATTGGCTATGATCAGGATATTTAAATGGTGGTGGGCCTGGGACTATGAAGAAATTGAAAACTGGCTTGAACAAATGGAGGCAGGAGGCCTCAGGCTGGTGGAAACAAGGTTCAAGGGCGTATTTTTCTACTTTGAAAAGTGCCAGCCCGGTAAAGCCCGGTATTGCATAGATTATCAGAATAAGCTCACCCCTGACTACATGACCATAATAGGTGATGACGGCTGGAAGCTTTATCAGGTAGGAATGGGCTGGTACATATTGAGAAAACAATATGAGCAGGAAAGACCGGAGCTGTATACGGATTTTGTGGGACTTATTTCACGAAACAAGTCCCTGCTTTCAATGTGCCTTATACTTCTTGGAGTTGAACTGTTTTCCCTGGGAAATCTGGTTTACAGTACCTATAAGAATCCCAGCAGCAGCTCCATAGCCTCTACCTGCCTTTTAGGGGCGGCGGTTATTGCCTTGTTTGCCTTCATCATTACCAATCTGGCCCTGCAGATCAAGAGGTTTACAGGGAAAAGGAACTGATGCTGCAACAGGGAAGAACATGGAATATAAGAAAAAATGAAAACATGAAAACATAAAAGCATATAAAATTCATTTATAAAGCTTACAAATAAATAATACGAGGTGAGATATTTGAGTTTAACAGTTGAAAATGTCTCCAAAAAATTTGGAGAAAAGCAGGTAGTGGACAATATCAGTTTTGAGGCCAGAGAGCCGGGAGTTTTTGGTTTGCTGGGAACCAACGGTGCAGGAAAAACCACCACCATCAGGATGATACTGAATATCGTAAAAAAGGACAGCGGAACTATCAAGTGGGACAATAAACCGGTAACCGAGCAGATAAGAAGCTTCGGGTATCTTCCGGAGGAGAGGGGCCTTTATCCCAAGGTCAAAATATCCGAACAACTCCTGTACTTCGCAAAGCTCAGAGGAGTCAGTTCACAAAAGGCCAAAAAGGACATTGAGAGCTGGTTGGAAAGACTGGAGGCTACACAGTATATAAACATGCCTGCAGAAAAGCTTTCAAAGGGTAACCAGCAAAAAATCCAGTTTATCGCCTCCATTATACATGACCCTGAGCTGATTTTCATGGACGAGCCCTTCAGCGGCCTTGATCCGGTGAACACAGACCTTTTCAAAGGGGTAATTTATGAGCTTACCAGCAAGAACAAGATAATAATCATGTCAAGCCATCAAATGGCTACGGTTGAAGAATTCTGCAAGGACATAGTCCTTCTGAAAAACGGCGTGACGGTACTGAAGGGAAATCTGAAGGAGATCAAGCGCAGCTATGGAAGGAACAATCTTATCATAAATTGTGACGGAAATATTGAGGAACTTGCGGCAGAAGAAAATATGTCAACCTACAATCAAAGTGCCACAGGCTTTGAATTTAAGATAAAAAGTGAAGAGCAGGCATACAAGCTGCTAGAAAAGATATTGAGCAGGAGGCTTTCCCTGGACAAGTTTGAAATAAGAGAGCCCTCACTGCATGAGATATTCATTGAAAAGATGGGGGATGCGAAATGAGAGATTTTTTAGAGGTTTTTAAACATACCTTTTCAGAAAATATAAGAAAGAAATCCTTTATAGTATCTACGGTAGTTATATTGATTATCATAGTAGGTGCTATGGTGGTTCCCGCCATTATAACCAACAGCAGGAACAATAATGCTGCTGTCAGTACCTCTGGCAGTAATCCTCAGAACGTAGATCAAAAGCCAAAAGCTGTTTTGTATATTCTTGATGAAAGCAAGCTGTACGACAACAAGCTGGAGGCGCTCCAACAGCAGTTTCCCCAGTATCAGGTGAAACCTCTGGAGGAAGGCGCTGCTGAAAAAGTTAAAGAAGCCATCCGGAAGGAGGGCAAGGACTATTTGATAGTTGTCCGGGAGGATAACAATATTCTGAAGCTGGACTATTTTACACAACAGTATATGGAAGGCCCAAATCCCGATACAATAAATAAGGTGTTTAAAAATATAAATGCGGAAAAGCTGCTTAAGGCTGCAAATGTGCCCCAGGATACCATAGAAAAGGCACTGGGAGAACTGACCGTAAATGTCAACGCCCTTGGCAAAAGCAAGCTGGGAGGCTATATTACAAGTATAGTCATTGTGATGATACTTTTCTTTGCAGTGTATTTTTACGGCTATGGGGTGTCAATGTCGGTGGCTTCTGAAAAGACCTCCCGTGTCATGGAAATCCTGGTTACCTCTGTAAAGCCGTCCAGGATAATACTGGGAAAAACTGCCGGAATGGGTTTGCTGGGGCTGCTTCAGCTTGCAATTCTCATAGGGGTGGGAGCTGTTACCTACAAGCTGGTCTTCCCGGACAAATTTACTATAGAAGGCATGCCTATTGAGTTTTCAGGCTTTACACCCATGGCGGTGGTTCTTATTATAGTGTACTTCGTACTGGGTTATACGCTGTATGCCCTGATGAACGCAGTTGTGGGAGCAACAGTGAGCAAGGCCGAGGATGTTCAGTCGGCAATGATGCCAATGTCCTTCCTGGCGATTATAGCCTTCTATTTTTCTTACGGAACCTTTGCAATACCTGACAGCACTATTGCCAGGGTGGCCTCACTTATACCCTTCTGTTCACCATTTTCAGTGCCCTCAAGACTTATGTCCACAGATGTACCCCTTTGGGAAATCGGTTTATCCCTGGTGATTCTTATAGGAACCATATTGCTTATCGGCACTCTGTCCATAAAATTATACTCCTATGCTGTATTGCACTATGGAGACAGACTGAAAATAAGCAAGCTGTTTGAAATGTCAAAAGCTGAAAAGACAGGTGCATAAGGAGAAAAAGGCCTTAAAGCCTTGGAATGTGCGGTTGTGTATTTTGAGTATTCATATTGCCTTGCTTTTGAAAATATAATATTATAGTAGTTGAATGCTTTAATAGAATGCCGGAGAGGATTGCTCTTCTGGCATTCTTGGCATATTGGCTGCCTTGATACGGCGAAACTGCAGGCAGCCCTAAAATAACGTCCGGAGGTTTATATACGATGCATTATCCGATGAAATTCAAGCCTGTTTATAAAGACTACATATGGGGAGGCCGCTATTTTGAGAAGTTTTCCAGGGAGCTTCCGCAAGGAATACTGGCAGAAAGCTGGGAGCTTTCCTGTCATAAAAATGGAGTAAGTGTAGTGGCCAATGGAGAACAGGCGGGAAAAACTCTTCCTGAAATCATTAAAGAGAACCCAGGCAATATTCTTGGGAGTAAATTTCCCCCCGATTGTGAGGAAATACCCCTTCTTGTGAAATTTATCGATGCCAACGACAAGCTTTCTGTCCAGGTACACCCCGATGACCCCTATGCTGCGGTGCATGAAGGCGGGCTGGGCAAAAACGAAATGTGGTACATAGTGGATGCGCAGCCAGGTGCCAGGATTGTTGCAGGCCTCAAGCCGGGAGTCACCAGGGAGATATTGGCCCGGGCGGCTGAAAATAACGGGCTTGAAGAGTGCCTTCAGGAGATCGAGGTCAGTCCGGGGGACGTAATAAACATTCCTGCCGGTCTTATGCACGCAATAGGCGCAGGTATAGTAATAGCTGAAATACAGCAGACCTCCGATATAACCTACAGGGTATTTGACTACAACAGGGTGGACAGCAAGGGGGAAAGCCGTCCTCTGCATATTGAAAAGGCACTTGCCGTGACGGATTACAACATCTGCGGCAAAGAAGTAAAGGCGCCGGGCGTTAAGCTGCAACTGAACAAGGACTGCTCCAAAACCATATATCTGGCAAACAGGTACTTTGCCTGCGAGAGATATGATATTGCAGGCAGTGTGACGGAAGTGGCCGACGGAAGCAAGTTTTACATTCTCATATGTCTTGAGGGACAGGGAACCATAAGGACGGAGACTGCCCAAGAGGACATACGGCAGGGGGAGACCGTATTAATACCCGCAGCCATGGGGCAATATACCCTGGAAGGGAATTTTACATGTCTTAAAGCATATATACCTGATTTCAGAAAGGACATTGTGGAGCCCATGAAAAATGCCGGCTGTTCCGACGATGAGATTTTCAGCGTGCTGAACAAATAGTATTTGAATTTTCCACGTTGGTAACATACGCTTTAGATGTTACAGACCACCAGGCCTGCAAATATTGACTGCTTATAGTATAATATATGTTAATAATGTCGTACGGAGGAAAATATGATAACCATTGACAAGCTGACTAAATCCTATAAAAAATTCAAGGCGGTAGATGATATCTCACTTAGTGCGCAGCCTGGTGAGATAACAATATTGCTGGGGCCCAACGGTGCCGGAAAATCCACTACCATTAAAAGCATAGCCGGTTTGCTGAACTTTGAAGGTGACATTACCATCTGCGGACACAGGAACAAAACGGTGGAGGCTAAAAAGATATTCGGTTATATTCCTGAAACACCTGCCCTGTATGATTTCCTCACCCCCTGGGAGCATGCGCAGTTTATTGCAAAGGCATACAGGCTGGAGGACTCCTGGAAACAGAAAATAAAGGAAATATTCGAACGCCTTGAAATATACGACAAGAAGGACAAATATGTCCGGGAAATGTCAAAAGGTATGACTCAGAAGCTCAGTATAGCAGTGGCTCTTTTAATAGATCCCCAGGCGGTTCTGTTTGATGAGCCTTTAGTGGGCCTGGACCCCAAGGCCATAAACGAAGTGCTGAAAATTTTTGAGGAACTTAAGGCCCAGGGCAGAAGTGTACTGGTCAGTACTCACATAATTGATACCATCAGCGAGGTTTGGGACAGGGCGTATATAATGGACAAGGGGAAAATCATTCGCCATATTACCAGAGAACAGTTGAACGGCAGGGATCTTAAAGCCATGTTCTTTGAACTGACGGAAGGAGATGCTGAAGAATGCAGGCAATAATGTTTTTAATGGGCAAAGCATATTCCCACAAAATAAAACGGGCCTTCTCCAGCGTATTGTCCTCCATAATTACCATACTTGGTGTGGGCGGCATAGGCCTGAGCATCTTTATGGCTTTCAGAAACCGGAAACCTGTCATGGACGGTGCAAATGTGGAAATGATACTGGCAGGAATAGTGCTGATGATTGGGCTTTTGCTCTATAATACCTTTCTGTCCAGGGATACGGGGATACTGACGATGGCGGATGCCACCTATCTTTTTACGGGGCCTTTTGAGAGAAGAACAGTGCTGGCCTACATACTGATATCCACGGCTCCGGGAGCGGCGTTGACCGGCTTTTTCATGAGCTTCTACCTGCCGTATCTT
Organism: Bacillota bacterium; assembly: GCA_023400235.1. Lineage (GTDB taxonomy): Bacteria > Bacillota > Clostridia > Acetivibrionales > DSM-1351 > Ruminiclostridium. Next base: position 62,981 of record JAEXFI010000013.1, read on the forward strand.
CTAGGTCCGGCTCTGACCTTTTCAAGATTTCTGATTATTTTATTAATTATTAGTCTCATGTTTGGTTGTATTTATCTGTCCTATTATTACATATATATTGTGGATACAGAGAAAACCGGCTTCAAAAAGAAGGCCAAATACGTATTTTTTGCCTTTGGGGGTCTGCTGGTTTTAGCTTTTGTTATAATGATGCTGATTAACGGACTCAGTGTGAAAAGTGCCGGGGAGATGTTTTTTACACACTGGTGGTATAACTTTGTACCTCTTTTTGGCTGGGCCAAATGGGCAATCAGTTCACTGCTGGCAGGGAACCTGCTCACAGGCTTTTTTCCGGCAGCCTCCTTGCTGGTGCTTGCAAATATTGCCTTGAGTATCGCCCTGTACAATGTCAAGGCGGATTTTTATGAAAAGGCTCTGGAGGATTCCGTTAATCTCCAGAAATTAATGGACGATGTGAAGGCCAACGGCAACGCAGATGCCCGTTCAGTTGCAAAATTGAAGGATAAGGTGTCCGCTGTCAGATATTATGAAGGTGCTGCAGCCATCTTTTCACGGCAGCTGCTGGAAAACAAGAAAGTAAGTATCACTGCAAATATGAGAGAAATATTTATGGGCATTTTCTATATTGTCATAGGAAAGGTATTCGGGCTTGACTTCACCTTTGTATTTGTGATGCTGAGCTTCGGTGCTATGTCCATGTCTATGGGGGATGCCTGGCACAGGGATTTTAAGAAGCCCTATGTATATCTCATACCGGCAAGCTCCTTCCAGAAGGTGATTTTTTCGGTGCTGCCCGGCCTGCTGAAGACCATCCTCAGCGGCGCCATCACCATAACCTTGGGAGCTCTGGCTTTTAAAATCCATCCTTCTCTTATATTTTCATATGTAATTATGTATTCTAGTTTTTCCATCCTGTTCATATTTGCAGAGGTTTTTACCTACAGGATCATAGGAATAGGAGCCAATGTGATGGCGGTCACCTTTATGAGGATGCTTTTTGTAATAGCCACATGCATTCCTGCTGCTATTGTTTTGATTGTAATTATTGTGCTGTATGGGACTCCGGACTTGCTTTTGCTTGCTGTAAGCCTGCTGGGAATAAATCTTTTGTCCAGTGCGCTGCTGGCCTTCCTCAGCAAGGGTATCTTCGAGAAGAGCGAGCTTATGTCGTAACATAAAGTTGGTGAACATATGAGAGACAGCTGATTGACACTTGAAAAAATGTATTATAAAATAACAGTGAAAATGGGATCAGGAAGGTCTCCGGGTTTTAACAAGCTTAAATTTATTGATTTATTGATTTTAACATAAAATTAATTAGACCCATGAAGGGCTATGAACATACCCTTTTTGGGTCTATTATTATGTAAAGGAGAGTTATTGTTATGCACATGGGAGACGCGCTTATATCCCCGCAGGTTGGAGGGGTAATGCTGGCTGCGGCAGTTGGAACAGCAGCTTTTTCAATAAAAAAGGTGAGGGAGATGGATGAAAAGAAGCTTCCGCTGATGGGAGTAATGGCAGCATTTGTTTTTGCAGCTCAAATGATAAACTTTACCATACCCGGCACCGGCTCCAGCGGACATCTGGGAGGAGGCTTGCTGCTGGCAATACTTTTAGGGCCGTCTGGGGGCTTTTTGTCAATGGCTGCCATACTGCTTATCCAGGCCCTGTTTTTTGCCGACGGAGGTTATCTGGCCTATGGCTGCAATCTGATTAATATGGGTTTTTATGCATGTTTTATTGCATATCCGCTAATATATAAATTAATAACAAAGAACAAGCTGTCCAGAACCAGAATTGCCATAGGCAGCATTGCCGCCAGCGTAGTGGGCTTGCAGCTGGGCGCCTTCAGCGTGGTTCTGCAGACCCAGCTGTCAGGTAAGACCGAGCTCCCCTTTTCACAGTTTACATGGGTTATGCTGGGGATACATCTGGCCATAGGGCTTGTTGAGGGAATAGTCACTGCCGCCGTTGTTTCATTTGTGTGGAAGGTAAGGCCGGAAATCATAAGCGAAGAAACTGGAAGCGGCAGTAAAAGAGGCAATGGCACCGTTATTGCGGTATTTGTTGCGGCGGCACTGGCTCTGGGCGGTATAGTTTCACTGTTTGCCTCGGCAAATCCTGATGGACTGGAATGGTCTATTGGCAAGGTCGCAGGGCAGGAACTCACAGGAGATTCTGCTATACATGCGACTCTTGAGAAGGCACAGGAAAAGGTGGCGCTGCTTCCGGATTATGGCTTCAAGTCAGCTGGGGAGAACGGCGGTGAGGCAGCAGGAACAGTAGTTTCGGGAGTGGCGGGCTCTGCAGTGACCCTGGGAGTTATCGTGCTTATAGGCTTTTTAGTGAGGGCGCTTAAGAGGAAAAAGGCAAGGCCTGAAAATTAGTTCCGTACTAATTTTCCAACGGTTTTGCCGTATTAATTTTAGTCGGAGAGTATAAATGGCAGATATAATCAGCTCGGTTATGGAAGTAAAACATATTGACGAGCTATCCAAGCAAAAAAACCTTATTAATGATATTCACCCGCTTGTGAAGCTGTTATTGACGCTGGCGTATATCTTCGTGCTTGCATCCTTTGACAGGTATGAGGTTTTTAGCCTGCTGCCTTTTATACTCTACCCGGTCATAGTCATAATAATATGTGACTTGCCTTTAAACAAAATAATAAAGAGGGTAATCCTTCTGGAGCCCTTTATAATAATAACGGGCATATTGAATCCCGTATTTGACAAAAGTATTGTGGAAATAGGCGGTGTCACCATTTCAGGTGGCTGGCTGACCTTCTTTTCACTGCTGCTCAGAAGCACCCTGATGATAACTGCAGGATTTCTGCTTATAGCCACCACAGGAATAGACAACATTGCCAAGGCCTTAACCCAGCTCAGGATTCCAACGGTTTTTGTGCTCTTATTCCTATTGACCTACCGTTATATTTTTGTACTGACGGATGAGGCTGGCCGGCTTTTAAAAGCTTATTACATGAGAGCTCCAAGGCAGTCCGGAGTCAGGCTGAAAGTCTGGGGTTCAATGGTGGGGCAGCTTCTTATACGGACATATAGCCGTGCCCAGACCATATATCAGTCAATGATACTTAAGGGATACACGGGAAGGTACAATTCCGCAGCTGAAAACCGCATGAATTCAAAGGACGTAGTCTATCTGGCCTGCTGGCTTTTGTTCATGGCAGCCGCCCGGTGGTTCAACATACCTCTTTTAATTTCAGGCCTATTGAACCAGCTTGTTTAAGTACCTGTTGTCCAGCTTGAATATGACATACGAGCTCAACAGAGTTACGGAGCATATGAGCACGAACTCAGGAGTAGGAGGAAGTGTCAGGTTAAAGAGCTTTGACGAAAGCCTTGCAGCTATAAACATATAGAGCGGATGGGAATAATATATAAAATTTGCGCCGGTTTTGCAAAAACGGGCAGCCTTGCCGCAATCAGGCAGAGGATATCTTAAGCATAGTATCAGAACCGCTGTCAGAAGCGGGTACAAAAATACCGAAGTTATAATATTGGCATTTAGCTTCAGGTCTCTTATGACAGCAATTTCTAAAATATACAGCACTGATGAAGCGGCAAGGGCAAAGAGGAATACTTTGTCCTTTAGCTTTTCCAGCCTTGGATAAACCAGGAGCAGCAAATACCCCAAGAGGAAAAATGGCAGTCCCATGAATAAATTGCGCCGGATCAGCTCCAGGTTAGGGCTGTCATAAAGGGTTTTTATCAAGGGGATATTGGAACCAAGTCCGTAATAGGCTCCTGTCAGGCAGCCTGCAAAGTATAATAATACTGATGCGATAAAAAGCAGGTTTATATATTTTTTCAGTATTGTGACTGTTATAACACAAAAAAACAGTGTGGGAAAAAACCAGAGGTGGTAATGGGAGCCTGTGATGAAAAAATTAAAAAGGCTGGTTTTTGCAAATAGAACCAGAGAATAGTCATACCTCACTGCCTGGATAAAATCTACCAGAAGGTAAACAAAACTCCAGAGTATATAAATTGCTGCCAAGCGCTTGAGGTATTTGACAAACACCTTTTTGCCCTGGAGCAGGCTGCTTATGTAGAAATATCCCGATACGGCAAAAAAGAAGGGCACTCCCAGCCTTGGAAACACATATGCTGCGTAATAGCCCGCCTGGCCTTCAAATTCGGTAAAGGGTGTAGTATGTATTGCCACAACCATAATGGCGCACAGCAGCCGGAGAATGTCAATGGAGTTGTATTTTGAATGCCGCCCGCCCTGAACAGCCATACTGTTATTTGCAGTAATTTCCGGGTTGGGAGCATATTGATTATTTACAATGGGAGTGCTCATAATTCTATTCCTTATTCCTCTGTCTGGATTTTAAGATTTTAATTTGGGTGCTTCACCTGGGATAGTATAGCACATTAGCTGTTAGGCTGCCATGAGATTTTTTTGATAAAAGACCAATTAAATTTGTTAATAATATTGATAAGTGCCCGATGATTTATTAGAATTAGTTTAGTGTTAAAATGCTTTAAGTGTTAAATTAACCCGTTGTGCTAGTTAATAACTTGGATATAATAATCCTCATATGGCGTATTCGGTGAAGTCTGATACGGATACGATTGTTGAAAGGAAGGACAATGAGCCATCACAAGGTTGAACTTAAGGAAGTGAGCTTTTCGTATGCTGACGGGCATCAGGCTCTGGACAGGGTGAGCTTTCTGCTGGGGCATGGAGAGTCCGTAGGTATAGTTGGTGCCAATGGAGCAGGCAAATCAACGCTTTTGTCTGTTCTGACAGGGATACAGTTTCCTCAGCAGGGGACAGTCAGGATTGGAGATTTGCCGGTAAATAAAAAGACCTTGCCTGACATCAGAAGAAGTGTGGGGCTGGTATTCCAGGAACCTGATGACCAGTTGTTCATGACTACGGTATATGATGATGTGGCATTTGGACCGAGAAATTACAAGCTGGAGGAAGCTGAGGTTGGCAGCAGGGTTATGGAGGCTTTGGAGGAGGTGGGGATTCCACATCTTAAGGACAGGCCCCCCTATAAGCTTTCGGGAGGAGAAAAACGGCTGGCTGCCATAGCGGCAGTCATATCCATGAAGCCTGACATTTTGATTATGGATGAGCCTACTGCGTCTCTTGATCCCAAGGCACGGAGAAAGATAATGAATATTCTCAAGGGCTTCACTCATACAAAAATTATTACCAGCCATGATCTTGATATGATAATGGACATGTGCAGCCGGACAATCGTTCTGAAAAATGGCACTGTAGCGGCTGACGGTGACACAAGGCAAATACTGGGCAATGAACGGCTGATGGAGGAATGCGGGCTGGAAATCCCCCTGTCGCTTCAAAATTGCCCTGTATGCAGGTCGTCAAAGGTAATAAACCTGGATGACTAATAATTTTAGTTATATCAGGCAATATAAGAAATGGAGAAAGATTAGAAAGAAATTTTAATGCAGATAAAAATGTGGCACCAATTCCATGCCGTGACTTTCATGGAGTTTTGTGCCAGGTGGGGGGCATGGAATAAAAATGAGAATAGCAGTTGTTGACGGGCAGGGTGGGGGAATCGGCAAACTTATTGTAGAGAAACTCAGAGCTGCCTTTGGAAATGATGTGGGCATCATAGCTCTCGGAACAAACGCGCTGGCTGCGTCTTTAATGCTTAAGGCGGGAGCAAATGAAGGAGCCTCGGGAGAAAATGCTATTGTATATAATGCCCCCAGGGTAGATGTAATTATTGGATCCATAGGCATAGTAAGCTCAAATTCCATGCTGGGAGAGCTGACGCCTGCAATGGCCCGGGCCGTTTCGGACAGCGATGCCGTAAAGGTATTGATACCGCTTAACCGGTGTAATATCCTTGTGGCCGGTACAAAGGAAGAGCCGCTGCCTCATTATATTGAGGATGCGGTGGAGATAGTCGGAAGACTTGTGGAGGACGTAAATAATGTGTGAGGCAAATGTATACCTTCTGGATGAAACCGGCAGGGAAGTTTTGGTTCTGGATTCTGTAGACAAGGTTATACCAGGGGAAGACGGGATAACCTTGGAAAATATTTATAGTGAGAGAAAGACCCTTAGAGCAAGGATAAAGCTCATGGAACTGGTGGAACATAGAATAATACTGGAGAATATAGACTAACTAATGCGCGGGACAGTGATGAATTTGTATTTTGGTATTTTCAGGTCGTTTTATTTTTTGGCAGGTATTTTTGTAAATATGTTTCCAAGACTCTCATTGACTCTGTATAACAGGGCTTTGAACATTTATCTTAAAAAGGGCCTGAACTATAACTTTATAGAAATACTGCTTGACTTGGCAGTGAATCTGGACATACTGGGTAAAACCCCGGAAGCGGTTCAATCCTATAAAAGGGTGCTGGAGATCAACCCAAATGAGGCCAGGGCATATTACGGACTGGCCATTATTCATGATGACAGCAGGGAATTTGAGAAGGCTATTGAGTACTATAAAAAGTCCGTGGAATTGGATCCTTATTATTCCAAGGCCTATTTCTTCATGGCAAACGCATATGATGAAAGCGGGAAGAAGACGGAAGCCGCCAGGTGCTATGAGCACGCTGCGGAACTTGACCCGACTCATTTCTGGGCCTTTAACAATCTGGCAGCAGTTTATGAAGAACTGGGGCAGTATGACAAGGCGCTGGCGGCGATCAGGAAAGGCCTGGAACTGGAACCGGAGCATTTCAAGGCACTTTTTAATGCGGGAGTCATTATGAACAGGCTGGGCTACAGAAATAAGGCCATAGACTATTATCAGCAATCCATGGATAAAAATCCCAGATATCCGTATACCTACCTGAACCTTTCTCTGATTTATACTGAGGAAAAGGATTACCAAAAAGCGGTTGAGGTCATATCAAGGGGAATAAGATTTGCTCCGGAGGCCTCCTTTCTTCATTACAACAGAGCTTGCTTCCATGTCAATCTCAACAATTACGAGCTTGCCTTGAAGGATTTGATCTGTGCAGCAGACATGAGCAGGGACCTGGAGGAATATATGAAAACCGATGAGGAACTGGATCCTTTAAGGGAGCTGGGGTCTTATAAGGAGCGCTTTGGAGTGTCGATGCAATAAAGTATGCAGGGTATTGTCAACCATGTTTATTAAATTGGTTGACAATACCCTTTGGATTGGTTTACAATACCAATATTATTACATATTGGAGGAGTAACCCATGAAAAAAATTAATCTGATACACCTTATACTTGCAGGACTCTTTGCGGCTTTGACGGCAATCGGGGCATTTATCAGGATTCCCTTGCCATATGTTCCCCTTACCCTGCAGGTTTTTTTCTGCTTGCTGGCTGGGCTTGTGCTTGGGGCCAGAGCCGGCTTGCTTTCACAGGTAACCTATATAGTCGTTGGACTTGTGGGACTGCCTGTTTTTACCAGCGGGGGCGGTCCCGGCTACGTTTTGCATCCCACCTTTGGCTATCTGGCCGGCTTGATAGTATGTGCATTTGCAGTAGGTAAACTTGCTGAGAGACAGGAAAAAATTACTATAGCCAGGCTTTTCCTGATAAATATTATTGGAGTTCTTATAATATACGCAGTTGGAGTTCCATATCTCTATCTGATAAAAAATTTATACCTGGGAACGGAAGCACCGCTGTCCAAAGTGATTTACGGAGGCTTTCTCCTTACAGTTCCCGGGGATATAATAAAGAGCTACCTTGCAGCTTTGATCGGAGTCAAACTGATACCGTATGTAAAAAATATGTTGACAAAATAAATATTTTGAGTTTACATTTTATATTGTTTGGTATAATAATAAGGCAAAGCTTACAAGCTGGATGCTAATACATTATGACCACGAAATAAATTGACAGAGGAATATTATGCCCGATAATACATATGCAACTCAAAATCTTCTGGCACCTGAGCAGATTGCTGAACAAACGGTGCAAAACGGATATAAGAAAGCAAACACAGGGGTGGCAAAACTCTTTGTACTTGGAATACTGGCGGGAGCCTTCATAGCCTTTGCATCAGAGGGCTCAAACGCAGCGATTTACAACATTCCCTGGGCGGGAGTGGGAAAGGCCCTGGCAGGAGCTATATTTACCACCGGACTTATGCTGGTCATTGTGGCGGGAAGCGAGCTTTTTACAGGAAATACCTTGATGGTGGCGGCACTTGTCCAGAAAAAAATAACCCTGCCGGGAATGCTGAAAAACTGGATAACAGTTTATGCAGGCAATTTTGCGGGAGCAATATTCATCGCATGGCTTATTTTCCTGTCAGGACAGCTGGATTTCTCCAGCGGCCTTTTGGGAGGCTTCACCATAAAGACTGCCGCCTATAAGGTATCCCTGGGCTTCACAAAGGCGTTCATCATGGGCATACTGTGCAACTGGCTGGTATCTCTGGCTGTTTGGATGGCCTATGGGGCAAAGGATATGACGGGACGGCTTCTGGCCATATTTTTTCCTATCTGGCTGTTTATCACCTCGGGCTTTGAGCACTGTGTGGCAAATATGTACTATATTCCCGCTGGCATACTGGCAAAAGCAAATCCCCAATGGGTTGAACAGGCTATTACACTGGGTGCCACAGCGGAAAAGATTGACCACCTGACCTGGGGAAGCTTTTTTTCAAGGAACCTGCTGCCTGTGACACTGGGAAACATTGTGGGCGGTGTGGTATTTACAGGTATGGCCTATTGGTTTGTATACCTTTACAAAAAGAACAGATGACTTTATACCGGCAGTTATAGCTGTAATAGAAGAGAGATTTCAAACCTTGTGTTGGAATCTCTTTATTGTTTGTGCGATGTGCTTAAAATCCGGAGCAGCATTTGCATTTTGGTTTGCGAAAACCTGGAATATTCAGTAATATAGTATTGTAGTGTGGTAAAATAATGTTTACTGATTGCTTAAAAATAGTTGGAATATAAAGTTAAGAAATAACAGCATAGAAAGGGACTGAAACAATTATGTCAAAAACTTTGGTACTGGCGGAAAAGCCATCTGTGGCAAGAGACCTTGCAAAGGTTCTGGGCTGCAGTCAGAATGGAAACGGGTTTATATCAGGTCCAAAATATATTGTAACCTGGGCGCTGGGACACCTGGTAACACTTGCCGATCCCGAGGCTTATGGAAATAAGTATAAATCATGGAACCTTGAGGACTTGCCCATGCTTCCCAACAAGATGGAGCTGGTGGTCATAAAGCAGACCGCAAAGCAGTTTGCAGCAGTTAAGGCTCTGCTCCACAGGGAGGATGTGGGGGAGCTGGTCATTGCCACCGACTCGGGCAGGGAGGGAGAGCTTGTGGCCAGATGGATAATCCTGAAGGCGGGCTTTAAGAAGCCCATCAGGAGACTCTGGATATCCTCCCAGACAGATAAGGCCATAAAGGAAGGCTTTGCAAATTTAAAGCCCTCCAGAGAATACGACAATCTGTTTTATTCCGCACAGAGCAGATCAGAGGCAGATTGGCTGGTAGGCCTGAACGTAACCAGGGCGCTCACCTGTAAATACAATGCCCAGCTGTCAGCAGGAAGAGTACAGACTCCCACACTGGCAATGATTGTAGCGCGTGAGGAGGAAATACGGAAATTTGTCCCCAAGGAGTTCTGGACCATAACGGCGCAGTTTAACGGCTTTTCGGTACAGTGGCAGGACCGGACTACAAAGCAGACCCGAACCTTCAGCAAGGAACAGGCGGACAGCATAGTAAGAAACATAACCGGAAAGACAGGGGAAGTCCTGGAGGTGGCAAAGGAGCTGAAAAAGGAGCTTCCGCCTTTGGCCTACGACCTCACGGAGCTTCAAAGGGATGCAAACCGGAAATATTCCTATTCCGCAAAGCAGACTCTGAATATAATGCAGAGACTTTATGAGACATACAAGCTGGTTACCTACCCCAGAACAGATTCCAGATATATTACCCAGGACATGGTTCCAACGCTGAACGAACGCTTAAAAAGCATAGCCGTCGGACCATACGCAAAGCTAGTACAGGGTATCCTGAGAAACAGGCTCAGCGTTACCAAGCGCTTTGTGGACAACAGCAAGGTTTCCGACCACCATGCAATCATACCCACCGAACAGTATGTAAATCTTTCTGCTCTCAATGTTGAGGAGAGAAACATATACGACTTGATAGTAAAGCGCTTTATTGCAGTTCTCAGCACTCCCTTTGAGTACGAGCAGACAACTGTAAGGCTGGATATAGCCGGAGAAAATTTTACCGCCAGGGGAAAGATAGTCAAGGCCTGGGGCTGGAAGGCAGTTTATGAGGGCTTTGGGCGGCTGGAGGACTCTGAGGAGGACGAGGACCAGGACCAGGCATTGCCTGAGGTGGTCAAAGGGCAGAAGTCAAAGGTGCTTGCACCAAAGGCTGTAAGCGGCAAGACCAAGCCCCCCTCCAGGTATAATGAAGCAACACTTTTGTCCGCCATGGAGCACCCCGGAAAATTTGTTGAGAACAAGGCTTTGAAGGAAACCCTGGAAAGCACCAGCGGGCTGGGAACTCCTGCCACAAGAGCCGACATAATTGAAAAGCTGTTCAACACCTTTTATATTGAGCGCAGGGGTAAGGAGATCTACCCCACCTCAAAGGGGGTTCAGCTCATAGGCCTTGTGCCGGAGGATTTAAAGTCCCCTGAGCTCACAGCAAAGTGGGAGCAGCAGCTGTCACTCATAAGCAAGGGAAAGGTAAGTCCAGGCTCTTTTGTAGGAGATATGAAAGGCTATGCCTCACGGCTGGTGGGGGCGGTTATTGCGAACTCCGAACAGTTCAGGCATGACAACGTCACAAGGGAGAAATGCAGCGAGTGCGGCAAGTTCCTGCTGGAGGTCAATGGCAAAAAGGGCAAAATGCTGGTATGCCCCGACAGGGAATGCGGCTTCAGAAAAACCGTAACCGTAATATCCAATGCCAGATGCCCCGAATGCCATAAGAAGATGGAAATAAGGGGAGAGGGCGACAACAAGTCCTTTTACTGTGCCTGCGGGTACAGGGAAAAGCTGGATGCCTTTAAAAAGCGCAAGGGTGACCAGGTGGATAAGAAGGAAGTGGCAAAGTACATGAAGCAGCAGGAGGCAGAGGGGAATATCAATTCCGCACTTGCAGATGCTTTGTCAAAATGGAAGGGGTAGCAGCAGGGGGCCTGTATAGCAGGTCCGGCAGCACAGGTTTATTTTTATTCAATTGGTTGCTTATGCAATTGACAGGTTAAATAAGATATAGTATTATCTTAATAATTTATATAGGAATACTAGGCGTTTTAACAGAGAGAAGGATTAATACATGGGCATATACGATAAACTGGATAATCTCAAAACCGTTATTAAAAATCATAAAAGCGCAGTTGTGGCTTTTTCAGGAGGCGTGGATTCCACCTTTCTGCTGAAGGTATCGGCAGAGGTGCTGGGAACCGAAGTGGTGGCTGTTACCGCACATTCCTCCACCTACCCTGAAAGGGAGTTGAAGGAGGCAATTGAGTTTGCAAAAAGCAACGGTATAAAGCATAGAGTCATCACCTCGGAGGAACTGGAGGTGGAGGGCTTTTCAGATAATCCTGTAAACAGATGCTACCTTTGTAAGAATGAGCTTTATGATAAAATCAAGGTTGTAGCTCAGGAAGAAGGCATGGAGTGTATTTTTGAAGGGTCAAATGTAGATGACCTGGGAGACTTCAGACCGGGTATGCAGGCTGTAAGGGAGCATGGTGTAGTCAGTCCCTTAAGGGAAGCCGGACTTACAAAGGAAGAAATTCGCACGCTCTCAAGGGAGCTGGGCCTTAAAACCTGGGACAAGCAGGCGTTTGCCTGTCTTTCTTCAAGATTTCCCTATGGTGAAAAGATAACCAGGGACAGACTTCGCATGATAGACCTGGCGGAGCAATACCTGCTGGATATGGGCTTCAGACAGGTCAGAGTGAGATTTCACAAGGATATTGCAAGAATAGAAGTGACCCGGGAGAGCTTTGAGAAGATAATAGAACCTGAAATAAGGGAAAAAATATATACGGAATTCAAGAAAATAGGCTTTATGTATACTGCTCTGGACCTTAAGGGCTACAGGACAGGAAGCATGAACGAAGGACTCAGCGCGGCGGACAAGGCCTGATAAGAAATGCAGCAAGCTATTTCATAGCTTTGGGAGGTTAGTATGGAAACACATGACGGCTACAGCGGAAAAACTCATATTGAAACAAAAGTGGTTCATGGCTGCAAGGGCTATGACTCCAACACCGGAGCTATAAGCTTCCCCATATACCAAAGTGCCACCTTCAGGCATCCAGGGCTGAACCAGTCCACAGGCTATGACTATTCCCGTCTTCAAAACCCCACCAGGGAAGAGCTGGAAAATACCATGGCAATCCTTGAAAACGGCAAATATGGCTTTGCATTTTCCAGTGGCATGGCTGCCATATCCTCGGTACTTAAAATGTTTTCTCCTGGACAGCATATAATTGTATCCGACGATTTGTACGGCGGTACCTACAGGATATTTGAAGAGGTATACAAAAATTACGGCCTGGAATTCAGCTATGTTGACACCAGCAGGGTGGAGGCCATTGAACAGGAGTACAGAGACAATACTGCGGCTGTTTTTGTTGAGACTCCCACCAATCCCATCATGAAGGTTGCGGATATCCGCAGGATTGCCGGACTTGCAAAAGCCAGAAACTCAGTGTTTATCGTTGACAACACCTTTCTAACTCCATATTGCCAGAAACCTCTGGAGTTGGGAGCAGACATAGTGGTGCACAGCGGAACGAAGTATCTGGGCGGACATAACGATACTCTGGCCGGCTTTGTAGTCTTAAGCGATCCGGAGCAGGCTGAAAAACTCAAGCTCATTCAAAAATCAGAGGGGGCCGTACTGTCCCCATTTGACAGCTGGCTGCTGCTCAGAGGCATCAAGACCTTGAGCGTGAGACTGGACAAGCAGCAAAAAAATGCTCTGGAACTGGCTCAATGGCTTAAGGGACACAAAAATGTAAAAAAGGTTTATTTTGCCGGCTTACCTGAACATGCGGGCTACAATATTTCCCTTATGCAGGCTACCGGCTTCGGCGCAATGATTTCCTTCGAGGTGGCCTCGGCGGAGCTGGTGGAAAAGGTACTGAGCAGCATAAAGGTAATATTGTTTGCAGAAAGCCTGGGGGGGGTGGAAAGTCTGATAACATATCCCATGCTGCAGACTCATGCAGCCGTGCCTGAGGAAATCCGCAACAGGCTGGGTGTTAATGACAGGCTGCTGCGGCTTTCAGTGGGAATTGAAAACGTGGAGGATCTTATTGCAGATTTGGAGCAGGCACTTGAGACGTAGAAAAGGTAGTGTCGCAAAATGAAGTTACTTGCACTTTACAACACTACCTTTAGAAAAACTGCTTGTGGGCTGAACGCCAAGGCCCACATTTTGCATCTATTTTATTTTCACCTTTAATTCTGTATATTTATACGTATTGCAGCAACCTCTTAGTAGCAACCTAAATAAAAATAGAACATAAAAAACAAGCCTCAACGGTGGCAATGACAGCAACTGCCCGGAATTATCCGCCTGCCTGAAGCTTCAGACCACTAGATGTAAAACATAAAATCTTCGCTGTTTTTAACCTTGTCGGCCTCTGAAACAAGATCTCCCAGGGTTACCTTTTGCAAAGAGGACAGGACTGCATTGTCAAGTCCGTCCCATACCAGACTTTTTAGTGCGTTTTCTATTTCCATTGCAGTATCTGAAACTGAACGCTCTGTTTTTTCAAACAGGCTTATTTCCACAGCCTGCAGGATGTCCAGTATGGTAATCTTATGGGCCGGCTTTGAAAGCTGATAGCCGCCCTGGGAACCCTTGATGGAAGTAACCAGCTTGGATCTTTTTAATAGTGAAAAAACCTGTTCAAGATATATTTTTGATATTCCCAGCTTTTCTGCAATGCTTATAACCGTAACAAAATCGCCGGTGCTGCCAAGTTGGGCAACACTGATCATTGCTGCCAGGCCGTATCTGCCCTTTGAAGATATTCTCATATATTCCTCCACTGCGTTATTTCACGCATCATCTGTTTGAATGTTCTTAGCTTTTAGTTATAAAAGCATGTCATAGTAATTATATATGTTTTATTAAAACACATATAAGTAAACGTGTCAACTTATTTGAACAGGAGGATAAAGGGTTATTTTCTGGCTAGCAAAGTCAATTACGGTTCAAAGCCCTCACTTTTAAGTGTTTTTAAGCAGACTTTGAACGCAGGCTGGGTTTGACAGATGCTGGTAAACCGCTGTTTACATTGACAAAGTGGCACCTGCCAAATATACTTTTATTTGGAGCAACGGAACTAATTCATAGTATTCATATATGATTTATAAAAAAATATATTGACAAAAGGTTTTTGGTAATCTATACTATAAAAAACCGACAGAAAACATATATGAATTATATGAATACTTATCTTTATCATGGTAACTAATTTATTAATAATTTATTATGTTGGCAGATCCGGTACGTCAATAGGATATGGCGCATACATATGAGTTTATTGATGTACAAGGGAGTACTGGAGGTTGTATGCATACAAGGAAGCAAATAATTGAGATCAAGGCACTTACCAAGATATTTTCTCTGAAGGACAAGGAAGTGCGGGCGTTGGAGAATATAGACCTTTCCATTGAGGAAGGGGCGGTATTCGGTATTATTGGAATGAGCGGAGCCGGAAAAAGCACTCTGGTGCGCTGTATAAACTATATAGAAAGGCCCACCGGAGGAACCATAATAGTTGACGGAAAAGATCTTTCCAGCTTGAGTGAAAGCCAGTTAAGGGATGTAAGGCGGTCAATGGGAATGATTTTTCAGCAGTTTAACCTGCTGATGCAAAGAACTGCAGAGGAGAACATAACCTTTCCCCTGGAAGTTTCCGGTGTAAAGAAGAGCGAGGCCAGGCAAAGAGCAAAAGAGCTGCTGGAAATAGTGGGCCTGTCGGATAAGGCGGCCGCATACCCTGCGCAGCTCTCGGGAGGTCAGAAGCAGAGAATTGCAATTGCAAGGGCGCTGGCTACAAATCCCAAGGTGCTTTTGTGCGACGAAGCAACTTCAGCCCTGGATCCTTCCACTACAAAGTCCATACTTGAGCTTTTAAAGGACATAAATAAGAGGCTGGGTATTACCATAGTAATAATTACACATGAAATGAGCGTCATAGAGCAGATATGTACACATGTTGCAATAATAGACGAAAGCGGTATAGCTGAAACGGGTATGGTTGCCGAAGTGTTTTCCCGTCCCAAGACTGCTGCCGCCCAAAGGCTTGTATTTCCAGACGGAAAAAGGATAGGACAGTATCTGGGGAAACGCTTGTGCAGAATAGTTTTTGAAGGCAGCTCCTCCTTTGATCCCGTTATAGCAAGAATGATTCTTGAGTGCAGGGCACAGGTAAACATTATGTTTGCCGATATGAAGAATATAGACGGAAAAGCCTTTGGACAGCTGGTACTACAGCTTCCACAGGACGATGAGGTATCCGACAGGATAATACATTACCTGAAGACTCAGAATCTATCAGTTGAGGAGGTAAAAGATTATGTGGGATAGTTCAACTATGGAAATGATAGTAAGAAGCCTCTTTGAAACACTTTACATGACCTTGCTGTCAACCACCCTGGCTTATGCCCTGGGGCTTCCGCTGGGAGTTTTGCTGGTAATAAGCGAAAAGAACGGCATACTGCCGCTTCCAAAATTGAATATGATGCTGAATCTGGTAGTGAATGTTGTCCGTTCCATTCCATTTCTCATTTTGCTCATAGCAGTCATACCCTTTACACGCTTTGTGATCGGAACAACCATCGGCTCCACAGCAACGGTGATACCTCTGATAATTGGAGCCGCGCCGTTTATAGCACGACTTGTGGAGTCCTCCATTAAGGAAGTGGACAAAGGAGTCATAGAAGCTGCAATCTCCATGGGCTGCAGTCCCTTCCAGATAATATGCAAGGTAATGATACCAGAGGCGGTGCCCTCTTTGATAGTGGGAGCTGCAATAGCTAGCACCACCATTCTGGGATACAGCGCCATGGCCGGCATAGTGGGAGGCGGGGGACTGGGTGATACCGCCATCCGGTACGGGTATTACAGATATCAGAAGGAAATTATGGGGGTAACAGTAGCGTTACTGGTAATAGTCGTTCAGGTTATGCAGGAGGTGGGCATGAAGATTGCCAGGCAGCAGGACAAGAGGAAATAAAGCTGTGGAAATCCTGACGCAGTACGGACAAAAGTGGTTTTGCCGCCTTTGCTTCAGTCAGCCATGGCCATAAATATAAAATATAAATATATAATTAGGGGGACGAGTCAATGAAAAGAAGATTATTAGCATTAGCACTTACTTTAACATTTGTTGTGGCAGGAGTTCTTACAGGCTGCGGCTCAAAATCAGAGAAGCTGGTTGTGGGAGCTAGTCCTTCACCGCACGCAGAAATACTCAAAGAGGTGCAGGGCATACTCAAGGAAAAGGGTATAGAGCTGGAAATAAAGGAATTTACAGATTATGTGCAGCCAAACCTGTCCTTGCAGGACAAGAACCTTTCTGCAAATTACTTCCAGCATAAGCCTTATCTTGACGATTTCAATGTAAAAAATAAGACGGATTTAGTTTCGGTGGCACAGATACACTATGAGCCTTTGGGAGTTTATCCAGGCAAGACAAAAGCCCTTGACAGCTTAAAGGAAGGTGCAACAGTTGCTGTTCCCAATGATACAACAAATGAGGCCAGAGCACTTATCCTGCTGGAAACCGCCGGTCTGATAAAGCTCAATCCCGAGGCAGGCTTTAACGCCACAGTCAAGGATATTGTAGAAAATCCTAAAAAGCTGCAGATAAAGGAGCTGGAGTCCGCACAGCTCAGCAGGGCCCTTCCGGATGTTGACCTGGCAGTAATAAATGGAAACTATGCGTTAGAAGCAGGTTTTAATGTCAATACTGATTCCCTGGTAAAGGAAGAACTTGGTTCTGATTCAGCAAAGACTTATGCCAACATTATAGCCGTGCGCAGGGGGGACGAGGGCAGAGAGGATATTAAGGCCCTGATAGAAGCTCTCAAGAGCGAAAAGGTGAAGAAGTTCATTGAAGAGAAATATAAGGGTGCTGTTGTTCCCGTATTCTAGGATGATAATAAAGGGAATATAAACAGGCTAATAAACAAAAGGGCTGCTGACCGGGTGGGAGTAAAAGCCACACCTCCGTGTCGGCAGCCTTTTGCTTTTGGTGTGAGAGGAGCTGCGCACGGGCTTGCAGGTATGTTAAAATAATTGACTGTTTGACAGGAAAAGGATATAATATCAAATATAACATACTAAACTTATATGAATTATTTAATTTCTTAAATAAAATTTGCAGGAGGCGAATAGGCATATGCTGTATAAGAGCCTGATTGAGCTTATTGGAAACACTCCCTTGCTGGAGCTGAGCAGATATAACCTGGAAAACTCCGTCAAGGCCAGGATTCTTGGAAAACTTGAGTATTATAATCCTCTGGGCAGCGTGAAGGACAGAACTGCATATTCGATGATTCGGGCTGCCGAGGAGCAGGGCGTCATAAACAAGGATACGGTGATAATCGAGCCCACCAGCGGAAATACCGGCATTGGGCTGGCATTTGTGGCAGCAGCCAAAGGCTATAGGCTGATTATCACACTTCCCGAAAATTTCAGCCTGGAGCGGAGGAGCCTGCTCAAGGCTCTTGGTGCCGAAATTGTTCTGACTCCAGCTGCCGACGGGATGCCGGGTGCCATTGAAAAGGCCCGCAGGCTGGCTGCGGAGATACCCGCGGCCTTCATGCCCCAGCAGTTTGATAACCCTGCTAATCCCGAGATACACAGAAGAACCACTGCAGAGGAGATATGGAAGGATACCGGGGGAGAGATTGACATATTAGTGGGAGGAGTTGGCACGGGAGGAACTATAACCGGTGCCGGAGAGGCCTTGAAGGAAAAGAAGCCTCAACTGAAGGTGGTAGCGGTGGAACCTTTTTCCTCGCCGGTTCTGTCGGGAGGCAGGAAAGGCTCACATAAAATTCAGGGAATTGGCGCAGGCTTTGTACCAGAAGTATTTAATGCCGCCGTTGTGGACGAAATTTTTAAGGTTACTGATGAGGAAGCCTTTAAAACCTGCAGGAGACTGGCAAGGTTGGAGGGACTGGTGGTTGGCATATCCTCCGGGGCGGCGGTGCATGCTGCCACGGAAATAGCAAAAAGACCCGACAGCAGGGGCAAAACAATAGTTGCAGTGCTTCCGGATACGGGAGAGAGGTACCTGTCTGCCAAGTTGTACGGGGATTAGCCCAGAAGGGTTATAGTATTCCGGCAGTTCTTAAAGGAAGCTGCCTGCCGGAATACTTTGAAACGGGAGTTATTTCATAGCCCCGGCAGCATAGGTATTGTCCACGACCTTGGAGTAGGGGGCCTTTTGCTTCAACTGTCCGGCCTTATCCATGACGGTCTGGAGAAGCTGGAAGGAGGCCTCCTTCATAACCGGGTCCTTGCTCCAGGCATCTATGGACTTATATCTCTGGGCAACAGTAGCCAGAATCTCAGAATCTGTATCCGGGAAGGAGGCTTTTACGGCCTCGGCAATCTCCTTCGGAGAGTGTGTATCCACCCATTGCTGGCCTTTGTATATGGCCTTGGTAAACTTGTTGATTATATCCTTGTTTTTCTCTATGTAGCTTTTCTTTGCAAAATAGGCGGTATAGGGAATTTCACCGCTTTCAAGGCCCACAGAGGCCAGAATATGGCCCTTTCCCTCTTTTTCCAGAAGGGAGGCCGTAGGCTCAAACAGTGTGACATAGTCACCCTTGCCCCCTGTAAAGGCTCCTGCCATCAAGGCGAACTGGATGCTGGTGTCCACCTCCACATCTCTGCCTGGCACCAAGCCGTTTTTGTTGAGCACATATTCCACGGTCATTTCGGGGACACCACCCTTGCGCCCGCCGATTATGCTTTTTCCTTTGAGACTGCTCCATCTGAAGTCGGCTTCAGGCTTTCTGCCCACCAGAAAAGAGCCGTCCCGCTTGGTTAATTGTGCAAAGACCACTGAAAAATCCTCTTTGCCCTCGTTGTATACGTATATACTTGCTTCCGGGCCTGCCAGGCCTATATTGCACTGACCGGACAATACCGCGGTCATTACCTTGTCTGCACCCTGGCCGTTCTGCAGCTCCACTAGAAGCCCCTCTTCCTTGAAAAAACCTTTTTCCATTGCAACATACTGGGGTGCATAAAATACCGAGTGTGTAACTTCGCTTAAAACCACTTTTGTCTTCGGCTGGTCGGTTCCACATGCGCTGATTGCTACAGCTACCCACAAAAGAACAGCTACTGCAAGGCATATCCTTTTCACAGCTACCTCCCATCTGCGTGCGAATGCACGACTTTACACAATAACAATAAACTTAAATACGGCTCTTTAAAAATATCTGCTGAAACAATACCACAGCCTTGTACATAATGCCTGCGGCCACACAGAGTATTATCACGCTGGACATCACCAGATCAAGCTGGAAAACCTGACCGCCGTATACTATCAGATAACCCAGTCCGGCCCTGGATACGAGAAATTCACCTACTATGACCCCCACCCAGGACAAGCCCACATTTATTTTCAGAGAATTCATTATTACCGGCAGGTTAGCCGGCAATACCACTTTTGTAAATATTTGAAGCTTGCCTGCCCCAAAGGTTTTAACCAGCTTAATCTGCTCCTGGTCGGTAGATGCGAAGCCGTGGAGCACCTCCAGGATTGAAACCACCAGGGATATGGCCAGAGCGATGACAATAATGGAGGTTATACCAGCCCCGAACCATACAATGAATATTGGACCAAGTGCTATTTTGGGAAGGCTGTTCAGGACAACCAGGTAGGGTTCAAGGACCTTTGTCAGAAATTCCGACCACCAGAGTATTACCGCAATAAAGGTCCCCAGCAGGGTACCCGATACAAAGCCTATCACCGTCTCCAGACAGGTGACTCCCACATGGTGGAAAAGCTGGCCTTCATTATATAGTCTTAATATTGTGTTTATGATTCTGCTGGGCTGGCTGGTTATGAAGGGGTCTATAAGCCCAAGCCTGGCTGTGATTTCCCATTGGGCCACAAATATAATCAGTAGCATCACCTGTGCAAGGCCTATAAGAAGCTTTTTTCTTCTGCGGCGTCTCAAGTATTCCAGTCTTTCGTTGGAAGGGTTTATATCAACAGCTTTAGACATGCACATCCAGCTCCTTCCATATTTTATTGAAATAATGCCTGAATTCAGGAGCTTCACGGCTTGTAAAAGGTGTTCTTTCAGGACAGGTAAGGCTAATGTTATGGATACTCTTGATGGTGGCCGGCCTGCCGGTTAAAACCACGACTCTGTCGGCCATGCTTATGCTCTCTGCTATATCGTGGGTTACAAGTACTGCGGTCTTGTTCTCTTTTTTTATAATGGAGTAAATATCTTCTGAAACTGCAAGCCTGGTCTGATAATCCAGTGCGGAGAAGGCCTCGTCCAGAAGGAGTATTTCCGGCTTGAGAGCAAGGGTTCTGATAAGGGCTGCTCTCTGCCTCATACCCCCTGAAAGCTGGGAGGGATATTTGCTTTTAAAATCCAGCAGTCCGTAAGTCCTTAAAAGCTCATTCACATATTTTATATTTTCAGGTGTTTTTGACCTGCTTATTTCCAGACCAAGCATTACATTCTGCTCAATTGTCCTCCACTCAAAAAGATAGTCCTTTTGCAGCATATAGCCTACCAGGAGGCTGGAAGAGGTGGTTTCCCTGCCGTGTATGAGGATGCTTCCGGAGGAGGGTTTTACAAGCCCTGCCATAATAGAGAGCAGAGTAGACTTACCGCAGCCGCTGGGACCTACGATACAGATGAACTCACCCTTTTCCACCTGAAGGCTGATATTGGTGATTGCAGGTATCTCGCCGTTTGGTGACTGGTAGTTCATGGCTATATTGTTTATTTCTACTATGTATTGCAACTGGCAACAGCTCCCGCCACCGAAGTGCTTAATTATTTCTATTACAGTATATAGACCCGGGGAGGATTTGGTTAAAGTTTTTTGAACTGTTAATTGAAAAACAATAGGCAAAAAGCAGATAACAAAAGGCCCATCATTTGCTGATGGGCCGTCAAGGCAGGATGGGCCGTTACTGCCCGGTCTTTTTCTCGTAGGCCTTGTTGCGATAGTAAAAGATAATATCAGTGAAAACCATTAACAGGTTTATTATGTAAAGTACCATGACAATATCCCTGCTATATAGTATTTTGTGGATTATTCCTGACAGATATCCCAAAATCACTATATAAAGAAACAGTACACTTTTACCCTTGGTACTTCTGGAGGTGTAGGACTTAAAGATCTGAGTGGGCCAGGCAGCCCCAAAACTCAGCAGCATCAATGCTTCAAATATGCTCATATGTCAAAACTCCCGGTACGTAATATTCTGCAGGCACCTGCCTCATAAACCGCAAGCACCTGCAGACTTAAATATTATACACCAATCGGACTTGCTGCGAGCAGTCATGGACAAAATTTTTTGAAAAAAGTTTGGGTTTCCACTCCGTGAGGGCGGTTCTTCCGCTTTAGTCCAAAAAGTACATCCTTACTGTCACGGTTTATCAGATTTACACCTTCAAGGCAGGAGAGAGAGGCTTTAAAACCCAGCTCCCTCAGGATGGCATCAGATTCCTTGCTGATTGCGCCATAGGGATAGGTAAAGGTGTTTGGAGTAATGCCGCAGGACTCCCTGAGCTTGCTCTGAAGCTTCATTATGTCTGAAGTCAGCATATTGCGGTAGCTTTCAAGGGATTCCCCCTTGCGCCGTTTTGCCCCGTTTCTTTTGTTAATGGAGTGCAGGTTGTAGGAATGGTTCTGAATTTCAAAATAACCTGAATCCTGCATTTCCTTTATCTGCTTCCAGGAGACATGGGCATAGGTGGGGTCGGCGGTAGGGTAAGGGGGCTCCGAGAAGGCTTCCGTATAGGAGCCTATAATAGACACTACAGCCTTCATCCTGTACTTTTCCAGTATGGGCCGACCATATATATAGTTATTCAGATTACCGTCGTCAAAGGTTATTATAACGGGCTTTAAGGGGATATCACCACTGTTTTCCACATAGTTGATCAAATCGGTCATGGTGATGGAATTGTAATTGTGTTCACTCAAATACCTCATGTCGTTTTCGAATTCCGCAGGTGTGATTACATATTTACCCAGGTGGGAATTCTTGAGAATACTGTGATACATGATAATGGGTACTGCAATGCCCCCTTCGGTTATCTGCCCGCCTTCAACGGCATTGAAAACATCCTCCGACATGGTGACCCCAAGTGTTATGGACAGTGTAAGGGTAAAAACCACCATGATTATCAGAGACAGGAATTTCAAGGTTCTCTTGCCTGAAAAATAAGTCATTGTGAATACGCACCTCTAGTCAGTTAATAAAGTCGGTATGTTAAAAGTCATATCCGCTGTTCTCTTCCATCATATCGTATACCCTGTAGTAATCACGGGTTTCATCATCCTTCACAACTGAAGAACGGTTTTTCTGCAAAAGATTCACTATTTCATAAACATTAATCCAAAGCTCGTTGACACATTCCTTCTGGGATTCGTCGAAAATTATCTGCATGCCGAAATGAAGATGCGGGGTTGTAATATTATTAACATTCTCTCTGGTACTGTAACCTGTCATCCCCAGGTAGCCTATTACATCACCCGCCTTGACCACTTTTCCCTCGTAGAGGTCGGAATGGAAGGGCCTGTCTTTCCTCAGATGGGCGTAATAATAATACCTCTTCTGGTCAAGGCTTCTGATACCGATTCTCCAGCCGCCGTACATATTCCAGCCCATTACTTCAACAATACCGGATTCCACCGAAATAACGGGAGTGCCGATAGAGCCCATCAGGTCGTTTCCCAGGTGCTTTCGGGCATAGCCAAAGGTGCGGCCGCTTCCGAAGTCGTCATAATGGCTGAAGCTGTAGCCTCTTGCAAGGGGTGAAAAGACCTTCAGCCCGTATTTTTTTTCCCACTTCAGGTTGTCACCGTTATCCGGGTCTTTAACCTGAACTTCGTATTCTCCAACAAAATTGCCAAGGATTGCGTCATAGGCCTCGTGATAGTAGCCGTAATACTTCATATTCTCCGTCAGCTGCTCCATGGTCTGGCCCTTGTTAAGCTTTGAGACCAGCTCATCCATATCCTTGGACTTGTATTTCTTGAAATTCCCCCCGTACTTTGTAGCCAGGTAGGAAAGTAAATCCACCCAGTTTAGCTGCACCTCCTTGCCGTGGGATTTTACATCCAGTGTCAGGGCTTTTTCCATAGCCTGGTAACATGCATTAAATTCCACCCATTTGATGAATTTTTTCTCACCTGTGGAGTCGGTCGCCACGGAAACTGCCTGGCTGCGGCCGTTGTAGACAATCAGGGTCGAGGCACCAAGAACAGCCACAATCAATACGAAGGCCATGAATATTTTATATATCCGGTTATTTATTTTCAAAAAATAAAACAATATGTCCACCTCTCCAAATAAAAAATGAGTCAAGAAATCAACTACTATAAAATTTATGCTATTTAGTCAAAACATATCCTCTTTAAAGCTAAAAAGTGAAATGTAATATTTTTCAATTAATTAATGATTTACTTTATTAAAGTTATGAAGTAAAATACCATATGTGAGTAATTACTTGCAGGTGACAGGCATTTTACATATGCCATAGAGAGAAATCATCGCACGGTATAGGAACGGATTTAATTGTGAAGGGATGGATTAAAATTGAAAAAGAAAGCATTAGTAAAGGGTTTGATTTTAGCAGTGGCAGCCACTTTTGCACTGGCTGGCTGCGGGGCAAACGGAGGTGCATCAAATGCATCGGACTCTTCCGCACCGTCAACCTCAGCGGTATCCTCAGCGGCAGACTCCTCAGTTTCCGCAGATTTGTCCTGGGATAAGGTCAAGGAAAAAGGCGAACTCATAATGGGCCTGGATGAAAGCTTTCCACCCATGGGCTTCAGGGACGACAGCAACAATATAGTAGGCTATGACGTGGATCTGGCACAGGAAGTGGCAACAAGGCTGGGAGTAAAGCTGAAGCTGCAGCCCATAAACTGGGAGACAAAGGAACAGGAACTCAATACAGGAAACATAGATTGCATATGGAATGGCTTTACAATCACAGATGAGAGAAAAGAAAACATACTCTTCTCACTGCCATACATGAACAACCAGCAGGTGATAGTGGTGCTTGCGGATTCAAAATTCAAGACCCTGGCAGATCTGAAGGACAAGTCCCTGGCTCTGCAGGCAGCCTCAAGCGCGGCAGATGCACTGGACGGCAAAGCGGATTTCAAGGCTACCCTTAAGGAAGTTGTACAGCTCAAGGACAACAACCTGTGCCTGATGGATTTGAAGACCGGAAATGTTGACGCTGTTGCCATGGATGAAATAGTTGCAAGATACTATATTCAAATGAAGAGCGAAAAGTACAGAGTGCTTGATGAAGGCCTTTCCAAAGAGGAATACGGCATAGGCTTCAGAAAGGCTGATACTCAGCTTATGACCAAGGTGAACGAAGCCTTGAAGGAAATGGCAGGAGACGGCAAGATGGCTGAAATTTCAAACAAGTGGTTCGGTAAGGACATATCAACCATAAAGTAAGAGCAGGCGGACAGGTGCTGTCCTGTAAGCAATCGGTTTGAATTTGTTGGCTCATCATAGGTAATTTTATCGAAACCGGCACGGTGTGCGGGTTTGTAGCCGGGCAGCAGAAATGCTGAGGCTTAAGGCGGTAAAATGGCATATGGTGGGCCATTACCTTTGGACGGATATTTTGCAATCTGTCCTAAAATAATTATTATGTAGAATATCCTTTGAGAATCTTGTATAATTATGTGTACATTTAAAGCTGTCTGGAGAGGAGATTTTTTGTGAAGCTTATCTTGATGCTGGGAGAAGGGATGATTGTATCCGTTCAATTGTTCCTGCTGACTTTGCTGTTTGCAATTCCCCTGGGACTGGTAGTAGCCTTTGGAAGAAGATCAAAAAGCTATATTATCAGGGGTATAACAGGTATTTACATATCCATTATGAGAGGGACTCCGCTTATGCTGCAACTGGTGGCGGTGTTTTACGGCCCTTACTATATATATGAAGGAAAGATAGACCGTTTTGCCGCTGCAATCATCGCCTTTACACTGAACTATGCTGCCTACTTTGCCGAAATATACAGGGGGGGAATAGAGTCCATCCCCAAGGGCCAGTATGAGGCAGGAGAGGTTCTGGGCTTTACTCGGCCCCAGGTCTTCTTTAAGATAATACTTCCCCAGGTGGTAAAGAGAATACTTCCGGCAATAAGCAATGAAGTGATAACCCTGGTTAAGGATACTGCCCTTGCAACTGTTATCGGAGTTTCAGAAATGTTCAGAGTTACAAACAACGAGATGAGCAGAATAGCTTCAATCCGGCCCTTGTTTGTTGCCGGAGGGTTTTACTATATAATGAATCTGATAGTTGCACAGCTTTTTAAATTCACTGAAAAGAAACTCAACTATTACAGGTAGGTTGATTCTGAAAGGATGATTCACTGAAAATGAATATGATAGAAGTTATGAAAATATATAAGAGTTTCGGCGGAAAAGCTGTGCTGTCGGGTATTTCACTTGAAGTGAACAAGGGTGAGGTCGTTGCGGTTATAGGGCCGTCGGGTTCTGGAAAAAGTACTCTGCTGCGATGTATAAACCTTCTTGAGAAAATAGACAGAGGGACCATAGCTGTTGAGAATGATATAATGGTCAGCACCAATGCAAATGGAAGACCTGAATATGCCGACAAGAAGAAGCTCAGGAATATAAGGCTGAAGCTGGGCCTGGTTTTTCAGAATTTTAACCTCTTTCCTCATTTCAACGTACTGAAAAACATAATGGAGGCCCCTGTAAGTGTGGCAGGTATCGGAAAACAGGAGGCACGGAATACAGCCCTGCAGCTCTTGGAGAAGATGGGGCTTGAGGACAAGGCAGCAGCTTATCCCTTTGAGCTTTCGGGAGGACAGAGCCAGAGAGTGGCTATTGCGCGAGCTCTTGCACTGAACCCTGATGTGCTGTTTTTTGACGAACCTACTTCCGCTCTGGATCCGGAGCTTACACTGGAGGTAATGAAGGTAATCAGAAAACTGGCGGAGGAGCATATGACCATGGTGGTTGTTACTCATGAGATGGGTTTTGCCAGAGAGGTTGCTGACCGGGTCATTTTCATGGATAACGGTGTCATAGTTGAACAGGGCCCTCCTGAGGAGCTGTTTACAAATCCCAGGCATGAGAGGACAAAAATGTTTATAAAAGGCTTCAATTAATTTGAGGGCGTTTTACAAGTTGAGGTATATTTGCTGGAATTCTTGGCCGAAGAAGGCCGCAGACAGGGATTACAGACGATATGCCTTTTTTTTGTCTGCGAGGGCTTTTGAATTATAGAAAAAAAGTGCACTTTTGTGATTTGTGATTATTGACTTATTTTTTGGAATGTGATACTTTATTTCTTGTTTAACAAAAGTAAACAAAAAGTTTACTTAGCCCAAACATAAGGAATGCCCGTGTAACGGACATTTTTTATAATTACCATGCAAGCGCTGAAGCCTTGCAAAATAATGAGGTACATAATGAATATCGGTGAGAAGATCAAGCAGCTTCGCATAAAAAACGGGCTGACGCAGGAGGAACTGGCCGGCCGGTGTGAGCTTTCAAAGGGATTTATTTCGCAGCTTGAAAGAAATCTGACGTCTCCTTCCATTGCCACGCTTATGAATATACTTGAATCCCTTGGGACCGATTTAAAGGACTTTTTTAATGAGACGGTAAATGAAAAGGTTGTTTTTAGAAAAGACGATGTTTTTGTAAAGGAAGACAAGGATTCCGGGTTTGAAATACGATGGCTTGTTTCAAACGCACAAAAAAACATGATGGAGCCCATTCTTATTACCCTGTCCCCTTCCGGAAGCTCGGATATGGACAATCCGCATGAAGGGGAAGAATTCGGCTATGTGGTTAGCGGTGCAATCATAGTGAACCTTGGGTCGCAGAAGTTCCGGGCTAAAAAGGGTGAAAGCTTTTATTTCAAGCCCAGCGCGCCCCATAATATTATAAATGCGGGCAAGAGTGAAGCAGTAGTGTTGTGGGTTTCATCTCCACCGAACTTTTAATTGATTATATAATGAACTTGGGGGAAGGGTATGAACGAGAGTCAGCCAATTATTTTATTAAAGGATATAAGTAAGAACTTTGGACAGACAGAAGTTCTGAACAATATAAACCTGTACGTATTAAAAAATGAGTTCGTAACACTGCTGGGGCCCAGCGGCTGCGGGAAGACTACTACCCTGAGGATAATCGGAGGCTTTGAGACCCCGGACAGCGGGGACATATTTTTTGAAGGACAGAGAATAAATAATCTGCCGCCCTATCAAAGAAAGGTAAATACCGTTTTTCAGAGGTATGCCCTTTTTCCCCACATGAATGTCTATGACAATATTGCCTTCGGTCTGAAGATAAAGGGTATGGACAAGCCGGTTATCAGCAAAAAAGTGGACGAGATGCTGGAAATGGTTAATCTGCAGGGCTTTCACAAAAGGTCCGTGGACTCTCTGTCAGGGGGGCAGCAGCAGAGGGTGGCCATAGCAAGAGCATTGGTAAACCAGCCAGAGGTGCTGCTGCTGGATGAACCGCTGGGGGCCCTTGACCTCAAGCTGAGAAAAGAAATGCAGGTTGAACTGAAAAATATTCACAAGCGCACCGGAATAACCTTTGTATATGTTACTCACGACCAGGAAGAGGCTTTGACCATGTCAGACACCATTGTGGTAATGAACAAGGGGAAGATACAGCAGATAGGAACTCCGCAAATGATTTACAATGAGCCCAAGAATGCATTTGTGGCCGACTTTATAGGAGAGAGCAATATTATTGAGGGCAGGATGTTAAAAGACTACAGTGTAGAGTTTGCCGGACAGGTATTCGAATGCCTGGACAAGGGCTTTGAGCCCAACGAAGATATCGATGTGGTCGTCAGGCCGGAGGACATTAAGCTGGTGGGCAGAGATTCCGGCATGATATCAGGAGTGGTGAAATCCGTCACCTTCAAGGGAGTGCATTTTGAAATGCTGGTGGAGGGTCAGGGAGTTACCTGGACGCTTCACAATACCGAAATGTCGGAGGTGGGCGCTACTATAGGAATGTCCCTTAATCCCAACGACATTCATATCATGAAGAAGACTGCCAGGGGGTAATTAACTTACATGAAGGGAAGATGGAGGTTAGCATGAAAAGAAAGTGGGTTTCCTATCCATACCTTGTATGGATGCTTATATTTATAATTATTCCCTCGCTCCTGATACTTTTTTATGCCTTTACCGTACGGGACGAGCAGGGAATAAGGTTCACTCTGGACAACTTTTACAAGTTCTGTGAGCCCATATACATAACAGTGCTGTTAAAGTCTTTGGGACTGGCTCTGTTCAGTACGTTTGTCTGTCTGATTGTGGGCTATCCTGTGGCATTGATTCTTGCCAGCAAGCAGTTTAGCAGGAGTACCACACTTTCCATGCTGTTTATAATTCCAATGTGGATGAACTTTTTGCTGAGAACCTATTCCTGGCTTACACTGCTGGAGAAAAACGGAATAATAAATTCAGTATTGTCCTTCTTCAGCCTGCCCAAATTGGATATACTATACACCAATACGGCTGTGGTGCTGGGAATGGTGTACAATTTTCTTCCGTTTATGATATTGCCCATATACACGGTGCTTATGAAAATCGACGGGAAGCTGGTGGAGGCGGCTCAGGATCTGGGCGGAAACAGTCTCACGGTTTTCAGCAGGATTACCCTGCCGCTGAGTATACCGGGTGTAATGTCTGGAATTACCATGGTATTCATGCCTGCGGTTACTACCTTTGTCATTTCAAAGCTGCTGGGGGGAGGACAGTACACCCTTATTGGCAATTTTATAGAAAGACAGTTTATACAGTTGAGCGACTGGAACTTTGGTTCTGCAATTTCAATGATAATGATGATATTTATACTTATAAGCATTGGAATAATGTCCAAGTTTGACGAGGACAAGGGAGGAGGAGCGGCACTTTGGTAAAAAGAATCATAATGAAGTCCTATCTTGGACTTGTATTGCTTTTTATGTACCTTCCCATTGTAGTGCTTATTGTTTTTTCCTTCAACAAGTCAAAATCCAGGGGAAACTGGTCAGGCTTCACCTTCAAATGGTACGGAGAGCTTTTTCAGAACTCCCAGATCATGGATTCCCTGTATAATACCTTGCTCCTTGCGTTGATATCCTCAGTGGTTGCTGTGGTTATAGGAACTTTTGCGGCAATAGGTATTCACAACATGAAAAAATTCAGGAAATCCGTAGTTATGAACCTGACCTATCTTCCGGTTCTGAATCCTGACATAGTCACAGGTGTATCCCTGATGATAATGTTTGTTTTCATAGGGTCTCTCATAGGCTTGAAAATGGGGTTTCTTACAATGCTGCTGGCGCATATAACCTTTAATATACCTTATGTTATCTTATCGGTGCTGCCCAAATTAAAGCAGATGAACAAGCATTTGTACGAGGCGGCGCTGGATTTGGGAGCTACCTCCATGTATGCCCTGAGAAAGGTAATAATACCTGAAATCATGCCGGGGATTATATCCGGCTTCCTCATGGCTTTTACACTGTCCATAGATGATTTTGTCATCAGCTATTTTACCGCGGGGTCAGGTGTTTCCAACCTGTCCATAACCATATATTCCATGGCAAGAACCGGAGTAAAGCCTACCATTAATGCTTTGTCCACTTTAATGTTTGTCAGTGTGCTTCTGCTACTGATATTGATTAATATACGCGCTTCACGGGAAGAAAAAAGAAGAAGGCAGTACGACGCCTGAGGCTTTAGTTATTGAATTATTTTTTTGGAGGTATGGAGATGAAAAAAGTATTAACCGGTTTGCTGGTTATGGCAGTTGCTATGTCCACGGCGGCTTTGGCGGGTTGTGGTGCGAACAATACGCCATCAAAGGGAGCAGAGGATAAAGTTACTCTTAAGGTTTACAACTGGGGTGATTATATTGGTGAGGATGTAATTAAGAAATTTGAAGAAAAATACAACATTAATGTTGTTTATGATACCTTTTCGGATAACGAGGTTATGCATACAAAGCTCAAATCCGGCGGAGGAGATTATGATGTGGCGATACCCTCGGACTATATGATAAAGCGTATGATTGACGAGGGCATGGTCAAAAAGCTGAATTTTGAAAATATACCTAACTATGAATACATTGATGAAAGCTTCAAAAATCTAGGTTTTGATCCTAAAAACGAATACTCGGTTCCGTACATGTGGGGAACGGTGGGCATCATATACAATAAGACCATGGTTACCGACAAGGTGGACAGTTGGGATATCTTGTGGAATGATAAGTACAAAAAGCAGGTATTCATGCTGGACAGTCAAAGGGACTCCATAGGTATTACTCTCAAAAAGCTGGGCTACTCCCTGAACACAAAAAAGATGGAGGAGCTGGAAAACGCCAAGGAGGAGCTTATAAGACAGAAGGAATTGGGCGTGGTGCAATCCTATGTGGGTGACGAGGTAAAGGATAAGATGATAATGGGTGAAGCTGCCTTTGCAGTGGTGTGGTCGGGAGATGCGGTGTTTATGAAGCGTGAGAACCCGGACCTGGAGTATGTTATACCAAAGGAAGGCAGCAACCTCTGGTTTGATTCCATGGTAGTGCTGAATAACACGCAGCACCAGAAGGAAGCGGAGCAATTTATCAATTTTATGTGTGAGACGGATATAGCCTTTGAAAATGCGGATTATATAGGTTATTCCACACCTCACACCGAGGCAAAGAAACAAATGTCTCCCGACCTGCTCAGTGATGTTGCAGCATATCCAACCAAGGAGCAGATAAAGAACTGTGAGGTTTTCGAGGATCTGGCAGATTCTATAAAGGACTATGACAGGATTTGGACCGAGATATCGGCAAAATAGCACAAACTGGAAAGTATAAATTAGTTTTAGAAAAGGACATATTCTTAAATGTATAATGCGCCGGGTGAGATGCTGAAGTTATCTCACCGGCGCATTTTGTTTTTGAACGGAGCTTTGAACTAGGTTTATGAACGAGTAAATTTTGAAACTGGATACAGTTGAAATAAGTAGTATAGCACATTTTTCAAAAGGTAAAACATTTCATGGCTCTAGGATTATGAAACTTGATATTGCCGGACAGGAAGGCTATAATAAAGGTAATATTTTACATGGTATTTTTTACTAAAAAATTTAAATAGGATATCAAACTTAGACATAATAACCATTGTTTTTGATGAGGTGATAAAATGGGGACACTAATTGATATATTAAAAGCTACCTGGTATTTATGGGTATTAATTATTGCAGCAAGTATATTCAAACTTTTTTTGCCAAGAATAAAAGGATTTTTCGGGGAAAAATCGGTTGCATTTTTCCTTTCCAGGCTTGACCCTGCAAAGTATAAAGTGATTAACAACATTATGCTGCAGCAAGCCGGAAAACGGACAACGCAGATTGATCATGTAGTAGTCTCAAATTATGGCATATTTGTAATTGAAACAAAAAATTATCAAGGCTGGATTTTAGGTAACGAGTTTGATGATTATTGGACGCAGGTAATTTTCAAAAGGAAGGAAAAGTTTCACAATCCAATAAAACAGAATTATGGACACATTCACGCTTTGAAAGATGCACTCAGTGAGTACGACGACGCAAATTATATATCCATAGTGGCTTTTACTACAAAATCCGACCTGAAGGTCAAAGCAGATACCGAGGTTGTTTATACTGTTAATTTGATTAAGACTATCATAAAATATGGTAATGAGACTATATCTGATTTCGTTAAAGATCAGATATATGATAAGCTGCTTTCACTGAACATTGATAACAAGGAAAACCGGAAAGCGCATGTTCAGGCCATACAAGATAATCTGGTGGACAAGCACAAAAAAGTTGATGCCGATATGTGTCCTAAATGCGGAGGTGAATTGGTATTGAGAAACGGTAAGTATGGTAAGTTTAAGGGGTGTGGCAATTATCCAAAGTGCAGGTTTATTGCAAAATAAAAAGAAGTTGGTGAGCTTTCAGCCTTATCTATAATATGCCACTTTGCGTTTCGGACTGGTATGCAGGAATAATTTGCTTTCGGTTGGTAATAATATAAGCTAAATTATTATTGAAAGCAAAGGTAAATGAGGCTTATTATTTTTGCTTTCCCATCAGGAGGCTTATATGGGTAAGTTAGCAGGTACACAGACATCGGAAAACCTGGCCAGGTCGTTTGCAGGTGAATCCCAGGCGAGAAACAGGTACACTTTCTACGCCGAATATGCTAAAAAGGAAGGACATGCTGCAATCGAGCAGCAATTCAAGGTGATAGCGGAAAACGAACGAGCTCATGCAAAAGTATTCTATGATTTGCTTGTAGACGGTATGGGAGGCCCCAGCAATGTAAATGTTGATGCAGGATATCCCTTTGAATCGGGGGATACGCTTGCAAACCTCAATTCAGCAGCACATGGCGAGCACGAAGAGCATTCTCAGATTTATCCCGCCTTTGCGGATATTGCGAAGAAAGAAGGTTTTCCACAGGCAGAAGCCGCTTTCAGATTGATTGCCAACATAGAGAAGGAGCATGAGCAGAAGTTCAAGCAGTTGGCCATGGAGCTTAACAACAAGACCCTTTATCAGAAAAAAGAGCCAGTCCAATGGATATGCACCAACTGCGGACACATTCACACCGGGACGGATGCACCGGGTATATGTCCTGTATGTAAATATCAGCAGGGTTGGTTTGAAGTAAAGGTCAATCAGTAGGCAATTTAAAATTTTTAGTATTAATTCAGATTTATGAGGAATAGAATCAAAAGAGTATTAAAAGTGCAAAGTTGGTTAAAAACTTAACAAACTTAAGGGAACCTGAGATAATTTAAGCTTAAGCAAGATATTTTTACTGAATCGGTATACAGAGGACAACTTTGTTAAATAATAGACAATAAGATTGTTGTTTTTTTAACAATCTTGGTCTAAAATGAGGTTATAGGATATTTAAGTATGTATGATAAACAATAATTATATAAATGGAGGTTAGAATCATGTGGGAAAACAAAATTGATATTAATCAGGTTGTAGAAATCAGAGCTAAGACAACTGCTTTTTTTGGAGTGGGAGCCATTAACAAAATGGATGAGGTTGCTAAAAACCTATCCTCACGGGGAATTAAAAAGGTAATCGTAATGACGGGAAAGAGCTCCCACATAAAAACCGGAGCTTGGTCTGTAACAAAAGAGGCTCTTGAAGCAAATGGCATTGAGTACCTGCTTTACAGTGAGGTAACTCCCAATCCGACAGTGGAGCAGGTGGATGAGGCTGCAGCCAAGGCAAAAGGCTTTGGGGCTCAGGCAGTTATAGCCATTGGAGGTGGAAGCCCCATTGATGCTGCAAAGAGTGTGGCAATTCTTATTTCATACCCGGAAAAGAATGCTACAGAGCTATATGAGTTAAAGTTTGCTCCTGAAACCGCAGTACCGCTGGTTGCAATAAATCTCACCCATGGTACGGGTACGGAGGTTGACAGGTTTGCGGTGGTAAGTATTCCAGCCAAGGAGTACAAGCCTGCAATCGCTTATGACTGCATCTACCCCTTATATGCTATTGATGACCCGGCATTGATGACCAAGCTGCCTGCTGAACAGACGCTATATGTTTCCGTTGACGCAATAAATCATGTGGTTGAGGCTTCCACCACTATTGTCACCAACCCGTTTGCAATATTGCTGGCCAAGGAAACCATCAGATTGGTTGCAAAATATTTGCCGGTGGCTATAAAAGAACCTGAAAATCTCACAGCCAGATACTATTTACTGTATGCGTCCTTGATTGCAGGTACTTCCTTTGACAATGGGCTGCTTCACTTCACACATGCCCTTGAGCATCCTTTGAGTGCCGTAAAGCCCGAGTTGGCTCATGGTCTTGGCTTATCAATGCTGCTGCCGGCGGTGGTAAAGGAAATATATCCTGCGTCCGGTGAGGTGCTGGCAGAGATATTCGAGCCCATACTTCCCGGTTTCAAGGGAACAGCCGACGAGGCGGATAAGGCCTTTGCAGGCATCAGAAAATGGCTGGACGACATTGGAGTGACTTCAAGCCTGAAGGATGAAGGTTTTGACGAAGGTATGGTTGACAGGCTGGTGGAACTTGCATTTGAAACTCCGAGCCTGGACGGTCTGCTGGCAATCGCTCCGGTCAAGGCAACCAGGGAAGCGGTAAGAAACATATATACCAATTCTTTATAAAAAACATAAAAGCATTTTTGTCATGTGAAACAGCTGCCTTGAAGCCTTAAAAACCTTCAGGGCAGCTGTTTTTTAATAAAATCAATACATAAAGAAGCAGATACCTATATAATGGGTCAATACACCTAGAAATACGAATATGTGCCAGACCATGTGATGGTATTTGAAACCTTTCTTGGCATATATGGCAGCACCCACAGTATAGAAAATACCGCCTCCCAGTATCAGCCAGAACAAGATCGGGTTGGCCTTACGAAAAAAGAGAGGCATGAATATGACAAGGCTCCAGCCCATTACAAGATAAATCATCAGGGAAACCTTGGGAATGGATTTCCTGGCAATAGACTTGTATAAAATGCCGAACAGCACCATGACCCATTGTACCGAAAGCAGCACAATAGCCTGCCAGCCGCCTATAACCGAGGCTGCGATAGGTGTGTAGGTGCCTGCTATGGCTATGTAAATACATATGTGGTCCATTATCTGCATAACCCGCTTGTGGGTGGTGTCATGCTCCATTACATGATAAAAAGTGGACATAAGGAACATGAGAAAGATACAGATACAGAATATTGTCACACTGGCTACATCCACAAGAGTTCCCTTGGTATAGGCGGTAATTATGACTGCCGGAAAGGCAGCCAGCACCATAAGGGCCGGAACTCCGTGGGTTATGGCATTTGCAACCTCTTCACCGAATGTAAGTTTGACTAGTTTTTTCGCCATTGTTTATCTCCTGTAAAGCTTTTATATTAAATTTAACACTGTTTAAGGCTGATTTCAATTGCTCAGGGAATAAATTCACCTACACTCGGCTTTAGTCATATTCATGCATGCAGGTTTTACATAATCTGCATAAAAAAGCTGTCCTGTGGCAAGTTAATAGTTGCTTCACTTTTTAAGAGGGCTGGCAAAAAATAACATATGGAATATATTGATAGATTCGTTTGATAGAATTTATGGAATAGAATATAATAATTATAACCAGGTAATAATTATTATATTCTATTAATTCCAAGGAGAAGAGTATGCACAAAAAAGGAATTTTCCTATCAGAAGTAAACGGCAGAAAAACCGTAACCGGATTGGGTTACTATGAAACGGATACTGTCGGAGATTTCAGGCAACTGGTCAGGAACAGCGTAAAGCAGTTTGGAAACAAGGCTGCTTTTAAGTTCAAATCAGATAACAGCATAATAGTAAAAACCTATAATGAATTCGGTGCAGAAGTGGACGCTCTTGGAACAGCCTTGCTCAGTCTTGGTCTGAAGGATAAAAGAATTGCAGTTATAGGTGAAAACAGGTATGAGTGGGCTCTAAGCCTCTTTTCAATTGTCAACGGCGCAGGCATCGCAGTGCCTTTGGACAAACATCTGCCCCAGGTGGAAATTGAGAAGCTTATCAGCAGGGGCAGGGTGGACGCCATATTTTACAGCGGGCATTTCCAGGAAGAGATGCTGGAACTGTCCGGCAGAGATACTGGAATACAGCAGTTTATATGCATGGATTCTCTCACGGATGACTGTCCTGCCGGCTTTTCAAGCATGGCGGAACTGCTGGAAAAAGGCCGCAGCTTGCTGACCGGGGGAGACAGAAGTTATATTGACGCGGAAATTGACCCTGAAAAGCTCTCGCTGCTGCTGTTTACCTCAGGAACCACCAGTATGGCAAAGGGCGTGATGCTGAGTCAGAGAAATGTATGTGCGGATATAAGCGCGGTAACCTCAATCATAAAGGTACAGCCAAAGGACGTCCACCTTTCCATACTTCCGCTGCACCATACCTTTGAGCTTTCAGCCGGCATGATGTTCATGATTAAAAACGGTGTCACCATTGCCTATGCCGAAGGTATCAAGCATATAGCCAGGAATCTCAAGGAGTTTGAGGTTACTCTCCTGGTTGTTGTTCCCGCCATATTGGAGGCTATGTATAAGAAGCTCCAGGACGGCCTTAAAAAAGCAGGAAAAGATAAGACCGTAAGGGTTCTGGGCCGGGTTTCAAATGCCCTGTCTTCTGTGGGTATTGATATAAGGAGGAAATTATTCAAAAAGGTTCTGGAGCAGATAGGCCCGGGCTTGCGTCTGGCTATTTCGGGTGCGGCCCCCATTGACAAGGAAATTATTAACGGCTTTGGAACCCTTGGGCTGAAGGTGATACAGGGCTATGGACTGACAGAAACCTCCCCTGTGGTTTCAGCAAACAATGATTTTTACAATAAGGCAGGAACAATAGGGCAGCCAATGAAGGATATTGAGGTGGCTATAGACAAGCCTGATGAAAACGGGATGGGAGAAATCATAACAAGAGGGCCCAATGTGATGCTGGGCTATTATGAGGACGAAGCCGCAACCAGGGAGGCTGTGGATGAACAGGGCTGGTTCCATACGGGAGACCTTGGCTTTATAGATAATGAGGGCTTTATAACTATTACGGGCAGGGCCAAGTCCATGATAGTTTTTACAAACGGCAAAAAGGCCTTTCCGGAGGAATATGAGATGCTCATGAACAATATCGAAGGTGTAAAGGAGTCCTTTGCATGGGGAAATGCGGCTCCTGACGGGGATATACAGGTATGCGCCAAGGTGGTGATAAATGAGACCGTCCTGACGGAAAAGTTCGGCAGGAAGCCGGAGCCGGATGAAATTGCCGAAATGGTACAAAGGGAAATCAAAAGGCTGAATGAGGATCTGCCTCAGTATAAAATCATCCGGTACTTTGTTTTGAGCTATGAGGACCTTATAAAGACCACAACGCTTAAAATCAAGAGGCCGGTTGAATTCAGCAAAATCTCAGAGCAGCTTAAGCTTGCCGGAACCACCATGAGAAAGGCAAATGGAAGAGTTATTGACCGGCTTTAAGGATAAGGGGACGGGGCAGTGGCTATCCAGTTGAGTTGAGGCAATTGGCCCGCCACTTACCAGGTGCCAGTGCAATGAATCTATACAAAATACCGACAAAATAGAGACAAAATAGAGACAAAATAGCGATTTAAAAATCAAAAGCTGGTTTTAAATCGCTATTTTAGTGTTACTGCTTAAAAACTACAGTTTTTTTAAGTTACTGAACTGGGAGCTTATCTATATAGCCCAGCAAATACATTTTCAAGTATGCAAAGTCCAGAGAATTTAAACTTCCGTCAGCATTCAAATCAGCAGCTTCCATGTTATTTCCGGCAGGGAAGTCACTTATGATTCCAAGAAGATACTTTTTATATAAGCCAAAGTCAATTGAATCTACATTTCCATCTCCGCTGACATCACCCACGATTGTATCACTGACAGCAGGATTCCATCCGTCCAGATAGCTTTCAGCCGTATAGGCTGCCTCCCTTGCCGCCTCCAGTTGTCTCCGGCTGAGATTTGCACCGGGCCCTGTATTCTTGTATTCAAACATATCACATTTTGCAGGGTCTAAATCATTTATAGTTCCCCAGGCACTGTCACTTATATGAGCCCCCATGATACATTCCCTGAAAAGCACCTGAGGAGCGTTCTTCCACGCCCTTCCCAGCTTGACCGACTTGGCGGCACAATTGCTGTTGAGATTGCATTTGTAAAAAAGAAAAC
This sequence comes from Bacillota bacterium, assembly GCA_023400235.1. Lineage (GTDB taxonomy): Bacteria > Bacillota > Clostridia > Acetivibrionales > DSM-1351 > Ruminiclostridium. The sequence goes on from JAEXFI010000013.1 coordinate 100,964, forward strand.
CTAGCTTGCCGCTTGGAGTAGAAGGAGCACAAATATAACCATTATTTGTGGAGCTGTTTCTGGACAGGGAATAAATCTCACAGCTGTCAAGTACCACAGTTGCCCCGCCATAAATGAAGTCAACATCGCCCTCAATATAGCAGTTCTTAAAGTATTGCCTGCCGCTTTGATTCAGCACGGTATCCTGATGACCTTTGAAAGCACAGTTTGTATACACCTGCTTGTCGCCATTGGCATATAAGGCCTGTGCCTGGTCCTGGTCTGATGCCGTGGATGTTCCGTCAAAGCTGTTGACAAAAGTTAAATTTTCAGCTAAAAACCCGGCGGCACTGATGTTGGCTGTTGCGGCGGCAGCTGCGCTTCCGGCAGCCTCCTGGTTTTTTCCGGCAGTGATTATTGTATTGCCCCGGTTCTGGCCCACCAGGCGAATGTTTGCCTTGGTAACCGAAATCTGCTCTGAATATGTACCGCTTTTAATTTGGATGGTATCCCCGCTCACGGCTGCATTGACAGCGGCCTGAACAGTTGTATGGCTGCCGCTCCCGTCTTTTGCAACCACTAAGGTGGCAGCGTTTACTGCCATAAAGCTGGCTGAGCACTGAAAGAGGATTCCAATTATCAAGGCTGCCGATATTCTATTTACCTTTGACATAAAAATTCAAACCTCCTTTTTCATAAATTTGTTTGCTCATTCCTTGTTGTGACTAAATAATGGATAATATTCTTTTAAATATAATATATTACATATATTACCACATATATTACCACATATTGTGCGCTGTTCCTATGAAAAACTATAATAGGTGACCTGTAGCAGCACAGTTTTTTGCATTTGAGTGCAGTATGTAGTATAATCACGTTTGGTAAAATAATATACAAAAGTACGTTCTTGGGGGACTTAATGAAAAATATTATCAAGGGAGATAAAATCTTTTATTATAAGCTATTTACCCTGGCACTGCCTGTTATCATGCAGAATCTTATAACCTCTTCTCTGAGTATGGTTGACGGCGTGCTGGTGGGCAAGCTGGGAAACGAGCCTGTTGCGGCTGTGGGAATAGCCAACCAGTATGGGTTGCTGGTTTTTCTAATGTATGCTGCCATTCACAGCGGGGCGGGCATATTTATAGCGCAATTCTGGGGCAAGAAGGATTATGGGAATATTAAAAAGGTGGTTAACCTGGCTGCTGTCCTGGCGGCAGGTGTAGCCATCCTGTTTTCGGTTGCAGGAATACTCTTTCCGGGGCAGATAGTGGCCATATTTAATACGCAGCCCCTGGTTATTGAGTTGGGTGCGGATTTTTTAAGAATATTCAGCTTCAGCTTTATTTTTGCAGCCATCAGCTTTGGAATAAGCGTGAATCTCAGAAGCATCGGAAAATCGGTTATGCCAATGATTATCAGCGGTATAGCTTTGGGTGTGAACACTCTTTTAAATTTTGCTCTTATTTTTGGGCTGTGGGGCTTTCCTGAAATGGGTGTAAAGGGGTCGGCAACTGCAACCCTGGTGGCGAGAATAATTGAAATGACAATTTTTCTGGTTGTCAGCGGAAGATATTATGATATATTGAGATTGAGAATATCAGTTTTAAAAACGGTTTCTTCCGACCTTTTCAAGCGTGTGAGCCATACCATGATTCCCGTGGTTTTGAATGAACTCTGCTGGGGACTTGGTTTTGCAGTCTATTCTGTGGCATACGGAAGAATAAGCACTGAGGCCTTTGCAGCAGTGCAGATAACAAACAATATAACAAATCTGTTCCTGGTGGCGGGCTTTGGAATGGCCAGCGCCTCTGCCGTCATGGTGGGGCATGTCATTGGAGCAGGAGAGGAACACAAGGCAAGAGAATATGCCTGGAGATTTATCAGGCTGTGCCTCCTTGGGGGAGTAGTACTGGGAGCTGCACTGCATTTCACCGCACCTTCGGTGGCAAGGCTCTATGATGTTACGCCGGATGTACTTATGTCAGCCATAGTCATTCTCAATATCAATGCTTTTATAATCCCCATACGCCTTACAAATATTGTGTCCATTGTGGGTATATTAAGAGGGGGAGGGGATGCTGGCTTTGCATTTAAGGCAGAAGGCATAACCATGTGGCTTATAGGAGTTCCCTTGGCTTTTGCAGGAGCATTCCTGCTCAAACTTGAGGTGCAGTGGGTAGTGCTGCTGGTAATGGGTGAGGAGCTGGCAAAGATTATACTGGCTGTATTGCGGCTCAGGTCGGACAAATGGATAAGAAACGTGGTATTAGAGGTATAATTAATCATAATGAGACAATCACAGAATATACGCAGAAGCATCAAAAAAGCACAGAATGAAAGAATGAAAGTACAGAAAAGCACGAAATGAAAGAATAAAGCACATAAGCACAGATATGCATAAACATATAAAATTACGATAGGAGCCGAGAGTAATGATAGTAAAAAAAGCTGAACATGTTATTACGGCGGTAAAGCCAAACCAGTATCCTGACACGGGCTATCCCGAGATAGCTTTTGTAGGCAGGTCGAACGTAGGGAAATCCTCAATAATAAACACTCTGGCAAACAGAAAAAACCTGGCCAGGGTGGGGTCGACTCCTGGAAAGACCAGGCAGATTAATTTTTTTAATGTCAATGATGCCTTTTATCTTGTGGATTTGCCGGGCTATGGCTTTGCCAATGTTTCAAAGGATTTGAAAGCCTCCTGGCAGAATATTATAGAGACCTATTTATATTCCAGAAAGGAAAATGCTCTTAAGCTGATTATAATGCTGGTGGATATAAGGCATTCCCCCAGCAGGGATGACATTACCATGCACCAGTGGCTCAGAGGCTTTGGGCTGAATACCCTGTTAATAGCCACCAAAGCTGATAAAGTTTCCAGGTCCCAGATAAATCCCAGACTAAACGACATAAAAAAGGTGCTGCAGCTTGGGAATGATGAAAAGGTAATACCCTTTTCCGCTGAAAAGCGCATTGGGATTGAAGCGGTGTGGAGCGAGGCGGACCTTTATCTGGAAAGGTATTTGAATCAAAAGCCAGAAACGATTACAGAAAAAGAAATTGGAAAAGAAACCAAAACAGAAACCAAGACAGAAACCGAATAAACCGGTTTGGAGCTGAGTAATGGAAAAATTTGATTATAAAAAAGAAGAGTTGAATCTGCGTGTAAAGCTGAGAAATATGAAGATTCTCGCAACTTCCCTGCTGGCCTTTATGGCGCTTGTTTTTGCAGTTATGAGAAGGTATGAGGACAGGGGGCTGCTATACTCCTCCATAACGGCCTTTGCTGAAGCGTCCATGGTAGGTGCCCTGGCAGACTGGTTTGCTGTGGTTGCCCTGTTCAAGCATCCTCTGGGCCTTAGAATAATACCTCATACGGCTATTATTCAAAATAACAAGCAGAGGATTGCAAAGGCATTGTCCGGCTTTGTAGTGTCAAACTTTTTTACGCCGGAACTTATAAAGGACAAGCTTGAAAACATGGAATTGTCCTCAAGGCTTGCAGGCTATATTTCTGCAAACGGTGAAAAGTTGGCCCGGGGAGCCGCTCAGAAGCTTCCTGTACTAATGGACACCCTGGTGGATGATTCCAGGCTGAAGGTGTATGTGGGCGAGCTTATCAACGGGAAAATCAGGGACATGAAGCTCTACCCTGCACTGGCCGGAGCTGTCAGGCCCCTGGTGGAGGGCGGGCATCACAAGCCTCTGGTAAAGGCACTGCTCACTGCCCTGTCCAAATACATAGGTGAGAACAAGGAAAAAACACTTCAGGTACTTGCGGGAATAAACAAAACTTTGGCCATGCCTATCATAGGTGATTTGATATATAAAAAAATACTTGAATTCCTGCTGGAACAAATAGATGCTATCGAAAAGGACGACAACTCTGAAATAAACAGGCTTGTGCTGTCTGCCCTTCCCAAACTGCTGGAGGATATGAAGGGTGACGAGGAACTAATCCAAAAGGGTGAGGAGTTAAAAAGCCATTTGGTATCCTCTGAGGGGTTTTCTGCTCTGGTGGATAAATTGGGAGAGGCAGCGGCCGAGTTTAAAAACTCAATTATAAAGGATGAAGCCAAGCTGCAGTCAGGTATCCACAAGGCTTTAAGGCTGGCGGCAGGCAGCCTGGACCAAAGGCCTGAGCTGAGAAAGGATATAGATACGGCAGTGACAGACCTGGCGGTTGAAATGGTAAAGCTGTACGGAGACAAGGTTGGCTCGCTGATATATGATACCATGGACGGCTGGGAGACAAAGGATATGGTGGACAAGCTGGAGGTTCAGGTGGGAGCTGATCTGCAGTATATAAGAATAAACGGCACCGTCATAGGCGGTCTGGCGGGTCTGGCCATACATCTTCTGACACGGGTGTTTTGAGCATTTTAAACCTCTTTTAAGTTGCTTTAAGTAGGTTTTAGGTTGTTTTAAAATATGTGAGAATGGAATAAAATAGTACTCAGCAGGTTATCCGCTAAAACCCAAGGGTTTATTGCAGGAGGTTTTGGATAGCCGGACGGCAAGGAGGCACAATGGATAGATTTAAAGCCACGAAAAAGGTTGCGGTTCTGGGAATAGGCGCTAATATTTTTCTCCTGGGAATAAAGCTTACGGCCGGCTTTTTAAGCAGAAGCCAGGCAATGATTGCCGATGGCTTCAACAGTGCAGGAGATGTTTTCGCATCGGTAATGACCCTTGTGGGAAACAGCATTGCCAGCCGCCCGGAGGACAAGGACCATCCCTATGGGCATGGAAAGGCTGAGTATATATTTTCCATGATTATAAGCCTTTCCCTCATGGTGGTTTCCTTTACCATATTTAAAAGCTCACTGTCTTCCATTATCAACAAGACTGCCTTTGAAACCTCCTGGTTTCTTGTTACCGTGGCAATAGTGACCATAGTAATAAAGCTTTTGCTGTTTCTTTATACAAACCGTTTGGGAAAGGTGCTGGAAAATCTACTGGTGCTTGCAAACTCGGAAGATCACAGGAATGACGTATTTGTCACCTCCGGAACGCTGCTGGGCATTATTATGGGATATCTGGGCTTTAGCTGGGTGGACGGGGCTGTTGGTATTGGAATATCTCTCTGGATATTCTATACAGGCATCAAAATATTTATCAGTTCCTTTAATGTTCTCATGGATACGGATATTGACCCTGCCTTTAAGGAAAACACCTGCTGTATAGTCAGGGGAGTAAGAGGAGTGGACCATATTGACAGTATTAACGCAAAGCCTGTGGGTGCAGGCTTCATACTCCTTATAAAGGTTTCCGTGGACGGAGAAATGTCGGTGAATGAAAGCCACAAGATTGCTTCTGAAATAAAGGCAAAAGTCAAGAATATAAAAGGTGTCAAGGATGCAGTGGTGCATATCAATCCCTGCTGATGCAGAAGTTCTGAATATCTGAATTTATATCAAAAACCCGTTTATCAATTATCTATAAATTCTATATTAACTTGTTGAAAAAATCCAAGTGAGATTATTTTGTTTGAGCCCCCGGTTATGTGGTACATATATGAGGGTGAAAATGATTCCCTCCTATAGGGTGGGGATTTCAAATATTCAACTAAAAATAATTATTGCATATGGAGGATTTTTTATTATGAAGAAATTTGTTTGTTCAATTTGCGGATATGTTCACACTGGAGATTCAGCACCTGACAATTGCCCGCAGTGTAAAGCAGTGAAAGAAAAGTTTATCGAGCAGACCGAAACATCTGCTGCATGGGCTGACGAACACAGAATAGGTGTTGCACAGGGCGTGGATGCTGAAATCCTTGAGGGCTTGAGAGCAAACTTTATGGGTGAATGTACCGAAGTGGGCATGTACCTTGCAATGGCAAGACAGGCTGAGCGTGAAGGCTATCCTGAAATCGGGGCGTTTTACAAGCTGGCTGCCTGGGAAGAGGCTGAGCATGCTGCAAAGTTTGCTGAATTACTGGGTGAGGTAGTTCACGCCGACACCAAAAAGAACCTTCAGCTGAGATATGAAGCAGAAGCTGGAGCCTGTAAGGGCAAGAAGGACCTTGCTGTAAAGGCAAAGCAGCTTAATCTTGATGCAATACATGATACAGTACATGAAATGTGCAAGGATGAAGCAAGACACGGAGCAGGGTTTAAGGGCCTTTTGGACAGATATTTTAAATAAAAAATAATACAAAAAGATACATTGAGATACAATTCTTATTATCGGTAATCGTTGGTATACCAAGGCTTTTGGTCTACAGTTCACGAAACGGATTTTGAGGATTGTATTTTTTTGTACTCTTGTTTGTTTTTACATATATTTATTTTTGGTGGGAAAGTTTAGGTTTTCTATTTCAAGTGATATAAAAAATTTGTATAAAAGGTGCCCTCCGAGATGGCTACGGATCCATGGTTGTGATGAGCCTTGAAAAATACGCCGAATTGACTGATGATGCAGGGCTTAAACTTGATGAAGCTGATAGGGAGGCCGAACAAACGGATATCAGGTGGCATGAAGAAGTATTTTCAAGAGTGAGGGCTAGAATCGATGGACAGTAAGTTTTCCTTAAGATATATTCCCCAAAAATCGCTGCATCTCCGATTTCAGATATGATAGACCTTGTTTGTCAAGAGCCAATTTTAAGTTAATATCAGTTTTTTAAGTGTAAAAATGAGTCATTTAAGTGCAATGACTCATTTTTTCTTTTCTCATGGTAATCTCATAACGGAAATTTACAAAATATTATTGAATTATAGGAGGATATGAACATGAAAAAAAGAATTTTAGCTTTATTGATGGCAGCCTATACGGTAGTTTCTTTGGCGATGCTCAGCGTCGGATGCTCACCTAAAGCTGGTGCAACGGCTTTGTGGGATGCAGGTAACACAAGAAACAAAATAGTAGTCATAAGCGATATCCATATCGGGATTGATGACAAGTATGCTGAAACTGTGAAAAACCGTCCTCTGCTGATTGAGTTTTTGCAGCGGCTGCAAAGTACAAAAGACGTGCGGGAACTGGTAATTGACGGGGATTTTCTTGACGAATGGTTTTTACCGGTCTATTATCCCAGCTACAAAGATGTAAAACAGTTCTACAAGGACGTGATAGCCAATAATCAGGGCGTTATCGACGAATTGAACAACGTTATCAAAAGCGGGATAAAGCTTGTCTATATACCCGGAAATCATGACATGACACAGGATAATGATGTTTTGCAGGAGGCTATCCCAAAGATAGTACAGGTCAGAGATGCAAAGGGGCTGGGTACATACTATACGGGCGACCGTAAGGAAATTGCAATCGAACATGGGCACCGCTACGATGTGTTTTCGGCTCCGGACACGGTTACCAATGCGGAATTGTGCGGAAATGAGGACACTATTCTGCCAGCCGGGTATTTTTACGCCCGCTATGCTGCAACCTGGGTATTGGAGGGGCGTCCGAAAGTTGAAAAGAAGCTGCCGGTGATAACCAAGGTTCCGGATAAAGCCGATTTAGACCAATACGGGGCTTATATGTATTACTCCATTCTCAAAAACGTATCCGAACGTATGACGCCCAACGAGAGCCTTGACCAGAAAATATTCGATATGCGCATGGCTGGCTTTGACAACGCCTACACCTATCTGGATTTTTATCCGGCACAGCAGGCGGACGGAACAATTTCCGCGCCGGTGCTGTTCAAAAATATTCAGCGTACATGGGACGAGCGCCAGAAAATCAATCAGGTCAAGGTTCCCAATAGCTTTCTTGAGGCTGTTGCCGGAACCTTGGACTGGGATTATTATTTCAGACAGGCAAAGGTACAGTATCTGGAAAACCCCGACGAAAATGTGGACGTAGTTGTGTTCGGACATACACATGTGCCCAAGTTCAGTGCTTTGGATAACGGAAAGTATTACATAAACGAAGGAACCTGGATTGACCATAACACTGACTATCCTGAGGCCACCCGCACATTTGCTGTCATTACCACCGGTGATAAGACCACAGCTGGGCTGTATCAGTATGGAGAGGACGGAGCTGTAAACGATATCGCCGCAAGCGTCAGCAAAAAGGAAGAAGCTGCGGCAACCACAAAGCCTTTGGACAATGTGAAGTTTGATCTTAAAACAGTTGAAAACTACGGAGATGCCGACAAGCAGGCACGTTATGTTGAAGTGAGCGGGTTGGAGGACAAGAACATACAGTCAAAACTGAATGAAGGATTAAAGAGCTTTTGTCTGGAGCCGGCTTTAGCCGCTGAGAGTGATACCACATACGACATTATGCCTGTTTTTGAGGTTGTGGGAGGCAATCTGCTGAGTATAAGGACCTATGATACCGCCTATACAGCGGGAGCGGCTTACCCTGTCAGTTCAATAAAAACACAGCTTTTCAGTTTGACCGAGGGTGACAAAGACGCGGGGAAGCTGTGGGATTTCATAAAGGATAAGGCTGCATTCAAACAGCTTGCCTTAGACGGCAAATTTGGTCTGTCCGCTGCCGGCCTTGAGGGTGAAATTCCCGGAGAGCTGAAAACGGCGGCATATGAAAAGCTTGCGGAGAGCATGGCCGCTCCTGAATTTGCAACGCATTTCTACTTTGGTGACGGAGGCAGCCTGAATGTGTGGTGTGAAGGTCAAAACCATGCGACTGGGGACTATTGGTTATTTGATATACCTCTGGCAGATTTAAAAGGGCTTGCCACCGACAGGTTGCTGTCCATCCTTGAATCGCTGGGAAACTGAGAAATTTGAAATCTGAAATTTAATAAGGTGGGGCTGTCGCACTAAGTAATTAGTGTGCAGCCCTTTTAACTCATAAAAATAAATCCCAAACTCCGAAAAGTAAGGGATTTATGGTAAAATTAATGTATGACCAAACACATTAACTTACATAAAAA
>JAEXFI010000019.1 GCA_023400235.1 Bacillota bacterium
CGGGAGTTTGACAGTTGAATAGAAAAAAAATCCACGGAAGCCTTGATATAGGCTTATTTTTTTGTCAATTTTTTCATTTTACTATTGCGCTTTTTCTCGCATTGTGATATAGTATAAGGATTAGGAGGGAATGCAATGAGACTTAATGTAACTAAATCAAAAAATGCAGCTTCACTATATGTAATCAAATCGGTTTACAACCCCAAAACCCAATCAAATTACTCTAAGATTGTTGAAAAACTTGGAACAGAAGCTGAGCTTAGAGAAAAGCTCAATGGTGCAGACCCATATGAATGGGCTAAAGAATACATAAAAGAATTAAACAAAAAAGAAAAAGAAGAGAAACGTGAGGTACTTGTAAAGTATTCTCCATCAAAGCTTGTTGATAAAGATGAACAACGCTCCTTTAACGGTGGCTATCTTTTTCTTCAGAAAATATATCATGAGCTTAAACTTGATAAAATATGTAAAGAGGTTTCTCAGAAGTATAAATTTGAATATGACTTGAGTTCCATCTTATCAAGATTAATATATGGCAGAGTAATATTCCCATCATCAAAACTTGCAACAAGCGAGCTTTCAAAGAAGTTTATTGAACAGCCAAATTTTGATTTGCATCAGATATACAGAGCCCTTGAAGTACTTACCAAGGAGTCAGATTTTATTCAATCGTCTTTATACGAAAACAGCCTAAAGGTTTCAAAAAGAAATACTGGTGTGCTTTTTTATGACTGTACCAATTACTTTTTTGAAATTGAACAGGAAGAAGGCATTAAGCAATATGGTCCGTCAAAGGAACATAGACCTAATCCTATCGTCCAAATGGGCTTGTTCATGGACGGAGACGGAATACCTCTGGCTTTTAGCATTAACAGAGGAAATACTAATGAGCAGGTGACTTTAAAGCCATTGGAAAAGAAAATCATTTCTGATTTTGAACTATCTAAATTTGTTGTGTGCACTGATGCAGGTCTTGCATCTTTAGATAATCGAAAATACAACAATATATCCGGTCGTTCATTTATTACAACCCAGTCTATCAAGAAATTAAAGAAATACCTTAAAAGCTGGGCTCTTGATAATAGTGGCTGGAAGCTTCCTGGCAGTGATAAAACCTACGATATCTCCACCCTTGATGAAATAATTGAAAAAGCATCTAAGGAAGAAAAAGTACAAATTATTTCAAAAGTATTCTACAAGGAACGCTGGATAAAGGAAAATGATTTTGAGCAGCGATTGATCGTGACATATTCTATCAAACACAGGGACTATCAGCGTAAAATTCGAAATTTACAGATAGAACGTGCTCAAAAGCTTGTTGACGATAACCCTGAGAATATTGAAAAATCCAGACAAAACGATTACAAAAGATTTATCCAGAAAACAGCTTGTACCCCTGATGGCGAAGTGGCTGAAAAGAAAATATACAGCATTGATAATGGAACGATCCTAAAAGAAGAAGCTTTTGATGGTTTTTATGGGGTATGTACAAACCTGGATGACGATGTCTCTGAGATAATTAAAACAAATCATAAACGATGGGAGATAGAAGAGTGTTTCAGGATTATGAAAAGTGAATTTAAGGCAAGACCTGTATTTTTGAAAAACGATGACAGAATTGAGGCACATTTTATCACATGCTTTATATCGTTAATCATTTACAGACTGCTTGAAAAAAGACTTAACGAGAAATTTACATGTCGTGAGATTGTATCCGGTCTTAGGGATATGAACTTCTTTGAAATTAAAGGGGAAGGGTATGTTCCAACCTATACAAGAACTGATTTTACTGATGGCCTTCATGATGCTTTTGGATTCCGAACAGACTATCAGATTGTTTCTTCACAAAATATGAAAAAAATTTTAAAAGATACGAAAAAGTGAAAAACATTACGCACTTTTTACAAATCAAAGAAATCCTGTATGCCACTGATTCCAATGGCTTACAGGATTTTTATATTCTCCAACTGTCAAACTCGGGAGTATACCATAGGTTCAGTCATCCTGGAATGGACTTTCGCCGGTGCCTTGTGTCAATTGGACAAATTTCTATTGCGATTTGGACATTGGAATATTTCAACCAGCTTTATTACTATCAATAATCCTGCTTTCCTCCAGAGCATAAATAGGAATTCCCATCTCAGCTAGCAGACTTATCTTTTCTGACAGATGCTCCAGAGAACTGCATAGTATCATATCCACTTTTCTTCGTTCACACAGCTTCAGCAGCTTTCTGAAATCATTCTTATTGCTGCTGTCACCTGTAAAGATTCCTACCAACTGCCACTCCTTCTTTAGCCTTAATATGTTATAGTAGCGCATTTGAAGAGTATCCTTTGGACATAGCCTCTCATCGTAAACAGCCATTCGCAGGAAGCCATCCCTCGCTCTTGCATACCTGCTAAAGACACTCGCAGGTGGTATCGTCAATACTTTTTTATTCCCCATGTCCTCATTCCTCCTTCTTCTATAAAAATAGGCGGAGTCTTTTAATAATTTCATAAAAGACTCCGCCTATTTTCTATTCAAATTATAAACAGCGGTGCTTGTCTTTTTAGTCCTGATTCTTTAGAATTATGGGCAATGTTATTTAAAATTCCCAATGTCATCTATGGTTTTGCCTAAAAAACAGGCCTCAGACAGATGACATTTTCACCCTAATTTTTTCCAATTTTTGCCCCTGAAACCACAACATCTTGTGGTCAAACTCTACTTTTTTGACTCCAAATCACAATACGTCATCATTATCACGCACTCAACGTGCCTTGAGTGGGTAAAAAAGATGCCGTAGTCCTCTGGTACCCCCTTGGCGGCAGAATTGTATTTATAAAATTTTATCCTTCATGCTATAGCTGGTTGAATAGCACATATTGCTTTAACGAACAAAGTGTGTTCTGGTTCATTTTCTATCCATCGAGAACTGTCTATCAACTTATCATATGGCATAACTCGTAAATATATCGGATACTTGATAAAGCTTGATATCTCAGTTGGCATTTCAACAAATGTATCATATAGATAATTCCTTAGTGCACTTACATTTGGTCTCTGCGAGTCAGCAGTGAGTTGCCCTGTAAACCCGGCACAAAGGTTTATCCATTCGGAATAAGTATCTGGTGTTGTTCCGATTACTTTATTATATTCGCGAACTCGATAGTTTTCTATATGCTTCACATAATCAGTATTATATTGGTAGTAGTCACATTTTTCCCACTGTTCTGCGCTCAATTTAAGAATGTACATTGACATTGCCTCACAAGCTGGTTCCTCAAATGCCGGAATAGCACAAGTTTCATATTGGTAATCCGTATTTTGCCTTACTGCATAATGCGTCAGTTCATACGCCAATTGGAATATTAACTGATTGAAACAAGTTTGCTCCACTTTGAGAATAATTCGCGTTGGATTGAATACAGTAATCGGTGCTGTTGTGCAATCTCTATCAATATGAATAGAACAAGGTTCTTTTGACATTACAGCCTGTCCGAATATGGACTCGAACATTGGCATAATAAATTTAAATAGGGTGTAAATTTCTCCCTCTACTCTCCAGTTGCAATATTTTATCATTAATTGGTACCTCACAAAATAAGTAAAGTTAAACAAGAATTAATCTATTTTATAAAGATTCGATTTTCCCAAATAGTTCAACCCAAATTTATCGCAGAAAGTTTTCATCATATCATCTTGCCAAGCTGATGCCTTTGGATGTAACATAACTGAAAAAATAAAATATTGTATAGGGGTAACTGGAATTTTTCTAATTTTCTGTTTGCCATTTGCATTTATCAATTTAATTGCATTTTCAACAATATCATTAATATCTTCTTCATTGTTGACATCTTTTAGGAAACTGTAATTTTTCCCATAAATTAAAAAATAAGCCTTTATATATTCTTCTAATTTTTCTCTTTCAGATGGGAATTTCAAGTGTGATATTAATCTCACTTCATGTTCATGTTCAAAAGCGGTCCTCTTTGTAGAAAATAACTCATAAAACGAATAATTAAGTAAATCATCCTTCGTGTTAAAATCTTTGTAATTTACGTCATATAGAATACAGTCATCAAGATTTCGCAACGATTCCTCATTAACAGCAATTCTAATTGATTGATTATTATCAGAATATATCCTCCATAAGGCATCACTTTCCTCAACCCTTGTCCAGCTTAATGCATAAATATTTTTTGAAATGATTAATTTTAAAATCAACTCTAGATCATAACCATATTCACTTAAATTTTCTTTAAAATCTCCTGTCATAGACTTTTGCCGCATATATTCGGAGAAGAATTCTTTTTCATAGGGATCATCCCAAAGCAGTGGATCTACCAATGTTATATTTTCATGAATAACCATATCAACAAATTTGGCAAAATCCATAAATCGATAGATTAAGTTACTCAACTTTTTTCCTCTCTTTCTATTCAAACAACTTACATCCATATTGCAATGGATTGGTATGTATTATAAAATTTTCTGCAACAGGGCTATGGCCTCCGCATGCCTTGAGCGTTCAAAAAAGATACACACCCTCTGGTACCCCGTGGCGACCATATTTTTAATAGGGATTCTTAGTGTCTATCAAACTGGAGTAAGGTCATACCCTATGTACTCGGATAAGCTATTTATTACTATTTCTTCTGGTATTGGCAGCCCTTTCAACTCTTTTTTGAGTATCTCACAATATTTCCTCCTCAACTTCAGAAGAAGGTTTTAACTTAAAAATGCTTTGATTTATGGCATTAATCCAGTGTCTTTTATCCCTTACTTGTCCCGATGCAGTACTTACATATGATACGAGTTCTCCGAACACATTCTTTTTGTATGTCTCTATATTTAATGTTCCTTTCATAACGTATAAGCGTTTCAAATAAGGCTCTGCCGTCTTTTTATTACTGGCAGTTATAGCTTTATCTACTAACACTTTTATTTCTTCAAATTCCTTAATAGTAAGTTTTCCCTCGCTTCCCATGTTCCCACTCCCTAAAATTTGTGATTAAGTTGATTTAAATTATTTTATTATACCTTTATTACATTGTTGTTTTTACCACGTCATATTTTTTATCTCTTCAAGGATTGCATAACACCCGTCAAAACTTCAAACCTTTTAAATACGTTTATTTATTAACTGTCAATCTTGATACAACTTTTTGTATAATAGATGCACCTTGAAGAAGGTATTTCTATAAATATACATAAACTTTATCATCTGTCTGCTTATCGTATAATTCTTTTGGAACACTCATGTAATAACTTACGATTTCTTGTTCTAACTTAATCTTATACCGTAACATATAGCTTACAACCTCTTTATAATCCTCTTTTTCACTTAATAATTTTAACCTTTTAATATCATTGTAAGTTAACTTTTGTAAACAGCTAAGGTATCTATCATCTTTTAGCTGCTCAATTGACATATACTTCAGCCGAAACGGAATTCCTGTCATACGACATAAATGTTCATGAATGTAGAAGCCTCCCGCATCGATATCACCAAAATTATAATACTTCTTCTTTTTATTATTTTGATAAATCAAATACAAAAAATTCCTTTGATATCTTGTCATATACCCGCCAAGATAAAAAACAACTGCATTCTCCGCCAAATAACGATTAAATGAGGTTTTATTCTCTACTGTAATAAATTCTACTGAATTAACTACAATTTTCTCAATACTTTCTATTTCTTCTGTACTAAATTCAATACCATTTTTTAGGTACTTTAACTCTAATACAGTTCCTGCAAAATATATAGTACAATCTCCCTTAATGCAAATTTTTTGTTCTTCTCTTGTAATATGAAAGTTATGTAGTATCTCATCCATAATTTCATTCTCGCCGCAAGGTCTTTTTTTATAGTGTCTTAACATTTTGCATACTATATCCAATGTATTTTCTTCAAAATATTTTGAAGATCCATATATAAACATAGATGCTTCTCGTAAATATACATCTGTTTCATTTTTCTCGATAAATATCAGCGCTTTCAGTATATCCTCTTGTAGCTCAAAATTACGTGGAATCCTGTTCCTATTCAATTCCATCCGAAGTTTTTCACACTCTTCTGTTGCTATTGGCGTTATACCACTATACTTATCTATGATATTTCGCATATATTGCATTTTTTCATATTTTGATTGATATTCATAGTTCTTACTTAAATAATTCTCAACTTCCTCTATTTTTTCATCTATTAGATATACTCTATCAATTTCATATCCAAATCCAACTTGATCATAAGAAATAAAACCCTGATTCTTACACTCAGTTATCAATTCATTTATTGAATATATTGTCTCCAAATCTCCATCATTGTCATAATAATTTTTATACAACTCCGTCGGTTTCATCACTGTACGTTTTGAAACCTTGTTTTCCCCGCTGTCTTTTTTGCTTTTTCTATATTTTTCGACCAAGGTTTTTAACAATTTTTCTTTATAGTCTTCCATATTTTTTATCCTCGTGGAATTGTACAATTCCAAGCTGCATATTATCCGGTCTCACTTTAAGAGCCGGAAGTATTACCTCACATTCGCATCCAATAGACTCTGTCTTATCCGGAGAACAGAAAATAATCTGCAATTTTTGATGACGCAAAAAGTTCAACATTAATTTTACATTTCCGGGATCCATTTTAGCAAAAGGCTCATCAATAAATACTAATCTGGTTGAATTTACTTTTTCATTATAGATCAGCAAAAGAGCTGAAGCTAAAATAAGCAAATACGGAATCTGTACCTCTGCCCCTGAATTATATCCTGTCTGTTTTGACAATTTCGCATTTCTAAATGTATCATTATTGATTAATATCTCATAGGTCATATAATTTCGGTAGTCAGCAAATTTCTCAATTGCTTCATCCTTATTTTTATTTATAATCCCATTGATAATGTCCTTAATATCTTTTTCTAGCCGTTCTGCATCTTCATCTGAATAGACGGTAAACATGCTAAACACAGCTTGTCCTTTTGTTCCGCCTAACTGTTCTCTCTCATCTAAATATTTTGCATATTCAATAACCTTTGCATATTCCGATGCATCCTTCACTAAGTTGACATCAAACTGATACTTTGTTGAAAATTTCAATTTTGCAAGCTCAGCATTTATCAGTTTCAGATCGTCCATCGCTTTATCGCATGATTTTAGAATTGTTAACACAAACTCATTTTTAAAAATATCCTCATACCTTCGTGTTTGTTCGTTTAGCTTTTCTTGTACTTCTTGCAAATCATCCATCCATATTTGAGATTTCCGTTTTTCATAACTTTTTCTATACTCAATTCCAGTTGGCAGTTTACTTTCTTCCTGACGTTTACCATTATATTCCCCCTGCAATACCAGTAAATCTTTTTTATGTTTTTCAATGCCATCTCTTATACGTCTCCTTGTTTCCCCAGCAATAAGACCGCCTAGACCTATTGAACCATTTGAGATAAATTTGTCGTATGCTTCTGTTGCTTTTTGTACTGCTGCATATTCCGTAATCTGATACTCTGAATAACTGTTTTCTGCACTGGCAAGTTTGCTAAATTGTTCTTCTATTTTACTGATACATGTTTCTATTTGTGTATCTAGTCTACCTTTTGCTGAAGATTTTTCCTCCCTCTCCTTTTTTATCAAGTTACTTCTTTCTTCCAACTCATATTTTAATTGACTGAGTTCCATATATTCCCGATTTTCTTTTTGTGCTTCTCTCAATTTTTTCAGTATTTGTTCTGATTCTTTTATTTGAGTACAAACCATCTGGTATCTCTGAAAAGCATCATATATGTAATCCTTAAAATAATCCCTACTATCCTTCAACTGATTTTTGTTTTGTTCCAATATATATCTCTGGTCTAATATTTCCTTTTTAGCTTGCTTCAGTTTTCCAATTTCCTTTTCTGCTCTTATTCTATTAAGTTCAAATGTCTCCTGTCCTAAATAGTAGTACTGAATCCTATCAAATCGTAGAAAATAGCTATCCATTCCGATAGATACTCTACCTTCTTTTGAAATTGCATTTTCGTAATTTTTTACTTCATTCAAATTAACTGCTTTAATACGTCCTAACTGATAATTAAAATATCTCTGCGCTACTGGATTTTTTATAGAAAGAAATTGCACTATCGAATCTTCTTCAGTATCTACTTTTTTCTTCATTAATAATTTAGTATTAAACAAGTGTGCATATTTATTGCTAGAATTGTTTAATACATTATCTGCAATATCATAATACTCAGGTTCTACTAATATACTGTACCTCCGTCTTCCTAAAAATGATTCAATAGATTCTCTCCATGATTCATCCTTAAGAGCAAGGACATATTCACATGCAAATTTTGCTTCTGACTGTAGACCCCTTTTTTCGAACTCACGGTTAATTTCATTTTTCAAATTGACATATTCCTGAATTTGATTGTATGCATTCCTATTTCTTTTGCAATCTTCCAAAATCCTCAGCTGCTGACAAATTCCATGTTCTACTTCTTCTGCTTGCTTATCAATATCAGCTAGCTCCTTAATTATTTTTTCGTACTCTTCCATTATAAGCTGCTTCAGTATATGAACTGTGCTTTCTTTTTCCGCAAAGGAAAACTCATTTCCTGCTAATGAGGCAAGGATACTTTTATTTTCTACCTTTCTGCCTCTAGTAAACACAACATCAAGTATTTCACTTACTTTTATCTGAAACTCTTCCAATTTTCGCTTTTCTTTTATCAGTACTTCCTTCTCATCTTGTAGTTTAGTAAGATGCTCTTCTTCCTGTCTAATTGGCTCCATACAATCCATTTGATCCAAGCTCAATGTTACTTCTCTGATTTTCTTATCGGTTTCATTTTCTTTCTCTGCAATAAATTTTAATGCTTTTTCTGCTTCAGCTTTTTGATTCTCTGCTAAAGTTTTTTCTTGCCTTTGACGCTTAATTTCTTCTTTTAATTCTATTATAGTTTTATAAACCATTTTAATATCGTCAATCAGTAGCCTATTTTTTTCGGACTCATACCCATCATACTCATCAATTATTTTTGCCAACTCCTCAATTTCTGCCTGAATCTGATCGAATGTCCTATTTAATTTACCAATATTCTCTCTTGCCTCTATCAGTTTAGAAAAGTCCACTTTTTTATCTTCAAGCACACTTTCTTTTATAAACTTATCTATTTTGGCCTCTGGGTCATATGTCATAATTCCCCGTAATTTTCTTAGATAAGTATTTGTCTGACCAAGATTCAATTTAAGACCTGTCATTTGCATGAACTTCGAAATTCCATTTTCTTTATTCATTAGAGTAATACCATATTTTTTTTGGAATTCATCTCCACTATATGGCTTATTCATACCATCTTCCTTATATAAATGTTCTACTTCAGTGAGTCCCTTTTTATCTATAACATAGCGATATGACTGCGTATTATCTGCCACATTCGTTTCAATTATCACACCTAATACAAATTTTTTCTGCAAAACATCATCATCATATTCTAATGCAATATGACTATAAATATTAGGCATTTTCTCCGCAGGACGCATATATGTTTTTGCTGTGGCATCGAGCAACCCTCTTGTATAAGAAGGAAGTGTCCTTGCTCCTTTGCTGTCTGAAGATTTATTAAAAACAGTATCACCGTATGCTGCGTATTTTATAGCATCCAGCATAACTGACTTTCCATTTCCGTTTTTTCCGGCAATGAGTGTAAAAAAACCAATTGGTGCCGTTATATTACTAAACCCATACCAATTAATTAATCTTACATTTTTTAATAATATCATCAGCCGTTCTCCTCTTCCTCGTAGTCTGCTTTATCCTCTTCTATGGAATCTATCTCATCCTCCAAATTATCTGGTTTTAAATGTTCATCAGCCACTGCTTTAAACTGTGGAATATCCCAGCCAAATTGTAACGAAGGATATAATTGTATTTTTGCATCCTCACTATCATCATATTCCTCATAATTAATCAAACTATATTTCTTAAATAATTTAAATGCTGCTTTCAAATCAGAAACAGATGGATAAATTCCATATGATTTAATCTTATCTATCAGATCTCCTTTTGATACATAATTTTTCTCATCATATCCTAAATTTTCAAGGTATACTTCCCAAAGAACCAATAGCAAATGATACTGTACTGTGCTAAATGTAATTATATTTGCACGTTTTAGTCCAACCGTATCTTCACCTTCCTCACTTGCTACCAGCATGGCAACATTACATTTATCATCAACTAGAATGTCAAATCCGATCATTTTTAAATACTCCGAAATATCTTGCCTGTTCGATTCCTTTGACACATAATAATATAACTTTTCATCCTTATCCTTTAATATAAAAGTAGACTCAAAAAGTTTTCTGATACTTTTCTTAAATAGTAAGCTATTCTCCTCTTTCATATCTATTTGGTAATTATATTCACTCATCACCCATTCTCCTTCGCATACGAATGTTACTTATTGTTGCCACATCCGTTTCCACGAAGCCTTCCATAAATTCCACCTCATATGGAAAACCCGCTGTTCCGGAATAAATAATACTCGCAGCCACCATCATTGCATCATCTTTTGTATCAATACTGTATTCGCTAACTGATAATGTTCCATTTGTAAAGTTTAAATTGTCAAAATATTTCTTCACGGACTCTAAGTTGAAACGATCTGGAATTTCTTTCAAAACCTCGTTTGTCATTCGTTCCTTCTCTTGGTCAGACAGTTCACTATCCTCTATACCAATACTAGAAGTATCGGTTTTCACCCTTCTCCGCCTTTCAAACGACTTTTTGCCAATATAGCCTATACTTTGAACTTGGAAATTGTCCGAGATTTTCTTTAGAAACATTTCTCTTTCTCCGGCTGGCATTTCTTTTATCTGCATTAACATATTGTTCAGATAATGCTGTAAATTTGTATTATTGCTTAGTATCATTAACATTCTAGTAGAATAAAGATTATAATAGGTATTGATCTTCTTATCAATATAGTTCATTTCTTTATCATATTCAACATTAATAAAGTAATCTAATTCGCTAAACTGTCTATCAACTATATCTTTAGAAACCAAATAGTTATAATTCTTTATTTCCTTATATTCATCAACCATTCGATCGTACATTTCTGTTTTTCGAATTTTACTTAACATAGTATCTATGCTGGATATATAACCTGGTATTAATCCACTTCTTTTAATAAAGAAATAATCGTTAAAAAATTTTTTCAGCATCTCATCCTTTATAAGAAATTGTCCAAAGCTGTTTGCATCCATCATTTTTATAACTGCCTGCATAATTTCACGGATACTGTCCTTTAATATCAGCAATTCATTCTTCAAATCACACTCATTTTCAATAAGGGGAACCAAAATGCTAGTATATGGCCTTATGGTACGAGCATTATCTTCTTCAAGAGAAGATTTCAATATCTCATGTATTGAGAAAATATGATTTGTAATAGAACCATTTATATCATTATCAAAAATCCTTCGTAGTGCCTCAATAACCTTCCTACAATACGGCACAATTGAAGCGATATTATCTCCATTCCTGCCGATTTCTTTTGGTGTAATCCAACCGCATTCTCTAAAATAACGTAATATAGCTGATGCATTTTCCGTTGCCGATTTTGTGCTGTTAATTTCCTCACCTATGTCTTCTGTTTCAATCGAATACAGGCAGTTTTGGAGGTATATTGTCAAGCAGCTTCTAGCATCCATTTCATAAAGTATTGGTATCTCTTTTGATTTCTCTATAAGCTGATTTATGCATTCAAAATAAATCACTTTATTACGGCAGCAAAACGGGTTAAAAAATTTATCATTATTAATATTTTCAAATATAGACACCTTATCTCCCCCAGCTGGTTGACTTTATCTATATTTAAAATACTCCATACTCATTGGCTCAATATTTCTTCTCGTAAAAAAGAAAATATATAGCAGGGTAACTTAAGCATAAAAAGAGTAATCTAAATATAAAAGTACAGAAAATAACTTGTACACTTTTATTATATAACAGAAAACACCAATTTTCCACTTTAATGGCAACTAAAAATATTTATAATATATAACAGCACTATCCTGTAGCCTCTAATAAAAAGCCCCCAATGTTTATAATAAAAAAATTATATTGCTGCACAGAATATTAATGATTCTTCTATTGTTGAACTCGAACAATTCTATTCCATTCATAACCCTTGATTCTCTTACCAATAAGATTTCACTGGGATTGACATTAGATATTTCAATTATTGCTGTTTTAACATGTCGTTAACATTTGGCATTTATTAACATAAAGACAATAACAATATGAACAACATTGTTATCGTAATTGTATATCTCTGGGTCGGTTATTTTAACTAGAACCGCATATTTCTACCAAATTTCATTAATTTTTCATCCTCGCCTTATAACCTTAATGCTTTGCAGTAACCGCCATACCAGGTAATCGTCAAATTTTCGTACCTCTCAGCCCATTATCTTCAGGTAGACATCTATGTCATTTACCATTTGCTTGAAACTTTTCGCTCCCGAGCCAAATCCAAATTCTTCTACATTAAGTCTCTGATTTGATCAACAAGTTGCTGATACTGCATACAATTTAGATATTAACCTTTAGGTTCGAACTATCTGTACGATGATATACTTATTATAAACTTCTACCTTATTGACTTTGTCTCTAACAAACCTCTCATCATAATGACCATCGCATAGCAGTTCACTCAATCTTTCTTTAATCCACTCTTCATCCAGAGTCGGGGAATTAGGACAGATATTTTTGCCCTTTTCAATCCTCGTTGCACATCTCCAAACCACCTTACCCCTTTCGGTTCTTCTCCGATAAGATGCACCACAATCACCGCACACAAGCAAATTCCCCAGAAGGTATTTGCCGTTATATTTGCTTCCGCTGGCCTCTTTCATGCCATCCTCGCTTGTAATAAGTCTCGCACGTTTCGCCATTTCCTCCTGAACCTTATCGAAGACTTCAGAAGAAATAATTTCAGGGTGACTGTTTGTTATATAGTAACGATCTCTTTGACCCACATTTTTGCTTCTTCTGCCTGTTATAAAATCTTCTGTGTAGGTCTTTTGCAGCATAGAATCACCCTTATATTTCTCGTTCTTCAGAATCTTTTGAATAACTGCTGTTGCCCAAGTTTCTTTCCCTGTAGCGGTTTTAATCTGATGTCCTTCCAGATACTCTTTTATTTGCTGTAAAGTGCCTCCCTCTAAATACAATTGATAGATTGTCCTTATGGTATCGGCCTCTTCCGGTGAGACGATCCACTCGTCATTGTCACGTCTATAACCCATGGGGATTCTACCGACAAAATCATCTCCTTTGCTAAATTTATATCGATATCCCCACTGAACATTTTCACTCAAATTATGGCTTTCTTCCTGTGCTAAAACTCCATTAAATGCAATATCTATTTCCTTTTCTGCTTCAAGTGAATTCAAATCTTCCTTTTCAAAATAGATATTTATACCTTTTGCTTTTAAACTTCGGATAATAGTTAGCGTATCTAGCACATTTCTGGATAATCTACTGATAGACTTAGTAATGATATAATCAATTTCGCCACGATAGGCCTTCTGAAGCATTGCATCCAAACCATTCCTTTTCTCTTTTCTAAGTCCACTTTCGTAATCGTAAAACACACCTGAAAATTCCCATTCAGGATTTGTCTGAATCAAATCGGTATAATACTTAATTTGAAGGTCAATACTGCTTTGCTGGCTTTCGCGCTCGGTACTGACCCTGCAATATGCTGCAACCCTTAATTTTCCGGTACTCTTCAAAGAGTTTATGACAGGGATAAATGTAATCTTCTTCATAAAAATATCCTCCTCATTATAAGATTTTTTAGTTACTCTAAAAAAAAAGAGCGCAACAGCAAAATCGCTCTTACGCTCAAGGTTTATTACTCATTTTCAATCATTAATGATTATTGACGTTGCAACAGGACTACAACCTCACAATGCCTTGAGTGGGTAAAAAAGATGCCGTAGTCCTCTGGTACCCCCTTGGCGGTAGGGTATATTTTTAAAGCAGCCACCCCATAAAACCTCCAAAGGTTTTGTGCTTTTGAAGGCTCTATTCGATACAATTCTACATTAAAGAAATCACAAAATTTCTATTAACTTAACTATTGATTGTCATATGTATCGAGGATGTTCTTTACCCAATCCATCATGCATTCCTGCTTATCACTTATCGAATTAAGCGTAGAATTCAGAAGTGGCTTCATCAATGGATCAATGTCTTCATTATAATTAATTTTTTCAAGAATCACAGAAAAAATTGAATCTATAAAATAAATCAAATATGCCATGTTCAATGCTATAAAGTAGTCAAAATGAACACAATTCCCCGTATATAAATAGAGATCATCAACAACTAATTCCTCTGCTTCTAAATCATACACTTGAAACAATTTTTCTTTATTATCTCCAAAAACTAAACATGTTGCTCCATTATGTATTATAGAATTACGTGTTTTTCTTATGCTCTGAAACCATTTATCATTTAATATTACACGACGGTCATCGTCAATCAAGCTTTTTAAGTAATCCAATTTCATATTGTAGAGTTCAATAGCAGAAATCTTTTTTCCGTTTTCCTTAATCATTTTACCCGAATATTCAATAACCATATCAAGAATCTTTAAAGTATATTCAATTATAACTCGATATTTAGCAATTATATATTCAATATAGATAGCTACTGTTTCTCTTTCATTATCTAAAAGATTTTTGTTTTTCTTGTTTTCATAGAAAGAATATATCTGATTAATATTTTTAATAGACAAAAAGATCTTTCTCACATCTTGCCTTATTGCCTTTAAATAGTTATCCATCTCATTTAGCTGTTCGTCTGACAATCTAAATTGATTACATAGTTGCATTTTATGTGTTATCATGGTAGGAATATCCGTTTTACTGCACTTATCATAAAACCACTTTAATCTTTCAATATCATCATATTTTGCCTCAGACATATCCATATACTACATTAACCTTCTTTCATTTTAACATTTTATCTATATTACTTATCGCATTTGATACTATCCCGAATCTATTTCAATCAAAAATAAGTGCTTTTTAAATAATATTTATATAAAACCAACTGAATTACTTCTAAAAAATAGAATTACATCATTAACAAATTCATTATTTTCATTTAGAAATTCAATAATAGTTTTTCCATACTTTACCTCAACAACTTCTATCTTATCCTGTATAAAAACAATATCATTCATTTGACTTTTACCATCAACAGTAGAGATTGAACTGGTTTCATACTGAAGCCCCAGATATTCCATCATAGGCGCATCAAGTTCTGCCAATCCGCCAAGTTGTCTTTTCATAAAATAATCAAACGGATCATTTGGGAAAAATCTTCTTAAAAGTTCTTTAAATCCTCTTTTTACACCATTCCAAGTTACTTTCCCATGATAAATAATATATTTATTTTTAGTCGTATAATCTATAAGAAAATCATAACAAGGTAGATATGATAACATGCCATAATATGCGGCTCCCGCAATTGCTTCTAGTATTCTATCTGTATTAAATATGTTAAGTGCTATTCTAAATTCATTGTTTTCAATGCCAATGTTATTAAATATCGACAAAACATGATACTTCCATGTTCCATTAAATATTAAGCAATTTACAGCGTTATCTCTAATTTCTGATAACTTAGGTTTGTTCTTTGAATGTGTTTGATTTATGTAAAGCTCTTGATTACTTCCATCAATGCCCATTACTTCAGCTACGATAATGTCCTTTGATAGTCTAAGATCACTTTCGAAACATCCGCCTTTGATTACTTCATTAACTTGCCAATTAAACTGATATATCATACTTTGAAACTTTTCCGGATACCCGATCTCTAAACTATCACTTTTTATCTCGGATGTTATATAACAACTTATATGCTCTTCTAAACAGCAGAGATAACCTTCTTCGTCATCCTTATAATTCTCTTTATATTCAAGTACTTCATCATAAATTGAGTATTCTTCCTTTAAATTATCTTTTATTTTTTTCAAGGCATTAAGGTAATAATATTCTGTATATCTCTGAAATAATACATAAACACAGTAAGGGTATGGAATCTCATCTGTTGTATTCATCTTCAAAATGATATAGTCATTGAGACTCAATTGGGGAAGAAGGCTTTGAATTTGATTTATAGCACTATCCATCTTCATTGGGTTAGTATATAAAAAAGCTAAATGTTCTGTAGAGAATTTTCTTTGGCAATCAATATCAATTGGATTAACTCGTTCACACGAAATCGGTACACTTTCTTCGTCTAAATTAAGTTTATATCCTTCGATGTAAAGATTCATGTATTTATTAAACTCCGAATATGGAACAAGTAATTCCATCCACTCACTTGAAGCTATAATTATTCTAATTTCACTATCACGGATATGTAAATTTTGTTTTAGTAGCGCACAATATTTACAAACCTCATTAAGGGTTTGTCTTGCAGCTTGATTTGATCTTTTAAGTTCGACAATTACATAATTATTTTCTGAATCTTTGGCCAGAATATCAATAAAACCAGATGATCCGAATTCATTTTTTAAAGGGTATTCTTCCTGAATTAGTTCCAGATCATTTGATATTATAGACAAGTTTTTCGCCAGATGTTTCCTTATCTTTTCTTCGAGCCTCTCCATTTTCTTATTTCCCCTTTTACTAACGTCTTTATCGTTCTATTATGAATTATACTAACAACAAGAACGAAATGTATAGTGAAAAACAAGCTCTTCAGCATTTCTATTTCGTTGGGATTTACTCCATTAAGTTCTGACCAGAGTTATTAACTCCATTCTTATTTACAATTATTAGTATATCATAGGTTCAATTATTCTGGAATAGTCTTTTAACCTGTGAGCCATCCATGCGAAAAATCAAAATAAAAGCATCAAAAATCTGAACTTTGTCAACTTCATTCCTGATTATACCTTCATCATAAGCTCCATTTTGACAAATAGCTTCGCCCAGAATATCTTGTATCCATCCTCCATCTAAAGTAGGGGAGTGCAGGCATGCTTCTTTGCCTTTTTCTATCCGTGTCGTACAGCGCCAGACTAGCTTGCCTCTTTCAGTTCTTCTCCGATACGATGCGCCGCAATCGCCGCACACAAGCAAATTTCCAAGAAAGTACTTACCGTTATATTTACTTCCGCTGGCTTCTACTGAGCCATCCTCCTTACTGACAAACCTTGCACGCTTGACCATTTCTTCCTGTACCTTGTCAAATACCTCGGCTGAAACAATGGCCGGATGACTGTTTTTTACATAATACCTATTTCGCTGACCAATATTCTTACTTTTCTTACCGGTCATAAAATCCTCAGTAAATGTCTTTTTCAGCATGGTATCGCCTTTGTATTTTTCGTTGGTCAACATTCTATGGATTGTTTTTGTATCCCAGGTCTCCTTACCTGTTACAGTCTGAATTCCTTGGGATTCCAGATAAGTCTTCATTTGTCCCAGTGACAAGCCTTGCAAATACAAGTCAAATATCTTTCTGACAACCTCTGCCTGTTCCGGCACAATAACAATATCCTCGTCAACGCAAGTGTATCCCATGAAATTCTTGTACTTTTTCGGGGTCTCGCCCTTTTCAAACTTGCGCTGAATTCCCCATTGTATATTCTCGCTTATATTCTGGCTTTCACCCTGTGCCAGCATGCCCCTGAGCGTAATTTCGAATTCTTTATCCGCCTCGATTGAGTCCAGATTCTCATTTTCAAAATGCATATTAATCCCTCGCTCTCTTAAAAATCTTACTATTTTCAAAACCTCCAGCGTATCTCTCGACACCCTGC
Organism: Bacillota bacterium; assembly: GCA_023400235.1. Lineage (GTDB taxonomy): Bacteria > Bacillota > Clostridia > Acetivibrionales > DSM-1351 > Ruminiclostridium. The sequence continues at coordinate 17,832 of JAEXFI010000019.1, forward strand.
TGATTGACTTGGTGATGATGTAATCAATTTTGCCTTTCGCCGCTTTCCTAAGCATTTTGTCCAGACTTTTTCTATCACTTCTTCGAAGCCCGCTTTCGATATCATAGAAAACACCGGCAAAAAGCCAATTAGGATGGCCTTTTATCATCTTCGTATAAGTCTTTATCTGAATCTCAAGGCTGCACAGCTGCTCCGGTCCGGAGGTGCTGACCCTGCAATAGGCGGCAACCCTGAGCTTTTTATTCTCTTTGGGTTTAGGCGGTATGATTCTAACATTTTTCATCTCAATCGTTTTATTTATATAAACATAACTGGGTAAGGTCATAAGTACACTAATATTTTGTAGAGTAGGTCAGTGGGAAAATTAAATTTTTCCCACTTTCCCCTGCATCAAACTGTGCATGCGATTCTCTCGCACACAGCTTTCCGATATTCTTCTTCCTTCAGCATTCGCTAAACCTCAAGTTTTTGTAATCCGTTTCCATAAATAATCTTTCGAACCTTTGAAATGCCTGCATGTCGCCTGTTATTCTGCGTTTTGTAGTTATACCACAATGTAAATTTCTTTATGATATACCAATCCATTTTGTTAAGTTGTTGAGCTGCATTCTTTAATCCATAATAGTTTCTCATTCCAATTATCTTCGGGTTAAGAATTTCTATCATCTTGTGTACGTCCAGCAACAACGTTGCCCTGCTGGCAAATACATTTTTAATGTTATCCCTCATCTTCTGCATAGCTTTCTTTGATGGGTACTGGTGCGTTTCATTAAACCACTGCCCACTTGTGGTCTCTGTTTTCTTTCTCCTATGATGGAATCCCAGAAAATCAAAGCCTTCCTTTCCATCCCACATGCTAGTCAATTTAGTCTTTTCAGAATGTAGTTCGAGTTCTAATCTTTCCATAATGGATGTTACAGCTTTAAGTGCATGCGCTGCATCTTTCTTTGTCCTGCATATTACTACGAAATCATCACAATATCTTATGAGTTTCCCAAGGTGTTTGTAGTGGTACTCCCACTTACAGTCCAGGTAATGGAGATATATGTTTGCCAAAAGTGGCGATATTACCCCGCCTTGCGGACTCCCAAGGTCACTTTCAGCATATTCTCCATTTTCCATTACTCCTGCCTTTAACCATTTCCATATCATTTTAAGAATCTTTCTGTCTGATATCCTTTGTTTTACCATCAGCATTAATTTCTCATGGTTTATGTTGTTAAAATATCCTTTGATATCAGCATCTACTATCCACCATCCCTTTTTGGCAGTATCCTTACGAATTCTGTCCAGCGCTTGGTGTGCACTCCTTTTGGGTCTAAATCCATAGGAGCATTCTTTAAAGTCAGCTTCAAATATTGGTTCTATTACTATCTTTACCGCCATCTGTATAACTCTGTCTTTAATGATAGGTATACCTAGTGGTCGTTTTTCTGTTTTACCTTTAGGTATGTAGGTTCTTCTTACTGGTTTTGGGTGGTATTTTCCTTCTCTTAATTCCTGTTGTATTTCTAGTATAAACTTTTCCAGTCCATACACCTCTACATCAGCAATTGTTATCTTGTCGATACCGCCTGCCCCACCGTTGGCTTTTACTCTTTTCCACGCTTCCATTAGTACATCTTTTCGATATACTTTATCATGGAGTGCATGAAACTTTCTCTTGCTGTTTAACTTGGCTGCAAGGTATAGATTCCTTTGAAGTTTTCGAACTTTTTCTATGGTGTTGTTAGCCTTTTGGGCATTCACTCGCTCTTACCTCCTCTAGAATTCTTGAATAAAGCAGAGTTCCTTCCCTAATTACAGTTTTGTTGTCTGTAATATCATTGGTAGTATGAACTCCTCCGACTCCCTCTTTGCAAGATATCAACTTCACTTATTCAGCTTATATGACTCTTCTCTACAGCTATAACTGTGCAAAGTAGGGTCTCTCCAGTTCCGAAAACACACTTTCAATACATACCGATTCCCATACACCGAGGGATTCTTCGATGGTGCTATCCAAGCTCTTCCCATCTTCCATGGTCTTCGCCCATTTTGCCAAGGCTCGACTTCCCTTATTACTCTGTAAACCAGAGACCTTTTTGACGATGCGGCAGAATTCACTTTATGTTACGGTCTGCATTTTCGCTCGCCCTGCTGTTTAGGCAGGTACTTTATCCTCCCGCTCAGCACATATCATTGCTGTTATGCACCGGGATTAGCTAACGGGCTTCTTGGTAATTACCCGTGCCGGACTTGCACCGGCAAGTGTGTTCCAGCTTCGCTGGACGCACACAAAATAAAAGACGTGAAAGATAGCCTCCACGTCAAAAACATTTTTCATATCAATACTCGTAAGCTCCTGCTATATCAACGTTTCAGGTTTTGCAACAGGATTATTACCTCCACATGCCTTGAGTAGACAAAAAAGATATCGTACCCCTCTGGTATCCCCTTGATAGCCGGATGTATTTCTGTGAAACACCGACTACTGCACAAAACGCCAGCGCAAGCTATAAGCTGATATCCAAGTACCTTTGTACTTATCCCACTCTTCAATCTCATCATTGCAAAAGAATACTGAGGCATCTTTTACAATGAGTGATGTAGCTGAGACATCTGCCGTGTAGTTGTTACCGACAGGCTGTAAATTAAGTACTGTTACACCATTAGCTATCAAAGCATATGGTCACTTACGAATGTCAGCCACGGGATACATTGAACGGTCAGGATTGACATAAGCACCGATTGTATAACTTAGAGTTTTAAGAACTGAATCATAAAAGAAATAGGCACTTTTTAATAGGCTATTGCATCTTCTGGATCTCAACGATGTCCATCCGCTCGTCTCGAAGGCAACAGCCTTGTTTTCAAAAATGCTTCCTTTATAAAACATGGTATTCCCATTGAGCAACTCAGTTAGAATAGACACAGATATTATTCTTAATAGTCATGCAATAGCCTGACAGATAATCACTCAAAATTCAACTCTTGTAGAGCTTTAACTGTCTCATAAATACCTTCAACCACTTCTTTGGCCATTTTCCTTGTCACTGTAAAATTTGTCGAGTGCACAACCACATTTCGCATTGATACCCACTCCATCATTTTTATGGTATCATAGTCCGTTTGATCCCCTAATATTTTTATTAGTTGATTTAAAGATGCTGATGATCCCACCGCTACATTTCTTATCTTTGATAATGCTTCTTTTAATTCTACTTCTAAAAGTCGAACTGCTGATATAACTGCAGCGTTATACTCTTTTAAATCAAATAGTCGCCTTGGCTCATTAAATAAATAAGTTGCAGTATCCTGTGATAATGAATATTCAGACAAAAAATCTTCTATTCCATTTATAAGATGTTCTAGTTTTTTATCAAAGTCACCAAATAACAATCTGTTTACAGATATATCAATGCCACTAGTCGCTATTTGCTCAGAGGAGATTACTAAATGAGGGATTTTTACTTCATTTATAATACCGTACTCCATTGAAATATTAGAACTAATCATTGTAGTATCAATAATAGCTATGCTCGATTTCTGTATTAACGTATTAATCTTAGCACTAATATTATCTCCTGGTAAAACATATTCATCTGCCGATACAGGAACCATTCCCAATCTTTCAACTATCGGGAAAATATATTTTTTGTAAAGAGATAATCTTTCATATGGCACACTAAAAAAGCACATTTGGCCAATATTACCTCCCGAATATTTTAATATACCTATAGCATCTTCATTAGAAGTCTTCATATTCGAACTATTTTTTTCGTTCCAATAAACAAGCAACTCATTAAATAACGTTGTATATATTGTAGGGTAATCGGATTTTTTTCCAGGCAAATTAATCACCTTTATTCCCCTTCTTCTGAATCTTGTTATGTCATTTTCAGATGCAGAAACCGCTAATACATATCCTATACGTCTTAGAGAATTTAATCTGCTACTAATAATATTCCATATCATTCTTATATCAGGATCATTTAAGCTATATCCTATAAGTAATGGTGTTCTTGTTATTAGCAGATTGGCAATATATGTACATAAAAGCGGATTGCTCGATATAAAAGTATCATAATCATTTTCTGTCACAACCATTTTCGCAGGCTCATTAAAATCTCCGTGCATTTTTATTATAGTTGTCTTTTCATTGAAATACGTTGAAAGTCTATCTTCATTTGCTATAACATGATATGGCTTCCCTTTTTTAGCATATAATTCGCTAAATGCAGTTTCTAATAGGAAATCAAAATTTGTTGTGCAAATCAAGTCAAAATATAGTTTGCAAAAAGATAAATGGCAATCACCAGGTGATATCGCATTTATATTTAGTTCTTTAGCAAGTATTTCAATCAAATTTGCTCTAGAATATTCATTTTCATAATGAGAAAGAGCTTCAACAGCATTGTCATATTGATAATCCCGGAAGTAACCTGAAACTTTTTTCCCCAATTCATTCCAATCTGGAATGGGCTTGTTCGAATTCGCATTTTTAGAAAACCCTGCACCAATAAAAGGGATACATCTATTACTTATTATGTCTTCAAGCAAAGAATTTGGCAAATAATCGATATACATCTTAAACCTCCATATAAAGGGCTGGCCTTATCACATTATCGTATACCTATAAGATTTTTCTATTTGCAGAGGAGTATTTATAGAAATGAACGCCTTATATTGCAACACAAAGTACATACCCCTTTGCATATTATGTATCGCACTTCTTATATTTTACCCCGGAGTAAAATAAGTTCCCTCAGACTAATCATCACTACAAAAAATACACGTCCATTTCTATCACGATCACCCTAAAATCTTTAATTTATCAAGATTTCCGCTCCAGTAGTACCACTCATTTTAACGTTCGTTGTGCATACAATTCTGAAGACCATAGCATTTGGTATCCCCTTGGCGTAGGGTGCATTTTACGATAATTCATTGCGTCAGCCTGATTTTTTAGCCACATACCATGCCTTTATTATAGCACGTTTGATCGCTGTTTTGCAGTATGCTGGTAAAAATCTCATTCATGATATTCATAAGGATCTTTGCAGGAAACCACCTTATAGCTAATACTGTTAATATTAAAATTTGTTTTATCAATTCTTTTAGGTGTTAAACTTGTATAATTATTTAACTTATCATTTCATCATTTCCAATTTTTTTGAATGCTTTTACCTTTGTTGAAATCAAATTTTCCTTATTAATTTCTAAAAATTGAGTATATACAGTATATAAAATCCATACATTATCCTTGCATTTAGTAAGTACTACTAAAATGTCAGCTCCAATACTGATGTTATTTAGAAAACACAAGTATCCAATATTATTTTAGTATTGCTATCAAAGGATTTCATAAGCAATTATCCTTTCAATCTGAAAACTATACTACTTTTCCGGACACAAATCATTACTTATGTAAGTTTATCCATACTTTTTTTAACACATCACTTATCACTAATGTTATGCTCTTTTCAAAAATCACCTATCTATCAGGCTAATCCGCCTTCAAATTTCGCTCCGTCTTTACAACAAATAACAATAGATTTCTCTAAAACCTGTATCTTACCGACCTCACTTCTAATTACATCTTCATCATAAACGCCGTTCTCACAAATCTTTTCACCTAAGACATTTTGAACCCATTTTTCATCTAGAGTGGGAGAATGGAGACAGATATTTTTGCCCTTTTCAATCCTCGTTGCACATCTCCAAACCACCTTACCCCGTTCTGTTCGTCTCCGATATGAGGCGCCGCAGTCGCCACACACAAGAAGATTTCCTAGAAGATATTTTCCATTATATTTGCTGGTACTGGATTCCGCTGTGCCATCTTCTTTACGAATTAACCTTGCACGTCTAGACATTTCTTCCTGAACCTTGTCGAATGTCTCTAAAGTGATAATAGCTGGATGACTATTCGTTTTATAGTAACGATCTCTTTGACCAGTATTAATGCTTTTTCTACCTGTTATAAAATCTTCTGTATATGTTTTTTGCAGTAGAGAATCACCCTTATATTTCTCGTTCTTCAGGATCTTTTGAATAACAGCTGTTGCCCATGATTCTTTCCCTGTAGCGGTTTTAATCTGATGTTTTTCCAGATACTCTTTTATTTGTTGCAGTGTGCTGCCTTCCAAATACAACTGATAGATTTTCCTTATGATGTCGGCTTCTTCCGGCACGGCTATCCATTCTTCATTGTCACGTTTGTACCCCATAGGTATTTTGCCGGCAAAGTCATCTCCTTTTTCAAATTTGCGTTTGTATCCCCACTGAACGTTTTCACTCAAATTACGACTTTCTTCCTGCGCCAAAACTCCATTAAATGCAATATCTATTTCTTTTTCTTCTTCAATTGAATTCAAATCTTCCTTTTCAAAATAGATATTTATGCCTCTTGCTTTTAAACTTTGGATAATTGTTAGCGTATCTAATACATTTCTAGATAATCTGCTGATAGACTTGGTAATGATATAATCAATTTCACCACGATAGGCATTCTGAAGCATCGCATCCAAACCATTTCGTTTCTCTTTTCTAAGTCCACTTTCGTAATCATAAAATACACCTGTGAAATCCCATTCGGGATTCGTTTGAATTAACTCGGTATAATACCTGATTTGAAGGTCTATACTGCTTTGCTGGCTTTCACGATCGGTACTAACCCTGCAATATGCCGCGACCTTTAAGTTTCCGGTATTTTTCAAAGAGTTTCTGGCTTGGATAAACGTAATCTTTTTCATAAAAATATTCTCCTTATTGCTAAAATTTTTCAGTTACTCAAAGAAAAAAGAACGCAAAAGCAAAACTGCTCTTACGCTCAAGGTTTATTACTCATTTTCAATCATAAAAATTTTAACGTTGCAACAGGACTACAACCTCTGAATGCCCCGTCCACGGAAACATATCCACCGGCTGGACTTCCTTCACCTCAAACCCCTTTTCACTGAGATACTTCAAATCCCGCGCCAGCGTGGACGGGTTACAGCTTACGTACACTATTCGGCTGGGCTGCATCTCAACCAGAGTGTTGAGCAGTACCTCGTCGCAGCCCTTCCGCGGCGGGTCTACCACTACCACATCCGCCCTGATGCCCTGGGCGTATAACTGGGGAATGACCTTCTCAGCCTCTCCCACCATGAACTGCGTATTGGTTACATTGTTCAGCCCGGCGTTTTTCCTGGCATCAGCTATGGCGTCCGGCACAACCTCCACACCAATAACCCTCTTGGCCTTTTCAGAAAGAAACAGAGAAATTGTTCCTATCCCGCAGTAGAGGTCAAAAACAGTTTCACTTCCGGACAACTTCGCATACTCAAGGGCTTTTCGGTAAAGAACCTCCGTCTGGATGGGATTCACTTGAAAAAAGGACAGAGGTGAGATATTAAATTTGTATTTGCCTATGTAATCAGAGATAAAAGCCTGTCCAAACAGGCATATATTCTTATCCCCCAGGATTATATTGGTGTTTTTAGTGTTGACGTTCAGCATAATGCTCTTTATTTCCGGGTATTTTCCTGTTAGCATTTCCACCAGTATACGGTCCCCGGGCAGCTTGTTTCCGTTTATTACAAGAACCACCATGAGCTCATTGGTCTTAAAGCCCTTTCTGACCATAACATGTCTCAGGAGCCCTTTACCGGTTGCTTCATCGTAGATGGAGATTCCGCTGCCATTGCAGAAATCTCTTACAAGGCCTCTTATTTCATTGCTCTCAGGAGGCTGGATATCACATTGGTCACTGTTTATAATGTTGTGGGACCTGCTTTCGTAAAAGCCTATCCTAACCTCATTGTCCTGCCTTCCTACGGGATATTGGACTTTGTTTCTGTATTTGTAGGGGCTGGACATGCCTATAGTATCAAGGACCTTTACATTTTCCAGACCTCCAATCCTCTTGAGGCTCTGTACAACAGTATCCTTCTTGAATTCAAGCTGTGCCGGGTAAGTCATATGCTGAACAGCACACCCGCCGCATTGTTCAAAAACCGGACAAAAGGGCTCCAGCCTATGAGGTGATGACTTATCCCCCCTAATAAGTCTTCCCACTGCGTAGCTTTTGGTCTGCCTGACTATTTTTACCGTCACTGTTTCCCCGGGGAGAACTGTGTCTACAAACACCACAAAACCATCTATTTTCCCCACGCCCTGGCCTTCATGGGTCAGTCCTGTAATCTCAAGCCTGTACGTTTTATCCTTTAAAAAAACCTTTTGAGTCTCCCGCTTCATACCTGTAATACCGCTGCCTTTCCTCGCATTCCCCATACCCTCGGGATTACTTCCTATAATTACCCATGATAACACAACCTGAATGCCTGCCGCAATCAAAATAAAGGCATATAGGAACTGCCGCCAGAGCTTCAAAAGCTATGCGACAAGCTCCCATATGCCAGGATGCCTGTAATAAATATCCTTAAAAAGCCTATTTAATCCTCAGTGTTCTCTTTTGTAATCCAGCAGCATCTCACGCAGCTTGGTTGCATGAAATCCTTCATCCTCTGCAAACTCTCTGAAAACCTGCTTTATTTGGTCATCTTCTATTCTTTTTGAGTACATCTCATAATCCCTGACCAACTCCATGGAGTTTTCCCAGGCTCTCAGCAGTCTGTCATATGTTGTTATTTTAACTTCATTATCTAGTGTTGACATTTGGCTCCACCTCCATAAAAATATTATTCTCATTTTTAGAAATCTAATTCACTTTCAACCGACAGTTTATAAAGCTAAATCACCCAGCAAAATCCAATCTGTACATAAGATAAAATAATTCCAGCCAAGATAAACGCAGTCCTGCCTGCTCATGCAAAAATTGAGAACATAAAAGGAGACTCACTGGATAATCTAATATTGAAAACAAGATAAGTTCAAAAATTGCAAAGTTAATTACAATAAAATGGAGGGCCATTCATGGGCGTAATTTATATATCTTTGATTTTGGCAGCATTGCTTGTCTCATTATTATTTGCAGTTGATGCAAAAGTGAGACTGGAATTTGATACCGACCGCGACTATCTGGAGCTCTCAGTATACTGGTTGTATCCTTTGTTTAAAGCAACCGGAACCTTGAAAGACGCAAGACCTGTAATAGATATATATTTTTTCAGGCTCCATTTGCTCAGTAAAATCATCAAACCGCGCAAAAATGGCGGCAAATCAGGAATAAAACTGAGTGACCTTACAAAAATATTCACCCCCAGGGATTTGAAAATTGAAACCAGGTACGGCTTTTCAAATCCATCAACTACAGGCATCACCTGCGGTGCTTTAAATGCAGCCTCGCAGTTTATAAATATAGATTTTTTGAATAATTTGCCGGACTTTATGTCTGCCCGGGATTATATCTATTTTGATGCAAAAGCGAGTGTAAATTCAGGTGCCTCACTTACCAATTTGCTAAAATACTACAAAAACAGGAGGAATTTTCAATGGATCAGAACACAAGCCTGACACAGAATGTTGATACACTTTTTTCAAACCTGGAAGGGTTTACACAAAATGAAGGACTTATTGGGAAGCCAGTAACACATGGCGATAAGACTTTTTTACCGGTGGTATCCCTGACCTTGGGATATGGAAGCGGCAACTCGGCCTCCAAAGCTCAGCAGGGTACTTCCACCACCATGTCACCCGGCATGAATTCCATGAGCGGAGCGGGGAATATGGCGGGCGGAGCTCTGGGCCTGGGAGCCAAGCTCTCTACAGATGCTGTTATAGTTGTGGACAAGGACACCGTATCCCTTTTGCAGCTTAACGGCACTGCCGCCGGTCAGCTCATGGACAAAATCCCCCAGATAATATCCGGTATGACCGGCAAGCAAGGCAGCCAGTCTCAGGGGCAAGGACAGCAGAGTCATCAGAGTCAACAGGGCCAAAATCAGCAAAGTCAGCCCCAGGCTCAGCAGAGCCAAAGCAAGTGATTCTCCACAATTTTACTGAATAGCATGCAGATATTTGTGGAAAATAGAACAGTATAACCTTCATGGGCAGTTTATTTGTACCTTGACCGTTTAATATTCTTTATGAAAGGATAATTATTATGGAAAAAGTTGAGAGAAGAGAGAATTCGGGTTTTGGCTCGTTTTTATTGCGTCTGGTAGTAGGAGCGGTCATATTGGCCATAACAGCCTTTCTGACTCCAGGCTTTGCAATTTCGTCCTGGTTTTCACTGTTGCTGGCAGCTGTTGCTTTGGCTGTTCTGGACTGGCTGGTTAATAAAATAACAGGAATAAATGCAGCTCCTTTTGGAAGGGGCATCTCAGGTTTCATACTGGCTGCAGTAATAATATATGCAATAAAGTTCATCGTTCCCGGTTACAACGTAACCCTTTTCGGTGCATTGATTGCCGCAGTCATATACGGTGTGGTTGATGCAATTATTCCGGGCCGGGCTATGTAGACTTCTGCGGCAGCGCTTGTAAAAGCTTTCGGGAGGAAGCCCCCCTGGGGGGCATCTTCCCGAAAAAAAATGTCCCTTTTAAAGGGACAAGCAAGTTATTATTTGAATCAGTATGCCGTTATTTTTATTATTCCACATAACACAGGGTTTATACCTTTAATTTCCAAATATTTTCCCCGGCAGTATTTTTATATTTTAACCCTGTCCCAAATATTCTTTAAGTCGTCGGAGGTCTCATGCAGCAGCATTGATATCTGATCCAGGTCCTTAAGCGTGTTGTTCTGAACATCTATGATATTATTGATGCTGTCCCCGTCGGAGGATGTCTCTGCAGCAGCTCTGGACATGCTGTCCACTGCCTCAATGAATTGCACCGTTGATTCATAATGCTCATAGGCCTTGTCTGCAGATTCTTTTATGGCCTGAGTCACCAGATTTACCGATTGAATTATTTCCGAAATTCCCGCTTTAACCTCATAGATTCTGGAGGCACCATCTTCAACCCCCACAACCCCTGCATTCATCTTTTCAACTGCAGTGCCTATACAGGCTTGTATCTCCTTTATCTGGTTCTTTATTTCAACAGCTGATTGATTGCTTGCATTTGAGAGCTTTCTTATCTCATCTGCTACTATTGCAAAGCCCTTGCCCTGCTGTCCGGCCCTGTTGGCTTCAATGGCGGCATTCAAAGCCAGAAGGTTTGTTTGTGAGGCTATCTGCGTAATAGTATTTGTTATCTCGCCTATTTTGCCCGAGGAAGACTCCAGCTTTGATATGGACTTAGCAATAGATTTTACGGTTTCATTGACAGTATTTATAACCACTTCAGCTTCTTCCACAGTTTTTTCTCTGGATCTGGCAAGCTCCGCCACCTTTTTGCTGTCGTCCACAGCCTTCTGTGTCTGCTGTGAAACAGCTCTTACATCCGTCATGATACTCTCGGTATCAAAGGCTGCCGTCCCTTTCTGAGGAGCTTTTCTGCCTGTATTCATCCTGTTTACGGTCTCACGGTTTTGGTCAACCAGAGAGGTCAGGCGCTGTTTGAGATTGCCTATCTCAGATGTGGTATTTTTGAACTGCTCCACCATCCTTTGCTGACCGTCAAGTACACTGTTGACCTTTCTGCTTAAGCCGCCTATTTCGCCGTCAGACTCAATACTTGCCCTAACGGTCAGATCTCCCTTTTCCACTCTGGATAGAATTGCCGCAAGTGAATTAATAGGATTGGCAATTTTCCTGGAGAGTACAAACGCAATAAGCATGCCCATGAATACGGACAAAATGCTTATGCCTATAAAAATCCATATTATAACACTCTTGATATGCTCAGAGGTTTTGATGTCCTCCGCAAGATAGCTGTTAAATGAAGTTCTTAGTTTATTGATATTGTCGGTAAATTCCTTGTTCATATCCGTCAGGCCTTTATAGCCCTTTGCTATGGCCGCCTCGCGCATTATGGCACTTCTTTTGGTTATTTCCGCTGCGGCTGCATTATATTCGGAATGCCTGGTTTTAAGCGATGCCAGTACTTCCTTGTCCAAACCCGTACCTGCCAGTTCAGCCAGCAGTCTCTCCATCTCTCCCCTGTTTTTTTCCATAGCTGCGGACACGTCTGTGAAGGCTGCTGCAGAATACATCAACTGGGAGTTATTCTGGGCAGTAAGATTAATGATTTCTGCAAGCTTCTGATACTGTTCAAGCTGTGTATTCAGCTGCTTCATATTCAAAACCCTGTCAAAGTCGAATACTTCCGAGTTGTCAAGCACCAGCCGGCTGTCGGCAGCTGCATTTGTTATTCCCTGCTTGAGTGCTTCAATCTTTCCGTTCATTTCTTCCGCAGTAGCTTCCCCATCAGTTCCCTCTGGTCTCATAAGGCCAAGTACATCCGCCAGAAGATTTTTTATTTCCACAAAACTGCTGTCTATATCCTTTGAATCTGAGTTTATAAGCTTGAGCTTTCTATTAATCTCGGTAGTATCGTACAGAGCGTTTGCCAGGCTTTTCTCAAGAGCTTCCGCGGCTATGTCCTTTTGCTCCGACTGGTCCTTCTGAATGCTGTCATAGCTTTTTTGAACACCTTTTGAAAGCTCAGCAATACTTTTATTATCAAAGGCCCTTAGGTCCTCAGACATTGTATTGAGATACATATCCGAATACTTTTTATTAATGGAAACAAGCTGCTGCGCTGCTTCCTTATCCTTCAGGCCTATACCGGAATTTATCAGCTTGTTTGCAATATCCTCAATATTCTTCCCATATGCCTCAAATTCCTTTTTATCCAGAGCCTGAACCGAAGCCACACTGTCGGAGGCAAGCTGCTGGCGTTTTGCGGAAAGCTCCAGCAACTCCTGAAGCATATCCTGTTTGGTTTTGTTCACCTGTATGTCATTAACTGAATCTATCACTTTATTATATCCAAAGAAAGAAATAGCTGTTGACAGCAAAGATACTAGAATTACTATGCTAAAAGCTCCTATCACAGTGCTCTTGACGTTTTTCATGGTAACCTCCAAATTAAATATCAGTCATATAGACACAGATAAGTAATAGATTCGATAAAACTTTCAAAAATCCTTTGCTGATCAGATTATAATTCGTCAAAATATTTGATATTTTTTTAGGAATTTTTGAATGTATTGATTTGAGGCTCACACAGTGAGGCTCATCCCAAGAAACTGCTGCTCCAAAATCAGCAGTTTCTTACTGTTACCACACTAAAAATTAGTACTCCTGGCTTATTTTAAAAAAATTTTCCTCAAAAAAAAGGATATTGAGATTAATTGTAGAATATAGTAATTTGCAAATTCGCTTCCATAGGTATTTCTCACATCACTCCTACAAAAGATAAATACGATTTTTTCGTAAATCAATCACATTAACCGGGACAATTGTTATTAGCGGCGAAAAATATGGAAATAATTAATATAGGTCTCACAGGGATAGTCTTTGCCGTTCCTGCCGCAATCCTTTTTTACAAGCTGCCCGAATAAGAAAAAAATAATGGTGGTAATTAGTAAATGAATGTTTTAAGTAGTCTTAAGAAATTGAATAAAAGCTATTCTGTCGTAATCGTTCCTCACACCAACGACAGTGTGAAAAGATTGGCCGTAAAGGCACCCTTTGTCAAATTGCTAATAATAGTTTTGATATTTTCCGGGATTTTTACCCTCCTCTTTGTACACGAGTACAGGGGAAGCTCTCAAAAGCTCCAGGCTCAGCAGAATAGCAGCGAACTGGAGAAGCAAATCAGGTCGTTAAATGAAATAATAAATGCCCAGAATGAATCTCTCTCCCTGAGCAAAAATCAGCTTGAACAGACCAAAAATGAGAATGCCAAAGTCAAGGAAAAGGTGGAAGAGTTTACAAGACTGTACAACGATATCACAGACGATTATATCAGCAAAACCAGCAGGGGTTCTTCTGCAGCCAGGAGCAGCACCAGTGCCCTTCTGGACCTTTCAAAGCTGAGCACTCTGGTAAAGGAACTCAACAAAGGCTTTTCCGAGGATGCAGGGCTGGCTGCGCAACTTCAGAAAACCGACAGTAAGCTGGAAAAGTACATCGAGGCAATACCAACCTTTCTGCCTGCCACCGGAAGCATTTCTTCACCTTTCGGCATGCGGACCCACCCAATCCAAAAGATATATAAGATCCATGAGGGTGTGGACATTACCTCCTCTAAAGGTGATCCCATTTTTGCAGCGGCCACCGGAATTGTAGAGTTTGCAGGCTACTCTACAGGCTATGGCTATAATGTAAAGATCGACCATCAGAATGGCATAAGAACAATATATGCTCATTCGTCCAGGCTCTTGGTCAAAAAGGGGGAAAAAGTGGATAAGGGCCAGAAAATTGCGCTGGTTGGCAGCACGGGAAATAGTACCGGGCCCCATCTGCATTTTGAAATCAGAATAGGAAATACTCCCGTTAACCCCACAGGGTATGTGGACTTAAATTCGGTCAAATAGCTCATAAGACAAAAGCGCATCAATAAAAGCAATATATCCTTTAAATAAGAAGAAATAAGAATTATACCAAGCATAGTTTAAGAAGGGGGAAATAAAATTGTTTAATAAGCAGACAGATTTTACAAAAGCTACCTTTGATACACTGGTAGGAAGCAATACAGAGCTTAAGGGTGATGTAACCTCTAAAGGCATTGTCAGAGTGGACGGTAAGGTTACTGGAAATGTTTCGGTACAGGGAGACCTTTTCATTGGAGAGGCCTCTGTAATAAAGGGGGACATCAGTGCGGCAACCATACATATTGCAGGAAATACCGAAGGAAATATATACTGTTCAGGACTGCTTAAACTGCTAGCAACTGCAAGGGTTATCGGTGACATTCAGGTCAAATCCTTCGTATGTGAGGAGGGCAGCCTGTTTGACGGAAACTGCAAAATGCTCGAAGCTTCAGCAGCCAAGCAAATCCTGCTAGGCAAGAAGAAAGACTTCAAAAAGAGCCCTGCGGTTGGCGAAGAAGAAGCCTGACCGGCAATACCAAGGCCGTCGGTCAATAAGCAGAACACAACTTTATACTGTCCGGTCCTTTAACTTGGACCGGCTTTTTTATGTTTACGTGCCGGCAGCTATTGCTTAAAAAATCAATATACATTTTTTAAGAAAAACTTAAGAAAACCGCTGCAAGGCAATTTGTTGCGGCTCATTGCGGGCTGTGGTATAATATTGTGAATAAAATGTATTTTAGACAAGTCAAGGAGGATTTATGAAACCTAGTAAAAAAGCTGCAAAAGGGAATGAAGAGCAGCCGAAGAAAAAGAAAAAGAAATTCTCTTCACCATATGCCCAGTTTACCTTTGCAGTTATAAAGACAGTATTGGTTATCCTCATATCCTTAGGTTGCGTTTTTGCCGGAATTCTGGGAGGCGCGGTTTTCGGATATGTTAAGAATGCTCCGCCCATTACGCCTGATCAATTGGATATAACGAAGCTTACCTCTTTCATATATGACAAGGATGAAAATGAAATTGCTCAGATTAAGGGCAGTGAAAACAGAGTACTGGTTGAACACACAGAAATACCCGATAATATGCGAAATGCCTTCATTGCAATTGAAGATTCCCGCTTCAGAACTCATAACGGAATGGATATCAAGCGTTTTATCGGTGCTGCCGTAGAGTATATCATTACTTTTGGCAATGCCTCCTACGGTGGAAGTACCATTACTCAGCAGTTGGTAAAGAATATCACAGGCAATGAAGAATCCACCATAAAGAGAAAAGTTCAGGAAGCCTGGCAGGCAATGGCCCTGGAAAAGGTATTATCGAAGGATCAGATCCTGGACAACTATATGAACCGCATAACAACAGGCTCCGGTGTATATGGTGTTCAGGCGGCTGCAAAAAAGTTTTTCAACAAGGACGTTAAGGATTTGTCTCTGGCAGAGTGCGCCTGTATTGCCGGAGTAACCAAATCTCCCGGCTTATATGACCCTACTCTTGGTGAAAAGAACCTGGAAAGAAACAAGGTCCGCCAGGAAACCATATTAAGTGAAATGCTCAGACAGAAATATATCTCCCAGAATGAGTATGATGAAGCTGTAGCCGAACAGCTGAAATTCTATGAGCCTGTAGATGAAGAAACAAAAGTAACCAAGAATGTACAAAGCTATTTTGTGGACTATGTTCTGATCCAGGTAAAAAAAGACCTGATGAAAAAATATAATCTTTCAAGCGATGCTGCAAGTATTAAGATTTACAACAGCGGCTTGAAAATATATACCACTCAGGATTCAAATATTCAGAAGATTATGACCGAGGAGTTTACAAACATCAAGAACTTCCCTGTAAACGAGAAAATAAGTAACCCTCAAGTGCAGGCCCAGGGTGCCATGCTTGTGCTAGACCCCTCCAACGGCCAAATCAGGGGTATGTATGGACAGTATGGAAACAAGGAAGTGAGCCTTGCCCTTAACAGGGCCACCGATATGGCGCGTCAGCCGGGCTCCAGCTTCAAGCCTATTGCAGTCTACGCTCCCGCCCTGGATATGGGACTTATAACTCCGGGAACTGTGGTGGATGACGTACCTGTATATATGGACAATTCAAAGCCTACCACCCCCTATCCCACAAATGCCGAGTCCGGAACCTATCAGGGGCTTATAACCATAAGGAAGGCTATAACCAAGTCTCAGAATGTAGTAGCTGCCCAG
This sequence comes from Bacillota bacterium, assembly GCA_023400235.1. GTDB lineage: Bacteria > Bacillota > Clostridia > Acetivibrionales > DSM-1351 > Ruminiclostridium. Next base: position 34,394 of record JAEXFI010000019.1, read on the forward strand.
GTTTTCAGAGACTACTTAAAGCCTGAAAATTCCATAAAGTATCTTAAGAAGGTTAATATAGACAGGCCTAAAGAAGGTTATATCTCTATGGCTCTTGGAGGACTTAATGACGGTGTAAATCCTCTGATCATGGCTGCCTCCTATGTGCCCTTTGTCAATCAAGGCATGTATATTGAGCCCATAGCCTACACAAAGGTAACTGATGACAAGGGAAATGTCCTCCTTGACCGGAAGCAGGACCAGAAAAGCAATGTTGCCTATAAGGAGACCACTGCCTTTTTAATGACAAGCATGCTGAGGGATGTTGTTACCAACGGTACCGCATCGGGTTATGGAACGGTTAAGAACAAATCCGGAAAGGTGATTCCTACTGCAGGTAAAACCGGTACCACCGAGGACTACAAGGACAAGTGGTTCGTGGGCTTCTCACCCTACTACGTGGGAGCCACCTGGTATGGGTACAATACACCAAAATCCCTGAAGCGTGCAGAATATAATCAGGCACTTATGCTATGGAACAAAGTAATGAACCGGATTCACACTAATCTTGAGGTCAAGCAATTCAACCCTGCTCCGGAAGGAATAGTATCCAAAGCCATTTGCATAGATTCCGGAAAGCTGCCGGGCCTCTATTGCTCCGGTGACCCCCGGGGAAGTAGAATAAAAACCGAATATTTTGCCAAGGGCACCGAACCCACAGACACCTGTGACGTTCATATTTTAGCCAAGGTGGATACCTCCAGCAAGGATCTTTACGGAAGGCCTTTATTGGCAGGACCCTACTGTCCTCCAAACCTTGTTGCAGAGAAAGTATTTATACGAAGGCCTGTTCCATACCTGCCAAAGGATCCAAGCAACAAGTCTCTGGCGACCCAGATACTGGATTGGAAGTATGAGGTTCCGCAGGGAGAGTATTGTACTATTCACAATGCATCAACCTGGCAGCCCTCCACACCTTCCAATACAAACACCAAGCCTTCGGGCTCCACAGGCTCTCAAGACACGCTGCCGCCTGAGCAGCTGCCCGAGAATCAGCCCGATGGGGAAATGGATGTAATACCCTGATCAGATGTGCAGCAATAAAACATTAAAACGATTAACTTTAAGGACTATGACTATACGGACAAAAAAAGTAAGGCGCTTATACGCCTTACTTTTTTTATAAAATCAACTATTCTTTTCCTACAAAAATAGTTCCGATTTCCTCACCATTTATAATATCCATAACCGACTCAGGATGGCTTCCGTTGGTCAGGACTACATTGACCCCTGCTTTTGTGGCTATTTTTGCAGCCTTGAGCTTGGTTACCATGCCGCCCGTTCCCCGCTTGGTTCCGGCCCCATCGGCATAGCATTCAATTTCGGGAGTAATCTCCTCAATAATGGACAGTAGTTTTGAATCTGGGTTTTTACGGGGGTCTCCGTCAAAGAAACCGTCTATATCCGAGAGGATGATAAGTAAATCGGCCCTTATGAGTTTTGAAACTATGGCAGAAAGCGTATCATTTTCACTAAAGGTATCCTTCTGCCCCACTTTCAGCTCCACAATAGAAACAGAGTCATTCTCGTTGACAATGGGCACTATTCCCTTTGCCAGTAATGTTTCAAAGGTGTTGACAACATTTCTGCTGCAGGTTTCGTCACCTACAATATCCCTGGTTAAAAGGATTTGAGCAACAATATGGCCATACTCCGAAAAAAACTTGCTGTACATGTGCATAAGCTCGCACTGTCCTACTGCTGCTACCGCCTGCTTTTCACGTATGCTTTTTGGCCTCTCCGGCAGTTTCAGCTTGTCCACGCCCACCCCTATGGCTCCTGACGTAACAAGCACAACTTCCTTACCCTGATTTGAAAGATCTGATATTATTCTGGCCAATTTGTCTATTCTGGTAAAATTAATCTTCCCTGTATCGTATGTCAATGTAGATGTACCAACTTTAATTACAATACGGTGTGCATCCTTTAAATCTTCCCTCTTAAAACCCATTATAACCTCCATGCCCGTTACTCCGTCAATATAATCCCACAGACCTGTATTTGAATAAAACAGGCAAAAAAATATTATATAATCTCTAATTATACAAACAAATAATATTTATACAACAGAAAAAATTATATAATATTTTTATGCATTGGTAAAGGCAGTGCCTATATATATTGTATTCCTAGTCGGACAGTTCCTTGACCCTCTTTTGGAAAAACAGCAGCTCTTTTAGACTTACAAGCTTTCTGGTAATAAATTCATTCTCAAATACAAAGAACAGTATCACACCCAATATGGTGGAAGCAACGGCATCCAATATGCTATGCTGCTTTACAAACCATGTGGACATATAAATTGACACACATATTACTGCTGATGCGCCCTTTATCCATAGCCGCTTATTATACTTTAAAACAAACAGGGTAATTAGCAGGGTGTCCAGCATATGAATGCTGGGGAAGCAGTTATATGGCTTATCGTTGCCGTAAATTGCCAGTACCATTTTCTGAAGCGGATTGGTGCCTGGTACATATGGCCTGGGAACAGTGGTGGGGAAGGTATAGTAAATCACAAAACACACCAGCATTCCTGTGACTATGCTGAACAAAAGCTTGTAATAGGTCTTGTAATCGGTCAATGCCAGCACAAGCAGGGCTCCGAAGGTATATACATACCAGAATACGTACGGCAGGATAAACCATTCGTTAAAGGGTATGAACTTATCCAGATAGATTGTAATATCATAGGCCTGGGTAGTTGTAAGATTCAGAAAGAAATACACTCCCTGAGCCATGGGTATAAGCAGCATGAATAAAATTCTATAGAAATAGCCTTTTTTCCCGTTTTGCATCAATAAATCAGTGTTCATATCATATCTCCCTGCTGGTAGTTTGTTTGTCCAACATATCATAATACGGTGAGCACTCGAAAAAGTTTGGTTTTTTATCTTTTATTTATCTCCCATCTGCAAACAGCACGCACATAAATAGCAATTAAAGAAAGATTATGCTTTCGCTGCATAATATCCGCTTTAACTTTACCACATGTATCTTTCACACCAAGCTACTGTACCAGCTAATTATATCCTGTAAATAACAAAACCGGAATGGTCAATTATTTCCTGTTCCTGCTGTACAAACCGGTATCTACTGTTATATATGCATTGAGGCCCACTTTTGTATACTAGAATAAGGTGAAATAAAAAATAAATGCACGCCACAATGAAAACCTTCAAAATGACGTGCATCATTACAGCGCTATTGATTTTTAATTTTTAAGCCTCTTATTTAGCATTATTTAGCTGTTTCTTCTATAGCAACAGCTACTGCAACTGTCATACCAACCATTGGGTTGTTACCAGCTCCGATGAGACCCATCATTTCAACGTGAGCAGGAACCGAAGATGAACCGGCAAACTGAGCATCACCGTGCATTCTACCCATTGAGTCGGTCAAACCGTAGGAAGCAGGACCTGCAGCCATGTTATCTGGGTGCAATGTTCTACCGGTTCCTCCGCCTGAAGCAACTGAGAAGTAGTTCTTGCTATTTTCGTGTGACCACTTTTTGTAAGTTCCTGCAACAAGGTGCTGGAATCTGGTTGGGTTAGTTGAGTTACCAGTGATGGAAACATCAACATTTTCTTTTTTCATTATTGCAACGCCTTCTAACACGTCGTTTGCACCGTATACTCTAACCTTAGCTTTGTCTCCGTTTGAGTAAGCTTTAGTTCTTACAACATTTAAGGTATCTGTTGCAAAATCATAATCAGTTTCAACATATGTAAAGCCGTTTACTCTTGAAATTATGAAAGCTGCATCTTTTCCAAGCCCGTTCAGTATAACCTGAAGTGGTTCTTTTCTAACCTTGTTGGCTGTTTTTGCTATACCGATAGCACCCTCGGCAGCTGCAAAGGATTCATGTCCTGCAAGGAAGCAGAAGCATTTAGTTTCTTCTTTTAAAAGCATTGCAGCAAGATTTCCGTGGCCTATACCAACTTTTCTTGAGTCGGCAACTGAGCCGGGGATACAGAAAGCCTGCAAACCGAGTCCGATTGCTTCTGCAGCCTCAGCAGCGTTCTTTACACCTTTTTTAATTGCTATTCCGCAACCAAGAGTGTAAGCCCATACTGCATTTTCAAATGCTATTGGCTGTATGCCTCTAACGATAGAGTCTACATCTACACCTCTGGCTGTACAGACCTCCTTGACTTCTTCAAGGCTTGTAAATCCGTATTCAGCTAAACATTTTTCTATTTGAGCTATTCTTCTTTCATAACCTTCAAATCTAATCACAGTATTCACCTCTCTCTTTAATTATTCGTGTCTAGGATCAATTACTTTAACGGCTTCAGCAAATCTTCCGTAAGTGCTTATGTTCTTTTCATAAGCTTCTTTAGGATCTACACCCTTCTTGATCATGTCCATCATCTTTCCAAGGTGTACAAATTTGTATCCGATAATTTCGTTATCTTCATCAAGACCAACATTTAATATGTAACCTTCAGCCATTTCAAGGTATCTGACACCCTTGGCCTTTGTTGCATACATAGTTCCAACCTGTGAACGTAAACCTTTACCCAAGTCTTCAAGACCTGCGCCTATTGGAAGACCGCCTTCTGAGAAAGCAGACTGTGTTCTTCCGTAAGCTAACTGCTTGAATATTTCTCTCATTGCAACGTTTATAGCGTCACAAACAAGGTCAGTATTCAATGCTTCAAGAATAGTTTTACCTTGCAGTATTTCAGCTGCCATAGCTGCTGAGTGAGTCATACCGGAACATCCGATAGTTTCAACCAAAGATTCTTCAATAATACCGTCTTTAACATTCAGGGTAAGTTTGCAAGTGCCCTGCTGTGGTGCGCACCAGCCTATACCGTGTGACAAACCGGAAATATCTTTAATTTCTTTTGCCTTTACCCATTTACCTTCTTCAGGTATTGGAGCAGGCCCATGATCTGGACCTTTTTTTACAACACACATATTTTCTACTTCATGTGAGTAAATCATTTGAGTTCCCCCTTCACATAACTATTTTTTAAATTTTTGTATGGATGATTAATTAAGAATCTGGTCTTATTTTTAAGCATCCCTTTGTTGGCCTTTTTAATCGCGTTATTTGCTGCCAGTATATTCTGCTGAAAAGGGCATAATATCCCAAGCAAAACAAAAGCTGGCATTAAAGAAATCCTGTAAAAAACTAATCTTTAATACCAGCATATATTATACCATAATTATCTTAATTGTAAGTAGCATTTTGTTAAAAAATACACGAAAAAATTACGGCAAAATCCAGTAAATTACACCATATTCTCAGTTTATGACTGCTTTGCCTTTAACTGTCTTCCTATCTCTCTGCCTGCATCAACACATTTTTGAAGTTCTTCCCCATTGGGCTTGTATTTTGCTCCTATAGGCTCCACAGCTATTGTCATTCCTGCCTCAGCAAGTCTGTCACTGATAACTTTATGAGCCTCCCCGCTCCAGCCGTATGAGCCGAAGCCCATAGCAAGCCTTCCTTTGGCTTTTAAGCCCTTCAATTCCTCCAGCAGGGCTGCAGTAGGCCTGAGTACAGTATTGTTGACTGTGCAGCTTCCTATGAGCACTGCGCTTGCTTTAAATATTTCAACATTCAGGTCGCTCTTGTCCTTAGTGGCAATATTAAATATTCTGTAATTTATACCCTCCTGGGCCAGTCCCTCTCCCAGAGCTTCGGCCATAGCCTTTGTGGAATGATACATGGTATCGTAAATGATGGTTGCATACCCTTCATTGTAGTCAGCCTCAGACCACTGCAAATATTTCTCCACTATCTGAACAGGGTTTGTTCTCCATATGACCCCATGGCTTGGAGCAATCATGTCAATATCCAAGTTCAAGGCAAGTATCTGCTCTACCTTTTTCTTAATGAGCGCCTTAAAGGGCCATAATATGTTTGCGTAATATTTTACAGCCTCTTCATAGAGCTCGCATTCATCCACCTCGTCGTTAAACAGCGATACACCGGCATAATGCTGTCCAAAGGCATCATTTGATATTACGAGCTTTGCCCCTTCCACATATTCCAGCATACTGTCGGGCCAGTGGATCATCTGCATCTCAACAAATTTAAGCTTGTACTCTCCGCAGTCCAGGGAATCTCCTGTCTTAACAATCTGAAAGTTCCAATCCTTTCCGAAATACTTCTTGATTATTTCAGCGCCGTTCTTAGTGCAATAAATGGGAGTATTGGGAATCCTGTCCATTAGAAGGCCCAGGCTCCCTCCATGATCAGGCTCGGAGTGATTTATTACTATGGCGTCTATGTTCTCAAGACCCACTTCCCTCTCCAAATCTTCAACAAACTTCTCTTTATATGGATCCCAGACAGTGTCTACCAGAACCGTCTTCTTATCTTTAATCAAATATGAATTGTAAGAGGAGCCTCTGTGAGTGGACAGCTCATGTCCGTGAAATACATCCAGTCCCCAGTCCCTTATACCGCACCAGTAAATATTCTTTTTTATCTCCAGCATCTTATTACCCATCCTTTCAACTTGATTTGCCTTTATATTAATTTTATAACCAGTGGCCTGTTTATGTCCGACATCTTGCATTATACCACTATTCAGGCTTACCTAAACACATAAGTTTATATTTATGGGGATTTAAAAAAAAGAACCGATTTTCATCGGTTCTTTTTATGAAAAGCAGAGATTATTCTATTATCTTGGAAACATTACCAGCACCAACTGTTCTTCCACCTTCACGGATAGCGAACTTAAGTCCTTCTTCCATAGCGATAGGAGTGATCAATTTAATCTTCATAGTGATGTGGTCACCAGGCATAACCATTTCAGTTCCTTCTGGAATTTCGATAACACCTGTAACGTCAGTTGTTCTGAAGTAGAACTGTGGTCTGTAACCGTTGAAGAAAGGCTTATGTCTTCCACCTTCTGCAGCAGTCAGAACGTATACCTGACCTTCATAATATGTGTGAGGCTTGATTGAACCTGGCTTTGCAAGAACCTGACCTCTTTCGATATCAGTTCTCTGAACACCTCTTAAGAGGGCACCGATGTTGTCACCGGCAACAGCCTGATCAAGAAGCTTTCTGAACATTTCAACACCTGTAACGGTAGTCTTCTTGGGAGCTTCCATCAAACCAACGATTTCAACTTCGTCTCCAACCTTAACAATACCTCTTTCAACTCTACCAGTAGCAACAGTACCACGGCCTGTGATTGAGAAAACATCTTCTACAGGCATGATAAATGGCTTGTCGGTAGCTCTTTCAGGAGTTGGGATATATCTGTCAACTTCAGCCATAAGAGCTGTTATTGGAGCATATTCAGGAGCGTTAACGTCCTTTGAAGTACACTCGAGAGCTACAAGAGCTGAGCCTCTTACGATTGGAGTATCATCGCCTGGGAAGTCATATGAGCTTAACAGTTCTCTTACTTCCATTTCAACCAATTCGATAAGCTCTTCATCATCAACCATATCGCACTTGTTGAGGAATACTACTATATAAGGAACACCAACCTGTCCTGCAAGAAGGATATGTTCTCTGGTCTGTGGCATTGGGCCGTCAGCAGCAGAAACAACGAGGATAGCTCCATCCATCTGAGCAGCACCGGTGATCATGTTCTTAACATAGTCGGCGTGGCCTGGGCAGTCAACGTGAGCATAGTGTCTTGTTTCAGTCTGATACTCAACGTGAGCAGTGTTGATAGTGATACCTCTTTCTCTTTCTTCAGGAGCAGCGTCGATCTGATCATAAGCTTTGTATTCTGCATTTCCGAGGAATCCAAGAACCTTGGTGATAGCAGCTGTCAAAGAAGTCTTACCATGGTCAACGTGACCGATTGTTCCGATATTAACGTGGGGTTTAGTTCTTTCAAATTTAGCCTTAGCCATTTTAAAATCTCCATCCTTTCATTAAAGCGCATTTGCGCTACTTTGTAGATTTTGGTTTATTTAACAGGAACACTGGGCTCCTGCAATTAACATTGAATTAATCGTTTTTAACTCTGCTTGCAACAACCTTTTCCTGAATGTTCTTAGGCACTTCTTCGAAGTGACTGATTTCCATGGAGAAGGTTCCTCTTCCCTGTGTTGAAGAACGAAGCGCTGTAGCATATCCGAACATTTCGGACAATGGAACCATTGCTCTTATGTTCTGAGCACCGGAACGAGCTTCCATACCTTCAATACGTCCTCTTCTTGAGTTGATACCGCCCATTACGTCTCCCATGTAATCCTCGGGAACAGTAACGTCAACCTTCATTATAGGCTCCAAGAGAACAGGACTTGCTTTTCTGCAGCCATCCTTGAATGCCATTGAACCGGCAATCTTAAACGCCATTTCAGAGGAGTCAACTTCGTGATAAGAACCATCAATAAGAATAATTCTTACGTCAACAACGTTGTATCCGCCAAGTACACCGGCCTGCATAGCTTCCTGTATACCTGCATCGATAGGTCCGATGTATTCCTTAGGAATAGCACCACCGGTGATCTTGTTAACAAATTCGTAGCCTTCTCCCGGTTCCCTTGGTTCGATTTCGATTACACAGTGTCCGTACTGACCCTTACCGCCTGACTGTCTGGCGTACTTCATCTCAGACTTAACAGCCTTCCTGATGGTTTCCTTATAAGAAACCTGAGGATTACCAACATTTGCTTCAACCTTGAATTCTCTCTTCATTCTGTCAACGATGATGTCAAGGTGGAGCTCACCCATACCGCCGATAATGGTTTGACCAGTCTCAGCATCTGTGTGAACTTTAAATGTAGGATCTTCTTCCGCCAGCTTCTGCAAGGCAATACCCATTTTTTCCTGATCCGCTTTTGTCTTAGGTTCAATAGCAACCTCGATAACAGGTTCAGGGAATACCATGGATTCCAGAATAACAGCCTTGCCTTCTTCGCAAAGAGTGTCACCTGTTGTTGTATCTTTAAGACCAACAGCAGCTGCTATATCTCCCGAATAAACAACCTGAATTTCTTCTCTGTGGTTGGCATGCATTTGCAGGATTCTACCGATTCTTTCTCTCTTACCCTTTGTTGAGTTCAGTACATATGAACCTGAATTCAATGTTCCTGAGTACACTCTGAAGAAGCAGAGTTTACCAACATAAGGATCAGTCATGATTTTAAAGGCAAGAGCAGCAAAAGGACCACTGTCATCTGCCGGTCTTTCAATTTCTTCTTCACCATCTACCGATATACCTTTTATAGCAGGAATATCAAGCGGTGACGGCATGAAATCTACAACAGCATCCAGCATCTGCTGTACACCTTTGTTTTTGTAAGATGAACCGCATACAACCGGTATCATTTTTAAAGCAATGGTTGCCAGTCTGATACCCTTCTTTATTTCCTCGATAGTGAGTTCTTCACCTTCAAGGTATTTCATCATTGTCTCTTCATCTTGTTCAGCAACTGATTCTACTAATAAATCACGATATTTTTTTACGACATCTGCCATGTCGTCAGGGATAGGAGCCTCCTCGATTACCTGACCCAAATCATCTTTAAAGATTTGTGCCTTCATAGTAATCAAATCAACAATACCTTGGAATGTGTCTTCACTGCCTATTGGTAATTGTATTGGCACCGCATTACACTGTAATCTGTCTTTCATCATAGCGATTACATTGTAAAAATCGGCTCCCATAATATCCATTTTGTTAACATATGCCATACGGGGAACGCCATACTTGTCAGCCTGTCTCCAAACTGTCTCAGATTGGGGTTCAACACCGCCTTTGGCACAGAAAACTGTTACTGAACCATCGAGTACGCGAAGAGATCTTTCAACTTCAACTGTGAAGTCAACGTGCCCCGGCGTGTCAATAATGTTGATTCTGTTACCTTTCCACTGTGCGGTAGTTGCAGCTGAAGTAATTGTAATACCTCTTTCCTGCTCCTGCTCCATCCAGTCCATTGTAGCAGCACCTTCATGAACTTCGCCGATCTTGTGAGTTTTTCCTGTATAAAACAGTATACGCTCTGTTGTTGTAGTCTTACCTGCATCAATGTGAGCCATTATACCGATATTTCTTGTATTTTGCAAGTCAAATTGCCTGGGCATGATTACCCTCCTTTCACGATAGTCCAAATTGACGATTTTAAGCCTTAGACTGATTAATCATCAATTCTTCACCTTTTTTTAATTCATTCTTACTTATAATACCCTATTTCTCAAGATGCAGTATAAGAAAATATGTTTTTTTACACATTCTTAACATGCACAAAGGGTAAAAACGCACAACATGACCCCATCAGAGCCTGCCACAATCCAATAATCCATTTGACAGGATTACCATCTATAGTGGGCAAATGCTCTGTTAGCTTCAGCCATCTTATGAGTATCTTCTTTCTTCTTGTATGCTCCACCCATATTGTTTATAGCATCCAATAATTCACCTGAAAGTCTTTCTCTCATAGTACGCTCGCCTCTTTTGCGAGAGTAATCAACAAGCCATCTTAAGCCTAAAGCTTGTCTTCTGTCAGGTCTGACTTCCATAGGAACCTGGTAGGTAGCACCACCCACTCTTCTTGCTTTTACTTCAAGAACAGGCATGATGTTTGCCATTGCTTCTTCAAAAACTTCCAGGGGATCTCTACCGGTCTTTTCCTTGATAATATCGAAGGCATCATAGCAGATTTGTTGAGCTACACCCTTCTTACCATCATACATTACATTGTTGATTAATTTGGTAACGATTTTACTTCCGTATATAGGATCTGGTAAAACGTCTCTTTTTGAAATATGACCTTTTCTTGGCACCTTACTTCCCTCCTTTTATGATAACATTTAGTATGGGTCAAAACCCATAGGAACGTATCACAGGTACTCGTGGTTTAAACCGTCGTCAGCGCAAGTACAGTGAATCCCTTCGCAGAAAAAGCCGCCAGCTGCAGCAATCACCAAAACGATGGGACATCTCCTTTATGGAGATTCACCAAGTCAACTGCTGTCCGAGGATAGCAACAGACTTTATATACCTTAGTTGTTTAACAGATTATAGATTAATTATGATGAAACCTATTTTCTCTTAAAGCATATGTGCCTGGGCACATCAAATATATATATAATCACGTACTAAGCACCTAACATTTTAAATTGTCAGCACGCTGTGGTATTACTTCTTAGCGGCACCTGCCTTAGGACGCTTGGCACCGTATTTTGAACGGCCCTGCATTCTTTTGGCAACTCCGGCTGTGTCAAGAGTACCTCTGATAATGTGGTACCTTACACCAGGCAGGTCCTTAACTCTTCCTCCCCTGATAAGAACAACGCTGTGTTCCTGCAGGTTATGGCCTATACCCGGGATATACGCAGTTACTTCGATACCATTTGTCAGACGAACTCTGGCAACTTTACGAAGTGCTGAGTTAGGCTTCTTTGGAGTTGAAGTCTTAACAACGGTGCAAACACCTCTCTTTTGAGGGCTGCTGATATCGGTAGGCTTCTTCTTCTTTGAGTTAAATCCTTTCTGGAGAGCAGGAGCAGTTGATTTCTTTTCCATAACTTCTCTGCCCTTTCTAACCAGCTGATTAAATGTTGGCATTAGTACACCTCCTTTCAAGGTAATTAAGTGTAAATGTTTTCTACACTATTATATATTATATATATATCCACCTTAAAATCAATCAAGGCGATAGATAGATAAGCAATGTTATAACTCACTTGTTCAAATGCGGCTCCATGGGCTTGAACAGTTTTGGCCCCATTATTTTAAAATACATGCAACTGCCGCGTCAACTTCAATACCGCAGGCTTTTCCAAGCTGCTTCATAGAGTCTGCGTATGTTACAGGAATGGATGTCTTTTCACAGAGTTCTATGATACCCCTTACAACTCTCTGTTCACAGTCCCTGGCAATTATTACGCTTGTCGCCACACCGTTTTCTACAGCTTTTGTAGACTGCTTTACGCCCACTGTTTTTTTACAGTGCTTAAGATCCTCTAACAACAATTTAACTCCTCCACTTGCTGTTCATGTCAGCCAAGTTACAATTACCGTTTTGTAACATACCTTTAACTGTGTATTTGATATGACTTTTACACACACAAAAAAAGGCACAAAATAATGCACTGAATTATTCTATCACTCTGTGGACCAATTTGTCAAGCCTCCGGGAATATAAGATGGCAGGAGCAGCTCTGTCGGCTACGGCTGCTAAGTCAAATACCTTATAAGCCTTTTAAAGCTTCTTATATCGGTTCTATTGCTGATGCCTATCCTTTTTATTTCATAATTGCGTTCCCGTATGCCGTGCAGCCTGCCGTAACCGGTTGCAAGTCCGTATTTATAGTATTTTTTTATAACTGAGATAACCTTTCCATCATAGCTGCCATATGGGTAAGCAAGGGCTGTGATGTTCTTGTTCAGAAGTTTTTCCAGATATGCCTGAGAATTCTTAACTTCATATTCAATTTCTTCATCGGTGAGCCTTGTTAAATACTTGTGATGTACGGTATGCGATTCAATATCCATTACATCCGCCATCTTATGTAGTTCCTCAGCATTAAGGTAATTTTTTCTCCCCAGCATACTTGTTATCAAAAATATCGTAGCTCTCAGCTTATACTTTTTCAAAATTGGATATGCATTGGTATAATTATCCTTATAGCCATCGTCAAAAGTAATCATTATTGGCCTTTTGAGTTTTATACTGCCAATACGGCCAAGGTCTTCAAAGGTTATTGTATTATAGCCCTTACTCTTGAGAAATTTCATCTGCTTCTCAAAATTCTCCACAGAGACAAACATATCCTTTACACCAAATATGTTGTTATCTATACAGTGGTAATTCAATACAGGTACCCTTACCGTTTTGCTCCCATTATCAAGCAGAATGCCCGTATCCTCTTTTTTTACAGCCCAGTTTTCTTTATAGACGCAGTCTCCGGAAAGTAGTATGATCAGGCATATAAGCCCAATCACCCACAGAAATGCGCAAAAATTAACAACATTCTTGTGCTTTTCTATAAATTTAAACATTTCTCAAGCCCCCCTCAACAGACATTCTCTAGTATGCTTAAAAGTCAGGCTTGTTATTGCTATACCCTGTTGCCTTTAAAAAAGAATTTGCATGTACCTCATGTTTTGTCAAGTTACTACTCACTTCCCAGATATTTCAAAAACTACCGTAGGCGGCATTTTCACCACTTACGGCAGTTTTTTTAATACTTGCTTTTATATAAAATAGCCTTTACTCAATTACATTACTGATGCTGATATCCTTGTAACGGCTCATACCTGTTCCGGCAGGAATCAGTTTACCGATTATGACATTTTCCTTAAGACCCACAAGCGGATCTACCTTACCCTTTATAGCCGCCTCGGTAAGAACCCTGGTGGTTTCCTGGAAGGATGCTGCCGACAGGAAGGATTCAGTTGCAAGTGATGCCTTTGTGATACCCAACAGAGTACGTTCTCCTGTCGCGGGAGCCAATCCGGCTTCAACAGCAGTGGCATTCTCACGCTCAAATTCAAATATGTCAACCAGTCCGCCAGGAAGCATGTTTGTATCCCCCGCATCCTCAATCTTAACTTTTCTCATCATCTGTCTTACTATAACTTCAATGTGCTTGTCGTTGATGTCAACACCCTGCATTCTGTAAACTCTCTGAACTTCCTGCAGCAGGTATGCCTGAACTCCTCTGATGCCTTTAATCTTCAAGATATCATGTGGATTTACCGAACCTTCGGTCAACTCATCACCGGCTTCAACAATATCACTGTCATATACCTTGATTCTGGAACCATAAGGTATCTGATAGGATCTGGTTTCACCATCTTCTGCAGTAATGATAACCTCTCTCTTTTTCTTGGAGTCGGCCAGCTTAACACTACCGGCAATTTCTGATATTATTGCAAGACCCTTAGGCCGTCTGGCTTCGAACAATTCCTCTACACGGGGGAGACCCTGAGTGATATCATCACCCGCAACACCACCGGTATGGAAGGTTCTCATTGTAAGCTGCGTACCAGGCTCACCGATTGACTGTGCCGCTATAATACCAACAGCTTCACCAACATTGACGGCATCGCCTGTAGCCAGGTTTGCACCATAGCACTTAGCGCATATTCCCACCTCGGAATGGCAGGTGAGAACCGATCTGATCTTGATTTTCTTAATACCTGAGCCGGTGATCCTGTCTGCGATTTTTTCAGTTATTACATCGTCCTTAAGGTGTATGACCTCTCCGGTATTGGGATCGGTTACATCCTCAATGGTATATCTTCCCACAAGTCTTTCGGACAATGGTTCAATTACTTCGGTGCCATCCTTTACATCGCCTATCTCAATACCCTTATCAGTTCCGCAATCCAGCTCTCTTACTATCACATCCTGTGATACGTCAACAAGACGTCTTGTAAGGTAACCTGAGTCGGCGGTTCTTAAGGCCGTATCGGCCAGACCTTTTCTGGCTCCGTGAGTGGATATGAAGAATTCCAGAACATTAAGCCCTTCACGGAAGTTTGATTTGATAGGTATCTCAATGGTTTTACCTGAGGTATCTGCCATCAAACCTCTCATTCCAGCCAACTGCTTGATCTGGTTTATATTACCTCTGGCACCTGACTGTGACATCATGTAAACAGGGTTGAACCTGTCAAGGTTGTCGATAAGGGCCTTGGTAATATTTTCACCCGTCTCTGTCCAGGCGCTGATTACCGAATTATATCTTTCTTCGTTGGAGATAAGACCTCTCTTATACTGTTTTACTATATTGTCTATAGTATTTTCAGTTTCCTCCAGATACTGCTTCTTTATTTCAGGTATAACCATATCAGACACGCTGATGGTTATGGCTCCTCTGGTTGAATACTTGAAGCCCAGAGCCTTTATCTTATCAAGAATAACGGCTGTCTTGGTGGTTCCGTGAACTCTGATGCATTTGTCAATGATCTTTCCAAGTTCCTTCTTTCCAACCAGGAAGTTAACTTCAAGGTCAAATTCCTTGTCAAGGTCGGTTCTGTCAACAAAACCCAGATCCTGAGGAATTGCCTCATTAAATATAAGTCTGCCTGGAGTACAGGAGATAAGCTTTCTCTTTTTAACTCCGTCAATTACCTTTTCTATACGAACCTTTATTTGTGCATGGAGACCCAGGGCACCTTCCTGATAAGCCATCAGTACTTCGTCCATACCACCGAATATCTTTCCGTCTCCTGGTTCATTTGGTTTTTCTATAGTCAGATAGTAGCTGCCCAGAACCATATCCTGTGTAGGTACTGTTATAGGCTTACCATCCTTTGGTGCCAGCAGGTTATTTGCTGAAAGCATGAGGAATCTGGCCTCAGACTGTGCTTCAGCTGACAACGGTACGTGAACCGCCATCTGGTCACCGTCAAAGTCAGCGTTGTATGCCGAGCAAACCAGCGGATGAAGCTTTAGAGCTCTACCTTCTACAAGTACAGGTTCAAATGCCTGTATACCAAGCCTGTGAAGTGTAGGTGCACGGTTCAGCAACACAGGATGTTCCTTGATAACTTCTTCCAGAACGTCCCATACTTCATTTCTCACTCTTTCAACCATTCTCTTTGCACTCTTTATGTTATGTGCCAGCCCATCATTTACAAGCTTTTTCATAACGAAGGGCTTGAAGAGTTCAAGAGCCATTTCCTTAGGCAAACCGCACTGGAATATCTTAAGGTCGGGCCCTACAACGATAACCGAACGGCCTGAGTAGTCAACACGCTTACCCAGCAGGTTCTGACGGAAACGTCCCTGCTTTCCCTTCAGCATATCCGACAGGGATTTTAAAGGTCTGTTGCCGGGGCCGGTAACGGGACGCCCTCTTCTTCCGTTATCTATCAAAGCATCTACAGCTTCCTGAAGCATACGCTTTTCATTTCTTACGATTATATCAGGAGCTCCCAGATCAAGAAGCCTCTTTAATCTGTTGTTTCTGTTTATTACTCTTCTGTAAAGGTCGTTCAAGTCGGAGGTGGCGAATCTTCCGCCGTCCAGCTGTACCATAGGCCGGAGTTCGGGCGGTATGACGGGAACCACATCCAGAATCATCCACTCGGGACGGTTTCCTGACAGCCTGAAGGCCTCTACAACTTCCAGTCTCTTAACTGCTCTGATTCTCTTCTGACCTGTAGAATCCACCAGGTCGTTTCTCAGCTCCTTTGAAAGGCCTTCAAGGTCTATTTCCATCAAAAGCTCTTTTATAGCCTCCGCGCCCATAGCAGCCTTAAAGCTGAGTCCGAATTTTTCCACACTGTCCCTGTATTCCTTCTCAGTCAGCACCTGCTTCTTTGACAACGGGGTCTGTCCGGGGTCAATAACAACATACGATGCGAAATACAGTATCTTTTCAAGTGATCTGGGTGACATATCAAGAATAAGACCCATTCTGCTGGGTATACCCTTGAAATACCATATGTGTGAAACAGGCGCAGCCAGCTCGATGTGTCCCATTCTTTCTCTTCTTACCTTTGAACGGGTAACCTCAACACCGCATCTGTCACAAACAATACCCTTGTATCTTATCCTTTTATACTTTCCGCAATGGCATTCCCAGTCCTTCTGTGGGCCGAAAATCCTTTCGCAGAACAAACCGTCTCTCTCAGGTTTCAAAGTTCTATAGTTAATTGTTTCGGGTTTTTTTACTTCACCTTTTGACCATTCTCTGACCTTTTCCGGAGAAGCTAATCCTATTTTAATAGAATCAAAATTGTTCAGTTCAAACATAGCTTATCTCCCTTCCTTAAAAATCCTCGTCGTCAAAGTCTTCACTAAGTTCGTCTTCATCTGCAAACAATTCATCAGTCAATTCTTCTTCGAGATTGTCGCCGGTGCTTATGCTTCCGATATCAAGATCATCAATATCCAGTTCGTCCTCAAGGACATCATCTCTTAATTCTTCATCAAAATCGTTGGCAATAATTACTTCATCTTCCCTGCCTTCAATATTTACATTGAGTTCTTCCAGGTCGTCTTCCACAGATTCCTTGATGGCAATTTCACCCTGCTCTTCAGAGTACACCTTGACGTCAAGTGCAAGGCTCTGGAGTTCTTTTATAAGAACTTTAAAGGACTCAGGAATTCCAGGTTCAGGAATGTTTTCACCCTTGACAATTGATTCATAGGTCTTAACTCTGCCTACAACGTCATCAGACTTCACAGTCAGGATTTCCTGCAGGGTATAGGCTGCACCGTATGCCTCCAACGCCCAAACTTCCATTTCTCCAAATCTCTGTCCGCCAAACTGGGCTTTACCGCCAAGAGGCTGCTGGGTTACCAGCGAGTATGGTCCTGTGGAACGGGCATGTATCTTGTCATCAACCAAGTGAGCAAGCTTTAAGTAGTACATATAGCCTACCGTTACTCTGCTGTCGAAGGGGTCGCCTGTTCTTCCGTCATAAAGTACTGTTTTTCCGTCAGAGTCCTTACCGGCCTGGACCAGGGTATCTCTGATATCCTCTTCCGTCGCACCGTCAAATACAGGTGTTGCAATCTTCCAGCCAAGAGCCTTTGCAGCGAAGCCCAAATGCACTTCCAGCACCTGACCGATGTTCATACGTGAAGGAACGCCGAGAGGATTGAGCACGATTTCCAAAGGAGTGCCATCAGGCAGGAACGGCATATCTTCCTCAGGGAGTATTCTTGAAATAACACCCTTGTTACCGTGTCTTCCGGCCATTTTGTCACCGACGGAAATCTTTCTCTTCTGGGCTATATAGCACCTTACAAGCTGATTTACTCCGGGCGGCAATTCATCGCCGTTCTCACGGGTAAACACTTTCACATCAACAATTATACCCGACTCACCGTGAGGAACTCTCAAGGAGGTATCACGGACCTCACGGGCCTTTTCTCCAAAGATGGCTCTCAAAAGCCTTTCTTCGGCTGTCAGCTCAGTTTCTCCCTTTGGAGTAACCTTACCTACCAGAATATCACCTGCGCGGACCTCTGCACCTATTCTGATTATTCCCCTGTCGTCAAGATCCTTTAAGGCCTCTTCACCTACGTTTGGAATATCTCTGGTTATTTCTTCAGGCCCCAGCTTTGTATCTCTGGATTCGGCTTCATATTCTTCAATATGGATAGATGTATAAACATCCTCCTTAACCAGCTTTTCATTTATAAGGATGGCATCCTCGTAGTTGTATCCTTCCCAGGTCATAAAGCCTATGAGGATATTTCTTCCGAGAGCTATCTCACCGTTATCCGTGGATGGTCCGTCGGCAATGATATCACCCTTCTCAATGGTCTCTCCCTTTCTCACGATCGGTCTCTGGTTCAAGCAGGTACCCTGATTTGAACGCATGTATTTGAGAAGCTTGTATACATCCTTCTGTCCATTCTTGGTTTTAATTGTTATTTCACTGGCAGATACCTTGTCAACAATACCTGCATTCCTTGCAATGACACAAACTCCGGAATCCCTTGCGGCTGTGTACTCAATACCTGTACCAACGATAGGAGAATCTGCCTTTATAAGCGGAACCGCCTGACGCTGCATGTTTGATCCCATAAGGGCACGGTTGGCATCGTCATTTTCAAGGAACGGAATCATAGCTGTAGCAACAGAGACCATCTGCTTTGGTGAAACGTCCATGAAGTCCACCTTGTTGCTCTCAACTTCCAGTATCTCGTGCTTATATCGTGCAACTACCTTACGTGACTTGAATTTGCCGTCTTCATCAAGAGGCTCTGTAGCCTGGGCAACTATGAAAGGATCTTCCACATCTGCAGTAAGGTATACAATCTTGTCTGTAACCTGTCTGTTTTCCTTGTCAACAACTCTGTAGGGCGATTCTATAAACCCATATTCATTTACACGGGCATAGGTACTTAGAGAACCTATCAAACCTATGTTAGGTCCTTCCGGGGTTTCTATAGGACACATACGGCCATAGTGGGAGTGGTGAACGTCACGGACTTCAAAGCCCGCTCTTTCCCTGCTCAAACCTCCAGGTCCCAGTGCACTGAGCCTTCTTTTGTGTGTCAGCTCTGCAAGAGGGTTTGTCTGGTCCATGAACTGTGACAACTGGCTGCTTCCAAAAAACTCCTTGATGGACGCAGCAACTGGCCTGATATTGATAAGAGCCTGTGGCGTAACTATATCAATATCCTGAATGGTCATTCTTTCCCTTACGACTCTTTCCATTCTGGAAAGACCGATTCTGAACTGGTTTTGAAGCAGCTCACCCACTGAACGCAATCTTCTGTTTCCAAGATGGTCAATATCATCAATTGTTCCTATTCCATAATCAAGATTGATTATATAGTTAATAGATGAGATGATATCCTGTATGGTAATATGCTTTGGTATCAGGTCGTTTATCTTCTCGGAAAGCGCCTTTTTAGTCTGCTCCATTCCGCTGTTGTTTTCAAGTATTTCCTTCAGAACATTGAATTGAACCTTTTCAGTTATGCCGATATCTGTAACATCAAAATCAACAAAGGCACGTATGTCAACCGTGTTGTTTCCGATAACCTTTATGGATTTTCCTTCTACGGCTACAAATACAACATTTACACCGGAGTTTTGAACCAGTTCAGCCTTTTCTCTGCTTATGGTCTCACCTGCTTCAACAAGTACTTCACCGGTTTCAGCAGCTACAATGCTTTCAGCAGCTATCTGGCCGCTTATCATATTTGATATGGACAGCTTCTTGTTGAACTTGAATCTTCCGAATTTAGCAAGGTCGTATCTTTTTGCATCAAAAAACAAGCTGTTCAAAAGTGTCTTGGCACTGTCAACCGTAGGTGGTTCTCCCGGCCTCAACCTTTTGTATATCTCAAGCAGACCCTCCTCGCTTGTCTTTGCATTATCCTTTTGAATAGTAGCAAGGATTCTTTCATCTTCTCCAAGCAGTTGAGTTATCTCATAGTCAGTACCATAGCCCAAAGCTCTAAGCAGAACTGTAAGAGGCAGTTTCCTGGTCCTGTCTATCCTTACCGACAATATGTCATTGGAATCTGTCTCATATTCAAGCCATGCTCCTCTGTTGGGTATTACTGTATTGGAGTACAACTTTTTACCTACACGGTCAAACTTCATTGAGTAGTATATACCGGGAGATCTGACAAGCTGACTTACAATTACACGCTCTGCACCATTAATTATGAAGGTACCGTTATCAGTCATTAAGGGGAAATCTCCCATAAAAATTTCCTGTTCCTTAACTTCTCCGGATTCCTTGTTAATTAATCTTACCTTCGCTTTGAGGGGAGCCGAGTATGTAGTGTCTCTCTCCTTGCACTCTTCGACACTATACTTGGGCGTATCATCAAGCGAGTAATCAACAAAATCCAAAATCAGATTTCCTGTATAATCCATTATTGGGGAAATATCTCTGAAAACTTCTCTGAGACCTTCGTCCAAAAACCACTGATAGGAATTCTTCTGAACTTCAATCAGATTTGGCATTTCAACGACTTCTTGAATTCTGGAGTAACTCATTCTGGTGTTTCTACCCAATTTTACGGGTTTTACCATATTTATATCACCTCATAAACTTATGACTTTACAAGAATCTGATGCCTGAATTAATTTGACCATATTATGATAGAATGTCATAATGACTTCAAATTTAATTTCAAAATCAGCTTCTTTGGGAATATTTTAAAATTTCACATAATTAAAATTATATTATGGGAAATCATAAATCAAAACATTAAGCTGCAGGTACGGGATATGAACGCCTGGGCTGTTTAATATCAGTACCCTTGACCTTAAATTCCTTGTTGCTGCAAAAAATATGCGGAACTAAAGGTTGTATATAATTTTCAAAAATACGCATACTGAACCTGTTGGCAATAGAACCAACTATTCAGTAATTGACAGATTCGCAGACATTAAAATATTATTAACAATTATTGTCTTGTCTATTCATATATTTTACCATTACAACAAAGTTTTGAAAAAAGTCTGGGAAATCTGCCAAACTCTTTGAAAATAATATGCGGAATATAATGGTGTCACATTTCAGACGCCTTGCGTCATACAAGCGACTATGCTATAATTATGTATGCAAAACAAGAAATTTCCCATTTGGGTATAATAACACATTTTTAATGCAGTGTATAATGATATCATAGTTCATACTGCTTGTCAATTATTAAAACGTATTAATAACTACGTTTTTTTATTTTAATTTTTTACATTTCTCATGGAGCCCATGCTCATAAATAAAAAAACTGCTTTTTAAAAAAAGAGGCCACTCTCAAAACATCTCGAGTAGCCTCTTTTTCAATACCGGATAACCTGCTTTAAGCCACGGCATCCAGTTCAAAATCAATATTATTTGATTTCAACAGTAGCTCCAACTTCTTTGAACTTAGCTTCGATTGATGCAGCTTCATCCTTTGATACGTTTTCCTTGATAGTCTTAGGAGCGCCGTCAACGAGGTCCTTAGCTTCCTTCAAACCAAGACCGGTTGCTTCTCTAACAACCTTTATAACCTTGATCTTGTCTGCTCCAACTTCCTTCAATATTACATCGAATTCAGTCTTTTCTTCTGCGGGAGCTGCTGCTGCACCTGCTGCAGGAGCTGCTGCTACTGCTACGGGAGCTGCTGCTGATACTCCAAACTCTTCTTCAAGAGCCTTTACGAGTTCTGATAATTCCAATACTGTTAAAGCCTTTACATCTTCAATTAATTTTGTTACTTTTTCGCTAGCCATTGTATAATACCTCCAAATAATTTTTAAATTAATTTTTTTGTTTTTAAGATACATAAATCAAATAACTTTTATAATTAATAAAACAATGTTTATTAACTTTTTGCTTTTAAATTAAGCGTTTGCTTTTTGCTCAGCTATAGCATTCAATGCTACAACCAAACCTCTCATATTTCCGTTCAATACATTTACGAAGCCGGAAATAGGAGCATTGAAGCCTCCCAATACTTTTGCAATGAGGACTTCACGTGATGGCAAGTCTGCAAGAGCCTTGATACCCTCAACGTCAATAACCTTACCTTCAACTACACCAGCCTTGAGTTCGAACTTTTCAAACTTTTTGGCAAATTCGGAAAGAACCTTTGCAGGTGCCACAGCATCAGTTGCGCTGAGAGCCATTGCAGTCGGGCCATTTAAAAAAGTATCCAGACCTTCAAGTCCATTTTCCTTCATAGCAAAGCTGGTTAAAGTATTCTTAACAACTCTATATTCTACGCCGGCTGCCCTTAAAGCATTTCTCAGTTCAGTATCCTGTTCTACGGTCAAACCTCTGTAGTCAGCCAATACGATAGCTTGTGCAGCTTTAACCTTTTCAGTTAATTCCACTACTACTTGCTTTTTTTGTTCAAGTATTTTGTTACTAGGCAAAACATCCACCTCCTTCTACGGTTTTTGTAAGAAAAAATATATATACTAAATATAATTTTCCTGCTCATTTATTAACTCAATTCAAGTACGCCCTGGCGTACCCGCGTGCCGATTTTGTATTGAACCAAGCGAGCCGGTACAGCTCTTCAAAAATCGTGCACCTCCGCCGGAAGCTATATTGTCATTGGAAAAATGCTGCTGCCTCTGACATATATTTGCCATTCCACTGCTGATATATAAAAAACCCTTTGCATGCACATAGACACACAAAGGGTGATTAACCGTTTCAAAGTTACTTGGTCACTTTGTCAGCTTAATCAATTGCAGAGCAATTGATTATCAACCTCGGCGGGATGATGTAAACATCTGTTAGGCTTTGGTATCTCTACCTATGCTCCCACTGTCTATGGCTTACTATTACTGCGACGCCAACTGCCTATCTTAACAGATAAGTAGTTTGCCCGCATGATTTTTCACAACAGTTTATATGATAATACTAAACAAGCCTTTTGTAAAGTACTTTTTTCAAGATACCCTGAAAATAAACTATTCAGAAACCTTAACAGGATTAATCTTCACGCCGGGGCCCATAGTCGAAGAAACTACAACGCTCCTCAAGTACTGTCCTTTAGCGGCTGCAGGCTTAGCCTTTACAACTGCTCCGAGAAGTGTACGGAAATTATCCATGAGCTTCTCTGTTCCAAAGGATACCTTTCCTATGGGGCAGTGAATAATGTTTGTCTTATCAAGTCTGTATTCAATCTTACCGGCTTTAATGTCGGCTATAGCTTTGGCTACATCCATTGATACAGTACCGGCTTTTGGGTTTGGCATAAGTCCCTTTGGACCCAGAACCTTACCTAATCTACCTACAACGCCCATCATATCAGGAGTTGCTACTACTACATCATATTCAAACCAGTTTTCGTTCTGAATTTTTGTTACCAGCTCTTCAGCACCAACAAATTCAGCACCAGCCTGTTCAGCTTCCTTTGCCTTATCTCCCTTTGCAAATACCAACACTCTAACCTTTTTACCGGTTCCGTGAGGAAGTACTACTGCACCTCTAACCTGTTGGTCTGCATGTCTGGAGTCAACACCAAGCTTTATATGAACTTCAACAGTCTCATCAAACTTTGCTTTAGCTGTTTTCTGAGCAAGGTCGAGAGCCTCTGCCGGATCATGAAGCTTCTGTCTATCAATAAGTTTTGAGCTTTCTTGATACTTCTTTCCTCTAAACATACGTCACACTCCTTAAGTGGTTAATTATTGTCGGAAACCTTTGTTTCCTCCCACAAACTCAAACTAGCAATTCAAGAATCTCTTGAAGAAACAACTAGTCTATTACTACGATACCCATGCTGCGCGCTGTACCGGCAATCATGCTTGCTGCCGCGTCAACACTTGCCGCATTCAGGTCAGGCATTTTCAGCTCTGCAATCTTACGAACTTCTTCCTTTGTGATCTTTGCAACTTTGTCCTTGTTTGGCTTACCAGAGCCGCTCTCAATCTTGCATGCTTTTTTCAGAAGAACAGCCGCTGGAGGAGTCTTTGTGATGAAGGAGAAAGATCTGTCAGCATAAACGGTTATTACAACTGGGATTATAAGTCCCGCGTCCTTTGCTGTTCTTTCATTGAATTCCTTACAAAAACCCATAATGTTAACGCCGTGCTGTCCTAAAGCTGGTCCAACCGGTGGAGCCGGAGTTGCTTTCCCCGCAGGAATCTGAAGTTTAACATAACCTGCAATTTTCTTTGCCATTAATTCCACCTCCCAATTTTTTCGCGAACACAATAAATATTAGTTTGTATTCGACGGTATTACTTGTAATTATTTATTAAAAGGACAGAAAAACAAAATGTTTTCTATCTGCCTTATGGCCTATATTTTCATGATTTGTGTCAATTCAAGCTCAACAGGAGTTTCTCTGCCGAACATTGATACGGAAACACGGACCTTCTTCTTTTCAAGATTGATTTCTTCAACAATTCCGATAAAGTTCTCCAGAGGACCTGAAGTAACTCTTACATTATCATTGACCTCATAATCTATTTCAGGCGCAAACTCCTCAACGCCCATTGCCTTGACTTCGTCTTCAGACAATGGAACGGGCTTTGACCCAGGTCCTACAAATCCTGTAACACCTCTGGTATTTCTGACAATATACCAGGACTCGTCCGACATAATCATTTTGACAAGCACATATCCGGGGAAAACCTTCTTAAGCGTTGCCTTTTTTTTGCCGTCCTTAATCTCGATCTGCTCTTCCATAGGAACAACAATATCCACAATATAGTCCTGCATGCCTCTGTTTTCCACTATCTTCTCCAGATTAGCCTTAACTTTGTTTTCATACCCGGAATAGGTATGAACCACATACCACTTAGTATCTTCAGACATATCAAAAACAGGCCCACCAATTCAAAGCCCCATGTCCTCCCTCTAATTCTTTTGGCCTTGAAACTATCAATCGGATGATATGTATCAAACCAATCAATTTTTTTAAGCACTTATCAAGGCAATATATGCTATTTTGCAAATACAACATCAGCTAATGCCGTCAAACCGAAATCTGCAGCCCAAATTATTGCGCCAACAATCAGGCAGAAAAGAAGTACTGTAATAGTATTGTTTATCAGCTGAGTCCTGTTAGGCCATATGACTTTTTTCAATTCGGCTCTGATTTCTCTAAATAGCTTTGCCATGCCCTGGCCGGTTCGCTTGAAGCGATTCACCTTTTTAACCTCATTTTCAGCCATTATAATCACATCCCAATAATAATATTTTTAAATATCAATTGGCAGTTATACAGTAATTGTTGACACAATTCCCATAAATTTGAATCTCATGCAAAGTATACCCAAACACGGGACTCATTAAACATTGCCACCGATTTCACAGAAGTATTAAATTTCCCGGAGGAAACCTTAGAGCCTATCCACTAACCAAAATAAACTGTCCGGTTTCCCAGGAGCATCTTAATGTTCCATAAACCAAACCACCCGTTTTACAGGATATATTTAACTTATGAATTAAGAGCAGATATTTGGTTTTCAGAGAGACTGCTTCCCTTAACCATATCCAGTCTCCAAAGGAGTCCCGGATAAATAGTCAATATCCCGTCAAACTATTTTGTTTCTTTGTGAACTGTGTGCTTGTGACAGAATTTACAGAATTTCTTCAATTCAAGTCTATCCGGGTCATTCTTCTTATTTTTCATGTTTGAGTAATTTCTTTGCTTGCAATCAGTACAAGCGAGTGTAATCTTAACTCTCATCAGTAACACCTCCAGCCGCTTAATGTGTATTTCACCATATAAGTCATTTATTAAATTTTCATTTTAGACATAAAAAAAAAGACTTACACAACGAGCAATAACTAATTTAACATATATGAAGTAAAAAGTCAAGCATATGTTTTACAGGGCGGAATCTACCCGGAGGCACAATGCGAAATAAATAGGAAAGATAACATATCTGAAGATACAATGCGCCATTTGCCTGGATGTTACAAGACTGTCACTTTTTATGCGCGGCTCTATTGTATAATTTATGTATTGCGATGTCAATATTCAGTATTCCACATTAAATATCTACTAATTATGAATTATTTGTTCTGCTTTAACCGAAAGGAGCCATACATGAGAAAAAAAACCATTGCACTGCTGATAATTTCCTTACTTCTGCTGACCAGCAGCAGATTTAACCTTTCCGCCGGCGAACCCTTTCTTTATCCTGCTGTAGTTTCAACTGCCAATGGAGAAAAGTGGGGTTATATAAATGACAGTGGTACTTACTCCATAGAGCCCAAATATGATTTTGTAAAGGAATTTAACCAAAAGGGAATTGCAATTGTTGCGTATGGAACACAGGAATACGGGCTTTGCAAGGTTTTCTTCATAAACAAGTCGGATGAAGTAATTTCAGGCCCCTTCTCAGCCTACATCCCCGAGTTCAGTAACGGAATGGCAATTCTGGCTACTGACAGAAACAGCTATGTAGCGGTGGATGAAAATGGGGAAGTGGTTTTGCAAAGCAACTACCATCTCTGCGATTATAGCGACGGAATGTTCAGCTTTTATGACAGTAAGACAGAAACGTACGGTTTTGTTGATACAGCCGGAAAATTAGCTATACCTGCTGATTATATAAGTGTGGGGAATTTTGATGCCGGTACTGCAATAGTTGAAACACACAGAGGTGCCTACTCCGTCATTGACAGGAGAGGAAAGGTGGCTAAAAATCTCAAATATTACGACAGGTATAATTCAGCAGAGGGCCTTACCTCTTTTTGTAATCCGCAAACCGAGCTTTACGGCTACAAGCGCAATGACGGGACAATCTCTCTTCAGCCGGTCTACAGCTCTGCACTGCCCTTTTCAGACGGCTGTGCCATTGTGGGACTCTCAGGACCAGAAGGCTTCAAATTCGGCTTGATAGACAGATATGGCAGGTACATAATGCAGCCGGAGTTTTCCGGGATCGTCTATCTGGGGCAGGGCATGTATGCCGCCGCACAACAGGAGACATCCTATTTCCCTATGGCCTATTCTCCTAAGGCTTTGTTCAACTCCGATGGAGAACGGTTGACAGACTACAGCTTTTATAATATTTCACTGTTTGAGAACGGTCTTGCGGTTGCCAATGATAGCGAAAACACCTTCTTTATTGATAGGGAGGGGAATATTGACAAAAGCCTGCCCAAGCTTCGAGGCATTGGTGATATAAGGCGTGTGGGCAACCTTTTGCAGGTCAGGCTGGATGAAGGCCTGCAATATCTTAAGCCGGACGGTGAATCAGTCTGGCAGAGGGATGACTCCACACCTCTTGGCAATGGCATTACCATTAAGCGCCTGACCTATAGAGAAGACTATCTGACCTTGATACACTACCCTCAGATTTCCGGGCTGCGGGACAAAGCTGTTGAGAATAAAATAAACCGGCAGCTCAGAGATGAATTTCTAGGTGATTATGAAAACCGGAAACCTGAACTTGAAGAATTTTCTCAGGATATATCCATTAACTTCTCTGCCGCAATTAATAAAAATTTACTTATAATAGAAAAAAATGGCTACTTCTATCCCCTGGGTGCCGCACATGGCACACCTTACAAGGAATACTTCCACATTGATGCCGGAACAGGAATCTTCTATAACCTCAAGGATTTATTCCGCTCAGACAGTAAATATACTCAGAGGCTCACCTCCCTGGTCAGGGAACAACTGGTGCTGAACAACAGATGCTCTGCCGTCTCCGGCAACTCCGGGTATTTTACCACCGATGCGGAGGTCTTGGCAGATCAGGATTTCATTCTTGAAAGTGATGCCATAAAAATATACTACCATCCTTATGAGATTGCTTCCTACGTTTTTGGCTTCCCTGAGTTTGAAATACCCTACGGCAAACTTTCGGATATTATAAGTTCCGGTGGAGCACTCTGGAATTCCTTTGACAAGGTTATAGTGCCGCACAAGGTTAAAGTGGATGGGGCTATTGAGAAAGGTACCGTCAAAGCACTTGAACAACTTTTGGCCTCGTATGAGACAGGTCTTATGGAGGCAATTGACAAAAACAGCTTTAAAATCGTTGAGCCCAGTCTTTTAGAGGGGAGCAGTCTCTATAATTCCCAGAAGAGCTTGATATGGGACCTTTATAAGAAAAATACAAGAGAAAAGCTTATAAATTATGAGATTTATTCTGTTGAAAGGGATGATATTTCAGGAATGTATAGAATTTTTGTAAATGAGGAAATTGCAGTCAGGTACTCCGGCAAAAGCTTCGTTAACAAGAAATACAGCTGGTGCTATACCGCCGTTCCCCAAGATGATGGAAGCTTAAAACTGAGCAGCCTTGAAAAATGGTGATAGCGTTATCGGACAGTGATAACACCTGCTCATAACAGGCTACTTTGCCTGCACCTAACCTTCCGCTGCTCATGGCTTTTATCGTTTTGCCAAAATCCGCGCTGTGTGGGCTTGTGCGGCAAGAAATTTGCTGCGCAAATCCGTTTAGTGCCCCATTTAAGTTTCTACAGATGCTCAGCAAATTGTCTTGTTCGCTAGGGGGCACTACTGCCCCCTTCGACGAAATTTCTAGTGTATTGCTTATACTTTAGTAGTATCAACGCTTACAACTATATCCAATATATATAAAATCCTATACTCTAAAACAGCCTGTGCTGTCAGCAGTGTATAAGGGAATACCTTTGGTACTGTGGTCTGTAACGTCTAAATCTTATATTGCCGGCGAGGAAAATTTCTGCAGAGCAGGAATCTAACCGGCGGCAATATGCGACTTTTAGGAATTACAGACCACTAGCTGTCTACTACCTCGTTTATCCCTGCGCCAGGAGGCACTATTGGGAATACCTTGTGGTCCTTGTCTATCTCAAAATTTATCAAAACAGGGACATTAGTCTCTGCAAGAGCAGACTTAATGGCCGCATCAACCTGCTCCGGCTGTGACACATCTATTCCCTTTGCCCCAAAAGCCTCAGCCAGAGCTTTAAAGTTTGTGCCCCTGTCTATGGAGGTCTGGCTGAACCTGCTGTCATAGAACAGCTCCTGCCACTGTCTCACCATACCCAGCGCCCGGTTGTTGAAGAGTGCGATTATAATGGGCAGCTTGTATTCCACGGCTGTAGCCAGCTCGTTCAGGTTCATCCTGAAGCTGCCGTCACCCGCTATGTTTATAACCTTTTTATCCGGCCTGCCCAACTGCGCGCCAATACAGGCACCAAGCCCATACCCCATGGTTCCCAGTCCTCCCGAGGAAACAAACTGCCTGAACCTGGTGTACTTGTAGTATTGGGCCGCCCACATCTGATGCTGTCCAACCTCGGTGGTTATTATGGCATCTCCTCCGGTGAGTTCGTATATACGCTCCACTATGTATTGGGGCCGGAGAATTTCCTGAGACTTGTCATACTTCAGCGGGTATTCCTCTTTCCATTTGGATACCCTTTCCAGCCACTGAGTGCTTTTTTCGCGTCTGACGCCTTTTATCAGGGCCTGAAGTATATCTTTTATGTTTCCCACAAGAGGAAAGCTTACGGAAATATTTTTCCCCACCTCTGCTGAATCCACATCAATATGCATAATCCTGGCGTTTGGCGCAAAGCTGCTGACCTTACTGATAATCCTGTCACTGAAGCGGTTTCCTATTGCAATGAACAGGTCACAATTATGGACAGCATAATTTGAAGTCTTGGTGCCATGCATACCCACCATTCCCATAAAATGCTCATGGGTTCCCGGAAAGGTACCCATTCCCATAAGAGAAGTACTTACCGGAATACCGGCAAGCTCAGACAGCAGTCTGACTTCCTCCTCCGCACCGGCTATGCCCACACCTGCTCCGGACAAAATAACCGGCCTTTCTGCACTGTTTATGGCCTTTATTGCTTCTTCCAGCTCTGAACTGCTTACTTCATTATATTTATTTGATATATAGTCGCTTTTGTCCGGAATACGTGGGGTGTACTCTACCTCAGTGGCGGTTACGTCTTTGCAGATATCCACCAGGACAGGTCCCGGCCTTCCTTCTCTTGCAATGGCAAAGGCCTTCCTTATTGTGTCTGCCAGCCTGCTGACATCCTTTACTATGAAATTATGCTTGGTTATGGGCATGGTTATTCCGGTTATATCCACCTCCTGGAAGGAGTCCTTTCCCAACAGGCCCGTTGGCACCTGACCTGTTATGGCAACCATGGGCACAGAATCCATATATGCCGTGGCTATACCTGTTACCAGGTTGGTTGCCCCCGGTCCGGAGGTGGCTATACACACCCCCACCTTGCCGGTGGCACGGGCATAGCCGTCAGCAGCATGGGATGCCCCCTGTTCATGGGAGGTAAGTATATGCTTTACCTCATTTCTTGCCCTGTACAGGGCATCATATATGATTATGGCCTGCCCGCCCGGATATCCGAATACGGTGTCCACACCCTGTTCCTTAAGGCATTCTATAATAACGTCAGCACCTAATAATTTCATTCACTCACTCCTTATATCATTTCACTACTTCAATACCGCTCCTGTACTTGCAGAGGTTACAAGCCTTGCATACCTCCCCAGATAGCCGCTGGTTATCTTTGGCTGGGGAGCACTCCAGGAGGCCTTGCGCCTGTCAAGCTCCTCCTGTGCACATTCAATGTTCAGGCGACCTTCAGGTATATTTATGTCCACAATATCACCTTCCCTGATGAGGGCAATCGGGCCGCCCTCCATGGCTTCCGGCGATACATGCCCTATGGAGGCTCCTCTTGAAGCTCCGGAAAATCTTCCGTCGGTAATAAGTGCCACACAACTGTCCAGACCCATACCCGCTATTGCAGAGGTGGGGCCCAGCATTTCCCTCATACCGGGACCTCCCTTGGGTCCCTCGTATCTGATGATGACAACATCACCCTTGACTATTTTTCCTTCGTATATGGACTTTATTGCCTCATCCTCACTGTCAAACACCCTTGCAGGACCTTTGTGCACCAGCATTGAGTCGGCAACCGCAGACTTCTTCACTACCGCCCCGTCAGGTGCTATATTTCCCCTGAGGACGGCTATTCCCCCAGTTGCACTATAAGGGGTATCTATATTTTTTATAACATCATAATCCTTAACCCTGGCATTTTGAATATTTTCTCCTACGGTTTTACCTGTGGCAGTTATTAAATCAAGATGCAGCAATCCTTTTTTGGAAAGCTCCTTCATTACAGCCTGTACCCCGCCTGCCGCATACAGATCCTGAATATGGTAGCCGCCTGCCGGCGCAAGCTTGCAAAGATTGGGTGTCCTTGCACTGATTTTGTTTATTATATCCAGATCAATCTGCATGTCTGTCTCGTTTGCAATTGCAGGCAGGTGCAAGACGGAATTGGTAGAGCAGCCCAGTGCCATGTCCACGGTCAGAGCATTTTCAAAGGCTTTTTCTGTCAAAATATCAGAGGGTTTTATGTCCTTTTCCACCAGCTCCATAATCTTCATGCCTGCATGCTTTGCCAGTCTTATCCTCTCCGCATACACCGCAGGTATGGTACCGTTTCCAGTGAGGCCAAGACCAAGCACCTCTGTAAGGCAGTTCATGGAATTGGCAGTAAACATGCCGCTGCAGGAACCGCAGCCGGGACATGCGCTGTTCTCAAAGTCATCTACCTCTTCCTGAGTTATCTTTCCGGCCTTGAAAGCTCCTACCGCCTCAAACATGGTATTCAGGTCAAGCTGCTTTCCATCCTTGTTCAGGGACAGCATAGGGCCGCCGCTCACAACTATGGACGGTACATTGATTCTTGCAGCAGCCATAAGCATGCCCGGCACGATTTTATCACAATTTGGTATGAACACCATTCCGTCAAAGCTATGTGCCTTTCCCATAGCCTCACAGGAATCTGCTATGAGTTCCCTGGTAGCCAGTGAATATTTCATTCCCGTGTGTCCCATTGCTATACCGTCACAAACACCAATCGCACCAAACTCTATGGGAGTACCTCCGGCCATTCTTATACCGGCTTTGACCGCCTCGGTAATCTTGTCCAGATGAATATGCCCCGGAACTATTTCATTTTGTGAATTGACAACTCCTATCAAAGGTCTTTCCAGCTCTTCGTCGGTATAACCCATCGCTTTGAACAGCGCTCTGTGAGGAGCTCTTTCAATACCCTTTTTTACAATATCACTTTTCATATAAACCTCCTGTTTGGCATTACCTGTTGCCGGTATTTAATTCAAAAAGCAAATAAATGAAGTCTGCACAATATATTTCATATAATAAACATGGTAGCTTTGTAGTCAATCAGCAATAATGTCCGCCTATTAAAACAAGAGCCGGGATAGTCACTTCCCAGCCTGATTTATCCTTATTTTACTCTTATGTTGAAAGGGTGTCCAGACACAAACCTTAATAGGATAAAAAACGTTAAAACAAATTGACCCCAGGGGAGAAAACATTAATTCAAAAATTTTCCGCACCCTCAATATACGTTCCATATGTTTTGAGACCATTAGGTTTCCACCTGTTCCGGAGACTGTTGGGAGGCTTGTTCCACCGGTTGTTCCGGCATCAGAAAGCCTACGATAAAATTGTTCTGATAAAAAAAACTGGCAATCTGGGATTTCTGTACTGAATCGATAGCAGGGGAGAACCGTGGAAATGCACTGAAGAATACCAGAAGTGCACACATTATATACACCATAAAGATTCCCTCTATAGCGCCTAAAACAAGACCTCCAGCCTTGTCCAGCTGCCGGAATACCGGAAGCCTTGCTATTGCCTTGATTATAACCCTGGCAAATATAAGCCCGAATCTTATTATCAGATATATCAAAACCATGCTGAGAACATTTATAACCAGGGTTGCTATTTCCGCACCTATTGCTTCCGTCAGCTTCTGAACTCCTAAAATATCCTTTTTTCCCACACTTTCAATTATGGCTTCCTTCAAAAAGGCCGGCAGCTTCAGGCCGTCAACTATTGTTTGAGCCGTCCGCTCCTGCAGGGATACACCATCGGCAGACTGCTGCCGCATTATTCCATTTATAACCGACTCTTTTATATTCGTATAAAGGATTGTTTTTTGCAGCATGGCCGACAAAACCGGATAAAACTTTATGGCAAATATCACCGACAGTATATATGAAAGCAGCCTGAAAACAGAGTACAAGAAGCCGTTTTTCAGGCCTATGACCGTAAATACGGCAATAATGACCAGTACAGCAATGTCTGTCCAATTCATCCTAAACCTCTCCAGCTCACTTTATTTCCACCAGTGATATATTACCGCCGGTTATTACAACTGCTTCATTAGCTCCGGTCAGATATGCATCCTTTATTTCATTTTTTGCTATATAATGACCCAGTTTTTCGCCTTTTAGGCTGTACAGGTATATGCTCCTCTGTGTCCTTAAGGCAAGCCGGTCTCCGTATACACTCATCCCGCTTATATTTTCCGGTTGTTCAAAGCTGTACACCTCTTCACCCTTCTGGTTCAAAACCAGTACTTTCTGACTGGAGGCACCGGAGGTATCATTAAATTTCCCGGCTACTATAACGTATTTACTGCTGCTAAGAGCAGTACAAAAAACAGACTGGGCGCTTTTACGCCACAATTCCTTTCCCTGCTTGTCCATAAAGAGAATCAGGTTCTGACCTATAGCGGCCGTATTTCCTCCAACCGACTGCAATACCGGGAAAACATTGTCTGCTATATCAATAACTGCATATGGCTTTTCATCATAAAAATTGTTAAACTCAAACTGTGTTCCGGCCTTTATGCCCTTTGTATTAACCTTGTTTATTATAATATTTTCGCTGTCATTAAGAGTTTTTGTGCCCAGCACCATGTCCTCGGCACAGAGCTTTGTGTATTTGTCGGCTCCGTTTGCGTCGATAACCAGCACCGCCGATTTGAATTCTTTGGATTGTGTTACCACTGTACAATAGCCTTCTTCGCTCACCTCCGCATTAATTATCTGGTTGTCCAGCTTTCTGGACCAAAGCTGTGTCTTGTCCTTGAACATGCAGATATCCCTTCCCGAGATATCAACCACAGCCATATATTTTTTTGAACTGCGTATGACAGGCCTTGTCATAGTCAGTGAAACTTCCTGCAACAGCTTGCCTTTTTTGTCATACCACTTGACTCCGTCCTGGGACAGAAGGATTATATTTCCCCTGTATACCTTGAAGTCAACGCTGCCATCCTGAGAAAAAGATATGTCGGCTGCACCTGAGCCTGTTTCAGCCTTACTGTAGCTTCGGGCATAATCCAGGGCCTTCTCCATGCTGAAGTCCTTGAAATCATAGCCTATGGATTTCAGATAGACTGCAAATGCCATGGTTATTATTGCAGCAGCCAGCAGCAAAAACATTAATACACCTGTCAAAGTGTTTGGCTTTTTTATACTTTTTGAGTCGGGTTCATGGTTTAACTGGGCCGACAATGACACTTCACCTCAATTTTTTCTTTTGTTCAGACAGGTTGTGCTTATGCCTGCCCATAGTAAAAGTTTAGCATATGAGACATAATATATCCACTATATTCCCTGAATAAAATATCCACCGCATTATATATACACCTTCCATTCCCAAACGTGTTACCGAGGCTTTGTCATATAACCTCTTACAGACTGGAACAGTATTATAAACAGCAGAAATAGTCCAAGATATCCAAATACGGGATATAGTGTTGCTATCAGACTGGAAAACCCAAGCGTGGACATGGGCATTACCACTGCACAAAGCACCGCACCTACCAGCTTGTAGTTGATTTTCATTTTGGAGCTTATTCTCTCGGTGAGGCAATAGCCGGAAGTAACCGCCGAGGTGTACATGGCCAGTATAAGTATGATGCTGTAGATGTGGGCAAGCAATTTGCTGTTGTTCTGTATTATGCCAAGCACAGGGATTTCGGATATTATGGAATGGGGGTAAAAGGAATATAGCGCCCAATTTATTATTAGCGCTGTAACGCACAGCATACCTCCTCCGAGCACACCTCCCCACTTACTGACCTTACCTGACTTCAGATAGGGGAGCATCCTTGACATCAGTACTGTGGAGATAATAGTATTATAGCTTACATAGAGTATGGCGGAGAATACCCAGTTGTCGGTCAGTAGTCTCATTTTGCCTGAAATGCTGAAAACCGAGGTATCCTTTGAGGCAAGTATGTAAAAACCTACAAAAATTATTCCTGCAATGAGCACAGGGGATACAAACGAGCTTATTGCAACAATGCCTTTAATATTTGACATTATGGCCAGAAGCGTTGCTGCCGCACTTATTGCCACGCAATACCTGTAGGCCAGCCCCGTAAGTTCCACCAGCACGTTTCCCAGTCCCGCTATCATGACACACATTATGCAGGACATAAAAAGCATTACTATAAATTCCATCAACCTGCCCAGGAAATAACCTGTCATTGGAAAAAGAAATTCGTCATAGCTGCTGATTCTCTCTGAAAATACCTTGTTCAGAACTATGTACCCTACCACGGAAAACAGCATTCCTGCAAGTATTATGCCAAAAAAGCCCCCGGCGTAATACATTGAGAAAAACCGGATGATTTCCTGCCCCGATGCAAAACCCGCTCCAATAATGGTTGCCATATACAAAAATGCTACTTTAAAAATATTACCGATTTCACCTTTAACCAAAAAAAGCAACTCCCAACATAGAATATTTGGAACCAGTGGTTCCAGAGGGTTTGATCCTCTGTATAATTCTATGAGAGAGCTGCCTTGTACATTACATTTTATTATTTGATTCTACTTCAAAGTATTACTTCTTGTCAGTGCCTTTGTCAGCACTTTTGTCCGTACCCTTGTCGATGGCTTCCTTAAGGGCCTTATAGGTGGCTCTTATTCCATCAGGCTCGTCCAGAACAGTTTTCAGCACTATTCTGTTTGTATAAACCCCATCCTTCATTGCGTAGTAGTAATTCTCATCCTTGGAGATATACTCAATGGTAACAGGCTTGGAGTCGGGCTTCATGTAATACTTGATGGTTACCTCTGGAGTCCCTGATGGCTTATATCCGGCCTCATACTTATACATTGTGATGCCTATCATAGCTGAGTAGAAGTTTCTGAACAGCGATTTCCCCTCGGCACTTTCCATATTTGCATCTTTTCCGTCAACCTTGAAGGTGTCCTTGTCGGAATCGTCCTTATTTGTGGTTATATCCGAAACAATGGTTTTGCCGTCGATTTTAAGCTCAACCCTGTTGACTTCACTTATATTTGGAAGGAAAACAAAGGAGCTTACAA
This sequence comes from Bacillota bacterium, assembly GCA_023400235.1. Classification (GTDB taxonomy): domain Bacteria; phylum Bacillota; class Clostridia; order Acetivibrionales; family DSM-1351; genus Ruminiclostridium. The sequence continues at coordinate 70,433 of JAEXFI010000019.1, forward strand.
GGCTGCCGAACTTTCTATCCAGGAAATTCAGTCCCGATATGTCAACAGTAAATACGCTCTTGCCTTCAGGGTATTTGGCATAGGCTGTCACCCCTTTTTCAAGCTGCTTTCCGAACAATATGGTTTTTGAACTTTTACCGTCACCATACTGTATGGAAAATGCGGGCTTATCCAGTCCATACTTGGCCAAATCAGGATTTTCGTCCACAACATCCTTTATCTTCAACTGTACAACTGCACTTGATATCTGAGATACCTCTTGAGGCTCCGCCACATCCTTTATTGGTGCCGTAATGTTTATCTTGTTTTCCGAGAGTATGTCCAGCGCAAACTGTACCTCACCGTTTTTCTCGAATGTAATGGCACTTACGGAAGTAGCTTCTATGGGCAGTATATCCTTAACAGCGAAATACCCTCTGTTATAGTTGAACTTGGTCTGATAGTACAGACCTACCACATATACCTTGCTTTCGCCCTTAAGCTTTACATATGCGCCGTCACTGGTTGGTGTCACAGCTCCAATTTCAACTTCCTTGAAGGTTCCGTCATCAAAACCCACCCTTACTGAAGCTGTTGGCTTGTCCAGGCCATACTTTCCAAGATCCGCCGCTTTTTCTTCCACAACCTTGTTTGCATTGAGATCCGCGAAATCACCTGCGGCTGCATCAACCAGACTGCTATCAAGAAGAAACTCCATTTCCGGTTCCATAGTCCAGCTATTATCTTTTTTGACAAGCTTGTAAGAACCGCCTTCGTTATGAAACTCTATTGAGCTGACTTTATCCTGGGCTGAGTCTATTATGGATATTTCCTGTTCCTCAGTGGTATCAACCGCCGGGTCGGTATTGTCGGTCTTTCTGCTGCCCAAATACAGGTATGCCGCAACCAGAAGCCCCACTACTACTACAAGAATGATAGCATTTCTAAATAGCTTCATAGCTTACAAATGCCTCCTTCTTGCCCATACAAACAAGCCGCATGCCATAATAAGCACAGGAACAACGCCCATCATGACTATGGAAATTCCCTTGGCCTGGCTTTCTGAGGCAGTAATGGTTTTCGGAGTTACCAGTTTGGAAGTTATGGTAGTCTGGTCTTCCTTATCCTGCATCCAGTTCACAATTGTTTTGAGGAAATAGTATTCTCCCATGGAAAAATAATTTGAATACTGGCTGGAAAGTGCTTTATCAGTAATGAAAATACCGTTTCCAAATGCCAGCACCTTACTGCCGCCATCCACTTCTGTGGCAATTGCAAGATCAAAAGGCCCCTGCTCGGTTGAGCCCTGGTTCAAAATACTTGCAGCTTCAGCCTTTTCAGTAGTTTTTACCATTGAATAGGTTTTAAGCCACTCCTTCTGATTCTTTAAAATTGTCAAGCTTCTGGAATCCGGCAGGAAAACGTATTCCTCCGTGCCTGAATTGTTTATATCATTGCTCTGAACCTTTGCTACCAGGGAATACTCATCCCCAGGCAAGTGCATTTTTTCATCCAGCTCCTTGACCTTGTCATAGTTTATTCCGATATTGTATGTCTGCAATACCTGCTCAAAATTAGGCAATTTGCTGCCTGATTCCACAGAATCAAACAGGAATATCACCCTTCCCTTGTTGCTCTTAAGGTAAGCATTCACCTTGATTAATTCCGTTTCGGAAAGATCTCTCTTTGGTGAAGCAAAAACCAAAAGCTTGCAATCCTCGGGGATTTTTTCCCCTGTGATCAGAGAGAGAGACTTAACTTCCATATTGTTGTTTTCCAGGTCGGCTTTAATCTTGGTAAGGTCTGTGTCCACAGAATACTCCTCGTGGCCTTCTACAAAATATGCCACAGGGGTAACATCCGAGGTGACAAATTTTATAGCACCCGTTATCATGGGCTCCGCAGTATACATTCTGCCATACTGTGAGTCCTGTCCATATAAATCGGTGGCACTGAGCTTCTTAACCTTGTTTCCGCTCTTAACCACAAAGTCATTTTTTGCTATGCCCTTGGTCTTGTCCTTGTCAAAGGAGGCTATGGTGCCCGGGTCCTTGTCAGGATCAACATAGGTAACCTTTACTCCCAGCTTTTCATATTGATCCAGAAGGTTCATTATATCCTTAAAGCCACTCCCTGCTCCCATCTGACCATCGTCAAAAAGGCCGTAGATTGTAACCTCCTTCTTTATGTCCTTTATGATGGTCTTACTTTCATCACTAAGGGTATAAAGCTTGTCTGAAGTTAAATCCCATTTTATGTCACCCATGCCTACAAGCAGGTTAACAATTACTGCTATTGCCAAAACGGCAACTATCAATATTATTGAATTGGAACCGTATTTAAGAGATCTTCTATCCAATTTAAATTTTCCCACTTTTTATCACCCCTTGCTCCAGCGTCTTTTTTCTATTACTCTAATTGCCAGGAATACAAATACTGCCGAGAAGCTCAGATAATAAACCACCGGCCCAAGCGAAAGTATACCTGCGAAGAAGTCTTCCGTCCTGGAATACAATGAAAACCAGGAGAGAATTTTTGACCAGATTCCGCCCAGCGACGGAGCTATACCTTGTAAAAGCCACATCATCAGAAGCCCTACTACACTGACGATTGCAGAGATAATCTGACTTTCGGTAAGTGAGGAGGCAAAAACACCAAAGGCAATAAATGCAGCTCCTAATAATATGAAGCCCACATAACCGCCAATGACTTCCGGAATGTAAGGTTCCCCCAGCACCGACAGGATTATGGGATAGATAAAGGTTATTCCCGTCATCACAAGGAACACCGAAAAGGCTGCAAGATACTTGCCTACAACTATACTTGTAAGACTGGCAGGTGATGTTACAAGCAGCACTTCTGTTCCGCTTTTCCTCTCGTCTGCCAGTAATTTCATGGTCAGTATGGGTACTATAAGTATCAGTACAAGCGCCATATAATTCAGATTGAAGATGTATTCCGCAATTCCTTGAGTAAGGTTAATATTAAATATCATTGAAGAAATAAATATAAACAGCCCGATCATTACATATGCTACAGGTGAATTGAAATATGATTTGAATTCCTTTTTAAAAATCGAAAACATGACTTATATAACCTCCTTTTCCTGAGTGGTTAACTGTAGGAAGATATCCTCAAGAGTGAGATCCATGGATTTCAATTCTATGATAGGATATCCCGCTTTAGCCATTGCGAAGAATAGAGGTCTTCTTATGTCGATTTCCTTGTCCGATTCAATTATAAATTCTGTTACATCTTTTTCCTTTTCAATATGGGGTTCTACATATTTGATTCCGTATATCTGCTCAATGGCGTTGGATATTGAGCCCTTTGGACCTGCAATGGTAGCCGACAGCTTACTGACAGTGTTCATACCCTTTGAAAGGTTGTCCGGAGTATCAATCGCAGCAATCTTTCCCTTGTTAATAATAACTACCCTTTCACAAACTGCGCTTACCTCAGGCAGTATATGTGAGCTCAATATGATTGTATGCTGCTTGCCCAGAGCTTTTATAAGCTTGCGGATTTCTATTATCTGCTTCGGGTCAAGACCAACTGTAGGTTCGTCAAGTATGAGCACCTCTGGGTTTCCCAAAAGAGACTGAGCAAGTCCGACTCTCTGCTTGTATCCTTTTGAAAGGTTCTTTACCAGTCGTCCTCTTACATCTGTTAACTTGACCAGTTCCATAATGTCTGCCATCTGACTCTTCTTTACCTTCCTGCTTACGTCCTTCAGGTCGGCAACAAAGCCCAGGTATTCGGATACTGTCATATCCATGTACAATGGCGGCAATTCAGGAAGATAGCCTATTCTTTTTTTAACCTCTGAAGGACTTTCCATAATATCAAACCCGTTTACCTTTACCGTACCCTCGGTAGAAGGAATGAAACCGGTAATAATATTCATGGTTGTTGATTTTCCGGCACCGTTAGGTCCGAGGAAACCAAGCACTTCACCTTTTTCAACTGTAAAGCTGATATTGTCTACAGCCTTTATCTGACCATAGCTTTTGGTCAAATTCTGAATTTCAATCATTCTTTTCCCCCCTATTTTTTTCGTGCATTCAGGAACAAAAGTCAATTACCATGAAGCGTAATCGCTTATGTTCAGGAGTATTACCGTAATTAACTTTGTTAATACACTCAAAAGAACGGCTAAGCTATTTCAGAATAATAACCCGCCCACTCCATAGAACACGTAGCATTCAAAGAATCCACCGTATTCCAAAGAAAGCTGCGCTTTTCAAAGAAGGCTGCGCTTTCTTTACTATTATCCATAATTTTTTTTAATAAACTATGAACGAAATGTAACATTTTGAACAAAGTTCTACTTAAATTTCAAACAAAAATTCTCAAAAAAATGGAATTTTTTGTTTAGTCATTTTAAGATTATATAGTTTTTTTAACTCCTTTTCAAGGGGGAAATCATTGATATGTGGCAATGCGGCATGATTATGAGTAATAAATGCACTTTGAAGGTGTCTCCTCAATACTATATGACTGTGTTCCTCCTGAAAAGCAAAAAAATAGAAGGCAGCTTCTCCTTCTATCTCTTTCCATTTATTTAACTTATCCTTCACAGTCCCGATTACAAGGCTCTTTTGCACTTGGCTGCCTTAATAGGCGGCAATCACCCGTATTTAGCACTGCTGCCGTCTTGAGCCCTTTCCCAGCAGGCTGGAGAGCACCGGTCCCAGCAAGGAGAAGCCCAGTATGAGCAGCCATTCATTAAGTCCCAGTGGGACTGTTTCAAAAATCACTTGAAATACAGGTATATATACTACTCCAAGTATCATTGCAAGCGAGCAGAGGACTGCCAATATGAGCGGTATATTATTTGTCAGCGGTATTTCAAATATATTTTTGGTTTCCGATTTGCATTCGAACACATGTATGAGCTGTGTCATTACCAGAGTCATGAAGGCTCCTGTACGTGCCAGCTCAACATTATTTACAAAATACAGTATGCTTACAAAGACCCCCAGCGTACTAAGCCCTATAAAAATACCCCTTGACACTATAAGCCTTAACAGTCCGTGGGAGAATATGGTATCCTTTGAGCCACGGGGCCTTCTCATCATAATATCATTTTCCGCAGGGTCAAGTCCCAGGGCTATGGCCGGAAGGCCGTCTGTAACCAGGTTTACCCACAGGATTTGAATAGGGAGCAGAGGTATGGGCAGCCACATTAGCATTCCCAGAAACATTGTCAGCACCTCGCCCAGGTTGCAGGCGAGCATGTAACGTATGAATTTTCTTATATTGTTGTATATGACCCTTCCCTCTTCCACAGCAGCTACTATGGTGGCAAAGTTATCATCCAGCAGCACCATTGAGGAGGCCTCCTTTGTAACATCCGTTCCGGTGATGCCCATGGAGACTCCTATATCAGCCTCTTTTACCGCCGGGGCATCGTTGACTCCGTCACCGGTCATTGCAACTATATGTCCCAGCCTTTTGAGCACCTTGACTATCTGCAGCTTATGCTTGGGTGATACCCTTGCATACACGGACACTGAAGGCGCTATGTCCTCCAACTGGGCTTCGCTCATTTTGTCCAGCTCCGCCCCTGTCAATACATTGTCCCCTTCGCAGAAAATATTCAGTTCCCTGGCTATGGCAGTTGCAGTAAGCTTGTGGTCCCCGGTTATCATCACCGGCTTTATTCCTGCAAACCTGCATTTCTGGACTGCTTCAACAGCTTCCTTCCTGGGAGGGTCTATCAAGCCCATGAGACCCACAAATATGAGGTCACTTTCAACATTTTTTGTCTTTGCAATGTAATTTCCCGTCTCCAGCTTTCTGTAAGCCAGACCTATTACTCTCAAGGCATCACTGGCCATGCCGTCATTTATTTTGGTTATTGATCTTCTTGTCAATTCATCCAGCTTGATAATTCCCCTGGCGGACATTATCCTGCTGCACTTGTCTATAATCATATCCGGTGCGCCTTTAGTAAACACATATATCTCGCCCTTGTTATTCCTGCAGACTATGGACATGCACTTTCTGTCGGAATCAAAGGGAAGCTCGTCAATTCTCTGATATGTCTCGTTTAGATCGCTAGAAGTTATCCCCGCCTTGGCAGCTGCTATGGTGAGAGCTATTTCGGTAGGGTCCCCTGATATTTTCAAGGTTTCCTGCTTGGAGAATATCGCCTTGATTTTACCAATTGCGGAGTTTTCTGAAACCGGCCTGGTTATGACCGAATTGTTGCAAAAGGCACCGATTTCAAGAGCCAACTTGATTCCTTCCACCCTGAGAGGGTCGGAGGGCCTGTTGTCAACAAGAAAGCTCCCGTCAATGTTGTATCCGTTGCCTGTGACTGAGAGCTGATATCCGGCTGCGTATATTTTCCTTACAGTCATCTTGTTTTCTGTAAGAGTACCTGTCTTGTCAGAGCAGATAATGCTGGCACAGCCCAGAGTTTCAACAGCAGGCAGCTTCCTGATAAGAGCATTTCTTTTGAGCATTCTCTGAACACCAAGTGCCAGTGAAATCGTTACTATTGCAGGAAGTCCCTCGGGAACTGCCGCCACAGCCAGGCTTATGCCTGAGAGCAGCATGGTAAAGAGTTTCTCGCCCCGAATGACACCGGTTATGGAGACAATGGTACATATGAGCAGGCAGCCAACGGCTATAAACCTTCCCAGATGTGCAAGCCTTTTTTGCAGAGGTGTTTCTTCATCCTCTATGTTTTGAATCATATCTGCTATGTGGCCCATTTCGGTTTTCATGCCGGTGGCAAATACTATGGCCTTGCCTCTGCCGCCGGTTATAACCGTTCCCATATAGACCGAGGATTTTTTATCATATGGGTCAATGATTGCCCTGCTGCTTTTAAGCGGACTTTTTTCAACGGGAACTGATTCCCCTGTCAGAAGGGATTCATCCACCTGAAGACCGCTGCTTTCCAAAACCGCTGCATCGGCGGCAATACGGTCTCCTGCCTCGATTACCAGAATATCTCCGGGAACAATTTCTTCCGCCGGTACGCTGACAAGCTGCTCGTTCCTGATAACCTTGGCATTTGGAGCTGCCAGGGATTTTAAGGCCTCCATTGTCTTTTCGGTTTTGAATTCCTGAACAAATCCCATTATGGCATTTATCACGACTATGGCAATTATGGTAATTGCCTCTGTCATTTCTCCCATGAATCCTGATATGACAGTAGAGACCATCAGAATAATTACCATCAGGTCGGTAAATTGCTCAAATAATATTTTTAATGGAGATATTCTCTTTCTTTCAGCCAGAATATTCGGACCGTGGGTCTGGAGCTTGTGTCTTGCCTCCTTGTCGGTAAGGCCTGTGGTCAGCATACTCTCCGGATTTGCATAATTCAGCCTTGATTCAATAACACTCATAACAATTAATCGCCTCTCTTGTATTCTACGAATATTTTTATTCAAGAGGAGTGAAAAATAGTACAAGATTATTTATAGGAGGACAGGCTTTATAAGTACCCCGTAGGTACGGATGAAGGTACTTTGTAAAAAGGCTATTCCTCGTAAACCCGTCTGACATGTTCGTGGCAAAGAACCGCCTCTATAAGCTCAGCCATAGGTGTTTGGGCTGACATATCCAGAGTGAAGCGCAGTACCATTTCTCCGTCTCTTTCACTGCTGACAAAATCGGTTTTCTTTATTCTGACACCCAGCTCCTGTATTATTCTGGACAGTTCGTTGACTTCGCCTCTTTTAATCTGAGTATGGATAAAAAGCCTTGTACTTTTCTGGGAAGTCATACGGCCTTGGGTCTTCTTTATTACCACCAGTATAAGAAATATTATGACTGTGGCAAGCAGGGCTCCGGAGTAAAACCCTATTCCGGCGGCTATACCTATGCAGGACACTGCCCAAAGGCTGGCGGCGGTTGTCAGTCCCTTTACACTGATACCCTCTTTTATGATGGTACCTGCCCCCAAAAAGCCTATTCCGCTGATTACCTGTGCTCCCAGTCTTGCCGGATCAACATTTGCATGAGAAGAATATCTGTAATAAATAAATTCAGAGGTAACCATAACCAGCGCAGAACCCACACAAACAAGAATATGGGTTCTGAGGCCGGCAGGCCTATGTACATGCTCCCGCTCAAAACCTATAATGCCTCCAAGTACGCAGGCTACAATAAGCCTGGATATCATTGATAAATAAAATTCTCCCTGACTGCTGAAATAACTAAACAGATTATTTAATATCCACATAAAATACCGCCATTCTGCATCAAATTATCAATTCATAATTAATATTATATATTAATCACATAAATAAATGTAGAAATCTTTCACATTTCTGATTACCTCCTGAACCCGGAGGGGGAATCACCTTTTAAATAAAAGTTATAATTTAACCTGTTGTGCTAATACCGCATGAAACTTTCTTTCTTTGCTCTTAGTTGCTGATAGGTATAGTTTCCTCTGGAGTTGTCGAACTTTATCTATGGTGTTGTTAGTCTTTTTGACATTCACTCACTCTTACCTCCTTTGAAAACTTGAACAAAAGCAGAATCCCTTCCCTATATGAGATTTTGTTGTCCTCATAATCCTTGGTACTATGAACCCCTCCGATTGCGTTTCCACAGGATATCAACTTCACCTTTAGAGCTTATATGAATCCTCTTTACAGTTTCCTGTGTGGATTAGGCCCTCCCCAGTTCCATAACATACTTTCATATCATACCGTCCCCAATACACCGAAGGATTCTTGAGTGCTGAATTTCCAAGTTCTTTACACCTTCCATGGACTTCGCCGTATAGGAATCGGCTCGTCTCCCTCTTTGCTCTGCATACAGCAGATTTTCTAACAGTGCTACAGGATTCACTTCATGTTACGGTCTGATATGTTGCATATTCAGTACGCTTCAACCTAGGCATCTCTACCTAAATTAGCACTAAAGCTAACAAGCCCCTTGGTGGTTACTTGTACTGGACTCTCACCAGTTAGCAAATTACAGCTTTGCTGGGCACGCCCCTATACGCTAAAAAAAGAAAAGGAGCTTTGAACTATACCCAAGGGTAGTTCGCAACACTCCTTTTCTTTTTAAGGAAGATTTAATTCTGACTGCATTGCTCTATCTGAACATTTTGTTAACTGCACCTGTCACCTTGACTTTGGAACCTTCAAAAAGCTCCACCACCTTGAATCGAATTTTAACAGGAATATCCTCACTGCGGTCCGAGGTTGTAATCAATTTATATTCTTCAGAGGACAAGGAAGTCTTCAAGTCCTGTTTTACAGAATCCGGTATGGTCCCATGAGTCGCATCTATAAAACAAAGCGGTGGAAAAAGCACACACCACCAGTTTGCACCGGCACCATCTCCTATTACAACCTTCAGTGCCTGATATTCTCCCGCAGGAAGTGCTATATCCCCATAGGTTTTTGTGGGAAAGGAATAGTTTCCCATAGATGCCTTTACCTTATAACCGCTGTTATTAGCCTTTATTACCTTTGAAGAAACCTGCTCGATCTTTTCCAGATTGTCATTTATAATGGCTCTGGTTTCACTTATATTCTTTGAATCTGCAAGCTTGTCCTTCATAAAATCTATGATTGCATCCCGAACCTTTAGTTTAAGTGCCTGGTCGGCCTTGGAATCGCTGTTTGCAACAACATGAAGTCTTACCAGGTTCTGTGATAGTCCTGCATTTACATCTTCTGCATAATTGTAGGTAATTATCCAGGCTCCCAGCATTAGCAGCAGCAGACCCGCAATGCATATCTTAATTATATTGGCTGTCTTACGGCTTAAAGCAGCCGGTTTGAAATATAAAAGTCCCTTACTCATAAATTTTCCCCTCCTTTACCGCTGCCCCATTTAAAAACAAAAGGTGACGGCTCTTCCCCAATTAAATGATTAATATGCTTTTTAAATCCAATCATTTTTTATTTAAACCTATCAATATTTAGTAATAAGCTTCATAAATAATTATTGGCAGGTATTCGTTTTTTTATACAAAATAAGAAAATTTTCTATGTATTAACTTGATTTATTAATTAAGACAATGCTGACCGTTGACCTGACAAGGGAGGGCTGAAAAACTGCAAAAGCCAAAGCAGGCTGCCTGCTTTGGCTTTTAGTTACGTCAGTAATAATTTTATTAATTTTCGTTCTGCTTTTTTTCGTAGGCCGCTCTTATGAAATCCTTAAAAAGATAATGTGGCTTGTTGGGCCTGGATTTGAATTCCGGATGGAACTGAACTCCAATAAACCATGGATGCTCCAGCAGTTCTATGGTTTCAACAAGCTTTCCGCTGGGAGACAGTCCCGACAGAACCATACCCGCCTTGGACAATATATCCCTGTACTCATTGTTGAACTCATATCTGTGCCTGTGTCTTTCATATATAAGCTCGTCATTATATATCTTCTGAATCATGGTTTCTTCATTGATTTTACAGGGATATACACCCAGACGCATGGTTCCGCCCAACTCATCTATATCCCGCTGGTCGGGCATCAAATCTATGACAGGATATGGAGTCTCGCCGAATTCCGAGCTATTGGCGTCATGTAGTCCTGCCACATTCCTGGCAAACTCCACCACAGCCATCTGCATTCCAAGGCATATTCCAAAGAAGGGCACCTTGTGCTCCCTGGCATAGGTTATTGCAAGAATTTTCCCTTCAATACCCCTGTCTCCAAAGCCTCCCGGAACAAGTATTCCGTCAACTCCTTTGAGATATTCGTTCACATCTCCCACTTCAACATCCTCTGAGTTAACCCATTTTATATTTACTTCAAGATCATTTCCGATCCCGCCGTGCCTCAGAGACTCGGCCACACTCAAATATGCATCATGCAGCTCCACATACTTTCCTACCAGGGCAATGGTGACAGAACCCTTTGGGTGCTTCTGCCTGCTTACCATTTCCTCCCACTCGGATAAATCCGGCTCGTTGCAGGAAAGTCCCAGCCTCTTGCAAACTGTTTTTGCCAGCCCTTCCTTCTCCAGCATCAAAGGCACTTCATACAGCACTTCAGCATCCAGATTCTGGACTACCGCTCCTCCCGGGAGATTGCAGAAAAAGGCTATCTTATCCTTTAAGTCCTGGGACAGGAACTTCTCAGTTCTGCAGACTATAACGTCCGGCTGAATTCCAAGACTGATCAATTCCTTGACACTGTGCTGGGTGGGTTTGGTTTTTAGTTCACCGGACTTGCCCAAAAATGGAACCAGGGTAACATGAATATACATCACATTTTCTCTGCCTATTTCAGTAGAGACCTGCCTTATTGCTTCTAAAAACGGAAGACTTTCAATATCGCCTACGGTTCCTCCGATCTCGGTGATAACCACATCTGTTCTTTCCGACTTGCCTACTCTATAAATTCTTTCCTTTATTTCATTTGTAATATGGGGGATTACTTGAACTGTGCCTCCGAGGAAGTCACCTTTTCTTTCCTTGCTGATAACCGACCAGTAAATCTTACCTGTGGTAACATTGCTGTTTTTGCTGAGATTTTCATCTATAAACCTCTCATAGTGTCCCAAATCCAGGTCCGTCTCCGCTCCGTCCTCAGTTACGAAAACCTCTCCGTGCTGATAAGGGCTCATAGTACCGGGGTCCACATTTATATACGGGTCAAATTTCTGAATTGTTACATGTACACCTCTTGCTTTTAAAAGCCTTCCTAATGATGCCGCTGTTATTCCCTTTCCCAACCCGGAAACCACACCACCAGTTACGAAGATATACTTTACTGACATTGTTTTACTCCTCTCGACATGTTCATACGATTATATATAGAAATGCTAATTAAATTGTATTTAGGAATGAAAATAATTCCTCATTGCTCTTACCTCTTACATGTTCAGGTAAAATTGTCAACTTTACCGCTGTAAAAAACTTCTTCCTGCAAATGCTTCAATGAGGCAAAGTAGTTCCGATTAACACCGGGCATCTATTCCCTCGTTATATTTTATATTTTGACATAACAAAGGTCAATATATATACAAGATTTATTTTTTATCAATTATTTCATAAACTCATTCCGGTTTAAAGTCATTTTCCGGACTGTTTTTTGCCTGTGAGCCATTTTACTGCCGCATATATTCCCAGGCCGGCTGCCGCCCCGGAACTGTCAATGAGAACATCAAGAGGCTGCCCGCTTCTGCCGGGAATAAACAGTTGATGTATCTCATCGCTGACGGCATACATGGCACATATGGCAAATGTCATGATAAAATTCCTCCACCCCTGAAAGCCGGTTTTCCGCAATGCATTTGAGGATAACAGGGCAAGTATGAGATATGCGCTGAAATGAGCCCCCTTCCTCACAAAATGGTTTAAGCTCTCCATGTCAAATCTGGCTGAGGCAGCAAAAATACTGTAGAGCCAATCGGTTACCCCCAGGCTCAGACCATTGGATTGTGATGCAACCTGAGAGGAAAGCCTGAAAATAAGAAACATCCATAAAAAGACCGCAGCCCAGGAAATAGTTATCTTTATTCTGTTATTCATTATCCGCCTTATTCCCTTAAATTATTTTAAAGCCTGTATGGCAGGCAGTATTCAATTGCCGTATGTCTTTACACAGGCAATAAAAAAACACATGACAAATTCATATGTTTCTTTATTATATCACAATTTTCAATTTATTGGAGTCGGGTGTTATATAAAGCTGTGAAGCATATTCTACTTTATCAACTGCACTGCCTTTGCGTACACAGGGTCCTTAACCTGCTTGAGAGATGCAAGGCGGCTGTTCAAGAGCTTTTGTGTACAAAAATCCAATACGCCGTAGCTGTAAACCTTGTTATCCTTCTGGAACTTTTTGATAGCTGCAACAGTCTTGCTGTCCAGGGTCACATCAGGTTTATCCACATTATAATTCAAAAGCTTTAAAATATGCTCGGCATAAAACACATCTGTATACTTGGTCCCAAGTCTTGGTTTGACTGTAACAGTCAAAGGCTCCAGGAGGTTTACGGGCACCTTGTCCTCAGTGAGCTTTTGGTCCTCTACCTTTACATTTGGTTCTATACCCTTTAAATCTATACAATCCCCATTAGGTGTATAATACAGCCCCGTAGTCAGTTTTGCCCAGCCTGCAAGCTGGCTGTCCTCGGGTTCATATGTAAAATCATAGGCGTTTACGGATTTGGGATTCCTGACCTTGTTCAGGCTTTCAAAGGCTCCAGGATTCAAAATAGGATAGAAGGCCTGTACTTTTGCCTTTCCAAAGGTTTTGCTGCCTACGACTATGCCTGCCTTTGTATCCTTTACTGCACCGGTAAAAATTTCAGAAGCACTGGCGGAGTTCTCGTTTACCAGCACAGCCAGCTTGTATTTAAGGTTTGAAAGCGAGGAATAGTAGGTCTCGTCGGTTTGAGACGAATCCTTGAAATCCAGTTTTGTAATAAGACCCTTCGGCACAAACAGCTGAGCCAGTTGAACAGCCTGATCCACATATCCTCCAGGGTTATTCCTCAGATCCAGTACCACCTTTGTAATTTTTTTCTCATCAAAGCTCTTAAGAGCTTCCACTACCCCACTGTGGGTATTGCTGGAAAAGGAATCAATGAGAATATAGCCTATGGCACCTCTGGCCTCATAATGCACAGACGGAATATTTACCGAGGCTCTGGCCATCTCAAGGGTGATTATATCCTTCTCGCCCTGTCTGAGAAGCCCCAGCCTGACCTTGGTTCCAGCGGGTCCCTTTACCTTGGCCACAACAGCGTCCAAAACCTGACCGGCTACAGACACCCCGTCAACCTCTGCAATCTGGTCTCCCGAAAGCACTCCTGCATTCCAGGCCGGTGAATTTTTATATACCTTTGCAATGGTTATATATTTTGCCTTTTCTTCCTGATTAACCTGAACCCCCACTCCCTCAACGGAGCCTGCCAGGGAACCTACAAAGGAATAAAATTCATCGGCTGAAAAGAACACCGAATAGTCATCCAGTATGTCAAACATTTCATTAAGTGTGGCCGCTTTGCTTAACGCGTCTGTGGGTATTACTCCGTTATACTTCTGCCTGATAAAGTCTCTGGCACTCTCCAGATATTCCTCCTGAAGGGTTATCTGCGTCTGGCCTGTTCCCTGGCCTTCAGCCGAAACACTACTTAAACTGAAGACTGACATGAGTATGGCCAGGGACAGAATAACCGCTGAAAATCTCTTTAGCTTGTTCATTGGCGTATGTCCTCTCTGAATTGTAAAAATATTGTATTAGTAGTCTTAACATCTAAAAGTTACAGGACCACTAATATATTATACAGCCGTTTTTACATATGGTATATTTCAAATTAAAATCAATAGCTTATGAGCTTTTCCATGTACTCTTTTCTTATATCCTTGCCCATATAGTCAATATATGCCTTCATCATATCTGCATACTTGGCCTTGGTTATCCTGTCGTTGGGGTAGATATAGCCCTTGGCATCCTCGGATATAAGTCCTATTTTTTCAGCCACATACATTGGCGCTCTGGCATAGGAGGGTATCTTGTCATTATCCTTGAAGCCCGTGACCGGAACGGGATTTGGAGCCAGACTGTTGAGTCCCAGAGCGTTAACCATCATTGCCACCGCTTCTGAAACGGTAATAAGGTCATCAGGTCTGAATTTGCTTTTTCCGTTGCCTGATATTATTCCCCTTTTCAAGGCACTGCTCAGGCTTTCAAAATCTCCCCGGTTTACTGAAACATCAGCAAAGGGTGAAACAACCACAGTATTTTTTGTAGTTCTGGAAGGGGTTGTCTTTTGTTTAAATGCAGGGTCAAGGGGAACTTCCGGCGCCACCTTCAGGAAGGCAGCCACAAATTCGGCTCTGCTTATGTACTCCTGAGGATCAAAGGCCTCTGCATTTTCAAAGGCCTCAAGGCCGAAAAGCAAGGCGATATTCTCCTCAGAGGCATGTCCTCTTATTTGATTAAGGTTTGGTGAAACAAGTCTGGTTGAGCTTGGAAAGCTCTCCAGCTTCAAATCACCTGTATATGGCACCAGCTTTGTAGTAGGCAGCTTCTTTTTATCCAGTTCACTTAAAGTTGCCGTATATTTGAGGACGTTTTCATTGGCCTGTGTCTGGACATAGCCCCCTTGTATGCTTGACTGTTCAGGGAGGTTCTCATAATATTTAAGCTCTTTTTTTGTTGTGGTGGAGACCTCCATTTTTATATTTCCTACAGTGACAGGAGCTTTTCCGGCTCTTTGCTGAATTATCTCCTGATTTATAAGCTGAGCCTCCGCCGAGCTCCAAAACTGGTCATAGCCGGTATAGCTGGCGGTAGAACTTACAGTGACATAATCTGACCCTGTAGTCCCCATTCTGTACTTTTTCCTGGTGATTATCTCACCCTGGTAATAATTAACTGCAGGTTTTATATCATTGAGAATGGACTTTGTAAGCTCATAATCTGCTATGGAGGAGATTACATACACCGCTCCTCCAACCTTTGCATTCTCCGTTGCCTTTGTCAGCTGAGTGGACTCCACCTTCTGGCCGTTGGCCTTGGGTGTAATGGTGGTCACAAAGGTCAGGGACCTGGCAAGTGTGTCCTGGGTACCGCCTTTGAGAGAATACACGTAAGTGGTGGTTAAAACCTGGGATTTGGTTTTCGTATCTTCCTTGAGCTTTTTTGTAAGGGTAAGTTTGCCCTTTAGTATTACCGGTACTCCAGTCAGGAAAAAAGGCTCCTGATAGTCAAATTCATATTTACTGGAAGAGGACAGGTTTGTCATGCTTGGGGTTTCACCGGAGGATATCCCTCCCTCATAGCCGCTGTCTCCCTGTCTTGCCTGTACTCCGGCAGGACCCACCGTCAGCAGGAAGCTCAATGCCAGAATCAAGCTTACAGCAGCTCTCCTGACAGGTGCTCCCTTGATTTTCCCACCTGTCCCGGCCCTGTCATATCTTTTTTGCTTTGCAGTTTTTGACTTAAGAAATAAATTATGCAAAATACCTGACCTCCAACTGATTTATCTATTCTTCCACTATTACAATATAGGCATCTCCGGATGTGGTACCGTCTTTCTTCAATATCCTGAGCTTGTCGCCCCTTTTCAGCTCCGAAGGATTAATTCTCACATTGTTTTTTATTACCAGGGAATTTGTAAGCAGGTTTACCTTACTCTCAGCAATGCTTACATATATATTCGAAGAGGAATTGTAATACCTGCAGTTTTTCAGTTCCAGGGCGGTAGGCTGTGACACCATATTTCCCTCCTCGTCATAAGAACCGCCCGAAGCTGTAACAAGCTCCCCTGTCACATTTACGTTTCCAAAGGGGGCAGTGCTTATTTCAACCGCACCGGTGCCGTTGCTAAGAATATAAATGGTCCGATCCCTGAAAGTCCCGGTTCCATTGCTGCTGATAAAATCACCCTGTCCCACAATGCCGTCTGTGTCGGTAATCCTGGTATCAGCACTTAGTGTGAAGGTTATAGGCGTATTGGCGTATTCCCAGTTCACTCCGTTCAGCCTTGAATAGGACTGCAGGGTAACATTCTTGTATGGGTCGATAACAGTGATTCTTCCTCTGTAAAGCTGTACTGCCTCTGTCCCGGGTTTTTGCTCCACCGAGACCACTCCAGCCGTCAGAGCTCCGCTGGCAGCATCCCTGTTTGCAACCACATACGCATAGTCATTGGCTGACACACTGCTGCCCTGAACAAGTCTGCCCTCCTTTACAACAATGGTCCCCTTGTCATAGCTGATGCTGGTCAGCGCCTGCTGCAGGGTGAACCTGTTTGTGCCGGCAGTATACACCTTGTCATTGTATGGAACCTCAAGATCGTCTGAAAAATTGGCCATTACTATATTTTCATTGTTGCCGTAGTCTTTTTCACTTACCAGGTACACAACCGTTCCCGGCAAATATTTGTTCATATTCTTTACAGGCTGGACCGTACCTCCGTAATACGCTGTAAAGTCATCCCCAAGCTTCAGGGATTTCATGGGCTCAACCTCGTCCTTGACCCATACACCCTTTCGGAGAGTCCAGGGGTCACTTAAAAGTATCTGATTTGAAAGGCTGTTATAGCTGTTAAATTTACCTTTATATATGTTCGCTACAAGTTTGTCTCCGCTTTCAATGGTTATTTCCTTCAATCTTGTGAGATTGGGAGCCTCGTTGACGAGAAGCTTCACCCTGTCCCCGTCCTTAAGCTGGCTGATTTTTGAAAGCCTGCCGTCCTTTATCACATTAACGCCGTCAGTGTTATACTGCAGTATTCCCTTATCGGTTTCCACCGTAATGGAACTGAGCTTTTTGGAAACAACCTTGCCATAGCGGACCGTATAGTTGTCCACACTGCTGATTGATGAAACCGCACCTGTCTCGTCTATTCTCACAAACACCGTATCTCCCGGCTCTATATCCTCCAAAGCAGCGCTCTGGTGGTTCTTATAAACCTGGACACTGTTGGGGTCGGAATAATTGAAGGTCCTTAAGGCTGAAAGCTCCAGAGGAGTCTTTCCCGACCCGTCCACGTTATACAGTGTAAGGTAGCCCAGCTGGGGATTATTTTCTTCAACTATACCTGCCGCCAGCCCCAGCTCACGCTCCTTCTTGACTGTAATGGGGACAATCTCGGTTACGATATTTTGCTTCAGGCCTATTATGACCACCGAGTCGGGCAGTATGGAGGTCATATCCACCGGGCCCTTTGTGATTGCATTTAAAATGTTATTTGAATAGCTCCTGTTCTCATAGACTACATTTCCATTGACAGTCTGTCTGACCGGGTCTGCTATATCCTGGGTGGGATATTTGACCGTCTGGGTAAGAGGCGTATAGTTTATGGTTCTTGCAGTATTGGCAACACTGTTTACTATAGCCGCCACATAGCTGACCTCTCCGCTGTTGGAAAGTACCCGGGCATACCTTACCACCCTGTCGTCAATACCTGCAATATATTCCAGCCTGTCACCCTTCTTGAGGCTTTGGGAGTTTGATATGGTACCGTTTCTGAAAACCGGAATCTCGCTTCTGTAAGCCTCCTGAACCTTTCCCGTCTGCTCGTTTGAGGTGGTTGCGGGCGCCTGATAGCGGGTTTCGGCCATCAGCTCATCCAGCAGTCCGTCCGAGTTTCTTACCACCAGAGTGGTATAGTCAATCCTGTAGCCCTTTGACGTGTCCTTGGTCTTCTGTATATCCTCAACGGTTGCCGTCCTTTTTTCCATGCTCTTTAAAGGCAATATTACATTTTCAGCATTTTTAAGGATTCTTGCCGCCTGTTCTCTGGTGACGGCTTTTTTGGGATTAAAGCTGCCCTTTCCGTCGCCGCTCATAATATTATTCTGCAAAACCGCTTCAATGTAAGGTACATTTTCGGGTATGGCGCTGTGCCAATCTGAAAAATTATTGAAAAGCTCCTGTTCTTCGTAGGCAGGCGGCAGCATGAGGGCCTTGGCCAGCCAGGTGGCAAACTCCTGCCTTTCAACTGCTGCTCCTCTGAAAAAATCACCTGCTTCCAGTCCGCTTTGATCGGATTTCATGGCGTCGGCCAGCTCCTGCTGGGTTATAAGACCCTCATTGGCCGCCAGCTGTATACTGCCGTCATAAAGTATGGCCTGCAGACTGGTTCTCTTCTGAGCCGCTGACCGGGCCGCGTTTAAGGCTTGTCCCTGAGCAGTTATGTCCCCAACTCTGTTGGCGGCCATATACGCCAGGTACAGAGCCATTTCTTTGGATACATTGCCGTTGGGATTAAACTTTGTGTTTCCAAAGCCCTTCAGCAAATCAAGGGCACCATTCTGGTAAATGGCATCCTTCAAATCGTAAGACGCATTGCCTATATCCGTATATTTAAGATTGTTAATAACAGCCTGTCCGTTAGGAGTGGCTGTATATGTATTTACTATCGGCTCTTTGCTCACGGCGGCAAACACAAGGCTTGACTGGGCCATAACAGCGACAGCAACCGCCGCCGCTAAAAATTTTGTCAGCCGTCCGGATTTGCTCCTTGAAGTGATATTCGTATTTGAAGACTTAAAATGATTCATTTAACCGACCTCTGTGTTTAGCAAATTTTTCATTATATGCTTATTATATCGGCTTTTTTGGCATATTTATTATTAAAGTTTCATTACAATATCCGCTTTTTTTACATATAAATATTCCTGAAAAGACTGATTTCACGCCTTTAGCCGTCCTCTCCACCGGCACAGGATACACTTGCCATAAAATACCATTTACTCTTTTTAGCTTTTTTACCGATATAAGAACCGAATGCAGTTCCGGGGCTAAATGTGACAGAATCCCGCAGCCTCGTTATTTATTTGCGGACTGTGTGTTATACACCATAATATCGGGGGTATTATACTCGTAAAAGTTCTAAGTTACAGGTCCTTAAAAATTTATTTATGGAGATGATACAATGAAGATCAAAGCAAAGCTAGTACTTTCCTTTACTGCGGTTCTGCTGCTTTTTGCCCTGTTTGTTTTTTTTCTTGTGTATATCGAGGTATCGGGAATAGTTACCGACAATTATAAGGGAAATATACAAAAAAATGCAAATTTGTCCTTGGCGTTTTTTAACGAAAGATTCTCAGGGGATTGGAATATTAAGGACGGAATCCTTTACAAGGGTGATGAGAAAATAAACGACTCCACTGAGTTTGTTGACACAGTCAAGGAGGAAAGCGGTTATTACGCCACAATATTCATGAACGACACCAGAGTGTCCACGAATGTACCTGGTGATAACGGTAACAGGGCTGTGGGAACAAAGGTTTCTCCCGCTGTGGCGGCTGTTGTCCTGCAGGAAGGCAAAATCTACACGGGTACCGCAATGGTTAATAGTAAGAACTGCTTTACATACTACACTCCGCTTAAGGACTCAGGCGGCAAAATAGTCGGCATGTGGTTTGTGGGAGTAGAAAAAACGGTAATAGACAAGCAGATAAACGGTATCGTAACAGTCATAGCTGCTCTTATTGCTGTTTCATTGCTGGTGGGCGGCTTACTGGCCTTCTATATAGGCCATGTGTTAAGTAAGGCTATTGGCAGGATTAACACCCAGCTGAATAAATTTTCAGAGGGAGATTTCAGCCATACTCTTGATGAAAGAAGCTTTAAATTAAAAGGTGAGCTTGGGGAAATATCCCGGTCTGCCCACAAAATGCAGCAGGCTGTTCATGGAATCATAAAATCCGTTATGGGTGAATCCTCTAAAATCAATCAGGCCATGACCCATACCTATAGTGAGATTTCTGCCCTGACCGGCAATATTGAAGATGTTTCCGCCACCACCCAGCAATTGTCCGCAGGAATGCAGCAAACCGCGGCTACTATGGAAGAGATGAATGCCACTTCCTCAGAAATAGAGGCTGCAGTTGAGAATATAGCTAAAAAGGCTCAGGAGACCTCCTTTGCAGCAAAGGAAATCAATGCAAAATCGCTGACTTTGAAAGCTACAGCAAAGGAATCCAGAGATCACGCCTACAATATTTATCAGTCCACAAACACAGAATTAAAAAAGGCCATAGAACAAAGTCAATCCATAGAACAAATCAGGCTTTTATCTGATGCAATCATGCAGATTACCAGCCAGACCAACCTGCTGGCCCTCAATGCAGCCATTGAAGCCTCCAGAGCAGGTGAAGCTGGCCGGGGCTTTGCTGTTGTAGCCGATGAAATAAGAAAGCTGGCCGAAGACTCTAAAAAAGCTGTGGGAGAAATCCAAGGCGTGACCAGAAATGTCCTTGTGGCAGTGGAAAACCTTGTGGCAGGCTCACAAAGCATTTTATCCTTTATAGAAGCAACTGTTATAAGAGACTATAGCAGCCAGGTTGAAGCCAGTGAGCAATACAGCAGCGATGCTGCCCGTATTGATGAACTTGTATTTGAATTCAGTTCAACCTCCGAAGAGCTCCTGGTATCAATCAGCAATATGATGAAGGCAATTAATGAAGTTACCATTTCCACAAACGAGGCTGCGGAGGGTACTTCAAACATTGCTATCAAGGCATCGGAAATACTGGAGAAAGGCAATGAAGTAGTAAAAGCCTCCCAGGATACAAAAGAGGCTTCGGAAAAACTTAAAGCCTATGTGTCGGATTTCAAAATTTAAGCTTTAATAAATTTTAGTTTTAATATACTTTCTGCCGGGCGAAGTAGTATGTTTATAAAATTGTAATACGTGGCTATGCCAAATGCATAAAATATTCCCTATATACAAAAATCCTGTATAACTGAAGTTGATTTCTTCTTTTATACAGGATTTTTATTCAAATATTATTTATAAATATTTTCAGTATGTTCCTACTTGAATATTCCCACTCATATGCTTTTCTATATTTCCCAGTTCCTTTGCATATTCGTAAAGGCTATTCCATTCAGAGAAACTACTTTGCATATATTTTAACTCCGCTTCCTTCATGGTGATTTTACTTGCCAGCCCATAGTTATACTTGTTCTGCAATATAACATACTTTTCATATAAAGCTTTTGCTTTCTTTTCATTGATTCCGATTTCATTATATTTGCTTTTGTATAAAGCATAAGTATTTTTCAGTATGCTTTCCCTTTCCGCTAACCATTTTGCCAATTCAACATTTGCCTGAAGTTTTTCATTTTTTGCCAATATAACTTCATTTGAGCCCTCAGAAAAATATTCTTTCAGGATAGTAATCTTTGCATTAATAATTCGCAGTTTATCTTCAAGCTGTTTCTTTTTGATATCTGTTATGATACAGCCGCTCTCATAAGTATTATAATCTACAAGAGACATTCCCCTTATGCTTTTGATTTCAGTATTTATTACGATTCCCTTATTCGTTAAGATATTAGAATTGTAAAGTAGTTTTTCGTATTGGCTGTCAGATTGCTGTTCAAGAAGCTCTTGCTGATTTGTATAGTAGCCATATTCTGAAGTATACCAGTCTACGTCTGACTGAAAAGACATATCCTTTGATTTGTGTATATTCTGTTCTGAAGCTTTTAATGTGGAATATTCTGCATTCACTCCTTGCAGGTCATGGTTTTCAGCAAGTAGCTTCAAGCTGTAGATTGAATTTCTATACTCTGCTATATCTGAAACATATTGCTGATTCCGGTATGTTTGTTCATTATTATTTATAAACAGGCAGCGTTCCCTGTTGACGTATATATCAACTTTTTGCAAAACCTCGGTTGCCAGTTCTTTTTCATATGATTGGGCCGACAAAAGACTCTGCTGCATATTTGATTTGGCTATGTCCTTTTGTGTCCCGGTAGAATTAATCATCTCATCCTCATAGCTTTTTGCCAATACATTGTATTTCTCTATCAACTGCTTACAACTTGCAATACTTTGGCACACTGCATCATATTGTAAGCAATATTGACTGTATTGAAGGTCATTTGTTTCAAGGAATATTTCATTCATTTGTTTTTCATAGCATTTATTGATATATAAGTTTTGAATATCAGTATATTTATATGTTGTGAAGTTTTCCCTACCGTATATAAGACTAAATGTATCCCCAAGGCTCCAATAACCAGGTCTTATTATCGGTATAGTTGCAGTAGTTGAAGATGCCTGAGCCACTGGATTTATTGTTGATATGAAACAAATCAGTGATATCATAAATAATACTGCTTTACGTTTTAAAAGTTTTATTATCATAAAGACCTACCCCTCAACTAATTTAATAGGTTTATTTTTTCCAGGAAGTACCTCAGGAAGCTTTTTTGTCTGATTATTATGTTGGCCTCACAAAGCATACCGACTTTTAGTTCTCCCTTTTGACCACTATTGCCTACCAGGCTTGTTGAATGTACTGAAGCCTCAACACTATAGTAGCTTTGTCCGGTCGTTTCATTGTTAACTGCATCTTTTGAGATATTGGTTATGGTGCCGGTCAGTTGGCCGTATTCCCTGTACGGAAGTGCTGCGAAACTGTATTTTACCTTGTTTCCTGTTTGAATTTCACCAATATCCTTGTTATTAATAAATACCTGCATTGTAAATGCCGAGTTTCTGTCAGGTATGATGGTTAAGATTTCTTTTCCGCTTTCCACCAAGTCACCCGGATATATTTCTGATAAAACATTAACAGTTCCGTCAATACTCGCTTTGACAATTGTATTGTCTATATCAAGTTTAACCTTCCTAATGTTTTGCCGAATAGTGCTTATATTATCACTGACAGTCTTAATCTTTTCATCTGTAGCAACCATTTCCTGTGATTTTGTCCGTTCCACAAGCGAATAATTAAGTGCAGGATTATCACCTGAAGTGTCAGTAATGGATTTTAATTCTGCTTCATCCAGCGTTATATTAAGCCGTAAAGAGCTAATGGAATCAGTTAATTTATCTATGGAATCAGTTGCCGCCTGTCGTTCATCAAGATACAGCTTTTTTATTGAATTTTGCCTGTCCTGTTCATTGAGTTTTAAAAGGGAGCCTTGATCCATTGTCCCTGACACCCTGCTTTCGTATTGGGATACACTTATTTGTTTTTCACTTATCGTTTTATTTACATCTGCTAGAAAGTTACTTTTGAAGGTAGTGTACTCCCCTTCTGCCTTTTCCATCTCAATCCTGGCACTCTCCAGCTCCGATTTGGTAATGGCAACTCCACTCAGGGCCACATAGGCATCATATATTCTCTTTTGATCGGAATATGTATTCTTAAGGTTGGTTAACTTATAATCATAATCTGTGTATAGGGATGCATACCTGTCTCCGGAAGCAAAATAATTCTTTCCGTCAGTTACGCATTTTTCCAGTGTAGAGTACGCATTTAGCAAGCCTTTTTCTTCCTCAAGGGTTTGCTTTAAGGCTTCAAAGCTATTGCTCTTTATATCATTTGCCAGTTGGTCGTATTTTCTTTTAACATCGGTTTGTGATATAGTAAATTTATCATATTTTTGTGCATACTTTCTCTCAATTTCACTATTACCGATAAAGTAATTTTTCCTGCCATCCAGAGATTTTATGTACTTTTTTAAAGATTCTCTTTCATTCTGATTTTTTGCAAGTTGCTCACTGTTTATGTTCTTCTCGTCATTTAGCTTTGTAATTTTGTAATTCGTATCCGATTGAGAGTACTGAATATCCATAAGAAGCTTTCTGACCTTCTCATAGTACATTGGTTCTGCTTCTTTATTGAATTCATTGACACCTGTATCTATTGACTGTCTGTACTTATTCAGGTTCGTCAGCTCATTGGTATATTCCTCCAATTGTTTATTCTGAGCCTCCATTTCCACAAGAAGGCTTTCATGTTTTATGGTGTATAGTATGTCACCGACTTTTATTGTCATGCCCTGCTTATAACCCACACTATTAACTTCCCCCCACACACTGTTTCTGACTGTACTTATTCCCAACTCCGGCCTGACCTGGCCGTTTGCTTTCACCACAATCTCTTTATTCCCAAAGAAAGACCATACGAAAGCTGCTGCTATTAAAGCAATAAGTATGTAGGTAAATACCCATACAAATGGATGAGGTTTGGTCTGATACATTTCCCGGCTGTCCGTGAGTTCATTTATGTCAACGAGTACTTCTTTCATATATTATTCATTCTCCTTTTGTTCAGGCTGCATTGGCATACCGATTTCATATATACCCGGAGGTACTGCTGCCACTGCCGCTATCTGGGAAGATGAACGGAGTTTGCTCCAGTCAATCCCGCCTGTTCGGAATTTATATTATCTGGCAGTTGCTCCTTCCACAGCTCAAAATATTTCCCCCTCTTGTCCATGAGTTCCTTATGGATTCCGGTTTCGATTATTTTCCCGTCTTCCATTACATATATCCTGTCACAACGCTTAATAGTACTTAATCTGTGAGCAATAATTATAGTCGTAACACCACTGCATACAGTCTCAATAGTTTTTTCAATTGCTTTTTCGGCGATTAAATCAAGATTGCTGGTTGCTTCATCCATAATAAAAATATCTGGTTGCTTGAGGATGGCTCTTGCTATGGCCAGCCTTTGTTTTTGTCCTCCGGACAGGTTAGCACCGTTTTCTTCAAGATATGTTTCATACCTTAATGGAAATTTATTAATAAAATCGTGAGCCTGTGCCATTTTACAAGCCTCGATAATCTCTTCCATATTAATATTTTTGTCCCCAAGGGTTAGATTTTCCCTTATCTTTCCGCTGAACATGAATATATCCTGAGATATATACGCAATTTTTTCTCTAAGTGATTCCAGATTAATATCCTTGACATTATAGTCTTTTATAGTTATCTCACCTTTTTCCCACGAATAAAGGTTCATTAACAGCTTTACCAGCGTGGTTTTACCTGATCCGCTTTCTCCCACAAAAGCAATTTTTTCGCCTTGCTTTATTGTCAGACTTATATTATTTAAAACAAGTGAACGCGTTCCATATCTGAAATCAACATTTTTAAAAGCAATATCACCTTTTATATCTGTTGGTTTTATCTTGTTATCCTCATTTTGGCCTTTTTCAAGCTCTAAATCAAATATTTCACCCAACCTGTCAGATGCTACTATTGCTGTTTGCATGGTAGGCTGCAAATTAATAAGGTTCTTGATGGGGTCAAGAAAATATCCCAGCAATGCATTAAATGCAAGCAATTGACCCACTGTCATGTTTCCTTTTATTACATTCCATGCACCCACCCACAAAATCACAACGCCTCCGGCCAGAGCAGTAAACCCTGTGATTGTTGTTCGTATATTATTTATTATGCCACCCCTAAATATTGACCTTAATAGCTTTACAAACCTTGTTTCTGTTTTAAGTGCTGCCTCCGGCTCAGCATTGAAGGTTTTTACAGTCTCAATACCGTTTAATGACTCTACAAGATATGATGTAAGCTGGGAATTCTGCTCCATTTGCTCCTGGTTTACTTCTTTGATTGGCTTGTTAAATGCAAAAACAATAATTCCATATATAACTGCAATTATCACTGCAATTACAAACAATGTGGAATTCTGCATGTATAGAATAGCCGCACCCACCACAGCCATCAAGGTATCTATCATTATGGTAAGTGTTGCACCTGATATAGCGTCTCTGACCTTTGAGGCATCCATAAATCGGGATACGATTTCTCCAACCTTTCTCGTTCCGAAGAAATTCATTGGCAACCCCAAAACATGCTGGTAATAACCCAGTATAAGTGGAATATCAATTTTCTGGGACAAGTACAGAACCATATGAGAACGAAATGCTCCCAACAGTGTCTGGAAAAGATACAGCAAAATAATGCCTATTGATATGACATGCAAGGTCTTTTCCAGATTGTATTGCAAAATGTCATCCAAAAGAAATTTAAAATAGAAAGACCCTACAATACCCAGAATAGTGTATATGAGAGATGTAAAAAATATATTTACAAGCAGCTTCTTCTGAGGCATCAGCAAATCAAAGAAACGGGAAAAAAGGCCCCTTATCTCATTGCCCTTATTAAAAGTAACATTGGGAACCATTAAAATAAGAACGCCGGTCCAAATCTTAAAGAATTCCTCCGGAACAAACTTGACTATACCCTTTCCAGGGTCAGCAACAATAACCTGCTTTTTTGTTATCTTATGTATAACCACATAATGAAGTAACGTACCTTCAACAACAATGTGTGCTATGCATGGCAGAGGAAACTCAGAGAAAAAGGCCTCCTGATTGCCCTTTACTCCCTTTGCTGTGAAGCCAAAGCTCTCGGCTGCCTTTATCACTCCGTATGCATTTGTACCTTGCCTGTCTGTTCCAGCAATATCTCTTATTTTTGTTATTGAAGTTTTAAAGCCGTACTGCTTGCTGATAGTAGCCAGACAAGCTGCTCCGCAATCTGTGATGTCATGTTGTTTTACACAGTAGAAATGTTTGAATGGGGTTAGCATAAATGTGGACTCCGTAATTTTGATTTAAATATTTTATACCCACGTACTCCTTTTATCCATTATAAAAGTCAGTCAATTTTAGTCACATTACATTAACTTTTCTCCTGGGTTTTTCCTTTTTCAATAAAATAACATATGGAAATAATCACACTGCATATAGCTGTGATAATAAATATTATCCCTAAAAATAGTAGCTTAAGCTGTAAATAGCTCAATCCTATCATTATTGTACAAAAAATAGTTACAGCAATATTAAATTTATACAGTTTGAACTTATCTTTAAACATTTTCATTAAACTTCCTCCTTAAATAAAATATAGTAATTTCGTTCTCTTGTTTACACTAGATTTCTGTGATAAGAAAGAATATTATATCGGCTACCATCACTTATACAGAAATATAAATAACAATATCAAAGATATAATATTCTTTCTCTTACACCTTGTTAATCATTTTCCATGATTTGTTTAATTCATTGCAAAAGATGCAATTCCACCGCCTATAGCCGCAACTCCACCAGTTATAGCTGCAACTCCACCATACTTAGTCAAAGTAGTTGGTTCAGGAACAAGTAGAAGTCCTACCCCACCAACTATAGCCGCAGCTCCACCAACCATAGAGGCAACCGCACCAACCTTACCCCAAAATGTTCCGCCATCAATATCGCATAATATAAATTCATCTAATTCTACAAAACTATTACTACAGCAAAATTCCATAGTATTCCATCTCCTTTTTCCGCTTAAAATTAGTTATTTTGAATGCTACTTTTGGCAAGCATAATCCATCATTGCAGCACCAGCAGCTACCATACCAGATGCCGCACCTATCCCTGCGGATACACCAATGATTGGTGTGCCTACAACACTGGCACCCAGTCCTGCAACTACTCCGACAACAGGTGCAAATCCTATGCAAAAACCTCCAGCAACTGCAGCCAAGTTTTGGGTCCACCCTCCGCCATCAATTGATATAATCTCTTCAGATGTTAGTTCAGAAAACACAAAATTGTTTAAACTCATAGCATATGTCATAACCTCTACCTCACTTTTGTAAATTTTTCTACAAATGAATATTTCCGCTTTTCTCCATTCTGCGCACAAACTTCAATAATAAGCATTTACACTTGTAGTATATATTAGCCACTGTCCCATGGTTTACAGCAGATAATTACAGCACATTGCGACTTACACCTATATAAACATCAATTATCATTTCATCGGCAGTCATTCCTGGTAACAGCTCTTTGACCTGAACATTATAACCTGCCGTTACCTGTTGTAATTTATTCTGTTGTATAAACGCAAGTATATCATTATATGTATTTTGCAATGTTGACGGATTACCCTCATGCCTTGCACATACAGCATCGGATATGTAAAATAATGGCTTATTTACGTATTCCCCTGAAAAATCATACACTTTATCTATTGGAACAAGTATTTCCATATCCATAAGATGCTGTCCATAATGTTCTTCAATAGCAAAAGTTACGGTAACAATAGGTCCGGCTTTTCTTATACCGTTTTCCTGAAGAAACTTACCCATTTTGACCATTTCATTGTTTATTTCTCCCTGGGTCATTCTTTTTCTGAGAGACAAGACATTTTCTAATTTAAGTTCTTTTCCTGATTCTATCATATATTTTACATATTCCTCTAACCAAGTATAATTTTGTAAGTAGCTGCTGACACATATTATATATCATTGTCTTTGAGCTTACTACAGTTATCTTTTATACTCCCTTGTCAGCGTCAGGGGTGATAAATTATAACCCCTGACGACCCCTAAAATTTTAATTTTTGTAATAATATTTATCCAGAAGACCTTTAAACTTTATTTTTTTAATAGCTTCTTTACTATTTTTGGCTCCAAGCTTTTTTAGTATATTCTTGACCTGTGTACGTAATGTGTTGTTTGTCTTTGATAATTTTGAGGCAATCTGTGATTGGGAAAGACCTTGTTCGATAAGTTCAAAGACTTCCTTTTCTGCTGCTGTCAATTCCTTTAACCTTTCATCTTTTTTAAGTCTTGCATAGTCATCAAGAATAACTTGAATTGACGAGCGATTGTTGCATGTCTTCCTTATTGTGTTCGGCAAGTCCAAATAATCCTCTTTTAGAAGATAATCTACTACTCCAACTTCAAAGGAATCTTTAATCAAGTTGTCGTCATTATATGAAGTTAGCATAATTATTTTAGCATCGGAGAATTCCTTTATTTCAAGTGCTGCAACAACCCCATCCTTAAGGTTTTCCGACAAGTTAATGTCCATAATTATTACATCTATTTTGATACCCGCTGCCATACGTACAGCTTCGTCCTTACTGTTTGCTGAAGCTTTAATAAATATATCAGACTCCTGGGAAAGAAAAGAACTTAATATTTTAACCCACACAGGATCATCTTCAACTATCATTACTTGTATTTTATCCATTGACCAAACTCCTTTTGATTAGCCTGTCAACTAAATCTGATACTCTGCTTTTGTGAAAAATAATTTGTATTGTTGTTCCCACATTTTTTTCACTGACTGCTTCTAATTTACCACCATGTAAGTTCATAACATTAACACAGTATGACAGCCCCAATCCAAAATTATTGCTGGTTCGTTTTGTGGAGAAGAACGGATCAAATACATAAGGAAGATTTTCTTTTGATATTCCGCATCCAGTATCACTTATAGCAATAATAAATGTTGATTTATTTGAAACAGTATCTATTTTGAGTTTACCTGCCTTGTCCATCGCTTCTATGGCATTTTTTAATACATTATGAAACACTTCCTGAATATGGAGGCAATCGCATTTTATAAAAATGTCATTGTCAAAATTATTTTCCAGTATAATCTCTTTACTTTTGATAAATGGGATTACCATATTTATAGAGCTTTTAAATATATCCTTAACATTATTAACCTGCTCGTTCAAGGTAATCTCTTGAATATGCTTTTGAATATGCTTAACCATCTTTGTAAGATAATCACTGGAATCAAGAATAAAGCCAATATTTTCGTCAATATCCGGGATATTTATATTCTGATTTTTCAGATAGGATTTAATCGTATTAGTACACATTCCTATTTTTATTATTTCATTCTTTATGCTATGATTCATAATTGATGTCCCTGAGGTTATAGCCTTAATAGTACTGTCCAAACGGTATTTTTCAAATTTTACTCTAACTCCCATAACTCCATACTTGAAGCTTGCATATACGAATATTATAAAAGCAACCGATATCGTTATCGCATTATATCTCCATATATTTTCAATCTGTAATGCTCTTAAAATATAATTAGCCGTAATAGCAAACAGGGTTGTAGGCGTAATTAATATGCAAGTAAGCAATCTTTGCTGCTTTTTACGTGCATTTTTCTCGGCACTATATGAATATATCAGCAGATAATTTGCAAAAAGTACATATGGTACAACCCATAAGCTTAATATTAAAAATGAAGGTCTATAATCCGGTATAGCTGGATAAATAAAATACATTATTATTACCGGAATAAAAAATATGACCCGGCAATATTTATATATAAATTTTAAATTATTAAAAACACCTGAATAAATAATACTGTATATCAAAACAATATATGGAGCTATTTGAGTAGATAATGTAAACAGGAGTGATGTTGCTGAATACAGAATGAATTTTGTATTTGTTTCAGAAAGGGTGAATGAGTATTCCCTGAGTATAATTCCCAGACCCCCAAAGCCCGAAAAAAAAGCAAGAGCACTCCCCCACCTTGTGGCTCTATTGTGGGGATCAGTCCTTATGAGGATACCTGCAATTATCCATAATGCAATAAATATAACTAACATCTGTCAATACACCAACCTATAATTTGCTTTTAATAAACTCTAAAGAGTCTTGCCTTATTTTATTTCTCAAAAATACAATGCCTGAGTGCCCACAATTGTAAATATATCTTTGGGGTTCTCCCCAATTTGTCCATAGTCTACATGAATCTTCCAAGCTAATATATCGATCATAAGCAGCACTTAACAATAATATTTTACTTTTTGAAACAGCAGGCTGGTACAAGCACGGAGTAATAACAGCCCAATGGTTTACCAATTGGTCATATGAAAAGGAATTTTGAATAAAATCTTTTTTTATAAACTTTCCGGGTATTGTATTCCATACGGCATTTGCCAGGCTATTTGCATAAAATACGGATATCAGTATATCAATCTCACTCTCCAATGCACTTGTCAGATTTGTCAGAAAACCTCCAAGACTCACTCCTATTAGTATGATTTTGCCTTGCATGCTTGATTTCAACCATTTAATCAATGCTCGTAAATCAGACACAGCCTGCTTTATTGACAATAGTGTTCTACCAATATCAGCGGTAACAAAGAGTTCTCCGTTATAAATGGAATCATTTGAACTCCTCTGAAAATGATATGGCATTATAAAGTGATAAACATTATATCCTGAATTTAGAAAACTTTCTAAATAAATACTGTCAATGTATTTGTAATCATCCATTCTCCATCCATGAACAAGAATTACATTGGTTGAATTCTCATCCTTTAAATTTTTATGATAGTATCCCAAAACCTTTTCATTGCTCTTGCCATTATTTTTTATATGACTGTCATATGATAATGTTCCTGCAGAATAATCTGAAATCTTTTTATGCTGTATAAACTTTATTTCCGGGATTGATGGAGTATCAAAATATGAAGAAAACTCATCTGATTTTACGGGTGGAATATTTTCAACTTTAAAATGTGAAACCAGACTTTTTCTTTTATGTAGTTGTCTAAGAGAATATCTATCTATTTGTTCAGATATAACTTTATTCATTATTATCATCATCCTCTTTCCAAATATCATTAATATATTTTCCAGATTCAAATTCTAGGTGAAATTTGAACATTAAAATGTAATGTAAGTACCTGCTTTAGAATAATCTTATCACTACTAAGCCTTAAACATCAGCAATTCTGAAGTATTTTTTTGTAATAATAACATACATTAAGTAAATTTTTTGTCATATTATAAAAGGAAATTGATTTATATACTCATATATTGTTAATATAGCTATCGCCATATTCCCTATATACAAAAATCCTGTATAACTGAAGTTGATTCTTCTTTTATACAGGATTTTTATTCAAATATTATTTATAAATATTTATTGTGACAGCCCCGATTCTCCATAGTTGCAAAAGAATATGCTTTTATTTCAAGGCTCCTGCAAATAATGTCTTATCCAGTTTGTCCAGGACGCTTTTATTCACAATAATATCAAAGCCCGGATTACTCTTGAAATCCTCCATCTTCACTGTAAAGCTGTCGATGAATTTTGAGTCTATAAGTGACTGTTTGATTTCCTCCTTTAAATCCTTAAAGGTCTTGGAATCCTGCTTGTCCATTTTCATTACATGGTAGCCATACGTGGATTCTACAAGTCCGGTTTCTCCTGCCTTATGGGAAAAAGCCCACTCTTCAAAGGACGGAACCATCTCACCCTTGCCAAAGGTATACTGTCCGCTGTTTTCAACCACACCCGGGTCCTGGGAATATTTTTTTGCCAGTTCCTTTATATCCTCTCCTGAATTAACTCTTGCCAAAAGCTCCTCAGCCTGCTTTCTTGCTTCCAGCTTCTTGTCCTCGCTCAAGGCACTGCCGTTGCTGTCAATGGTGGATATCAAGATGTGTGTTACTGTAACGGTATCATAACTGTTTTTATTTGTGTTATAGTATTTTTCAATTTCAGCGTCGCTGACCTTGATCTTAGAATGCTCTGACTCCACATATTTTCTTGCCAGTGCAATAGTCTTGGAGATCTCTTTATACTCAGCCAGAGTTACACCGTATATTGACATAATCTGTTTTTCTGCCGCCTTGCGGTCTCCGTACGTTGAAATCCACGCCTGATCCATTGATTCTATCTCTTTTAAGGTAGCGGCATCAAGAGATAAGCCAGCTTCCTTTGCCTTAGCTGCATGAATCTTCAATTCCTGGAGTATATCAAAGGTTTGCTGCTTGATGGACTCCCGCAGGGATACTCCGTTATATTGCGCGGACCAGTCCACCTTGTCCGGGGATACACCCGGACTGTTTTGGAGCATATTATTCATGTTTGCTCTTGTAAAAAGAGTATACTCCTGCTTTGTTACAGCCAGTTTTCCAACCAGGGCTACACAGTTGGCGGCTTCCTTCTCAGTCAATACAGTTACCTTGCAGGCTGCTGTGTATTTTTTGTCAGTGCTTACGGCAGTTATCACTGCTTTTGTTCCAGCCTTCACAGCGGTTATTTTCCCCTGCTTGTCCACCTTTACATTGCTGGTTTTATCAGTCTTCCATGTGAATTTTGTCTTGTCTGCCAAAATTTTTCCGTTGGCCTGCAGGGCTGCCGCCAATTGAAGTGATTGCCCCGCAACCAGTGTCACCTCACTGCGGTTGAGCACCAGCTTTGTTGTGACCTTCTTGGTATCGGTTGCACCCGGCTGCGTAGTTCCGGCGGCTGATACGGACGGCATTACGGCTGCGACGTATTTATCTGCTGCTGATATGGAAAAAGTTGATATATTGATGAAAGTTAGGCTGAAAATTGCGGTTAAAAGAAGTGTCGAGAGTCTTTTCCTATTTAACATGTTCCCTCCCTGAAATTATATTTTATTCCTTTAATTACTAAATTATACCATTATATTTAATTCCATACAATATCCCGGCAGATTAAATATCAGCAGTAACACAACCCAAAGGCTCCTATGGCCTGACGTTCCAAGTACCTGTCATTTAACTGCCATGAGGTTAGTCGCACACCTTATGCCGGAATATTTACCTTGAATAATAAAATAACCGTCCCCCAGCTCCAGCTCTCTTTCGGATGATCCATACGGGAATTTCACATTGAACAGGTTCTGCTCCTTTATGCTTCCAAGAAGCAATCCTGTCTGTTCGTCTTTAAGGGTCTTTGCCAGACTATCCCAATTCCCTTCAATTTCCGAGGTATTGTCTGAGACAATAACAGTCACTTTAAGATTTCTTTCGTGCCTTATAATTCTTTCAAGCAAATCCTTCAAAGCATAATTTTCCCCGGCAGTTAATTCTCCCAACTTATCAATAATATAAATGATTTGCGGCCAGGAGGCTTTTAATCCCTCTAAATCTCCATTAGACTTTTTAACTTCTTTTAACTGGTTCTTGCGCTCATCGATTTCAGAAGCCAGCTGTCCTATAAGTTCATCTGTAGCCTCAGCATCTGAAATATCCCTTACAAAAGGCAATCGCATAAGTGGATAAATACCCATTGAGTTGGAGTCCAGTGCATATACCTTTAATTTGTCTTCACCGAGCTTTTGAGAGAGCATTTCTATCCATGAAACAATAACCGTACTCTTTCCTGACATTGGACCTCCGGTAACTATGAATGCAGGTATATTCGGAATATCCAAGAAAATCCCCTGAAGATCAGTGTCTCTTAGCCCCACCACCAGTTTGTCCGCATCAGAGTTTATTTCATATATATCAACTTTTGAAGGCATTTGAGGTATTAATTCAGCTTTCGTAATTATACCACACCTTGAATAATTTTCATATAATTCAAGCAGCTTATCAATGCTTTGATTTTCAAACTCCGGCAAGCAAACCTGGACTTCGCAGGGAGGTTTATTTCTGAACAATGCCCTCCCTGGCAGGTTCGCAGGCTCCAAACCTTCCGTTCTGCCCACAATAGAATCATATTCACCTTTCTCAGTCAATTGAAAAGTTACGGCCATTTTAAAATTAATATAGAATTTATATCTTACCAAGGCTGTATTGGAAGCAGTTGCTGTCAGGAATATTCCATATTTTGTTCCCTCCCTGGCTATGATAAGCATTTGTTCATCTACTGAATCATAGGTCTCAGACAGCGCATAATAGTTGTCAACAAATATAAATATTGCAGGTATGGGTGTATCCTTATGCCTTACTTTATAATCATTAAAATTTTCACTTCTCGTCTTCTCAAATATTTCCTTTCTTTCATCTATCATTCTGAAAATAAATAGCATAAATGAATTTATTTTTGCTTCTTGCTCGATTGTCATTACTCCTCCGCAATGAGAAAGTCTTTCAAATTTCTTAAGTGATGTTCCGCCAAAATCCATTATGTATATGTTTACATCCTTTGTAGAATATCTTTGTGCCAAAGACATGATGATAGTCTGAAGCAAATAGGTTTTTCCTGTGGCTGCGGCACCATAAACAATCAAATGCCCATTTTTTAAGAAATCTATTTCACAAGGAATTTGTGACTGCTCTCTGGGATTGTCAAGCAGCCCTATTATTGCTTTTAAATCATTGGTGTCCTTAGTCCATACCCCGGTTTGAAAATTAAAACCTTCCTCTTTAACGACGTCATCAATATAAAGCTTTTCAGGCAACGGAGGAAACCAGGGGCCATTCAGGGGGTCGATTTTATTCATCCTTGACTGCATGCTTATATGCTCAACCATTGCCTTTAATTGTGAGGTAAGCTCCACACTTGCTATCTTTTCCTCGTTTAAGGGATATACCTTGGTTTTTTTCCCGTTTAAGGATAATTTATAAATTTCTTTTCTGAGACTATTATCTGCTTTCAATAAGCCCTCCGGGTCGTAATCCGCGCCGGACCAGGTGGACTGAAACAGTTCAAAAATCTCATCGTTTCCCACCTGTATGTATGCGCGGCCAGTCTCCTTTATTCTTGCAGCGTCAGGCCTTTTTATTACGTCTCTGCTGTCAGCTTCCTCTTGAACCTTCAAGCATATCTTGAATCTGGAGTTGCTCCATATCTGGTCGTCAACAACACCTGCCGGTTTTTGAGTAGCCAATATCAAATGCACTCCAAGACTTCTTCCCACACGGGCAGTACTGACCAGCTCCTGCATAAAATCAGGCTGTTCCGCCTTTAATTCTGCAAATTCGTCAGCTATCATTACCAGATGCGGAATTGGTTCTTTTGCACTTCCGCTATGATATAGCTTTTGGTATTTATCTATATTGTTTACTTCATATTCAGCAAAAATCCTTTGCCTCCTTTGAAGTTCACTTTTTATTGACAGCAATGCCCGGGTGGTTTGATTACCTCCCAAATTTGTAATTGTGCCGACTAAATGGGGCAGACCTTTAAAAACATCTGCCATTCCGCCACCCTTATAGTCAATTAACACAAAGCATAAATCATGGGGATGGAAGTTTATCGCAAGAGATATGATTATGGACTGCAGCAATTCACTTTTTCCGGAGCCTGTAGTGCCTGCAACCAGTCCATGGGGGCCATGGCTTGTTTCAAATGCATGCATATCCAGATAGAAAAGCTCTTCTCCCACCCTTGCTCCAATTGGAACACTTAACCCCATATATGTACGGTTTCTATCCCATCGGGCTTTTAAGTCCACATCCCCAACCTTATCCACCTTAAGCATCTGAAGCAAGGTCATTGATTTGGGCAGCGAAAAACCGGCACTTGATGCTTTTATCCTGAGAGGACAAAGCTTGGGCACTTCACGCTCAAGTTCCTGTAAATCAATGGAATCCAATATAATTGCAGACTTTTCACCGGTTACCTTGTCGGCATATTCTGCATTTTTGCCCTGGCAATTAATTATGGTTTTACAATTCATAGGCAGGTATGCTTTGCTTTCAGCTACAAATATTGAAGATACCCCCATATCAGCATGGCAATTATATAAATACTTTGATATGGCTTCATTCTCAAGCAGGGTATGGTCTTGAACTACAAAAACGTAATGAGTATATTGGGTGCTGCTTTGAAAGCCCTTGCTTTTATCCATTTCCCTGAGTTTTAATATTTCATAAAGCTCGTTCAGGGTTTCATGTGCTATTGTTTTTCCGCACATGATGTATCTGGTGGAAAAGTCATCATTCCATACATGCGGAATATGTCTTATAAAATTCCAGTTTTCCAACTGATTTTCCGTCAACAAAAATACCAGTTTCACATCGTCATATCCATGGTGGGTTATAATTTGCAGCACTGCTGTTCTCATTACCTCGCCAGTATTGTGAACGCTGCCGGCTATGCCGCAAATTTCAGATGAAATAAGATCCAGGCACACAGGAACATTTTTAATTTTATTAAATTCCAAGCCTATTTTTTCAGGCTCACCGGAAAATGGATCAGTATCCAGCAGCATCTGCTGCTTATAATATGTAACCTTGACGGAGGAAGCCACACTTCCCACACCTATCCGGATAGAGAGGAAATCATTATATGACCGGTTTTTTTCCCATAGCTTGCTGTCAATGTCTTTTATCCGGATTACACACACCCTGGGGTCAGGATGCATCTCATTGAGCGCTTTAACCTGCTTTTCGCCTGACAGGGCAAGCTCAGACCTGATATCTGCTATATACTGAAGGTACTTTTTCTCCCTCAGGGCCTTGGTTTTTTTATACTTTTTTAACTGGTTGGTAGCTGCCGACACTGAAACTACCAATGTCATTATTGTAGTAGCAACAGATAAAAACATATAGGAGGATTTTGAACTTAACGAAATAATCACGGTAATCACCAGCATTACCGCCGGAGGAAGCATCATTGTCCCCCACTGTATTTCAGGCTTGTCACCGATACTTGGCGGATTTTGAATTTCAACCTCTCCGTATGGTATCTCCGGCAAGAATCTGGGCTGCCTGCTGAACTCGTTCTCTCTTTTCATATTAATATTCCTTTGCAAGACATAAGTTTTCTAAACTAATACTTTATAATAAATATGTGCAGTTTAGGTCCCATAGCATTTTTTATATAGCTGGGTTTCCAGCTGTCTGTACTGGCTGTATGCATTTCCAAGTCCGTTGGCCCTGCTTTCAAGCAGCTCGCATATTATCCGGTGGTTTCTGCCGATTTCATCGCAGATTGCCCTGATTTGGCGGATTTGCTGCTGGACATTATACTCACCGTAATTTTTACCCACAGCATCAGTAACCCTGCTTGCCTCATTTATCACCATACTTAGCATTTTTCCCATGCTGCTCTCAAAGGCTCTCATTCTGCCCTGCAAATATGACAGCCTGTCCAGATCAGCACATATTTTAGTTTTCAAGCTGCTGACTGCTTTTTTAGTAATTCCAAACCCATATTTGCCGAAGATGCTATTGTCCAGCCAGTCCTTTGCAGCCGAAATGCAGGAATCCACCCCTTTTACAAATTGCTCTTTTTTCTTATGTACATAGTCCTTTGTGGCCTTCAGTATGGCACCTGCACTTTGAGAAACCTCAGCCACCAGACTGTCCCACACCTTTGGGGCCATTTTTTGAACCTCCCTTACTACCAACTGCAATCTTTCTGCCGCGGCCAACGAAAGCCCCGCAGAGGCTAAGGCAACCTTTTGCTGCAGCGTTTCCCCGGCAGAAAAGCCTATGCCCATATAATCCATTGCTTTTTTTCCAAATTCACTTATTTGGTCAATAATCCAGTTCTTAAGCTTGTTAAATCCATCTATTATATTTTGAGCCAGGCTTTTCAATATTCCTCCCAGGTCGGCAGCATATTCAGCCAAATCCCTGGCAGCCTGGAAAATATTTTCCCCTATAAACCCCACAACCTTGCTTGCATTTCTCAGGATAAGCTCACCTGCAATCTCCGGAATATCGTGCATTATCATCTCCGGCAAAACCAAGGTCAAGGTATAAGCCAAACCAAGAGCGTAGTCTGCAGTTGTGACCTTATCACCCTTTACAGGCTTTCCGTTTCCCAGTGTATTTTCCGCCAGCCCCATGGCGGCATTGGTAATCCTCGAACGGATAAAGGGAGGTAACCCCATGACGTCCTCAGACAGCTTTTCTATAAGCATGGATAAGGCTCCCTGGTCGCAGGTATCGCTGAAAGACCCGTCTTCCTTCAGATAATCGTCGGCGAAATGATTTTTTGCAGTATCTGACAGGGAAGCAACTATTGTGGACTTAAAATATGTACGGTGGTCTTTGGGAACTATAGGGATACCCAGGCCGTTAACAAAATCATTGTCGGCATAAAAGCCGTACATCTTATTAACGGCTTCCAGGTATTCTTCCTTGCCCTTAACCCGTATAAACTCCTGGATAGCCTCCGGCGACATGCCCTGTCCGTCGAAGTTGTAGCAGTACTGTATCAAATCTCCATTCTCGGAATTCATGGTTACAAACTGGGCTTTGTTGCCTCCCTTGGAGTGTCCTGCGACAATAACCTTGAGGCTGGCATTGTGCTTCCTCATCTCATTGATAACTTCATCAAAGTATTCCAGGGCCTCCCTTTGCTGGTCGGTGCTGACCTCCGCACCTCCAAGCCCCTGCCCGTTGTCAATCCACTCCCCTCCGCCGGTTCCCCTGTAGGCAAAAATAACGTAACCCTCCGAATCGGTAAACGTACACGCTTCAAGCCCGCCTTCTTCAAATCTGTGAGTTTCATTGCTCTGATTGCCTATTTTCATATTTGCAAGGTGTGTATTGTTTTTAGCTGCACTGGCAAGAACCCTGTACTGGCGCTGCCTGTCCCTGTAATCTTTCTCTGAGCCTTTTTCATGATTTTTAAGATATTCATAATATCCCGTCATATCCCATTCAGGGTAGTCATAAATATTCCCCAGTTCTTTTACTATCTGGCTGAAGGTCATTTTGTTTCTAGCCTCAACATCCTCTATATCCATATACATCAGGACATTTATTAAGGCCGACTCATTGGCAAGAGGAGTATCTTGAGTATTATATTCACTCACTTTATTTCCTCCCAACTACTAACTGAATCATATTGATATGATTTATCCATAAAGAGAAAACCCATCATAGAGCACCACTTATTAGTGTCATATCCGTATAGTTCTTTCTTATTAGCCTCGGTAATCTCCTCCAGCTTTCCTTCCAGCATATAAAATATCGCAAAATTACCTCTATATTGCTTTTCTTCGAATTTCTTCCGCAGCTCTTCTGCTTTTTCATCTTTATTTGTTCTATATTCCGAATCACTGACACATATGGTCAATGAAATTTTAGGATGACTGCTTATATATTTCAGATAATCCTCTACACTCATCTCCGGAGAAGTTCCGTCAAGCGGCGCCTTCGGAATATCATACCAGGTCTTGCTTTGCGGGTATACCTGAGAGACTAAATCCGTCATGATCTTATCTATCTGGCTTTTCATCAGAATTCCCGTATAATTATCTATCATCTCTCCGGTTTTCTTGCCTCTCCGCACCTTGACCCTTTCCTCAGGAAATTTTTCAGGCTTTGCATATATTTCGGTGTCAGGAGCATTCCAGCCCTCTGTTCCCCCGCCTGTAACGGTAAAATTCTCATTGTATTTATCCTTCAGATATTTTTCCACTTCCGCCTTAACATCCACTTCCGGTTTCTGCTTTTCCATACAGCCGCTCACTCCTATAAAAAGTATTATTGATAAGCCTAATAAAATTATTTTTTTTGTCATGTCAGTCACCCTCATTTAATTATTAATCTGAAACAGTTCGGGGAGATTGCATAAAGAATCTATATGTATCCTTTTTTGGTTTTCCAAAAAATTTATAAGCCTTTCACCATGGGACTGCAATATTTCATCAATATTTTGCGAAAACTTATTGATTAATTCATTAGTTGCATAGTTCTTCTCCATAGCAAAAACGCTTATACCCATTAATATGGTGCTTGTACTGTCAAAAATATCCTTTACAACTTCTGACGCATTAAGCGTGGTTTTATGCACAAATCTTCTGATTTGCCTTTCAAAATCCTCATATGGCAAGCTGAAAATACTTTTATCAAACAGCTTAACCATATTTTTGCTCAACTCATTCTCAATATATCTGACGGTTTTCTCCAAAGAATTTTGTATCTTTTCAAGACTTAACTCTTCCACTCTTAAATATATGGAAAATAAATCATTATCCGTAAAAATACTTTCCTCATTACCATCATTAAAGAATATTCCCCAGACCTGGTCGTCAATCCTTCCAGCTGAATTATAGAACCAGCTTAAAAATTTTGAATACTCGCTTTGCTCACAAATAACCACATTTCCGCCTTCGTCAAGCAAAAGCGTTTCATATAAGGTTTCATATATATTCTCCTCCGGCAATTTTTGCTTTAAAAATATGATTTTTTCAGTATAATCACCCACCGGCTCGTATTCACCTGTAAAGTTTTTTATATTTCCGGCAAGCTCATAATTGCCTGGAGCTGCGAATACAACAGCCTCCATGTCCAGCAGCCCAGCTAGAACCCCCGCATATATCCCGCCTGGCCCTACAGCGGTTAAAATACCTTTTTCCAGCATATTATCTTTGATAAAATCAATAAGGCTATTGCTTTCTTCACTGGACATGGCCTTGTAGTCCTTATTTTTTGAAACACATACAATACATATATCTCCACAATTATCATCAATAATATAAACTGTTACTTCTGCCTTTTTCATGATTTTCTTAACTTTCAAGTCCAGTCTGGGATTCACGGCCATTTCTGCTACCAAGGAGCTGCTGGAATACTGTTCTTTCATTGAAAGAGCTGCCGCCCTGAAGCTGTCTGATTCTCCCCATGTTCCTTGCATTCCTATGAACTCACAAAGTAGCAAATACTCTTTTTCCGAAAGCATATTATCCCCCGCTCTTTTTCATGTCATCTCTTGGACTTGTTCTTACTTTTTTCTTGCTCCTGCCTCTTTTTTTCAGCTTCAATCCGGCGGCGTTCAGCATCGGCAGAATCCACCTCTGATATCAGTCTTTTCAAGGCAGACTTCAAATCTCCAATATTACTATGTACCTTAATTATTTGCGACTCATCCTCTTTATATCTATTTGAAAAGGATTCGCTTGCTCTGCCTGTCCACCAATTTTTACTGGCCTGGACTTCAGAAGTTATTTTCTTTTCCTCATTTTTCATATCATTTTCTATTTGACTAATCTTTACTATTGAACTTGATATGTCATTTGTAAAGGACATATAGGACCACCCCACAAATATTTTTTTGATTGGGGTGTGACATTATCTGTCACACCCTTTAAAATAATTAAATCTTGAGCTTGTCCGCAATAGCCTTATCACTGTCTGATTTAGCTGTAGCTATATCATTAACAAGTTTTTGATAATCGGCTAAACACTGATTAAGACTGGTAGTAATCTTATCCTTTGTGGTTCTGAAATTTTGAATAAAAGCCTGCTCAGACCCTCCAGACCACCATGCGGTGACTCCTTCCACCTCTCTCATCATTTTTTTCAGTTCTGTCTCAAGATTGCCCGCACCTGTTTTCAACTTGCTCGACAGGGCATTTGCCTGACTAAAATCAAATTTTTGAGCTGCACCAAAAGCCATAGTCTTGCCTCCCTTACAAAAAATTTTATATACTTAACAGCCATACGGCCATATAAGCCACTTCTTCCTTTTACCTCATCTGCGAAATTCAGAGACTGCATACCACTAATTGTCCAGGTCATCAAGTCTTGAGCCCCTTACTGAAAAGGTTATCGCATCCAGAGAATCAGGTCCCTTTGCCGTTAACGGCTTACTTCTTCCATTTGAGAAGGTTCCCAGAGATACATTTATCTTGTAATCATTATTTTTAGCGTTTATATTTATATAGTATCTAAGCTGTTCAGGGTTCACCGTGAAGGTTATGGTTGTTTCCTCTATCACCTTATGTATGTTGGCAGACTTTATATATTCCCTGTATTTACGGGCATCTGTATCTTCGGTGTCACCCCAGGAATCCTCCGTCCCCGAAAAGCTCCAGCCTTCTAATATGGCTTTGAAAAGTGAATCGGTCTTACCCAGTAGTGATTTTTCAGTTCCGTATAAATATTCATTAATACCGGCAGGGCCATTATCATATTTCAATTCATCATTTGATATTAATGCATAGCTCCCGGTTTTTAAAACCGGCAAGCCTGTTACGACAGCCTTTGACGAATTCACCGTAGGAATGCCCAGCTGTACGCTGAAAGCATTCTTAACGTTGTCCACAATCCTCTCATGCTCACTTGTTTTCCCGGTATATTCTCCATTTATATATTTTTCCGTTCGGACCCTGGCTTCATAAACTGCATAGGGCATATAGAAATATCCTGATTTTATGGGATAGTCAAATTTTTGAAGCTCTGTATCAGTGGCAAATGGTGCCTTTTCAAATTTTTTGTTTTTGTAGTTTCGAGGATTTTTATATGCCTTCTGCCTGTCCTCTTCAAAATTGCTTTCAAGAGTATACACCTTGCTCAATGTAACCTCTGCACTGTCAAGATGCTGGAAGGTCCGTGCCTTCCCATGGAAGCCAGGTGTTGCAACCAGCCCGGTGGTATCTCCGTTTACATTGAGTTTTCTCATGTATCTATCAACGTTAACTGGATACCTGTCGCCTTCCCATACCAGTTTGTTATATATGCCTTTGGTCTTTGTCTCTACACCCTCATCCTCACTCATATCCCTTTCCTTCATTGTCGCACCGTTATATATGAAGGCCTGTATCAGGATGTTATCTGAAGCCTTGGGTATAAAGTCCGCATCCTTTGTAACCAGCTCCGTGGTTGCTCCGGTATAGCCTAGAAACTCACCGTCAGAGTATCCGCATACCAGCGTTGATACTTCATCCTCACCTTCCGGAGTTGAATAACAACCACTAGAATGACTGTGGTAACGCTTGCCTGTATAATAGCTGGTTGTGGCACTTCTCGATACCCTTCCCCAGGTATCCACTGTAAATCCCAGCTTGGGAGCTTTTCCATTGTCCTGCTGGGTTCCCGAATATTGTATTCCCATTGCACTATAATTGCTATTGCCGCTGTATTTACCTGCTCCCAAACTATAGCCGAAGCTTTCCCTGCCTGTCAGCCACCTCACTACGGGGCTCCTGACTATGCTATTATTGGCTTCATCAATGTATCCGTATTGGTTATTAATATCTTGCAGGTTGCTCCCTTTAACCAGACCAAATACATCACTCAACCTCCACAGCAGTTCCCCTGTTGTATTTCCATTCCAGACACTTCTGAATTCATAACCCTTTGGCTCAGGCTCCGTTATTGCTGCTTCCAGTATATTTCCGCCGTTTATTTCCGCTTCAAATTCTTTTGAGTATACATCATAATCAAGGTATTTGTCGGTTATTATCTTTTTCTCGGCTTTATAAATAGGTGCCACATCTGAATTATTCTTTATATCTGACTCACTGATGGCACTGTCGCCGTTCTGGTTTATTTTTGCTGAAAGCCTTATCTCAGGAGCATTTTCGTTTACCTTCCACTTAAACACGTAATACCTTTTGGAGGATTTTTCTTCCAGCTTTATGTACTTTGTGTTTGCCCCTGTGCCTCTGGTGTCAATTTTCCTTGCTGCCATCCGGTATTCTTTATCCTCTTTGCCAGAGCCTGTCAGGTTTTGCAGCCACTGTACCGAGTTGATGCCGGAGGTCAGGTCAGGCAGGCTTTTTGTACCCTTTTCCAGATTATTTGCTTCAAGCCAGGAACTGAGGGTGGAAGCGCTCAGACTAAAACCACCGTCAACAACATTACCCTCTGTCTCCGAAAAATATCCGCCTGTAACCATAAGCCTTATATTGGGGACCTGGGCTTTATTATAATCCCCGGCATCAAATTCAACCACCGCCTCATACTCACGCTCAGTATCACTGGGGTCAAAACCGTTCTCAGTACCTGTCCTCAAAATCCTGGCTGAGAAATCCGGAACATTATCCACCATATCAAAGGGCTTCAGCCTGAAATATTCATAGTAGGAGTAATAGTTGGCCCTGCTTGTGCTGTCATTTGCCCCTGTCCCTCCGTAATAGTAAAAAGCTATGCCAACACCCCAGGTTTTATTGGTGGGCGGCTCGATAACAAAAATATAGTCCTCGGGATTGTCTCCCATACCCGGTGGAATAGCTTCAACCACCGTACTTTTGCCGTTTACTTCAAAAAAGTAGTTTCTTGGTTTACTATAACTTACCACCATATCAGGTGTAAAATTCATCGCTTTTATCCATTGGTTTATAACACTGTAGGTGGAGCTGTGCTTATCTGGCTCAAAGTCAAGATATTGATAGGTATGCTTGTCCTCAGGATAGTCGGGGGACAGGGTCATTTTCTTTTGTTTGTTTTGTATAGAGGGTAATTTCCAAGGTTCCT
Organism: Bacillota bacterium; assembly: GCA_023400235.1. Classification (GTDB taxonomy): domain Bacteria; phylum Bacillota; class Clostridia; order Acetivibrionales; family DSM-1351; genus Ruminiclostridium. Next base: position 115,273 of record JAEXFI010000019.1, read on the forward strand.
TTATCCATCTTTTATACTTTATTTTTGTGGTGTTGGGTATGAACTGGGGATTGGCAAAGGGATTGTCAAGCTTTGAATATCCAATTGCACGGTACTCTCCTCCACGGTAATCATCTTCATCCGCTCCGTATTTTGTGGCATCCTTAGCCGCATCCTCCGCCTTGCCATAGACTATTACGGGATAGCTATTAAAGGCTACGCTTCCGGAGGCAAAAGCCTGATTCAGCTTTTTTCCGCTGGGCGAAACATCTTTATAATAATTGGAGAAAGTTTGATCTGCTTCAGTATATCCAAAATATTTATTCATAAAAGCATTTGCAGCTTCCAGGTTTTTAGCTGCCGCCGAATCCTCACTGTAGCAAATACCCGTAGTAATAATCTGAAGCATTAAAAACAGCAGCAGAAGGCCTATAATCCTTTTCCTCATAATAATCCGCCCACCTTATTTACCGAATGAATATATCCAAATTGTTACATCTATAGAGTATGAATCCATTATATGTATATATCTATTTGATTTCTGATCGTAAAGGTCAATACCCTGCAAAAATATATCAATCTTTTTTTTCTTTACATGATTAATTATTGTATTAACAGTGTCTTCACTAAACTTCTGCAACAGGATATTTCTTAAATCTTCTATAATCTGCGTAACTTTTTCCTTTGAATATCCCACATTAACTAAAAAACAAGCATCATAGTCAGGGTCGCCATTGGCATTATTGGCCAATAGCATGGTATTGGTAGGCACAGTAAAACTCCCCACCTTTACTGTTTCCGCTGGCTTTATTGTTATGCTCACAGTACTGGTCTTCCCGTCCCAGGTTACCGTAGCCCCCAGTGCCTCGCTCACAAAGCGTATGGGCACAAGTATTCTTCCGCTCTTGTTTGTAGCCACCGTATCCATTACTTTCTGAACGCCGTTTACTGTGTATTCCTTTTTGTTGTCCTGAAGAATTACCTTATCCGAGCCTTTGGTTATTTCGACCGTCCTGCTTTTTGCTATCCACTCTACTGACGCGCCCAGTGCCTGGCTCACAAATCTCACAGGCACCTGCACCCTTTCGTTCTCATCCAGAAACGGCTGTGTATCTGGAAATATCACCTTGCTACCGTTTACCTTGACTATTATTTCCTTTTTTGCAGCCTCCGCAGTTGCGGTCCCCAGTGTGAAACTTGCAGACAGAATTATTACCGCCGTCAATATGTATGCTATTGCTTTTTTCATTTTTTAAGTCCTCTCTTTTGAAATAATTTTTTACCTGAATATTTTCAGGCAATCGCTTTATATGCTTAATGCTCTTACAGCGTTTATATTCTTTTTACTGGAAATGCCAGATATAAGTTTTAATACCGTATAAAGTATAGGCTTAATATCCATAGCACTTTTTATTTAGCTGGGTTTCCAGCTGTCTGTACTGGCTGTATGCATTTCCAAGGCCGTTGGCCCTGCTTGCAAGCAGCTCGCATATTACCCTGTGGTTTCTGCCGATTTCATCGCAGATTGACCTGATTTGGCGGATTTGCTGCTGGACATTATACTCGCCGTAATTTTTACCCACAGCATCAGTAACCCTGTTTGCCTCATTTATCACCATACTTAGCATTTTTCCCAGGCTGCTCTCAAAGGCTCTCATCCTGCCCTGCAAATATGACAGCCGGTCCAGATCAGAACATATTTTAGTCTTCAAGCTGCTGACTGCTTTTTTAGTAATTCCAAACCCATATTTGCCGAAGATGCTATTGTCCAGCCAGTCCTTTGCAGCCGAAATGCAGGAATCCACCCCTTTTATAAATTGCTCTTTTTTCTTATGTACATAGTCCTTTGTCGCCTTCATTATGTCACCGGCACTTTGTGAAACCTCGGCCATCAGCCGGTCCCAAACCTTTAGACCCATTTTTTGGACATCACTTACTACTGCTTGCAATCTTTCTGCCGCTGCTAATGAAAACCCTGCAGAAGCCAAGACAATTTTTTGCTGCAGAGTCCCACCGATAGAAAAGCCTTTTCCCATATAATCCAGTGCCTTTTTCCCAAATTCACTTATTTGGTCAATAATCCAGTTCTTTAGCTTGTTAAATCCATTTATTATATCTTGAGCCAGGCTTTTCAATATTCCTCCCAGGTCGGCAGCATATTCAGCCAAATCCCTTGCCGCCTGGAAAATATTTTCCCCGATAAAGCCCACAACCTTACTTGCACCTCTCAGGGGAAGCTCACCTGTAATCTCCGGAATATCATGCATTATCACCTCCGGCAAAACCAAGGTCAAGGCATAAGCCAAGCCAAGCTCATAGTCTGTTTCAGTTACCTTATCCCCCTTTACAGGCTTTCCGTTGCCCAGTTTATTTTCCGCCACCCCCATAGCGGCATTGGTGATCCTTGAACGGATAGAGGGAGGTAACTGCATGATGTCCTCAGACAGCTTTTCAATGAGCATTGACAAGGCTCCCTGACCGCAGGTATCGCTGAAAGCCCCGTCTTCCTTCAGATAATCGTCGGCGAAATGATTTTTTGCAGTATCAGACAGAGTCTCAACTATTGCGGATTTAAAATATGTACAGTGGTCTTTGGGAACTATGGGGATACCCAGTCCGTTAACAAAATCATTGTCGGCATAAAAGCCGTACATCTTATTAACGGCTTTCAGGTATTTTCCCTTCCCCTTAACCCTTATAAATTCCTGGATAGCCTCCGGCGACATGCCCTGTCCGTCGAAGTTGTAGCAGTACTGTATCAAATCTCCATTAACGGAATTCATGGTTACAAACTGGGCTTTGTTGCCGCCCTTGGAGTGCCCTGCGACAATAACCTTGAGGCTGGCATTGTGCTTCCTCATTTCATTGATAACTTCATCAAAGTATGCCAGGGCCTCCCTTTGCTGGTCGGTGCTGACCTCCGCACCTCCAAGCCCCTGCCCGTTGTCAATCCATTCCCCCCCGCCGGTTCCCCTGTAGGCAAAAATGACGTATCCCTCCGAATCGGTAAACGTACAGGCTTCAAGCCCGCCTTCTTCAAATCTGTGGGTTTCATTGCTCTGATTATCTATCCGCATATTTGCAAGGTGAGTATTATTTTTAGCTGCATTGGCAAGAACCCTGTATTGGCGCTGCTTGTCCCTGTAGTCCTCCTCTGAGCCGGTTTCATGCTTTTCAAGGTATTCATAATATCCCGTCATGTCCCATTCTGGATAGTCGTATATTTTCCTAAGATCGTTTACAATTCTGCCGAAGGTAAATGTGTTTCTGGCCTTAACATCTTCTATATCCATATACATCAGGAGATTAATCAAAGCCGCCTCATTGGCAAGAGGAGTGCTTTCAGGGTTATATTCACTCATTTTATTTCCTCCCAGCTACTAACCAAATCATATTTATATGATTCATCCATAGAGAGAAAACCCACCATTGAGCACCATTTGCTTCTGGAATATAAATGATATACCTCATTTTTATTAGCCTCATCGATTGCTTCCAGCTTTCCCTCCAGCATATAAAATATCGCAAAATCCCCAACGTATTGTTTAGCTTCAAACTTTTTTCTAAGTTCTTCTGCTTTTTCGTCTTTATTATTTGTATATTCCGGATCACTAACACATATGGTCAAGGATATTTTGGTATGTTTACTCTCGTATTCCAGATAGTCTTCAACACTCATCTCAGGTCCTGCACTGGCTTCAGGCGATTTGGCAACCTCGAACCAGACCTTGCTTTTCGGGTATACCTGGGAGACTATATCCGTCATGATTTTATCTATTTCGCTTTTCTTAAGAATACTTGTATAATTATCTATCATTCCGCCGGTTTTCTTGCCTCTCCGCACCATGACCCTTTCCTCGGGAAACTTTTCCGGCTTTGCATATATCTCGGTGTCAGGCGAATTCCAGCTCTCTGTCCCGCCGCCTGTGACGGTAAAATCCTCATT
>JAEXFI010000027.1 GCA_023400235.1 Bacillota bacterium
CTCCTAATCCTTATACTATATCACAATGCGAGAAAAAGCGCAATAGTAAAATGAAAAAATTGACAAAAAAATAAGCCTATATCAAGGCTTCCGTGGATTTTTTTTCTATTCAACTGTCAAACTCCCGGCACCGGCGAAAGTCCATTCCAGGATGACTGAACCTATGGTATACTAATAATTGTAAATAAGCTTTGAATGCAGGGATACAGAAGAATGCTTGGATATGAAGAACTTTATGAAAAATATCAAAAGCTGTTGGAAGAAAACAAAAGGCTGCGAATTAAAAATGAAGATTACAAAGAACAGCTTGGTTTAGTTTTGCCCAAATTTGATGTTGAAATTCAGAATAAAAAAGAAACAGACAGTATCCCATCCGAGCAGTTTCTTAACCTCGATCAAGTAATCAATATCAGTTCGCCTCAGGATAAAATCAGCCTGTTTATGTCCTTGTTCCGAGGAAGAGCGGATGTGTATGCAAAGAAATGGCAGAGCAAGGAAGGAAAATCAGGGTACTCCCCTGTGTGCATAAATGAATGGTCAAAAGGAGTTTGCAATAAGCCAAGGATTAAATGCTCCGATTGTACGAATAAGGATTATGCAATTCTTGATTCTGCAGCTATAGATAAGCATTTGAGGGGCAAGGCGGTATATGGTATTTATCCTATGCTGCCAGATGAAAATTGCTTCTTTCTGGCCATGGATTTCGATGATGAAGGCTGGCAGCAGGATATAAACGCACTGCAGGATATATGCGTCAAAAGGGATATCCCAACTGCTATTGAGCGATCCCAGTCAGGAAATGGCGCTCATGCATGGTTCTTTTTCAATGACGGAATCAGTGCCTCAACTGCAAGAAAATTTGGATCCTTACTTCTAACCTGTGCAATGCTGGAGCGGCATGAGATCAAGTTCAGCTCTTACGACCGCCTTTTTCCCAATCAGGATACGCTCCCCAAAGGAGGCTTTGGAAATCTTATCGCATTGCCATTACAAGCGAATGCCCGGAAAAATAGTAATAGTGTGTTTATTGATGAGAATTTTCAGCCATACGATGACCAGTGGCGTTTTTTGAGCAATGTCCGAAGGTTAAGTGATGAGGATATCAATACATATATCTCACAGCTTGGCGGCCATGAACTGGGAGATCTGAGGCAAAGCGAGGATGAAGATATCCGTCCCTGGGAAAGGAAAAAGCCGGATAGCAAGTTCAATAAAGCAGATATCCCGGATGCGGTGTATATAACAAAAGCAAATATGCTCTACATTCATAAAAATGGATTTTCAAATAAAGCCTTGAACAGCCTGAAACGCATGGCCGCTTTCAGAAATCCTGATTTTTACAAGGCCCAGGCCATGAGATTACCCACCTATGATAAACCGCGAATCATTTCTTTATCCGAGGAAACACCGGATTACCTGTGCCTTCCAAGAGGATGTGAGAATGATTTGATAAACATGTTTAGTATATTGAAAACGGATATAGAATGGGTAGATGAAACCAGCCCCGGCAGAAGTATCAGTGTTGACTTCAATGGGCAGCTTCGTGAAGAACAGGCTGAGGCAGCAGAGTCAATGCTGGAGTACGAGAATGGAGTTTTATCAGCAACTACCGCTTTTGGGAAAACAGTAATAGGAGCAAAATTGATATCCGCAAGAAAAGTGAACACACTTGTACTTGTACACACCCAGCAGTTGTTGGAGCAGTGGAAGGAACGGCTGAACCAGTTTTTGACGATAAATGAAGAGCTGCCTGCCGACCCTGTAAAAAAGCGAGGCAGAAAAAAAGTGCGGAGCATTATCGGACAGTTGGGCGGAGGAAAGAAAAATTTAAGCGGCATTATCGATATTGCGATTATGCAATCATTGGTCAAAGGCGACGAGGTAAACGAGGTTGTGCGAGATTATGGTATGGTTATCGTCGATGAATGCCATCATGTGCCTGCGTTCAGCTTTGAGCAAATATTAAAAAGTGTTTCAGCCAAATATGTTTACGGCCTGACGGCAACTCCTGTAAGGCAGGATGGGCATCATCCGATTATATTCCTGCACTGCGGTCCTGTAAGATACAAGGTGGATGCGAGAGAGCAAGCCGAAAAAAGGCCCTTTGAACACTATATCATCCCCCGCTTTACTCCTTTCAGAAAGCCTGTCAGTCAGGATGAAAAGGAATGGTCCATCGGTGAAATCTATTCTGAAATCGGCACCAGTCAAATCCGAAATAAGCTGATCATAGACGATGTAATCAGTTGTGTAAGAGAAGGGCGCAACCCGATTATACTGACCGAGAGGACAGCTCATGTTGAATTAATCACAGATCAGCTATCAAAGGTGCTTCCCAATGTTATTGTTTTAATTGGCGGAATGCCTGCACGGGAAAGAAAAGCAGCGCTTGAAAGGCTTTCAGGTATTCCGGCAAAAGAGAATATTGTTATCGTTGCCACAGGTAGGTTTGTCGGCGAAGGCTTTGACGAGCCTAGACTGGACACTTTATTTCTGGCGATGCCTGTTGCCTGGAAAGGAACAGTACAGCAATATGCCGGGCGGCTTCACAGATTATATCAAAATAAGAGCGAAGTCCAGATTTATGATTATGTTGATGTTCACGTAGGCGTTCTTGAACGGATGTATCAGAAGAGGCTCAAGGGATATGCTTCCATAGGGTATTCGGCTAAAAGTGATGGTAAACCGTTTGAAGCTACAAACGCTATTTTTGATAACCGTAATTTTATGACAGTATTCTGTAATGATATTTCCGCAGCGAAATCAGATATGGTTATCGTCAGTCCGTATATGACGAAAAAACGTCTAAATCAGATGATGAATATCCTTTCTTCAGGAATTAATAACGGGGCAAAGCTCACAATAATCACCAGACCTGAGTCTGATTACAAAGAGAAGAATAAGTCCGGATTTGAGGATATGCTTAATTCCATAAGAAGTGCAGGGGCAAGCATTATCTTTAAATCAAATATTCATCAGAAATTTGCGGTGATTGATCAAAGGATCGTTTGGTACGGAAGCATAAATTTTCTGAGCTTTGGGAGTGCTGAGGAGAGTATAATGCGTCTGGACAGCATCAATATTGCAAATGAATTGACAGGCACGATTGAAGAAATGCTATGAACAGAAGGGAGAAATCATTCATGGGAGAGTTTAAGTACAAAGAAGAAACAAACAGGATTGAGTTCAAGCAGGAGCTTAACGACAAACTGGAAAAGGAAGTTGTCAGTTTTCTGAACTATCCTGAAGGTGGGACAATATATATTGGCATAGATAATCATGGAGAGGTTGTCGGCGTTGCTAATACAGATGATATTCAATTGAAAGTAAAAGACCATGTAAAGAACAATATATTGCCGTCAACGTTAGGTCTGTTCGATGTTATATGTGAAACGAGTGACGGTAAGAACTATATAAAAGTTAATATAGCCAGCGGTCAGGAAAAGCCATACTATATAAAAAGGTATGGAATGTCTTCCAATTTATGACAGGATTGAAATAACATCCACAGGTGGTTTGGTTCAAGGTATGACCGAGGAGGAATTTTTCAGCGGATATTCTGCACCAAGAAACAAGGAGCTAATGCGGGTTTTTAAAGATAGGCACCTTGTAGAGCAATTGGGTTCAGGCATGATAAGAATTCTCAAGAAATATGATTGTTCAATCTTTACAATCACGCCCAATTTTATTAAAGTTGCTTTCCCATTCTTAACAATAAGGCCAGATGGCGTATTAAGTGGCGGAATAAATAGCGGATTAAATGGCGGATTAAATGGCGGATTAAAATTACTATTGGATGTCATAAAGAGTAATCCGGGAATCAAAGCTAAAGATGCTTCGGCACTTTTAGACAATCGTCCGGTTAGCACGATAGAAAAGCAAATACGGGAATTAACCGGCAAAGGTTTAATTGAACGGCGAGGCAGTAAAAAGTCCGGAGGCTACTATGTGGTGGAGATTGATGAACAAGAATCGGAGCTCTTTGATGAGAGACTGGAAAAAATGGAGAAAAAATTCCAGCCAAGTCAGGAAGAATTTTATATCCACAGCCATTCTATTATACAGTGAGTTTACTTTATCGATATAAGCATAATAAGATGCAGCATGCAGATAAGAATTTCTAACTGTGTAAGATAGGGAGAGCTAAAATGATAACGGATTATAATCTTGCAGAGAAATCAAAAGAACAGCTGGTGGAGTTAATAAACAAGCTTCTTATAAGATTGCCGGAGAAAGAGCGTATAGAATTTATCTCACGCTGGATAAGCCCTCAAGCTGCTCTTACCGAGGTCTGTGCGGGAGATAGTAATAATTTCATAGTGAGGGTTGAGAAGTTTTGTAGGGATTGCTTGGATAAAAAATACTATGCAGACCCGGATTGTGAAGTTTATTATAATAATTACACCGATGACATGGTCGATTATTCTTCTTCCAAATGGGCAGAAGAGTTCGAACAGCTTTATAAATTGACGGTCATGTTTTCGAGAAACGGTGAGTTTGAAGTATCTCTTAAGAGCTTTGATATGCTGTTTGATTGCCTGCAAGAGTCAGAGAGCGATGAGGAAATTCTTGGTACAACAGACCCTTCAATATATATAGAGGTTAATTGGGATTTGGTATTTGAAGAATATTATCGATCTATTGCGGGCCATTTGACAGATAAAAGGCAGTCAGTATATAAAGCTGTGGAGGTATGGGTGCGTGGTGGAAATCAACATTCAGAAAGTATATTCGACTACTTTGCAGATATTAAGCTTATCGAGGAAGCTATCAGATATAAAATAAATGAATGCTCAGAATGCTGGACAATGCAGCATGAATTATATGAGCTCCTAAAAAGCTTTTATATCAAGAACAATAAAGTGTTTGATGAAATAGCAATGCCAGAAAGCATGCTGCGCTATAGCAAGAATTTTACCTATGATGCAGTGCAGGGCTATATAGGGCATCAAAAGTGGAGCACTGCAGTTAATACAATTTTACCTGCTTTAAAGGTTATTGATAATGAACGCATATTGGAAGCTCTTAATGTTAGTCTGACAGACTGCTATGAGGAATTAAAGCTATATGACAAGGGGCTGGAGGCTGCAACTGCACTTTTTAAGAAACACTCTAAAAAACACAATTATTATTTGAAGGCCAGGAGACTTGCTGACAAACTAAAACGGTTGGACTATTTTGTAAAGGAAATGACTGCATTTGCCAGGACTTGCGATGGATACTATTCTGTTGAAATTCTGTTAAGAATACTATCCTGTGAAGGGTGTACAAATGATATGCTTAATTTTGCCCTGACGGCTGATGGATATAGAAGGCATGATTATATGAAATATACCTTTAAGTCTTTAATCTACAGAGCACTAAGAGGCAAGGACAGAGACAATATTCCGGTAGCGTTAAAGGAACTAATCGGTGGATTGGAGCATGATAAAATTTCTGGAATAGCGGATATGGAGGATGGTTTTCAAAGCATGGAAAGTGAAGGCTATTTATTGCAAAGTGCTATTAATGTCCTTAAAGATATAATACAGTTCCATATAGCTGCTGCTAAGAGGACAAGGTATGCAAGAGCGGCGTACTACTGCTCCCTGGTACAGGGGATTTATACATACCTGAATGAGCAGGATGAATTTGAAAATTATTATGCTGCTATCCTGTCCGGAAATACGAGAAAACCGGCTTTAAGAGATGAGATGAGGAAAGTTCTTTTCACTATATAGTGACTCAATTTAGTACTACATTCATAAAATTATCTTCATGGAGACTTTGTATATGAGAAAAAAAGAAAAACATAATAGAGAAATTGAAATATGGACAGAGGAAGAATACGAAGAGTATTTAAAAGGCTCATATGGACTGGCGTTTATAGCCGGCTATACTGAAGGTGGGATGCCCTACGGACTGCCAGTTGAAAATGATGATGATAACGAAGTATATAAAGCATGTAGAAAATATAATTCCAGTGATACTGATGAAGAGTTACCGTTTTAAGATAGTGAAACGAACGGATTCTAATTAAAAAGAGGGTATATCAATGGACGAAAAAATTGATAAGAAAACAGAAGAAGCACTGATGAAAGCGTTGGAAAATGCGAAAGCCTATGGACATCGGCTCCAGGAAAACAGGGAGCAGCGGCTTTGGAAAAAAGTCGAGATTCCATGCAGTCTTCATAATGCCATAAGTGGGCTGACAAAAGGCGAAATGGATAATATCCGTAAAAAGTATGATCTTAAAAATTTAAGCGCATTAAAAAAGCAGGAACTGGCAGACGAGCTTTCCAGGCTGATTCCCATGAAATTCAAAGCTTCCATCTATACTTTGGATAAAAGCAGATATGATTTTATAAAAACAATCATTAGAAATTCAGGAATGATACCGGATATCGGTATCTCGGTTTCCAATGCGGAGGCCTTTATGAATTACAGCATGGTCTTTCCCGGCATTTATGAGGATGAAAAGGTGCTGTTCATACCTGCGGAGCTGATAAACATTTTTATTCAGACAGACGGCAGTGAGCTGGAAAGTATTGTCCGGCACAATACCGAGTGGATACGCTTGACCCATGGGATGCTTTATTATTATGGCGTTATGGAAGCATGGCTCGTTAAAGAAAGGCTTGAGGAACTTACAGGAGAGAAAATTGATTTCACGGAATATATAAAGGTGATGTCCTTTGCTTGTGAGTTCTATGGACAGGTCAGCAGCACGCCCTATGGGTACAAGGATGACAGAGTATTTGATGCAAGGAAGATAGCAGAAGAGCATGATATGAGGCAGTCGGTTGACTATTATTCTTTTACAAAAAAGCAGTTGTTAAGGGCAGGCGATCCGGATTATGTCGATAGAACACCCCATATGAACAGCTTTATCAGTTTCCTTTCAGAGCATTATCATCTGGAGGAGAAAGAAACAAATGAAATTGCGTTGCAAATAATCAATATGATTAATTCCGATTCAAAGCCCACGCTGATAATACAGTATCTGCAGAGCTGGCTGGAGTTTCCGTCCTTTGAATTTGCTCAGATAGTGACTGCAAAAATAATGGAGCTGTATAACAATACCCGGCAGTGGGCGCTAAAGGGGTATACTCCAAATGAGTTGTTCCAGAAGGACAAGAAATTCTTAAAGCCTTTGCCTGATATGCCATTTGAAGAAAGACAGCCAGTGGCCAAAGTAATTGACCTGGCTACCCGCACAAAGGTAGGACGAAATGACCCTTGCCCCTGCGGCAGCGGTAAGAAATATAAAAGGTGCTGCGGGAAATAAAGACATGCAGATAACCAACATTGTATCAAATAAAGGGAAGCGCTGGTTTCCAAGACTTGCAAAAAGAATATGGAATTGAGGTAAATATGCATGGCATACTGTGAAGCACTTTGGCAGCCTCAGGATTTCTCAATCTACCCTTGAGTGCGTGATAATGATGATGTATTGTGGTTTTGAGGATAAATGAGGTAGAGGTAGGTAAACCACAATATGGTGTGGTTTTGGGCCAAAAAATGGACAAAAATCCGAAGGTCTATCTGTAAACTGTATGACGGCAAAAATAAATATCAGGCTCCAAGTTTATTAAAATTCAAACGGCATTTCTTGACTTTTTAATACATTTCATCTATCATATTATTTATAAAATTAATACTTGGTGCGTATAATGGATCAGCACAAGACTTGTAATTGAGTCTTGTGCTATATTTTTTGCACTAAGTAATTTATGACGAAAAGGAGAGAGTATATGGAATTTCACATGAAATTGCCCCGAAACAAAAAAGAATTTGCATTGTTTATGGCTGTTATATCCATTATTTCAGTCAACATTATCGCACCCCTTATCACATTTTTTGAAACGGGTTTTCATTTAAGCGTATGGATTGAAACGTTACGAGTTATCCCATTCATTTGGTGTGCCGTCATTATGCTTGTATTGCTCACATACAAACCGGCTGAATGGTTAACTTCTCGGATTGTGCAAAAGGGGGACAGCTTTAGCTCCCATATCACGATCAACATTCTGTGCTCTGTGCTGCTTATGTCAGTTTTTTTAACCGTTATAGGAACTTGGATTGGAACCAGACAAATAAGCGTTGAACCTATTCGTTTTTTTTCTACAGATGGCCACGCAATTTTGCAATTTCTTTTGGAATAGAGGCTTGCGTTGCACAACCGATTGCCAGATTGGTATTGTTGAAGGTGCATAAATTTAAGGATTCTTCAGCGCTAATGAATGTGAACGAAAAGATTACTGAGACAGAATTTTGATGCTTTTGTTTTATTACAGTTCAAGTGCTTTTTCTAAAACTTGTTTGTTTATCATTAAAACAAACCTTTAAAATCAGATTTTCACTATCTTTTTTAAAGGTGTGACTACTCAAAAAAAAGCTGCTATAATTATTGTAATATTTGGTATGAATATACTGTTTCTTAGTTTCGGTTACTATCGCCGCGGCGGTTTAGCGCTATTTAGATAATCCGCAAGCAAAAATTAGGAACATTCTTTATGGGTAAGATAAAAGACAGACACAGTTATATGCAGTTACTAAAATAATTAGAAAAATTCACCATATTCCTGAATTGATAGATGAGTTGATGGCAATCAGGTAAAGTAAATTTCATAAAGAGATGTCAAAATACAGTTTGTTATTGGATGAACACAGTATTAAAGGAATGAAATGGGGTCGAAGATAAATGGTAATTGTTTATGAATCAAAAACGGGTTTTACAAAGAGATATGCTGATATGCTTGCTGCAAAGACCAGACTGAAGGTCTTCCGAGTAAAAGAACTGTCAAAGGTTAGTAAAGACGAAGAAATCATTTTTCTTGGCTGGATGAAAGTCGGGAAAATACAGGGTCTTGATAAACTACGAAAATATAACGTCAAAGCTGTTTGTGGATCGGGCACCGGGCGAACCGCTGAGCCTAATACTGAAGCAGTTATCGAAAGGAATAAGATCAAAGGCATACCATTTTTTTATCTGCGCGGCGGATGTTTCCCTTTGAAAGAGTTAAAGGGCATGGATAAAATCATGCTCTCCATGTTTTTAAAGATGCTTAAAAGCCGCAAGGACAAAGATGAAAAGTTCGAAGAAGCCATCTCTATCATTGAAAACGGTTTTGACGGTGTAAAAGAGGAAAATCTTGAGCGTGTTCTGAAATGGCTCAACACAAGGTGAAGGAGGAGTTTCTATGAAAAATGTAGTGATAACCGGCAGTACGCGGGGTATAGGGTTTTCTATGGCAGCGGAGTTTCTGAGAGCCGGATGCAATGTTACGCTGTCCGGCAGGAGTGAAACATTACCGGAAGCGGCCAGTGCTTCACTGTCGCTCTTTAAGGACAAATACATCTATGTCTCGTGCAACGTCCAAAAAAAAATAAGTCTGCAAAACCTCTGGGATGCTTCTTTGGAAAAATGGGGAAGGATAGATATATGGATCAATAACGCGGGGCAAAACACGCCGCACATATTTTCGTGGGAGACGGGCGAAACTTACACTGAAAACATTATTAAGACAAATATTACCGGCATGATATATGGTTCACAAATTGCGGCAGCGGGTATGATCAAACAGGGGCATGGCGCGATATACAGCATGGAGGGTCTGGGCTCTAACAACATGATACAGCTCAAGACAATATTGTACGGTACCACCAAACACGCATTAACGTATTTTATGAAAGGGCTTGCCAAGGAATTGGAAGGCACAGGATTAATAGCGGGGCGGTTATCTCCGGGCATGATGCTGACTGATTTTATCACAAAAACGCCCGACGGTGAGCAGTCTGAGGTCATAGCAGATGAGAAGTTCAGAAAGATATTCAATATATTGGCAGACAAACCCGAAACGGTCGCAAAATTTTTCATACCAAGAATACTCAACAACGCCAAGAACGACGCTCAAATTGCTTTTCTGACAAACAGAAAGGCTACATGGCGTTTTATAACGGCGGGCTTCCGCAAAGACAGGCTGATTTAGAACAAAGAGGCCTAATAACTAAACAAATAAACGAATCAGAACCCGAATAAATGATACAGGAGTGCGTATCTTATGATGAGAAAGGTCAACTGGTACCAACTTCTTGTTTGAATATTGGAATTGCAGGAGTAAACAAATGTGAAAAACGGGTCTCTATAAAAATACATTTGAGTACGTAAATGCCTGTTTTCAGGGGTACACTATATCCCAAACTTTTCATTTTTGTGGGTAAAACGGCTTAGTGAGCAATTCATTTTTTGATTCTTGTATCCTTCTAATCATACCACACAACAAAATTCCTGTTTCCGCCACTCCGTAAGTACTCGATTTAGCTGCTATGTCATAATTCTTAGCCGCACCCCATTCAAAACCAGCAAAATACTTGCAATGATTTATTCGTTCGCGCTCCACCTTTAGTATCTTGTCCTTTGCGTGTTCCTTAGTCATTTGGTCCCGCTCTACAACACGGGATATTTTCTGTTCCATGGAAGAACTGATAAAGATATGTACCGCATTTTTATGTTCTTTTAATACAAAATTAGCTAATCGCCCTACTATGACACAAGAATGTTCACGCGCTAAATCACTGATTACTTCCGATTCAGCATGATATAAGGCTTCATATCTTGTTGGCTCATCCTCCTGGTATGCGGCATTCTGCGCATATAAATCAAACAAAATGCTATTCGTCAATTTCTGCTCATGCTTTTTCACGTAATTTTCTGTGCAACCGCTTTTTTGAGCTACCATCTGTATCAATTCTGCGTCATAATAGGCTATACCGAATTCTTCTGCGATCATTTTACCGATCTCTCGTCCACCGCTGCCAAATTCGCGTGAAATCGTAACAACCAGATTTTCCTTTTTATCCTCTGCTTCTTCTTGCGCAGACTCTGCATCTGGGAATAGCCATTTTGTAAAACAAATCAGCTTTCTTCCAAATATTCTTGCAAACATACCAACCGTCAGTGCAGCAATGACCGTACCTTCCCGAACTCCATCCAGATGGTGGAATATTTGAAATGATATTACGACTGCGATCAATGTCGTAGACATATCAAATGCTATTTTTGTAATCCCGAATTCTGTTTTTGTTCTGACTGTCACTGCTCTGACAAAAGACTCTCCAGGCAGCATAATTACATTTGCAATTACCTCAATATACACACCAAAGCCCAAAATAATACATCCAAACAATAAAGATACTATTTTCGACGGATAATAAGTAGGATTCAATGCCCCAAGAAGGGACATTGAGCTGTCAATGAAATATCCAAATAATATTGAGACTGGAATTTGTAGTAAATTTACTTTTTCAAATTTTTTTCCCAATATCATAATCTGTAATGCGATCAATATAAAGCTGAATACGATTGTGAACTGTCCAAGTGTTGGTTTAAAGCCTAAACTTAATACATAGGGAATACTAGAAATGGGGGAGGTTCCAAGATTTGCTTTTGTCACAAGGCTTACTCCAAAGGAATTAAGATATAATCCGATTAAAAATATTAAATATCGTTTTGCTGTTTCTTTTCTTGTCATAATTTTAGCCCTTTACTTTATTTCTCTCAAGTTTATTCTTTTAAATTCCTATTAACTTTCATAAGAAGATTTAGCAATTGATGAATTTCTTCCTCTGTAAAACCCTTCAATGCTTTTTTCTCCACTTCCTCAAAGGTATTCTTAACATATCCTGCTTTTTCCAGCCCCAGTTCGGTCAGGGAGACAAGACTGCTTCTTCGATTATCCGAGTTTGTTTTCCTACCGATCAATCCATCTTTTTCCATAGTGGAAAGCATACTACTGACCGATGCCGGTTCAATCATACAATTGATTGCAATATCCTTTTGTGCACATCCTTCATGTTCCGAAATATATTCTAAGACTTTCGGCTGCCCCAGGGATAAATTAGAAGGCAATAAATGCCCATATACCAGTTTACTGAAAATTGTCTGGTTCTCTAACATAAGTCTATGATAATCCATTTTTTTACTCCTTCCATTATTAGAATTCTAACAGTTAGAATTCTAACTGTCAATTTTTATTTCTGTGAAATTATTTCCGCTGTAACATTCTGGGGGCGATTGCTGACAGAACAACCGGGAAAAGGGTACCATTTTGAAAAGCTGGTTCCAGTTTACTAGCACATCTGTGCCACCTTCACTCGATTGAAGCAATCAGAACGCCACATTTTGAAGCGGCTGTGAGTTGTTTTTCACTGGAAAATGGAGAATGGACGTGGGTGGTCCAAGATGGTACTTCAGATAAAGACTTTGATAATTATGTTGGCAAGTCGATTGATGTAGAAATACGTTTATACAATGCAGCTTGAGTGAGAAATTGAATTTATTGATGACATCAAACAGAATTGAATAATGCCATAAGGCCCTTATTAATCCATTGGATATGATGAGGGCTTTATGGCATTGTGCAACAAGGGGTACAGTTTAAGTACTAATGATTCTCTATTCAGATTACAGAACAGTAACTCTCACATAGCCATAAATATGAATTGCTGTCTTACTATAACTGTATGGAGATGGAAAAGATACACATCATCAAGCTACAACTGAATCTTATATTATGGTATGCGGCGAATGCGGATCCCTATGGCAGGACAACTCGCGCAAGTAAGGGAAAATCGAAGGCAGTATAGCGCTGCAAGAACTTTGCTATGATTTCCACATATGCCGGATAAGATATCTGGTATAGATTTATTAAGGCCACTTTACAATGGGATTAAAACGTTGCAATGCGGCCAGATTTTTTTGATTGCAATACTCACCTGTAATATTCTATAATTTATAAATACATATAAAAAGCTTGGTACAGGCTGTATATTCTCCAAAAGAACTGCAATTATCCGAAATATAAATTTTGAATTTATTATGCTTAATCCAAAGATCAAAAGCATACCAGGATATGAAAGGGAGGATAGGAGATTACATGGCAATCTGTATAAGCAGGAGTTGCTTTATAAATTATAAACTATTACAATTTGGGGAGATTTCATATGCAGCAGGATACGTACAATACACAGAGGTGAACAACCTCCTTGAAGGGATAACCCAGATCGCCGAGCAAACAAATCTGCTTGCACTTAACGCAGCAATTGAGTCTGCACGTGCAGGGGAGCAGGGAAAAGGCTTTGCCGTGGTTGCGGATGAGGTAAGGAAACTTGCAGAACAGAGTTCACGTATTGTTAAGGATATAGCAAAGGTTACAACCGAGATTTCAGGAAAATCACACAAGGAAAGCCTTTTGGAATTTATATATTCCGGGCTGCAATGAGCATTATTTATTTCATGTTATGTCTTGAGTATGGACCCGGATTGTGAAGATTATTATAATAATTACACGGATTATGGTGACATGATAGATTATTTTTCCTCCAAATGGGCAGAAGAGTTTGAACAGCTTTATAAATTGGCGGTCATGTTTTCGAGAAACGGTGAGGCTGAAGTATCCCCAAAAGCTTTGATATTCTGTTTGAATTTCTGTAAGAGTCAGAGAGCGATGATAGGCACCATTTTTTCTTGGAAGGTCTTTCGCTGATAGCAAAAAAAATTTATATGCATTCTCACGCATTCGGTGAAGTTATGATACCAGCAAGTGCGCACAGACAGTTGGCTGCTTTGGTGTCACAGGGTAAGGTTTATGTTGTGAACGAAACGGAACTTGATCCGAAGCAAAGAATTGTATATGACATGGTTTACAATCAATTGGCCAAAGTAATGATAGACCCTCGAAAGCCCAACAAGTATAAGGGTGAGACTTGCTCGCTGGGGAATATGCCAAGATCAGAAGAAAGCGTAGGAGGTGAACTATGCTAAAAATCGGAGAATTCTCAACGCTAACCGGAATCAGCATACATATGCTCCGAAACTATGACAAGATTGGGCTTCTCAAGCCGGAACAGATAGACCGTATGAACAACTACAGGTTTTACGGCGAAAAGCAAATTGTCCGTGCAAATCATATTCAGGTGTTAAAAAGCCTTGGCTTTGGTCTAAATGAAATATCTGAAATTCTTATGGATAAAATATCGGACGACAGGGTCAGAACTTTTCTAAAAAACAAGATAAGAAAAAAAGAAGAAAGCCTGTTAATAACGGAAAAACAGATTGCGCAGATGAGGCAGGCACTTAATGAGTTAGGTACGCAGAACGAATGTACATTGTCCGTCAGTGTTAAGAGACTTTCCTCACGTAGATTAGTCAGTCTGCGCGACGTTATACGGGAATTCACCGAAGAAGGGCTACTGTGGAAACGCCTTGACATGGCATGCAGGGCAAATGAAATCAGGCTTGCAGATGTGCAATATTGTATGGCAATGACGCACAGCATGGATTTTGAAAATAAATCAATAGACACTGAGGTATTCAGAGTTGTTGAGCAGGCTGGACCGGACATAAAGGAATTGAGATTTTGGGAGATGCCTGAGACCGAAGCCGCAGTCGTAGCCTTTCAGGGCAAATACAGTCGGTTGGGTGACATCAATAGATATATTTATCATTGGATTATAGAAAACGGTTACGGGATATCGGGGAAGGCGTTTAACATCTATTATATATCTCCTGAAAATGAAGCAAACCAGGAGAACTTTGTCACAGAAATCTGCTACCCCATTAAAAGATAGTTCTTGACTCTCGCACAATGCGAGGGTATATGCTCCTGTTATAAAAAATGAGTTATATGACAGGAGATTTTGATTTATGAGTTTGAAATTAATAATACTAAAGCATCACATGGATGACTACGAATGTATGTGGAACGGAATAGAGGATTTATATATGCGAGATACTGGAGAAAAACTTCCGCCGAGCTTCTTTTTCAGTCTCTCATCATTCGGTTCGTTCTGTTACATGAAAACGCCGAAGTCGGACCTTAAACGAATGGTTGCACTTGGAGACGGACGCACAAAGCAGATGTATGAATTTCTTGCTCCCATTGCAGGATTTGAATACAAGCATCATGAGTATAAAACATTTGAACAGGCAATCAAGAAGGCAAAGTCGGAAATTGATGTCGGGTATCCGCTTGTTTTGGGGGCTCTGGATATGTACTATCTGCCATACTTTTCAAAGCTGTATCATGGAGAACATATTCCCTTTCACTATGTTTTGATGATCGGCTATAACGATGATACACAGTGCATTTATCTGCTTGACTGCGGACGAGAAGAGGTGATAACGCTTAACTACGATGAACTGCGTCACGCATGGGATTGCAGCTATATGGGCTTGTCAAAGCCAAACACTGTCTGCACAGTCAGAATGAATGCAACAAAGAACAAATACCGGATTGCAAAAGAAGCACTGGCGAAAAGAGGCGGGATGTTTTTGAATCCGCCGGTGAGCTTTCTTGGTAGAAAAGGATTTCAGAAATTTATAAATGAGTTGCCCAAACTAAAAAATGAGCTCGTGAAAGAGGATTATGATAAGATACTCGCCAACATGGTGACTTTTTTTGGCACAGTACCAACAGTTCCAAACGCTTTAAAAGGAATCCAAGGGCCTGACGAGGTGAACTTTAGCGGTGGCTTTGACAAAATTAGCCGTGTACTAAGGGATATAGGAAGAGAATATGGGGAGGAGTCATGGCTTGAGGTGTCTGGTCGTTTTGAAGAAGGCGCCGCAATTATTTCTGAAATCACAAACAGCATTGTGACCTATCTCACTGGAGAAAACGACAAGACAGACGAACTACCGAGACTATTCACAACTGTAATGGAAATCATAACGGATGGGTTTGTTCTTTTAGGAAGATAACCTTCCGGACTAAATCCAACGGTAATGAATTAAACGTCGGATGGAATTTCAACTTGAAACACGGCAAAAACGGTTATGGGAGATAAAAATTATACCACAGAATTTATAAAACAGCTGTTACAAAAACTAAGCGTGAGGAAAAGAAGCTGACTCAGGTAATTGAGGAGAAAGTATTAGCGTTGAAGTTGTGCAATTTAGATGTTATAGCCTAGTGAGTGGTCAGGATGGATATTGACGGGAAACTGTGGCACAAAGAAACTCGGCATGGCTGAAATCTGTTATATTTAATGTTGTTTGAGCATTGAAATAAGTTGGAATATTTATTATGCTTTGATAAAAAGATATTATTAAAGCACTTAGGAAAGGAAAGTACATCTGTGAATAAATGAGCAGATGTGTAAAACTATAATGATAAAATTAAATGATTATTTATACTCAGGCGATACCGTTCTTAAGATATTACAGAGATATACTGAGGATTTGAAGCAGTCGGCCATAGAAACTCATAATCAGATTGATCTTGTGCACTGTAATTTTCTGCTTCAAATTGCAGAGCTTTTACAGCACAACCAATTCCTGACTTCACAGTCTCAGCGTATTCGCGAGTTCTATAAACATATGGCAAATGAATATCCCTTTCTTGCATTTACTTTTAAGGGCCGAATTAAATCTCTGATACGCGCTGAATCAAAGTTTAACGGATACATTGTGGAATACATTTACGAATACTATATTAAACACGGCAATTATCCTTCTATTCCTGAACTGAAAAATGCTTTAAGCTGTTTCCGGGATCTGATTGCATACAGAATCGTGATTTCTCTTCCCAAATGTCATCTGAAAGAAGGTGAGATATGCTCCGAGGAAGAAAATAAATACCTGTATGATGTTGCCAACCAGCTGCTTGGTTTCCTTGAGGAAAGCGGATTTACCGCAGAGCTGGCTTCATTTACGAGGCAGAAAAAATCGCCATTGTTGAGAGAGAGCGTAAGCCCATATTATAAAGACTATGTTGCAAATCCAGAGCCTAGTGGCTATCGTTCGCTACATATAACATTTTATGATAACATTGCTCGTTGTTATGTGGAAGTACAACTTCGTACAAAAGAAATGGACGATTTCGCTGAAATTGGTCCTGCCAATCATTTAGGTTACGAAAAACGACAGGAAAGAGAAAGAGCTAAACGAGATGCAATTCCAGAAGGAGAAAGTATTTATTTTGACGATGCTTATGAAAGAGGTATCCTGCTGCAGCAGCTGGAATTATCAAAATTAGATGTAAACATGTTTTCAGCAATGAACAATTCACTTATCAACGATGGTTGTGGCCTATACCGTGGAAGACTTATTCTTCCGTATGAGCATCTTTCAAGATTCCAGAATGACCTTATTGATTAATAAATTGTTGAGCAAAACGACATTGTTTAAGTGCCCTGCTAATTCTGGTACTGCTGTTTACTAAATTTATAGTTGAGTTAGTAAATTAGATGTGCTAATCTTGGGGCAGAGCAGGTTAGATATTGGGCGTTCACGAGAGAACGGATTAGATGTTTTTTTAAATATTTTGAGGTTGAATTATTAATTGTAAATTTGAACTTCCACAGTCTGACTCTAATTTTTCCAACTTTCATATTTACTTGTGGCTATAAGAAGGTGATTAATATGAAGATTGCAATTTGTGATGACGATTTGAAACAACTCGAGGAAATTAAAGCAGCGATCATGGAGTATGCAAAGGCATATCCGGTACAGAACTATGATATAGAATGTTTTGATAATCCACTTCAATTTTTGCAGCGATATGAAAAATCTGAAGGCTATGACGTTTTACTGCTGGATATTTGCATGCCCGGTATTTTGGGTACCGAGGTTGCAAAAGAGATCCGTAAAAAACAGGATAAAAATGAAATTATTTTTTTAACATCAAGCCCTGATTATGCGGTAGAAGCATTTTCTCTTAATGCAGCTCACTATATTATCAAGCCTTTTTCTTCAGAGCAGTTTTTTGAAGCCATGAATAGAGCAACTGAGAAATTTAAAGAAAAGGAAACAAAAAAAATCACTTTAAAACTTAGAAATGGTGTAATTAGAACGGTTGAACAAAATGAAATTATGTATGTTGAAAGCTACCTGCACTCCAAAAATGTTTATTTAAATAATGGAGAATGTATCGAGTCAAGACAAACTATTCTGGAGCTTTCTTCCATATTGGGAGTGACTGAAAGCGGACAGTTTATATCTCCGTATAAAGGGTTTATTGTCAATCAGAAAAGCATTAGGGGGATTGGCCCTGATAAAATTACATTAAAGAATGGCTATCAGATACCAATAGTAAGACGAAATTTCACTGCCATCAAAGAAAAATATTTTAGCTATACTTTCAGAACGGAGCAGGACTAAATGGATATTTTTTACATAAACATTATCCGAGGCGTGGTTACTAACTTTTTTATTATACTGCACATGTTTTTAGCCGGAGAAAAAAAATACAGCAGAAAAGTTACAATCATCGCTTTTGGTATGATATATCTTGTTCTTACCACGATCACAATCTTGATGTACTATTTTTTAGACATGACAAGCTTTTCTAAGGTAAGTGCATTCGTCTGGATTACTTGTGGCATAGTAAGCAAGCCATTTTTTAAAGATAGCATTATGAAATGGATGTTTAATGTCATTACGGTCATTAATGTATTTATTTTTTCTGTCATTGTGAGTTTTGCTTTTTCCTCTACGCACTGGGGCTTGCTTGCAATTCGTATCACAGTATATGGAGTCATCCTTTTTGTTTTCAATAAATATCTGAGGACCTTGTATCGTCAGGTGGCAGATAGATGGCGTTTGTTTTTTGCTGCTTCTGTAGCAGTTTTACTTAATTTTATGTATGCTATTATGACCTCGAGTGATATTCAAGGTATGCTTTCTGAACAATTTATTTCATTGATGCTTATGGTACTTGTTATGGTACTTCTATACACCACAATTTTTGATTCATTGAATAGCATTACTAAAGAATATGAATATCGCATTGAAAAAAATCAGGCAAAACTCCATGAAGATCTACTGACCAAAGAACTGAATGCCTATGAAGAATTCATAGAAGCTTCAAAACAGCATCGTCATGATCTTAGGCATCATAATCAAATTCTGCTGGGATACTTACAGGAGAAAGACATCCAGGGCGCTGAGGAATATTTAAAGCTATTGAATGCAAGCATTACGGAAAGCTCTATTGAGCAATATAGTCAAAATTACATTGCCAATTCGGTTTTGTGTATATATGCAAGGAAGGCGCAATTAGAGGAGATAACCTTTGCAGCCCATGCAGATATACCAAAAAAATTAGTCATTCCATCACCGGAGTTTGGAAGTATGCTTTTAAACCTTCTTGAAAATGCATTAGAAGCCTGTAAACGATCCAATAGTAAGGAACCCTTTATAACCTTTACCGCCATAACTGAGGATGAAAGTCTAAAAATTGACCTTAGAAATACCCTCAGTGAGCAGGTTAAATTTGAAAATGCTTTACCAGTTTCCAGTAAAGCAAACGGCGGAGTGGGAACAAAAAGTGTTTTGAAAATAGTGTCAAAACACAAGGGGATGATTCATTACAAGCAGGAAAATGATACCTTTGTTGCCCAAATTGTTCTACCAATATAAATATAATATATATGTCGTTAAAAAAGCTGTTGTGTAACTATGCAACAGCTTTTTTGTGTCGTTTTGTGCAGAATTATGTATGTTTGGTGCAATAAGCGACGCAAAGTGACCGAAATTTGCGATGATATCATTGAGAAAATATAAGTAAGAATCAGAATAAATTAAATTATGGGGGGCAAGTCTGACGTGAAAAAGAAATTATTTTGTCTATTTATGGTACTGGTATTTATGTCAAGCACTGCTTTAGTATCTGCTTCCAGCTATTTTAAGGTAGTTGGGGATTCTATGAATCCTGTTCTTAAAGACGGAGATACGATTCAAGTTGTATCTGATACGTATAAAGACGGCGACATGGTAGTTGCCCAGCTTCAAAATGGTAAAAAAATCGTGAAGCGGTTAATGGGTGACCGTTTAATTTCAGTTGGGCAAGGAACCAATTATCCGGTGTCAGAGGTTACCATTCTGGGAGCGGCTGAATATGTACCTATGAGCATGGAAGAACTGGAGCTTTATGGATTCTCGTGGGAAAGTGTACTGGCTGAAGGAGAAAGGATAGTAGAGGTAGTTGGGGGATCGTCTCATTCACTAGCGCTGACCAATGCAGGGGTGGTATATGCCTGGGGGCAGGGAAGTAGTGGAGAGCTAGGCAATGGCACAACAACTGGGACCCAAGCCACACCTGTTAAAGTATCTGATGGAACGATGGGTAACTCGAACGTAACAGCCATTTCTGCAGGTTTAGGTTACTCATTGGCGCTAAAAGGTGGAATAGTGTACGCCTGGGGGCTGGAACAGTATGGGAGGCTAGGAAATGGCGCAACAACTGCAAACAAAACTACACCTGTTAAAGTATCAGATGGAGAAATGGGTAACTCCAACGTAACAGCCATTTCTGCAGGTGATGGTCACGCATTAGCGCTAAAAGATGGAAAAGTGTATGCCTGGGGGTGGGTGCAGACAGGAAGGCTGGGCAATGGCGTAACTGAAACAAACCAAACCACACCTGTAAAAGTATCAGATGGAGAAATGGGTAACTCGGGAGTAACAGCCATTTCTGCTGGTGATTACTCATTAGCGCTAAAAGATGGAAGCGTGTATGCCTGGGGTGAGGGAATGAATGGGCAGCTAGGCATTGGCACAACAGTATATGCCAAATACACACCTGTTAAAGTATCCGATGGAGAAATGGGTAACTCGAGCGTAACAGCCATTTCTGCGGGTATTAAACACGCATTAGCACTAAAAGGTGGAATGGTGTACGCCTGGGGGGCGGGAGCCTCTGGACAGCTGGGCAATGGCGAAAGTACAGATAAAACTACACCTGCTAAAGTATCCGATGGAGAAATGGGTAACTCGGGAATAGCCGCTATTTCTGCGGGTGATGTTCACTCATTAGCGCTAAAAGGTGGAATGGTGTACGCCTGGGGAGGGGGAGCCTCTGGACAGCTGGGCAATGGCGAAACTGCAAATAAAACTACACCTGTTAAAGTATCCGATGGAGAAATGGGTAACGCGGATGTAACAGCCATCTCTGCAGGTAATAGTCACTCATTAGCGGTAAAAGGCGGAGAAGCGTACTCCTGGGGTTTTGGGGGAAGAGGACAGCTGGGAAATGGCACGATCCCTGGGGCTCAGGTCACACCTGTTAAAGTATCACCGCACGCTGATTGGCTCAAACCCGTAGATATTACTGTCATTCCAGGAGTAATAGCGCCGGTGTCGGGAGCAGCTCCGGTAACAACAGCAATTAATACAGACCAGTACACAGGAACAGTAAGCTGGTCACCAAACCATAATCCGTTTAAAGGAAGCACAGTTTACACAGCGACAATTACATTAACAGCAAAAGCAGGATATACATTAGCCGGGGTAGCTGCAAACACCTTTACAGTAGCAGGGGCAACAGCAACGCATGCTGCTGATTCAGGAACAGTAACTGCGGTGTTCCCAGTGACAGCAGCAGAAACCATCGCAAAAGCGATAACCATCGGAACAGTTGCACCTGTTAAGGATGTAGTCATGGCAAACGGAGCAAACATAGCACCACAAGGCGCAGCAGGTCCTGTAGTTACATGGTCCGCTGATGGAGGGGCAAGCTATGGGGCTGCAAGCGGCACATTTACAGCAGGTACAGTATACAAAACAAAGTATGTATATACCGCAAGTACAGGATATGTGTTTGACAGCACTATAGTGGAAAAAGATATAACAGTAACAAATCTTGGTAGCGGAGCAAAAACTGTCGAGCTTACCGACAGCAACCAAACACTTACAATTACGGTAACATGGCCGGCAACAGGAGTAGACCCTGACATTGCTGCAGTCAACAATGCCAAAACAGCGGCAGAAGACAAAAATTACTCAGACATGAACCAGGGAGCAGCAACAGACGAGGAAGCCATAGAAAATGCAATAAAAGCGGAAGCAGAAGCGGCGGTAAAGGATGACAGTGTAACTGTTACAATCAACAAGAGCTCTTACACTGCCCCAATTGCCGGAACCGCAGCAACCCCAAGCGGCACAAACGGCAGCTACGTGTTTACCATAACCGTAAGCAAAGGAGAACAAATACAAACGACGGCACAAAAGACAATTACCATCACGGCAACAGCTTATACAGGTGTTACAGATGCTCAAGCAGTAGCAGCGGCAAAAGCAGTCATAGTTGACGGCACAGCAAATGTAGCCTATGGTGCTGACCAAACGGCTAAAACAGCCGCCGTGCAGACCTATGTCAATACCCTTCTGGCAGGTGATGCTGCGGGTGTAACAGCCATAGTAACCTATGTAAGCGGAACTGAATACAGCGTTGCCATTTCAAAAGGTGGGGCTAACGACTCAAAAACCATCGAGATGACGATAAACGAAGGGGCAGACCCTGACATTACGACAGTCAACGATGCAAAAACAGCGGCAGAAGACCAAACCTACTCAGACATGAACCAGGGAGCAATAACAGACGAGGAAGCCATAGAAAATACAATAAAAAATGCAATAAAAGCGGAAGCAGAAGCGGCGGTAAAGAATAACAGTGTAACTGTTACAATCAACAAGAGCTCTTACACTGCTCCGATTGCCGGAACCTCAGCAAACCCAAGCGGTACAGATGGTAGCTACGTATTTACCATAACAGTAAGCAAAGGCGGACAAACACAAACGACAGCAGAAAAGACCATTACCATCACGGCAACCGCTTACAATCCTATACCAACATATAGTGTATCAGGGAATGTTAAGGATAGTAACAATGTCGATGTTTCAAATGCAGTGGTTAAGCTTATGTTCGGTCAAACGCAAATTGGCAGTGCCGTTCAAACAAATGAAAGCGGTGAATTCATCATTACAGGTGTTCCCAACGGCACATATAATCTTGTTGTCCAAAAGGGTGATATCATTGTAACAACACTAATTACTGTAAGTGGCGGCAACTATGCATCCGGAGCCATAACCTTGCCGAATGGCAAAACAAACAGTATTGTAGAGATTAAGTCTGATAATCTTCCAATCGTGGTGGGTGGACTGGATGCACAGTTTACAGCAGCGACCTCGATAGAAGATAACAAGGGTGTAACTGAGGACGATAAAAATGTAGTGGCAAGCGGGGGAACCGTTGAAATCAAATTTACTGCCGAGAAAAAAGCGGAAAATGCAGCACCAAACGCAAGTAATATTACAATCAGTGCAACAGCAGACCGAAAGACTGTAGGCATGTTTATTGATTTATCAGTGGTAAAGACCGTAACCACTTCTGACGGAAATCCTTCGACAACTACGACAGCACTCGTTGAGCTTCCATACTTAATTGAAGTATTTATCCCGCTGGAAGAGGCGCTTCAAGGCAAGAGCGATTATGTGATCTATCGTTATCACGGCTCAGGAGTTGATACCATAACCACAACTCCAAACACAGACAGAGAGGAAATTGAGCTGGTAGAAAACGGAAAAACCCTTAAGCTAAAAGTCAAAAAATTCTCAACTTATGCAATATCCTATGCATCACCAGTGGTGCCACCAATTGACAACAATAATAATTCTAATAACGCAGGATCAGGCAAAGTTGAAAATAAATTGGGTAACGACAGTGTCACAATAAAGAATACCGATGGTGGAACAATCAAAGAATCGCCAAACAGTACAGACACAGAAAAAATCTTTGATATTACACCCAATGCTGGCTACGTCATCACAGATATTTTGGTAGATGGTAAAAGTGCAGGGGCAGCAAAAGAGTACATAATCAAAGACTTAACAAAGAAAGTTGAAATCCAGGCAATATTCGTCAAAGCAACGGCCATTCCATACTATGTAGATATAACCGGCAAGGAAATTTTCATAAAATATTCTGCAGTCATAGATGGTGTCATGAAGTACATTGCACCACCAGAAGTAAAGATATTATTCAAGGACAATGTCAAGAACTTTAAAGACATTAGTGGACATGGGGCTATGCAGGAAATTGATTTTGTTACTGAACGAGAGCTGTTTGTAGGAACCGCACCAAATGTGTTCTCGCCGGACCTTTCAATGACAAGATCCATGTTTGTATCCGTGCTTGGCAGACTGCATGAAGCATCCTTTGGTGCGATAAAAGAAAGCACCAGCAATCCATTTACAGACACTGTACATGACAGTTGGTATATAAAATATGTAAAATGGGCATACGAAAATGGCATAATCAGTGGAGTGGGCGGTGGTAAATTTGAGCCGGGCAGAGCCATTACAATGGAAGAAATGGCAGTAATCCTTGATAACTATTTGAAGTTTGCAAAATTTGTTACACCAGCTAATCATCAATATATAACATTTGAAGATGAAGAAAACATTGCCAAGTGGGCAAAAGCTTCAGTACAGTCGATACAAAAGCTAGGTATTATAGGGGGGATGGGAAATTATACATTTGACCCCAAAGGTGTAGCTACCAGGGCGCAAGCAGCAACTGTTATATCCAGAATGATAAATTCAGTACTAAACTAAAAAACAGACAAGTACGAGAATAACCTGGATGTAAGTAGTGAGTGCGTAATTCTGATGACGAAATGTGGTTAGAAGGGTATGGTGGCTTTGAAACAAAAAATAAGCAGAAAGCGGGCTGAAAAAGTGCAATTTCCGGCCCGCTTTTTTGACCATTTTCATAGATGACAAAGGGTAGTTACCAAGATGACGTAGAGTGTTTTGACTTTGATAAGCGCTAACGTGATATGAAAAACTGAAGGATAGCGTCAATATTTTGGAAACAGAATACTGGTGCTTTCTTTATTTTCTTAATAGGGGAGTATAAAACTTCTTGAGAGATTTTTGGGAGAAGTTTTGATACAATATATTTAATATACTGGAAAGGTGCTGAGTAAGGTTGAAAAAACATATAAACATAAAAGGATCAATTATATTGCTGATTACAGCAAGTGCTATTTTAATAATGTTTTTAATCCTTTACTATGTTGCACTTCCAAAGAAGGAATCTCCCGAGGTGGTAAACGGCCAATTGGATCTATCATATTGGGATTTCCAAAAAGATGGGATTGCTTTTTTAAACGGAGAATGGCATTTCTATCCTCAAAGTCTTCTCACACCAGAAGAACTCTCTTCATCAGAACCCCGGCTACTGAAGGTTCCTGGTACCTGGGGAATGGAAGATCCATATGTACAGCCATTAAAAGGAAATGGCACTTATCATCTTTCGGTAAAATTACCTGGTGGATGTGGACGTTTGAGTTTAAAGATCCAAAATATCTGGATGGCCCACCGACTTTTTGTTAACGGTTCCCTGGTAAAGGAAATGGGTGTACCATCCCAGGATTATGAACATTATGAACCTAAAAACACACCTTATCTGGTAGACATTGAACCCACAGATAAGCTGGACATTGTACTTCAAGTATCAAACCAAATATATTATAATGGTGGTATTGTTCATCCTATTCAATTGGGTGGTGGACAGGATATGGAAAATAAATCCTATCTTTCCTTTGGTATTGACATGGCAGGCTTTTTTTTATTCCTGCTATTTGGTGTATATCATCTCCAAATGTATTGGATGCGTGATAAGGAGTCAACCTATTTGTACAGTGGTATGTATCTAATCTTGATGTCTTTTATTATCATAACCAGTGCGGAAAAGCTTTTTATGAGGCTTATGCCGAATATTCCCTTCCAGATGGCATATAAGTTTCAAGATTTCTGTGTTTTCTCAAGCTTTCCTGTATTGGTATTATTTATGAGAGCTTTTGAGCCTGGGACCATGAAAAAAAAGACTACGAGTTTTGTGATTATGCCTGTTGTATTCTATTTGTTCCTTGTGCTTGGAACACCATACCCTTTCTATATAGGTATAAAGAGCTATATGGATGTTTATGTAGGTGTACTCATGCTTATTTTTGTATTTCGTTTGGTTTATATACTGCTTCAAAAACAGGACAGAAAGATGCCTTTTAATGAATTTTCTTGTGTGGTGGCGAGTATTGCATTTATTGCAGTAATGCTTTTCGATGCGATGCTGTATCATTCCGGCTATGTCAATACAAATTTTATGGGAAAGATCGGCCTGTTAGGATTTTTGATATCATTGAATCTTCTATTAGCGAGACGCTTTACCAATAAAATTTATGAGGTGCAGGACTTATCGGAGAAATTAAAAAAATCAAATAAAATAAAAGATGAGTTTTTGGAGAGGACATCCCATGAGCTTAAAACACCCCTTCTCGGAATTATAAATATATCCGCTTATTTGCTAAAACAAAAGGAGTATCCCTTAACGGTACGACAAACAGAAAATATATCTCTTATACAGGATACATCCATAAAGCTGTCCCTTCTGGTCAATGATTTAAATGATGTCATAAAGCTACGCAATGAAGATTTACAGCTTCAGACCATGACAGTAGATATATATGTAATCATTCAGGTAGTGTTTCAATTATTGTCATTCGACATAGAAGGGAAGGATTTAAAGTTTGTGAACAGAGTCAAACCCATGACTTTCGTGGAGGCTGATGAAAACCGTCTGCGGCAAATTTTATACAATATTACGTTAAATGCTGTGAAGTATACGGAAAGAGGAGAAATCACGGCGAAAGTGAAGTCGGAGGAAGGGAATGTGGTATTTACCCTGTCCGATACGGGAATTGGAATTCCCGTGGGACAGTGGGAAGCGGTATTTCAGGATTCCTACCACGACCAGCTGCACGATGATTTTTCAGGCAAAGGGATTGGACTGGGTCTCTATATCAGTAAGCAATTGGCACAAAAAATGAATGGAGATGTTTGGATTTCTCATTCCATAGTGGGGGAAGGAACCACCGTGTCTGTCCGCTTTCCTCAGGGAAAGTTTCAGGAAGTTTATAGGGAGCTGGAGCAGGTTGTTGTAAAAGGAGAGAACATAAATAAACATTCTTCTCAACATATAACAGCGCAGAATTTGAAAAAGCTTTTGCTAGTTGATGATGAGCCTACAAATATCCGTTTATTATCCATGATGCTTGAGGATGAATTTGAGCTTTTTACAGCTTTCCAGGGCGAGGAGGCAATGAAGGTGCTGCAAAACCACAGGATAGACCTTGTGATTACAGATATGATGATGCCGGGTATGTCGGGAATTGAGCTGACCCAACGAATCAGGAAAACTCATTCAGTCATTGATCTGCCTATTATAATTGCAACAGTCCGGGATAGTGACAAAGATATTGAATTGGCATACCAAGCGGGAGCGAATGATCATATTACCAAGCCCTTTTCAGCCGATGAAATCCAATCCCGTGTAAGGAGCCTGCTGCAATTAACCGATGCTATGGAAACAGCCCTTCAAAATGAAATCGCATTTTTGCAAGCCCAGATTAAGCCTCATTTTATTTATAACGCATTAAGTAACATCATTGCTCTCTGCTATGAAGATGGAGAAAGAGCTGCAGAGCTGTTATCGTTATTAAGCCGGTATTTAAGACACGTTTTCCAGGCTGACCAAGCCCGTCACATGCTTCCACTTCAACAAGAACTGGATATTATTAAGGCCTATGTGGAGATAGAAAAGCTACGGTTTGATGACCGTCTCCGGTATAAAGCCTATATTGATCCGGGCATTATTGAGGATGATATCATGGTTCCAGCACTACTGATTCAACCCTTAATAGAAAACGCTGTCCGTCATGGAATATTTAATAAGATAGGCCCGGGTACGGTATCATTAACAATAACCGAAGGGGAGGATTTTGTACGAATAGTTGTAGAGGATGATGGTATTGGTATGAGTGACGACCAGGTTTACCAGATGATGCACCTGGAGAATGGAAAAGGGGTCGGGATAAAAAATATCCGTAAGCGGGTGGAGTGCTTTCAAAAAGCATTTTTTTTGATTGATTCTGTACTTGAAAAGGGGACAAGGTGTATTCTATTTTTGCCAAAGGAAGAACTGGGATTTTCAATAAAGGAGAAGATTTAATTGTTTTCAGTCATGATTGTAGAGGATGAAGTACATATTTTGAAGTATATGCAAAAAAAGCTTTCTGCTTTTGGCGATTTTCAGGTAAAGGGAGCGTTTCCTACACCAGAGGAAGCCCTGGCGGCCTTTGATGAAATCCAGCCGGAGGTGGTATTCTTAGATATCGAAATGCCTAGAATGAATGGTATTGAATTGGCAAGAAGGCTGCTTGAGAAGAAACAGGACCTTCGCATTATTTTTACAACAGCCTATAGTCAATATGCGTTAAATGCCTTTGAAGTGGAGGCTATTGACTATTTGATGAAGCCTGTGAGTGATGAGGATATAGTGAGGATAGTAAAGCGTTTAAATAAAACAATGGGAAGCATTTCATCCACGAAGGTTGTGAACGAAAAACAGATGCAAAAGGCTGAAGCAGGGAAAAAGGCTTTTTTTCCTGTCCGCTGCTTTGGTTGCTTTGATGTACGGGATCAGCAACAACAGATTGTGAAATGGCCAACGAAAAAGGCAGAGGAATTATTCGCCTATTTCCTTATCCATCAAGGCCAGTATGTCGGCAAATGGGAACTTTTAGAGCTTTTTTGGACCAATGTGGGCGAAGAACGTGGCCTTCAGAATTTGTACAACACCATCTATCGAATAAAGCAAGTATTGAAAAAGCTTTCTGTATTTGCAACAATTAAAAAATTAAATGATGGTTATATACTGGAGTCAGAGGAAGTGTTGTCAGATATGGGACAGCTGCTGTTGTTGACAGAAAAAGGAAATAATTACGTTGTTATCCCGGTGGAAGAAATAACTATACTGTTTTTTTCATATACAACTCCATTGTTTGGCATGCGGGATTATATCTGGAGCTTTTCTACACAGAAGTATGTGGCGGAGCTCTATCGAAAGCTTTGTAACAGGCTGCTTTGCTATTACAGGGAGCAGGACCAGTTTGAGCAGGCGGATAAGGTGGTCCGCTATTATATATCGCAGCATGTGGAGGATGAAAGTACTATGACGCAATGGCTTGAACTCCTTGGAAACTGGGGAGGGCATGAAAAAAAGGCGAAGGAATACCATAGATGGTTTAATAAAAAATTAAGGGAGGCAGAACTGCCGGCTTTAGGATAACATGTCAAGCACCACCAGATGACTGGAGGATTAACGTAATATATCCGGACAAAGCAGATATATCTGCTTGGGCTATGGAATCAGCTGCCTATTGCCAGGTGGAAAGTATTATTAGTGGACGTACTGGTGGAAATTTTGCACCGAAGGCAACAGCAACCCGTGCAGAAGTGGCAGTGGTGGTTGAGAAGTTTGTTAAGACAATTTTGAAATAAATAAGCTGATATTCATTTAGAGATAAGCCATCTGATAGGATTTAAATTCTATTGGGTGGCTTTTTGAATACGGTAACCCATACAACGATAATGAGATGCGCACATAAGTATTCTCCAATAATAGATGGACCGTATATAAAGTAGGTATCACTTTGTTTCAATATTTTGCAGGTATATATTATTTGATACTTTTATCTCTCTTTTGAGAGTTTCTTGAGAGAAATTGCTGATAAAATTAGGTAAAATTAGCGAAACAAGAAGAACAAGAGAATCGTCATCTTGTTTCAAGGGGGGAATAGGGATTTGTGAAAAAGTTATTCAAAGCTTGTTTGAGTATGGTGATGGCACTGTCAATAGCATTTGCAGGAAGCTGGTTTGTGGGGGCAAAAGCCTCGGATAGGCCAGAATTGGCTGCAGACCAGATATATGCATCACATTCGGCTTCTATATTCTATATGAGAGTACTGAAGGAGGATGGGACACTGAAAACTGTGGGCAGCGGATTTCTTATAGGAGATGGAAAAGCGTTGACAGCCTTCCATGTTGTGGATGGAGGAACTTCTTATGAAGCGGTTTTTGATGACGGATTTACAGTAAAGGACTTAAAAATATTAAAAAGCAGCAACCACATGGATTTAGCGCTTTTGTCCATAAATGCAGGAAAGCGTGAAGGACTGGAGCTGGCGTCGTCTGAAGTACGACATGGGCAAAAGGTATTTGCACTGGGCTATCCGATGAAAGAAACGAAAATTATAACAGAAGGCATCATCAATACTCCAAAGGCAGAAATAAACGGTCAAAGCCGTATCCTTACTTCGGCCCAGGTGGCCAGCGGCATGTCGGGAGGACCTCTGCTTGACAGGTATGGCAGTGTAGCAGGGCTTATATCAGGTTCACTTAGAAATATGAGCAATATACATATTTGCGTTTCTGCAGAAAATATTAAAAACTTTATAGAAGGAGGAAAATAGGAATGAAGAAGAAGCTTTTAGCAGTTTTACTGGTGCTGGGCATGCTTGCCCAACTGCTTCCCTGGTGGCCTGCAACGAATGAGGTAAATGCGGCAGCAGATTTGACTGATATATATTTACCTGGCGGAGGAAAAGTAGTAAACCGCGAAGATATGACTTATTTGCAGTATGGTTTTCAAAAAGTTGAATGTAATTCATTCCGGCTGTTTACTGCCGGAACTCCAGGAATGCAATGGTCTTCGGATGATGGAGATGCTCCAAATGCAAATGGAGTATACCATGTTGACGGGCATTTTTATGGAAGAATAACTGTTTCACAGAATCCAGTTTTAAAAAGGCTGGCAGAGGGCGGTCAGGCCTATTTCATGGTCAGAGCGGGAAAACTCAATAGCACTGGAGACCACGGTGCTTATATTTGGGCCTATACTCAAAAATTTTCATGGTGGAATGCCGGAGGTGATAACAGACCAGGGTATGGGACAACATCATCATACTGGAATGCAGGTTCAGGTACCGAGGATCCGGATTATAATAATGCATATTCCTCATGGATGAAATTGGATATTAATGACACTCTAGTTATAGAGACGGAAACTCACGGAGCAGGTACTCAGGTAGAGGATATAGAGCTGTACTTCGCAGATATAACACCTCCAACTTATAACGGCAATACTTTCACAACCGATGGTACAGTAAGGTATAACACTGCACTGAATAAAAATGAACTGTTTTTAAAAGAAGGAAACAATGTTAATCTTGCACTGAATTTCAGTGAGCCTGTTTTTCCCACCAGTGCAGTTTCAGCATCTGAAATGGTAGATGGAAAATTTAAATTTATGAGAACCGAGCTCTTTGACAATCCGGGAGGAGATGGCTTCAATCCATCAAAGTATTATCTGGACAGTGCCGAAGCGGATTATAATTCATTTAGCGCAGGGAGTATAAATATTAACGATAACTCAAAGAGTACTTTTAATGTGAAATATGCGCCGTCTCGAAATGACAGTACAGGTAATATGCCCCTGGATCCGCTGAAGCTGACAGCAGCATCTGCCGATAATCCAACCCTTTTGCAGAGAATAAATGAGTCGGGCTTTGTTGACGGCGCCGGAAACCCTCTCGCAGATATATCCAGTATAGGTGTAGTTCCCTTCGGTAATAATGATAATCCCAATGGAACCTACAGAACTATTATTGATGCCAGACCGCCTAAATATTCTCCTGTCAAAAACGGAGTTCAGCCCGATATTCTGACTGGACTGGTTCTGAATAAAGGTGACACTATTGATTTTACTGTAAATTTAAATGAAAAAGTTATTAATGCCATTAATCCGGCAACAGGAACAAGGCTGGCTTTTAATAACGGAATGCTGGCAGACTATTTAAGCGGCAGCAATACGGAAACCTGGAAGTTCAGTGCCACCGTACCCGACGGCACAGCTGCTGAAACTTCAGGGCTGGAAACTGCAGCGCTTGAACATGTCAGCAAGATCGGAGACGGAAATGTGATATGGGACTATGCTCAGAATTATCTCACGGAGGCGGTTAAATCCATAAGCTGGGCAGATATATCAATAGACAATACTCCGCCAAATATAAATTATATATTCAGAAATGAAAACGATACTGTTGTTGAAGACGGTAAATTTGTAAAGAGTGGTAACATTACCATAAAGGCTGAAGATCCATTGCTGAATGGGGCGGCAGGCAAAGGTATATACAGACCTGGCAGCACTTCGGAAGGAAACGGACTTGTCTACTATATGTGGAGCAAAAGTGCCGCGGATCCTTTTATGGACAAAAATGATAACTTTGCAGCTGTCAAGCGGTATTCACTGACTGCAAAACAACCTTCTGAGGATTTATATACTTCTGGCTATACAGATATTCAATTCAGTGTCGCAAATAACGGGAGTGCAATACCGCTTCCGGCTGAAGCCAGCGGTAAAAGCGAAAATTGGTACCTGCATACTTGGACTGCCGATATGACCTGGGATTCAGCCAGACAGCTCATGCAGTATGAAAAAGGCAGCGTGCTTAGGGCAGCATACCTTGCAGGGCATCCTGATGCAACCCCGGCTGAAATTGAAACCAATTTCAGGAAGTTCATACTTCCATATATGTCACAATACGAAGATTTGGCGCAATGGCCTCTTGAGGATTATAAAAAGGATGACTCCAACTGGGTATACAAATGCGCCACGCTTAAGCTTGATAATGATAAGCCTTCTATTTCGACAGGAAATGTCATTGATAACATGACTGATAATGTAAAAATCACTATTTCAGCCAGTGATCCGACCTCATCAATAAAAGACGGCAAGGTCAAGTATCAATTTGTCAAAAAGGGTGAAGAACTCGATGATTCAGAGTGGATAGAAACTTCCTTGAATGCTCAGGGGAAGTCGGAAATATATACGCTTGGAAATCCGGTAATAATTAATGGCGGCAAGTATGAAATATATGCAAAAGCAGAGGACGAAGCAGGAAATACAGAGGTGTCACAGCCTGTGGAAATAGATGTGCTGGTTATCAATACTGTATTTGAAAGCTATGGAAACGGATATGCCATTAACAATGGACCAGATTTCACTATATGCGGTGTACCCATAGAAACGCTGGAATACCAGTTCGCTTACTCTTCCGAGCAGCCTACAACCTCCTGGGCAGCCATCAGTGTGCGTATACCGGCAGAACTAAAAGGGGAGACGGGATACAAATATGATATACCGGCCGATAAGTCAAAAAATGGTACAGTATACCTACATATCAAGGTTAAGCAACAGGATTTAGAGCATTACTATTACTATTTTAAAGAGTACAAGTTTGATCAGCTGCCTCCTGTGGTTACCTTCGGATCTCAGGGCTACCTGTATCCACTACCTGAGCAGCAAACCAATATTGCAGTAGAGGATTCACTTGTGGATTTTAGCGGTGTGGCTGATGAAAACATACAATATCAGTGGGTAAAGGTGATAGAAGGTGAAGATGAAATTGCACCTGAAAAGGATTCTGAGAGCTGGAAGCAGGTGCCGTCGGACAGAGCACCTAAGCTGGTGGCTCAGAACAAGGCTGAGGACGGAAATTATCGACTTTATGTCTATGCAAAAGACAGTCTGGGCAATGGCAAAATATATAAAATCACAGGCCTTTTCAGTGTGTACTACTTAAGCCATGAACCACCTATAGGTAGTGCTGGGCTTATCTATACAGCAGGAAATGTAACGGATGGGTATACTGCGATACTGAAGCTGGAGGTAGATGTACCGTCTCAGGTGGGCTATTTCTATTCGGTATCCTCCAATGGAGGCGAGAACTGGAGTACCTGGCGCCCCTATACAAATTATGTGGGTGTGCCTGTTGACACAGATGATGCAACAGAACTGGCCAAAACAATAAAAGTAAAATTTAGAGGCTATTTCCTTGATAATGTAAGTGAAATATACTCTCCCGAAATCAATATACAGGATGCACCGGCTTATGCACTTGCGTCCCTTGATAAAATTGAACCTGTAAGAGGTGGAGAAAAGGTACTAGAAGGTGGTACCAATACAGGAGTGGAGATAGATTTTTCACAAACCGACGATAAAACAATAACACCTACACTTGCCAATCCGGAAGTTCCTGAAATATTGGAGGCAAATAAAAAATTCCTGGTATACCAAAACGGCTGTTATTCCTTTAATGTGGTGGATGGTGATAAAACAGCCTTAATATACATGGTGGTGTCAAATTTTGATAACACACCTCCAGTTGCATCTATAAAATATACGGTGATAAAAAAGACCAGCGGCAGCGTTACAGCGAGCTTAAAGTCAAGCGAGCCAATAAGAGTAATAAACAACAGCTCCAATATAAAAACTTTTGATGAGAATGGAGAGTTTACATTTGAGTTTGAAGATGCGGTGGGGCTTACCGGTTCAGCCATAGCGTTGGTGAATAATATTGATAAAACTCCACCGGAGGCTGAAGTAGTACTACACTATAATAATCCTGACATGAAGGCTCTGATAAATTATCAGGGACAGACTGTGGTAGTAAACAGCTCTGGATACGGATACGATTCAGCCGGAGAATATAAACAGTTTGAAGCTCCGACGACTGAGAATGTTATTGCTTCTAATCTGATTATGGCAGAGGTTCGGCCAAAAGACGGAGCCGAAAGTGATTTTAAGGTTATCCGCAACAATACTGGAAGCAGTAACTCCACGATAACAATACAGAGCAATGAAGCGGCAAGGTTTACACTGATGGATGCCGCAGGCAATATTGCAACAGTGACGTCAAGTGCAATAACCACCGTATGCAACACTTCTCCGGAAGTTACAAATGTAATCCTGCAGAGGATAGACGATAATGGAAATATACTGGACAGCAGTAAAATTGTGATGATAAACGGAAAGGAATATTCAAAGGGCAGGGTAAAAGTAAGCTTTGAGACAGTACCTTCCGAAATTGCACAAAACATTATTACAATTGGAAGCAGGCCTGTGGATGAATTCTCCAAGAGCTATTCACAGAATGGGAAAGAGCGGCTTATACTGATTGACAGGCTGGGTAACAGGAACAGTCAGTTAATCACAATAGAAGGGCTTGACAACACACCGCCTGAAATAACCTTGAATATGAGAGCAACCACTATTTTACAAAACAAGTCTGAATTTGATTTTAAAACAGATTTGGGTGGGTATGAGGTCTCAGATAATATTTCCACAAAACAGGATATAAAGGTTGAAGTTGTGGAAGAGGTGTTGGAAAACGGCAGTTATGTTGAAAAAAGCTTTAATATCTCAAAGCCGGGCATGCACAAAGTGAAATACATTGTCACAGACCAGGTTGGAAATAAATCCACTGCAACGCAGCTTGTATATGTGACAAGTTCAGACGGTATGTATATTATGGCTAATGGCGTGCCTCTTTCGCCTGATGAGACTGATACCGCCATACTCAACACAGCAACTGTCTCATTCAGCGTAAATAATTATAATAGCATGAAGGTAGGCAATGCAGAGGAAAAAATGAAAAATGAAGAAGGAACCTATGATATATACTATTATCCCGGACTATACAGAGAGGGACAGATGAAATATATAGCCACAAAACTGACGTATACTCAGCTTTTGAAAGGAGATTTCACCGTTGTACTTCCAAAGGCAGGCTGGTACACCATCATTGTCAGGAATCAAGAGAGAGAAAGCGTATACGCTACAATGCTGGTAAGCAAGGTTAAGTAGTTGTATTATTATCCCACCCAAGGGGACCATGGATTAAGGTCCCTTTGGGACATATGCCATATTAAGTACATAAGAGTGATGTTTCAACTTTTGAATTTACGTCCGACATCTGTCGGACAGGGGGTATAAAAATGAATAGAACAGTAAAAAAAATTATTGCCAATATACTGATAGTGGTGATTCTCATGGGAAGCATGCCTTTGGAAACTTTTGCCCAAGCTATTAATTCACCAGAGGTCACTACTGTAGAAAATGAATTTGTTCGTGTTACAGTGGATAATACCAGCGGAAGATTTAGCATACGCACTGTTGATGGACAGCCTATCAGAAAAAAAGACGGTAATGTAGATATGATTTTCCAGGGTGAGAATCCTGAAACCTCTTTTACCACATTTAAAATAGACGGTACAGAATACATATTTGGAAATCCTTACAAGTTTGCAGTTGATTGGTTTTCAGAAATATCAATTCCCAAAGTGGTCAAAAATAATAATGGAACAGTTGATGTTATTACAGTGTGGACAATAAAAGGAATTAAGATCAGCCAGATCATCACGCTTATTACTATAGACGATAAGGAAAATGCTGGGAATGTACGTATTTCCTATAAGGTGGAAAACAATACAAAGTCCACGGTTGAGGTTGGAACGAGAATACTGCTGGATACTTCGGTAGGTGGCAATGATGGTCCTGCTTTCCAAATAGGGCAGAATTATTTGCAGCCCCTGTATGTGGAAAGGAAGCTTGTACATGAGCCTGAGGAACTAGGCTATAACAAGGAGACCCAGGAGCAGGAGTACAACCTTCACAAACTGCCGCCATATTGGGTAATGAGGGACAAACTTGACCTGAGCAATCCTCTTGCCACCAATGTGATGGCTTACGGCTTTAACAACCTTTTTGAGGGCGGAATTAACATTGTTGATGAAATGATTGTAGGTCATTGGAATGGCCTTGCCAACACAAAATGGGAGTATAATGCAGATGAAAATCTGGATTATACTCAGGATACTAATAAATATGGAACCGCAGATACTGCAGTGGCATATTACTGGCAACCGGATTCAGTTGTTGCCGGTGCAAGCAAAACCTATGAGACTGTATATGGGCTTGGAGAAATTGTAGCACCGGACAAGGTTTTTGACGTGCGTTTTATGGATACAGTTCAAAAGCTCGAAACAACTGAGGATGAGAAGGCATATAAAGAAGACGGAATATTTGAAATTAATGCCGAGATAGAGAATCTTGCCATGTTCGATATGGAGCACAGCAAAATTACCGTTACCTGCAAGTTAGAAAATGGTCTGGTTTTTGTTGATGAACAAGGAAAGGAACTGGGAGGCTCAACACAGACGCTGGAGTTCAAGAAAGAAATATCCCCGGAAGAGGCTGCACAAGGAGTGGAGGTCATTACCTATAAACCCGGTGATATTGTAGCGGCAAAATGGAAGGTAAAGGCCAAAGGACGGCCATGGCCTGTAACTCGCCAATATATGGTGACGGTTAGCAGTCCTGAGACCGAAAAAACATTGAAGAACAAACTGGACAGCGCAGGCCAAGACCAGGCTGCTGAAATCAGAGCTATTTACGAATCGTCAAAAGCCAATTTTGTATTCCTTCCCCCGGTGGGAGAATTAAGATCTACCCTTGTATATGGACTTAGCCCAGGTGAGGTATATTACAGCGATGATAAATATATCTCAGCTAATATTTCCAACATAGAGGCGTATGATGTGGGCAACAAATCGCAAAATACTACTCCAAATTTCGATCTTTACATCAAAAATGTAAAAACTGGTGAACGATACAAGGTGCCTGTAACTGATGCTGTAACCACACAGGCGTTGGGAGACGGTTTTGCAGGAGACTTGAGGATTGTATATAAAGGTGGAGAAAAGGTAGATGAAAATGGCAATACCATAGAGCTGCTTTCAAATGGAGAACTTCCATTGGGAGAATATGCTCTTTCCATCGACTTTAAGGACAAGTCGGATCCTGAAGTGGCTGAAGCTCTGAGTTTTGAAACAGAGCAGACCTTCAGTGTGACTGAAAACGAAGAAACAAGAGTACGAAAGGCTAAAATTCTTGCAGTGTATAAAAAAGTACTTGATTTGCAGC
This sequence comes from Bacillota bacterium, assembly GCA_023400235.1. Classification (GTDB taxonomy): domain Bacteria; phylum Bacillota; class Clostridia; order Acetivibrionales; family DSM-1351; genus Ruminiclostridium. Next base: position 37,488 of record JAEXFI010000027.1, read on the forward strand.
CTGCAATTACCAGCGACGAAACCAGTGAAGCAATGGAAGAGTTCGGGGAGGTTCTTCCTGAAGCCTACGGAGACTTAAATGCAGCTGAGTTTGTGGCAAAAAAAGCTGCCGACAGGCTCAAGGTGGCCGCTGCAAAAACTGCCATAGCTGCTGCCAGCAAGCTGCTGGATCCGGAGATTGATATTGCAGAAGCTATGAATGACAGTGCAGTTCCTGTATACGGAATAAAAAGCTTTGAATCAGAAGAGGAATTTGAGGATTTCAAGGAAGAGTTTGGATCAGAAGAGGAAGAACCAGGCTATATTGGAACGGAGGACGAAGATGAGGACGGTCCCTCCGACGAAATATTGCTGGAGATACGTGGAATGATTGTGCAGTCGGGCGAGGGTGACGGTGCCCAATATACCGTAAACACCGATACCGAACCTGCCATCATTAACAGCAGCGTGGCCTATTCGGGAAAAGAGATGACCTTTGCAAAGGGCAGATTTCCGCTGGCATCTGTCGTAGGACTGGGCTCTGATACACCCTTTCTGGATGCTTTGTTTGTAAAGGGTGATGGTACTCTAAGCGTGGCCAACAGTGGGTTTGTATTCCATAAAGGCGAATGGACGCTGGACTTTTACAACAGCTTTGATAAAACGCTGGGCGAAGGATATAAGGTTCCAACTACTGAAATGGAGTGGCAGAAAGGAGAAAATCCCGAGGACGACACGCTGAACGGAAGTCTCCAGTGGGCAAGCGGAATGCTTGGCGATGCGCTAAATCCTTTCAGAACGATTATGATTACAGAGGTGTACTTTAACAGGCAAAGTCTGTTTGCACCACCCAGTTTCTCAGTCAATGGTTTTGGACTGAAATTCAATGATTTTATTCTCAAAGATGGCGGCATTTCTTTTGGTGGAGCCATCTATCTGAAAATCATAAACGGTGAAGTAAAGAATGTCATTTTTAATGACGAAGGCTTTGTAGGAATTGATGCTGCTCTTAAGCTTGAGCTGAAAGAGGATTTTGGGATGTTAGCTTCACAGCAATCCAAAGGCAAGGATGAAAATGGAGATGATATTGAAGGCGATACCGGCGATGTTGGAGGAGAGATTACCGTCATTCATTATGTGGATCCTGAAAAGTACGGTGTAGAAAATACATATGGGATAAACTTTGAAGCAGATCTCAAAAATATTGCTGCAGTGAGCTGTGAGCTTTCCTTTAAGCAGGTAAAGGATGGACGTATTCTTCCTGATGTGGTCGCTTTTGGAGCTGAACTTCCTGATCCAGGCGTAACAATTTCAGCAGCTACCTATTTAACCGGCATCAGAGCAGCCATCAGAGAACTTGCCGATACTATAGCCGGTGGAGGGGATGGCGTTCCTCTTACCATTGAAGCTGGAGTAGATTTAAAATTTGGGGTAAGCCCTGCATCCTTTATAGGATCTATTGACCTTACACTGAAACGTACTGGAATGAAAATTGTAGGAACCATGGATATGGGCGAGGATAATGACAGTGCCGTAACCATGCTTACTCAGGCCATCATACAGACACAGTGGGTCACACCTTGGTTTGTCCGTGCCAATGCCACCATTGATGTGTGCGGTTGGGATTTAATCATTGGTAAGGCCAGTCTTTTCATAGGTCAGAATCTTGAAAAGAACCGTATTGATTTTGAAGGAATGATAAGTGCTAAAATAAGAGTCCCTGGAAGTGTCCCGATTATAGGTGGGATGAACCTTGCAAGTATTTGTGTCGGAGCAAACAACGATAAGTTGTGGGGCAGCGTGGCAATCCTGTTCTTTGACATTGGCATAACCTATTATTGGGGTGGTGGAGTAGAATTTGGGACAAATGGAGAGGTTCTGAACAAGGATGCGCTTATGTATCTTCTGGTAGATAATCTTGAAAAAGGACCGCAAGTGATGGCTTTAGGCAGTGGCATAAATGTGCTGGCTACTTCCTGGGAGAATGAGGAAGTTAAAGAACAGGAAGTCCAATATTTATCCGTTGACAAGGGCATTGATTATATTGACGACGGTTCACAGAATTTGGGTATCGGAGGCATCACTACCTCCAATAACTCAAAGGTTCATTCCATTCCAATGAGCGGAGTGAGTGGAAATGCTCTGATAGAAGTAGAATATTTTGACACCAAAACCCCAAAGGTCTCGCTGACAAAGGCAGATGGCAGCTCATATGATATCAGAATCGGAAATGTGACTGATAAAAATGCGACAGCCTTTGAACAAATTATTAAGGCGGAAAAAGAAGGGGATATTGAAAGCGACGGCACCCGTGTCAGCAAACAGGAAGCAGCGGTAAGCACAGACATTCGCAGGCTGTACATCGCCGTACCCAAAGAACAAATTGCAGGCGGCAGATGGACCTTGACCTCTGACCAACAGGTCAGAACAAAGCTTATGAATATTCCCGTAATGTCTAAAATATCTGATGTTACAATAAGCTCAGATACAGAAGACCAGAATAAGTTTACTGCAGGCTGGACGGTTAATAATGCACAGGCAGGAGATAAAATAAATCTTTATCTGTCAAAGGATAAGGTTCCTGAAGTCCCAAATTCCGATATTGATGTAGATCCAGGACTGCTGATTGCAAAGGATATAGTTGTAAAGGCAGAAGATATAGAATCTGATGGAAGTGCTTCAGGGCATACAGATTTTGATATTAAAAATGTGGAGTATCTGGGCGGAGCCGACATCAGAGGACTGCTGGCCCAGGGAGACTATTACCTGAGAGCTGAACTGAAAAATGACATCTCCTTCTCTGCCAAATCCTCCCAGGAGGCTTTCAAGCTGATTGACACGCTGGCACCTAACGATGTTGATGCAGTCGAACTCAAAGCGGCAGGAAATGGCTTGTTCCAGATTGCGTTTAAGCCTGTAGGAAAAAAGGCGGGACAGGAAAACTATCAGTACAACTACGTGATTTCTGCAAAGGATGCTTCAGGAAATGTTTATGAACCGCTTGGAGAAATCATGTATACACAGGATCAGCTAAAGAACAATCTTTCAGATGGAAAATACCAGTTGAACGTGGGTGGCTGGAACAAAGTCGGTAAGCCTAAGATGGACAGCAATGGCAAAATTATGAAGGATGCCAAAGGCAATATTCTGATGGAGAATGTCCAGGACAAATATACCGGAATTGAGACGGGAAAGGAATACAGCCTTGGAGTAACGGCGGTAAGTGTTCCTGTAAAAGTGGATGATGCAAATCAGAACATGCACTTTGCGCAAACTGTATATTCGTCAAAGAAGCTGCTTCCTGTACCTTCAAAACCTCAACTTAAAATAAACGGAAGCGGACTGCCAAACAACAGATATGACCTTACGGTAAATCAGAAGACGCAGGAGATTTCGGTTGCTTCAAATCAATCGGATGTGGTGGTGGAAGCAGTATGCGGAGACGAAAGCCTGGGCAGCGTTAGCCTGAATGGCAGCGGCAACAGTGGAAAGCTCAGGTTCACCCGGTTTGATACCGACGGAACCTATGCTATTGAGCTCAAGGCCAGAAATACCGTTACAGGAGACTATTCGGTGTCCATGCTCTATCTGAAGGTTGACACCGCCGCACCGATGATTTACCTGAACACTCCGGAGCCGGGAGCTAAAATCCGGGACGGTGCGATCTTTGTAAAGGGCATGACGAATAACGACGCAACAATATTTGTTATTGATGCCGATAATGGAACTGTGCTGGCAACGATTATACCCGACAAAAAAGGACAATTTGAAAAGGTGGTGGCTGTAAACGGAACAGCATATCATAGAAAGTTGAGAATTGATGCGAAGGATAGTGCAGGAAATGCCAACAGTGCATTGGTGGAAATCATAAACGGTGATGTAAAGCTGCCTGCGAAGCTGCACCTCACCTTGCCTGATGAAATAAAAACAGGTGAACAAGCTACTATCCTTGGTGCAACTGTAGAATATTCGGATGGAAGCACCAAGCCGGCCGACAGTTCAAAGCTTACCTACAGCATTACAATGGGTGGCTCAAATGCAAAGATTAAGAGCGGAAAACTGACCGCCCTGAGAAAGGGAGCTGCAATCGTTGAGGCAAGCTATGAAGCATGGGAAGGATTAACTCTCCAGGATACAGATGTGGTAACCATTGCAGCAGGCAAGCTTTCACCTCCCGATTCTATGGGAACCATCAAAGCAGCTTCGGTGGGAACAGGAAATGCGGGAGAAACAAGGATTGCAGTTCAATCCTATGGAAACAATGAAAATATGACGGGCTGTGAGCTGGCATACAGGGTGTATACAGATGAGGAGCAGGCAGCTCTGCCGATTTTTGACCAGGATATTACATCCTGGAAGGCACTGCCGGCAAGTGGAATCATACCTGCAAAGACGGGCAATATTGTTGTCGTGGCGAAAAGGACAACCGACGAGGACAAGCTTGTTGTAGCATCTTCGTCAAAAATAAAAGCCTATGAGTATGTAAGGCCTAATACTGAAACTAATAATCAAAATTCTTCGTTGAATATATCAGGAGTTTATGTAGGTTCCTATGCCAATGAAACTGGGATAGTATTGCCGCTTATAGTGGATGGACAAAAGAAGGATAATTTGGTTACTGCCGACATAAAAACTGATAAAGACCTTGTTGATGTGACAGTGAGGCTTGATAAAGAGGCGGTTCTTGAAAATCTTAGCGCCCTCCAAAATACCATAAAGCTTCCTGTGCAGGGTACATTGAACAAGCTGAATTTCGAGCTGGATGCCGAGCTGGTAAAGATATTTGGAGAAAAAAATGTTAATATTGAAGTTGAAACAGATATGGGCTCATATTTAATTCCTGCATCACAAATAAAAACAGCAGATATGGCTCAAAAGTTTGGAGATATGGACTTAAAGGATATTAAGGTATCTATTACAGTGGCGAAGCCTGAAGAAAAATTTGTTAACATAGCAGAGAAGCATCAGGCAAATAAAGAATTTAAAATTGTTTCTCAGCCTGTTGAATTTAGCATCACATGCAGCGGGGGAGGAAAAACATATGGAATAGAGGTATTCGACTCATATGTTACAAAGCTCATTCCTGCTCCTGAGGGAGTTACAAGTAATAAAATAACCACAGCAGTGGTCATTGAGCCGAACGGGACTATAAGACACATACCTACTAAAATAATAATTCGGGAAGGAAGGTACTATGCAGAGATAAACAGCCTGACAAACAGTGTTTATACCCTTATATACAGCTCAAAATCCTTTAAAGACACAAAAGGACATTGGGCTGGAGACGCAATCAGTGACATGGCCTCTAGATTGATTGTTTCAGGTGGTGGAGATGGAACCTTCAAACCTAATAGTGATATTACCAGAGCTGAATTTGCTGCAATAATTGTAATGGCTCTGGGACTTAAACTTCCAGAAGAAAGCGAGGGTGTATTCACCGATGTACCAAAAAAAGCATGGTATAACAATTCTATATTTGTGGCAAATAAATATGGCTTGATAGGTGGATATGGCAATGGAAAATTCGGACCATCAGACAAAATAACCCGTGAGCAGGCCACAGTGATAATAGCCAAGGCAATGAAACTTGCTGGAATGAATACTGGAATTAACGACGATGAACTGAACAGTATTCTAGCAGATTTTGGAGATTCTGGGAAAGCATCGGCATGGGCAAAGAAAAGCATGGGATTATGTGTAAAGACAGAAATTTTATCTGGGCAAAGCGCGAAAATGCTGGCTCCTGATAAGAAAATAACAAGAGCTGAAGCTGCTGTACTTGTCAGGAAGCTTTTACAAAAGTCGGGCTTGATTGAATAGTGTCAACTAAAAAATAGAGCTCTCTAAAATCTTTAAAATGATTTTAGGGGGTTCTATTTTTTAACTGCAAATGGGTATTTGTTTTTATACTCTCTTGGAGATAGAACGGTATTTTTCTAAAAATCCTACTGGGACAAAATGGATTATTATATTATTCCCATGAGCTTAAGGTAGTTTTTTTAGTGCTTCCTCCAAAATATTCCAGTATGTACATCCGGTTTTCACTGCCGTTTTTGCAGGGTTTAAGGCAGTGATTAATAGATTTTATTAGAGGAGATATTCATGTTTCACTCCCTATAGCGTTTTTATTTTTGTTTTTATTCCTAAGAGGAAGTATAAGATTTGATAGTATCGTGACCCCTCCCGCAGATGCTGTTCCAATCGCCCACGGAATTTTACCAACAAGTAGCTGAAAAGCTCCTGTCAACAACAAGCCGATGCCTATATAGGCACCGATTGTCCGTCCGATTTTATCAACTCTAGGCGAAGGTGTTCGCACTTTTTCTGTTTTTACTAAAAGTGTTTGTGTAAATTCTAAAGGAGTCTCTATTGCTTTTCTTGTGACTTCAGAAAGTATATCCTGTTTCATTTATTCTACCTCCATATTATTGATTTTGTGGGACAACGTAACTATTACCGCTAAAATAGCAAGCATGGAGACTCCTATAATCAGCAAGGAAATGACAAGATTTCCTGCACTGCCAATGGCAATATTGCCATAAATACCAGATAAGATAAGCGCACTGATTAACGTAGCTGGTACGGATTTTTTAATAAACCCGATGCGCATAGCCAACAACCCGATTGCACTGACTGCAACTAAAGAAACAAGCATAGTGCCAACAGCTTTTATCAAGATGCTACTGGTCATAGTATCCGATACAATGGGGGTGAAGGATTCAGTAGCAGCAAAAACAAAAATCGGAAGTATGGTGCAGAGCAGCATGGATAGCGCCACGAATAAGAAAACAATCAATATTTTTGCTGAAAATGTTTTTCTTCGACCCACGGGATATGAAAAGAGTAATGCCAACCGCTTTCCGGAATACTCCTCAATAATCAGTTTTTCATACATGGTTGCTGATAAAACACCAAAAATGAGGATACTCATTGCACCAGTAAATAGAAAGATGTTGCCATAGGTCATAAATTGCACTTCTTGTTCCACCTGGGCCACATAAGCAATAAAGTAGGTGAAGGCCAGTAGAACAACACCGCTAATAGTGCTGCTGATGAGATAGGGGCGCAAATTGATGCGCTGTAATTCTAATTTAATAAGTTTTAACATAGCTGATTTCCTCCACTCATGATAGAAAAAAAATAATCCTCAAGACTGCCTTTGTGCTCGGACTTAATTTGTTCCAAATCGGATTCGCATACCATTTTTCCATCAACAATAACACCGATTTTATCTGCTATATGTTCAATTTCACTTAGAATATGACTGGATATTAGAATTGTCATACCGTTTTCCTTTGTCAGACTTAAAAACAATTCTCTCATCGCTTTAATCCCCATAGGGTCAAGTCCGTTAATCGGCTCATCTAAAATCAAAATTTTAGGCTTATGAATCAATGCTCTGGCTATTCCAAGCCGCTGTCGCATGCCAAGTGAAAACTTGGCGACGGCTTTATCTCCAACATCAGACAGTCCGACCTTCTGCAATGCTTTTTCAACCCCAAATCCAGAAGTATTCATATAGGCTAAGTGAATCTCCAAGTTTATTCGTGCTGAGAGATGCTCATAGAAGGTAGGTGATTCAATTAAACTTCCTATCTTAGAAAGCATTCGGTCACGGCTTTTTAGCATATCTGTCCCCAGTATTTCAATACTGCCGGAATCGGGTATCAGCAAGCCAGTCAGCAGCTTAAATATGGTGGTCTTGCCTGCACCGTTTGCGCCAAGAAAGCCATAGATTGTACCTTGCTCGATACGCATAGAACAATCCTTAATAACTTCAATTTTGCCAAAGCACTTCACCAAATGATTTGTTTGTATGGCTGTTTCTAAACTCATATTTTCTCCTTGTTAAAAACCGACTGTCGGTCTTTATAATGTGTTAAAAATGGACTGTTATAATAACAGCCATTTTGTAATTGAAGAGCTTTAAAACAATCCCGTCTTGTCATACCCACTTGTAATGTTCGCAATAAATTCACTATCAATTATGTCTAATCCGAGCATACACATAACTGATTGCAGGTAGTCTAAACGTTTTTGCGTTTCCTCTAAATTGCGCTTAAACAATATTGGACTAGTCCAATAATTTAAAAGCAATAAAAATATTTCTGCACATAATTTAGGCTGTGCAGTTTGTAACGAGCCATCTTTTACACCTTCTTCTATTAGCTGTGCTATAATAGGCGCATCTTGATTGACGGCATTTTGTAAGGCACCTATTACAAAGTATGGATTGTTTGTTTGTGAAGTCAAAACAGCATCAAACTTGTGAGTTTTCTTATTTGTACCCAGAAGGTAAAGAATTTTTTTTAGCTTTTCCTTTGCGTTCGTTGCCTTAGTGTTTTGAATTAATTCCCGCAGCATATCAGCGGCGTACTGCGCCCGTTTTTCTTTTACAGCTTCTAAGATTTCTTCTTTTGACTTAAAATGGTGATATAGCCCTCCTTTGGAAAGATTGAGCGAATCTAAAATATCCTGTATTGTGGTCTGCTCGTAGCCTTTTTCAATAAATAGCTTTATGGACGCATCAACTATTCTTTCCTGTGTTTGTTCTGGATATTTGTTTCTTCCCATGATGCTCCTCCTTAAAAACCGACCGTTGGTTTGTAATTATACTATCAACTTTTTTATCTTTTGTCAATTCCTTTACAGTTAAATAAATAATCCAATGGCTGCTAAATCGCAATAGAAAATTGTTCAATTGACACTAGACGCAGGCTAAAGTTCATTCCAGGATGACTGAACCTATGGTATACTAATAATTGTAAATAAGGGTTGAATGCAAGGACACAGCTTGGTTAGTTTTCCTTAATTAATAAGCATAAGCTATAACTTTCCATTTAATATTTAAGTAATATTATGATATTTTTGGTAATGATATTTTATAATCATACAATAAGTTTAACAACAGTTTAAAATACTAAAGTTATTGGGAATACGAGGGGAGTGGTACTATGAATTTTAGCGGATACATAATGAGTGGAGACGATGCTGTTGCAAGAGTTGACAACAACAGCACAGAACCTATAATTAAGGACAAGATGCCTTTATATCTTGCTAACGGAGGTTCTTTTCCGGATTGGCTTGCTTCAAGAGCAATTGACAGGCATAGACCCAACTCAAGGATACTGAAAAAGCTGCTGCGTTTTACTGACACAAGCGACATTTCTACTGTACTATATGCTCACGCTGCTACCATCACCGATAATTATTGGGTAATGTCTGAGAAAGAAAACCTGACCTATGATGAAATTGCTTTAAAGAAAACTATTTTGCGGATATTGCCCTTGTAGGTTCTGCAAAAAGCTTTAACAGAGAGCTGACTCAAAAAGAACTGTCAAGCAATACGCCTGAGCTTACCAGTATCGGAAGCTACGAAAAATGCTGGAAGCTGGAAAACGGAAGCTGGTATATGTACAAGCAGGGTAATGAGCTTGAGAGGTTTTCTGAGATTTTTATTTCCAAGCTTACACAGTTGATGGGATTTCCCAGTGCAGAATATATCCCAGATGACAAATATATAAAAACAAAGGACTTCACCGAGGGCAGATATAATTTTGAACCTATGGCGGCACTGGTTGGCGAAAACGAAGAATATATTTTGAATTATGATAAGCTGCTTGGAATAAATAAAGCCTTAGCCAAGCAGTACCTCGACATAATATTTATGGATACGTTATGCTTCAATATGGTCAGGCACACTTATAATTATGGTCTGCTAAGGGATAAAGAAACAGGTGATATCATTTCGATGGCTCCCAACTTTGATAATAACATTGCTTTAATTTCAAGAGGGTATGCTGAAAATGCCAAGAACTCTGCCAATCTTCTTATTGAGCTGTTTGGGGAACTGTTGAAAGAAAAAAATATTAACTATGATTTCCCTGCAGTCTCCCGGGAGAAAGTACTTAAAATTGCAATAGCCTCATTGCCTGACGAAAAAATAGATAGAGATTATGTTGTGAATTTTGTAATGGATAGGTATGGGAGGGTAGAACAACTGATTCGAACCTTAGATTTACGGCAAAGCAGTGATTATTAATTAAAGATACAGCAGTATAAATTATGATGTAAAACATCAAATATTGAAATATAAGCAATATTCCATAGAATTCAAAATGGTAGAATGAATCTACAAATGTGCTGCATTCTCAATAAAATTAAATTCATAAGGTTTATGGAGGTCTCTATGTATAGGGGAATTAATGCAAATACCGAGGACGGCTTTGAGGATTTGGAATTCGATATTTCAAATTATTGTCAAGATTCAGAAATGAATCATGTAGTGAGAGCTATGGGGAAATATAACAATGATATAGTCGGGTTTGATATTTTATTTAGGAAAGATATGAGTCCTGGTATAGTTGAAGGGAAAATTGATAATAAGGCATTCTACGATGCTGGTATAATTATTAAATCAATTGGGAAGGAATCTGATAAATTCATTGAGGTTCTGTCAAAATTATATAATGTAAAGAAAAGTAATAACAAAATGGCACCTGCAATTGAGGTTACAAGTTATGCATTAGAGGGGAATCCTCAAAGCTTTAATACAGATAATTTGAAGTTTAAAGTATTTTTTGATGATTGTAATAAAATTGGATTATATGCTGAATTATACATAAATATATCTATGATTAATGGCGTAGTTGAGTTTAGGGAAAAAGATATAGAATACAGACAAAATATTTTGAGGGCGTTAGCTGGTCATAGTCCTAGTTTACCAGAACGTTTGTATAAGAAGTTGTTTTTCAATAAACATAATACTTAGGTTACAGGGATCTCAAAAAAATGCTGAGACCCGAGCCGGGATTGTTCTCAGCCCATATTCTCCCTTCGTGAGACTCAATAATTTCTTTGCAAATAGATAGACCCAGGCCGGCTACGTTTCTGCTACCATCCGATGTGAAAAAGGGCTCGAAAATATGACTTATGATATCTTGGGGAACACCCATCCCGTTATCCGAAATCTGAAAAAGAACTTTTTTATTTGTATCAATTTTACATAAATGGAGGGATTTTTAGTTTCTCCAAAATGTTTTATACTGTTGATTTTTTGACTCCGGCGCAGAATTTGATATGATGAAAAAGAAATTTGAATTTTCAACTAGAGTATTAGAGATTACGGTTACATCTGCCACGCAAATTCTATAAAAACAGGATATAAAAGGGAGATTTCAGAAAATGAGAGATATGAACTTTAGTAAGATAATTGAACGTTCAATTTCCATAAGAAAAAATTATCATAAACTGGAAATGCAATATCATGAAAGCGAGTGGTCTGTAGAGGAGGATGCCCTCGCTTTTCTGACAGACGCAGGTTTAGTCGGGCGTTTGACCATGTCACAACAAGAGCGTTGGCCCAAAGGCGGAGATACAGCAGCTGAATTGGAGCATAAGCTCAGCGAGTGTATATGGTGGCTTATGGTACTGGCAGAGCGTATGGATATAGATATTGAAGAGTCACTAGATACATTTTTGTCTAAGCTTGAGAGGCAGCTACAAAGCTGATATTTTTCAAATCTGCACAAAGGGATAGTACCGCTTGGATAATAAAGAATCCGTAATTGACTTTATGATAAATGAAGAAATTTTTATAAACAATAAGAAAGTATTGACAATAAAACATATATGGTAATATAATGATATTAACACAGTGATAATATCAAAAATGAGCGACAAATTAAGGGTGACGTAATGCTGGATAATACAATAAAAAATAAATTTGGGCACACAGAAGAGCAGTTTTTGGCAACCTATGACGCAAGCAAATTTGAGAGACCTTCGGTGACGGTAGATATGCTGATTTTTACAGTAACTGATGAAGAAAAGAAAAATTATAGAAAGCTTCCTGAGAAAGTTTTAAGGCTTTTAATGATAAAAAGAGGCGATCACCCATATATAGGACAATGGGCTCTTCCCGGCGGATTCGTACAAATGAATGAAAGCTTGGATGAAGCAGCCTTAAGAGAATTACAAGAGGAGACAAACATTGATAAAATATATATGGAGCAGCTTTATACATGGGGAGATGTGGGCAGAGATCCGCGTACACGAGTAATAAGTGCCTCCTATATGTCTCTGGTTGACAGTTCGGCACTTGATATCAAGGCCAGTGATGATGCAGATGATGCAAAATGGTTTACGGTTTCCTGCAGGTTATACCAGGAAGAAAGGACAGTGACTGAAAAAGGGTATATTCTGAAAAGATTGTTCAACTTGACTTTGTCTAACGATGAAAATAACCTGTCAGCAATAGTGAAAATAATGAGAACTGTAGACGGTAAAGTGACAAAGGTAGAACGAGAAGTAGTTGAATCAAGTGGAATAGCTTTTGACCATGCGAAAGTTATCGAATATGCAATTGAAAGATTACGCAGTAAAATTGACTACACGGATATAGCATTTAACCTTATGCCGGAACTATTTACTCTTACACAGCTTCAGCAGGTGTACGAAGTCATTCTTGACACGGAGCTGTTAAAAGCAAATTTCAGAAGGAAGACGGCTGATATGGTGATTGAAACGAATGAGTATACCAAGGACGCAGGGCATAGGCCTTCTAAGTTGTTCAGGTTTAACCCCAACTGGCTGGAGGTGTGATAAGCGTCGGATTACTGCGTCAGACTACTGCGTCAGATTTGGATTCTGTGGGGCTCATTTATCTTTAATAAACTCCGCTCCTCCAGCGTATCTTCCTTGTACTTCCTGCTTCTGACGCTCCCATCGTAAATTTGAGAGGAGAATTCATATGAGAATGATAAATAAAAATGAGTTTATAGAAAGAAGTGTTAATACTCTTGGAGAAATATTTGATATGCTGGCAAAGCTCCCGGCTATTGAATTGAAAGACTTACAGGGTAAGCAAACAGCACTTGTAATAGTTGATATGGTAAATGGCTTTGCCAGGGAAGGAGCGTTAAAAAGCCCGAGAGTGGAAGGCTTAATTGCTGAAATAGCAGAATTGTCAAAGATCTGCAATGAATTACACATTGCAAGGCTTGCATTCGCAGACTGCCATACAAAAGCATCACCGGAATTTGATGCTTATCCGGCTCATTGTATGATTGGTACCAGCGAAGGGGAAATGGTTGACGAGCTTAAGGAACTCGGAGGATATACTCTTATTTCTAAAAACTCTACAAATGGCTTTCTTGAAGAGGCATTTCAGAAATGGCTTAAAGAAAACGAGCATATAAATACCTTTGTAATTACCGGTGACTGTACTGATATCTGTGTACAGCAATTTGCAATAACACTAAAGACTTGGTTCAATATGCAGAATAAAAGGGGAAGAGTGATTATTCCTATAAATGCAGTTGAAACTTATGATCTGAACCTGCATAACGGGGATCTGATGAATGTAACAGCACTATACAATATGATGATTAATGGAATAGAAGTAGTTCAGGGAGTAAACGTAGACTGAACTATATCAAGAAACAGGCGGCAACTTTTAGTGGAAGGCGAGAAAGTCTCTTAAATTAAAGAGGAAGGTGAACGAATATGAGTGTAAAACAAATATTTGAAGATGGATTATTGTATCATCATTATGCAAATACTGCATATCCTTTGACTCCAAAATCATTTATGGAATACCGCATTAATAATCCGTCGCAAATACAAGGTTTTCTGGCTTCGGAATGGGAAAAGGCAGATGAATTGAGTATATACGTGCATATACCATTTTGCAAAGTAAGATGCAATTTTTGTGAATATACTGTTTTGCAAGATGTTGACATATGTACTGAGGATCTGTATGTTTCTTTGCTTCTAAAAGAGATTCAGATGTATCAGGCTATATTGAAGGACAAAAAAATTGTAGGATATGACATGGGAGGGGGAACTCCAACAAAATTGTCTGTAGGCAATTTGAAGAAAATAACTGAAGCTGTTACCAGCTCATTCAGCATACAAGATAATGTTATTTTCAGTATAGAGACAACCCCGGTTATTGCTGCTAAAGAACCTGAAAAAATTGTAGAAGTTTATAAGCTGGGATATAAAAGAATCAGTATGGGTATTCAAACCATATCTGAAAAGCTGTTAAACGAGTTGGGAAGAGAAGGAACAACCCATATATATGAACAGGCTGCGCAAAATATCAGAAAAGCCGGATTTAAGCAATTCAATATCGATCTTATGTATGGCTTTTTACATCAAAGTAATGAGGAATTTGAAAATACAATTCGTTATGCAATTTCCCTGAACCCTGAATACATAACACTGTACCGCAATCGTTACAAAGGAACAAAATTGGAAAAGGAAGCAGACGGGGTATCGTTGTATAAGATAATATGCCAGTATCGTTTGGCATATGAGCTATTGCTTGAAAATGGATATATGGCAAATGAGGGTAAAAATACATTCAGTAAAGTAAAAGATGACTACGGAACAAGCGATTACCTGACAAAGCGTGTCATTAATGGAATACCTTATGTGGGAATGGGACTGGGGGCGCAATCGTTTGGAATGGATTACCTGGCATATAATGAAGGTGCTGCAAGTAAACAGTTAGCAAAATATCAAAATAAAATTGAGAATAATCAATTTCCGGTACAGGACATTTATAGATTACCGAAGGAAGAAGCTATAGCTAAAATGGTATCAGTTGCTTTCTATTTCGGATTTATAGATATGGAGGCGTTTCATAACAGGTTTGGTGTTTCATTTTTAGAATACTTTAAAAATGAAGTTGAGTTTGTTACACAGGAAGGGTTAATGGAAATAAAGGGAAACAGAATTCTTCTGACAAAACGAGGTGCAGATTATATCAATGGTGTTATTCCTTTGTTTTATTCAGATAGGTCAAAAGTGGAGCTGGCAGAACTTTTTAAGTCAGGTCAAGGCTCTGACGGTGAGAAGGAGTTTTTAAAAGCATATAAAATTGAAGATTATCAAAGGCCATCTTTGGCTGCTGACATAGTTGTATTTGCATTAGAGAATGGTCAGTTGAATGAGTGTAATGATTCAGCTGAGAAAAGACTTTCTGTTCTTTTGATAAGACGTGGGGAACACCCGTACATGAATAATTGGGCTTTGCCGGGTGGTTTTGTAAAACCTGGCGAATCAGCAGAACAAGCAGCATATCGTGAACTACAGGAAGAAGCGGGAATATCTGAAGTTTTCCTGTCACAGCTCCAAGTGTTCAGTGAACCGAAACGCGACCCTAGAGGGTGGATTGTCTCCTGTTCCTTTATAGCCCTGACTGAAGGGAAAAATCTTCAAGTGCGATTTGGTGAGGATGCAATTGATGCACAGTGGTTTGATATTCAATATAGGAAACTCAATACATCCACACAAGAGATAACAAATGAAAATATAACACAAGAGCAATACAGCCTCGTATTAACCAATGAAAATACTGAGCTTACAGCTACGCTTAATATGGCAGCTACTAATTCGTTGTATAACAAAAATGTGAAATGTGATATTCTGGATACTAAGGGCATTGCCTTTGATCATGCTAAAATACTGGCATTTGCCATAGAACGTATACATGGTGAGGTATTATATTGAAAGCTTTAACTATAGAAGGAATAAAGAATTACTATTGACAGGTGCTGAAAAGCGAAAAGGGGCTCAAGGATCTGGCACAGACATCAGAGAAAAATATGAGAACAGGTACACGACAGTGAATGTGTGGATTTAAGGGGAGAGACTTTTATGCGCAGGAATTAATGAGAATTATGCATGAGAGTCTTTTCTTGCGTTTAAAAGTTTAATATTTTGGTGATTATATAAATAAGAACTATTTTTAATATTGGAACGTTATTCTTTAAATATAGAGAATAACATGCCAAATGTAAAAAGAGGTGAGTAAGATGGACGTCTATAATCGGCTGGCTAAATATCTGACTATTTGTAATTTGCCCCGCCTTTCATTTGATTGCGTAAGAAAGACCAATAATCACAGAGCATTTTTCAAGTGAATACAGGGTAAAAACACTTGCACCTGTTGAAATTTACGCAAGCAAGATTAATGCGCTGCTTAGCAGAGCTGCAGCAAGGGACTTATATGATGCTAGAAACATGATTCACTTTGGACTTTTTGATGAGTCACAAGAAAATATGCTTAGAAAGTGTGTAGTCTTCTATGCTGCTATATCAGCTAAGGATATTAACAAAAGATTTGATACAAAAGCCATAGATTCTATAACAGAAAGAAAAATAAAAACGGATTTGCTTCCAGTAATAAAAAGACGAGACGGTTTTGAGTTAGAATTTGCCAAGAGGCTTGTCAAAGAGTACATATCTGATTTAATGGTTCTTACAACTGAAGAAAAGGAATTTCTTAATCGGTTTGAAAATGGAGAGTATATTCCAGAACTGTTATTTGAAGAACAAGAAATCCTGGATCGCATTAAAGAGCATCCAATGGCAGTTTGGAAAACTAGAGAAGGGAAATAATATACTTACTGCGTTGGTTGATAGGACTGCGCTTGGGGAACAGGCTCAGGAGTCACGTCAGCTTTTTTATCGCCTCAAGTCACTTTGACTCTGTGGTATTATACTGTTTTGCATAACAGGAGGGGGTGAGCCCCTTAAATCTTTTAAACACCTTAACAAAATAGCTGGTATCACTAAAGCCGCAGTCCAGAGCCACTTCTGTAACAGATTTATTTGTATAGGCCAGTTGTTCACAGGCACTTTCTATACGGTAATAGTTTAGATATTCTATGGGGGAACGGTGGGTCATCTCTTTGAAAATCTTACAAAAATAATTACTGTTCATGCCGGCACATGCTGCCATAGCTTGAAGGCTCAAATCCTCCGTATAATGCTCGGCTATATAAGATAAGACGGATTTAAACTGTGTTATCTTTTTTGTTTTTGAAACATCTGAAATTGGGCTGTGAGAGTAAAAACCGTTTTGAAAAATAATACCCAGAAGCTGGTAGATTGAACCTACTGCAGTAAACCGGCAGCCCTCATATTCTTCTGAAAGAGCACTGAAGATGTTTTTTACCAGTGAGTGAATTTCGGACAATTGGGCAGGAAAGTATGTCTGGATATGAAGATGATAGGAAGAAAGACTGCGATAAATATCTGCCGCCCAGAATTGATTCTGTAGAAATCTTTCCAGGTCAAAAACAACGCAAACATAGTGGCAGCCTGACGGACAGCCTCCGTGGAGCACACCGCTGCTAATCAGAGCGGAATCTCCTGGCTTCAGAGTATATTCATCATAGTCATTCACATTCAAACGGAATTGACCCTCATATACATAAATCAGTTCATATTCATTATGCCAGTGCCAGGTCATATTGTATCGGGGATGAGTGGGCATGACATCATAGAATGCAAATGGAAAATCTCTGGTGCCATGCTGCCGGTTTTCCCTGTATTCTATGTAACGCATGACCTGTACCCCTTTCTATAATAAAAAAACACATCAAAACTGAATATATTACTATTATAACTTATAATAACACAAGAAATATAAAAATAAAATGAGTAAAATACTAATTATAGGACCATATGCTACAAAGTCAAAAAAGTGGATTTAGAGGTATTAAGTGTGAAGAGATTTTTATGTAAATAAAAAATATGGCACCGATTCCATGCAGTGAATTTCATGGAGTTTTGTGCTAGGCGGGGGGCATGGAAATAAGCATGGAAAAAAACAGATTGATTGGCGGGCATCCTGTAATAGGCATTCGTCCTACCATTGATGCCAGAAAAGGTGCATTGGACGTTAGGAGTTCTTTGGAAGAACAGACCCTGCAGATGGCAAAATCAGCTGCAGAACTGTTCCGCAATAATTTGAGGTATTCCGACGGAGAGCCTGTAGAGGTTATTATAGCTGATTCCACAATCGGAAGAGTGGGAGAAGCGGCTGCATGTGCAGAGGCGTTTAGAAAGGCGGGAGTGGATATTACATTAACCGTGACTCCTTGCTGGTGTTACGGGGCAGAAACCATGGATATGGACTCCAAAACCATCAAAGCGGTATGGGGGTTTAACGGAACCGAAAGACCAGGTGCGGTATACCTTGCCTCCGTATTGGCTTCCCATGCGCAGAAGGGTTTGCCGGCTTTCGGCATATATGGGCATGAAGTACAGGAGGCAGATGCCACAGAGATTCCGGAGGATGTGCAGGAAAAGCTGCTGAGGTTTGGGCGTGCGGCTGTTGCTGCAGCATCCATGAGAGGGAAATCCTATTTGCAGATTGGTTCTATTTGTATGGGTATAGCCGGTTCTATTATTGACCCTGCTTTTATTGAAGAGTATTTGGGTATGCGGGTGGAATCTGTAGATGAAGTGGAAATTATCCGCCGTATGACAGAAGAGATTTATGATAGGGAAGAGTATGAAAAAGCTTATAAATGGACAAAAGAAAATTGCAGGGAAGGTTTTGATAAAAATCCGGAATGGCTTCAGAAAACCAGAGAGCAGAAGGATAAGGACTGGGAATTTGTTGTAAAGATGATGGTCATCCTCAAAGACCTGATGTGCGGCAACCCCAATCTGCCTGAAAGGTTTTCAGAAGAAGCGATTGGGCATAATGCCATAGCGGCCGGTTTTCAGGGACAGAGGCAATGGACGGATTTTTATCCTAACGGTGATTTTTCCGAAGCATTGTTAAACAGCTCCTTTGACTGGAATGGTGCCAGAGAACCTTATATTCTTGCCACGGAAAATGATACCCTGAACGGTTTGGGCATGCTGTTTATGAAGCTGCTTACAAACCGGGCGCAGATTTTTGCGGATGTACGCACATATTGGAGCAGTGAGGCTGTTAAGAAAGCAACCGGCTATGAGCTTACCGGGGAAGCTAAAGCAGCCCATGGCTTTATTCACCTGATTAATTCCGGAGCAGCCTGTCTGGATGCTTGCGGGGAAGCAAAAGATGCAGCCGGCAAGGGCATTATGAAACAATGGTGGGAGGTAACGGAGGAAGACCAGCAGGCGATTCTGAGTGCTGCCACATGGAATCCTGCCGATAATGGTTATTTCCGTGGAGGCGGCTATTCTTCACGCTTCCTTACCAGAGCAGAGATGCCGGTAACCATGATCCGCCTCAATCTGGTGAAAGGCCTTGGCCCAATGCTGCAGATAGCAGAGGGCTGGACTGTGCAGCTCCCAGAGGAAGTATCTGATGTGCTGTGGAAACGGACAGATTATACCTGGCCCTGTACCTGGTTTGCACCCAGATGCACAGGAAAGGGTGCCTTTAAAACTGCCTATGATGTAATGAATAACTGGGGTGCTAATCACGGAGCCATCAGCTATGGACATATTGGAGCAGACTTGATTACTATGTGCTCCATTCTGAGGATTCCGGTCTGCATGCACAATGTGGCGGAAGAAAAGATATTCCGTCCGGCTGTGTGGAATGCCTTCGGGCAGGACAAGGAAGGCCAGGACTATAGAGCTTGCGCGGTTTATGGACCTCTATACAGGTAAAAGAAAACGGAGAGTCGGTTTATGGAGCAAAAACGAGTATTGGCAATAGATTTTGGTGCTTCCAATGGTCGGGCATTAATTGCAGAGTATTCTCATGATAAAAATATATTGGAATTAAAAGAAATACATCGGTTTCCAAATGAACCTGTTATGGTTAACGGTACCCTATACTGGGATGTTCTGCGGCTTTTTCATGAAATCAAGTGCAGTCTGGTGAAAGCAAAACAATTCGGAAAAATAGAAAGTATTGCCATAGATACATGGGGTGTGGATTTTGGGCTGCTGGGTAAGGACGGAAAGCTGCTGGGGAATCCTGTACATTACAGGGATACACGTACACAGGGGATGCTGGAAAAAAGCTTTAAGTGCATTGAAAGAGCGGATTTTTACAGTCATACCGGAAATCAGTTTCTGGAAATCAATACTGCCTTTCAACTGTACGCTTTGAGGGAATGTGCGCCGGAAGTCCTGGAACAGGCAGATTGCCTGCTGCTGATGCCGGATTTATTTCATTATTTTCTCAGCGGGGAAAAAACAGCGGAGCTATCAATTGCATCAACAACGCAGTTGTTTGATCCTGTAAAACGGAGCTGGTCAGCAAAAATTCTGGAGGCATTGAACTTGAATTCGGGGTTGTTTCCTGAGCTGGTGGAAAGCGGTACTGTTATCGGACGGCTATCTCCTGAAATATGTGAGGAATTGGGGGTAGAAGCCATGAAAGTTATTGCAGTGGCAGGGCATGATACCCAGAGTGCAATAGCTGCAGTTCCTGCCGGGGAAGCTGACTTCATATTTATAAGCTGTGGCACATGGTCATTAGTGGGAACAGAATTGCCCGCACCAATTATCAATGAGAAATCTCTGGCTCTGAATATAACAAATGAACAGGGTATAGAGGGAAAAACAACCTTTCTGAAAAATATCACCGGCTTATGGCTGATACAGGAAAGCCGCCGCCAGTGGATACAAGAAGGGTTCTCCTGCAGCTTCGAAGATATGGCAGCAATGGCGGAGGCGGCAAAACCGTTTCAATGCTTTATAGATCCCGATGCCCCCGTTTTTGCACAGCCGGGAGATATTCCAGGCAGGATACGGCAATATTGCAAACAGACAGAACAGTATGTACCCGTAACAAAGGATGAAATTGTCCGTTGCATCAATGAAAGCCTGGCTTTAAAATATCGACTGACTGTTGGAGAAATTAAGAACTGTACTGGAAAAGAATATAGTACGATTTATATAATCGGCGGTGGTGCCCGCAGCGAGATGCTGTGTCAGATGACTGCAAGCGCCAGCCATTGTATAGTGTCGGCAGGACCTGTAGAAGCAACAGCTCTCGGAAACTCAGCAGTGCAGCTGATGGCGCTGGGACAGCTCAAGGATTTGCAGGAGCTGCGGGAGGCTGTAAGACGTTCGTCCGACATTAAATTATACAGAAATGAAGACCACAGTGACTGGGATGCAGCTTATGAAAGATTTTTAAAAGTTATCCACCCGTAAAAGAAAAAGAAAGTGAGAATAAATTATGGAATTGAGCCATATGGAATTAAGAGAACAGATATGTGATGTGTGCCATAAAATGTGGTTACTTGGCTGGGTTGCTGCCAATGACGGAAATGTTTCAGTAAAACTGGAAGACGGTACTTTTCTGGTAACTCCTACAGGTATGAGCAAAAGTTTTATTACCCCCGATAAACTGGTACTCATGGATAAAGCTGCTAATACTCTTGAAGGCTTGCCCGGGTATCGCCCGTCCTCTGAAATCAAAATGCATCTGCGCTGCTATGAGGAACGGGAAGATGTAAAAAGCGTACTGCATGCGCATCCTCCGGTAGCCACAGGATATGCGGTAGCCAATAAGGCGCTTGACGAGTACTCCATGATTGAAACGGTAATAGCACTGGGCTCCATACCTGTATCACCTTATGGGACACCATCTACTTACGAGGTGCCGGATGCTATTGCTCCCTACCTGGGAGAGCATGATGCAGTACTTTTACAGAACCATGGAGCCTTGACGGTAGGTGCTGATTTGATTACGGCATATTACCGCATGGAGACACTGGAGCTGTTTGCCAAAATAAGCCTGAATGCTCATCTGCTTGGCGGTGCACAAGAGATTTCAAGAGAGAACATTGAGCGTTTGATGGGCATGCGTGAGGGTTATGGTGTCACTGGTAAGCATCCGGGCTATAAAAAGTATAATAATAAGACGGAGGCATAGGGTATGCTGAAAGGAATTTCATCAATTTTATCCCCCGATTTGCTAAAAGTATTGTGTGAGATGGGACATAGCGACAGACTGGTGATTGCGGATGGCAATTTTCCTGCAAAGTCCTTGGGAAAAAATGCTGTTGTCATCCGAATGGATGGCCATGGTGTGCCCGAAATCCTGGAGGCTGTTTTACAGGTATTTCCCCTAGACAGCTATGTGGAAAAGCCTGTACAGCTAATGGAGGTCATGTCTGGTGATACAGCAGAGACTCCTATATGGGATATTTACCGGGAAACTGTAAGGAAATATGATAGCAGGGGTTGTGAAGTTATTGGCTCCTTGGAACGGTTTGCCTTTTATGAAGAAGCCCAAAGAGCGTACGCCATTATATGCAGCAGTGAAAAAGCACTCTATGCCAATATTATGCTGCAAAAAGGTGTTATCTGAAAAAGATAAATATACCTGAGATAAAAAAGGTTCAAAAGATTTCAGGTATGTAATTTTAAGCGTATTATCAAGAATTCATAGTATTCTATGAATTTTTTTTTGCGTTTTTCCATCAATATATAATGTCATGGCCCGTAAGATTTCAGCAGGGGTGCCAAAGTAGCCCGTTGGCTGCTGTATTGTAAATCTTGGAAACAATGTAATATTTTGTTGACACATTATACTTATAGATGTATATTGAGGGTATAAAGTTAACCATACTTTAATAATTTCAATATCCTAATAAAGAAACGGCCAGGTTGAAATGTTATTTTCTTCAGAAAACAAAATTTTATTTAAAAAAATTTTAATACTTTTAAAACCATATATTAAAAAAATCAGCATTGTTTTTATATGTATCATTGCTTCTGCAGGAATCAGTATGCTTCTTCCGCTGCTAAGCAAACAACTTATGGACAGCGGATTGCTCAAAAGTGATTTTGAAATAGTAGTTAAAATTTCTCTTTTTACTTTTGCGATGGTTTTAATTGATCAGGCAATCGGCTTATTTGAAACAAAATATTTTTCGTATATAAATTCCATGTTCAGTTATTCATTACAAAAGACTGCTTTTAAGCATCTTTTGAAGCTTAAGCTGCAATACTTTAATAATACAAATTTTTCTGAAATCATGAGCAACATCGGTATGGATGTTGGAAATATATCAAGGATATGTGATAAGGGAACTTTTATAGTGATATCACAGGTGTTCAGAATCATAGGAGGCCTGGTAGGGCTGCTGCTTATTGACTGGAAACTCACTATAGTAGTAATTTTTGTAGTTCCAATCAGGTATTTCACCGTGAAATTCCTTGCAAAGAAGCGAAAAGAGATGTTCAAGCAGTTTTTGGAATATAACAGAGAATACTCCTCCTGGTATGGGGATACCATAACTGGCATTAAAGAAATAAAGCTTCTAGGAATTGACAGGGTAAAAATAGGAGAATTTATTAAAAAGCAAAAAAATATTGTTAAAATGAATATAAAATTGGCTTTTTTAGATAAGTTTAATGAGTACTCTGAGAGTATAGTTTTTCAGGGAATTAATTGTGCGTTATATATACTTGGAGCATATATTGCTTTTCACAATGGTGTTACCATTGGAGGTTTGTTTGCATTTTTAACGTATAGTGCTTACGTGATCGGCCCTATATCAGCAATATTGAATATTGGCTATAACTTTTCCAATATAATGCCTTCTGCAAAAAGGTTTTTCGAATTTATTGATATGGAGACGGAAACTAAAGAAAAGACTAAAAGCCTTGTGAGGTTGGATGTCAGTAAAATTAAAGGGAAGCTCAAGTTTAATAATGTCAGTTTTTCATATAGAGAAGGTGAACAAATTCTGAATAATATTAATCTTGAGATAAATCCGGGAGAAAAGATAGCCATAATAGGGGCAAACGGCTCAGGAAAGAGCACATTTATCAATCTGCTGTTGAGATTTTATAAACCAAGCAGCGGGAGGATTGAATTTGATGGAATGGATATAAGCAGTATTAGTCTAAAGGATTATAGAGGCTTGATTTCAGTAGTTAGTCAGGATTTATATCTTTTTGACACATCAATTGAGGACAATATATCCATTGGTTTAAAGAAGGATGAATCCAAGATAAATAAGGCAGCAATTCAAAGCGGTGCACTTGAATTTATAAAGGACATGCCCTTGAAGTACAAAAGTGAGGTGGGGAGAAACGGCTCAAAGCTGTCAGGAGGACAAAGACAGAAGGTAGCTGTAGCAAGGGCTTTCGCAAGGGAAGCAAAAATACTTATCCTTGATGAGGCAACTGCAAATTATGATGTTGAATCTGAGATATATTTGAACCAACTTCTTGAGAGTAATTTTAATGATAAAACGGTTCTGGTTATAAGCCATAAGCCTGATATTTTGACCAAAGTGCACAAAATTTTTGTTATTGACAGGGGCAGTATACACCAATTCGGAAATTACAAAGATTTTGAGAATAGTTATAAAGATTTCTCTTTTATGAAAAGTACAGTTTAAATTAATTTTAAACTCATAAGGTTTATCCGCGGTAAAGCTCAATGAGTTTAAATAAAGTCAGACCTGGTTCAATAATCTTAATATACGAAAGGGAGGTGAAAGAATGAAAAAATTAGGTAAAAAGGTACATAGTTATCAGGGAACTATAGAGGCATATGCCGACTGTTACAGCTATTGTCACTGCGATTATAACGCCTGTGGGAATACTAATAATATGGTGAATCTTATGGCAAATGTCAGAAGCTTTGTGAATAATAGTATTTAACTGATTTGTTGGTAACTCATGCTAAAAAATAACCGGAATACAGTCAATATTCCGGTTACTTTTAATTAATAAGGAGGAAGTGATGGTTTTGGATTCTTTCATACACCTGTTTAAAACTCCTGGAGGGTATTATTTGTATGATGTCAATAAAAACGTTATTCTCAGCTTATCTGAAGAGCAATATAAGATACTCGATTATAGAAATAGTGAGGATACCGGTACATGCACCCGGGAGTTCAGTGCAAAAGCTATGGAGTCAATTAATCATTTACGTGATTTAGGCTTCTTATCAGAAAAAAGGCCAAAGGAAATGTACCATCCTTTAAATGATACAATTTTAAGCCACCTGGATAATAAAGTTAACATGCTTACACTGCAGATAACAAAGCAATGTAATCTCAGGTGCAAATACTGCGTTTACTCGGGAAATTATGAAAACAGGGTTCATTCAAATGAGAAAATGACTCTTGATACAGCAAGAAAGGGAATAGATTTTTATATTGAGCATTCAAAAGATAATGAGAATAGCTTTTTGGCATTCTATGGGGGTGAACCGCTCCTTGAATTTGAATTTATAAAAAATTGTATTGAGTATTTTGAAGAAAAAGCAGAGGGGAAAAATATTCACTTAAACTTGACAACAAATGCAACCCTTTTAACTGAAGGGATGATAGATTATTTTCATAAGCATAATGTATATTTGCTGATAAGTCTTGATGGTTCTTCTGAGGTACATAACAGAAACAGGGTATATAGAGATGGTTATAAAGGGACCTTTGAAAAAGTAATGGAAAACCTGGAGATGATTAAAACTAAATTTCCAGATTATTTAAGTACTAATATTGCTTTTAATGCTGTACTAGATCCACAAAATGATTTTAGCTGTATAAATAATTTTTTTACTGATTTTGAATTAGCAAAAGAAGCAATGATTATGGCTTCAGAAATAACTGATTTATACAGAAAAGATACTGTAAAAATATCTGAAAATTATATTTCTGAAATTGAATATGAAATTTTTAAGATATTTTTATCAAAGCTTGGTTATCTGGACGAGAAATATATATCAAAACTACTCTTGAGGCAATACGACGAAAGAAAGACCAGATACAGGCTATTGCAAATGAGACAGGAGCTGCCTGATAAAATTCATCATGGAGGACCTTGCGTACCCGGGGCTCAAAGGCTGTTTATAGATGTTGACGGTAATTTTTACCCTTGTGAAAGGGTCAGTGAAGCGTCACCGCAAATAAAAGTAGGAAGTATAAATGATGGCTTTGATGTTGATAAAATAAGAACTTTGCTAAATATAGGAAAAATAAGTGAAAATAAGTGCATAAACTGTTGGGCACTTACGTTTTGCAGTTTATGCGCAGCAGCAGCAGACGGAAACGATGGGCTGTCTACGGAAAAGAAGGTCTCAAGATGCAGTGATGTAATATACTCAGCTGATAGTATATTAAAGGATATTTGCACCTTAAGGGAATTTGGGGCTGAATTAGGCGGTGTCCATATGGCGGAGTGGAAACAGTAATAGAATGGAGGGCTAGCGTGAAAGAAAATGAGAAACTTTTAATATATCCATACAATATGAGAATCACCCCCGTATTAAGGCATAAGTCTTTGCTGTCAGGATACGATGTATCATGCCTTGTATCACCAAATGGATGGGGTTTTACAGGAAAAGATGCGGGTATAGCCGATCGTGGACCGGATATAGGTATTACAGTGTCTTCAGATTTTGAAAAGGCACTGGATTTATGTGATACTGTAATGATTGTCGAATCACATCTGACTATTGATTTTGAAAAATATATATTTAATAAAATTAAGACGGCTGTACGCTCTAAAAAGAAGAATATTATATGTTCATTGAAATTGGATAGAGACGCTATTAAAGAAATATCGTCTATGTGTAATTGTGAGGGAGTGTATTTCAAGTACTTTGATGGAACTCAGAATGTTCTGCCTGAGGAGATAGCTATTTATAACGAAAGTATTGAAGAAATAGACACGCCTATTATTTTAGTAACAGGAATAGCTGAAAGAACGAATAAATTCGAAATACAACTGACATTAAGGGAAGAAATTCAAAATTCAGGCTATAGAATAAGTCAGGTAGGAAGCAGATCATACTGTGAGATTATGGGATTCCATCCCTTTCCTTCATTTATGTATGGAAATGCTATCTCGGATGTCAATAAAGTATTGATGTTCAATAGATTCATCAAGAAAATTGAAAAGACCGAAGAGCCTGATATTATAGTAATCGGAGTACCCGGGGGTATAATGCCTTTAAACAAGGAATTTACAAACAAATTCGGCTTGGTTGCCTTCGAAATCTCACAGGCCGTGGCTCCCGATGTTGTAATTGCCAGCTTGCTGTATGAAGATTATAAGCCTGAAGGATTTGATACGTATACGAATTTAATTAAATATAGGCTTGGATTTGAGGTGGATTTCTTCAACATTGCAAACATGCAATTCGATTGGAAAAGAGCAAATCAGGAACATGTGAAATCTTACACTTCATTGGATTACAAGTTTATAGATGAAAAGAAAAAAAATTTCACTAAAGATAAAATACCTGTATTTAATATTCTGAATAAAGATGATTCCCATAATATGGTGTACCTAACTATTCAAAAACTTACCGGGTATGGTAATGTACAAGTAGTATAAAGTTAAATTGATGTAAATGTGTAAGGGTATCAGCTGGAAAATATCTTTGAAAACCTTACAAAACTTATTATACAGGAGAAACTTACTATGGATGATTTACTGTTGGATAATATAAAAGTAAAGCTTATGGGAATTTTTAAGAAAAGATTTAATATGGATTTTGATAAATTGGGTAAGGATTCTTTTTCCAAAAAACTTTTAGGAGAAGAAATACGGTTATCTGCAAGAGATTTGCTTTATGTTTATTTTGATGCTATGAATATGTTTAATATAGCTATTCCCCAAGAGGATATCGCTCAAGGGAAATTCTCAACATTTGATGGTATATTTGAAAGCATACTAAGTCAAATGAGACAAAAGGAAATGTCAGCATGCTAGCCGGTGCTGCCAATAATATTTCACAAGGGTTGTGTTGTATTAATGAATAAGCCAATCAGAGTTGCCGTAATTGATGACGGAATAAATGAAAAAGTTTATGATACGCCGCTTGAGGGCGCTAATATAGAAATTCTTAATGATCTGTCAGTTGTGGAACGTACTAATTACGACGCTTTTTCACCAAGCCACGGAACAACCTGTGCTGCCATCATTAATACATATGCGCGTAATATTATTTTCTTCAGCATCAAAATACTGAACGAAAAAACGGAAAAGGCCATGAGAGGACAATTAATAAAGGCTTTGCACTGGTGTGCGGAAAATAAAATTCAAATTGTAAGCTTAAGCTTGGGTACTATCGACTTCAGAGACTTTGAAGAGATTAAGCATTGTATAAACACGGTCACTGAAAATGGACTTATCATAATTGCAGCCTGCAACAATAAAAATGTGTTTACATATCCGGCATGTTTGCCAGATGTTATTGGAGTCAGCTGCCAGGATTTATATTCGGAGGATCACTATTGCATTAATGATAATATCCTGTCCGGCATTGAGTTTGCAGCCAGCGGGAGACATTACCTGACAGATGCCTTTGGAAATTCACGGATTACAAGTCCTTCAAACAGCTTCGCAGCGCCGTTAATTACGGCAAAAGCATGTGGAATATTAAGAGATAATCCCGGCATTGACATAGCTGGCATTAAAAAGGAATTGTATAAATGTGCGCTAAACAAAGATTCTGATTGGGATATTTACCCTTTTGAAGAAGGAGTTAATACCCCGGGAAGCCCTGGGTATATCAGGCTGCTTGAAAGCAGTATGGGGGAATGCGAAAGTATTGATATACCTGTTATCAGAATTATATTTGATGGCAGTTGCAGGATTGAAGACTGTCTTTCCCTGCTGGATAATTTGAACAGGCTATTCAGGCAGGACGGATACTATTGTATAGGTGTATCTGACTTGTATTTGAAAACTCCCGGTAATCTGGAATATTTTCCGGAATGTGAGATTAATGAGAAGAGGTTTTTATCGTACATATACAAAAAATACAACTGTGATTTGATTTTATTGGGATGTTCCGGGAGTGCAGCTCAATGCAGTATTGATTCTGTAGAGAGTCATGAGTGCGATATTCAGATATTCATATCTATAGATGAAAGTATGTTAAACGGAACAGAAACATTTAATATCAAAATAGAAGGGCACTGTGTTTATGTGGCTTTAGCTTTAAGCCCGGAGGTATTACCTGTGGGCTTAAAACACCTCTATAACACAATTGTCGGGCTGTTTTCTCAGGAAGAACAGGAGAAATAGGGTCCTGGGCAAGACTAATATACAATTTTTAGATTTCTTACATAAAAAAGAACAGGGTATGTTTTTAACACACGCTGTTCTACCTTATACATTACTTATTTTATTTAATTAATGACATTGGGTTTTATGTTCCCATGGCACTTTCTTTTGTTCTATCTGCTAAGCTAACAGTATTTTATGTTCTTTAATTCAATTTAAAATACATGAAACTTCCGTCATAATCATCTTTCTGATATATTTCTTCATTTTGCAGTACCATATAGTTGGTTTTTCCTTTATATAAGGTTAACAGAATCTTACCTTCAGCCTTATAGGATTCATTCATGCCAGGTGTAATTTTTTTGAAATTCGCATCATCGATAACCCTTGATAAAGATCCGTCAAATCCATAGTCTGTTCCTCCGATGATTTTCATACCTGAAGAAGTTTTAACACCCCAAAGGTTCATGTCCCATGCGGTACTCAAGTAAGCATATCCTTGACCTGTTCCCTTTTTAATCGTTGCATTCTTTACTTCGTAGACAATATCAACAAGAGCAAATTCAGTATCTTCACTCTCTTGTGGTCTTCTGAAACCAAGAGCCTCTACACCGTCAGCATCGATTTTTTTTACATTCTTAACAGTTACAGAATATGTACCTGACACAGTATCATCCAGGTACTTCTTTGTCTCTGACCAAGTAAACTTCTGATTCATAGGAACCGGAGAATTGAAATTTGCTTTTCCGCTATAGCCTGATGAAGATTGGTCATCACCATTATCAACATCGGAATCATCGGAGTACTCATCCTCACTATCGGGATACATTAAAGCATAGGCTGTATCTTCATCATACAATGAAATCAAATATTTTTCCATTGCGGCTATTGTACTGTCTGACAGATCATCCAGTGTGAGTTGCTTTAATTTAGCGGAGGGTGCCTGTTTGTAAGCATAGAGTTTACTACTCTTTGTCTTTACAAATATTGAATAAGTAACATTTCCATATACAAGATTTTCCCCATCAGTAGCTACCAAGAGGCCTTTTATAGTCAACTTGTTGAGTTTTTCCTTTGAGTCATAAACTTTTGAGTACTGCGGATTAAGAATCTTGCAGTCCATATCAGCATCTGCATCAGTCAAATAGAACTTCATACCAGGATATTTATATTTATTCAAATACTGTAAATCATTTGTTTCCAGTGTCTTCTGGAAAGCTTTTACTATGTTGGTCTCGGCAGATGTCAGTTTGGTTGCGGCAAAACCAGGAATGGTAAACATGGTAAGCAATACACATATTGCAACCACTAAAGATAGAATTTTTTTCATTTTTCCTCCTCCAAAAATTTAGGTTATTATGTAAAAATATTACCATGTATGCAGATTATAGT
The DNA here is from genome assembly GCA_023400235.1 of Bacillota bacterium. GTDB lineage: Bacteria > Bacillota > Clostridia > Acetivibrionales > DSM-1351 > Ruminiclostridium. The sequence goes on from JAEXFI010000027.1 coordinate 67,598, forward strand.
CAATTAATAGCGTCAAAGCAAAAAAATTCGTATAATGAAGCGAAAGGGTGCTGACAGTCGGAGCCTGCTTTCCCGTGATATTCTTTGCCGGCGTCAAAAACAACGGCGTTCTCGGTAAAAATTGAAAGGAAGGCCACGGGTTCATCTGTATTTGTTGCTTGAAAATGTGCCTCAATCGGTTGTGGTAATTGATATTTATTATTTATCATAATCGTCATTCTCCCTTATAATGTGCGGACAATACCGCCGTCAATGGTATGCTCAGCGCCAACAATGTAGGACGCGCGGTCGGACACCAAAAAAGCAACCAGTTCTGCTACTTCCTCAGGTTGTGCTGTACGTCCAATTGGGATACCGCCGAGAGAGTCCATCAAAGCCTGTCGAGCTGCGGTATAATCGCATCCACGTTCCTGTGCCATCCTCTCCATGAGTCTCCCTGCGGACTTTGTTTCCGTGAAACCAGGTGCTACGCTGTTAACACGGATACCCTTAGGCGCAAGTTCCGTTGCCAGTGCTTTACTATAATTCGCAAGCGCTGCTTTGGCCGCCGAATATGCCAGGGTGTTTTCTCCGGGAAAGCGCCGCTGTATAGATGTAACATGAATAATAACGCCATAACCGTGTTTAAGCATTGGAGGCAGCAGTCCACGATCCAACCGGACAGCAGCGAATAAATTGGTATCAAACGTCCGTTGCCAGTCTGCATCAGTTTGTTTAAGAACGCCGCCGGTTGGAGTAGACGAGCCTCCGACATTGTTGACGAGGATATCGACGCCGCCAAAGCGTTCAAGTATATGATCCACAATCTTAGTGCAGCCATCGGGCGTACTTATATCAGCCTGGATAAAAAAATCTGATCCCTTCCATTCATCCGGGGTAGTTCGAGCAGTTGTGATGACCGCAGCGCCAGCTTTTGAAAGGCGTTTTACAATTGCCTCCCCTATTCCTCCGTTGGTACCACCGGTAACAAGGACACGTTTGCCCTCTAATTCATCAATTATAGGGTTGATTTTTTCCATTAATGAAACCTCCTATTATTACTTTATTAAATTTAGTATATAATTTATAATACGACATCAGTGTGTCATGTTATAAATTATTTAGAATGCCGAGAAGAGCCTGAAGGACTTTGTGAAGACAATCGAGCTTGAAAGAATCAAACCTGATATAAAGGATGTCTGGATTTAACAATCCCTCTCAACAGGGAAGCGAAGCCTACGGATCGAATTCTGGATGACCATTCCGGAGGATTTAGAGATATTTATCACGCAAAGCACTTTATGAACAAATCTCGTAGAGTTATTTGTCATAATTGCAATTCTAATTGTACTCCGAGTACATTGACAGGCGTGATTTTATTAATTATAATTTACGTTAATAACAAAGACGTTAACTGTGAAAGCAGTTGGCGTCTTTTTTCGTGTGCCCGGCGGACACAGCATATGCTATGGTCTTGTTGGCAAAGGGCAAGAGAGTCAAAGAGACTTCTGGACACAAGCAATCCGAAATTTTTAATAAAAGCGCTTTGCTGAAGGGGTGGATTATGGCTGTTACATGCAGGGAAGTCATGGGGCTTGACATATGCGGCAGACTGAAACTGCTGGGAGGTGCCAACGGGCTGGACAGGGTTGTGACATGGCCTTATATCAAGAATATGGATACCATTTCCCAGTGGATACACGGAGGAGAATTGATTTTTGTGATTGGTGCCAGGGAGGATGTATCGGAGAGCGGACTTCTCAGGCTGATGAATGAAGCAAACCGCAACGGGATTTCCGGAGTGGTGCTGCTCATTGGCGAAGATTATCTGAAGCGGGTACCCAAGTCCGTCATACGTTACGCAAATGAGCACAATATCCCTTTGTTTAAAATGCCCTTTCTTTTAAAGCTCATAGATATCACTAGAGAAATTTCAGGTTTTATTGTAAGAAATATGGACAATAAACGTGAGAACCGGGGGTTTTCGGAAAAATCCGTGCTGGAGGTCATGCTGGCCGGGAAGGAAAGGACGGAGCAGCTTGCTTACTGCTGGGGAAAGCTCCAGCCCCTGCTGGAAGCAGACAAAGTGCTTAAGTCGGAATATATCACAACCTTGTATCAATTTCTCCGCTGCAACAACGATCTTCTGAAAACATCAGAGCATATGTTCATCCATCGGAATACCCTTATCAACCGGATGAAAAAGATTGCAGCCCTTTTAAATACGGATTTAAATAAAGCTTCTGTCAGAAATGAGTTTTACAATATCTATCAAGTTCTTTCGTACTACGGAGAACTACAAAGCCAGGAGGAGAACAAATGATTATAACCGGATGCAGAATCAGAGGAAAAGAAGGACTTTATGATGTCATCTGCGAGAACGGAGTTTTTGCTTCCATTGAAGCCCATAATGAGACAACTATATATCCAGATGCCTATCAGGCTGGTGGAAGGATGCTGATGCCTCCATTTGTGGAGCCGCACATTCATTTGGATTGTGTACTGACTGCGGGTATACCTCATTACAACATGTCGGGAACCTTATTTGAGGGAATCAGCACCTGGCAGGAATATAAGACAACTCAGCCGCTGCTTGTGCCGGAAATAAAGGAAAGGGCCAAAACCGCCCTTCGATTGATGGCGGAATTTGGCGTCCAATTTGTCAGGACCCATGTGGACGTTACAGAAACCTCTTTCCGGGGAATGAACGCCCTGCTGGAACTGAGGGAAGAGATGAAGGGCCGGATGGAAATCCAGGTGGTTGCATTTCCACAGAATGGGATACTTTCAGTGGAGAACGGAAAGGAATACATGGAAAAAGCCATGGATATGGGAGCAGATTGTGTGGGGGGCATTCCCCACAATGAATTTACCAGGGAACTTGGGACAGATTCCATAAAATACATTTTTGACCTGGCGGAGAGGTATGATGCCATGATTGATGTCCATTGTGACGAAATCGATGATGAACAGTCCAGGTTTTTGGAGGTAATGGCCACCGAAGCATGGATGAGGGGAATGGGCCCTCGAACCGTGGCGGCTCATACCTGTGCCATGGGTTCCTATAATGACGCCTACGTCTCCAGGCTGTTCAGGGTATTGAAGGAATCCGGCATCCGTTTCAATTCCTGTCCGACGGAGAGCGTTCATCTCCAGGGGAGGACTGATTCCTACCCAAAACGCCGCGGACTGACAAGAATCCGGCAGATCAGGGACGCGGGATTGAATATCGCTCTTGGACAGGACTCCATTGCCGATCCCTGGTATCCTATCGGGGTGGGAAATCTGCTGCGGATTCTTGAAATGGGCCTTCATACGGAACAAATGATGGGGTATGAAGATCTGTTGAGCTGCCTGGATCTGATTTCCATAAACGGCGCCAGAAACCTGTGCGTGGAAGGGGCCTATGGGATAGAAACCGGGAAACCGGCCAACTTTATCCTTCTGGATGCAAAGGATGATTATGAAGCAATCCGCTTCCACAGTCCGGTCCTTATATCTGTTCATAATGGCAATACGCTGATGGAAAAGAAGCCTGCCAGCGCATCCGTTATATTTTAATAAACCATATTTTTGTAAACGAAGGGAGAAACATAATGAAAAAATTATCAAGAATTGCAGTGTTGTTGCTGATTGCGGTAATAACAATTACGGGGCTTACCGCGTGCGGCGGAAACAACAAGAACTCGGACACCATTAAGATCGGTCTTGTATTTTCCCTAACGGGCGGGACCGCAATTTCGGAAGAATGTATGCTTAATGCAGCAAAGCTTGCCATTGATGAGATTAACGGAGCAGGCGGAGTAAACGGAAAGAAAATTGAATATGTGGTGAAAGACTATGCCACCGACGCGGATACGGCAGTAAAAGTTGTAAAGGATTTGATTCTGCAGGATAAAGTATCATCAATCGTCGGACTGTATACCTCCTCGTCCCGTGTGGCGGTGGAACCGGTTTTGGAGGAGTACAAGATTCCTCTCGTCTATCCAACCTTCTATGAAGGAGAGAAGCCCAACGACTATGTAATATACACCGGTGCGGTTCCTAATCAGCAGGGCGACCTGTTCGTGCCGTATTTAATCGAGAATGTCTCCAAAAACTTCTACCTGCTTGGTACCGATACCACCTATGCCGCAGGGATTAATAAACAAGCAAAGGCATTGGTGGAAAAGCTGGGAGGAAAGATCATCAAAGATGAGCTGGTATCCTCGGATACTGCCGATTTCTCGGACATACTTGCCAAGATCAAGAATGCCTGCGGAGAAGACGGCTGTGTAATCTACGCCAACCTGAACGGCGACAGCGGAACTGCGTTTTACACTCAGTTTGCAGCAGCCGGACTGTCTGATAATTATACCATAGCTTCCTTTATCATGGACGAATCCTTCTCAACTGTTCTTGGAAAAGCTGCCACAGGAACATATGCATCCGTCAATTACTTTAATTCCATCGATTCCGATGCAAACAGGAAATTCCTGCAGGCATATGCGGCCAAATACGGTGACGACAAGGCAAAGGCGGTAACCGCTGTAGGCGAGTCCACATACGACGCTGTATATCTGCTTTCCAAGTCGCTGGAAAAGTGCAAGGATGACATTACTACTGAGAGCATACTTTCCAATTTTGACAATCTGTCCTTTGATGCTCCTCAGGGAACGATCACTGTTGACCCCGAAACCCATCACATATATTGCAAAGCCAGGATCGGGCAGGTAAAGGAAGACGGCAGCATAGCCACCGTATTTGAATCAGAGGCTGCAATTAAACCGGAGCCGGTAAAGTAATAGCTCAGTGCTCCAAAACGGAGTGGAAGCCGGGTTTCCGTTTCCACTCTGTACCTACAGTTTCCTATGGAAAGGAATGGCTTCTATGAATGGTTCACTAATTATACAATTGATTATATCGGGAATCTGCAGTTCCTTTGTGCTTTTGTTAACGTCCATGGGTCTTGTTATTATCATGGGGTATATGAAGGTTGTCAATCTTGCCCACACGGAAATGCTGATGACAGGTGCCTATATCTGCTTCTATTTTTATCAGGTGCTGCAGGTTCCCTTTGTTATCACTCTGGCCATTGCTTATTTGATCTGCTTCGCATTTGGCGCACTGGTAGAAGGTGTTGTCATCCGCCATTTTTATAATAAAGCAGCAGAAACGCTTCTGGCAACCTATGGATTGTCCATAATCCTGAAACAGACAGCGTTGCTGGTATTTGGAAAATCATACAAGCAGGTCCGTTACCCGGTGGAAAAGGTGATCCATTTCGGCACGGTTTATGTAGAATACTACAAGTTAATCCTGTGCGCCATTTCAATCCTTGCGCTTGCAGGTACGCTACTGTTCATCCATAAGACCTCCATGGGGAAGAAAATCAGATCCACCACCCAAAACCGCACCATGACGGAATGCTTGGGAATCAATACTCGAAACGTTGATATGGTCACCTTTTCCCATGGTATGGGACTGGCGGGGCTTGCGGGTGCCGCCATAGCACCGCTGTCCACAGTGACTTACGCACTGGGCGAGAACTGGCTTACAAGTACTTTTATCAATGTAGTCATGGGTGGAGTGTCATCCCTTTTCGGTACCGTTGCCTCCTCATTTATTATCCAGGAGGGAATTTCGGTGATATCAGGGTTTTCCAGCAGCATCACCGCCCAAATCGTCGTGCTTTTGGTTGCAATAGTAATCGTCAGAATTAAACCGGAGGGATTGTTTACTCCAAAGGGGAGGAGATAATATGAAGTGGAGCAATTTAAGCAAAGAATTTCGTAAAATCCCTATAAACAGGCAGCTGGACGCAGCAGTATTCCTGTTTCTCCTGGCCTTCCCCTTCTTAAACGAGACCTACTGGATTTATATTATGTCCGGGATCATGGCATACATGATGTTTGCCTTATCCCTGGACCTGCTGTGGGGGTATACAGGCCTTTTAAGCATGGGGCACAGCCTGCTGTTCGGCGCAGGTGGATATATGATCGGGATTTCCTGCGCATATGCCAATAAGGCCGACTGGATTGAATTCCAACATCTTCCCTGGTTCCTGTCCCCGCTGGCATACGATATTGGAGCAATCCTCATGGCAGTCCTGGTTCCAGGCCTGATCTCCCTGATTATTGGATTCTTTATGTTTTCCGGAAAAATCAAGGGCGTATTTTTTTCCTTGATTACCCTTGCGCTATCCGGAGTGGCAGAGTTGTTCGTTATCAATCAAAGCGGCTATACTCATGGCAACAGCGGTATTTCCATCGTTACGAGGACTGTGTTGTCCAACAATAAAGCGGACCGGATGAGTGACTTTGCCTATTATTTTGTGGTGCTCCTGTTTCTGTTCCTGGCGTACCTGTTCTGCCTGCTGATTGTGAATTCAAGAGTGGGAAAGGTATTGCAGGCTGTGAGGGAGAACGAATTAAGGCTGACCTTTTTTGGGTTTAAGCCCTCCGCATTCAAGCTGCTCATCTATACCATCTCCGGTATGCTGGCAGGCTTGGCGGGAGTATTGTACGTGAGAGTCCAGGGAAGTATCAATTCCACTGCGGTGGGAATCAATCTTGCCACGCTTGTATTAATATGGGTTGCGCTAGGAGGCAGAGGGAACCTGACGGGAGCAATGGTTGGAACGCTTGTGCTGCAAATCCTGGAGACAAAACTAATATCGGCCTTCTCTGGGATATCCTCCGATTTTGTACAGTATTGGAAGCTGGTGTTAGGTATCGTCATCCTGCTTATTGTATTTCTGATTCCCAAAGGAATGGTGGGAACCTTGATTAACCTCCAGCAAAAGCTCAGGGACAAGAGGCGGAAGGAACGGATTACCCTTAAGGAGGAAAGCGCTTCATGAAGCAATCAAACGAGGTTTTGCTGGAGGTAAGTAATCTGTCGGTGGAATTCAGCGGATTTAAGGCACTGACGGATGTAAGCATGAAAGTTTATGAAGGGGAGCTGCGTGTCATCATCGGTCCTAATGGAGCGGGGAAAACGACGCTTATGGATCTCATCACTGGAAAGACCACTCCTACCGGCGGTCGGGTATTCTTCCGAAAGAAGGATATCACCGGGAAACCCACACCGGAAATTGCCCGTCACTACAGCATCGGAAGGAAGTTTCAGGGGCCCAACGTGTTTGACTACATGTCGGTGAAGGAAAACATCGAGATTGCCATGGAAGGCTGCAGCAGCTTGCTCAAATGCATACTCTTCCGAAAGTCTGAAGGGTTCCGGGAGCGGGTAAATGATATATTGAAGCTGATCGAGCTTCATGCCTACCGGCATTCCATGGCAGGCGACCTTTCACACGGACAGAGGCAATGGCTGGAGATGGGCATGGTTGTGGCACAGAATCCCAAGCTGATTATCCTGGATGAGCCTACCGCCGGAATGACTGCGGATGAAACCTATAAAACCGGGGAAATGATCAAAAAGCTCAAAGGAGCCCACACCTTGATTGTAGTCGAACACGACATGGACTTTGTCCGGCAGGTTGCTGAATATGTATCCGTTCTGAATTATGGAAAGCTCCTTGCTGAAGGAACAATGGAAGAAGTGGAGCGGAATGAGGAAGTGATTGCCGTATATCTAAAGGAAGACTAAAGGGGTGAAAAAATGTTAGTTGCAACAAATGTGAGCGTGAGTTATGGAAAAAGCATCGTAGTCAGCAATCTGTCCCTTCATATTGAAAAAGGGAACATTACCGCCATTCTAGGCAGAAACGGGGTTGGAAAAACTACCTTTCTGAAAAGTGCCATGGGCATCCTTCCCTTGACCAACGGGAGCCTTTTGTTCAATGGCGGCGACATATCCAGGCTCAGGCCCTACAAGAGATCCCTTGAGGGTTTGGGGTATGTTCCCCAGGGGAGGGAGATAATCTCTCTGATGACCGTCAATGAAAATCTTGAGCTGGGAGCAATGGGACATAAGCGGGTATCCGTTCAGCAAAGAAAGGAGTGGGTTTTAGAATATTTTCCCGCGCTAAAAGAGCATATGAACAGAAATGGCGGCTTATTGTCCGGTGGTCTGCAGCAGCAGCTGGCCATTGCCCGGTGCCTGATGGGAGAGCCGGTTATGATGCTGCTGGATGAGCCCACAGAAGGAATCCAGCCCAATGTGGTTATGGAAATCGCAGATATTCTCAAAAAGATTGCCAAAGAAACCGGAATTACCATTGCACTGGTGGAACAAAATCTGAAATTTGCCCGAAGAATCGCAGAGAGCTTTGCCATCATGCAAAAAGGTACCGTTGTGGCTGAAGGTAAGATGAAAGAATTGTCGGAGGAGTTAGTAAAAAGATACCTGTCGGTATAAAGTGCAGCAGGGGATTAACCAATAATCAATAAAAACACAGCTGATGGCCTGAGAACGCAGAGAAATATGCGGATTGGGCTTTTTTTGTCCTGTCTGGAAAGGATAGTGCTCCCGGTAATTCTCATAATGGCGGTTCATTGTCCCGATGGACGGCATTGTTGGTAGGATAAAAAATAGTTGTTTGCTATTGACACAAAATTATATTTGTTCTAAACTTAATGTATGTTACCGGTTACATATGATTTATGTAAAGAAATAATTGCAGATAAGGTAAAGATAATATTATTGGAAAACCTGATTATTTATTATGTAAATATCATTAAAGGGGGCATTTATGTCAAAAAAAATAGTGGTGGTAGGCAGTATTAATATGGATTTAGCTATTAATGCACCAAGGATACCATCAATAGGCGAAACCATATTGGGAAATGGTTTTATGACTGCTCCGGGAGGTAAGGGAGCAAATCAAGCTGTGGCTGCCGCCAGATTAGGTGGAGAAGTATCAATGATAGGTTGTGTCGGCGGAGATGTATTTGGTCAGAGTCTGCTGGATAGTTTATCCGGCAACAACGTTGATATCAGCAGAATCCATACTGATGAATCAATATCCACGGGAGTTGCAGTTGTGGTAATAAATGCTGGAAACAACTGTATTATTGTTGACCCTGGCGCCAATTCCTCATTAACACCCGAGATGATTGAGGCAGCAGAGGATATTATTAAAGAAAGCTGCATTGTTGTAATCCAACTTGAAATTCCACTTGAGACTGTTGAAAAGACAGTTTCCATTGCCAGAAAGCACGGGGTAAAAGTGCTGTTAAATCCAGCTCCCGCAAAAGAGCTAAGTGATGAACTGCTTTCTAACGTAGATATTCTCACTCCCAATGAAAGCGAGTGCGAATTTTTGGCAGGAGTTAAAATAAAATGTATAGAGGATGCAAAAAGAGCTGTAGAACTCTTAAACAAGAAAGGAGTAGCTCAGGTCATCATAACTTTGGGCGGCAATGGTGTAGTATATAATAGCTGTTCAAATGGAATCCTGCACAAGACTGTGCCTGAAGTAAAAGTGCTTGATACGACTGCAGCAGGAGATTCTTTTTCAGGTGCTGTTGCTTTGGCCATAGCGCAAGGCAAGAATATTGATGCTGCAGTTGACTTTGGTAATATTGTAGGATCTTTAACAGTTACAAAAAAGGGAGCTCAGACTTCTCTACCCACTTTAGCGGAATATCTGAATTTCCTGAAATAAATTCAGATGCTATTTGTATCTATGCCAGGAATTATTTAATTTGCTGAAGGAGGATATATGCGGCAGCATATTGACATTGATAAAAAAGGAATGGTATAATAAGAAACATGGGGAACCGGTTACACAATACGTTTTTGGAGGCTATACTTGGATAAAAAGAAAACTGTAACTATTAGGGAAATTGCTAACGAAGTAGGAGTATCAAAAACTACAATATCAAGATTCCTCAATAAATCAGGATATGTTGATGTGGATACTGCCAATAAGATAGAAGCAGTCATTAATAAATTTGAATATAAGCCCAGTATTACTGCTCAATCACTAAAGACAAAAAAGAGCAGAACCATTTTGCTGGTGGTTCCTGATATCTGCAATCCATTTTATTCAACAATCGTCAGGATAGTTCAATCTATTGCAAAAGATAGAGGCTATATGATTATGTTATATAATACTAACGAAAATATCCTGGAAGAAATGGAGGCCGTTAAGTCTGCGGCAGATATAAATGCAGCGGGATTTGTTCTTTGGTCTATTCAGTTAAAATCAGAGATTATTGCAGAAATGAATAAAAATAATATCCCTGCTGTTCTTGCAAACTCCTATGATGGGTGTCCGTTTGATACTGTACATGGTTTGAAGGGTGAAGGTACTTATCTGGCTACCAAACATTTAATTGAGTTGGGACACACAAAAATTGCGTTTGCTGGTGGAGCAAGAGAATCAACTGTCGCTGAAAAAAGAAAATATGGATATGTAAAAGCGATGGAAGAAGCAGGAATTAAGCTAAATAACGATTACTGCTTTGAAATGGGATTTTCAGAAGATGCAGGCTATAAGTTCGGAAGATATTTTGTTACATTAAATCCCAGACCGACTGCAATTTGCTGTGCAAATGACTTAATTGCTCTAGGAACGATCAGCGCATTTAACGAGTTTAATATTAAGGTTCCTGATGACGTTTCAATTACAGGCATGGATAATATAGTATTTACAAATACAAGCCGGCCAAGACTTACTACTGTTGATATGAACAGTGATGAAATCGGTATAAATGTTATGAACCTGCTTCTTGACAGGATTGAAGGCAGATATACCGGTTCTTCAAGGGAAATTATCGTTAACAGAAAACTTATTATTCGGGATTCCACAAGGGAGATGCGTGAATAGACATTTTTATATCCGGTATGTAACCGGTTACATACATTCAGATTTATTTTTGAAAGAATCTGAATAATCTAAAAATTCTAAAAACTCATAATAAATTTAATAAAATAAGCAAAATTAATATTAAATTAAATAATCATTGAGGGGGCTTGAAAATGTTGTCTGAAAGCAACAGTAGAGATGTTTATATGGACATATCTTATGGGGACAAATTTAGAAAGGCATTAAAACGGATATATTGTGATAGGAGCCTTTATATAATTCTGTTACCGGCAATGCTATATTTTGTTGTATTCAGCTTATGGCCTATATACGGAATGAAAATGGCGTTCGAGGATTACAGGGTTGTTGGCAAATCAGTGTGGGTCGGGCTAAAACATATAAATGAGCTTTTAGGTTCACCTGCTTTTTATAATGTTCTAAAGAATACTTTAATCATAAGCGCAATGAAGATTATATTATACTTTCCAATACCCGTTATTTTCGCATTGCTTTTAAATGAAATCACCAATTCAACATTCAAAAATTTTACTCAGGCAGTTTCTTATCTTCCGCATTTTCTTTCCTATGTTGTCATAGCTGGAATATGGATATCGTTGCTTTCTCCTCAAACTGGAGCAGTTAATCAAATACTGGGATTATTTAATATATCTCCAATAGATTTTATGACAAGCAAGACACATTTCAGATGGGTGTTATTTTTCTCAGAGACTTGGAGAAGTACTGGATGGGATTCAATTATATATGTTGCTGCAATATTAAATATTAATAATGAAATATACGAAGCGGCAGATGTGGATGGTGCAAATCGGTTACAAGTAATAAGACATATCATTATTCCTGAACTAAAGATGCCTATGATTACATTATTTATACTTAATCTTGGGTTCTTCCTTAATGCCGGTTTTGATCAGGTGTTCAATTTTATGAATGACTCTGTTATTAGTGTTGGAGATATACTTGACACATATGTATATCGTATGGGTCTCCTGAACGGGCAGTATTCATATGCTACTGCAGCAAGTTTATTTAAAGGTGTGATCGGTGTAGTGCTTATTTTGATATCTCATTTTGTCTCTAAAAAAATATCCGGCAAAGGTGTGTGGTAAATATGAATAATACAGGTAATAGGCGTATTAGCATATATCAGATTATATTAGGTAGTTTGTTTATTCTTTTTTCATTATCTATTATATGGCCTTTACTTCATCTTTTGGCGTTATCAATTTCTGACCCCAAGATGACATCTCAACTAACGGGTATTGATATTATTCCAAAAGGATTTTCACTTATAAATTACAAAGTCTTGCTTTTCAATCAATATGTTATTTCGGGTATTATAAATACATTTATAGTCACTTTTGCAGGTACGGCATTAAATCTCCTGTTGACGGCGATGGCTGCCTATACGCTTACCAGGCCAGGCCTTATAGGAAAAAAGTTCTTTATGATAATACTGATTGTTATCATGCTGTTTGAGCCTGGAATGATCCCTGAGTATCTTGTTGTAAAGAAGCTGATGCTTATTGATAATTTGTGGTCGGTAATATTATATAAGGGTGTCAATGTATATTATTTGATAATACTGATGAAATTTATGGAGAATGTACCAGCTTCTCTTATAGAGGCTGCGAGAATAGACGGAGCGGGGAATATGGGGATTCTGTTCAAAATCGTCTTACCTCTGATGAAACCTGCTATGGCAACTATTGGAATGTTTTATGCAGTATTTCATTGGAATGAGTATTTCAGGGCAAGTATCTACATCAATGATCCCAACAAAACAGTACTTCAAGTAATTTTGAGAATGCTGGTCGTTCAAAATGATACTGGAACAATAATTGGTGCTCAGAATCTTTATATATTTAATGAACTGGCTAAAATAGATTATTCAGCACTAAAAGCAGGAATTATGATAATTACCATTATACCGATTCTGGTTATCTACCCTCTGATTTTAAAATACTTTACAAAGGGAAATCTTGAGGGTGGAGTAAAAGAATAAATTAATTTTTAGGAGGATTTGTAAATGAAAAAGGTATTATCTATTATTGTTGTTATGGTAATCTTTGTTTTTTCTTTTACCGGATGTCAGCAAAATCAACCTGCTGAAGTAACATCTGACAGTACTGCCGGTGTTAGCAGTCAGCAAGGTCTGGAGTCGGAATTTGGAAGCATTGATCAGCCGATCAAAATCAGCATCGTGAGCAAAAATATTGTTCCGACAGACCCTGACACAGTCAAGCTTGTTGAGCAAATTGAAAAAGGTATGGCAAAAAGCAAGCAATTTGTGAAGATTGAGCTCAAGCAGGTTCCTCAAGGAAGTTATTCGGAAAAAATCGGACTTTTGCTAAACAGTGGTGAAATTCCCGACATAATATATTTTCAGGGGGGCGATGCTAACTTTGCAAGCCAGGGAATATTGGAAAATCTGCAGCCTTATATTGAAAAATCTACATATGTAAAAAATCTTTTACAGAGTCATAGCATTGAATGCCTAAAGAATTATCCATACCTTCTATGGCCTGCTCCACCTAGAATCAGTGTTCCTGTAATCAGGAAGGATGTCTTCGAGCAGCTTCCCAGTTCCAGCACATTTACAGAAAATCCGTCCGTTGATAACTACTATGCTCTCATGAAAGATATCAAAAATAAAAATTCCTCATATGCACTGACCACAGATGGATCCACAAGCGATATTGATACTATTTTCAACCAGGCATTTGGAATAACCTCCACAATTGTTAAGGACGCCGGTGGCAAATATGTTTATTCCATAACTACGGAAAACGAAAAGAAAAAGTTGGAGTTTTACAGTAAATTATACAAGGATGGCCTTTTGGATAAGGAATTCCTCACAAAGACCTGGGACACGAAAGAAAAAGCCTTTTACGAAGGGCAATCAGGTATTATCAGCGGAGCTATAGCTAACATAGATGTTTATAATAATAAAATGACAACGGTAAATGGAGAACAGTCGGAACTTATTGTATTGCCTCCGGCAAAAGGCGTTGCACAAGGCTATGCGCCTGTTAATGTGACGAAGGAATCAAGAGGCTTCGCAATAGCTTCTACGTCAAAAAACAAAAATGTTGCATTTGCAATATTCGAATACATGGCTTCCCCTGAGGGCAGAATGCTTGATGAGATTGGTATGGAAGGGGACCAGTATGTTGTCAAGGACGGTAAGATTAATTTTACCGATAAATTTACCGCATGGTATCCGAGAGTTTTTGATACCATTAAGGGCTTTGCACCGACAACTGAATTAGCAGCTCCTATCAAAGGCCCGGTTGCTCTGAAGGCTCTTGAGGAAAACGAGTTTTATATGAATGACGTGAATATCAATATTCCTGATCAGTATGCAGCTGAGTGGGATGCTACACAAAATCTTTATAAAGAATATTCTGCGGATATTATTACCGGAAAGAAACCAATCAGCGCATTTGATGAATTTGTGACAAAATGGAACAAGGCTGGTGGAACGAAAATTACCGAATATGCAAATGAACAAATTAAGTAGCTAATTTAATCAAAAAGGGAGATAAATGATGGTAAGTTTCAGGGATAGAGTAAAGGGTGTTGTATTTGGTACTGCTTATGGAGATGCACTTGGTGCACCTGTTGAAAAGTTATCTTTTAACGAAATAAAAAAATCTTATGGCAGAATAGAATCTACACAGGAAAAATGGCATAAAGCTGATTTGCCTGCAGAACAGCGTCTTAACAGAGTCAGAGGGTATGGGATTATAACGGATGATACTCTTATGACACAGGCGCTGATGAGAGTCTATTGCGTTGAGAAGCGCCATCTTGATGCTTATGATTTAGCCAACGAATTTGTTAAGGAAATTGCTTTTAGACCGCAGTATATACCGGAATTCGGTAAAGAGGCCATGATACTTGACCGTTTATTTTATCCTGAAAAACATATTTTTCTCCGCCATGTTCTGGCAAACTGCGACCCTCGTGAAGGCGGTCAGGGAAATATGGTGAATTGTGGTGCTGTAATGTATATTGCTCCCATAGGAGTGGTAAATGCATGCAATCCCAAGGGGGCTTATGATGAAGCAATAGCATTTGCCTCGGGTCATCAGATAAGCTATGGATTAGAGGCGGCTGGTGTACTGGCCGCCTGCATAGCTAAAGCTTTTGAACCTGGGACAGCTGTTGATGATATTGTTGAGACTGCCCTTTTCCATGCAAAGGATGGTACAAGGGAGGCTATAGCAGACATCTGCAATGCCGCGCAAAAGCTTAAGCCACATAGGGAAGACAGGGAATATGTCGTGAAGCGGTTCCAGGAAATATTAATTAAATATTCTCCAATGAGTGACGATGTTAATCGAAGCATAGACAAGGTAGGAAGGCCGACAAACCATTATACCCCCAGCAGGTTACTAAGTATTGAAGAACTGCCGGTAGCACTGGGATACATTGTTCTGCATGACGGAGACTTTGAAGGAGCCATAAAGGATGGAGTCAGCTCGGGACGGGACACTGATTCCATAGGTGTGATAATCGGCTCCATACTCGGAGCTAAATACGGATGGGGAGCCATACCCTCGGAAGAAATTGAAGTACTTGAAAAGGTTAATAAACTAAAGTTGGAAAATAGTGCGGAGGAATTTTCAGATGCTGCATTATATATAATCAAAAACGATTTAGAGCTGGCACGGAATAGAAATCAAATGATAAAAAATCTTGCGTGAGGGAGGCGTACTAAATGATAGATAATAATTATCTGGAAAAAGTTTATTCAGGGTTCTTAGGAATGAATATAGGGATAAGATTGGGAGCACCCGTTGAACCAACCATTTGGACTTATAAAAGGATTAAGGATACATATGGAGATATCACTGGTTATATAAAGGATTATAAAAACTTTGCAGCAGACGACGATGTTAATGGGCCGGTATATTTCTTAAGAGCTCTTTATGATGATGCAGGAGACAGGGAACTGGAACCGCAGGATGTTGCCCGCGCATGGTTGAATTACGCACGCGAAGGTGCAGGTATGTTCTGGTGGGGCGGATATGGACGCAGTACCGAGCACACTGCCTATATCAATATGAAGATGGGTATTCCGGCACCCCAGTCAGGGAGTATCAGGCAGAACGGCAAGACTATTGCAGAACAGATCGGAGGGCAGATATTTATAGATACGTGGGGGCTTGTGTGGCCGGGTGATTTTGCCAAGGCAGCAGAATATGCAGCCGCTGCGGCTAGTGTATCTCATGACGGAGAAGGGCTTAATGGGGCGCGATTTATAGCTGCCTGCATATCAAAAGCTTTTGATACGGCTGATATAAATGAGATCATTAAAACGGGGCTGACTGTTATTCCGGAGAAATCAACGTATAGGAAAGTTGTAGAGTCTGTTTTGCAGTACCATTTAGAAAACCCTGAAGATTTCCGGAAGTGCAGGGATTATCTGGAGGAAAACTGGGGTTATGATAAATACCCGGGAGTATGCCATATAATTCCTAATGCAGGAGTTTGCGCACTTGCTCTTATATATGGAAAGGGTGATTTTAACCGTACAATTGAAATCGCCACAATGTGCGGCTGGGATACGGATTGTAATGCGGGAAATGTAGGAACCATACTGGGTGTAGCTGTTGGATTATCAGGCATTAAGGAGCATTACCGCAAACCGGTGAATGATGGAATTGTGCTTTCCGGTATATCAGGCTACCTCAATATACTAGATATCCCCACATATGCCAAGGAACTGGCATTGCTAGGGTACAGGCTTGCAGGGGCGGAAGCTCCGAGACAGCTTCTTGAAGCCTTTAAGCCAGGAGAAATCTATTTTGATTTTGAACTTCCCGGGTCAACACATAATTTCAGAGTTTCAGAACCTTTTTATTGCAGCCTGCGCCACAGCGAAGAAGTGGCATATAAGGGGACGGGATCTCTGGAGGTGGTTTTTGACCGCATGGAAAGAGGCAAGGAATGCAGGATATATTATAAGCCCTTTTACAGACGCAGCGATTTTGATGATGAGCGTTATAGTCCCACATTTGCACCAACGGTATACCCGGGACAAAAGGTAAATATGAAAATATACCTTGATCACTGGAATGGGGCTGCAGTTTATGCTGAACCGTATGCGAGAAATTCCTATAACAAAAAAGACATTACAAATGGTCTGGTAAAATTGGCAGACAAAAAATGGATTGAGGTTGAATATACCGTACCTGATATGGAGGGGGCCACAGTTGATGAAATAGGTATTATTTTAACTTCAATGTCACCATCTAATACAAAGGATCTGGGAAGAATATTCATAGACGAATTCAGCATAAATGGAAAAGCACATTACACAGTGGATTTTGCAAAGCAAAATCATGAATTTGGCTGCATTACTCCTTTTGCAAATAATCACGGTGCCTGGACCATCGAAAATGGTTATATGAGTGTAATAAGCGCGGAACCCTGCGAAGCATATACCGGAAACTATTATTCAAGAGATGTTCGGGTAAGTGCGTCAGTCATACCTCAACACGGCGAAAGTCATCTTTTGGCTTTTAGGGCGCAGGGAGCCATGAGAGGGTATCATGTTGGCTTTGATGGAGAAAACAAGGTTTCCCTCATAATCAATAATTTTGGGATTTCAAGATTAATTACGGTACCTTTTTGTTGGGAATATGAACGGGAATATGTGTTTAAAGCCATAGCCCAAGGCAGCAGGTTAAGCTTCAGCATTGACGGCAAAAAATTGCTGGACTGTGAAGACAGTACATTTGAGTACGGAATGATTGGATTCAGTAAATATGCTATGGGAAGAACACTATTTGGAAAGGTTGAAGTTGAAGAATTATAAATAAAGGTATCCGCTATTAACAATTTGTAACACGCCTTACACCGGCTATTTTGCCACTTTTCTTTGTTGTGGTCCTTGCCTGGCATGTACGTTGTTAATAGAGGGTAGTGCATGATAATATGAATTTGTGCTGTAAAATGCCGAGAATTCCTATTCTTGACTTGTGGCCATGAGACATGAAAGGTAGAATGAGAAATTTGAATTGTTTTGGAGGCGAAAAGCATGGAAATTGTGAATGTAGGTATTGCCGGTACAGTTGAATCCAGTGATATTATGATAACGATTGAAAGAGCTGTTGAACCAGGTATCAGAATCGACCTTAACAGTACTGTTGAGAAGCAATTCGGTCAGCAAATAAGACAGGTCATAAAAGAATGCCTTGAAGAATTGGAGATAGCAAATGCTTATGTGGCGGCTGTCGATAAGGGAGCTCTGGATTATGCCATCAGGGCAAGGGTGTTCTCTGCTGCATACCGGGCATGCAAATGCAAGGATTATTACTGGAGGACAAGCCCATGAATAAATTGAGAAGGACGATGATGTATGTGCCCGGCAATAATCCGGGAATGATCAAAGATGCTCACATATACGGCTCTGATGCCATAATGCTGGATTTGGAAGATTCTGTGTCTGTTTATGAGAAGGATACTGCAAGATTTTTGGTATTTAATGCTTTAAACACTATTGATTATAGGGAAAAAGAGGTTGTAGTAAGAATAAATGGATTGGACACGGAATTTGGCTTTGATGACCTTGAGGCTATAGTAAGAGCAAAGCCTGATATTATTCGTCTGCCTAAGACAGAAACGGCACAGGATGTAATAAATGCTGAGAGAGAGATAGAACGTATTGAAACAGAAACAGGAATTGAAAAGGGTTCTATTAAGCTGATGGCAGCAATAGAGAGTGCATTAGGCGTACTGAATTCTCAACAGATAGCAACCTCCAGCAAGCGGTTGGTTGGTATAGCAATTGGTGCGGAGGATTTCGTGACAGACCTGAAAACCAGCAGATCTATTGAAGGCATAGAGTTATTGACAGCAAGGAGTATGGTGCTTATGGCCGCAAGAGCAGCAGGAATAGATGCTCTTGATACAGTCTTTTCGGATGTGAATGACGAGGAGGGGTTTATTAAGGAGGTGCACCTGATAAAGCAAATGGGCTTTGACGGAAAATCAATAATAAATCCCCGCCAGATTCAGCATGTACATGATATTTTTACTCCTACTCAAGACGAAATACAAAAGGCATTAAGAATAACAGAGGCCATCCGGCAGGCAGAGAAACTTGGACAGGGGGTAGCAAGCCTTGACGGGAAAATGATTGACAAGCCTGTTGTTGAACGGGCATGTAGAGTACTTGACTTGGCCAAGGCTGCCAGAGTCCAACTTTAAAGGAGTGAGCGGATATGTGTGATAATAATAATTCCGTGGTATCAGATTTCGTAAAGGATTTGGGCCTGATGAATATGTTTGATGGTGTAAGTCCGAAGGATATTCTGAACTTAAGGGAACGTCAGCGATACCATAATAAAGTGGTAAAAAGTCTTAAAGAAGCCATACTGCTTTCTGGCTTGAAAAACGGTATGACAATATCATTTCATCACCACTTCAGAAATGGCGACTACATAGTAAATATGGTGCTTTCATCTATTGCAGAGCTTGGTATAAGGGATTTGGTCATAGCTGCAAGCTCCTTGACAGACATACATGCGCCCATGATAGAACACATAAAAAATGGGGTTGTCAGACGGCTAGAAACAAGCGGTCTCAGAGGAAATCTTGCTGAGGCGGTATCCGAAGGCTTGATGGATATCCCTGTTGTATTTAATTCTCATGGGGGGAGAGCCAGAGCCATTTCAAGCGGAGAACTAAAAATTGATGTGGCATTTCTTGGGGTACCCTCATGTGATGCCTATGGAAATGCCAATGGCTATTTGCGAAATGAAGAATCAATCTCCTGTTGTGGTTCTTTGGGATATGCCAAGCTGGATGCCCAATATGCAGAAACAGTAGTTTTAATAACCGACAATCTTGTGCCATTTCCTAATACTCCGTTTGGCATACCTCAATCACAGGTGGATTATGTGGTCAAGGTAGACGCTATAGGTGATCCAAATGGCATAATGTCAGGAGCTACAAGGTATACAACTAATCCCAGGGAACTTTTGATAGCAAATACTGCCGCAAATGTTATTGAAGCATCCGGATATTTTGAAGATGGCTTTTCAATGCAGATGGGCTCTGGAGGGGCTTCTCTTGCTACGGCCAGGTTTCTAAGAGAAAAAATGCTGGCAAAGAACATTAAAGCTGATTTTGCTTTGGGGGGAATTACTTCTCAAATAGTAAAGCTCCATGAAGAAGGTCTGATAAAAAAAATATTGGACGTGCAGAGTTTTGACTTGGAGGCGGCTGAATCTTTGAAAAACAATCGTTTCCACCAGCAGATAGATGCCTTTTACTACGCAGGGTTTAATAATCCCGGAAGTGCGGTTAACCAATTGGATATAGTCGTACTCAGCGCCCTGGAAATAGATACAAGCTTCAATGTAAATGTATTGACGGGTTCTGACGGAATAATCAGAGGAGCTATAGGCGGGCATTGCGACACCGCGGCTGGAGCCAGCATTTCAATCATAGTGGCACCGCTCATCAGAGGAAGAATGGCTTCTATTGTGGACAGAGTAAATACAATAGTAACACCTGGAAATACAGTGGATATATTGGTTACTGATAACGGTATCGCTGTTAATCCTTTACGTCCTGAACTTGAGGAGAGACTTAAAAAGGTAGATTTGCCTGTATACCCTATTGAACAACTTAAAACGAATGCCGAGAAATTAGTTGGCAAAGCTGAGAAAATCAAGTATCTGGATAAAATCGTAGGAGTGGTTAAATATCGGGATGGCAGCGTAATCGATATTATACGTCAAGTAAAAAAATAACCATAGATGTAGAAGATAAAAGCTGGGAAAGTGGTGCTAAAAAGTTTAAAAGGCGGTTTTATGAAAACATATAACGAATTCTGTCTTAAGGTTGCTAATTTGGCTATTATGTCATTGCTCTTTGAAGTATCTGCAACTCCGAAACCGGGATTGGTAGATAGAAATAATTCTGGGGCGCACAACGACATGAATTTTTATACATTTATGTCAAGCAGTTCTGTTTTATTTGATACCTTTTATCTTTGTGCCCTTGAAGGAGTTAAATTTGGAGCATCCGAAAATGAGAAATTACTTAAGAGCATTAGACCTATAGGCATAAGTGGTGAAGAAAGAATGTTAAAAATGACCAATGGTGTTAATACGCATAAAGGACTCATTTTCTCCTTAGGAATTATTTCAGCAGCAGCAGGCAGCATATTTGCAGAAGGCGCAGAAGAATATATAAGTGCTGAACAAATATGTGAAAGGGTAAAAATCATAACTAAAGGTATATGTAAAAATGAACTTGCCGGGTTGGCAAAGAAGGATGGTCTTACGTACGGGGAGAAGTTATATTTTAAATACGGTTCAAAAGGGATTCGCGGAGAAGTGGAAACGGGCTTCAAGACTGTATTGGATTACGGATTACCTGTTATAAAAGAATACTTTCCAAATGAAACAAATACAGATAAAGTTCTAGTCCAGGTTTTACTGAATTTAGTGGCAAATACTGAAGATAGCAATATATTAGGCCGACACGATTTCAAAACTCTCAAATACTCTCAGAGATGTGCAAAAAAGGCCCTTGAGCTTGGAGGCGCTTATACCCATAAAGGACTGAAATATCTAAAGGCTCTGGATAAGGATTTTATTAAAAAACATATTAGTCCAGGAGGTTCTGCGGATTTACTTGCAGTGACAGTAATGCTCTATTTTCTGGAAAAAGGCTGGTGAGCGGTACTCTATGATGAAACTTATGAATATCAGCGAAAAGGTAATTTTCATAAATGATGAAAATGAAATTAATAATATTGTAAGCTTTTTAAATAAAAATGGCCTTGATTTTGACCATGATGCCGAATATACAATGGCTTTGTATGATGATTTAAAAATTATAGGTACAGGATCTTTTTCTGGAAATGTATTAAAATGTATTGCCATAGATGAAGAATATAAAGGTCTTGGGCTGGCAAATAAAATTATAACAAATTTGGTAAATGAACAATATAGGAGGGGAAGAACCCACCTCTTTATTTATACCACCACTAAAAATGAAACCATGTTTCAAAATATGGGGTTTTTCAAAATCGCAGAAGCTGAATCAAGAGCAATTCTATTGGAGAATAGAAAAAATGGTATAAAAAAGTATTTAAGAGAATTGGAACATTTTAAAATTGACGGTAAGCAAGTCTCATGTATTGTTATGAATTGTAACCCTTTTACGCTTGGACACCGGTATCTTATTGAAAGGGCTTCGTCACTGAGCGATATACTGCATATTTTCGTAGTATGGGAAAATCGGTCAAGTTTTCCGGCAGAGGATAGATTCAATATGGTAAAGGAAGGTACGAAACATTTAACTAATGCATATATCCACAAAGGAAAGGATTATATTATATCAAACGCAACATTTCCTTCCTACTTCATCAAGGATAGCACAAAACATGCAGAAACTCACTGTATGCTTGATATTGAGATATTTGGAAGATATATTTCACATGCATTGAACATAACAAAAAGGTTTGTGGGAGAAGAACCCTTTTGTCCTGTCACACACATTTATAATGAAACTATGAAAAGATTACTGCCTGAGTATGGAATTGAAGTAATTGAAATACCTAGAATTGGTATTGATAAAAATATTATAAGTGCAACTAAAGTCAGGGAATTTATAAAGAAAGGGGATTTTGACAGCGTAAAAAGGCTTGTTCCAAAATCAACATTTGATTATCTGCTCCTCAAGGAAACACAACCAATAATAGAAAGAATAAAATCACAACAATAGCGGCAGGAATTCGCCTGCACGAATAGTATTAAAATATGAGGAGATGAACGTGGATTCTGATAATAGCCAGGCTTTAAATGAAATACTATTCGGAAGAGAAAAGAGAGCCGAAATGCAAAGGGAACTGATTAAGGCTTTTGGGACAACTTTAATTTCATTTTCTTTAAATATTCCTGGAATTGTGAAGAATAGTTCTTTGTTTACGAAAGTTCATGACAATGGAATCAAAAAATTAGAAGAAGCTTTGGACAAGCACAAACTGAAGGTGGTCTATAAAACAATTCATAATAATTCTGCAGGAGATGCTGCATACTTTTGTATCGATGAAGATGCGGTAAAAATAAAAAAAATTTGTGTAAACCTTGAGGAAAGGTATGAGATAGGAAGGCTGTTTGATTTCGATGTATTTGATAGAATCGGAAAGCAGCTTACCAGAAAGCAGATGGGGTTAAATGAAAGAAAGTGTTTATTGTGTGAAGAAAAAGCCATAATTTGCAGCAGAAGCAAAAAGCATTCAATTGATGAACTGACAAGCAGGGTTTTTGATTTAATCTATAGAAATAATTTAATCAAGGTACATAAATAGGATCGTATTGTCTTTTCAAGCCTGCCCCAGCTCACTGTGTACATCCGTTTACTTTTCTGATCCACTTTGCTGTGTTCATTTGCAGTCGCTTTCAGCGAGACCTTTTTTACTGTTTTTTGTCGCGACAGCATCTGGGGCATAATTGCGTTGGCGATGCTTAACGGTTATGTGGGACTGAAAACCCCCATACTGTAAATTTAATTTATTTTATCAATAAATGCAAGGACTAAGTTGCGTAACAGTACCGCTGTCACTGCTCCCGGAATCTGACGAAATAATTGATTTAACCGGCAGTGAAGACAGCAGGGCCTTTATGAAATAGCAGAGGAAGTTATGCTGTATCATAAATATATTTGCGGAGTATTTTCTGACGAAAATACTCCGTTTTTTTATTAAAGTAGCTGAGAAAGTGTAAATAGCGAGGGTAATACTTACAGTGTTTACAGTTATAGCAGCGTTGCTGTCTATAAAAAAATATCATAAAAATAATGATTATGTTGAAAAAAAGAGGTAATATATAAGGTGTAGTGCTGGTTTTTTATGGGTTTATTAATAGAGATACGGATTCAGGATTACATAAGCAAATTTTCACAAGTTCCAGCATTGGCAAAGGGGGACCTATTATGCATCACATCAGGCAAATATAGTCGGGCTTTATAATAATAAAGATAGTATTAAATATTAGCTTGATTTTTCCACTGAGAATTATATTGTCCAAATCGTTCTTCGTTTTAAATAATTATAAAAGGAGTATTTAGATGACTGATAATTTGTTGAAAGTAAAGGATTCTATTTTCAAAAAGTATGGATGTGTGTGGAATGGAGTAAGGAAAAAAGTTTTTCGCATACAGGTAGTATTGCTAATCCTGGTGCTTGCTGCAGTGTCTTTGGATTTTATGGGGTTAACGGCATTGGCGTCTACGAATACGTTATCCAGCACTGCTTTACCGGTGGCAGATAGTGGTGTTGGAACCCAGTACTATCCGTTTTTCCAAGCGGGAGATTTTGATAATGACGGAGATATCGATATTTTGTATCAGGACGGCGGGATGGGAACAAGCGTCTCTTTTTATAAAAACAACGGCTCAGGGGTGTTTACTGATGACGGGATAGGACATTTTCCTACAACCACAAATCTGAATTTGAATGCCCCATCTTTTAGGGCAGCAGATTACGACAACGATGGGGATTTGGATATTTATTGCAGGCAAGCCGGTGCTTCGAACGATTCATATTTTACGAACGATGGAGCCGGATATTTCACACCCTCAAGTTTACCAATTGCTGATAGTGGAAGTAATGATATACAATGGCAGGCCTGCGACTTTGACGGTGATGGAGATGTTGATATCCTAACGCAGGATGGTGGAGCTGGAACAATAATCATCTACAAAAATAATGGGAATGGTACATCTTATGTAGCAAGTCATGCTATCACAGGTTCAATAGCTGGTTTGTATTTGAATATCTTATCGACAAAGATAGCAGACTTTGATAATGACGGAGATATGGACATTTACGCAAGGGTAACAGGAGGAACAAGTTCTTCTCCCAATGACATATATTTAATAAATGATGGTTTCGGAAACTTGACGTCTGCTGCTTTACCAATTCCGGATACTTCAGGCTCAAACTATACACAATATCAAGTTGCTGATATGGATAATGATGGCGATGTGGATTTTCTGACACAGGACGCAGGAAAAGGAGGAGATATTAGGTTTTTTGAGAACAATGGCTCTGGTGTATACACAGACCAAGGAACTGGACGCATAACCGGAACAAAAGCAGATATGTATCTTGCTATTGGTGCTACGAAGATCGCAGACTATGACAATGATGGTGATTTGGATATATATGCCAGAGCTGACGGGGCATCGAATGATTTGTACTTTATAAATAATACTGTACCGTCAAAGATAACATCTTATTCTCCAGCTTCCAATGCATCAAATGTCGGTTTAAATGACAACATTACATTGACACTTAGCAATAGCAGCCTGTTAAGTAAAGGATCAGGTCAAATATATATTAGGATCGATAACGGAGATGGAGATTTTTCCAATGATACGATCTTTGAGTCTATTCCGGTCACAGACTCACGTGTTGCATTAACAGGTGACTCATCCTCCACGACGGTTACAATTAACCCTTCAGGAACTTTTGCACCAAATACTACATATTATCTAGTTATCCCTCCGGCTGCTTTTTTAGATGGAGAAGAAAAAGGGTTTGTGACAGCGTTTGGATCGAGATTGCATCCCGGTATTCCTGACCCGGCAAAAAAACAGGCAGGAAACTCTCTGCATGGCACAGCAGATAGAACGGTTCTCAGCTTTTCCACTATTTCTTCAGAAGATGCAGTAAACAGTGTAACGGTAAGCCCGGCAGCTGCAAATGTGGCACAGGGAGGCACCCAGCAGCTGAATGCAACCGTCAGTGTGACAGGAGGAGCAGCGCAGACTGTAAACTGGACAAGCAGCGGTGTGGCACAGGGAGTGACAGTAGACGGAAGCGGTTTGGTAAGTGCAGCAGCAAACGCAACTCCGGGAGACTATACAATAACGGCAACCTCCACAGCAGACGGAAGTAAATCAGGGACAGCGACTATTACAGTAACAGAAGCACCGGCAGTAAACAGTGTAACCATAAGTCCGGCAGCTGCAAGTGTGGCACAGGGAGGAACCCAGCAGCTGACTGCAACCGTCAGTGTAACAGGAGGAGCAGCGCAGACTGTAAGCTGGACAAGCAGCGGTGTGGCACAGGGAGTAACAGTAGACGGAAGCGGTTTGGTAAGTGCAGCAGCAAACGCAACTACGGGAGACTATACAATAACGGCAACCTCCACAGCAGACGGAAGTAAATCAGGAACTGCCACAATTACGGTAACGGCAGCACCGGCAGTAAACAGTGTAACCGTAAGCCCGGCAGCTGCAAGTGTAGTACAGGGAGGCACCCAGCAGCTGACTGCAACCGTCAGTGTGACAGGAGGAGCAGCACAGACTGTAAGCTGGACAAGCAGCGGTGTGGCTCAGGGAATAACAGTAGACGGAAGCGGCTTGGTAAGTGCAGCAGCAAACGCAACTCCGGGGGAATATACAATAACGGCAACATCCACAGCAGACGGAAGTAAATCAGGGACAGCCACCATTACGGTAACGGCAGCACCGGCAGTAAACAGTGTAACGGTAAGCCCGGCAGCTGCAAATGTGGCACAGGGAGGCACCCAGCAGCTGACTGCAACCGTCAGTGTAACAGGAGCAGCAGCGCAGACTGTAAACTGGACGAGCAGCGGTGTGGCTCAGGGAGTAACAGTAGACGGAAGCGGCTTGGTAAGTGCAGCAGCAAACGCAACACCGGGAGACTATACAATAACGGCAACATCCACAGCAGACGGAAGTAAATCAGGAACAGCCACCATTACGGTAACAGCAGTACAGGCAGTAAACAGTGTAACCGTGAGTCCGGCATCCGCAAGTGTAATGCTCGGAGGCACCCAGCAGCTGACCGCAACCGTCAGTGTAACAGGAGGAGCAGCGCAGACTGTAAACTGGACAAGCAGCGGTGTGGCTCAGGGAGTAACAGTAAACGGAAGCGGCTTGGTAAGTGCAGCAGCAAACGCAACACCGGGAGACTATACAATAACGGCAGCATCCACAGCAGACGGAAGTAAATCAGGAACTGCCACCATTACGGTAACATCTCCAGGAGCCTTGGTTTTAAGTGTGACACCAGGTAACAGTCTTGTGAAGCTGAGTTGGGCCTCAGTCACTGGTGCAGTTCAATATAAGATATATAAAGATAATATACTGGTAGAAACTTTATCGGCAAGTGAGAACGGTTATGATATGACGGGACTTGTGAACGGGACAATATACACCTTTGAAGTGAAAGCAGCTGATAGCAACATGATTGTAATAGCTGCCTCAGGACAAAAGACTGCAACACCCACAGCCCCGTCAGGCAGCAGTACAACGCAATCTCCTCCACCTGTGAACACGAACACTGGAGCAGATATTCTCGTTAACGGAAAAACTGAAAATGCTGGAACTGTCACAACAGTTAAACAAGGACTTCAGACAGTGACAACAGTTAGCGTGGATGCCCGGAAACTGGAACAAAAGCTTGAGGCTGAAGGCAATAAAGCAGTGGTTACAATACCTGTAAACGTGGCTTCTGATGTAGTAGCAGGAGAATTGAACGGGCAGATGGTAAAAATCATGGAATCAAAAGAAGCTGTACTTGAAGTAAAGACTGGAAGTGCTGCTTATACTCTTCCGGCTCAACAAATCAATATTGACGCAGTAGCTGCTCAGCTTGGAACAAATGTAGAATTGAAGGATATAAAAGTTAAGATACAGATATCCAAACCTGCTGAGGAGACGGTCAAGTTTATTGAAAATTCAGCGGACAAAGGAAATTTTTCCGTAGTAGCTCCTCCTGTGGAGTTTACCGTAAGCTGTACATACGGCGGACAGACGGCAACTGTATCCAGCTTCAATTCATATGTAGAGAGAACAATAGCAATACCGGAGGGAATAGACCCAAACAAGATTACTACAGGTGTTGTTAACGAACCTGATGGAACGGTAAGGCATGTTCCTACAAAAGTTACCGTTATAAACGGTAAATATTATGCGGTAATCAACAGTCTTACCAACAGTACATATTCAGTAATATGGCATCCGTTGGAATTCAAGGATGCAGTTAATCACTGGGCTATGGATGCAATCAACGATATGGGCTCCAGAATGGTCATCAGTGGAGTAGGGAATGGACTTTTTGAGCCCGGCAGGGATATTACCAGGGCGGAATTTGCGGCAATCATAGTCAGGGCATTGGGCTTGAAGCCAGGTGTAGGTACAAACAGCTTTATGGATGTGGATAGCGGAAAATGGTATTGTGATTATATAAAGACAGCGGCGGATTACAAGATAATAACCGGCTATAGCAGCGGTAAATTCGGACCGGAGGACAAGATAACCCGTGAACAGGCAATGACCATGATAGCAAAGGCAATGAAAATAACCAGACTGGAAGCAGGCATAGAGGGCAAGGATACGGATGTAATACTTTCTGGATTTGGAGATTCGGCAAAGGCTGCGGCTTATGCAAAGGAAAGTATAGCAGCCTGTGTAAATGCAGAAATTGTCACAGGCAAGAGTGGCAGGCTTCTTGCTCCCAAGGACGAAATTACCAGAGCAGAAGTTGCAGTCATAGTCAGAAAGTTGCTGCAAAAGTCAAACTTGATTTAAAAGGTTCACTAGAGAATCTTTTGCAGTATAAAGGCAGATAATATTTTTACAAAAAAGCTCTTCCAGTGATAGGAAAGTAAAATCACAGGAGGAGCTTTTTTTGTATCAAAGTGGTTAAGCGCCCACATTATTTTGCTTGTGCCGCCAGCGCCCCGCGAATAATAGCCTGCTCCATGACTGTTGCGGCCGCAGTGCCAACAATGGTGACGACGGCATCCCGAGTCATGTTGCTGCTCGTAGTCCCAAGTGAAAGGCAGAAAATTGTATCACCGTCCCATTGAGTATGGTTGGGAGAGATAGCTCTGGCCATCCCGTCATCGGCAAGTCTTGCTACACGATTGGCCTCGGCTTTGCTCAAACGCTCCGTTGTAGCTACTACTGCAATCGTCGTGCTCCGGGAATAAAGCGGAGATGGTACGCCGTCCAACATGGCCCTTGTTTGGTTGACAAAGGTTCCATCCGGATTTAACGCTCCCACGACTATACAACCATTATTCCAAATGTCACCAAGTGCATTTACCACAGCTAATGCCGCCACAGTAGGTCCGCCTGGAATGCGCAGCGAGGCACTTCCTAAGCCGCCTTTCATGGGCTTGCCATAGATTTTACCCACCGTCGCACCCGTTCCGGCACCTACATTTCCTTCAACGACCGGACCGGAATTTGCAGCTTTGCAAGCGGTGTATGCAGTGGCTTCAGTTGGTGCAGTACCGTTGGAATAAAGAAGGTCAAAGATAACCGCCGCTGGTACAAGGGGAACCTGATCAAGCCCTTGTTCAGTGACCCATCGCATTACCCCGCCTGCGGCCGGCAGGCCGAAGAAGCTGCCTCCAGTCAGCAGGAGGCCATACACGGGATATTCACTTTCACCGGGGTGGATAATATCAGTATTCATGGTGCCGGGGCTGCCTCCACCAACGTAAACGCCCGGAACTGCGCCTTTAGGACAGAGGATGGCAGTACATCCTGTAAGTCCGTTGGTATACTCGGCATTGCCCACAAGTATACCTGGGACATCTGTAAGTCCGCCACTATTCATCGATTTTTTATTATTTCTGTTTTGCATTATAATCAGCCTTATGACAGCGGTCTATCTACCCTTAGGATATGTATCGGAAGGATATTCGGTGTCTATATCAAGGAGGCAGGTTTGTTGCCAGCCTATGCAGCTCTGAATTACTGTTATACGTTACTTCCTCTGAACGTTGTGGCATTAATACCGGTAACTCTTTTGAAAGCCCTGCAAAAAGTATTTGTAGAGAAATAGCCTGTTTTTATTGCAATCTCACTTATGGTCAAGGGGGTATTTCTCAACAGCTCCTTAGCCTTCTCTATCCTCAGGTTTTCAATATAGGAGGACAGCTTGATGCCGCTCTGCTGCTTGAATATATAGGATAAATAGGATTCGTTCATGTTAAACTTGTACGCTATAGATGTAAGAGATATATTACAATCCTGGTAGTATTCGTTAATGTACTCGATTATTTGATTATTGGTACTTAAGTACTGTTTGTCCGATTGTCCATTTATTATTTCACAAAGCATATAATAAGAATCAGTAATTATCTTTATCTGCTTAAGTTCGCTATATTTGTCAATATTATCAGTATTGCTAATGATGTAATTGTAAGTCTCTTCATCATCAAAGCCAATCTGATTCCATAGTTTTATAATAATACCCAACAGTTCGTAAATAAATAACTTATGCAGCGAGGGTGAAAGGTTTGACTCTATAAAATTCTTATTAAAGAGTATATTGAGAATGGATTTGACAGTTCCTTTATCGCCTGCCTTAACATTATTTATAAGCTTTGTCTGTAAATCGGTAGGGAAATAGTAGTTAACCGTATAATTCCCAGTACCGGCATACCACAGGATATTGCTGTGCCTGTTGGCAGAGTTGATTTTAAAGGCCAGCTTTGCATTTTCAAAGGAAATGGGTATATCGTTCAGCTGATCCACGATATTGCCGCAGGAGATCAAAAGACTTTCGAACAGGTTTTTAGGCATTTCCTGTTTTAGTCTGGACGCCATATTTTCAACATAAGGGTTTAGCTGTTTCTGCTGCAGGGAAGGATAGACGACAAGCATTACCAATTGCTGCTCATCCATGTCACTAATAAGGGCATCAGGTACAACCCTGCCCAGTATTTCCCTCAGCAATTGCTTAAAGGAATTCACAATTGTCAATTCCAGGGTATCAGAATTATTTAAATCGGTATCAAACTTGAATATAACAGTGCAGTATACGCTGTCCTCAAAATTCACACGGATGCAGCTTGCTATTTTTTCTATCTCCTCCCGTGAGTTGAACTCCCCGTTTATAAGTCTCGTAAGAAAAGTTGTTTTTAAAATAGGTATCTGTTCGTCAATGGTTCTTTTCAGATTGCTGTTGTTATTCCCCAGTTCACTTAAGGTATACTTGATATTTTTAAAAGCATCTTCGCTGATTTCGCTTATCTGTATATTGTTTAGTATGTCTTGAAGAGGTTTTGCACTTCTTTTTGCCATATAATATGAAATAAGAGTACCCAGCAAAATGGAAATAAGCAGCACTACATAAATAATCAGCTTAAGATTGTTAGCTCTCTCCAGAACAACTTTCTTTGACTGGACAGCTACATACTTAAACCCATCATCATTTGTCCTGATGTAGTTAACCATCATCTGCTTACCGTTGATGGAGATTTCAGAAGTATTCTCCAAACCTGTAAAGCTCTGATTTACCGAGGCTTGTATGGCTTGGATATCACATTTTTCACCCGAAAAATAGGTCATGATTTTACCGTCCTTGTTCTCTATATAGGTTACTCCGCCGTTATGGGTATTTATAGAGGATAAAAGGTCGGATATTTCCTTTTTATTTATTACCAGCATGACGAAACCGTCATTTTGGCCATAAGAAATCAAAGGCTTTGAGTAGGTAACTATTGTCATGCCTACAGTGCCGGAGGGTGTATAATTGTGCAGCTCCGCCTCAATTTCTTCCGACGGGCCGCTTTCGCACAGGTTTTCAGTTATTGTACGGTACCACTTTTCGTAGGGTATCCCTTTAAAACTCATATACCGTTTGTAAAATTGCTCATAAGTGTAGGTAATCTCATTGTTCATTACCATTTCACTTTTATTGAAAAATATAAAATAATTCCACACAAATTTATTGGAGGTATTATAGTTGGTAAGGCTATTACGTGTTCTTATTACGGAATACGAGTTAGGATACCCAAAGGGGTCCTTTATACCCTGAAAAGCATTTATATTACTGTTTGTCACAAGCTGATCCGCCATGGAATCAGCTTCCTCAAACCTCTGTTCCAGTATGGAAGAGGCCTGCCTGAGAATTGCATTATTTTCATTTATGGCATCTGAATAAACGATTTCGTATGCACTTGCATAGTAGATGTAACCTATTACAAGAGGTACTATTAAAACGGCAAAATAAGTTATAAAGTATTTCAGGAGATATTGTTTTGAGGCTCTGACAGATAGTACTTTACACATTTTTCTAATCATACTATTGCTCCAAGTCTTTATTTGTCATAACTGCTTTTATTATAGCATCAAATTATTTTACCAAGTATAAAATCTAAAGAATATACAATTACTAAAATAATGTATATTGACATCTTGCTCTTATTGGGGTAAGGAATATAACTCTCTGAACCTGTTAGGAGAGCAGCCTACATATTCCTTAAAGACCGAACCGAAATAGCTGCAGTTGTTAAAGCCTGTATCCAGGGATATGTCCTTAATGTTTTTTTGTGGAAAATTTATCAGCTCTTCCTTGGCGGCATTAACCCTGCACCGAAGGATGTATGTAAAGGGGCTGATGCCGTATTCCTTTTTAAATATCCTGCAAAGATACGATGCTGAAATACCGGCCTGTGAGGCCAGTTCATCCAGGGCTATATTTTTTTTGAAGTTATTTTTTATAAAGTCAATAATAATATTCAGCTTTATTATAGGTTTCGCACCGGCTTCCGAGCTTACCTCTTCAATTAGATTATTTATATTTGCTAGAAAGCTGTATAGGGCTCCCGAGGCTTCAAGCATACTTGCAGCCTTGTTTTCCAGAAGAATTTTATGGAGTTTGTTACAGCAGAAGGCAGCTTCCTCGGGATTGTTAAGGCTTAACACCTCAAAGGTACCTATACCTGCAGCATTGAGAAGTGCAGGGACACTTGAGCCGGAAAATATTATCCACCTGAGTGACCAGGGCTCTGTAACGGGATAATACTCGTGAGGTATATTCGGATAAAAGAAAAAGGCAGTTTTCTGCTCAATCAAATATTCCCTGTTACATATTATAAGCTTTCCGGCACCTTGTTCACAAAATGCAAGGTGGTAGTTAGGGAAGCCATCCTTTCTTGTAACGTGATCCTGATAATGTTCATAACCCACACCTGTTACAAAAAGCGGGAGAGACATATCCCGTTCTGTAAGGACAGAAAATATTCTTTCCATTTTTTGCTCCATTTGTTCAATATAGTTATAGTAATCAAAATCTTTAGATTGTATACATAATTTCCTTACATATATAATAGCAATATAGTTATATTATTGCAAGTATCCCTGATATGGGCACCCAATATTTTTATAAACTCAATATTTTTATGAATAAAGCGCTGCTGCATAGGAGGAGTCAGGTATGGAAAAAAGGTATTTCCCTCTGGGAGGGGATTGGTATGTAGCTCTGGACGAAAATGAGATGGGAATAAAAGAGAGATGGTATGAAAATACCTTTAAAGAAACGGTCAAGTTACCCGGTACCCTTGATGAAAATGGCATTGGCAGTCCGGTAGCAGCTACCGATACTTTTAGATTGAACCGTATCCGCAAATATGTAGGGGCCGCCTGGTACAACAGAATAGTAGTACTGCCTGACAGTATAGTAAGAAAGCACGTTACATTATTTTTGGAAAGATGCATGTGGAAAACAGAACTGTGGATAAATGGGAATTATGCCGGTTCTCAAAACAGCTTGTGCACTCCTCACAAGTATAAGCTTGACGGAATGCTTAAGGCGGGTGAAAACCTGATCAGCATAAGGGTGGATAATTCCCCTGTATTTAATCTGGGAGTCATGAGCCACGGATATTCGGAGGAGGTTCAAACCGTTTGGAACGGCATAGTGGGAAGAATAGAACTGGATATCAGGGATAAGGTCTATGTGGAGAGAGTAAATGTCTATTCTGAAATGGAAAGCGGCAGGCTGACCACAAGACTGCTGCTGGCAAATACCGGAACAAAGGCGGCCGAAGGCCTGGTTAAGCTTTCTGTACGTCCCAAGGACGGAGAAGCTGTAATCTTAAGGGATTCATATAATTTTAGCATAGGTGCAGATTCGTCAATTAATGTTGAATTGACTCAGTCCTATGGGGACAGGCTGGGTTTGTGGGATGAGTTTAATCAATATTTATATGAAATGGATGTAGCTTTGGAATGCCGGGGTGGAAAAGAGCATGAAAGGTATTCTGATTCATGCCGGGTACTTTTCGGTATTCGGAGCTTTGAGGCAGAGGGCCCGGTTTTCAGGCTCAACGGTAAAAACATATTTTTAAGGGGGACGCATGATGCCGGTAATTTCCCGCTTACAGGGTATCCTTCAATGCAGGTTGAGGACTGGAAACACATCTATCATATAGCAAAAGCCTATGGAATAAATCACTTCAGATTTCATTCCTGGTGTCCTGGGGAAGCTGCCTTTACCGCCGCTGATGAAGAGGGGATGATACTGCAGGCAGAATTGCCCTTATTCGGCTTTACCGCTTCGCCGCTGGGGCAGGATGAACCCAGAGACAGCTTCCTGAGAGAGGAGCTGCTTGCAATTCTGGACGAGTACGGAAACCATCCGTCCTTTTGCTTGATGTGTATGGGAAATGAGCTGCGCGGAGATTATGAGAAGCTTTCAGAATTTGTTGAACTGGGCAGGAAAACCGACGGGAGGCAGCTTTATTCGTCAGCGGCAAACAATGCTGCGGAGCCTGGACTTGGAATCAAGCCCTGTAAAGGTGATCAGTACTATGTTGCCCATGAGGCAAGGATAAACGGTGAAAGGGTCACCAGGCGCTGTGAGAATGTTTTTAATAAGGAAAGGCCTGAAACAATTTCCGACTACAGTGAGACACTGGAAGGAATAGAGGTTCCCACCGTATCCCATGAAGTGGGCCAGTGGGAGGTTTATCCTGACTTTGAAGAAATCGGGAGGTATACAGGTGTTCTCAGGGCAAAAAATCTTGAGACCTTTAAAGAGTCTGCAGTATCAAAACAGCTTTTTCATAAGAATAAGGAATTTGTAAAGGCTTCAGGCAAATTGGCAGTTTTACTGTACAGGGAAGAAATCGAACGCTCGCTGAGAACAGCGGATTATGGAGGCTTTCAGCTGCTGGACATGCATGATTTTCCTGGACAGGGGACTGCACTTGTGGGCTGGCTGGATGCCTTCTGGAATTCAAAGGGTCTGGTGGAGCCGCAAGAATTCAGAAACTGGTGCAGCCATTCTGTGCTTCTGGCAAGGCTGGAAAAACGTGTATGGTTAAATAGTGAGGTGTTCAGAGCTGAGGTGGATTTTGCAAACTATAGCCAATACGACTATTCAAAGCTTGATATCAGGTGGGAATTAACCCGAAGTGACGGCAGGATACACGCTTGCGGTGAATTTAAAAATATCTGCATTCCGCAGGGAAGACTGGCATACCTTGGAGAGGCAGTGACCCGGCTCAAGCCTGTCAAAGCGGCTGAAAAACTTATATTTAAAACTTTTGCCCACGGCATAAACATAACAAATCAGTGGGATATCTGGGTGTATCCCGAAACCCTGGTTGTTGAAATGCCGGAAGACATATATGTTGCCGACAGCTGGAATGACGGAGTGTCCAGAGCCCTGGGCAGGGGGGAAACCGTGCTTATGCTTGCGGGAACATTAAAAAATTCGGAAGCAATGTGCTTTACCACTCCTTTCTGGAATACCCAGATGTTTGAAAACCAGAGGAAGACCATGGGTATTCTTTGCAGCCCTAATCATCCCGCTCTCCGGGACTTCCCTACGGAATATCATGCAAGCTGGCAATGGTGGGAGCTGCTTGCCGATTCCAGGTGTATCGGTATAGATGAGCTGCCGGAAGGCTTTGAGCCCATTGTCCGTGCAATAGATCACCCTGTCAGAAATAAGAAGCTTGGGGTGGTTTTTGAGGCGAGGGTACTAAAAGGAAAACTTCTGGTATGCAGTCTTGATTTGAAGGGTGAATTAAGCGGTCTTCCTGTGGCCAGACAGCTAAAATACAGTATTCTGAATTATATGCGGAGTGAAAGTTTTAACCCTGAATTCCGGGTGGAGGAGAACGTTCTGGCTAATATGCTGTCAAAAAAAGACGTATCGGGTCTAAGTTTGATTACAAAACATATCGAGGCTTCGAATACAAAATATTCCAGCAAGGTGGAATACATCCTCGAGTCGGATACGTCAAAATTCTGGGTCACAATGGGAGGGCAATACCCCTATGTCATAGATATTGAACTTATGGAAAGCACGGCCATAAAAGGTTTTACATATCTGCCCAGGCAGGATGGCATGACAATAGGACTTATATCCAGATATGAGATATATGTATCCGGTGATCCTTTACAATATGGTAAGCCTGTTGCTTCAGGGAGCTTTGAAAATACCCTTGAAAAACAGGAGATAATTTTGGATTGGATTGATGACGGTTTTAATGTTACCAGGAGCAAGGCCGGAAAATATATCAGATTTGTTGCAGTAGAAGGCTTCAACAATGACAGTGAGGCTGCCATTTGCAGCCTGGATATTATGACGGTATGAACACAATCAGCGTAAAGGCATAGCCGAGGATACCTTTTAAGAAGGCCTTTATAAAGAGAAATGCCGAGCTGTTCCTTGACAAGATAGCAGAAATGGTTTATGTGGGAATTAATTACATTTATCGAGGGTTTTAAAAAGTATTGCAATATGGCTCCCTGTGAGTATAGTAACAGAATTTAATTGCCTTCCCGGTAACCTGCCGGGCTTTTGCCTACAATTGTTTTGAATATTCTGCTGAAATAAAACTGGTTGGGATATCCTATGGCTTCTCCTATTTCCTTGACCGACATGTCTGGGCTATTTTTTAAAAGATACTTGGCCTTGTTTATTCTGAGGGATATAAGGTACTTGGACGGGTTTTCACCCACGTGCTTTGTGAAGATCCTGCTCAAATAGGAAGAATTAAAATTAAATTTGTGGGATATAAGATCAAAGTTTATATCCTGGGCATAATTTTCCTTGATATAAAGTTCCACCAGATGTGCTATTTCCGCGGAAGAATAGGTGTAATTGTCCTTTAATTGCAATGTGTTTTGTTTTAAGCTGGTTCTCTGCGCATCCAAAGAAATTCTGATTTTATTTAAAGAGTCCTGAAGTTCTTGTGTTTTCAGTGGTTTAAGAAGATAGTCCACAGCTTCAAATTTAAGTGCTGATTGAGCATATTTGAAATCATCATATCCACTGATTATAACCTTTTTTATATGCGGATATCTTGCGGATACAATTCTGCACAGCTCCAGGCCATCCATAACGGGCATTTTTATATCGGTTACCAGTACATCCGGACATAGCTTTTCCACCAGTTCCAAAGCAGCCTTGCCATCTTCGGCGGTAGCAACCGCCTCAAAGCCAAGGTCAAGTGAATTTATTTTCTTCTTGATATTGCTAAGTATCAATTGTTCGTCTTCAGCAATAATTACTTTATATTTTAATTTATTTTCCATACTCATAAGCTTCCTCCGATAGTTATGTTTGTGCCGGTTTTAATATTATCGGCTATCTGGAAAATTGCCTGGTTCTTATATGACAATTTCAGCCTGATATATATGTTCAAAAGCCCCATGCCATCAAGTTCAAGGCTGGGCAGCAGACCATTTTTATCTATCTCGGCCATTTTGGCCCGAATACAGTTCAGCTTATGGGGGTCGAAACCCGGTCCGTTATCCTTTACAATAATCTTCCACAGAGTATTTGATTTATATCCAGATATACTGATTTCCCAGGGCGGCTCATGGCGGGTGCCATATTTTATTGCATTTTCCACCAGAGGCTGTATCAACATTTTAGGAACCTGTATGTTTTTTAAGTCATCATCAAGAGCAATGATATAGGATAACTTGCTTCCATATCTGAATTTCATACATTTCAAGTATTTCTCGGTATATTCGATTTCGGTGCTCAAATCTACATGAGAGGATTGATCGGCGGATATATACCTCAGCATATCGGACAGGTTGCTGCACATCTCAATAATTTGGGTATTCATGGCTTCCTCTGCCATAACGCTGATATTAGCAAGGGTGTTGTACAAAAAGTGAGGATTCATTTGCGACTGTAACGCCAGCATCTTGGAATGCATCTCGTGCTTCTGGGAAAGCATGAGATCTTCATGGGACTGCTTTACGGTGGCACTCATTTTCTGGAAAGCCCGGTTCAGATCCTCAAGCTCGTTCAGGTCGCTTGTCAGCTCGGGTACCTGGTTTTGCTGGGAGGAGGAACTGAGATTGATGGCTTTTATCGCTTTACGAAGGTTTGATATAGGTACGGTTATCTTTTTTGCAGCAAAAAATGACATACTCAAAGCGAACAGCAAAATTAAGGCTGCCACTAGCATAAGCTTTTTTGAAAAATCAATAACAGGGGAAAGAAGCTTGTTTTCGGATACCGCTACGATGGTAGTCCAGCCGGTGTAGTCCGAATACCTGAAATCAAGCAATTCCTTCTCTCCGCTATAAGGATTAACGGCGCTGAGTGAAGTTTTGCGGGAGGGAAGGGATTGCTTCAATTTAAAGTAATAAGCATCGCGGGCAGCCCTTGAATCGGTATTCAGGGGATAGATCAGGATGCCTTCCTCATTATATACGTACATGCTTATATTCGTATTGTTTTTTATGGTTTCCTCGAGAGTTTTAAAAATAATGTCATAATACTGCTTGACTTCAATGATACCCTGAAGAGTATTATTTTTGTCGTAATACAGCCTGCACAGGGAGATAAAGTAAATATCCTTGTGCTGAGTGACAAATTTGGATAATTCCTCATCTCTCATTGGCACTGAAAGGTGTTTTTTTCCTTGGGAGTGAATAACTTTATCGTACCAGGGCTTATTGACCACAGGGTCGGTTCGTTGCCGGTTGTCTGAGCCGGTGCCGAAGACCTTCCCCTTGAAATCATAGAGATATATCTGCTGAACGGGCCTGCTGGGGCCTATTATTGCAAAAAGTATATCTATTAGCTCCTTGGTATTTTGCATGGAATCGGTTTTTTTATTATTTTCCGAAAGGGTATCGGCATTCAACAGGCCGTCATCCTGGCTTAAGTAATTGCTGAATCGGTCTTTTACAATATTGGAGTAAAGTGTATTCATGGAAACGGAATTCATCTTTTGAATTTCTATATCCAACTTTTCAGAGGCCGAAGAGTTAAGGCTTGAGATTGTTGCCGTGGCGTTAAGCTTCAGAAGATTTGATGCCCAAAAGTAAAAAAATAAAACGAAAACGGCCAAAATAGTTATTATAATGAGGGAATAGGTTAGAAATAAGCTTGATTGTACCGTTGTCAATTTCCTTTTCATGGAATCCTCCCAAAACGATATGTGTACGTTATATAGAATCAAAAGTTAAAGGCAGGTAAAAAAAGTATATATAATACACCTTATTTATGCATGTTAGTTCTATAAAACTTGTTATACACTTAATCCAACGGAGGATAAGTAAATTGTACAGATTTTTGACGGTTATGTCAAATAATTAAAATCTGAGGTTTCTTATCAAAAAATAAAAATTTCAGGAGGCTAAAATGAAAAAGGCAATTGTACTTACAATTACTTTAGGCTTGCTCAGCAGTGTATTTGCTGGCTGCGGCGCCAAGGATGGAGCACAGAATAGCGGTACTGCGGCAAGTGACAGCTCGGTTGCGGCGGTTAGCACAACCTCTGAGGCTAAAGGGACAATCTCTTATATGGCAAGTCAGGATTGGGTTCAAAAGGCTGAACAGGAGCTTGGCTTGAAATTTGAGCAGGAGACAGGTATAAAGGTGGATTATCAGATAATTCCATCGGATCAATATCAAAACTTACTTAAAACCAAGTTAAATGCCGGAGAGTGTACCGATATTTTCGGCAATCAGAGCGGAAAGTTTGACATTGTATCTCTGCTGAATATAGAAGAGGTTGGGGTGGATCTCTCAAATGAGGAATGGGCAAAGAGGGTTGATCCCTTGGCGGCAGAACAGCTGACGGTCAACGGCAAGCTATATGGCCTCCCCATGTCCGATGTATCAGCCTGCTGGGGAATCGCTTACAACAAAACCATTTTTGAAAAGCTGGGCTTGAAGGTCCCCACAAATTATTCCGAATTTAAAGAGGTCTGCAAAAAGATAAGCGAATCAGGAGTAACACCTATATATGAATGTGTTTCAGACGGCTGGCACCACGTTCTGTGGTTCCCTGAAATAGGGCCGAGATTTGAGGAAGTAACACCTGGCCTGGCTGAAAAGCTCAATACCAATCAGGCAGCCTTTGCAGAAGATAAAACCATGCTGTCTGCATTAACACAATTAAAAGAGCTGGTAGATCTGGGGTATTTCGGTAAGAACTACATGTCCAATACCTATGCGGATACCGAAAAGAATATGGCGGGCGGAAAGTATGCCATGACCGTATACAATCAAGGATTACCTGCACAGATAGAAAAGGCCTTCCCGGAAGTAAAGGCAGACACCTTCGGATACTTCGTAATACCTCTGGCTGATAACCAGATAATGAATATAAATCCTGCGGGACCCTCGGAATTTGTATATTCAGGATCAAAAAATATAGATGCTGCCAAGAAATATCTTGCATATTTGGCTAAACCTGAAAACTTACAATACCTGGTGGATAACACAGATAAATTCAACACTCTTCCTTTTGAAGGAATAAAGGATAAATACTTAGATGAAATAAAGAAATTTTACAGTACTTATACTAAGCATGGAACTGTATACCAGACACAAATAAAATATCTTAACCCTCAATGGATGGATATGGGCAAGGATTTGGCAGCAATGTTTACAGGGGCAGCCAAACCTGAATCAGTTTTAAAGTCAATAGACAAAAGGCGCTCGGATTCGGCAAAAGCAGCTAAAGATCCAGGTTGGTCAAAATAGTAAAAAGCAAAGAAGAAAAAATCAGTGATAATAATATGCCCGGTAGATTTGACTGCTGGGCAATTATCATGATTGGTACAAATAGATTGAAAGTAGAGGAGAGCCACAATGAAAAATAAAATATACCCCTTCTATTTTGTAATAGGAGCACTTGGCTTGTATCTTCTGTTTATGGTGATCCCTGGAATTATAGGCTTGTTATACTCATTTACAGATTGGAACAGCTTTAGTAAAGAAATAAATTTTATCGGTTTGGATAACTTTAAAACAATATTTTCTCCTGAGGAACACTACTTCTCAGCTTTATTCAACACAGTATTGTTTACTGTGGCTACAACGGTTTTGAAAACCGGACTTGGAATAGTTTTCGCTCTGCTGCTTAATGAAGGGATTAAAATGCAGAATTTCCACAGAGGACTTATTTTTATGCCGTCCATCTTATCTTTAATTATTGTAGGATTAATATTCAAATCCATTTTGAATCCCGAGACCGGACTTTTAAATGTATTCTTAAACCGTATCGGGCTGGGGTTTCTTGCACAGCAATGGCTTGTTGATGTAAAGTATGCCTTTGGAACAATTATAGCTGTTGATACCTGGAAAGGTCTAGGCTATATTATGACAATAATTATTGCAGGGTTGCAATCAATCTCCCCATCATATTATGAGGCCGCCAACATAGACGGCTCAAATTTCTGGGGCAAGTTAAAATATATTACTCTTCCGCTCTTAATGCCTTCCGTCACAGTCACAGTCGTATTGAACCTGTTGTATGGCTTGAAGGTCTTTGACTCTGTTTATGTGCTTACAAACGGAGGGCCGGGGTATGCGACTGAAGTGCTGTATACCATGGTCTTTAAAGATTTTGGACTGGGAAGGTACGGTGTCGGTACCGCCATGTCAACGGTAATGTTTATTGTAATGGTATTTATAGGATATTTTGTCGTCAGACTCTTGAACAGAGAGGAGGTAGCAGTATAATGAAATGGCAAAGCACAGTTCTTAACGTAATAAAAAATGTGGCAGCCTGGATTGTCAGCATAATAATGCTCATCCCTTTACTGCTTATAGTCATTAACTCACTGAAGGACAAAACCCAGGCCAATTCAATGGGGATGGACCTGCCCAACAAAATACATTTTGAGAACTACCTCACGGTTATTGAACAGGGAAAGCTTGTAAGGTCCTTCGGAAACAGCATGTTCTACGCAGGAGCTGCAATACTTATCGCGCTTGTGCTGACGTCCATGGCAGCTTACGTGTTGTCAAGGAATAAATCAAAGCTGAATAGGTTTGTTTACTTTTTCATGATTTTGGGATTGGCAATGCCCATAAACTTTGTTTCTCTAATGAAGGTTATGCAGCTGACCCATCTAATAAATACGCAGGTTGGAATAGCCGTGCTGTATGCGGCCATTGAAATACCTATAAGTGTATTTTTAATATACGGGTTCATAAGCACCGTGCCGGTCGAACTGGATGAAGCCGGAATACTGGACGGCTGCGGCCCGCTCAGGCTATTTTTCAGCATTGTGATGCCATTGCTCAAGCCGATACTAGTCACTGTCTCAATTTTGACATTTATGGATGCCTGGAATCAGTTCACTTTCCCGCTGTATTATCTGAACAGTGCCTCTAAATGGCCTATGACCCTGGCGGTCTATAATTTTTTCGGGCAGTTTTTTAAAGAATGGAATCTTGTATGTGCCGATATTGTTTTGACAAGTCTCCCCGTCCTCATAATTTACCTGCTGGGACAAAAATATATAATTTCCGGTATGACCTCCGGGTCGGTTAAAGGATAAATTAAAGACTATAATTAAGATTTGCCGAAGAACGGTACAGATGGTATAAATATGTTTTAACAAAGGAGCAGGCCAATGAGTGTAAATTGTGATTCCGGCAAAAATCCGTGGGTAGTAACGTTTTCTCCCGAAGATACACTGGAAGATAAATTAAAAAAAGCAGCGCATGTAAAACCAAGTCCAGCGCAACTTCAGTGGATGGAAAAAGAATATATAGCCTATGTACATTTCGGGCCTAATACTTTCAACGGAAGACAGTGGGGGACAGGGCATGAGGATCCGGCAATTTATTCGCCGGCTGATTTAAACCCTGAACAATGGGCTGAGGTATGCGCAAATGCAGGTATGAAAATGGCAATTTTCACAATGAAGCATCATGATGGATTTTGCCAATGGTTCACGGATACTACGGATTTTTCTGTTAATAATTCACCTGTAAAAAAAGATGTTGTCGATTTATTTCGTAAAGGCTGTGATACCCGCAATATTGGGTTTGGTGTCTATCTTTCTCCTTGGGATATGAATCAGAGAGACAGAGGGCTTTGGAATACAGAAGAATATAACAATTACTTTCTTGCACAGCTTAAAGAACTGTTGACACGTTATGGCCAGGTTGACGAAGTATGGTTTGACGGAGCTTGCAGTGATTATGAAATCTGGAAGGCAGTACCCTCCTACAGGCCTGATACCTGGTATGACTATATTGAGTCGGTTCAGCCCAACGCTGTAATCAGGCTGTATGACCCTAACTTTTTTGCAACCGAAGAAAAATGGAAGGAAATTTCATCCGGCAAGGCCGAACTTGAATGGCGGGGGAAGGCTGTGCGCTGGGTTGGAAATGAGGGGGGCCAGAGCAGGAGGGATGAGTGGTCGGTACAGCCTGTGTTTGACAGGGAAATAGCTGAAAATGCCACATTGCCTGATTTAGGTGAAGAAAAATATTATCGGACTGCCGTTGGCGCTGTCTGGTATCCACTGGAAGTAAATACGGTGGTTCTGAACCAATGGTTCTGGAATGCCGAGACATCCTTTACCAGAAGCCTTTCCGATCTTATTAATGTTTACTACAGCTCAATCGGGAATAACGGTGTGCTTCTGTTAAATATCAGCCCGGATAACAGAGGCTTGATTCCTGAGGATCAGATAAAGCGCCTGATGCAATTAAAAGCCTTTATAAATGATACCTTTAATACAAATCTGGCACTGGGTTCTGCCATTAATGCCACGTCGGAAGCACCCGGGCATAAAGCCGGCTCTATTGTGAGCAATGACAAAATGACATACTGGACTACGGCGGGAGAATGGGATATCAACAACAGCAAAGCTTCCGTCGTCTTTGACCTGGAAGAGGCAAAGACCTTTGATAATGTGCTTGTACAGGAATATATACGGGAAGGCCAAAGGGTCGCGGAATGGAGCCTTGATGCCTGGGTAGGAGATTCCTGGGAGGAACTGGTCCGCTATAAAACCATAGGCTACAAGAACATAAAGCGTTTTGACCCTGTCACTACCGGAAGAGTCAGGCTGAATATCTTGAGAAGCTGGGACAAGCCCATGATATGCAGCTTTGGCTTATACCTTTCAAATATCCCTGAAGAAGCTGCCGAAGTTATTGCTGCTGTGCAGACAGGGCCCGAGCCAAGTAATATAGACCCCATGAAATTAAATCCCGGCCTGAATTACACAAATTATTCAGGTGGTATTCAATCTGCGGCATTAATTGAATCCATATTCTCGGTAAAACCAATAGAATCAGGTATAATCAGCACCTTCAGCCTTCAGCCGGTGCAGGCCGAAATCGGGTTCTCAATTTCATATAAAGGGTGTATTAAAGTTCCGCTTGACGGTACTTATACCTTCAGGCTTGAAAGTGCCAACGGAAGTGTATTGTATATTGGAAATAAATTATGTGTTGATAACGACGAGCCACATGATATAAAAGCCGTCGAAAGAAAAATAGAACTGAAGTCGGGTTACTATCCCATAAAGGTGCTTTATACCAGCTTCAGACTGAAAGGCAGGCTTAAGATAAGCTGGAGCGGCCCTGAATTTGAAATGAAAGAAATTGAGGCTGACAGCCTCAGTCATGAAATTTAAAGATTGAAGAGGTAAAGGAGGTGCCGGCACTTATATTATAATTTTAAAAAAATATAAACCAGGAGGTGAGATTGGCAGCAATAAAATTGTACGGGTAACCACAAGCATAAGGATTAAGAAATTTGCTACGCAAAATATCTTTCGCTAGGGGGGCACTACTGCCCCCTTTGACGGAGCTTACGCTCCTGAGCACCCCATCTGACCCGGAAAGGGCATTCCCCTTTTCAATCCCCCGCGTATAGAA
Source organism: Bacillota bacterium (assembly GCA_023400235.1). Lineage (GTDB taxonomy): Bacteria > Bacillota > Clostridia > Acetivibrionales > DSM-1351 > Ruminiclostridium. Next base: position 112,222 of record JAEXFI010000027.1, read on the forward strand.
ATTTAACTATTTGCAATCTACTGGGACACCGTTTTGAATCAAGTTATATCAATACTTACAGCTATGTTTAATTGATATAAATTCCTATACGCTAAAAAGTGAATGGAGGTTCAAAGTTTATGGTATATCGAAAAGTAAAAGAAACAAAGAAAGCATTAACTACGTTCTTGATATTAGCACTTATTACTCCACTGTTTGCAGCAGCACCTGGTAATAATACGGCGTATGCAACTACGCCGGTAACCCCGGTTTTCAACCCAAATTACAACGAACTAATCAGCCGGTCCGATCTCACATACACAGGAAGAATTACATCGGGCACACAGGGAATGCCTGTGGCAAACGGAAGGTTTGGCGGGCCTGTCTGGGAGAACAGCGGCAACACGCTCAGTATGCAGCTGAACCATACGGACACCTTTATGTTCAATGATGCATCCGCGGTTTCCAAAGATCATGCTAATTCCGGCGGCGGCGCTTTGGGGAGGATCCATGTGGGTTTTGGAACAGGCACGGTCTTTGACGGCACCACAAAAAATCACCTATCCCTGTATGACTCCAAACTGAGCATTGACGGCACAGGAGTTGCTATCAATGTAATCCCGAATATGAATTCAGATGCCATTGCCATCCAAATAACTGACAATCGTGCCATACCCCAGGCAATCACCGTTGATTTAACAATGCTGCGCGATGCCAGCCAGACCTGGGGGGCTCATTCGGCGGTTTCAACACTCACCACGCATTCTGACAGTAAAACCGTTGTGCTGGAGCAGGTCATTCAGGAAGCATGCGATACGGGAATAACGGCTAATGATTATTACTGCAACACCGCCGTAGCAGTTACCGTACAGGGCAGAACCGTTTCATCCGTTTCAAACAGTACGGTTGGCAGCCGCACGGCGCGCAGACTTAATCTGCCTGCACAAAGCGGCACCTTCACCATCATCATCGGCGGAGACTCAACCATGAGCAGAACGGTGAGCGCGAAAAATAATGCAATCGTAAATGCAGTGGATTCACCCGACTATAACAGTACATATACCTCAAGCGCAGCATGGTGGAGCAGTTTCTGGAACAAATCTTACGTCTTTTTCCCTTCGCAGTTAAACTTTGAGCAGCGCCGCAACTATTACATGTATTTGGCTGCCATTTCCAACAGAGGCAACTATCCCTCCAAGTATAACGGAGGTATCTGGATTGGTGAAGAGGACCGCCGGGACTGGGGCAGTTATTTTTGGAACTGGAACCAGGATTCCCTGTATCATCCTCTGATGGCTGCCAATCATGTGGACTTGATGGAGCCGATGTTTACAATGAGGGAGTCAAGCTATGAAAAATACCAAACCGCTGCAAATCAAATGTGGGGCGCGAGCGGTATTTTCATCGGCGAGACAGCCGGTGTGCTGGGCTGGGAAACCTTGCCGGCGGCAGTTGCCGATTCTGCCAGAGCATATTATAACTTTACTACCAACACGCGTTCGACGGATTTTTCAAACATGACCAAAAGAAGAAACACATTTCTTCCTGTTTGGAACTGGAACGTCTTTGGCTCGGGCAATAATCAGGCAAGCTATGTAACACATACTATGATGGCCACACAGGAAACGGCCGAGTATTACTGGCAGAAGTACTGCTACACAAAGGACATTAGCTTTTTGAGGGATCATGCCTATGCTTTCATCAAGGGGGCGGCCGAGCTTTACCGCACGTATCCCGGTTTCAGGAAAGAGAGCGACGGCAAATATCATATCTATAATACAAACCTGCACGAGCATATCTGGGCCGGTAAAGATGTAATAGATGATCTGTCCATGGCCAGGGGCGTTTTTGCAGTCGTTGTGAAGGCCTCGGAGCTGCTGGGCGTGGATTCGGATATGCGCGCGCTGTGGGCCGACTGCCGTGACAATCTCGCACGCTATCCATTGCGTACCGACGCCGGCGCACTGTGGGCAGGAAGTACGGATTCATCGATGGTTTCAAAACTCGCAACAAGCGATCCCGCTTGGGCTCAGGGTTTGAATCCCTCATACTTTAAAAGGGATTTGCAGGGAACCGAAAGCCCCATTTTTAAAATGCTTGAAAAGTATGACATACTGAACCTGGAAACAAGGGATCAGGGTCTTGACAACGGTGATTGGGCAATTGCGCTGAATACTTATCTGCATTCCCCAGGCTACCTGAATCAAGTCACAGGACAGGTAATAGACAGGAACGGCTCCAGCCGCTTTCATGAAGATGCGGCTAAACTTGGGCGCGCCGAGGATATGGCTAAAATTTTAAACACCCAGTATGGCGTATTCACAACCTATGGTGTGTATCCCAACCTCCTTTTCGACCAACTGGATTATTATTCGGCAGAAGGCTACGGAACGTTTTCGGCCGCACTTCAGGAGGCGCTTAATCAAAGCCTTAGCCCAACACCTGTAGGAGATGCGGTAATACGTGTATTCCCGGCGTGGCCCACGGCGTGGGATGCCAAATACAAGTTGCTTGCCAAGGATGGGTTCCTGGTTTCCTCCTCCATGAAGTCGGGTGATATCCAGTACGTGGAAATCGAATCACAGCTTGGTGAAACCTGCCGGGTCAGAAACCCGTGGGCCTCCAATGTTGTGCTGTACCGCAACGGGGTTCAAGCCGAAACCATAACCTCCTCGAAAAATGCATTAATGACGTTCAGTACTGCAATGGGCGAGGATATAGTCCTGGTTAGGCAGGGGACAACGCCTGACATGTATAGGACCTCCAGTCTGACTGAAGAAACAGGCATGAGGCTGGAGGCTGAAAACGCGGCCTTATCCGGCGGGGCGGGAGTAAATACCAATCATACGGGTTATTCCGGCACAGGTTTTGTGGATGGGTATGTAACCCAGGGGGCAGCTACCACCTTTACAGTTTCTGCTCCTTCAGCAGGCAGCTACAATGTTGACCTGAGATATTCAGCGGGTAATGGAGCCAGGACCGTGAGTGTCTATGTAAATGGTACAAAGATTAAGCAGACCAGCTTATCAGGCACCGCCAACTGGGATACGTGGGGAAATAAATCTGAAACGCTTATGCTGAATTCAGGAAGCAATACAATTGCTTATAAATACGATTCAAGTGATTCAGGCTGGATAAACCTGGACTACATAACCATAAGCCAAGGCGCTTCAACTAAGCTGGAAGCCGAAAATGCGGCTTTATCGGATGGGGCGGCGATTGCCACCGATCATACCGGTTATTCCGGTACAGGCTTTATTGAAGGCTACTGGAACCAGGGAGCCACTACCACCTTTACAGTTTCTGCTCCTTCGGCAGGCAGCTACAATGTTGACCTGAGATATTCAGCCGGTAATGGTGCCAGGACCGTCAGTGTTTATGTAAATGGTGCAAAGATTAAGCAAACCAGCTTATCAGGCACCGCCAACTGGGATACGTGGGGAAATAAATCTGAAACACTTACGTTGAACCAGGGCAGCAATACAATTTCCTATAAGTATGATTCAGGTGATTCGGGCTGGATTAATATTGACTATATTACAGTGCAATAGATTAATAAACACAACAGATTAATAAACACAACAGATTAATAAAAACATCCTCCGGTATAACAATGAGTTTTTCTCATCGACATCCCGGGGGATGTTTTTGTAGTTATATAGCATATCTGGTAAGTCAGCTGCCTTGTATAAGAAATACTTTGCAATAAACCGATTATTTTCCCAGTTACCCCAAAATAATCCCTTAAAGAAGAACAGCAATAATCATATAATATGAATCGTTAAATATACTTTTAAAAAATGTAAACATGCACTGAGCATCCAAGTAATAAATTCACATAACTTCAGTTCCTGGCAGTTCGGGTCGCATCTTTGTTCAGACTAACAGTTCATAAATTTAATATGAAATAAAAGTTAATTGCTATCGGCTGAAAGTGGCCTGAAGTACAAAATCATTCAAACTAAAACTGCATTGAAAAACCAGCGTGAAAGTAATATTCATCTGTGGGCGAAGGCTTTCAACCGTAATTAACTTTGGCAAGTTTGTTAATGCATAGCCTCGACTCATGTGTGAGGTTATTCAACAATATATTTCAGACCGGGAGGAGGCGGTAAATTTATTAATAAAACTTATACAAAGGAAAAGGAGTGAGGACAAAATCAGTATTGTCTAAGGTAAAGTAAATACTGCGGTTGACAAGTTTAAATTTAAAGGGAGGCAAATATGAAACAGGTAAGTTGTTATATGAGAGGTTTATCTGCGTTTTTAGCTCTGGTAGTTACCTTCAGCAGTCTTTTTACACTTTCGGCTATTCCGGTTGCCGCTGAGAGTGGCACAAATGATCCAACACAGGCAACCATCTATGTAGCTCCGGAAGGGGACGACAGTAATCAGGGAACAATTGATGCTCCGCTTAAAACTCTTGCCAAGGCAAAAGAAAAGGTAAAGACCCTGCCTAAAACCGGAGGGGATATTATAGTTCAAATTGCGGATGGATTCTATCCGCTTGATGAAACCCTGGTTTTTGACAAGGATGATTCCGGAAGTGATAGCTGCACTATACGCTATGAGGCGGCACCAGGTGCCAAGCCTGTAATCAGCGGCGGTGATATGCTGGAAAAAGGTGTGTGGGAAGAAGCGACAGACCTTACCCAGACTAAAGGCTTAAAGGCGTATAAAACCACCCTTATCCGTAACGAAAAGTTACGTGCCATCTATGTAAACGACAAGCGCGCTAACATGACGCTGAGCCCCACAATAACCTCAGCAAACAGAACAACCACCGGCACGCCAACAGTCAGCTTTAACGGTACGGATAACCCCTGGGCGTGGCAGAACGGCAGCGGTATTCGTGCGGCTATAGTGTTTTCCACCGCCGCGGGTATTTCGGTGCAGACAAAAAACCCTCAGAATATAGAAGCAGAAAGCTTGGGCGGCGCCAGATGGGCCAGGCCGTTTGTTTGCTTTGCATCTGCGGAAGCAGCACCGGCAGCCAGCGGTAAGACAGGCGGCACCATGCTCAGGTTCCAGATGCCATATGCTGCCATTTCACAGTCCTTGAGCAATAACACTCAATACAATCCTGGTAACGATCAGGTAATACGAAACGCTTTCGAGTTCCTGAACAAACGCGGAGATTTTTATTTTGACCAGGCCGGAAGTACGCTTTATTATATCCCGCTGGAAGGTGAGGATATGGAAACAGCCGAGGTGGTCATTCCAAGGCTTGAGACTATTGTGGACGTAAGAGGAACCCCGGTGGGAGACCGTTTGAACCCAGTTGCGGGCTCTGATGACGGACGTGTTAAAAACATAACCTTCAATGGCCTGACATTTGCCCACACTGACTATAAGCTGTATGAACTGACAGGAACATATACCCTGAGTGACGGCTCCGGGGCGGTAACCACCAGCTCCAGCGGTTTTGCATCCGTTCAGGGCTGTATCGTCAACAAGGTCTACTTCCCCAGCAATATAAACTGGCATGAGACTTTCTACCGCGGATATGATATCCCTCCTGCGGCAGTTATGATCAACGCTGCCAGAAATATAAAGGTGATGAACGGCGAGATCGGCTTTACCGGTTTTAACGGCATTCACCTGGAAAATGATGTAAAGAACTGCGAGGTAACCGGTAATTATATCGTAGATACGCTGAGCTCAGCCGTAGTAGTGGGACATCCTACACATATCTATGAAAACGACGAGGCGGTTAAGCATGAGTCATCCGTATCGTACTCAGGCACTCCAATCCGCAATTGGGCCGGCGTAGACAAGGAAAAATATGCAGCGGGCACAGAAGCTGTTCCGCAGGATATTTATATAACAAATAACTTCATGTACAGAAACTGCTACGGCTTCCCGGGCGCCAACACACTGACCTCTTTTTATACAACTAACATGCAGATTTTGCACAACTTCCTGTATGACTCAACTTACGGTGCCATGAGCATCGGCTGGGGCTGGTGTGAGTACGACGGGTTCGGATATCACCCAAGTGGCACCGACAAGACTGGCACTCCTTTCAATGGCACTAGCGAAACCAGCCTAGCAAGGTCTACAGAAATCTCTACAACCTCCAGAAATAACAAAATAAACTACAACAGGGTAGAGGAAATCTGCACGGTGGTAAACGACTCCGGAGCCATTTACTCATTGGGACGTCAGGGTGATCCGGGTAATTTGCCGGATGGAGGAATGTGGGACACTGTCAAAAATGTGCCAACCACTCCCGTTACCGACACCACAAGTAACTGGCATCCTGACAACTGGACGAATTTCACCGAGATGAACTACAACTTCCTTAACCCAAATGCCAGTAACAGACCTCAGGACTCAAACAACTGGACCAACGGGTTCCATCCCGACGAAGGAAGTACATTCATAAAGATGATAGGCAACGTGGTGCAGTCAAAGCTCTCATACGCTCAGGGTCAGAGCCGTGCTTATGAGTTTAACAACTGGAAGCGCAAAAGCGATATGATTGCTGTGGATGGTTATGTTGACGGAAATAACAACCAGAATGGCGGTCCCAGAATTACTTATAACAATTATAAAAGCGTAGACCAAATTTGGCCGGCTAGGGGCAACGAAATCGTTTTGAATTCGGGACTCACCGATGAATACGTGGATATGATTCCAAAGAGCCTTATTGCCGATACCGAATTTGAACTGGCCTCCAACGTCATCCTGGGTAAGGGAGAAACGCTGAACCGCAGAGGTCTGCTAAAGCCAGAGGACACTGTATGGCTGGCACCGGCGAATACAACTGTCTTTACCGAAGGCAGCAATATGACAAAAGCAGCCGGTGATGCAAAGACAATCACCGCTCCTTCTGCCGCAGGAGAATACAAGCTATATATTGTATATGGAGACGGCAGTGCAACGGCCACCTCCAAGTTTACGGCATACGTTGATGCCAGTGGATCTGCGGTCAATGTGGAAGATGGAAAAAGCTACGAGGTTTCAGCAGTACGGCCTCTTAAACTGACCTTGAGTTCAGATTATACCTACAAGCTCAACGGCAACTCTGTGACAAACGGGTACGAAATCGCAAAAGAAGGAAGCTGGACTTTGGTACTCAGTACATCCACCAAGCCGGATGTGAAAACCATCAACTTTACCACAAAAGTATCGTTGGCAAACAAGCTGCTTCCGGCTGACGTGTCAGTGGCACCGGGCGGAACGGTAAGATTCGCGTACGACTTGGACGACGCTGCAAAAGAGATATGGATTTCCTCCTCCAGCGACGGAAATTTTATTGAAAGCGAAAAGGAGACAAAGACCTCCGGCAACAAGCTGGGAATGACCGCACCGACTATACCCGGTCCATACGTTATTTTCGTGCGGTCCAGTGACGGACAGGTACTCGGACAGTCCCATGCCCGTGTTGTAGTGAGGGACATGACACCTGTGGATATTCCCAGAGCTGGTCTTGACCTATGGCTAAAGGCCGATGAGGGTGTTCAGACAGACGGCGACGGAAATGTGACCGGCTGGACAAATATGGGAAGCGTCAAGGCAAAGCTGCTCCCGGCGGATGTCACCAGCAGCGGTGGAGATAATCTTGGACAACCAAACGGCAACCCGACTCTGAAAAAAGATGTATACGACTATGTGGATTTCGCAGCCATGTCAAGGCCTCTGAAAGCCGCAGGTTTTAAAGATTATAACGGAAAGACACAGATGACCATATTCACGCTGGTTAGCCCCACAGCCACAGCCAACAACTCCAGCGACCAAACCGGGGTAGTTTACTTCGGACTGAATGAGACCGACGGAAGTTGGGCCGGAAACGACGGCTGGAGCGGTATTAACCTGGGCATAGGATCAAACAGAGTCAACCTCCGCTTTGGTAACGCCAATGGCAGCGTGTCGGGCGGCGGACAAAGTATTTCAGCAAGCATCAGCGGTCTGACCAGTGTTCGGGCACAGCTGAACGGAGTCAATCGAGACGTTTATGTTAATAACGCCCGCATCGGCGGAGGAACCAACGCTTTGGCACTTGCCGGGAACAGATCGGATCTGGGCATAGGTTACACTATGGCGGCTAAAACTCCGTACCGTTTCCTGGGAAGAGTGGCGCAGGTTCTCATTTATGACAGGGTGCTTACAACTGACGAAATTGAGAAGGTAGAAACGTATTTTAATGAAGTTAAGGTGGGCGGAGGCGGAATCGCAAACCCAGCTGGCACAGCGGCAGACAAGACCCTGCTGAACGCTTTTGTTGAAAAAGTTGACAACCTTGACGATACCATTTATACAAAAGAGTCCTGGAATACTTTTGTAGGTGCTTTAAGTGAGGCTCAAACTGCAGCCTCCAATAATGAAATTGCTCAGGAAGCAGCGGACAATTCATATTACGCGCTGCGCAATGCGTATAAAGCGCTTACACTGTTGCCAAGCGGTATTGGAACTGCAATATACGGTACACCTGTCCTCGGCGGCACACAGCTCGATCCGCTCTGGAACACCACCGTCACGCTGCCTATCCTCAAGCATCTTACAATGGCTAATGGCCCTGCAAGCGGCTCCGCTAAGGTGCTGTGGGACGATGCCAACCTGTATGTGCTGGCTCGGGTAAATGACCCTGTGCTGAACAGCAGCAGCGGCAATGCACATGAGAAGGATTCAGTCGAGATTTTTGTGGATGAGACTAACAGTAAGGCAGCCTCCTACGGCGTAGGTATGGGGCAATACCGCGTTAACTATAAAAATGAGGGCAGCTTTAATCCAGGCAGTATCAGTACCGGGTTTGAGTCTTATGCTAAAATTGTAGATGGCGGTTATTACGTTGAAACCAAGATTCCATTTAAGGCTGTGGTTAATGGAGCACCTGTGCTTCCAAAGACTGGTCATGTAATCGGATTTGATGTACAGATCAATGATGCGGGAGCTGCCGGCAGCCGTCAGGACGTTATAATGTGGCACGATATGAGCGGCTCCTCTTATAATAACGGTTCAAAATGGGGTGTGGTCACACTTGTAAAGACCGATACAGCCGCACCCACCTGGCCGCAGGCAAGTACAGTGACAGCATCAGCCATAGGACTAAAGTCTGTTACACTAAATTGGACGCCTGCAGAGGATGACACCGGAGTAACAGCCTATGAAATCTACAGTGGAACCGATAAAATCGGTACAGTAGCAGGAAATGTCAACAGCTATGAAGTTACAAACCTCAATGTGGGAACAGAATATACCTTCTCTGTTCAGGCAGTTGACTATACAGGCAAAATCAGTACTGGCGGACCTACTGTTACAGTATCCACCCTGCCGGATACAACAGCACCGACCTGGCCGCAGGCAAGTACTCTGACAGCTTCAGCTATAGGAATTAAAGCTGTCACATTAAGTTGGACACCGGCAGAGGACGACACTGGAGTAACTGTTTATGAAATTTACAGCCAAAACGGTAAAATCGGAACGGCAGCTGGAAACGTAACAAGCTTTGATGTTATGGAGCTCAATGCCGAAACCGAATACACCTTTACGGTTAGGGCAGGTGACAAGTCAGGAAATATCAGCACGGACGGTCCAACAGTTACCTTATCCACCTTGCCGGATGATGGACAAGGTGATGCACAAGCACCGGAATGGCCTGAAGGAAGCATTATTACAGTATCTGATGTTTCCCAGACCGGTATGACCCTCACCTGGCCAGCAGCCGAGGATAATGAGGCTGTAACTGGCTATGCCATATACAATGGAAATATGCAGCTTAAGGTGGTAGAGGGAAATGTGACCAGCTACACAGTAACAGGCTTAAATGCTGCAACACAGTATACATTTACAGTAAAGGCCAAGGATGCGGCCATGAACTGGAGTCAGCCCGGACTTTCAGTAACAGAAAGCACCAGTCATGCAGGACCACAGGATACCTCTGCACCAGTATGGCCCGAAGGAAGCAGTATTGCTGTGTCAGGAGTCTCCCAAAACGGAATGACTCTCACCTGGACTGCAGCCCAGGATGATGTGGCAGTGACAAAATACAGGGTATACAGAGATTCAGCGTTAATTGCAACAGTAAATGGAAATATAAACAGCTATAATGTCAGCGGATTGGCTTCCGGAACCACATACACGTTTAAAGTGGAGGCGGGAGATGCCGCAGAAAACTGGAGCAGCAACGGCCCGTCCACCAGCGCAACAACTGCAGCAAGCAGCGGTGGCAGTAACAGTACGCCCACACCTGTCCAACCAACAGTTCCAGGCAATGTCAAAGCTTCCGCACCTGTTGTGGATGCAGCCAAGGGTACTGCAAAGGTTACAGTTGATGCAAGTGCACTTGCAACAGCATTAACACAGGCAAAGGTTGCTACAGTGGAGATTCCAAAGACAGCCGGAATCAATGCTTACGTGACAAGCCTGCCTGCGGCAGCTTTAACCTCGGGCGACGCATCAAAGGCAATTCAGATTTTAACCGAAGGAGCAGCTGTAACCATACCTGTAAACGTGTTCTCTGCAACTGAGCTGGCAGGAGCAGACAGGGTAGAGCTTTCCATTGAAAAAGTCGGCACGGCAGATTTGGATTCTGGCAAGCAGTCAGTAATCGGTGACAAACCTGTGTTTGACGTAAAGTTCTTGGTAAATGGAAAGGAAAAGGTCTGGAGCAATACAGGAGCAAGATTAACCATTAAAATACCTTATGCTCCTACTTCAGCCGAACTTGCCAACAGCGAGCATCTGACAGTATGGTACATAGATGCAAATAGCAAGGCAATACAGATGAAGGATGCAAAGTATGTTCCTGATGAAAAAGCCATGGTATTTACCACTGACCACTTAAGCAAATATGCCGTAGTTTACACAAAGATGAACTTCGGTGATATGCAGAAGCACTCCTGGGCAGTAAATGCGGTAGAGGCACTTATTTCTGAAGGTATCATAGAGGGTACCTCGGATACTGCATTCAGCCCGGCTAAAAAAATTACAAGAGAAGAATTTGTAGCGTGGCTTGTAAGAACTCTGGAATTCACTGCTGACTTCAAGGACAATTTCAGTGATGTGAAGGAAACTGACAAGTATTACAAGGAAATAGGCATAGCAAAAGAGGTTGGCATAGTAGTAGGTTTTGAAGGTAGATTCAGCCCTGACAGGGAGATATCCAGACAGGAAATGGCAACAATGACCATAAATGCCTTAAAGCTGGCAGATAAGGTATTGGAAAAGGGTACTGCCCAGGATGTCAGGAAATATACCGATGCCGGCAGAATTGCAAAATATGCCGTAGAGAATATGGCTACTATGGTAAAGATGGGCTTTATAACCGGAAACAGCAAAACAACTCTGAATCCGACTGGAGCCACTACCAGAGCAGAGGCAGCTGTAATACTCAATAAGCTGTATTCAAAAGAATGGTAATATTTTAAAAGTGACTGCTGCAAAACTCAAAAGGGTTTTGCAGCGGTTTCTTTGCTTTGACAGCTTGACATCCGGGAGTTAATCTTGTACAAATATAATAGATTAACATAATATGTTATCATAAAATCACATAGAAGTATGATATCATATAAAAGAAAAGCAAGTTCAACTAAAAATCACCTATATTGTAGGAATTATAAGATGAAAAATAAAAAATTTATTAGTTTCGCAATATCTGTCTATAAAAATATGGCCATAAAAAGCAAAATATTTATTTTTTATGCAGGGATACTTTTAGTATCCCTATCAATATTTGCCATATTAACAATTAATATATCCAATCAGGCAATAGTCGATAAGGTAACCAAAAATGCCGAAAGAGAGCTTTCGCTCATAGACAAGAGTCTTCTTAATCTGGCCAATAATTCCGAAAATTACGCAAGAATACTGTCTATGGATAATAGAATGCAAAAACAGCTGGAACGCATAGAAATTGACGAATTGGATTCAGTGGATAACATTGAGGTTGAAAAGACATTATCCTCCGTAATTAGCAATGTGGTACAGCCCAATACCAAGATTGCCGCTGCAAGTATAATGTCCTCGCAATATTTGTTTTTTGATGTAGGTTATATTGATAATTCAAGTATAAATACGTATTTCAACAAAGACCAGATAAATACCATAACTAAGAACAAGGTCCCCACATGGACCGGGTTGATTAAGGTCAAATACAATTTTGGCGTGGAGGAAAATGTATTTGCCATAGCAAAGACCATAATAGGCATGGACACCGGGCATGTTTTGGGAACAGCAGTGCTTTATTTGAGAGAACAGGATGTAGCTGCAATATACCTGGATAACATAGTAAACGAAAACGATAAATTTTTTATAGTAGATAATAAAAAAAATATCATATCCACACAGGATAAAAGTGAATTATACGGGAAATTTGATGAAAAACTGTATCTGGGAAAATATAAGCTGGAGGATGTTTCCGATACCAAGAGCCTTATAAGAGATATAGGGCAAAAAAAGGTATTAATAACTGTTCAAAATTTTCAAAAGCTTGACTGGAAGGTTGTCAGTGTTATTCCGCTGGATGAAATTACCTACGAAAATAAAAAAATGACCCAGCTCATTGTTATATTTGGGGTAATCTGTTTGATATGCGCATTTGCTGCTTCTTATCTGTTATCTTATACCATATCAAAGCCGATTTTAAAGCTTGTAAATATAATGAAGGAAATTAAATCAGGCAATTTAAAGCTTAGGGCCGACCTGGATGTCAAAGGTGAGATCGGCATGCTGGGAGACGGCTTTAACAGCCTGATGGATAGAATTAACGGGCTGGTGGAACAAATTTACACAGAACAGAGGATTAAGCGGGAAAATGAATTCAAGCTCCTCCAATCTCAAATAAAGCCCCATTTTTTGTATAACACTATTGAAACAATCATTTCGTTTATAAAATTGAATTTGAAGGATAATGCAATGCTGACTGCACGGTATCTTGCAGGGTTCTACAGGATTTCCCTGAGTAAGGGCAATGACATTATAACTATTAGAGACGAAATGAATCTGATAGACAACTACCTTTCAATACAAAAAATGAGATATATCGAGTATTTGGATTACCAATTGGACTTTGAAGAAGAAATATTAAATTATCAGATACCCAAACTTACTTTGCAGCCGCTTGTGGAAAACTCCATTTATCATGGGTTAAAGCAAAAGGAAGACAAGGGCATATTGATAATAACGGGTATGCTTGAGAATGGTGAAATAAAAATAGAAGTATTTGACGATGGTGTCGGTATGAGTGAGGAGAAGATTTACAGGGTTCTGAACAGGCCTGTGAACGACCAGAAGAGTAATGACTTTGGTGTACACAGTGTGGATTCAAGATTAAAGCTGCTGTACGGAGAGGAATATGGATTGAGCATAGAAAGTAAAGTGGGAGAATTTTCTAGAGTAACCCTGAGATTACCTGCAGTCGATACTTGGAGGTCAAAACATGTTGAAAATAATGATAATTGATGATGAATTTTATTTCAGAGAAGCACTTAAGGTATCCCTGCCATGGGAAGAGCTTGGCTTTGAAATATGCGGGGAGGCAAAAAACGGTAAAGATGCTCTTGAAAAGGTGGCAGGTTTAAATCCTGACATAATGATTGTTGATATTAATATGCCTATAATGGACGGCCTTGAATTTATACAGAGTGTCAAGGACAAACGAATAGAAAGTAAATTCATTATTCTTACCGGGCACAGCGAGTTCAATTATGCCAAACAAGCAGTTCAGCTCGGAGTTAATAATTATATACTTAAGCCTGTAAATGATGAAGAACTTAAGGATTCACTATTTGAAATAAAAGAGATCATTATCAAGGAGAGAAGCATCAAATTTGAATTTGAAGGCTTGAAGCAACAGGTCAGGGACAGTCTTCCCCTGCTTAAGGATAAGTTCCTTAATGAGTTGCTGCGGGGAGCTCTGATACCAAAAGAAAATGAAACCTTAAAAAAGATGGAATATTTGGATATAAACACAAAATCCAAATACTTTCTTGTAATTAATATTGAATTGGACTGTGATGAAAATACCAATTGGGACAATGAAGAAAAGCAGCTGTGGAAATACGCAGTATCCAATATTTCAAGTGAGATACTGAGTGAAAAATTTATTATTGATGTTTGCTATGACATTGACGACAGAATATGCATAATCGTTGGTATGGAGGGAGCTCAAGATAAAGGTGAATTCCTCACTCTGCTGGAAAGCAGGCTGGAGCTTGTCAGAGCTGCCATATGCAAGCATTTGGATTTCACTATAACTATAGGAGCGGGCAGTGAAAAAACAGAATTATTTGACATTCCCATATCATACAAGGAATCCATAATAGCATTAAACAATAAGCTTACCCTTGGGAAAAACAGGATTATACTTTACAGCCTGGTAGCCGAGTCAGGTATACAGGGAATCACATTTTACGGGGAATACCGGAGCAAGCTGCTGATGAATATCCGGACTGCTGATGAAGTAGAGGGGAATAAGCTGATTAGTCAGGTATTCATGAGGATACGGGGGGAAAATGTACACCACCAGATACTTTTTGTTGTTTGTATTGAAATGGTTGCAGCATGTATGGAGGCCATGGTTGAAATGGGTCTGCACATTAAGGATATGGTAGCAGGGAGTAGCTTTAATATTATACAGGAAATTCAGTCAAAAAAATCCATTGATGAAATGGAAAGCTGGATTAAAGCTATTTTTATGCACACGCTGGAAATTATTAAAAGAAATAAAATTTCAAAAGCATCAAGACTGATAGAAGAGGTGAAAAAGTATATAAGCCTCAACTATCAAAGCAGTGAGCTCAATATAGACGAAATAGCCAGAAACCTGTTTGTTAATTATGCACATCTTTGTTTTATCTTTAAACGGGATACAGGAGTCACCATTAATGAATATCTGACTGAATTCAGAATCAGAAAGGCAAAGGAGTTTTTTGATTCCGGAAATACTTTGATTCTTGATGTTGCAAACAAGGTGGGGTATGCGGATGCCAGCTATTTTGGCAAATGTTTTAAAAAACATTACGGCCTGGCACCCAGCAAATTTATAGAAAACATTAGAAAGACTTGATGACCCGGAATTTTATGAATCTGTATTAAAGGGAGTTGCCATATGGCTGAGTGTTGTGGAATAAACACTAATAACCCGATATTTTTCCTTGTGGACTATGAAAATTACCTTCAAATAATGGATACATAAATAATATAATTTACCTGTAACAGTTACAAAACCTTTCGAAAGGCATATTTACTCAGTTTTATCAAATAAGGAGGATGGAAAATGATTAAGTTATCAAAGCTTGCATCAGGTGTAGTGGCTATTTCAATGGTATTTTCTTTAGCTGCTTGTGGTGGAAACGAAAACAGTTCAAATTCAACCGGTGCAGATTCCACAGGAGCTGCGCAGACCTCACAGGCGGTGTCAAGTAATACTGAAAAGGTTAAGATTAAATTCCTTTCTTTAAGCACTGATGAGAACAGAAACAATATCCGTGAGAAATATATAATGGCCAACGTTGGAAAGGACATGCCCAATGTTGAGGTTGAGTATGATTTGGGCGGAGGCGGACAGGATTACGCAAACAAGCTGAAAGCTTACAATGCATCCGGTGATATGCCTGACGTATGGTTCTCGGAGCAAAACCTCTCGTCTGTTGTTGTTCAGGCAGGCAATGCACTGGATTTGGCTCAATATGTGCAAAAAGCCGGTTTTGACAAGAAATTTAAAATGCAGGAAGTAGTTACACCTGACAAGGACGGAAAGCTTTATTGTGTACAGCCAGGTGCAGATCAATACTTTACACCGAGATTATGGTATCACAAGGATATATTTGCTAAGAATAACGTTCAGGTTCCAACCACATTTGATGAACTCATTAAAGCTTGTGAAACCCTTAAAGCCAAAGGTGTTGTTCCAATGTCCATAATAGGCAAGGACGGTTGGACTCCGAACCTTCACATGCTACAGACTATGATTATGGCTGAAGATCCTCAGGTTGCAGCAGATCTGGCAAATAACAAGACAGATTTCAGCAATCCTGTAGTTAAAAATGCATTGGAGAGAATACAGAAGCTTGTGCAGAGCGGAGCATTTGCACCGGGAGTAACAAATATTGACTACGGTCCAGCTGTTGAAATGTATACATCCGGAAAAGCTGCAATGCTGGCAATGTTCTCCTGGGAGACAACAAATCTGGAGAAGGCTTCCCCTGATACCGATTTCATTGTATGGCCTTCTGCAAAGGAAGGAAATGATGCCAATGCTTCCATACAGTTCTGGGGTGCACCACTGAGCGGATATCTCGTATCTGCAAACACCAAAAACCCTGAAGTTGCAGCTGATTTTGCAATGTTCTGTGCAACTCAGGACGCACTATACTACAACATAGAACAAAAGGCACCGACAGCACTTGATACCGGAATTAAAATTGAAGGAATTTCTCCTTTACTTCAGAAGAGTCTGGATCAGTTTGATGCTGCCAAGGTAAAGATTCCATCTCTGTGGGCTGCAACATATAACACTAAAATGTCTGCTGAAATCTCAACCTTGAACAGCAAGCTTCTTACAGGAAAGTATCCTGCCGATGATTATATCAAGGCTATCACCCCTGTGTGGGCTGAGAACTTCAAGTAAGGGCAAAATATATTGATTATGTCTGTCCCTGTGTGAATATTTTCATACAGGGACAGATTAAAGGTGACAAACATGAACAAATTCTATGGCAATAAACTTGCAATATTTATATTTTCTTTTCCGGCACTGCTGCTATTTACCGCGTTTGTAATATATCCCCTCTTTCCTGAGATAGTCATAAGCTTCCAAAAAAATGACGGCTTCAGAAATATGGGTTATGTGGGATTTGAAAACTATTTAAGTGTTATTAAGGACGCAACCTTTTGGAAATCCAATCTGAATACCCTTATAATGGTGCTCATATCTACCTGCATAGGATTGCCGATTTCTTTGCTTCTGGCCCTGATTATGGATAGGCAGAGCGAATCCGTCAAAAGGTTTTTCAAAGCCAGCAGCGTATTTCCTGCAATACTTTCGGTAACAGTCATAGCGCAGATGTGGATTGCCATTTATGAACCTCAGTGGGGCTTGGTAAACAGCATATTAAGAGCAGTGGGCCTGGACGGTCTTGCTATGGAGTGGCTCTCCGACGAAAGAACGGTTGTAATTTCCATTACGGTGGCTTTCCTGTGGCAATATATAGGTTTGAATGCTTTGCTTTTCTATACCGGCATCAAGGCAATACCCAAAACGTATTATGAGGCAGCGGTCATAGACGGAGCAGGCTTTTTAAGAACCAGCGTCAAAATAACAATCCCGCTGTTGCAGGACGTAAACAAGTATGTGCTTGTACTTTCTGTACTGGGCTGTATGTCGCAGTTCGCACATGTAAGGATAATGACTGCCGGAGGACCAGGCGATGCGTCAAGAACCGTAATATACCAGTTGTTTTATAAGGCGTTCTCTGCTTCCGATTTCGGTCAGGGCTGTGCCATAGCAATAATATTCGTACTGGAATGTCTGGTATTGACAATGTTCATTAATAAATTTGTTGCAAAAGAGAAGATTGAATTCTAAACAGGGGGTGGACATTACGAAAAAAAATAAACTTTATAAAGTATTGATAAATTCAGTTATGATAGTTATCGGGTTGACTTTCCTCTTCCCTTTGTATTGGATGATAAATATGTCCTTCAAGTCGAAAAGCGAAGTTTATGACAATCCTTTCGGACTCCCTGAACAATGGGTTTTTAGCAATTATAGCGGCGCTCTTGAAAAATTTAATTTCTTGAGGTATCTGTCCAACAGTTTGATTTATTCTGTAAGTACCATAATTATAACAATATTTTTGGGAAGTATGCTTGCATACTGTTTGAGCAGAATGAACTGGAAGTTCAGAGGCTTTGCCATGAGCTACATTTCAATGGGGCTGGTCGTACCTGCCCAGGTGGTTATCATACCATTGCTTGTCATGACGCGGAGTATGGGCCTGAAAGGAACACACCTTGGTCTGATACTTCCTTATTCCGCCTTTGCACTCTCATCCTGTGTGCTTATGCTGTATGCCTTTTTCAGAGGTCTGCCAAAAGAGCTGGAAGAGGCGGCCTGTATTGATGGGTGCAATATCTATCAAACTTACTTCAGGATTATCCTGCCTGTAGTAAAGCCCGCAATTGCCACTCAATGTGTCCTGATATTTATGAATATATATAACGAATTCTTTCTGGCCTTTATTTTGGCGGCCGATGACAGGATTCGGCCTTTAACGGTTGGTTTGCTTAACTTCTTTGTAAGCATAGGAGTTTCCCATTGGGGGCAAATAGGAGCTGCCATGATTATAACAAGCCTGCCAATGATAATAGTATATATGTTTGGAAATGAGCAGATAGAGAATGCTCTTACAGCAGGTGCGATTTTGAAATGATTTGCGAAACTTCGCAGTTTTTATAATAAAAGAAATGCGGTAACTGTATTTAATAAATGCACAGAAGAAAAAGGAAGGCCTGTTCCTGGCAGTATTGCTTTGGGAACAGGCCTTTTTCAATTACGGTTGAAACTTTTGACTTATAGGAGAACAGGTGCTTTCAGGCTATAGTGATTGATTCTTTAAATTGGCCGGTTTCATCTGCATACCGCTGGACTCCTCCCGTATCGGCTTTAAGGTTCTGACCTTTCAGCTTTCTATACTGCTTTGGGCTCATATTGTAGTGCTTCTCGAAGATATAGCCGAAATGCTGCCGGCTGTTGAACCCCAGATGAAATGCCACATCGGTAATACTCATGCTGCTGTTGTTAAGCAGAAAGGCAGCATGTTCCATGCGAAGTTTGTTTACATAAGCAATAATACCGCAGTTAAATTGCTTTGAAAACAGGGTCTGAAGATAGGTGTGGTTAATCCCTGTGAATTCTGCAATCATTTCAACGTTCAGCTCCTCGTACAGGTGCTCATTTATAAACCTCTGAGCTTTTCTTAAGTGCAGGCTGCCCGGATAATGGCCGTCCTGTCCTATGCTTCTGCTAAACTCCGCAAGCATGCGGAAAAAGAGAAGCTGAAGGAGGAACATATCACTGGATTTTTTATTTTCAAGTTCTGAAATGAGGTCCTTAATAGCGTAACCAACCTTGCCGTTATCATTAAGAACAAGAAATTCCTCTTTGCTGCTAATAAACCTGCGGTAGGCTTCACTGCCAATGTGCATCTCATTTAAATCAATTCCGCCTTCGTTTGGGCTTGGGCTGCAGGAGAATTCCAGATTTAAAATTGCACATGGAGTATCTGATTTAATATATAAATAGTGGGGCACATTCTGGTCAAGAAATATAAACTGATTTTTCCTCAGAGCTATCTGCTCTTCTTTTACAGAAACAGTACAGCTGCCGGAGACAACATACATTATTTCACACCGGTCATGACTGTGAGACGGCATTTGAAATTCAGTGAGATTTAAGGCATAAAAAGCTTCAGGTCTGGCATAGCGGTTATTAATATTATATATACTCATATTAATCTCCCATCTACGCGCCTAGCGCGTACACAAATAGTAATGAAAGGCACGCAGTGGCTTTCGCTGCTTGAAAGTCACTTTGATACACAACATGTATTTTTCAAGCTACACCTCGCATCTACGCGCCTAGCGCGTACACAAATAGTAATGAAAGACACCCAGTGGCTTTCGCTGCTTGAAAGTCACTTTGATACACAACATGTATCTTTCAAGCTAACCTCGCATCTACGCGCCTAGCGCGTACACAAATAGTAATGAAAGGCACGCAGTGGCTTTCGCTGCTTGAAAGTCACTTTGATACACAACATGTATTTTTCAAGCTACACCCATTGTTTTTATTAGTATTTATTATTTTTAACACTTGTGCAGGTCCCTGAATAAATAATAAATTATTAATAGAATTAATGCAACAATTTATTGCATTTTAATAAGTCGGGTTTTTATTTTTACACATTTGGGATACTGATAAAGTATATTTATTACAACAGGCAAAGACTTTTAAGGTTGATTGATATAATAGCCTGGAGTCTGTCCAAATACAACAAAATATAACAGGAGTGAGTTTATGAGCTTTAAAGTTGCTTTTATCGGAGCGGGGAGTCTTGTGTTTACCAGAACACTGTTCACAGACATAATGTCGGTGCCTGAATTCAGGGATATAGAAATAGCGTTTACCGACATTAACGGAGATAATCTTAAGAAGGTGGCGGAATTATGCCAGAGAGATCTGGAGGCCAATGGCATCACAACTCAGATCCAGGCTACCACCGACAGGCGGGAAGCTTTCAAGGATGCAAAATATATTGTGAATTGTGTTCGTATAGGAGGTCTGGAAGCTTTTGAGACAGATATAGACATACCGCTGAAATACGGTGTTGACCAATGTGTGGGGGATACCCTCTGTACCGGAGGAATTATGTACGGACAGCGTGTCATAGCCGCAATGCTGGATTTTTGCAAAGACATAAGAGAGGTTTCGGCTCCCGGAGCTATTCTGCTCAATTACTCCAATCCCAATGCCATGGCAACCTGGGCCTGTAACAAGTACGGGGGGGTTCGCACCATAGGGCTATGTCACGGAGAAATACATGGCGAGGATCAGATTGCCCAGGTGCTGGGAATACCAAGGAACGAGCTTGACATCATCTGTGCCGGTATAAACCATCAAACATGGTATATTTCAGTAAAACACAAGGGAAAAGAGCTGCTGGACAAAATACTTCCCGGTTTTGAGGCAAACGCCAGATTAAGTGAGGAAGAAAAGGTCAGAATTGATGTACTCAAGCGTTTTGGTTACTATTCCACAGAGTCAAACGGTCATCTTTCAGAATATGTGGCATGGTACCGCAAGAGGCCCCAGGAAATAATGAGCTGGATAAACCTGGATAGTTGGATTAATGGTGAAACCGGCGGCTATTTGAGAATTACCAGGGAAGAACGCAACTGGTTTGAGACCGATTACCCAAAGATACTGGCCGAGGCTCCCAAAAAGTATGACGGTTCGTCCAGGGGCAGGGAGCACTGTTCCTACATAATCGAGTCTTTAGAAACAGGGAGAAGGTACAGAGGACATTTCAATATAATGAATGAAGGCTGTATTACAAACCTTCCGGATGAATCGGTGGTTGAAGTCCCCTGTTATGTGGATGGCAACGGCATATCTGTTCCAAGGGTAGGTGATTTGCCGTTGGGCTGTGCCGCCGTTTGTTCACAATCCATATGGGTACAGCGGCTCTCTGTTGAGGCTGCGGTATCAGGAAATGTAAATCTGTTAAAACAGGCTGCCTTGATGGATCCGCTTACGGGAGCCGTTTGCAATCCACCTGAAATATGGCAGATGATTGATGAAATGCTGATAGCCCAGGAAAAGTGGCTTCCTCAGTATGACGAGGGTATAAAAGCCGCCAGAGAGAACTTCTCCCAGGGAAACCTGATACCCACAAATGAGGGATACCGTGGTGCTGTAAGACAAAGAGTCAAAACTCCTTCCGAGGTTGCGGCCGAACGTGAATCCAGAAGTATTACGGCTGATTAACTCATATGATAAAAGTTGCCTGGTTTTGTTAATTCCACGAATATCTCCTGGGTGCATGATAAATGTTCAAATAAGACAGATAAATAGTTGAATATGTAGTGTTTTTAATATATTTTACAATTTAAAATGATAATATCGTACAAATAAAACATGGCAAACAAGGAGGAAAGCATATGCTGGAAGCAATTAAACCAAAACAGGCAAAAGTCACCGGAGTTCAGCGAAGTGAGGGCGCTCTTGTCCTCAATACCGAAAATGGTTTACTAAAGATAGAACCTGTGAATGCCAATATAATAAGGGTGGTATATACACTGGAAAGCAAATTCTCCCATGTTGGGGGGCTTGGCATTGAACCGCAGAAGGTATTTGAGGGCTGGGAGGTCAAGGAGGATGAACAAACAGTAATCCTTGATACTGGTGAGCTGCGGCTTAACATTCGGAAATCCGACAGCCGTATGACCTACTTCGATGGAAAAGGCAGACGCCTGACAGGGGAACCAGAGAAAAGAGGCAAGGAGCTGGAGGCCTTTGATTCCTTTAAAACGATCCTGGATGATACGGCAGTTATTGAAAAAATTAAAACTCCGGATGGTATAAAGGAAGTAGTGGTGGATTCCAAGAAGAAATATGACCGTCAGCTTTACCATACAAGGCTTCATTTTCAATGGGACAAGGACGAAGCTCTGTACGGCATGGGACAGAATGAAGAAGGCTGTCTGAACCTCAGGGGAACCCGCCAGTATATTCATCAGGCCAATATGAAAATAGCCATGCCGTTTTTAATGTCTACCAACGGCTACGGAATACTTTTGGATACATACGCTCCGGTAATATTCAACGACAATACCTTCGGCTCATATCTGTATGGGGAAGCGTCAGCAGAGCTGGATTATTATTTTATCCGGGGAGAAGGCTTTGACCAAATCATCGGAGGCTACCGTCAATTGACAGGAAGGGCATCCATGCTTCCACTCTGGGCATTTGGATTTATGCAGTCCCAGGAGAGGTATGAAACACAACAGGAGATTATTGACACTGTGCTGCACTACCGTGAGCTTGGCGTTCCACTGGACAGTATTGTGCTTGACTGGCAGAGCTGGGAAGATGGGAAGTGGGGACAGAAAACCTTTGATTCAGGACGTTTCCCAGATGCTCAAGCTATGACGGATAAGCTGCACGAGCTGGGGGCTCACCTTATGATTTCAATCTGGCCAAACATGGTCGGCCACTGTGAAAACCATAAGGAGATGAAAGCCAACAATGGATTGTTCCAGCGTTCTGAAATATATAATGCGTTTGATTCAGAAGCAAGGAAACTGTATTGGAAGCAGGTCAGAGGAGGCTTGTTTTCAAATGGAGTGGATGCCTGGTGGTGTGATTCCAGTGAGCCGTTTACTCCGGAATGGAACAATCCTGTAAAACCTGAGCCGGATCAGAACCTGACAGCCTTTCACAATACCTGCAGAACATACATGGATGAGGTATATACAAATGCCTACCCATATATGCATGCCAAGGGAATATATGAGGGACAGCGGGAGACCGACGGGCAGAAAAGAGTTGTCAATCTCACAAGAAGCGGTTATACAGGTATTCAAAAGTATGGAACCATTCTTTGGTCCGGAGATACCAGTGCCAAATGGTCAACCCTTAAAAAGCAGATTGCCTCAGGCTTGAATTACTGTGCCTCAGGCTGTCCGTACTGGACTCTGGATATTGGAGCTTTTTTTGTGAAGCAAGGGCATATGTGGTTCTGGGATGGAGATTATGAAAACGGGTGCAGCGATCTGGGCTATAGAGAGCTTTATACAAGGTGGTACCAGCTGGGGGCATTCCTGCCGGTGTTCAGAGCCCATGGTACAGATTGCCGGAGGGAAATATGGAATTACGGCAAGCAGGGTGAAATTTTTTATGATGCCCTGGAGAAGATAACACACCTGAGATACCAGCTCATGCCGTATATATATTCACTTGCAGGTATTGTTTCTCAGAGGCACGGCACAATCTTAAGATTGCTTGCATTTGATTTTATAAAAGATTCCAAGGTGTATGATATTGATGACCAGTTTATGTTTGGTCCCAGTCTGATGATATGTCCGGTGACTGCTCCTATGTACTACGAAGCGGATAGCAAACCTATTGCAGGCGCTGCAAAAACAAGAAAGGTATACCTGCCTGCCGGCGGTGACTGGTATGATTTTTGGAGTGAAAAGAGGTTTACGGGAGGTCAGACCATTGAAGCAGATGCACCCATTGACAGGATTCCCATATTCGTCAAGGCCGGTTCAATTCTGCCTATGTCGGAGCATATACAGCATACCGGGCAAATGAAGAATGATTGGTTCGAGCTGGTGGTATACCCTGGAGAGGACGGAAGCTTCACACTTTATCAGGATGAACGGGATGGTTACGGCTATGAAGAAGGAAAATTTACAACAACGGAACTAACCTGGTCCGACAGTGAAAAGAAGCTTACAATCCATCCTCACAAGGGGGAATACCCGGGTATGCCTGAAAAGGTAAACTTTTCCCAAAGAATTGTGGGATAGGACTTGATGGCTGTACAGGTATACGGGTGAAACCTGAAGCTGGTGCTTCAGGCTGCTGTGGCAGTATCTGTACAGCCGGACAAGTTACAGCGGTGAAATCTATACTGGACAACATATTAAGCGTTGACTTTTAAATACTAATCTGATACCATAGAATCAAAGCTAAACGTTTTGCGATGGAAGGTGATTTTATCTCTGTAACAATGAAGGATGTTGCCAGCAAGTCAGGCCTCTCAATTGCAACAATATCCAAATATATCAATGGCGGCAACGTCCTTGAGGAAAACCGGAAGATTATAGACAAAGTAATCAGGGAACTTGGTTTTGAAGTGAATGAAATGGCCAGGGGACTGAAGACCAGCAAGACAAAAACTATCGGATTATTGATTCCCAGCCTTGAAAATATATTTTTTACAAGCATTGTATCAAATATTGAAAGCGTTTTAATCAAAAGCGGGTACAGTACAATAATATGTGACTATAAAGAGGACAAGGATCTGGAAAAACAAAAGCTGGATTTCTTGTTAAAGAAAATGGTAGACGGCATTATAACAATGCCTATGGGAAATGATTCGGAGGCAATCAACTCAGTTGTTGAAAGAAATATTCCAGTAGTTCTGATTGACAGAGCCTTAAGAGATATTAAGTGTGATACCGTGCTTGTAGATAATCTCAACGCAGCTTATAATGCTGTTGAACAGTTAATTATCCTTGGGCACAAGCGAATAGGCATTATTTGCGGTCCTGATGAAATCTATACTGCCCAGGAGCGTCTCAAGGGATATGAAAGAGTGCATGAGGATTATAATATGCCGGTTGACAGCACTTTTATTAAAAAAGGGGATTATCAGGTTGAGAGCGGGTACAGGCTGCTGAGCGAATTGATTAAAATGGAGGAACCTCCCACAGCCATTCTGGTTACCAATTATGAAATGACTTTGGGAGCGTTGATGGCAGTAAATGAAGGCAACATTAAGATTCCTGAGGATATTTCTTTTATCGGATTTGACAATCTTCAGCTTTCAAAAGTTGTAAAACCTCCTTTATCTATAGTTATGCAGCCGGTGCAGCAAATTGGCGAGGTTGCTGCAAATACCATTTTGAAAAGGCTCAAGGGGGATACATCAAACTTCCCGTCCATGCTGCGTTTAAAAACCGAATTGATTATGAAGGAATCTGTCAAAAAGTTGGAAACTATATAAAGAAAAGCTTTACGAGGAACACAAACTGTTTCTCGTGTATTTTTAAGCATAAGCTAAACGTTTAGCTATTAATTTACGGAATTCAAGTAAACGTAATGCTAAGGCAGTCATTGTAAAAAGGATGTTAACAAGTTTCAGAAATGGAGACAGCCGTGGAAAAATTATTATTAGGAATTGATATTGGCACATCGGCGTGCAAGGTGGCAATCTTTGATTTGCAGGGAATGGTAATAGCACAGTCCTCCAAGGAATACAAGGTCTACTATCCCGCTCCGGGCTACGTTGAGCAAAATCCCCAAGAGTGGTGGGAGAGCATATGTGCAGCTACAAATGAAGCGATACACAAAGCAAAAATTGATGCAAAGCAGAT
Source organism: Bacillota bacterium (assembly GCA_023400235.1). Classification (GTDB taxonomy): domain Bacteria; phylum Bacillota; class Clostridia; order Acetivibrionales; family DSM-1351; genus Ruminiclostridium. The sequence goes on from JAEXFI010000027.1 coordinate 137,815, forward strand.
AAGCGGAATAGGAATTGACGGTCAGAGCTGGTCTGCCATACCTGTTGATAAAGACGGCAGGGTGTTGCACAATACGCCCATCTGGATGGACACCAGAGCTGCGGATTTGTGCAGGGAAACTGTTGAGAGGGTGGGCTTTGACAGGATATTCAAGCTGAGCGGCAATTCCTTTGAGCCATCATATTCCACACCAAAGTTCATCTGGTTCAAAAAAAATATGCCTGAAATATATGATTCTACTTATAAATTCTTACAGAGTAACAGTTTCATTGCCTTTAAACTTACCGGAAGAATAACTCAGGATTTATCACAGGGTTATGGTATACATTCCTTTAATATGAATGAGGGAAAGTGGGATGACGGCTTCTGTGAAGAACTGGGTTTTGGCAGGGAGAAGCTTCCCGAGCTGTTCCAGTGTCATGAGGTCATTGGAGAGGTTACTGCTGAGGCGGCAGCCTTAACAGGACTGGCTGCCGGAACCCCGGTAGTGGCGGGAGGCCTGGATGCCTCCTGCGGAACTCTGGGTGCCGGAGTGATAAAGGTGGGACAGACACAGGAACAGGGTGGGCAGGCAGGAGGTATGAGTATATGTCTTAAGGCTGCAGTTGCCCATCCAAAGCTTATTTTAGGTTATCACGTTGTACCGGAGCTGTGGCTGCTGCAGGGCGGAACAGTTGGCGGAGGCGGCACCATAAAGTGGTTCAGGCAGGAACTGGGAGCCTTTGAGGACTCTGTGGCAAAAGGAATCGGAGCTAATCCTTTTATGGTAATGGATAATGAAGCTGAAAAAATCTCCGCAGGTTCTGAAGGTCTCATATTTTTGCCTTATATGGCGGGAGAGCGCTCACCTCTGTGGGATAAAAATGCAAAGGGTGTGTTTTTCGGACTGGGCTATGACAAGACCAGAGCACACATGATCAGAGCAGTGCTGGAGGGCTGTGCCTTTGCTTTGCAGCATAACCTGAAAACTGCCGAGGAGGCAGGTGTGGGGGTTCAGGAATTGGTAGCCATGGGTGGTGCGGCAAACAGCCGTCTATGGACACAGATAAAAGCTGATGTTACGGGCAGGGTCATAAAGGTTCCTACCTCAGATACTGCAACCACTCTTGGAGCCGCAATACTTGCGGGAGTGGGAACAGGCCTTTACAAGAGCTTTGAACAGGCGGTCGGGGACACCATCGTTATTACACGCACCCATGAGCCGGATATGAAAGCACATGAAACATATAAGAAAAATTATGAGATATATATTGAGCTGTATGAAAAGTTAAAGGATACAATGCAAAAAATATAGCATTCAAAAAGTGTGGAGGGGTTTGTATGAAAGCGGGAGTATTGCATGCACGGGATGATTTAAGATATGAAGAGATTCCGACACCCGTACCGGGAAAGGGAGAAGTGCTTGTTAGGGTTAAGGCCACAGGCATATGCGGTTCGGATATTCCCAGGGTACTGGGTGACGGAGCACATTTTTTTCCCATAGTTCTGGGACATGAATTTTCAGGTGAAGTAGCCGGGATTGGAGAAGGAGTTACTTCTGTAAAGCCGGGAGACAGAGTGGCCGGGGTACCTTTGGTCCCCTGTATGAAGTGTGACGACTGCCAGAAGGGCAATTATTCATTATGCAAGCATTACAGCTTTATCGGTTCAAGGGAAAGCGGAAGCTTTGCAGAGTATGTAAAAATGCCTGAAAGAAATGTTGTTAAATTCCATGACAGCGTGTCCTTTGAACAGGGAGCCTTTTTTGAGCCGGCAACGGTAGCTTTGCACGGGCTGCTGTGTGCCGACTATGGCGGCGGAGAGGATGTTGCCATTCTTGGCGGAGGCACGGTGGGTATGTTTACGGCTCAATGGGCCAGGATATTTGGTGCTAAAAGAGTTTTTGTTTTTGATATAGACAATGATAGATTGGCACTGGCAAAAAAGCTTGGTGCTGATGTGACAGTTAATACCCTGGATAAGGATTTTAAAGAGCGGGTTAATGAGCTGACTAACAATAAGGGCTTTGGTTTTGTATATGAAACTGCAGGGGTTGATGTGACCATGAAGCTTGCCTTTGAACTGGCAGGCAATAAATCCGGTGTTTGCTTCATAGGAACGCCCACAAAGGACCTGGTATTCACCCCTCGTCTGTTTGAAAATATGAACCGCAAGGAATTTCGGCTAACCGGCTCATGGATGTCCTACAGCGCACCCTTCCCGGGAAGGGAGTGGGATTTGACAGCTCACTATTTTTCAACGGGAGCCTTAAGATTTGATGAAAGCTTTATATTCAAAAAGGTTCCGCTCAGTAACATCAAGGCTGGCTTTGATATGTTCAAGGTTCCGGGAACCGTCAAGGGAAAAGTACTTATAGTGAACGAATAGGAGGGGGAAGTGACGATGACAGTTTTGCACCCGTTAAAGAATTTGGTTTTAAAACAAAAGCAGGGAATTCCGGCAGGAATATATTCTGCCTGCAGTGCAAATGAATACGTAATTGAGGCTGCAATGGAAAGAGCATTGGAAACCGGGGGGTTAGTACTGATTGAAGCAACAGCAAATCAGGTAAACCAGTTCGGAGGCTATACAGGCATGAAGCCGGAGGATTTTAAGGCCTTTGTATTCAAAATAGCCGAAAAAATTCATTTTCCTGCTGAAAAGCTCATACTTGGAGGCGATCACCTGGGACCTCTCACGTGGAAAAATGAAAAGTCCCACACAGCTATGGGAAAATCCTGTGAGCTGCTAAGACAATATGTGCTGGCAGGCTTTACAAAAATACATATAGATACCAGCATGCATCTTGCGGATGACAATATTGCTGAAAAGCTGGATACCGGTGTTATAGCCGAAAGAGGGGCTGCTCTCTGCAAGGTGGCGGAGGCTGCATATGAGGAACTTTTAAAAATTGATAAAAATGCCTTGCAGCCGGTATATGTGGTAGGGAGTGAAGTGCCCATCCCCGGGGGAAGCCAGGAAGAGGAAGAGGGTATACAGGTTACAAAGGTAGGCGATTTTGAAGCCACCGTTGAAACCTTCCGGCAGGAATTTTACAAGCTGGGGCTGCAAAAGGCCTGGGAAAATGTCATTGCAGTTGTGGTACAGCCGGGAGTAGAATTTGGGGATGAAACAATCCATGAGTATGACCGTCAAGCGGCGAAAGAGCTGTGTCAGGCATTAAAGAAATATCCTACCCTGGTTTTTGAAGGTCATTCGACAGACTACCAGACTCCTGTGGCTCTTAAGGAAATGGTGGAGGACGGAATAGCCATTCTGAAGGTGGGGCCTGCTTTAACGTTTGCATTGAGAGAAGGCTTGTTTGCTCTTAGTATGATAGAGGAAGAACTTTTTAAATACGACCCCGACATTCACCTGTCAAATCTGATTAATGTATTTGATGAGGCGATGCTCCAGAACCCTGAAAACTGGAAAAAGCACTATCACGGCAGCGGTACAAAAATAAGATTTGCCAGAAAGTACAGCTTCTCGGACAGGTGCAGGTACTACCTGCCTGATACCAGTGTTCAGAACTCGGTAACGAGATTGCTTCAGAATTTAAAAACTGTAACAATTCCGTTTTCCCTGTTGAGTGAATATATGCCGATACAGTACAGGAAAGTAAGGAACGGAGTGCTGGCAAATGATGCCGAAAGTCTTTTGAAGGACCGTGTAGTCAATTGTATTGACGATTATTTGTATGCAACGGAAGTAAAATAGTAAAAAGCCGGTTGTTATAAACCGGGTTAACATTTTTCTACAGCTTATATAAACCTATGCGTTATAGCAAAAAATAATTTATAAAAGGAGACGATATTATGAGTAACGATATGATCAATCCGGGTTTGGTTCCGCAGAGAGTGCTTCGCGGAGGAGATAGGATGCCTGGTATAGGCATGGGAACCTTTGGTTCTGACAGATTTACGGCAGAAGATATTGCGGCGGCAGTAAGAGGTGCGGCGGAAGTGGGCTTCAGACTGTTTGACTGCGCGGCTGTGTACGGAAATGAGCATTTGATCGGAGAGGTTTTTGAAGACATAATGAATTCCGGAATAAAAAGAGAAGAACTCTTTATTACCTCAAAGGTATGGAATGACATGCACGGAAAGGGAGATGTCATGCTGTCCTGTGCAAAGACCTTGAAGGATTTGCGCCTTGATTATATAGATTTATACTTTGTACACTGGCCCTTCAGAAATTTCCATCCCAAGGGAGCTGCACCCGACTATCACAATAAGGATGCAAGGCCGTTTTCAATTGAGCAGTACATGGAAACCTGGTACCAGATGGAAAGACTCCAGAAGGCTGGTTATGTAAAACATATCGGAGCCTCCAACATGACTGTTCCAAAGTTGAAGGAGCTGCTCAAATACGCCACTATCATGCCTGCAGCCATAGAAATGGAGCTCCATCCCTGCTTCCAGCAGCCTGAGCTGTTCCAGTTCGTCCTTGAGCATGGTATCCAACCAATAGGCTTCTGCCCAATCGGTTCGCCCACAAGACCGGACCGTGACAAGACAGCTGAGGACTATGTGGATATACAGGAACCGGTTATTGTCGAAATAGCAAAGGCACATAATGTCCATCCTGCTGTTATATGTATTAAATGGGCTGTTCAGAGAGGACAGACTCCCATACCGTTCTCAATCCACAGAAACGAGTATGCCAGTAACCTCAGGTGTGCGGTGGAAGACCCGCTTACAGAGGAGGAGATGAAAAAGATTGAGGGCGTGGATAAGAACTGCCGTCTGATAAAGGGCCAGGTTTTCCTTTGGGAGGGTTCCAAGGACTGGACCGATTTGTGGGATCTTAACGGTGAAATAACCAAATAGGCAAAATAAATGCAAAATAAACTAAAATTATATCCGCTTGGCGGTATGGAGGACATATGTTAAAGGGAATTCCTTCGATCTTAACCCCTGAGCTCCTTAAGACTCTCATGGAGATGGGGCATAGTGATGAAATAGTAATTGCCGACGGAAATTTTCCTTCGGGTACCTTTGGAAAGAAAGTAATTAGACTGGATGGGCATGGTGTTCCTGAGGTATTGGATGCCATACTGAAGTTTTTCCCGCTTGACCCATATGTTGAAAAGCCTGTGGCTCTCATGCAGGTGGTTCCGGGAGATACGGCAGAGACTCCTATCTGGGATGTTTATAAGGGAATAATCAATAAGCACGAGCCTCAGAATAATAAGATAGAGAACATAGAAAGATTTGCTTTTTATGAAAGAACCAGGAGTGCATATGCAGTTATTGCCACAAGTGAGGCAGCACTATACGCCAACATTATTTTAAAAAAGGGTGTTGTAGTTGAATAACCTGCCCTGAGAAGTTTTAATTAATTGCCGGCACTATTAGATATATGCCTGAATTTGCAGATAACCTCAACCGCAAATTTCAGGCATATGCTTTTTTAGAGCATCTGTAGAAACTTAAATGGGGCACTAAACGGATTTGCGCAGCAAATTTCTTGCTCAAAGGGAGGTTTTTGTGAATATATCCCGTATTGTCAAAAAAATATACTTTAACTACGGAAACCTCAGCCCTGCTGATATGCATTTTTCACGGAATATTTCAATTTTTGAGGGCTGCACTGCCAGGAGCATTCTTACCTTAACAAGCGGAGCTTTTTTGGTGGGGTTTGCAAAATACCTGGGGGCCAATGATGAAATAGCGGGAATTATAGCAGCCATTCCGGTTTTAGCCGGTATAATAACTGCGCTCTCTCCGGCCGTATATGAAAAAATGCGGAGCAGGAAGCTGATTACCTGCCTGTTCTGTTTTATAGGAAGACTTTTACTGGGGCTTATGATTTTTATACCCCTCATAAGGCTTGATAAAGCTTTTAAAATTTCTGTACTGATATTTGTATTTCTGGCAGCGAACCTTTTAATGGCCTTTACAATCCCGGCATCTCAGACCTGGCTGCTTGCCATCACTCCGGGGAATATCAGAGGCTCCTATTTCGGACGGAGAGAATCCATTGTATTGGGAGTGGTAACCTGTATAACCCTGCTTATGGGGCAGGTGCTGGACAGATTTCAGAAAAGCGGACAGCCCTTTGAGGGTTTTTTAGTAATATACATTTTTGTAATAGCTGCTGCAATTGTCAACTTCATACTGTTTTCAAGCATGAAGGAGCCCCCGTATCCCCGGCCCGACAGAAATATCAATATCAGGAACGTCATACTGCTGCCCTTGCAAAACAGAAAATACATGAGAATTGTTCTTGTCATGCTCATATGGAATGCTGGGTTCCAACTGGCGGCTCCGTTTACCTCGGTATATATGCTTTCCCGGCTTGAGCTGGGCTACGGCTATATTACCCTTATGCTTGTCCTGTCCTCGGCTTCCAGCATTGTATCTGTGAGATTCTGGGGAAGGCTGGCGGATAAAAGGTCCTGGATGTACCTTTTAAAGACCATGCTGCTTATACAGGCTGCATGCTTCCTGATATGGTTTTTTACAAATCCGGGCAATGGGTTTTTGCTGCTTCCGGCTGCTCATATTCTGGGAGGGGCTGCCATTTCAGGCATTAATATCTCAATAAACAATATTCAGTACAATTTTGCACCGGCTGAGAACAAGACGGTATATATGGGATTTTCTTCGGCAGTCAACGGTATAGTGGGCTTTGGCGGAACTCTTGCGGGCTCCTGCCTTATGAGGCTCACGCCGGAGCTGTTCACCTCCGTCGGCGGTTTTACGATAGGAAGTCTGCAGCTTATATTTGTGTTTGCGGCGGCTGTTCTGGTGGTTGGCATGGCATTAGCACAAGCAATAAATAAACGTGAAATATAATTTCTAAATAAATTCCTTTGAAGAAGAACTGTCTGAATACGAGGGCGTAGGATTTAGCCGGCTTGCAAATCAACAGCTCAACTGAGGGTTCCAGCACGGTATGAAGAGGCTGTTGCAAAACGTATAAATATGCAGAGTTGAAGGGGAAAAGTGCGGTTTTGTATCCATTTTCTCAAAAATGGATACAAAATGTGGGCCTTAGCGTTTGGCCCACAAGCAGTTTTCTAAAGG